>CAWIJI010000009.1:0-315165 GCA_963836435.1 uncultured Acidobacteriota bacterium | reverse complement strand
CGCGAGATGCTGCGGATCGAGCAGCCCGCCGGTGATGACCACCACGTCGGGATGCGCGCGCCGCAGCGCCCCGCGGAAGTCATCGAGCGGCGAGACCATCTCGGTGGTGATCCCGCTGCGCTCGAGCAGGGCGTTGAGCCGGACTGCCGGCTCGACGTCGGTGAGGGTGATGAGGACGTTCACTGCGTTCCAGGCGAGTGATCGGTTGCCGCGCCGCGGGCGATGTCGACCGCGTGCCGGACGATGGGTTCGAGCGCGGCCAGCGCGTCGCGCACGCCCCCCGGGGACCCGGGAAGATTGACCACCAGCGTGCGGCCGCGCACCCCCGCCACGCCACGCGACAGCGCCGCCCTCGGGAACCGCGACATCTCCAGCACGCGCAGTCGCTCTACGATCCCGGGCGCCTCGCGCTCCATCACGGCGCGGGTGGCCTCGGGGGTGCGATCCCGCGGGCTCAATCCCGTTCCCCCGGTGGTGAGCACCAGGTCGGCCACGTCGCCATCGCACCACGCCAGCAGCTGCCGCACCACATCCACCGTGTCGTCGGGCAGCATGGCGCGGGCGACGACGGCATGGCCCTGCCGTTCCGCCCAGGCGACGACGGCGTCGCCCGAGGTGTCCTGGCGCTCCCCGCGGGCGCCGGCATCGGAGATGGTGAGGAGGGCGATGCGCACGAGTCGCGGCCGGTGCCTAACGAACCGGGAGCGCGCGGGCGCCGGCGGCGCCGGGGCCGGCGCCGAGGGAACCCCCGCGGCGTGCGAGAGCGCTGTCCGGGACCGCGCGCCGGGGCATTCCGCCGCTAGTGGTGGGTGCCCTTCGTATAGAACGGCATCTTCACCACCCGCGCCGGAGCACGCCTCCCGCGAATCTCCAGCTCGAACGCCGTCCCGGCGCCTGCGTCCGGGGTGGGCAGGTAGCACGTTCCGATCGGGATGTTGAGGCTCGGGCTCAGGGTACCGCTGCACACCGTGCCAGACTGGCGCGCCTCCGCTGAAGACCGGGTACCCGTGGCGGGGGAAGATGCGCTCGTCCGAGGTGAAGCCGACGAGGCGGCGCGGCACGCCGCGCTCCTTCTGGCGCACCAGGGCGTCGCGCCCCACGAAGTCGCCCTTCGACACTTTGACGATCCACCCCAGGTTGGCCTCGTACGGCGTGACCGTGTCGTCGATGTCGTTGCCGTAGAGCGCCATTCCCATTTCCAGCCGCAGCGAATCGCGCGCGCCGAGTCCGGTGGGAACGACGCGCTCGTCACCGGTGAGTGCCGTCCAGACCGTGCGGGCGTGGCGGGGATCGAAGTACAGCTCGAAGCCGTCTTCGCCGGTGTATCCGGTGCGTGAGACGAGCACATCGGTCACACTGACCACGTCGCCCACCGCGAAGTGGTAGTACGGCATTCCGCGGAGGTCGAGACTGGTGCGCGGAGCCAACACCTCTTCGGCCATCGGCCCCTGGAGCGCGAGCAGGGCCGTGCGATCGCTGGCGTCCTGCAGAGTGCACTCAAATCGCGAGGATTGTGGCAGAATGTGGGCCCAGTCCTTGGCGGCGTTCGAGGCGTTGACGACCATCATGATCCCGTCCGCCGTCCGATAGACGAGGCAGTCGTCCTCGAACGTGCCGCGGTCGTTGAGGATTCCGGAGTACTGGACCTGCCCCTCGGCGAGGGCGGTCACGTTGTTGGTGGTGACGTAGTTAACAAACGCGACGGCCTCGGGTCCCTGGACGAGGAACTCGCCCATGTGGGACACGTCGAAGAGGCCGCAGCGCTCGCGGACGGCGCGGTGTTCGGCGGTGATGCCGGACGGATACTGGACGGGCATCTCGAAGCCGGCAAAAGGCACCATCTTTGCGCCCAATGCGACGTGGAAGTCGTGGAACGGCGTGCGCCGCAGTGCCGCTTGTGTCGTTGTGGACATGGGTGCTGTGAGGTGGAGTACGTGAAGTATGGACGCTGCGCCGCAATATGTGGCGTGTGCGCCTAAGTGGCCAGACCACCGTCATTTAGCCCGATGTTACGGGTCCGGGTTCGTCTCGTCGAATGGGTGCGGACGCGGACGCGGCGCGTCGTTGGGCCGTCGCGCCGCGTGCGCGATTCCTGTACACCATGACTCGTTAGGCACTGGAGAGGTAGCGTCGTGCGGTCAGAGCGCAGAGGATACACGTTGGTGGAGATGCTGATCGTCCTGTCGGTGATGGGCGGACTGGCGTTGTTCTCGCTGCCCAGGTTCGCGGGGCTGCAGGAACGCAGCCGCCTGACGTCGGCGCGCCAGGAGGTGGAGGCGGCGATCGCCACCGCCCGGGCGGCCGCGATCCAGAAAGGCCGCACCGCCACGGTGGTCTTCAGCAACAACAAGCTGTGGGTGACCGTGACCACGTCGTCCAGCGGGACGCAGGCCACGGTGGTTCCGGTCACGCCGCTCGACAGCGTCTACGGCGTGACCCTCACGTCCAGGAGCGCGAGCGACACGTCGATCGCCTTCGACATGCGCGGTTTCGCCAGCCCGAGGCTGTCGGCAACCGGCGTGTTCCGGCTCGCCGGCACGACCCGGCGCGACTCGGTGTGCGTGACGACGGCCGGCGCGATCATGCCCCGGGGGTGCTCCTTATGAAGACGGTACGACGTAACCGCGCGCGAGGGCGCCGCGGACTGACGATCATCGAAATGATCGTCGCCATCATCCTGCTGGGCGTCGGCATGCTCGGCCTGGCGGGGTTCTCGCTGGTGGCCGGCAATCAGATGAAGGGCGCGTCGCTGCAGGAGACCGCGGCGCTGGTCGTGCAGTCGCGCCTCGATTCGCTCGCCAGCATCATGTGCACGGCCCTGGCGCCCACGAGCACGCAGACCGGCACCGCCACCACGCTCGGCGTGACCGAGAAATGGATCGTCGCCGACGGCAACGACATCAAGACCATCATCGACTCGGTGCGGTTCTCGGGTCGAACCCGGGCCCTCGTCTACCAGAGCATCATCCCATGCCGCGACTGACCATGCCCCGACTGATTGGTGCCGCGCGACCGGCGCGGCCTGCCCGCCGGGGCTTCACCCTGGTCGAAATGCTGGTGTCGATGCTGCTGCTCGCGATCGTGGGCGGCGCGATGACGCGCGTGCTCATCAAGCAGCAGCAGTACTACCGCGACTCCGGGCGCACCGCCGCCGCGCGGCGCGAGCTGCGGCTTGGCGCCACGGTGCTGCCAGCCGAGTTTCGCTCGATCTCGAGCGCGGGTGGCGACATCCTGACGATGAGCGAGAGCGACATCACCGTGCTCGCGGCCATCGGTGCATCGATCGTCTGCGCCAAGGGACCGGCGTGGTTCGCCATCCCGCCGGTGAACCTGGCGCGCCAGACGCTCACCAGTCTGGCCACGACTCCGCTGGACGGTGATGTGGTATTTCTCTATAACGACTCGACCCTCAAGGGATCCGAAGACGACAAGTGGGAGCAGTTCACCCTGACCGGCAGGTCGCAAACGGCGGACTGCCCGGGCGCACCGTATACGGATGCGGTCCTCGATCCCACCGGCTCGAAACCCCGGACCCGCTACACCGTCGCGGGGACGATTCAGGACTCGGTGCACCTCGGCGCCGGCGTCCGCTTCGCCCGGCAGACCCGCTACAAGATCTACCAGGAAGCGAGCGGGAACTGGTACCTCGGCATGCAGGAGTACAAGGGCGCCGGGTGGAGCGGCACGGAGCCGCTGGCCGGCCCATTCCGGCCTTTCCAGTCGGGTGACGCGAACCCCAGCGGGTTGCAGTTCCGCTACTTCGACACGCTGGGCGTGCGCATTACCGACTTCACGCAGACCAAGAGCGTGGGGCGCATCGATGTCTTCCTGCGCACCAACGCCGGTCAGGCCGCGGTGAGCGAACGACAGGGCGCCGCATTGCGCGACTCGGTCGTCATGCGCGTCGCGATCCGCAATTCCAAGTGAGGGACTCCATGGACGGCATTTCGGTGACAACTCCGCAGCACGATGAGGGCGCGACTGCGCACGGCGACCGCCGAGGCGTCGCGCTGATCACGGCTCTCTTCGGCATCGTCGTGCTGGCGATCGTGATCACGGGCGCGTTCTTCTCGTCCACCCAGGAATTCCGCGGGTCGCGCAACGAGCTCATCTCGCAGCGGTCCTTTGCGGTGGCTGAATACGGCCTCAACAGCGAGATCTCGAACTGGGACCGCTCGCGCAACCTTCCCGGCGGCATGGCCACGGGCGCCATCGACTCCTCGCAGATCTACGTCGCGTCCGGCGACACGGCGCGCGTGAAAGTAACGCGGCTGAACGACAACGCCTTCTGGGTCGTCTCGGAGGGCCAGGCGAGCATGGGGAATGCCAGACTTACCGCGCGGCGACAGACCGGCGCGCTGGTGCGCCTCGCGTATCCGAGCATCACGGCCAAGGGTGCCATCACGGCCGCCGGTGACGTGACGATCTCGGGCAGCGCGGACATCAATGGGACGAATCACGACCCGGCCGGCTGGACGCAATGCGCGTCGATCCCCGGATCCACGGTGCCCGCGGTGGTCGTTCCCCCGGGCGCCACAGTGGACTACAAGGCGAAGAACATCACATCCACGCCGGCCGTGGTGTACGATCCCGCCGCCGCCGACTCGAACACGTACGTGCGGTACGGATCGGAATCGTGGAACTCCCTGGCCGCGAATGCCGACATCCACATCACTGGTGGAACACTGGGATCCGGCATCGGTCCGGTTGGCACCGCCAGCACCTGTGACTCGTCCGATCCGCTCAACTGGGGGGAACCGTCGCGCCCCGGCAGCGTCGCCGGCTGCTACGGCTACTTCCCCATCATCTACTCGAGCGGCGACCTCCACATCAACGGCAACGGACGAGGTCAGGGCGTGCTGCTCGTGAACGGGGACCTGGACATCAACGGCACGTTCGAGTTCTACGGGCTGGTGGTGGTACGCGACGACATCAGCAAGGGAAACGGCAACGCGCTCATCCAGGGCGCCGTGTACGCGGCGAACGTGAACCTGGGCGACCCGTCGCTGTTCAATGGAAACAAGGATCTGTTCTACTCCGCGTGCGCGGTGGAAAGCGCGCTTCGCGGGTCGGCGATTCTGGTGCGGGTGAAGGAACGCGGCTGGACCCAGATATTCTAGGCTAGGCCAAAGGCCAGAGGCCATGGGCCAGAGGCCATAGGGGGCGGAGGCGGCCTGACTGCGGCCGACCTTGCCGACTGGAAGAATGAGAAAGGCCCGTGGGACCGGATCCACCTGGTCCCACGGGTCCTCTCTCGTGCACTGCGGCGTCAGGCGCTTCGCGACTGTTCGATCGCCTCCGCCACCTGCGCGGCATGCCCTTCGGGCTTCACCTTCTCGAAGACCTGCGCCACGGTGCCGGCAGGGTCGATCAGGAAGGTCGTGCGCGCGACCCCCATGTACGACTTCCCGAGAAAGCTCTTCTGCTGCCACACGCCGTAGCGATCGGCCACGCCGTGGTCGACATCGGCGAGCAGCGTGAACGGCAGGTCGTACTTCGCCTTGAACTTCCGCTGCTTCTCCACCGAGTCCGGGCTGCAGCCCAGCACCACCGCATCGAGTCCCTCGAACCGAGGGATGGCGTCGCGAAAGCCGCGCGCTTCGGCCGTTCAGCCAGGGGTGTCGGCCTTGGGGAAGAAGTACAGGACGACCCAGTGGCCGCGGAGCCGCGCCAGGGTGACCTCGGCCCCGGCGTCGTCGCGCAATGTGAAGTCGGGCGCCTTGGTGCCAGCCGCGATCATGCGAGCGACTCTCCGCCCATGAGGACCGCCATCAGGGCCTTCTGTACGTGGAGGCGGTTTTCCGCTTCATCCCACACCCGGCTCGCTGGGACCGTCGATGACCTCGGCCGCGACCTCCTCGCCGCGATGCGCGGGCAGGCAATGCAGGAAGATCGCGTCGCGTGCGGCGCGCCGCATGAGGGCTGCGTCCACCGTGTAGCCCGCGAACGCCTGCCGTCGGGCAGCCTGTTCCTCCTCCTGCCCCATCGAGGCCCAGACGTCGGTGTTGACCACGTGGGCGCCCTCGGCGGCCTCCCGGGGGTCGCGCACGAGCCGAATCTCCGCGCCCTCCCTGCCCCGGGCCAGGATGTCGGGATCCGGGTCGTAGCCCTCGGGGCATGCGAGGCGGAGGTCGAAGCCGAGGCGCCCCGCGGCGTTGATCCAGGAATTCGCCATGTTGTTCCCGTCACCGATCCAGGCGACCACCTTCCCCTGGTACGAACCGAGCTGCTGCCGCACGGTCAACACGTCGGCGAGCACCTGGCAGGGATGAAGCAGATCCGTGAGTCCGTTGATGACCGGCACGCTGGCGCATCGCGCGAGTTCTTCGACGTCGGCGTGGGCGAAGGTGCGGATCATGATGCCCTCGACATAGCGCGAGAGGACCCGCGCCGTATCGGCGATCGGCTCGCCGCGGCCGAGCTGGATGTCACGCGACGAGAGGAAGAGGGCGTGACCACCCAGCTGCCAGCACCCGACCTCGAAGGAGACGCGCGTGCGCGTCGACGACTTTGTGAACAGCATCGCCAGCGACTTGCCAGCGAGCGGCGCGTTGCGATACCGCCCGTCGCGCATCGACTGGGCCAGATCGAAAAGACGCGCGAGCTCGGCGGTGGAGAAGTCGGGGATGGCGAGGAAATGGCGGAGCACTGGTCGGAGGTCGGCGTCTACAGAATGTACTTCCTGAGATCTTCGTCCTCCACGATGGCCTTGAGCCGCTGCTGCACCATCCCCCGATTGACGGTGACTCGCTCGATGCTCCTGTCGGGAAGCGTGTACAGGACTTCCTCGAGCAGCGTCGTCATGACGGTGTGCAGGCGCCGGGCGCCGATGTTCTCCATGCGCTGGTTCGCAATGGCCGCGATACGGGCGATCTCGGCAACGCCATCGGTGGTAAAGTCGAGCGTCGCGCTCTCCGATTCGACGAGCGCGGCGTACTGCTTGGTGAGCGCGTTCTCCGGCTCCGTCATGATGCGAACGAAGTCCTCCTCGGTGAGCGGCTTCAGCTCCACGCGGATCGGGAATCGACCCTGCAATTCCGGGATCAGATCGCTCGGCTTGGAGACGTGGAACGCGCCAGCGGCGATGAAGAGGATGTGATCGGTCTTCACCATGCCGTACTTCGTCTGGACGTTCGACCCTTCGACGATCGGCAGCAGGTCGCGCTGCACGCCCTCGCGCGAGACGTCCGGGCCCATGGCCTCGCTGCTTGGCGCCCGCGATCTTGTCGATCTCGTCGAGGAAGATGATTCCGAGCCGCTCCACGCGCTCGAGCGCATCGGACGTGACCTCGTCGTGATCGATGAGCTTGTCGAACTCCTGCTCGACGAGAATGCGGCGCGCCTCGGCCACCTTCACCGTGCGTTTCTTGCTCCGCTTGGGGAGCATGTCGCGCAGCATCTCGGTGAAGTTCTCCATGCCCTCCGGGGTCCCCTGCGGCGTCATGACCTCGAGCATCGGTGCGCTGGGCTGCGTGACCTCGACCTCCACCTCGCGCTGCTCGAGCTGGCCGTCGCGCAGCAGCTGGCGGAGCTTGTCCCGCGTGCGGCGATGGCGCTCCCGCGCGGCTTCGGCCTCGCGCTCCTGCGCGACGTCGCCGGTTGGCGACACCACGAAGATGTTCGCCGAGCCGCTTTCGGATCCGGACATCGGCACGTCTGCCGCTGACCGGCTGGGCGGGGTTGGTCTTCACGTCGGACACCGGGAGGAGCAGGTCGAGCAGGCGCTCTTCGACACGTTCCTGAGCGAGGTCCTCAACTTCCGTCTCGCGCTCCGTGCGGACCATGTCGATGGCGCTCTCCACGAGGTCACGCACCATCGACTTCCACGTCGCGCCCGACGTACCCCACTTCGGTGAACTTGGAGGCCTCGACCTTCACGAACGGCGCGCCGGCCAGCTTGGCGAGCCGCCGGGCGATCTCCGTCTTCCCGACGCCTGTGGGACCGATGAGAATGATGTTGTTCGGCGAGATTTCGTCGCGAATGGCGTCGGGCGCGCGTTGTCGTCGCCAGCGATTCCGCAGCGCGATCGCCACCGCCTTCTTCGCGTCGTTCTGGCCGACGATGTAACGATCGAGCTCGGCGACGATCTGTCGCGGCGTGAGGTCGGCGAGCCGGGCGAGCGTCTGCTCAGTGCGGTTCGTGGGCATGAAGGACGGAGTGAATCGGGGGCGGGCCGTGAGGGCGCGCGCTCCGGTTCGTCCTACGCGCTGGGTTCCAGCACGGTGATGTGGGTGTTCGTGTACACGCAGATCTCGCCGGCTATCTCCAGACTTTTGCGCACGATCTCCGCCGGAGTCATCTGCGTGGTCGCGACCAGGGCGCGCGCCGCGGCAAGGGCGTACGGACCGCCCGAGCCGATCGCGAGGATTCCGTCATCCGGCTCGATGATGTCGCCGGTGCCGGACATTACGAATCCGTGCTGGCGGTCGGCGACCGCGAGCAGTGCCTCCAGTCGCCGCAACACGCGGTCGGAGCGCCATTCCTTGGCGAGTTCCACGGCGGCCTTGGGAAGATTGGCCGGGAAGCGCTCGAGCTTCTCCTCGAATTTCTCGAACAGCGTGAAGGCGTCGGCTGCCGCGCCGGCGAACCCGGCCAGAATCCGGCCTCCCGCCAGGGTCCGGACCTTCTGCGCGTTGGACTTCATGACCGTGTCGCCGACGGTGACCTGACCGTCTCCGCCGAGCGCGACCGTGCCGTCGCGCCGGACGGCCAGAACCGTGGTCGAGCGAATTCGCTCAGGCGAGGAGATGCGGGTATGGGAGGGCAACGCAGGCATCGCGCCTCGTCGGAGGTTCGAAGAGGGGTTCGGTGGCGCGACGCGAACCTGGAGCGGACGCGTTCGGCGCCGCGACATCATCGTCGGGACGGCCAAGATAGCACCGGGCCGGAGCCGATCCAACTTGGCCTGGATCCGTGGCCGTATCGCCCCGGGCGAGCCGGACACCGGACCTTGGGGCGGGCGAGCGACCAGGGACGGGATGCTAGGCGCGGGGGTGCGCCTTCTGGTACACGCGCTTGAGCCGCTCGACGCTGGTGTGGGTGTAGATCTGGGTCGTGGAAATTGACGCGTGCCCGAGCAGTTCCTGCACCGCGCGCAGGTCGGCCCCGGCGTCGAGCAGGTGGGTGGCGAAGGTGTGGCGGAGCGAGTGCGTCGAGAGACCCGCTTCCTCGTCGACCTGGTCGAGGAAGCGCGTGACGACGAGCTGAATGCCTCGTGCGCTCAGGCGCTTGCCGCGCGGGCTGAGGAAGACAGCAGCGCGATCGGCGCTGCCAAGCCGCCTGGCCAGCTCGTCACGTTTCGCCTCGTAGTTGCGCAACGCGAGCTGAGCATGGTCTCCGATGGGGAGGATGCGCTCCTTGCGTCCTTTCCCCCGGACCTTGACCTGCTGCGAGACAAGGTCGAGGTCTCCGCGATTGAGGCCGCGCAGCTCCGAGAGGCGCATCCCGGTGGAGTAGAAGAGTTCGAGGATCGCGAGGTTCCGGACGTCGGCATAGCGGCCTTCCCGGGCGCGCACCTCCGCCATTCCGAACAGGAGGTCGACCTGTGCGCGGTCGAGATAGCTCGGCAGATGCTGGTCCAGCCTGGGGGTCGAGACGGCGCGCGCCGGGTTGCTCGTCAGGCGCTCGTCGCGGTGGAGGAAGCGAAAGAAGCTCCGGACGGCAGAAAGCGCCCGGGCCGTCGACCGCCTGGCGAGACCGCGGCGCGCGAGGAAACCGAGGTAGCCGCGCACGGTCAGGCGGTCGACGTCGGCCCAGGTCCACGCTTCTCCACCCTGATGTGCGGCCAGGAACTCGGTGAAGTAGGCCAGATCGCGGCGGTAGGCGCGGACGGTGTGAGGCGAGACGTCGCGCTCGCGCGCGAGGTGGTCGAGGAATTCGGCGATGTCGGGGTGCGTGGTGGCGTTTTGGTCTGCGTTCGAAGGATGGTGCAGGTCCGCGGAGGAACCCTTATTAATGGAATGGGGGGGGGCCCCCGGCTCGCTGCCTGTGGCCCTCGCCGGGTCGGTCCCGTTCGGGCGCCCGGTCACCGGTCCGCTCCGCTGGGCACGTGCGCGCCGCTCCGCCCATCCAGGTCGCGCTGAGGATCGACCGTCCCGAGCCCGGTCTCGCCGCCCACGTGGCGCGTTCCCGTCTCCCGAATCGCCCCCGCGTACTCGTCGCGCCACTGTTCGATGGCCTCGCAGGCGCGCTCCGCCAGCCGCAGCTTCTTGCGGCGCTTGTCGGGCGCCACTCCGTCCAGCGGCTCCAGCAGCCCGAAATTGGCGTTCATCGGCTGAAAGCGCCGGGGATCCGCCTCGCGCAAATACCGATACAGCCCGCCAAGCATCGTGACCGGTCCGGGGAGTACCGCGTTTTCGCCACTGAGCAATCGCGACAGCTTGATCCCGGCCAGAAGGCCGGTGGCAGCACTCTCCGTGTACCCCTCGACCCCAGTGAGCTGACCCGCGACCAGCACGCAGGGATCGTCACGCAAGGAAAGGTGCGGAGTGAGATGCGCGGGCGAGTTGACGTAGGAGTTCCGGTGCACGGAGCCGAACCGCAAGAACTCGGCGTGCGCCAGGCCGGGAATCAGTCGGAGAACTCTTCGCTGCTCGCTGGTGCGAAGACGCGTCTGGAATCCGACCAGGTTCCACATCTGTCCCCGCGATCCTCCATGCGAAGCTGGACGACCGCCCAGGGCATCCGCCCCGTGCGCGGATCACGAAGCCCAACCGGTTTCATGGGCCCGAAGCGCAGCGTGTCGCGGCCGCGTCGGGCCATCTCCTCGACCGGCATGCATCCCTCGAAGTAGGGAATGGGATCGAACTCGTGGCCGGCATACTGGTCCGCGGCCAGGAGCGCGTCGATGAACTGCTCGTATTCGTCGCGGGTGAAGGGGCAATTCAGGTAGGCCCCTTCGTCCTCGGCCCCGGCCATCGTCTCCTTGCCGTAGCGCGACGCGCGGAAGGCGATGGACGCGTCGATCGACTCGCCCGCCACGATGGGCGCGATAGCGTCGTAGAACGCGAGCGCACCGCCGCCGAGTCGTCGTTTGCAGACTCGCGGCGAGCGCATCGGACGTGAGCGGGCCCGTGGCGATGATGGACGGGGTCGGAATCCCGGTCACCTCATCGCGCTCGATACCTCGATCCCGGGATGCGCTTCCACGCGCGATGTCATGATGTCCGCGAACACGTCCGATCGACGGCGAGCGCGGAGCCGCCGGGCACGCGCGCCACATCCGCCGCCTCGAGGACCAGACTGCCCAGCACGCGCATTTCGGCCTTGAGGAGCCCGTGTGCGTTGGTCAGCTCGGTGCTCTTGAACGTGTTCGAGCAGACCAGCTCCGCCAGTCGCGACGTCTGGTGCGCGGGCGTGGTACGCGCGGGACGCATCTCGTGCAGGATGACTCGGTGCCCGCGCTCGGCGAGCTGCCATGCCGCCTCACTGCCGGCCAGGCCGCCACCGATGACGTGAACCGAATGGCCGGAACGAACCCATGCCCGTCAGTATAGCGAGGAGACAGGCCATGGGCCATCAAGCCCGTTCGTCAGACCGCGACCGCCTCTGCCTCCGCCTGGCACGGACGTCCCACTCGTTGCCGCACTTGAGGCACGTCGGTACTCGCCGCGCGTCTTGTTGCGCTTCATCTTCGGCGCCCACGTAGCCGCATTCCGGGCACGTCTCCGGCACGGGATTGTCCCAGCAGACGAAATCGCAGTTGGGATAGTTGGAGCAGCCGAAGAATGCCTTTCCGCGCTTCTTCGACCGGCGCTCGGCGATCTCGCCGCCATCCTTGCGGACAGAGTCACGCCGGTGGGCATGGAGCGCGTGCCGCGGCACTTCGGGAACCGGCTGCAGCCGAGGAAGTCTGCCGGACCGGCCGTGACGGATGACCATCGGCGCACCGCACTCGTGGCACTTGTACTGCGTCAGCTCCGGCGGCTTCCGCTCGCCCTTGATGGGCCGGGTGTACTTGCAGTTCTTCGGATGGTTCTCGCAGGCCACGAACGGCCCGAAGAACCCGCCCTTGGCCACGAGCTGCCCGCCGCACTCCGGACACCGCTCCGTCTCCAGCGCCGAGAGGTCGTGCGCCTCGGCGATCAGCGCCTCGACCTTCACGGTGTTCAGCGACGCCTCGAACGGGCCGTAGAAATCCTTGAGCACCCGCCGCCAGCCCTGCGCGCCTTCCTCGATCTTGTCGAGCTCCCCTCCATCTCCGACGTGAAGCCGACGTCGAAGACGTCCGGGAACTGCTTCACCATCACGCGCTCGACGCTCTCGCCGAACGGCGTGGGAAGAACCGGCGCTGCTCGAGCGTGCACGTAGTGACGATCCTGCGAGCGTGGAGATGATCTGCGCGTAGGTGGACGGCCGGCCGATGCCGAGCCGCTCGAGCTCCTTGACCAGGCTGGCTTCCGAGAACCGCGGCGGCGGCTCCGTGAAGTGCTGGTCGGGCGTGACCTCGAGCATCGGCATCCGCTCGCCCCGCTCCGCGGTCGGCAGCGCCTGCTCGTCCTCGAGCGCCTTGCCCTCGCCCTCTTCGCGCGACTCGCGATACAGCGCGAGGAATCCCGGGAACTTCACCACGCTCCCGGTGGCGCGGAACAGAAATGCCGATCCGGGTAGCATCCAGCGCTGCGCCAGATCGAAGTCGAGGGTGGTGGTGTCGAAGACGGCCGGCGCCATCTGCGACGCCATGAAGCGCTGCCAGATCAGCTGGTACAGCCTGAACTGCTCGTCCTTCAGGTATCGCCTCACGTCCTCCGGGCGGCGCGACGGATCGGTCGGCCGGATGGCTTCGTGCGCGTCCTGGGTGTTCGTCGCCTTCTTGCTCGCGCCGTAGAGCTGCGGTCCGGCTCGCGAGGTACTCCGCGCCGAACTGTCGCGCGAGCACTTCGCGCGCCTGCACGCCGCGCTCTCCGCCACGCGGGTGCTGTCGGTACGCATGTACGTGATGAGACCGACCGCGCCCTCGTCTCCCATCTCGATGCCCTCGTAGAGGTCCTGCGCCACGCGCATCGTCCGCTTGGACCCGAAGCCGAGCTTCTTCGCCGCTTCCTGCTGCAGCGTGCTCGTCGTGAACGGCGCCGCCGGGTTCTTCCGGCGCTCGCGCCGCTTGACCTCGGTGAGGGGGAAGGCGCGCTCCACCTCCATCGTCCGGCGTCGCTCGCCACCCGACGTGCAGCGCCGCGTCGACCTGATCGACGATGCTGCGCGCCGTGCTGTTCGTCGTGAATCTCGACCTTCTTGCCCGTCGACGGCATGCAGCGTGGCCGTGAAGCGCTGCGCGTCCTTCTCCATCTGCGCCGCGATGGTCCAGTACTCCTGCGGCTTGAACGCGCGGATCTCCCGCTCGCGCTCGACGATCAGCCGCAGCGCGACGGTCTGCACGCGTCCGGCCGAGAGGCCCTTCTTGACCGTCTTCCAGAGCAAGGGGCTCGCCTTGTAGCCCACGAGCCGGTCGAGGACGCGCCGCGCCTGCTGCGCCTCCACCAGGCGCATGTCGATGTCGCGCGGGATGCGCCATGGCTTCGCGGACGGCGTCCCTCGTGATCTCGTGGAAGAGCACGCGACGGATCGCGCGCGCCGCCCTTCGCTTCGCACCTGCTCGGCGACGTGCCAGCCGATCGCCTCGCCCTCGCGATCAGGGTCGGTCGCGATGAAGATCTGACTCCACGCCCTTCGACGCCTCGCGCGATCTCGGCGAGCGTCTTCTCCTTCCCGACGATGGTCACGTACTCGGGCGCGAATCCCTTCTCGATGTCGATGCCGAGCGCTTTTCGGGCAGGTCGCGCAGATGACCGACGGTCGCCTTCACGCGATAGCCGCGACCGAGGTACTTGCCGATGGTCTTCGCCTTGGCGGGCGACTCGACGATGACCAGCGCCGACGTCACCGTTGCCGCCGTTCGAGCCGGCGGCGATCTCCACGGGTACGGCGCGGCGGCGCCCCTTCTTCGCTGCTGCGGCCTTGCCGCGGGCTGTCGCTTGGTGGTCTTCGCCCCGGGACGAGGCAGCACGCCTGGACTCTCCCCTCCCCGCGATCTTCCGCGTGACGGGGGCCTCCTGTTCGTCCCTTGGTTTCCTGGTCGATGCCATTGGCTAATGAACGTTTACCTGTTCGAGTCCTGTGCCCGAATCGTCGAGTCCGCCGCCATCGATGATTGCGCGAATATCCTCGAGCGCGATACGGCCGTCGAAGTGCATGAGTGCGCGGTCGATCACGTGCTCGAGCTCCGGCGCGGTGAGCGCCCCGGTGCTCGACAGCGACAACAGATGTCCCCAGGCGTCTGGAGCGAACCGCCCCCACTCGTGCGGACCCATTACTCGGAAAGTCATGGTATGGTCAAGGCTCGACCGTGTCTGCGCGGTCGACACCCTACGATCTGCTAGAAAACGGGAGACTACCTCACCGATTTGTCCCCGGTCGTACCCTTTCGACGACAGATAAGACTCGATCTCGGCAACATCCGTATCGGTCGAAAAGCGCTGGCGGAGCTGGTCGAGGAGAGCAGCGAGGCGGTCGCCCATGGCCTAACCTACGGGCCATCCCCAGCCCGCAGCAAGCGCCAGGATGGCCTGTGTAACATCTTCTATTGCAATGGTTTCCGTATTCACCTCGGCATCGGCTGCCGAGTAGAGAGGAGCTCGCTCGAGCTGCAGTGCGGCCAGCAACTCCGCCGGGCGGTCCCCTGCAAGAAGGGGCCGGGCTGTCCTGCGAGTTCCCAGACGGGTGATTGCAGTCTCAATTCCCACACGCAGATGGATGATACGCGCAGGCGGGCGCAGAAGTGCCAGATTGGCCGGATCCAGCACCCAGCCGCCCCCGGGTGCGAGCACCTGTGGCATGGCTCCTTGCAGCTGTTCGGTCAACTCCCGCTCGAGTTTCCGGAAGTACACCTCGCCGTTCTCGTCGAAGATCCGGGCTACCGACTTCCCCTGCCGGCGCTCGATCTCTTCGTCGAAATCCAGGAACGGCGCGCGAAGGCGTTCGGCGAGATGGCGCCCGACGCTGGTCTTTCCAGCGCCCGGGAGACCGACGAGAACCAGGTGGGCCCCAGCGCGCGGTGAAACCACGCCTCCGGCCACGGTGCGCGCAACCCCGGGTTCTTGGGCGGGCGTCCCTGTGGGGCAATTCACGATCCGATGCGTTCCGAGATTCGCGACAGGTAACCGGAGTGGTTGCGCCGTGTCTCTTCGAGCGAGTCGCCGCCGAACTTCTCGAGCCAGGCCTGCGCCAGCACGAACGCGACCATCGCCTTCCGCGATGACACCCATGGCGGGAACGGCGGTCACGTCGCTTCGTTCGGCCGTGGCGGCCGCGGCTTCACCGGTGGCGACATCGACGGTGCCGAGCGGGCGCATCAGGGTGCTGATCGGCTTCATGGCGACGCGCACGACCAGCGGTTCACCGGTCGTCATGCCGCCCTCGGTGCCGCCGGCGCGATTCGTCCGGCGGCGAACGTTGCCGGTACGCGTGCGTCCGGGCGCGCCCTCGATTTCGTCGTGCACTTCGGCGCCGGTACGGCGCGCGGCCTCCATCCCCAGGCCGATCTCCATCCCCTTCACGGCTGGGATGGAGAGCAGCGCGGCTCCCAGCCGGCCGTCGAGTTTGCGGTCCCACGACACGTGGGAGCCGAGGCCGACCGGAAGTCCGTCGGCGACCACCTCGCAGATCCCGCCCAGGGTGTTGCCGGCGGACTTCACCTCGTCGATGCGGGCGCATCACCCGGCGTGCCGCGTCCGGGTCGAGCATGCGCACGGGAGAGGCGTCGGCCCTTTCATTGATATTGTCCGGCATCGGGTTGGGCGGCGTGGCATCGATGCCACCGAGATGGATGACGTGACTCCCGATCCGCACGCCGAACTACGGCGAGCAGGCGTCGGCAGACCGCGCCGGCGGCGACTCGGCGGTGGTTTCCCGCGCCGACGCGCGTTCCAGAATGTCACGCGCGTCGTCGCGGTCGTACTTGAGCAGGCCGGTGAGGTCGGCGTGGCCGGGACGAGGTCGGGTGACCGCCCGCCGGCGCGGGGCCGGATCGCCTTCGCGGAGCGCCGGATCCATGATCTCCTGCCAGTTCGCCCAGTCGCGGTTCCGGATGAGCATCGCGATCGGCGAGCCTAACGTTTCGCCGGCGCGGACGCCGGCCAGGAACTCGATCTCGTCGCGTTCGATCTGCATGCGGCGGCCGCGCCCATAGCCCTGCTGGCGCCGCGCGAGCTCGCGATTGACGTCGTCGCCGCAGGGGCAGTCCGGCGACCATCCCCTCGAGGACGCTGACGAGGGCCGGACCGTGCGATTCTCCCGCCGTGGTGAAGCGCAGCATAGTCTCCGCAAAGACGCGAGCCCGACCAGGGAAGTCGGGCTCGCGAAGGACGTCTCGTGAAGCCAGCGCGCTCGCTCAGGGGCTCCGCGCGTTGTCGATATCTGCCTTGCGCACATCTATGACCACGAGTCCTTCCGCGGTCAAGCCGAAGAGCTTCACCGCCAGGGTCGGATCGGCCGCCCGTTCGGCGGGCGTGGGCAGGACGGCGCGCAGCGGACCGTACAGATTCTCGCGGATCGGAATGCGGCCGCGCAGCCGGTAGCTGTAGCTGTCGACGATCTGGATCGACTTGTCGCCGGAGGCCACGAAGGCCACGCGCGTGAGTGAGTCGGCCGGGTTCTCGTCGATGTTCAGGGGATGGAAGGCAATGCCGGCGCCGGTGTTGAACGTGGCGAACTTGCCCTGGAGCCGGAGCGACGAGTCGGCGAAGAAGGTCTCGACGCCGTGCACGCCGATGTTGCGCTGTTGCCGTTGATGTCGAGGCCGAAGACCTTGTCGGACGCGTTGTTCGTCAGGTCCGCGACCTCGATCGGCGCGGAGTAGGCCTCGTTCCCGGCCGGCGTGCCGGAGGGATCGAAGACCAGGAGCACCCGGCCGGCGGTGCCGGCGGTATGCCCCTCGCCGAAGGCGACGCGGCGCCGGTCACCGCCCACCGCCACGAAGTTCGTGTCGGGAAGGGCGAGCGACTCCACGGCCAGATCCTTGACCGCTTCGAGGTTGCCGTTCACGGGCGCCGACCGCAGCGTGGCCACGGCCCCCTCGACGGTCCTGAGTGCACGCAGATGGCGGTGGTGGGCGAGTCGCCAGGCGTGTGATCGCAGATGATGATCTGGTCCGGCACGCCGCTCTGTCCTTGAATGACGTCTACGGCATCGGCGTTGATGATGACGTAGTGACCCGCCCGGAACGCGCCATACTGCCAGATCTGACGCGGCTCGGTGCGCGCATCGAGGAAGTTGTCGATGCGGCGCAGCGTGCCGGGGGTGGCGGTGGTGGTCGGGCGTGTGGAGTAGTACAGCGCGCCGCTGGCCGACTGCGCGATGTACTGCGGGCGGTCGGAGTAGTCGATCGGCGCCGACACCTTGAACTTGTAGCCGCCTGACGTCTCATCCTTGGTGTAGGTGACGTCGAACACGTACTCGTTGGCGGTCTTCACGCGGCCGGTTTCGAGCCGGCTGACGAGGCTGACCTTGGAGATGTTGGTTCCGCCGGAATTCGCCACCAGCAGGAGCGAGCCGGAGTTGTCGATCATCATGCCCCACGGCATGGCGCCCACCGCCACCGGCGGCAGCGACGAGAGCGTGGTGCCATAGTTCCAGGCTTCGAGCTCGTTTCTGTTGATGTTGGAGACGTACACCGTGGCTCGCGTGGTATCGACGGCCAGATCCGCGCCGAGGCTGCCCGCCGGCAGGCCGTAGGTGAGGCCGTAGGCGTAGACCGCCTGGTCACGCTTGGCGATCGAGTCGGAGGTGACGGGGACGTTGGAGCCGTTGGCGACCGCGTAGCCGGTGTGGCCGGCGGCGTCGGTGGCGTAGGCGATGATGGTGAAGGTACTGCCGCGGAGCGAGACGGGGGCGCTGAACGCCTTGCGGCGCGTGACCTGCTGCGCCGGCGTGGCAAGGGTGTCGGCGCTCTTGTAGACGATGTTGCCGTCGGCATCCTTCGCGATGAAGCCGATGATGCGCGACGATGCCGTCGGCGTCACGCGCGGTGATGTCGAGGGAATCCGGCGTCTCCAGCCGCGGAGGCACGGTCTGGAAGACCAGGGGCGCGACCAGGTCCGGGCCGGCGGCCTGCACGCGCACCGTCAGCACCTGGCCCGCGGTACGGAGCCCATCGCGGTTTTCGGCGAACGGCGTGATGGTGAACGTCGTCCCGACCGGCACGCCTCCCGGCAGGGCGACCGTGAAGGTGACCGTGTCCGTCTTCGGGAGTGGGACGGCGAAGAGGTGCTGTCGGCCCGGTTGATGCCGGGGCCGACGGCGTTGTAGCCGGCCTTGGCGACGCCGGTGGAGTCGGAGAGGCAGAGATCGAAGGAGTAGGTCCCGCCGACGATCACCGTCGCCGCCGGCTGCACGAACGCGAGTTGCGGTACGTTGGGATCGAAGGCCACCGCCGTCGCCTGACCGGACGCGGCGTTGCCCGCGCCGTCGCTCACACTGGTGAGCACGGTGATTTCCTGACCCGACCGCACGCCGGACAGGTTGATGTTCAGGATCTTGTCGTAGCTCTTGCCGGCGATGACCGCGGTGTCGCGCTGGATGAGCGTGGTGTCCGCGTAGACGCGGGTGATGACGCTGTAGAGCGCGGCGTTGTCGGTCGCCGAGATATGCACCTGCATGGGAAGGCGCACCGACACGGAGTCGACGCCTTCACTGCCGGTTTTGCTCTCGATGTTGATCGACACCGAGGGAATGACGCGGTCCTGGCCGGACGAAGCGATGTCCGTCGAGCCGCAGCTCGCGAGACTGCCGTCGCGAGCGCGCCAGTGGCCACAGAGGCCGCGCGATGCATGAGAAGCCTCATCGTCAGGACTCCGTAGCGTTATTTCGAACCGTTGCCCGGCGGGCGAATCGCCGCGCCCTCGTCGATGATGTGTGGCGTGATGAGAATCAGCAGGTCCTGCTTGATCTCCTGGCTGTCGGTCTGCGAGAAGAGCCGGCCGAGCAGGGGGAGATCGGACAGAATCGGGATGCCGGACCTGTTCTTGGTGACCTGGGTCTGCGTGAGGCCGCCGATGACCGCCGTCTCGCCGTCGTTGACGAGGAGCTGGGTAGTGGCGTTCCGCTTGTCGATGTTGAAGCCGAGGTCGCCGCCGATGATGTTGAGCGAGGACTGCTCGGCCTCGATCGTCATGCGGATCTGGCGGTTGTTCGTGATGTGCGGGGTGACCGTGAGGATGATCCCGGTCTCCTTGAACTGGACGTTGGCGCGGACCGGAGCGCCGACCTGGGCCGCGGCGCCGGCGTCGATGACGCGGACCGGGGTCTCCTGGCCGACGAGGATGCGGGCCTGGCGGTTGTCGAGCGTGGTCACGCTCGGCTCGGCCTGGATGTCGGACAGCTGTTCCGACCGCAGGGCGTCGAGGAACGACGTGAGGCTGTACTTCCCGAGCGCCGTGGAGAACAGGAGGTTGAGCGCGCTGCCGTTCTTGTACTTGCGCTGGGCGTTGGCCACGCCGGCCAGCGCGTCGCCGCCTAACGTTACGCGACCTTCGCGGTCATCCACGGTCGTTTCGGCACCCGGCTTGTTGCGCGGCAGCAGGGTATTGAAGTAGGACGCGGCGCTGCCGAGGTCGTAGCTGACGCCGAGCTGCTCGATCGGACGTGCGGTTCACCGAGATGAGCTTGGCCTTGAGCACGACCTGCGGCGTGCGCACGTCGAGCTGCTTGACGTACGTCATCAGGGCCGGGAGGCGCGAGGTGACTTCGGTGATGATCAGCGAGTTGGTGCCACTGTCGGCGGCGACGTTGCCGCGAACGAGGCACCAGCGTCTGTCCCGGCTGCTGATTGCCGGTGGCAGGCGGCGGCGCCTGCGGGCAGTCCTTCGACAGGAGCCCTGCGATCGTGGGGACCAGCGACGCCGCCGAGACGTAGTTGATGTTCACCATCTGCGTAGTGAGCGGTTCGCTCGCCTGGCGCTCGAGGATGTTCTGGTAGCTGTCGACCGTGATGATGCCGGTCGAGTCCTCAGTGGCCGCGAGGCCCTGGGACTCGAGAATTGCCTTCAGCGCGACATCCCACGGCTGGTCCTTGATCTCGGCGGTGATGGTTCCGGTGACGCTCTTGCCGACCACGATGGTCCGGCCGGTCTGGGCGGCGAAGCCCGCGATGACGTCGCGGATGTCGGCGTCCTGCCAGGACACGGTCATGCGCTGCTGCTGCGACTGTTGCGCGAAGAGGGGGACCGGATCACGCAGCGCCTGCTGGGCGACCGGGGTGGTGGTCGGGACGCGGTCGCCGGCGACGGCACTCGCGGGGACCGCGAGGGTTGTCGGCGCGACCGCGGAATCGATCACTTCGCCGCCGGCGTCGGACACCGCACCCCGCCCAACGGCGGGGGGCTCGACGTCCGGTACCGCCGGGGCCGCGGCGACCGCCGCGCCCCGATCCCGCGAATGCCAGGCCGCGAACTTCTCCGAGGTGGCGACGGAGACGCGGACTTCGGCATCACTGTGCGAGACGACGTAGGTGTGCGGGGCGTCGAGATCGAGCACGATGCGCACGATGTCGGGCCGATACTGCGACATCCGGATGTTCATGATGCCGCCCCGTGCCTTGCGGTCGTAGCTCCGGTCGAGCGCCGTCAGGCGCGCGCCCGAGAGATCGACCACGATGCGATGCGGGGCTTCGACGGTGAAGTCCTGGACCGACACCGGCCCGGACAGGGCGATGATGACGTCCGCGCGACCGTCGGCAGGCACGACGCTGAGCGCGGTGATGGCGCTCGCCGCGGCCCGCGCGGTGCGGGCGGACGGCACGGTGAGGTGCGCGGCACGCGCGCGCCCGGCGCTGATGCCCAGCGCGAGCGCGGACAGCGTGGCCAGCGTACAGACTCGCCTCATTTCGTCCTCTCTTTGTTGGAATCACCCAGCGCCAGTGTTTCCTGGCGGCTGAAGCCGAATTCCTCGATGGTGAACGTCACTGCCTTGGGATCGATGCGTGCGACGCGGATGCGGCCTAACGACTGGCCGACGCGAACGCGGTACTGTTCCTTGGTGCTCAGGTCCCGGAGGATGGCGACCGAGCTGCGCCCGGCGGGGTCGTAGACGATGCCGGAGCACCTGCAGGTCGGTGATCACCGGGCGCAGTTCGCCGGTGGTCATCAGCGAGACGAACGGATCGCGCCGCCCGTCGGGCTCGTAGCTGAAGACTTCCCGGTCGAAGCTGCCCGCCGGGCGCTCGACCGAGGGGGGCGGTGCTGCCGGCGGCGCTCTGCGTCGCCCGGCCGGATGCGGCCGCCTGCGCCGAATCGGCCGAGCCGCGGGCGTTGCCGCCCTGCGCCGGCATCGAGTCCTGATTGGCGGTCATGGTAGCCGTGTGGGCGTTGGTTGCCTCGACCGCCCGCTTTGCCGCTTCCTTGGACCTGGTGATGGGAGGCAGCGACTGGGCCGGCAGGGTGCCGGCCGCGAACAGCCCGAGCAGCACCGCGAAGCGCGCGCGACTCATGACTTCCCTCCCCGCGCCGCGGGCGCGGACCTGATCACGTAGGTCTGGATTTCGAATTTCGACTCGATCGCCGCGGTGCCGGGACGGGCCAGCTTGACCGCTGTGGCGTTCGGGTTGGTGGCCGGCGCCAGCGAGAGATTCACCGGCGCGACGATTCGCGTCAGCGAGCCGACGTTGCTGAGGAACGCGCCTAACGCGTGGTACCCGCCGGTGACGGAGACCTTGTAGCGATAGGTGTCGAACATCTCGCCCTCGACCACGGGCTCCGGCTCGACGGCCGAGATGTCGAGCCCGGCGCGCCGGGCCGCGGTGGAGACCTGCTCGAGGAGCGACGGCAGCTCGTTGCCGGTCGGGACGAGCTGGCGCATCACCTCCAGGTCGCGCGCGTACTGCTCGGCTTCCTTCTGCACGTCGTCCGCCGATCCCTTGGCCATCTCGGTCCGGGCGCGGTCGTTGGCGTGCTCGAGCGAGTCGACGCGGACGGTGAGCGTCGCCAGCTCCGTCTGCTTGGGCGAGTAGACGTACATCCAGTACAGGGCAGCCAGCGCGACGGCGACGATGCAGACCAGCACCATCGCCTGGTCGCGCTGAGTCTTGGGCAGGAGTGCCATGGTTACCTCACCGACAGCGAAACGGGAGCCGTCGTGAGCGCCGACTTGTCCGGACGCTCGTACTGGGCGTCGAGCTGGAACTCCGTGACTTCCTTGCCGTCGACCATCGCCAGCTCCGAGCGGGCCAGTTGCACGTTCTGGATGAACGGCGAGGTCTCGAGCAGTTTCATGAACCGCGTGAGCGCCTGGATGTCGACGGTATTGCCGACGATGCGGAACCGTGGGGGCTCGGCTTCGGGCGCCGGGTCCTTGGCGCCGGCGGCGGCCGCGGGGGCCGACGGGGTGGCCACCGCGGTGACCGCGGCGAGCGACTTGAGCCAGGTGTACGGCGGAAGCGCCCGGCTGACCTCATCCATGATGTGGGGCCAGACGAACCGGTCGTCGTCGATGGCGCGAATGACCTGCAGCTGGCGCAGGACCGAGTCGCGCTTGGCGGTGGCCCGCCGGTGTTCGCGCAGCACTGTCGTGAAGCGCACCGAGTCGGAGACGGCCTTCTGCTCACGGGCTCCGAGGTCGGCCGCCCTGGCCGTTTGCGAGAAGTAGAGGAGGCCAACCGCTCCGGCGGCGACCAGCACGCTGGCCGCGGCGCTGAGCATGAAGGGATCCTTGACCCGCGCTCGCGCGCCGGCCGCGACGGCCACGAGCGAAAAGCCCGTGCCGCGTCCCTTCGTCTTCCGTGCCGCACCCGGCAGCAGATTGATTTCGATCATCGTTATGCGCTCAGAGAGGACTCACGCGGCCTTGCGCAGCGCGAGGCCGATGGGGAGCATGAGAAGGGGCGCCACCTCGTCGGTCACCAACCCGTCGAGGGCGCCGTCGCGAACACGGATGTTGGCCAGGGGATTGGCCTGCTCCACCGGAAGGCGCAGCCGACGTCCCAGCGCCTCGGCCAGACCAGGGACGCGCGCACCGCCGCCGCAGAGGAACACGGCGCGCATCTGGAAAATCTCCGACGTCTGCAGGTTTGCCGTGGAGAGATTGCTCAAAGAAAGAAGGGCGAGGGTGCGAACCCGCTCAACCATGGTTTCGACCCCCTGGAGCGTCGTGTCGGCGACGCCCAGTCGGCCCTTGGCAGACGCGAGGTTGTCCTGGTATTGCGCGACCTCTCCCTGTTCGGCCGCAATCCGGATGACGTCAGAGACGGCAGCCGGATTGTCTGATGGCTTGTGCAGCTTTTTTCCCGAGGAGAGCTCGAGCTGTGTGTTCTGCATCCGTTCGGAAATGCGTTCGATGTCGCGAAGAAGATTGTTGTAGGCGCTTTGGCTAGTCACTCTCATGGTTTTCTCATTGACCCAGCGACAGCGTCACCTGAAGAAGGTCGTCCACCGCCTTTACAACGCGGGCCGACGCTTCGAATGATCGCTGGAACTGGAGGATCTTAACCGTCTCTTCGTCGATGGATACGCCACTGACTTCCTGCCGGCGATTTTCCAACTGGGTCAGATACGCTTCGTGCTGCCTGGTTCCGTCGTCAGCATTGGCGGAGTCGGTTCCCACGTTGTAAATGAACGCACGATACTGGTCGATGACCGTTCCACCCGAAAACACCGAGGCGTTCTGCAGGTTCCCCAGTGTGATTGCTGCCCCGTTTCCTGTCCCGTTGGCCGTGTCGCTGGCCGCAAGGTTCCGTGGGTCGCCGGCAACCAGGGGATCTACGGCGATGGCTTGCGCGGCGCCGGCGACACCGGTGAGCGGTGTAAAAAAATTGTTTCCCATGTTGCCGTTGAGGTCGTAGGCAGTGGAATGAATCGCGTTCACGTTCTGTGTCAGTTCAAAAGCCAACTGGTCCAAAGCACCGAGGTATTGAGGAATATTCTGGTCGCGAAGCTCCAGCCTGCCGCCAAGTCGACCGCCGCCGATTTCGGAAGTGATGTCATTCACGCCCAGCATGATTTCCGTAAGCCCGCTGGCATTCTTGGCCGTCGTCAGATGCGTGGCCGTGCCGTTGTACACGAGAGGCCGGTTGCCGCCGATCGTAAGCTGATAATTGCCGTGGCTCTCCAATTCGTGAACATCGACGATCTCGGAGAGCTTCTGGACCAGGACGGAGCGCTGATCCCTCAATTCATTGGCCGGCTGAGATACTTCCACCTCGATGATCCGCTGGGACAGGGCGGCGATTTGATCCACCAGGGTGTTCGCCTGGGAGACGTCGTCACTAAGAGACCCATCGATTCTGGTTCGAATGTCGGCCAGACTGGTCGCTCTGGAATTAAAGAAATCTGCCAGCTTGGAAGCGTTGGTCAGAACTTCCTGGCGGTAGTTCAGCGATGTCGGATCCGTGCTTAGCGCGTGGAAGCTGTTGAAGAAATCCGACAGCAATGGAAGCATTCCCGAACTGCCGGATTCGTCGAAGAGCAGCTCGATGTCGGAAAGGCTCTGTTGCTTGGTCTGTTCCTGGGAATGGCTGGAAATTTCCTGTTGGAGGCGGAGCTCGATCAACTGGCTGCGAATCGCTTCGATGCCTGTAACCTCGACGCCGGAGCCAACGGAGTACGGGCCTGTGCCTTCTCCGGGACGCAGAACCACGCGTTGCCTCGTGTAACCGGGAGTTTGCGCATTGGAAATATTGTTCGATGCTACAGCGACCCCCACCTGGTTCGCCTCGAGCGCGCGAAGAGCCGAGTTGAGAGCACTTCCCAAACCCTGCATGATCAGCCCTCCGCCGAAAAACTGCGCGGGGCAGTCGTCATAGAAGGCTGGCCGCTGCCTGTGTAGGCGCGCGGAATCGCAAGCCAGGTCGTGGTCGTCAGGAGATTTTGATAGAGATTGGAGTTAAGGCGCGCGAGCTTCGAGAAGGCGAGCAGTTTGTCTGAAGCCTTGGGAGCCTCAGCAGCAAGGCGGGCGTCTTCGACCAAAGCGGCTTGCTGCCGAACAGAAAGTTCGTACGCTGTCGGGTCGAGACCGATCAAGGCGTGATGCTTTGCGTCTTCAAGACGCAATAGCTCATCTAATATCCCGTCCATTGGAAGCCCACCTTCAGAGACTTCGAAGAGAGGCGGGGGAACTCGGGCAACACGCTCCGAGTTACCACGCCCGACCCTTCCTTACCTCGTATTCAATTCAATCAGCTTTTGAGCGATGTCTTCGCCCGACACGTAGTACATGCCATTCGAAATTGCCTGACGCACCGCGTCAAGCCGGTCATTTCTGGACTGTGTAACCAGATTTGACAACCGCTCAGCATCCCGCGCTGCACTCGACAGATTGATTTCGTCGTCTGCTGCCGAAGGCTGCCTGGACTGTTCTGCCGGCCGGGTTTCCTCAATCCCGCTGGACTGCTGGGCCCGGTCAATCGCCGCGTTACTGATACTGACTCTATCGATGCTCATTTATGGCTCCTGGACTTTCCTTCCTTGGGAGCAGTGGTGGGATCCATCCCGGTTCTCGTTATCGGCAAAGTCCCAACCCGACTTTAGTTATTCCAACACCTCAAAGTGCACATGGGGCCCGGTTGACCGTCCGGTCGAGCCGACGGCCGCAATCGCGTCGCCCCGCACGACATGGTCCCCAACTCGAACAAAATTCTGCTGGTTATGCGCATAAAGCATGCGCCGGCCGTCATCCGTCTGGATCACGACCGCATTTCCAAAAGTTCCCTTCGCGCCACTTTCGATGACCGTTCCATCGGCAACAGCCTGAATTGGAGTACCGGCTGCCGCGGCGATGTCGGTTCCCTTATGCAGCGCGACCGCGCCACTGATGGGATCTTTTCTCCACCCCACCCCCGAGGTCACGATACCCGCGACTGGAAGCGACTGTTCTGCAGGCATTTGGGAAGTGAGCTCAGGCTTGACGACGTCGCCGGGGTCTTTGACCAGGCCATTTTCCAGGTCCTGGCTCAGCCGACCGCCAAGCTGGGCGCTAAGCTGAGCAGCCAACTGCTCTCGAAACATCCCGCGATAGATTTCCGACGTCGAACTGTCGCCAAACAGACCATCCTCCGCACCGACGCTGTCTTCCATGGTCTTGACCATGACTTCCATGAACATGGCCTGGACTTTCTGGGCGATCGACTTCGGGTTTTTTTCGTCAAAAGCGGCCGGTCCGCTGAAGATGCTCGAAATGTTGCTCAGCTCAGGGCTCATATGATTTCCAGTTCGGCCTGCAATGCACCGGCAGCTTTCAGTGCTTCCAGAATCGCGATCGTGTCGCGCGGCGTAACACCCAGCGCGTTGAGAGCGCGAATCAGATCGTCAACGGTTGCTCCCTTGTTCAACGTCACGAAATTGCTTTTCTGCTCCTGCGTTTTGACTTTCTGGTCCGGCGTCACAACGGTCTGTCCCTGACTGAAAGCGTCCGGCTGTGAAACGTTGAGCTGTGTTTCGACCTGGATGCTCAAATTACCGTGTGCTATCGAAACCGGCAGCAAGGTCACGTCGCTTCCGATCACAATCGTCCCGTTCCGCTCGTTCACCACCACCCGAGCCTTGGCGTCCACATCGACGGAGACACTTTCAACGGTCGCAATGAAGTCCACTGGACGGTTCTGGTAATCCGCCGGAAGCGTGAGCCGTACAGACTTGCCGTCCATGGGAACTGCAATCGTCCGGCCAAAGGCGGTATTCACCGCATCGACCACTCTCTTGGCATTGGTGAAATCCACCCGATCGAGAACAAGCTCCATCATTTCAACAGTTTCCGGAAGTCCGGTCAATACTGCATGCTCCACGGTCGCTCCGTTGGGTATCCGTCCTACTGTCGGATGGTTGACAGTTACGCCGGTAGAATCGTTGCCCGCTGCGTAGCCCCCCAGGATAAGCGGCCCTTGCGCCACCGCATAAACATTGCCGTCCAGACCCTGCAGCGGCGTCAACATCAGGATTCCGCCCTGGATGCTGGTGGAATCACCAATTGACGAAACGGTGACATCGATTTTTGAACCAGGTCGTTCATAGGGCGGAAGCTCAGCCGTGACCATGACCGTCGCGATATTCTCCACCCGGATGGTTCCGTTCAGGGTCAGACCGTATTTTTCAAGCATGTTCACCAGTTGTTGCTGGGTAAACACGGTCTGGCGCTTGTCTCCGGTCTTGTTCAGGCCGATCACAAGGCCCAGACCCGCCAGGGAATTCGAGCGCACCCCGGCAAAGTGCCCGATGTCCTTGATGCGAGCGGCGAAAGCGGGAGTGCCCAGAAACAGGATCAGTGAGAGGACCAGTAGGCGACGTTTCATCTTTAATCCTTAAAAAGGTGTGATTACCTTTAATACCTTGTAGAGCCATCCCGGCTTGTTCGCGTCGGCGACGACGCCTTTGCCGTTAAATAGCACGGCCATGTCGGCGATCGATGTGGACAGCACCTGGTTGGAAGGACTCACATCCTTCACCCGAACCACCCCGCGAATTGTCAGGATCTGGCGTTCGCCATTGATCGCGACTTCCTTATTTCCCTCGAGACGCAGGTCGCCGTTAGGAGCGACTTCGACGATGCGGGCTGAGATGGCGGCCTGGAGTTGCCCGGTGCGGCTTGTGGAACCCGAGCCGTTGAAGTTGATTCCGCCGGCACCCTGCAGAATGTTGGCGAAGTTCAGCGGCGATCCGCTCTTTTCGAGGCCGCCGAGTGCCGGGGCGCTCAGACTCACATCGCCTTTCTTCTGAGTGGCTGTCGTCGCCGAGTTCGTGGCCGTCGCGGTTTCCACGACCTGAATCGTGACAATATCGCCAACAGCCCGCGCCTTCTGGTCGCGGAACAGGAAGAGGTTCGGCGAGTCAGGCGAGAACAGCGAGGCATTTGCAGGACTCTGCAATAAGACGAGGCTCAAAATTAGGTGGTTCATTTCGCTCCTTCTAAAGCTTCGAGGGTCCGTGTGCCGATAACCCGAGCGGACGTACCCCCGGGGCCGGATAAGTGTTCGACCGCAATCGTGTCGCCAAAATGCGCATCGGATTTCGCGCGCATTGTGGCGGCGATCGTGATGCCACCGGAAGTTGCGCGGACAGTCACGGATTCTCCCTTCCGAACAAGCAGAGGCGAATAGAACATGTCTGCGGTCAGTACCTGGCCGGGCTGCAAATCCCGTGCCGCCATCAGGCCTTGAAGTTTTTCGATGGATCCCAGGGCTGTCCCCGAGTGCAACGGCGCCATTCTCCATTCCACATCGTCGCTGCCGATTTGTACATTTGCCGCGACCGGATTCTTCAACACGAGCTGGAGCTGTTGCACCTCAGCAACAGTCCGCAGAAAGAGGGTGCGGGTAAACCCCGACCCTTTCAGATCGAGGCGAACGAATACCGGGGCCGAAAGGTCTGCGCGCGCCGGTATCGTCGCCGTTACTTCGAATCCGGCTTCAGATACCTGAGTCTGCGGAACATCGACGGAAACAACGTTGACCTCGGCGTTGGGATACTGCCGAGCGAACGCCTGCTTGACGGCTGCCTTCACCCGTTCTGCATCGAGGATCTTGGCCTTCCGGTGCACGAGAATCGATTCTGGAATTTCCAGATCGTCGGTTTTAAGACCCGCGGTTGCTATTTTCGCAATCAGCTCCGGTCTCAGAAACCGGCGCGCATTTCCTGGCTGCGGAGAGTAGCCGAGTCCGATCGAAGCGCGAGAATCGCCGCCGGGAAACGGAATGATGGTTCCCAGCGTCAAGGTCTCGGTGTCTACCGTGATGTCTGCGGGCGCTGCGAAACAGCATGCAAGAAGAAGTGCTGCAATCATTGGCCTACCTCACCAGGTTGTTGATTTGCGAGAGCATGTCGTCGGCCACGCGCACGGCTTTCGAGTTCACTTCGTAAGCGCGCTGCGCCACGATCATGTTCACCATCTCCTCGACGACGCTCACGTTCGATTGTTCGAGAAAGCCCTGATTTATCTGTCCCAGGCCATTCTCGCCGGGGTTGCCGGTGAGCGGATCTCCCGATGCCCCGGAAGCCATTAAGAGGTTGCCGCCGAGCGCGTTCAGGCCCGCAGGATTCTGGAAGTTCGCCAATTGAATGGTGCCCACCTGCTGAGGTGTGGACTGTCCCGGCTGCGTGACGCTAACCGTGCCGTCCTTTGCAATGGTGATGGAGTCGGCATCGGCAGGAATCGTGATTTGTGGTTCCAGGGGGTTTCCGTCGGCCGTCACGAGGATGCCGTCGGCGTTCTGGTGGAGCGAGCCGTCGCGCGTGTATGCGAGCTCGCCGGTAGGAAGACGAACCTGGAAGAAGCCTTTGCCTTCAATGACGAGGTCCAGTGAATTGCCGGTCTGGCGGAAGTCTCCCTGGGTGTAGATACGATCTGTCGCGACCGGCTTGGTTCCCAGGCCGAGCTGAAGGCCCACTGGAAATGTCGTGGACGTCGAAGAGGCAGTCCCTGCCGGGCGGATGTTCTGGTAGAGCAGGTCCTGGAACTCCGCACGACCCTGTTTGAAACCGGTCGTGTTGACGTTGGCGATGTTGTTGGCGATCGTGTCGATATTCATTTGCTGCGCCTGCATTCCAGTCGCAGCCGTATACAAGGCTCTTAACATGTGGGCTCCTCCGTGAAACTTGATTACTGCGCCGGCCAGCACTCCCTTGCCGCGGCCCGACGAACCTCTTCTTTAACTAACTTATCTTCCCTAACTCCTGAATCAATTTCGTGTTCATGTCCGTCACCAGCGTTTTAACGGCGCGCTGTACGGACTCGAAGTCGCGGTACGCGGCCATGAGGTGAACCATTTCGTTGACCGAGTTCACGTTAGAACGTTCCAGAAAACCGTTCTTCAGGGTCGGCTCCGGGACATCTTCTATATCCTGTGGTGAGCCATTCCAGACAAAGCGGTGAAAACCTTCCTTCTCCAGACCTTCAGTCGTCTTGAAGTTCACGACCTTCAGCGTCGCGACCTCGACGCCGTCAGCGGAAACGACGCCATCGCCTTGAATGGTGACGACCCCTTCGCCGATATGAATCGGCGAATCCGACGAAGAGAGGACCGGCATGCCGTCCTTGGTAACCAGGTCCCCCTTGTCGCTCAAGGCGAAATCGCCGGCGCGAGTGTAGCGGACGCCCTGAGGCGTCTCCACGGCGAAGAATCCCGAACCGTTGATGGCCACATCGAGGGGATTTTGGGTCGCAACCAGGTCGCCGGGCGACAAGTCCACCGAGGTTCCGACCTGGTAGGTGTTTTCCATCTCCAGGATGGTTCCGAAGTCTCGCTTGAATCCGGTCGTCTCCGCGTTCGCGAGATTGTTGGCGATAACGTCCAGCATCTTCAGTCGTGCATCCAGCGCGAAATAGGAATCTGAAAAGGAGTCGCTCATCGCTGCATCCTGGCGACGCCGAGCAATACGTCGACTTCGCCTTCCGGCAATCCGGTATTCCGCGCGATCTCTGCGATACCAAGCCCTCTTTTACCCATTGCTTCGACCTGAGTTCGCATATCGGCAGTGACCGATTTGGTGATGACCTGCGGCGGCGCCTTGGCGGGAATCTCGACGGCCAGCCGGGCGATCCGCTCCTGAGCGCTCTCGACCAAACCCGCGTGCCTGGACTCCGCATTGGCCCAGTCGTTCTTCAACAGACTCAAAACGCGGGAAGACGTCCTGAACCGGTTGTGCAGATAGAGGAACATATACGCGAACACCAGGCCGTAAAGTGCCAGAGTCGCGTAGACGACAATCGGACTAAGCGTTAACAGACTTGATGCGTTCGCCGACACTTGTTATCTCCGTTATTCGAACTCCATAAAATCCATCGACGGTCACCACTTCGCCGCGCGCGAAACAGCGGCCGTTGACAACCAGTTCAACCGGGTCATCTACAGCAGAGTTGAGCTCAATGACAGAACCTATGCCGAGCTTGATGACGTCTTCCAGCAGCATTTCGGTTTCGCCGAACCGGATCGACACTGGCAGCTGAACGTCCAGCAGGGCCGCCAGATTCGACAGATTCTCGACCGGTGAATCGTTAGTGGGTTGCGTGTCCACGGGTTTCCTCCTTCTTGCCCGACAGGTTGGTCGTCACGGCGAACATCTTCTTGGATGAATCGAACTTTGCCTTGGCCAGCAGTTTCTTCCGGCCGCCGAGTTTCATCTGCATCGGCCACTCGGTACGCTGGTCGAGAACCAGCGTATCGCCGACTTCGAGGGAGACAAGAGACTGCATGGGGAACGAGGTTTCGGACGTTTCGATGCTGAGTCTGACCGGCACCTGCCGCAACTGCTGCAGCAGCGCTCCGTCATGGGTAATCTTTTTCCGGCTGTTCCAGTCCTGATCGAAAATGTGAATGATCGGTTCCAGTACGAGGGTTGGAAATGCCAGGTTGAGTCGCGCAACGGTGTTCTTAATCCTGACTTTGAACTTGAAATGGATGATCATTTCGTTCGGCCCGACGACCTGCACCATGTGGGGGTGGGTTTCGAGCGAGGTCACGGAAAAGTCGATGCTGTAGACCGGGCGCCAGCTCTCCTTGAGGTTGTCGACAAGAAGCTTCAGGATCGCCTGGATCACTCGCTGTTCGATCTCTGTCATCGGGCGAATCGCCTCAATCTGCTCGCCGGATCCTCCCAGCAGCCGGTCAAGCATGGGAAATGCGCATTCGGGACGAATTTCAAGCGCAGCCTGGCCGTCCAAAGGTTTCAGGGAAATCGATGCATAGCACGTAGGGTCGGCAGCTCCGGTGAGAAATTCCCCGTAAGTGACCTGCTCGATAGACTCAAGCGAGAGTTCCACCACCATTCTCAGATAGGCGGAAAGCGATGAAGAGGCGTTGCGCGCGAAGCGATCGTGAACGAAATGCAGGGATCGGATCTGATTCTTCGAAATGCGGTCGGGCCGCTTGAAATTGTATAGTGAGGATCTTTCTTTTCCATTACCTGCTAAGCAGCTCCACTGCAGAATCGAGGTTCAGGTCGGCCTTTGCCAGCTTGCCGCGCAGACGGAGTGTGGCTTTTGTGTGAATCTGGGAGACACGGGACTCGTTCACGCCAAGCAGCGTCCCGATTTCCTTCATGGTGAATTCTTCGTAGTAGTACAGCGACAACACCATGCGTTCCCGCTCCGGCAGAGTGTCGATCGCCTGGGCCAGCAGCGAGGTGATCTGTCTTGCCTCGAACCGGGCATAAGGATCGTTCGTGCCGTCATCGGGGTAATAGTTGATTTTCCCTTCGCTGTCGCTCGTCGGACTCCGCAGGGGCCTCGAAGGAACCCACCGTGAGTCCATGAAGCTGATCAACGAGCGCGTGGAAGTTTTCGAGGTCTTCGCCGAGAGCTTCACATACTTCTTCATCGGTTGCCGGCCGGCCGAGCTTCTGACCAAGCTCCGCGTAGGTTTTTTCCAGGTCTTTGCTCTTTTTGCGAAGGGAGCGGGGCGCCCAATCCAGGTCCCGTAGACTGTCGAGAATAGCGCCACGAACGCGTACTTCCGCGTAGGTTTTGAACTTGACGCTGCGCTCGGGCTCGAACTTATCGATAGCGTCGAGCAGACCGAGTACGCCGGCATTGACGAGGTCTCGCATTTCCACCGTACTGGGCAGACGCATCGCAACCTTATGCGCGATGTGTTTGATCAGGGGAATCGACTCGACGATCAGGGATTCGCGCTCCGAAGCAGTCATCTTGGAGGCTGCTGTTGCTGTGCTAGGCATCGGGAAGCACCCACTTCGTCATTTCAGTCATTACCGGAATCGAGTAAGTCGTCCGGCACGCGCTGGCCGTTCGTGATGTAGGAAATGGCAATTTCGTTTCGGAGCAAATCGCCGGGAATCAGGCTTTTGGAGTCGGTTTCGTCGATTTTCGTGAACACCACACGCTTGGGAGAGAAATGTTGAAAGCGATTCACGATTTTGGCGATGTCTTCAGACCGGGTCGTGGCACTGATAACAAGATTCATTCGAGCTTCGGGAAGCGACATGACGGCTTCCAGCTTGGACAGCCTCGCGAGATCCGAAGGGCTTGCGCCAGGCGTGTCCACCAGAATCAGGTCGCGGTCGTCGAGACTTTCGATCAGATCCTTCAGGGTCGACAGGTCTGTGCAGGTGTAAGCGGGCACACCCAGAAGCGCACCAAAGCGGGTCAGCTGGTCCTGGCCGCCGACTCGCATCATATCGGTGGTGATCAGCGCGACCTTCTTCCTGGATCGGGTCGACGCCTGACCGGCGATTTTGGCGATCGTGGTAGTCTTTCCCACGCCAGTAGGTCCGACAAACACACTCACAATCCGTCCTTTGGCGTGAAGCTCTGCTGGAGGATCCACGACAATCATGTCGCCGAGAAGCCGCCGAACGCGGCCGCGGAGTTCCCCCGGTGTCGGATTGCCGCCCGATGCGGACTGGACCAGACTTTCAGCCATTTCTGCGTCGATACCCTGGTTGACGAGCTCGGCATACAGGCCGCCCTGTTCGTTTCTTGACGGCATGGACTTGCCAATCGTCTTGAGAGACCTCTTCACTTGATCCATTTCCTCAAGGAGCAAGTCGATGCGACGATCATGGGCAGGAATCCGCCGGGTTGTTGACGGACCGGCTTCCATATCCCGGGGTTCGGCCGGATTGAGCGTCTTCGCCGGAACCGGCGCCATGGCCACTGCAGCAGCGGCTCTGGAGGCGGGAGCTGGCGGCGGTGCGGCAGCGATAGCAGTCGGGGGTTCAGGCCGTGCTGCTGCCGATACTTCCCATTTCGGCTTTCTCAGAAAACCGAAGGGCCGAGCCGCAGCAACCTCTCGAGTGCTCAGAACGAGCGCTTCGCTTCCGAGGTCACGCTTAATGTGGTCCAACGCTTCCTGTAGAGACTTGGTGCGATAGGTCTTTACGTTCATTGTCCAACTACCCCAATCGAAATAATTTGCAGGTTGGGCGGAATGTCATTCGGCGAGATCACCGTCAACTGCGGGATGAACCGCTCGATTAGTTTCCGCACATGGAATCGAAGATTGCTGGAGCACAACAGCGTCCAGTTCGATGTCGTCAGTTTCTGGCAGGTCTGCGTCATGGCGTGCACCAGCTGCTCGAATTTCTTGGGATCGATGGCCAGGTAGGAGCCGGATTCGGTGCGCGTCATCGCGCCGGAGAGTTGGGATTCCCACTCCGGCGAAAGCGTGATCACACTGAGTTCGCCACTCTCGTTGGTCAGATTCCTGGTAATGCTGCGGCAAAGCGCGGCTCGAGTCATTTCGGTCAGCGTCACCGGATCTTTCGTCTGCGAACCGTAGTCGGCCAAAGTCTCGAAGATCGTGACCAGGTCGCGAATCGAAACCTTTTCACGCAGAAGGTTCTGAAGAACCTTCTGGATTTCGCCGACGGACAGGGTTTTCGGCACCAGCTCCTCGACAAGCTTGGGATGCGTTTCGCCGACGAAGTCGATCAGGGCTTTTACGTCCTGCCGTCCGACAAGCTCGTAGGCATAGTTGCGAATCATCTCGGTCAGGTGAGTGGCCAGGACGGTTGGCGGATCAACGACGGTGTAATTCATCAACTGGGCCCGCTCGCGTTTGTCCTTCGTAATCCAGAAAGCGGGCAGCCCGAAGGTCGGCTCCTTCGTGGCAATGCCTTCGATCGCACCCGAGACGTTACCGGGGTTGATCGCCATCAACTTGTCTATAACAAGCTCACCGCGTGCGATTTCGATGCCCTTGAGCAGAATCGAATATTCCTTGGGACCGAGCTTCAAGTTATCGGAAACATTGACCGGCGGGACGATGACCCCCATATCCTGCGCAATCTGTTTCCGGATCGAACGAATGCGGTTCAGGAAGTCGCCACCCTGCTGAACATCGACAATGCCGATCAGTCCGTAACCGATCTCGACGGCCAGGCTGTCCATACGCAGAAAAGCAGTGGCTTTGTCCGGCGTGGCCTGGTTTGTTTCATTGTCCTTGCCTTTGCCGGAACCCCTGGCTTTGGGATCGCGAATCGAAGCACCGCGTCTCTCTTTAGCCGCAACCGCCATCGAATAACCGATGAAACCCAGGGTGCCGGCGAGAAGGAAGAAGGAGAATTTCGGAAATCCGGGAATCAGTCCCAGATCCCGCGACGATGCCGGAGCTGAAATAGACCGGTTTGGGATTCGAGAAAAGCTGTACGGAAACTTCTTCCCCCATTCCCAACTCCGAAGCCGAACGCGTTGTTACCAGGGCGCCCGCAATCGAAATCAACAGGGAAGGAATCGCCGTAACCAGGCCGTCTCCGACGGTCAGAATGGTGAACGTCGCCAGGGCCGTGGTGACCTGCATTCCATATTGAATCGAACCGATCGCAATGCCACCGATAATGTTGATCAAAGTGATCAGGATCGACGCCACGGCGTCGCGCTGCGTGAAACGGATGGCTCCGTCCATGGAGCCGTAAAATTCCGCCTCTCTGCCAATCTCAGCCCGGCGCTCACGGGCTTCGTCCTGATCGATGATGCCGGCGTTGAGGTCCGCGTCGATCGAAAGTTGCTTACCAGGCAGGGCGTCCAAAGTGAATCTTGCCGTGACTTCAGAAATGCGGACAGCGCCGTGGTTGATCACCACGTACTGAATGACAATGAGGACCAGGAAAATGATGATGCCGACGGCGTAATTGCCGCCTACCACAAACTGGCCGAATGCCTTGATGACTTCCCCGGCTGCAGATGGGCCAGTCTTCCCATTAAGAAGAATGAGTCGCGTTGAGGCGATGTTCAGTGAAAGCCGGAATAGTGTGCTTATAAGTAGAATTGAAGGGAAAGATGAAAAATGAACTGGGTTCAACAGGTGGACCGATGACAAAAGAATAATTACAGCCAGCGCGATGTTTGCCGATATAAGGATATCGACGACGAACGTCGGCAGGGGAATAATCACTGCCATCAAAATGACGACGATCGCGAACGGAATGATGAGCTGGCTCTTCATACGGGTCGTGTCGCTGCAAGCCGCGTGCCAGAGGCTCGACAGGGTTGCGTGGTGAAAGTTTGTCTATAAAATAGGGGATGGTTAGGAATTCGAGGGCGGAAAACACCGCTTTTTCGATCGCTTCTGCTTTCCATTTTAAAGTCCTTAGACTTTAATTAAACACTTTATTTATTTGAGTTTACGTGTTCTGTAAACGAACGCGAGGACCTCAGCAACCGCCTTAAACAGGTCGCCGGGAATTTCCTGATCGATTTGCACACTGCGGTAAAGGGCACGTGCTAAGGGCACATTTTCGACCAGAGGGATGTCATTATCCCGACCCTCGGATTTGATTCTTTCAGCCAGCCAACCTCTGCCTTTCGCAATGACGCGCGGGGCGCTCATGATCCCGACCTTGTATTGAAGCGCAACGGCGTAGTGTGTCGGGTTTGTGACGATCACATCGGCCTCCTTCACACGGTTCATCATGCGCCGCCGGGCACGTTCGCGCTGAATGGAGCGAATCTTGCCCTTTATCGTGGGGTTTCCTTCCATCGATTTGACGTCTTCCTTGACCTCGGCCTTGGTCATTTTTATGCTTTTTTCGAACTTGTAGCGCTGGAGGAAGAAGTCGCCTGTAGCCATCACCATAAGGGCCAGGCCAAGGTAAGCGACGATGCGGACAAGCATCGCCCTGAGGATGTCGTTTGAAGCTGCGATGGAAAGCGCCGGAGATGTGGCAAGCTGTTCCCAGAAGAACCGCAGGGTATCCCACAGCACGGCGCTGGCGGCTCCAATCAGGAACAGGATCTTCACCCACTCCATCGGAGAGATTTTTCCCTTCAGGCGGGACAATCCGGCAACCGGATTCAGTCGTTCCCAGTTCAGACCGAGGGACTCCGATGCAAAAACCGGAAGCCCTTGCAGGACGTTACCCACCAACGCCGAGGCGATTGCCGCCGCGAAAATCGGGCCGGCTACCATCAAGAAGTAAATGCCGGCCTGACGCACCAATGAGGCCATCTGGACATCCGAGTCGGACGAGATACCGCTGAGCAGAACGGTCTCGAAGAAAGTCCGATATCCTGTGGGATTACCGAGTAGCGAGTACGCGACGCCAAGACAGGCGAACAGCGTTAGAACTCCGGTGACTTCCTGTGAATAAGGAAACTGGCCCTTGTTTCGGGCTTTTCTGCGACGTGTTGGTGTCGCTTTCTCTGTTTGTTCCGCGTTCGCCATGTCATTTGCTCAGGATCGGCGTGTCCATGATGGCGCCGAGCGCCCTGGGCAGAAACGCCAGCGACGCCCCCAAAACAGCGATCCCGATCAGAAGCTTCAGTGGCGCAGTCACAACCATCGAATTGATTTGAGGCTGCATGCGTGAAACCAGGCCCACCGTGACTTCGACAAGAAAAGTTGCAACGAAAACAGGAAGGGCGATCTTCCAGCCGATTACGAAAATCTGGCTTGCCGCCTGCATCAGCGCCTCGAACCATTGCGATGTCTTGACGATCGTGCCAATGGGAAATGCTTCGTAGCTGACGGATATGGCGCGGAGGATGTTGTGATGCTGGTCGGTGGTAAGAATCAGCATGTATCCAAACAACGTCATGAACGCAGACATCAGCGTGGATCGGTTCTGGGTTTGTGGATCGATAACCTGTACAGCGGAGAATCCGAGGTGAAAACTGATGAACTGACCGGCCATATGCAGTCCCGCGAACGCAATGCGGATGCCCATCGAAAGGAGTAATCCGATCAATATCTCACTCGGGATAACCAGGCCAGGATTGTCATAGGCCTGGGGACTGAATGGAGTTACCGCTGCGACTCCCAGGGAGATCGTAAAGACCAGCAGCACTCGCATGGGCTGAGGGATTCCCGGGTGACCCCAGAGCGGAGCGAAGAGGAGCGCGGCCCCGACCCGCATGGAAATCAGCAGGAGATGCGCGATGTAGAAGTAAGGAATCGCGAGTGAAAGTGCCCCCCCCATTGGACGCCTATCTCACATAGGGTTCGAACGAGGACAACAGCATGTGGGTGTAGGAAACCATCGTGCCCATCATCCAGGGGAAAACCACCAGAAAAATGACAAACGTCACGACAATTCGCGGAACAAACGCCAGCGCCGTGTCATGAATGGACGTTACAATCTGAATGACGCTGATAATGATTCCCACGATAAGCCCCGCACCGAGCATCGGCGCACTCACGAGCAGCACAGTTTCCAGAGTTTGCTTCGACAAACGGAGCACAAGATCTTCAGACATAGCTTTTCACCAGTGAAGAAACAATAAGACCCCAGCCATCCACCATGATGAACAGCAGAATCTTGAAGGGCAGCGACACCATCATCGGCGGCAGCTGCATCATTCCCATCGACAACAGCACGGAGGAAACCACCATATCAATGACAAGAAACGGAAGAAAGAGAACGAACCCAATCTGAAACGCCGTTTTAATTTCGGAAATCATGAAAGCCGGCATTACAGCCCGCATCGGCAGGTCTTCCGGGCCCGTGGGCTTCGGTCCGCCGGACATTTCCACAAAGAGGCTCAGGTCCTTTTCCCTGGTCGCTCTCAGCATGAACTTCTTGAGATCGGCCGAACCTTTGTCGAGGGCCTCATTCTGGTCAATCTCACCCTTCGACCAGGGTACGTAAGCGTGGTCATACATTGCCATAAGAGTCGGATTCATGATGAAGAACGAAAGAAACAGAGCCAGGCCAATCAGGATTTGATTTGACGGCGCTTCCTGAGTTCCCAGGCCCTGACGCAGGAAATGAAAAACGATAATGATTCGGGTGAACGACGAGAGCGAAATGATGATAGCCGGCAGGAACGTCAGCAGCGTCAGCAGGATGAGCATCTGCACCGGCATCGTCATCTGAACGGATCCTGAGGATCCACCCAGGTCGATCTTCACGGCTGCAGGAGCGGCGGCGGCCGGCGTGCCCGCCAATAGTAAGGTCAGCATGCTCATGCTGCGGGCCCCAGCTTGTCGAGAATAGAAATGGATTCCCGGGTCACGCCAATCAATAGCTCTTCACCCCGGACTTTCACCACCATGATGCGACAGCGATCCCCGATATGAAGCTGCTCTGTAACCTCAAGATCGCGCGCTGCGCCCAGCGCCGGGACATACTTCTTGAGCAAACGCACACCGACAAGCAATGCTCCCAGAATCAGAATGAGGGAACCGATGACTTGAAACGCAATCACGAGTCACCTGCCGGTTTCAGGACCTCGACGATCCGCACGCCGGAGCTTTGCTCCACCATGATGATTTCGCCTTTGGCAACAATGTAACCGTTCAACGAAATCTCAAACGGCTCGCCTGCCGGTTTCTTGACTTCGACTACTGTGCCTACCGCAAGACGGAGGAACTCCCCGACAGCCAGCCGTAAGCGGCCAATTTCAATGGAGACGCGCAATGGGACATCGTGCACGCCCGCCAACTCGCGAAGGAACGAGTTGGCGGCGGGGCGCTCTGACGAAACAACGGGGTTCGGGGCTTCACTCATGATCGGTCAGAGCTGGATGACAAACTCAGTGAACATGACGTCGGTCAGCTTCGGCTCTTTGAAGTAGCGTTCGATCCCACTCTGAATTTCGGCACGAAGCTTGTTCTTCCCTTCATCATTGATAAGTTCGTGCGATGTCTTTCGCGTCAGTGTCTGAAGAATGACGTCTCGAACCTTTAGCGTGAGAGCTTGATTTTCAATGATTTCCTTAACCCTGGACTTGTCGTCGACCATGAGGCTGACTTTAATACGAAGGTACCGGGCCGCGTCCTGGTCCGCCAGATTGACGACGAACGGGTCCAGCGGAACGACGGCGCCGTGCTCGATGGCTTCGGCGAGTTCCGCTTCTTTTTTCGCCGCCTCGCTTTCCGGGGTTCCTTCGGCTGCCGCACTCGCCACGGGCAATTTCGCTATCGCCTTTCCAACGAGATACGCCGTCAAACCTGACCCCGCAGCGCTCGAAATCAGGGAAACAAGGACGACCACAATGATTAGCCCCCTATTTGATGATGGTCCCGGCTTCTCAGCAGCAGCCGCGTCGGGAGCAGCAGTTTCTTCAGCCACGCAGGCCTCCAGTCCTTCGGTCGAATTCCGGGTGTTCCGGACGGTTGGGAGATTGCACGGGGCATACCAGACGGGTCAGAAGAACTAAAAGCTGGAAAAATAGAGAGTTAGCGGGATATCGGCCAGCTCAGATCCAGGCAATCTGTCAATCGTATGACAGAAACGGATCTCTTCGTCAGGGAGCGGTGCCAATCCTTTCATCGTCGGGTACAGCCGATAACCTTAGCTGAGGATACAAGAATCCTTTACCCCTGCGGTTATCGCTGCCACTCTCCCTGAAATTTCGCTGCATCTCCTCCTGTGACGGAGACTTGGGCCAAGGCTGCCAAAAGAATAATCGCGTACGAGCAGATCCCTGCTGCTTCTGATGACTTCTAATGAATTGTCTGGGTCTTCTTGCGAAGATAGTCCATGAGGATGTATTCGCCGAGATTCACCGTTGTTGTGAAGTAGGCTTTGCCTTTGCAGATTTCGGTCATCTTCTTGACGAACTCCACCAGGTAGCGATCGCTTGCCAGCATGAAGGTGTTGATCATGATCCCGGACTTCCGGCAGACAGCGACTTCCTTGAATGTTTCGTCCAGGATCATCGGATCCAGGCCGAACGCGCTCTTGTAGATTCGTCCGTTGGGCAGGGTCATGGCCGACGGTTTCCGTCGGTAATCATGATGATCTGCTTCATGTCCTTTTTCTCGGCCATGAGGATTCGCCGCGCAAGCCGCAGGCCCTCACGGGTGTTGGTGTGATACGGGCCAACGACAACGCGCCCCAGCTCTTTCAGCGGCACTTCCTCTGCGGAATCGTGAAATAACACCAGGCGCAACGAATCGCCGGGATACTGGGTCCGGATAAGGTGTGAAAGCGCGAGAGCTACGCGCTTGGCTGGTGTAAACCGGTCTTCCCCGTAGAGGATCATACTGTGGCTCGTATCCAGCAGGAGAACGGTCGAACACGAGCTTTCGTATTCAGTCTGCCGAACCATCAGATCGCTGTACTCCAGATTCAACGATTCGCCCAGGCCTTCGCGCGCAACCGAGCGCATTAGCGTGGCGCTGATATCGAGGTTGATGGTGTCTCCGAACTCATATTCCTTTGACACCTGAAACGCTTCGACTCCAGTGGACAGCTGGACCGTCTCGTGACGCCCCAGGCTGCTGCGCCCCAGCGAGCCTAGAAGATGACGCAGCTGACGGAAACCGAGAAAATCGATGGACTTGTTGGTAAGCTCAAAACGCGCCGATCCTGCGGCATCCCCTTCCTGGCCTTCGCCTCCTTCGTTCGGAGCGTTTTCACGCCTTTCGGTGCGCGAACCATCCTTCCTCAACCATACGGCGGATGATCTGGCTGACGATTTCGTCGAGTTGCTTCGCTTCTTCCGATTCGGGATTGTCGATCCAATTGCTCCATCATCTGCTCGGGGATGTGCCCCATCTCGACGAGCTTTTCGATAATGGCTTGTCGGAGGTCCTGCCGCGCGTCGTCGTAGGGATTGCCCCAGGGATCTTCAGGAAAACCGCTCTGCAGAAAGAACTGCGACAGCTCGTCGAGGAGGTTCTCGAGATTCAAGGTGTCCAGCAACGAGCCTTTCCATTTCGTGTATTTGGTTACGGGCATCGGGGCCTCTAATTGAGGGGCTTCTTATTTCGGTTCCGTTCCAGCGTATAGTCTCGATAGAGATCCTGCGCTGCAGGTCGGCGCTCGACACTGATAAAGCCACGTTCCTCCGACCGGCCGATCTTGTCACTTGCGTAAAGGCCTTCCAGGATGAACTCTGCCAGTGCGACGCGGCCCCATCGGAGGATTCTGTCAGATGATCCATCAGCGTCGGAACCCGTTGCAGCTGCGCCAGGACCGATTTTGTGGAATCGGCGTCCGACACTTTCAAGGTGCCTCCCAGCTCGAAGTACTCGATCACATTCTTGAAATCGCTGGTGGGAAACGTTTGACGAAAGGACGTCTGCACCGACTGCCTGATCAGGTCGCGCGCGATAGCTTCCGCGCCCTTGAGTTCGCCTTCGTATTCCAGCTCAATCTTGCCGGTTATGGCGGGAATCGCCGCATAGATATCGGCAATGCGAGCCGAGCCGGAAGTATCGTTGGAAACGATCATGCGACGCTCCGCGTTGCTGACAACATTTTCCATGCAGGAGATCGGCAGGCGCTGGCTGACCCCCGAACGTTTGTCGACTCGCTGATCGGATCGCGCTCGAAACGCGATCCCTTCAACGATCTGCTTCACGTAGGTGGGAATCGAAATCTGGGCGCTGTCACGATCGACCCAAGCCTCCTGCTCGGTAATTGCGACACCGAGCTCAATCGTCGCCGGATAGTGAGTCTTGATTTCCGACCCGATGCGATCCTTCAGGGGCGTAACAATCTTGCCGCGGGCCGTATAGTCTTCAGGATTGGCCGAAAAAACCAGGACAACATCGAGTGGAAGCCGGACCGGATACCCCTTAATCTGGACGTCGCCTTCCTGCATGATGTTGAACAGTCCCACCTGGATCTTTCCGGCGAGATCCGGCAATTCGTTGATGGCGAAGATGCCGCGATTCGCTCGCGGAAGCAATCCATAGTGAATGGACCGCTCGCTGCCCAGCGCGTGACCGCCTTTCGCGGCCTTGATCGGGTCGATGTCGCCGATGATATCGGCAATTGTCACGTCGGGCGTCGCCAGCTTCTCGACATACCGGTCATCCCGGGACCGCCATACGATCGGAGTGGACTGTTTTTTCTCCTCAATGAGATCGCGACACTGCCGGCAGATCGGAGCAAACGGGCTGTCATTGATTTCACAACCGGCAATGGCCGGGAGCAATTCGTCCAGGAACTCCGTCAGACCACGCAGAATTCGCGACTTGGCCTGCCCCCGCAGACCAAGGAGAATCATGTTGTGGCGGGAGAGAACGGCATTCACAATCTGTGGTGTAACGCTGTCGTCGTAACCCATGATGCCGCGAAAGATCGGGGCCTGTTCGCGCAGCTTCCGCAGCAGATTTTCGCGCATCTCGTCCTTGACAGTTCGGTTTCGATAAGAGTCCTTCCCAAACGGACTCGCCAATAATTCTCCGAGCGTGGCTGGCCGCGTCATCGTCTTCCTGTACCTCGATTACAAGTCTGTTATGATCCTGAAAGCATATATTATGCGCTATCTCGTACTGAGCGACATCCATTCCAACATTGAGGCCCTGACCGCCGCAGTGCGTAGGGCCAAAGACATGGGCTATGACCGGGTTCTCTGTTGCGGGGATCTGGTAGGTTACGGCCCCAACCCTGCCGAAGTGATGGATATGCTCGACGAGCTCGAAACCACGACCATTCGGGGAAATCACGATCGAGTGATCTCGGGATTGGACGAACCCACTCATTTTAACGTTGCCGCCAGGCGAGCCGTGGAGTGGACTCGCGCTCATCTGCCCCGACCCTACCTCCAGCGATTAGCGGAACTCACGGTCGGCCCGTTGGAGCTTAGTGAAAAGGCACAACTCGTCCACGGCAGCGCCAAGGACGAAGACGAATACCTGGTGACACAAAACGACGCCGTCGTGAATCTCGCTCTCATCAGCCCGGCGATTACATTCTTCGGGCACACGCATGAGCCCGGAGTCTTCACGCGAAACATCCGCTGGCTACCCAGTTATGAGCCTGACGGTTCGGCACATCTCCGCGTGCCCTCGGACAAGGTACTCGTGAATCCCGGTTCGGTCGGACAACCCCGCGACGGGGATCCGCGCGCGAGTTTTCTGATCTGGGACGATCAGGCGTCCATCCTGGAGTTCCATCGAGCTGAATATTCGGTCCAAACCACTCAAGCCCGAATGCGCGAGGCCGGGCTTCCGGACTTTCTGGTCACGCGGCTTGCATTTGGGCGTTAATACGCCACTTTGACAACTTTCGTGTCGGGGACGTGATAGTTCCAGTTTTGAGGGGGATTCTCGAAAGCGATTTCGGCCCGATATTCCGTACCGGGCTCCAGAGGGCGCTGCTTCAAACCAAATGCTGTACGGGTTTCCTCGTGTATCGTTTTCTTTCCATAGTCCAGGAATGTCAACTTCACATCGATAAGCCGGAGCGGCTCGTCGGAAACATTCTTGAGCGTGGTCCGTACGATATAGACCTTTTGCCCCAGGTAGTTGGTGCTGGTCACAATTCCAATGTGACTCGCCTCCACCATCGTCTGCAGTTCAGAAGGATCATTCACTTCGGTGAGGCCGGCGGGAAGATCGACAGTTTTTCCTGGCGAGACCCCCCAGACCAGAAGGATGCCGATTGCTGCAACAATGGCGATTCCGATTCCGATGGCAACCGGGCGTAGAACGCGGGATTCCATTTTCTACTGCCTGCGCCCTGTCGGGCTTGCATTCGCTCCCGGCATCTCTTACCGGCTGCGCCCTATCGGGCTTGCATTCGCTCCGGGCATCTCTTCTTGCTGGCTGCGCCCTATCGGGCTTGCATTCGCTCCCGGCATCTCTTGCTGGCTGCGTTCTATCGGGCTTGCATTCGCTCCGGGCATCTCTTGCTGGCTGCGTTCTATCGGGCTTGCATTCGCTCCGGGCATTTCTTGCTGGCTGCGCCCTATCGGGCTTGCATTCGCTCCGGGCATCTCTTCTTGCTGGCTGCGCCCTATCGGGCTTGCATTCGCTCCGGGCATTTCTTGCTGGCTGCGCCCTATCGGGCTTGCATTCGCTCCGGGCATTTCTTGCTGGCTGCGCCCTATCGGGCTTGCATTCGCTCCGCTCATGCTACTCCCCACTTAGCGTCATGTCCCTGATCTTCAGGGTAGGTGAAGCGATGGGACCCATGAAAACGATATCGTTGCCGATCATTTCAATATCCTGCAGCATTTGTCGAAGGTTACCGGCAATTGTAACCTCCTGAACGGGGTACGCAAACTTTCCATTTTCAATCCACATCCCGGTGACGCCCCGAGAGTAATCACCGGTGACAGGGTTCACTCCGTGACCGATCAAATCCACGACATACAGGCCAGTCTTGATGGACCCAATGATGTCCTCCGGCGAGTGTGCCCCTGCTTTCAGGTAGCAGTTTGTCGGTCCAACGCTAACTGAACCCGCTCCGGTCCGGCTGCCATTGCCGGTCGGCCGAGCGTTCATTTTACGGGCACTGTAGGCGCTATGCAGATAGTTGCGAAGAACGCCGGCTTCGACAATGGGCGTCATCCCCGTTGCGACACCCTCATCGTCAAAGGGGCTGGAGCCAAGCCCGCCGGGAAGACGCGCGTTATCCACAATTGTGACTTGGGAGCCGGCCACGGCTTGTTCAATCTGATCGACGAGAAAGGAGCGGCGGCGGTATACCGCATCGCCTGAAACGGCATCGAACACGTGCTTCACGAGTGTTCGGGCGGTCATAGGATCGAAGACCACAGGGATGTTGCAGGTCTTGACCTTTCTTGCACCCAGACGCCGGATAACACGCTCGGCGGCGCGCCGGCCGATTTCCTCTGGCGAATCCAGCTGACCAAAGCGTCTTGAGATCGAAAACCAATGGTCCTGTTGCATCGCTCCATTGGATTCGGCTATCGGTGCGGCCGCCAGATAGCCTCCGGTGGATTCGTATCCGCCAAGAAAGCCTGCTGTGCTGGCGAGCACTGTCCGCGATCGTTCACATTCGAACGATCCTCCATCGGAATTTGTAATCAGGGAACTCGTCTTATAGGCGGCGGCTTCGGCACGCTTCGCAAGGTCAATACGTGCTTCAGGTTTGATGAGGTCCCAGGCCGGATCCACAAGCTGAAGGTCCGGAATCGTTTCCGGATACATCGATGGATCCGGCAGTCCGCCGCTTTCGTCTTCAGACGTCAGGCGGGCCATCTCGACAGTTTCATCGACCAGCCGGTCCAGGACTGCAGGCGAGAGATCGGATGTTTGCGCCAGCGCCGTTCTCTTCCCGATGAAGAGGCGAAGCCGCAGACTGCGAGACAGCGCTTCCTTGAGTTTTTCGACATCGCCATTCCTTACCGTGACGGAGAAGGTTTCGTCTTCCCGAACAAAGACGTCTGCCGACGTCGCGCCCCCTTTTCTGGCGCGATCAACGACGTGTTGCGCCGTCTCTTTCATCACTTGCTGGCTACGCCCTGTCGCTCCGCTCATGTCCGCGATCATTTGCGCGTACCGCCCACGGTAATCTCGCGGATTTTGATCGTGGGCAGCCCTACACCGACAGGCAGCGACTGCCCTTCCTTCGAGCAGATTCCCACGCCCTGATCGAGCTTGAGATCGTTGCCGACCATCGTGACCTGCCGCAATACCGTCGGTCCATCCCCAATCAGACTGGCTCCCTTGACCGGAGTGGTAATCCGGCCATCTTTGATCAGGTAGGCCTCGCTCGCGCTGAACACGAACTTACCGCTCGTGATGTCGACCTGGCCGCCGCCAAAGTGCACCGCGTAGAGACCGTTCTTCACGGACCGGATGATTTCGTCCGGCGTCGATTGTCCCGCCATCATGAAGGTATTCGTCATTCGCGGCAGCGGGATATGGTCATAGCCCTGGCGGCGCCCATTTCCGGTAAGGGGCGCACCCATGAATTTTGCGCTTAACCGGTCCTGAAGATACCCCTGAAGAATACCCTTCTCGATCAAGACGGTCTGATGCGTGGGATTGCCTTCGTCATCCATGTTCAGAGACCCGCGACGGAAAGGGATCGTGCCGTCGTCCACGACGGTGCAAAGTTCAGACGCGACCTTCTTGCCCACAAGCCCGGAAAACGCGGAGGTCTTTTTGCGATTGAAATCAGCTTCAAGGCCGTGCCCAATCGCTTCGTGAAGAAGAATTCCCGGCCAACCCGGGCCAAGGACCACTTCCATGGTGCCTGCCGGTGCATCGCCGGCACCGAGTTGCAATATCGCCTGGCGGGCAGCTTCGCGCGCCAGAGCCGCGGGGTCTAGATCGTCGCGAAAAATTTCAAGAGTGCGCCGGCCGCCGCCGCCCTGATACCCCGACTGCCGCTTGCCGTTTTCCTCGGCTGTGCAAAGCACGTTGAGCCGGACCATCGGCTGAACGTCCCACGTGTATCGGCTGTCCGAGGAAACCAAAAGGACATGCCGTGTCTCATCCGCATAGCTCGTCTGAACCTGCCGAATCCTGGCGTCGTAAGCCCGGGCAGCTTCATCTGCCCGGTGCAGAAGAGCGATTTTTTCAGAAATTGCCAGCTCCGTCGGGAGCAGTGGCACCGAGTAAAGGTCGTGTTCTTTTGCAAATGAGGATTCCAGACCGAGCTTGCCGCCCTGGGCCGACGCAGACGCGATAAACGCTGCCGTTTGAGCCGCTTTGAGAATGCTCGCGCGGCTGAGATCGTCGGAATGAGCGTAGCCGGTTTTCTCACCGGACAAGACCCTCACCCCGACACCGAGATTCACGGCCTTTGTTGCGGTCTTGATGATCTGTTCCTCGAGGACGATCAAATGATTGATCTTCAGTTCAAAGAAGAGGTCCGCATAATCGCCGCCGCGATCCAGGGCGGCAGCGAGATACGCTTCCAGATCCTGGACTGTGACGCCGTAGCTTTCGAAAAATATGGATTTCATTGTCCTGTGATCATTCCATCTTCGCCGACCGGGCCGACAACCGTCAGGCTATAGTTCTCACTGTCCAGATACTGGCGGGCGACACGCGCGATATCTGCCGCGGTGACACGGCGAATGAATTGAGGATACTTTTCGATGAAGTCGAACCCGAAGCCGTAGACATGAGCATGAATGAGAAAACGGGCAATCTGGGAACTCGATTCAAACGCGAAGACAAAGCTTCCGGTGAGGAAGTCCTGCGCATCCTTCAGCTCGTCCGGCGTCACCGGCTCTTCAACGATGCGGCGAATCTCATTCAGCAGCCCCTCGATGGCGGCCTTCATGTTATTGGGCGAAGTACCGATGTAAGCGATGAAACGACCGGGGTCCAGACCGGCTGTCATCGTGATGCTGGCAAACGTCGTGTAGGCCAGCCCCAGCTCATCGCGCAACCGCATGGGAATCCTTGCCGTAAAGCCCGCGCCACCGCCGAGGATCGTATCGAGAACCTGCAGAATGTAAAAGTCCGGGTTGGCGCGTTCTATGCCCAGATGACCGAGGTAAATGTTGAGCTGTTGCGCTTTCATGGGGATGTATTTTTCCCGACGCTCGGTTTGCCGCACGGGCGGAAGAATCGTGGGGAACTCCACGGGTCGCGAAAGCCATCCGCCGAAATGCCTCTCGACAAGCGGCAGGATTCCGGAAATCTTGAAATCACCCACGATGGACAGAATCGCGTTGTTGGGAACAAAAAACTGGCGATGGAAATCGATCAGGTCCTGTCGCGCGATGCGTTCCACGGTTTCGGGATAACCATGACTTGGACGATGCAAAGGGTGAGTGCCGTAAACCAATTCATTGAAAGCCCAACCCGCAATAACCTGCGGCCGATCCCGGGCGCTCGCGATTTCGGCAAGCGTCCTTGTCTTTTCCTTCGCGATGTAATCCTCCGGAAAAGTCGGATGAATCAGAAGGTCGGCCACAAGGTCGAGACCCAGGTCCAGATCCTGCTTCAGCACTGTGGACCCAACGACAATACGTTCGAAGGAACCATCGGCTTCCAGATGACCGCCGGCCGATTCAATCGCTTCGGCGATGTCGAGAGAAGAGCGAGTCGACGTTCCTTCGTCGAGCAGACGGCTCGCCATGATGGCCAGGCCGGCTTTCGCTTCCGGCTCGTGGCGGGCGCCCGCCAGAATGCTCGCATTGATCGCAACCGCGGGAATGGCGGAATTCTCAACGAGGAGAACCTGCAAGCCATTTCCCAGGACATGGCTGTGGACATCGAAGGATCGGCCGATCCGGTCATCAAAGGTCTTCATCAGAGACCTCGTCAGTGTCGTCGCCGGACTCGGCAGAGCCGTCCGAGACGAGATATCCGACTGTCCTGTTTCTTTCCGCGAAGTATCGGGAACAGACCGACATGAGGTCTTCCGACGTTGTGCCCGATATCCTGGCCAGATAGGTGTCGATGTAATCGGTGCCATAGAGCGTTTCAATCTGCCCGAACAACATCGCCTGATCCTGCGCGCGTTCGCGGGAAAGCACGAAATGGGCTTCGATCTGGTGTTTCGCGCGATCCAGCTCCCGCTGGGTCACGCCTTCAGACACGATGCTCTTCATCTCGTCATACAGACTGGATTCAATCTCCTCCGCCGTATGCTCGCCACGCGCCTCGGCGCGAAAGTGGAACAGGGTGGGGTCCTTGGATTCACCATAGTCGGCGGAAATAAACGTGACGCTTTGCTCGCGCTCGACAAGCCGCTGATAAAGGCGGGACGTCTTACCTTCCGTCAAAATCAGGTTCAGTATCTGCAGCGCATAGCTGTCCGGATGAGCAATCTCGGGAGCGTGGTAGGCAATGGCAAGACGCGGTACCCTGGAACGCCATTGCACCTGGATTCTCTTTTCGCCGCGCTGTTCCGGCTCCACAGCCGTGACGGGCGGCGAAGCCGGTCTTGCGGGAAGGGCTGAGAACTTCTGAGCCACCGTCGCCATAACTCGATCCGAATCAAAATCGCCAGATAACACGAGTGTCGCGTTGCCGGGATGATAGTGGTTCCTGTAGTAGGCCTGTTGTTCCTCGGCAGTGGCACGCTCCACGTCCTGCAACCAGCCGATAACGGGGTTTCGATAAGGATGAACTTTGTAAGCCGTGGCATCCACTTCCTGCAAAAGCAGGCCCCAGGGCGAGTCCAGTCCCATGCGAAGCTCTTCAATGACAACTTTCTTCTCGGCTTCAAATTCTTCGGGTGCGAAAACGCAGTTCACCATGCGATCGGCTTCGATATCGAGGGCAATATCCCACCGGTCCGACGCAAAGTTGAAGTAGTAAGCAGTGAAGTCGTGCGAGGTGAACGCGTTGTTTGCACCCCCGTTCTTGAGAGTGAGCAGGTCGATCTCACCCTTCTTGAAGCGGTCTGTGCCCTTGAACAGCATATGTTCAAGGAAATGAGACTTGCCGGTTTGACCGAACTCCTCGTTCCTGGATCCGACCCTGTACCAGATCATTGCAGAAACGACGGGAGACGCGTGAAGTTCCCGGGTCAGAACGGTCAGACCGTTATCGAGCACCCGGCGCTGGACTTCCCCAGTAAATGTCGAAGAGTCAACGGGTAATGACATGAATTAAACTACCTGCGCGGTCTGTGGAGCCTGAAAACGACCTGACCGCAAACTAACACACCGCAAAGAATAATGTCACTGACGATCTATCTAACGCCATCGCAGGTGGAACAGTACCTGGCAACCCTCGGAATACCGTGCTCTTTCACGGATGCCGAGCGTCTTGAATTTGCTACGACACCCGTCGTTTCGAGGGCAGAGCGGATCTTCGGGTTTCCAACCCCGGCACAAAACAACACGTTAACCCTCTCAAATATAAAGAGTAAAGTTGGCGTAGATCCCAAAAGGCAGCCGGCTTTCTTTGAACACCCCTGGTACGAGAACGAGTCCTTCATGGCAACGGCCTGCCCGCCGGGCTGGCATCTCCTGACCATGGAGCCGATCAACGGCTCTGTGCACCAACCCGTGGACTATGCGCGTAGTTTTGGATCTGGTCTCGAGTTGCCTCTGGCCGTCGAAGTTGTTCTGATGCTTTTCCTGCATTACATGGAATCGGGCGAGCAACTCCTTTTGAAGAAGCACACCTGGTGCTCGGATATCGCTTCGTTGGATCGCCATGTAACCGTCGGTGCGTTCGGGCGAAACGGCGTGTTTGTGAGCGGGCACCCAGCCAATTTCGCCAGCCAGGGCCTTGGGATTTGTGGACGGATCCGGTAATCTGGGCTAACCATGGCGTGGGTTAAAGCCACCTCGTTTGAAAAGCTTCGTGAAAGGCCCTTCGTCTTCAATCCCAAGCATCGCCAGATAGCCCTGTTCGAAATCGACGGGCGAGTTTTTGCCATCGATAACCGGTGTCCCCATGAGGGTTACCCGCTCGCCGCGGGCAGCCTCTCGTCCGGCTGCGTGCTGACTTGCAACTGGCACAACTGGAAATTCCGGCTCGAGGACGGCCACTGCACCGCGGGTGGTGACAACGTACGCACGTATCCCACGCGCCTGGAAGACGGCGACGTCTGGGTGGATTTAACTCCATTGTCGCCGGAACAAACCCGGCAGCGAATGTTCAACGGATTGCGCACGGCTTTTGACGACCGGGACTACGGCCGGATCTGTCGCGAGATCGCTCGATCGTATTTTGGGGGACTTGATCCGGAAGACGCCATTCGTCAGGCGATCACCTGGACATACGACCGCATGGAATGGGGCACCTCGGACAGTCACGCTTTTGCGGCGGCGGCAGCCTGGCTCGCCCTTGCCGATACATTTGGTGACGACTTTGAGCGTCGACTTATCTGTATCGCCGAGTCGGTCGATCACATGGCATTCGACAGTTTGCGGCGGCCCTCTTTTCCTTACGCTGCGCCGGGGCAGGTCTTTGAACGAGGTGCGTTCCTCGCCGCTGTTGAAGCCGAGCAGTTGTCCATCGCCGAGGGAATGGTTGCGCGGGCCCTGGCCGATGGCCTGGATTGGACCGACCTCGAAGAAGCTTTCACAGCGGCCGCTTTTGCGCACTATCACGATTTCGGACACAGCGTGATCTACATTCCAAAGACCAGCGAGTTGCTCGCCAGGCTGGGACCCGCTGTTCAACGGCCGGTCGTGCTCGCCCTGGTGCGGCAACTGTGCTATGCGACACGCGAAGACCGGATTCCGGACTTCAAAGACTATACCTCGACGCTCCGGGCGCTGCCTGATTTGCGCCAAGGCTCGACGTCATCGACTCCGCTGGAAGTCCCGTTCGCATTCAGCCTCAGGAAAGTGTTCGCCTGGCTCTCGGAAAATCTGGCAACCCACAGCGTTGCGGAAGTTTATGATGCGTTGTTGACGGCGCTCTCCCGCAACATGCTTCATTACGACGCGCGGTTTGGAACATCCTTCGATCAGGGCGTCAGCGACAACGCGAGCTGGCTCGACTTTACCCACGGGATCACGTTTGGGAACGCGGTGCGCGTCATCTGTGAGAAGTATCCGCAATTCTGGCCGGCAGGGCTGTTGCAGATGGCCTGTTTTGCCGGCCGGAACCTGCATTATATCGACCAGAAAAGCGATGGCGAAACGTGGAGAGTCTCCAACTCGGCGGAGTTCTGCGCGGAAACTCACGAACACCTGCTCGATCATGGTTTCAATGAACCCATCTTCGCCGTACACCTGCTGAAAACTACGCTTGCGGTCGAGGCCGAATTGCCTTTTGCATCGCCGGCCTGCCACGAGGCTCTTCTTGCCGGCCTCAACCGATTCCTGCACTCCTCGATCAAGACCAAGCACGTTCGACGCCTTGCCCGCCAGGCGATCGCTCTGGTGGCTCGGGACTTCCAGCTACACTAGCGAGGCTGCGCCTCAGACGAACAAAAACGAAACCGAAATCTTTCCCTTAACGGTAGTACCCGGGCAGGTCCTTCTTTGTGTCGCGCAGGATCTGGACGATGGCGTTACGGTCGGCGGCAGCAAGGCGGGAATATCGGGGGTCCTTTTCCTTCCCTGAAAGCACATCCCACATCCGCTTGTAGATTGCATCTCGAGCGGTCTCCGGAAGAGCATCGAAGGCGGCGGAATAGATCATGTAGCTGCAGGGGTAGCGCAACAGACGACTTGTCAGATCGAGTTGGCGCAGCGTGCGCCCCTGAGTGTCGCGAGGACCCCGCGCCGCAAAGACTTTCGCGAAAGGCGAAACGATTTGAATACCCGACGGGATCGGCGCTTCATCCACGAAGAGAAGGTAGTCGACCAGCTCTCGAGCGTCCTGGGCCAGAACGCGCTCTGTGATGTCGTTTCCCCTTCCGGTCTTCTCTTCCTGATAGAGGGCAGCCCGTACTTCCCAACCCATGCGAGTCAGCAAGTTGGTCATCCGAGCCTGATGATCCAGAACCATGAGCGCCGCAACGTCGCTCGACCGTGCCGGATATCCGGCAAGATCGAACTTTCCCTGCAACGTCTGCGCAGAAATTCCCATGTGCTGAAAAGGGGCCGTCACGCCGGTGACATACCATCCACCCCAGCGTTCATCGAAGGGGCTTCGATGATCCGAGACATAATTTCCAAGCTGTGGTTGCGTTTCGCCGTCTCGACTTACGCCGACGCTGCGCACCAACAGACCGGGGACGTCGAGGCTGTTACGGGATTCATGGCACGAGAGGCAACTGTCACGCCGCAATATGCGGGGCTTGGCCACATTCTGCTGGTCGAGCGTATAGAAGACCTCGCCCTGCTGAGCATCCTGGGCGGCGAATTCCAGGAATGGCGCGCCGCGAATGAAACCCACGACGACGTCATCGCCGAAATAGAGTGCTCGCGGATTCGACGCGCTGATGGCGCGTGCCTGGAAGCTGGTCCTGGAGAACACAACGGACTGGGATTCGATGGGCAGATGGAGAGCATCGAGCACGGAGCGCAAATAACCGCTCCGCTCATCAAACTGGAGCTGAACTTTGCCGTCCTCCACCTGCCGGCTGAGGACGGCAACCCGATCTGTAGCCGGGAGGAAGCCATACCCGACCGCCGGATGGCGACGCGACGCAAAGAACGGACGATCGTCCATCGAACCTGAGATGTCCGCCGCGGTTACCGGTACCAGGTCGTCTGATTCGAACTGAAGTTCAGGGAGACTCCGAGCCAGCCGAAACGGAACCGTGCTCCCGCTAACGGTACCGGATATCATGCTGCCGTCGTTCAGGAGTCGTCCCGAAAGCGAGGGCGCGCCCGGCACGCCTATATCGAAGGAGATGAGCTCTCCCCCGATAGCGACGTTCGCCAACGGAATCGCTGTCGCATTCTGACTGGGAATATCGAGGGTTCCGGTCCACGCTCCTGTCGAACCCGGTTGCAGATCGATAGTAAACCGCAAATCTCCGTCGGGGATCGCCATCAGCCCATACCAGACTCCGGCGGGCGAATGCTGCTGAGCTGATGTGGTGAAACACGCCGCAACGATGAGAAAAAATGCCAGAGCCCTGGTCCGTCGTTTGCGTGAAGCCATTCGCAAATTGTGGCAAAGATGGCAGGAGACGGCCAACAAAAACTATGGTTCTGAAGCGTGCGTGACCAGGCAGATCCATATGCTTCACATGAACACCGTTCAGGGTTGTTGAGCTTCGTGGTGCAACAAGAAAACCTCGACCTGCATCGCGGACCAACCTCCATCGATGGGAATCGCGGCGCCGGTGATGTCACGCCCGGAGGACACGTTGACAATGCGCCCCCAGTTACGCGCCCTCATCCCCGGCAAAGCCAGACAGATGGTGTGGAAGGCCGCCGAAAGGTTCACGGCAAGATCCTGATCCCAGTGGTCCGGGGGATCGATTCGATTCCTTCCACGTGCCGGATGACAGCGTTGTTGAGTCTGCCTGCAAGGACCCCTGTCATATATCTCTCCCTTCACCGGCGGTGCTGGCCCGGCGTTGCCGAAGCACCTCGTCGAGAACGATTCCGACGCTGGCAGAGAGATTCAGCGATCGTACCTCGGGCGACACGATCGGCATCCCGAATAGTCTCTGCCGATATCGTTCATGAAAAGCGGCCGGCAGACCACTGCTCTCGCTCCCAAATACGTGGAGTCGCGGCGATGGTGGTGACAGAGCGATCCTTCGTCGAATGCAAGAAGCGTGGGTTGATCTGGGGGGCAACTGCAGATACTCATAGGCGTTCTTGCCGTGTGTGGTACATCCTTGCTTCTTGCGACAATCAAACCTCAGAAGGTAGGGGAAGAAAACGATGAAACTCTCTGTTCTGTTGCTCGTGGTGTCGCTCGCGGCGCCACTTCCTTTGATCGCTCAAGGTGCTCGTGGACTAGCACCCGCCGCGCCGCCTCAGGTAACTGCCACGTTGCTCGGCGGCAGTGTCTATGGCATCGACGGCCAGGGCGGCAGGGCGGCCGCGCTGGTAGGGCCAGAGGGAATTTTCATGGTCGATGCCCAATCTGCGGCAATCACGGACCGCATTGTCGCGGCGCTGAAGACTCTCTCCCCTGCACCGATCCGATTTCTTGTGAATACACACGTGCATGCCGATCACACGGGGGGCAACGAGAATTTCGCGAAGCTGGGAGTGACCATTCTCGGTCGGCCAAGGCTGCTCGCACAACTGGTGACGCCTCTACCGGGTCCAAATGGCCAGACTCCTGCGCCGTCCCCCGCGGCAGCGCTGCCGATCATTCTCTTCGACGATCCTTTAACGGTAAATCTGAATGGAGAGACGGTTCAGATGATTCCGCTTGGTCCAGCACACACCGACGGCGACACGGCCGTGAAATTCGTCAAAGCGGACGTCCTGATGACCGGTGACGTCTTCCGGTCTGAGGGATTTCCCGCAGCAGCGATCACGAACGGCGGATCTGTTTTGGGCCTGCTGCAGGCCCTGGATATTCTTATCGCCAACGCTGGACCCGAGACAAAGGTTGTACCCGGCCATGGGCCGGCCGACCGCGCGGCTCTCGTCTTCCACCGCGATATGGCCGCAACGGTTCGCAACCGCGTCAGTCAGGCCATTCGAGAAGGGAAAACGCTGGAACAAATCCGGGCTGCAAAGCCTACAGCCGACTTTGAAGCTCGAGTCGGTGGGCCCGCCAACTTCATCACCGGCTTTATCGACGCGCTGTACAACGAACTCAGCGCGCAGGGTCGTTAATCCGCGGTTGGGGATCCCACTTTAAGGGAGACGTCGCCCAGACACCAGGCTAGCAGCTAGATGCTGGCGTGCTGGCCTTTTCGAGCGACCTGAATGCGGATGACCGCGCGTTCCAGGGCGATGAGGGCGCGATCGAAGTCGACGCCGGCCTCTGCTTTACGGAGGCGTTCTTCGGCGCGCTCTTTGGAGCGGGTGGCGCGTTCGAGGTCGATTTCGTTGGCGCGTTCGGCAGTTTCCGCAAGCACGCGGACTTGATCCGGCAGAACTTCGGCGAAACCCCAGGCGACAGCGAGCGGAGTCCACGTGGAACCTTTCCGGTAGCTGAGCTCGCCGACTTTCAGTTCCGTGAACAGCGGGGCGTGACCCGGAAGGACGCCAAGATACCCGTTGGCACCCGGGATCTGGAGTTCGTCGACGTCTTCGCTGACGAGCGAGCGTTCCGGAGTAACGATGGATAACTTGATAGCCATCTTGCCTATTGCTTCATTTTAGCGGCTTTCGCCTGCGCGTCTTCGATGGTGCCCACCATGTAGAAGGCCTGCTCCGGCAGATCGTCATGTTTGCCCTCGACGATTTCGCGGAAGCCCTTGATGGTGTCCTGAATCTTCACGGAAACGCCCTTGATGCCGGTAAATTGTTCGGCGACGTTGAATGGCTGCGACAGGAAACGCTGAATTTTGCGCGCGCGCGCCACGATCAGCTTGTCGTCTTCGGAGAGTTCGTCGATACCGAGAATCGAGATGATGTCCTGCAGGTCTTTATACTTCTGCAGCACCTGCTTCACCGCTTGCGCCGTGTTGTAGTGGTCCTCGCCCACGACACGCGGATCCAAAATACGCGACGTGGAAGCCAGCGGATCAACGGCGGGATAAATTCCCATTTCCACGATCTGCCGTGACAGGTTCGTCGTGGCGTCCAAGTGCGCAAACGCGGTGGCCGGCGCCGGATCCGTGTAGTCGTCGGCCGGCACGTAAATGGCCTGCACGGAAGTGATCGATCCCTTCGTCGTCGACGTGATCCGCTCCTGCAGCTCGCCCATCTCCGACGCGAGCGTCGGCTGATAACCGACGGCCGATGGCATGCGGCCCAGCAGCGCGGACACTTCCGAACCGGCCTGAGTAAAGCGGAAAATGTTGTCGATGAATAACAACACGTCCTGTCCTTCTTCATCGCGGAAATACTCCGCCGTGGTCAGCCCGGTCAGCGCGACACGGAGGCGGGCCCCGGGAGGCTCGGTCATCTGTCCGTAGATCAGAGCCGCTTTGCTGATAACGCCGGACTCTTTCATTTCCAGCAGCAAGTCGTTTCCTTCACGGGTACGCTCGCCCACACCCGCGAACACCGAAATACCGCCATGGTTCGTGGCAATGTTGTGGATGAGCTCCTGAATCACGACGGTCTTGCCGACACCGGCGCCGCCGAACAAGCCGATCTTTCCACCGCGCAGGTACGGCTCAATCAGGTCGACGACCTTGATGCCGGTCTCGAGCATTTGCATCTGCGTGTTCTGCTCGGTGAATGCCGGCGCGGGCCGATGAATGGGATCGCGTCGCGTGTGCTCGATCGGGCCCATCATGTCCACGGGCTCGCCGATCACGTTCATCACGCGGCCGAGCGCGCCGGCGCCGACCGGAATCGTGATGGGCCCGCCGAGATCTTCGGCGGGCATGCCGCGAACCATACCGTCCGTCGGCTGCATCGAAATGCAGCGCACGCGGCCTTCGCCAAGATGCTGCTGCACTTCCGCGATGACGTCGAGCGGCGTCGGCACGTTGAAACCCTTGCTCGTGATCCGAAGAGCCGTATGAATGACGGGCTGCTTACCTTCTGCGAATTCCACGTCCACTGCTGGACCGATAATCTGAGAAACCCTACCAATGTTTGCCATTACTGTGCTCCTGCACCACTGACGACTTCGATGATTTCACGCGTAATTGCCGCCTGGCGCACGCGGTTCATGTTCAGAGTTAACGAATCGATCATTTCACCGGCATTCCGGCTCGCCGCATCCATCGCAGCCATGCGGCCGCCGTGTTCCGCCGCGGCAGACTCCAGCAGAGCCCGGTAGACCTGAATCTCGACATAGCGGGGCAACAGCCGATTGAGAATTTCCTGGGGCGGCTGCTCGAAGATGTAATCAACCTGGCCGGACGTTCCTTGAGGGGCCTGTACATCGTCGGAGCCGAGCGGCAGCAGCTTTTCCACCACGATGCGCTGCTGGATGACGGACTTGAATTCGTTGTAGATGAGATAAACGGCGTCGACTTCCGCCTTCGAATACATCTCGACAACCTGCTGGGAGATATCGCGCGCGTGAGCCACATCCAGCTTGGTGAAGAAGTTGACGTACTCGCTGACGATGTTCACGGTCCGGCGCCTGAAGAAGTCCCGGCCCTTGCGGCCGACCGCAAACATTCTTTTGTCCTTCGCCGGGCTTTCCACAAGAAAGGTTTGGGCGGCCTTGATGATGTTGGCATTGAACGCGCCGCAAAGTCCGCGGTCTGCAGTGACGACAACGGCCAGTAAGCGTTCCTCCGGGCGAACTTCCAGAAGCGGGTGCTGGATGTTCTCGAGCTTTCCCGCAAGGCTGCCAAGCACGCTGCGCAACTGGTTCGCGTAGGGACGCGCGCTGATCACACGCTCCTGGGCGCGGCGCAGCTTCGCGGCGGAGACCATCTTCATGGCCTTCGTCAGTTGCTGGGTGTTCTTCACCGACCGGATGCGCCGGCGGATATCTAGAAGGCTGGGCATGTTAGGCGGCCTGCCCCTTCCCGGCCAGGAACTTCTCTTTCGCTTCTTTTATCGCGGCGACCAACAGGGCTTTGATTTCGTCGTCGATCGCCTTCTTCTCGCGGAGCTTCAACAACAGTGAAGGGTGGCTCGTATCGATAACACGGTGGAGAGCCGTCTCGAAGGCGCGGCACTTGGCGACTTCGATGTCGTCCAGGTAGCCGTTGGTGCCGGCGAAAATAATAATGACCTGCTTTTCGACCGACAAGGGCGAGTACTGACCCTGCTTCAGGATTTCGACGAGCCGCTGACCGCGGGCCAGCTGGTTCTGCGTCGCTTTGTCCAGGTCGGATCCGAACTGCGCGAATGCTGCGAGGGCGCGATATTGGGCAAGATCCAGACGAAGTGTTCCGGCAACCTGGCGCATGGCTTTGATCTGTGCGTTACCACCCACGCGCGATACCGAGATACCCACGTTCACTGCCGGCCGAACGCCGGAGTTGAACAGATCGCTTTCCAGAAAGATCTGACCGTCGGTGATCGAAATGACGTTCGTCGGAATGTAGGCAGAAACGTCGCCGGCCTGGGTTTCAATGATCGGCAGCGCGGTCAGCGATCCCCCTTTGTTCTGGTCGCTGAGCTTCGCGGCGCGTTCCAGCAAACGGGAGTGGAGATAGAAAACGTCGCCGGGATAGGCCTCGCGTCCGGGCGGGCGGCGGAGAAGCAAGGAGATCTCGCGGTACGCGGCGGCATGCTTGGAAAGATCATCGTAGATCAGCAGGGCGTGCCGGCCGGAGTCGCGGAAGTATTCGCCGATGGCGCAGCCGGCGTACGGCGCAATGTACTGCATGGGCGCCGGCTCACTGGCGCTGGCGGAGACGATGATGGTGTACTCCATCGCGCCGTTTTCCTGCAGCGTCTTGACCACCTGCGCGACGGTCGAGCGCTTCTGACCGATCGCCACATACACGCAGATCACATTCTGGCCCTTTTGATTGATGATCGTGTCGATGGCAACAGCGGTCTTGCCGGTCTGGCGGTCGCCGATGATCAATTCGCGCTGGCCGCGGCCGATCGGAATCATGGAGTCGATGGCTTTGATACCAGTCTGCAGCGGCTCCTTCACCGGCTGGCGATCGATAACGCCGGGAGCAATGCGCTCGACGGCAAGCGATTTGTCGGTGACGATCGGGCCGCGGCCGTCGATGGGCTTTGCGAGCGCGTCCACGACCCGTCCGATCATGGCTTCACCGACGGGGACTTCCATAATGCGGCCCGTCCGCTTCACTTGATCGCCTTCGCGGATTTCCGTGTAATCGCCGAGGAGCACGACGCCGACCTGGCTTTCTTCCAGGTTCAACGCCAGTCCGCGCACCTCATGGGGGAAGTCGAGCAACTCGCCAGCCATGACGTTCTCCAGGCCGTAGACGCGAGCAATACCGTCACCAACCGACACCACGGTGCCGACTTCACTGACATCCACGCCGGCGCGGTAGCCATCAATTTGCTCGCGGATTATTTTGCTGATCTCGTCTGCTTTGATCTCCATGCTGTTTCTTCAATCTCCGTGAATTACTCTTGGGTCAGGCTCTCTCTGAATGTTTGCAGTTGCTGACGAATCGAGCCGTCGTAAATGGTGCTGCCAACCTGCGCGACCAGGCCGCCGATAAGGGCCGGATCCACCGCTATCTGCATTCGAACCGTCTTGCCCGTCAACGCCTGGAGTTTTGCGACCACTTCACTTTGTTGCGCGGCGTCGAGCGCGCGAGCCGAGGTCACATGGGCCTGGACGACGCCGAGCTTCTCGTCGAGCAGGCCGGCGTAAGTGGAAATAATCTCGTCCAGCGAATCGAGACGGTTCCGATCGATCAAGATACCGATGAAATTCCGAATCGGTGCGTCGAGCTTCAAGGCATCCCCGATTTTGTTCAACAAATCCTTCCGGCGCTCCGGAGAGATGGTCGGGTTTTCGAAGACCAGCTTCGCATCCGCCTCCTGCCCAAGCATCGAAGAAAAACTGCGGAGCTGCTCGAGTCCCGCCTCCGCCTTCGCGGGATACAACACGTCGAGCAAGGCTTTGGCGTATCGGCGGGCGGCTACAGACATGGGAAACTCCTTGAAAGGGTGGGCGCGGGAACGGCCCGGCAAACGAGAAAAAGTAGCATCCACAGGAGGGAGTGTCAACGGTGGAGTTCGAGTGATGGGACAAGGGCTTCGCGCGCCCGGTGAGGCTCAGTCGAGCCGCGTGAAGGTTTTCAGTCTCCTCTCAGAAACTCTGGCGATCACGGAGGGGATTGCAATCGTGCAATTGACGGTAGGGGATCGCAATCCGGTTGTTCCTCCCCCGCGACTAAATGTTTCTGCCGTAGATGACCTGGGAATGGAGGGCGGGAAAAAGAGAGCCCTTCCAGTCACTCTGCAAAGACATCGGCGGCGGGCGGACTCCCGCTCTCCTATTGTCGCCCCCTGCAAGTCGGGCTAGAGTCAGTCCTTTTAATGATGAAGTGACAATTGCTGATAAAGTAGTAATATTCTCGGTTCAGCTGGCAAGGGACAGTCGGACATCGGAAAAGTGGCTGCTTTTGCTCGTGTTATGCCAGTCGTAACGAGAATTTTGTTCCCGCAAGGCATAACGGGCCAGACGCCGGAGGCGCGGTCGCGCCGCGCAAGCACCCGAGCCGGGGTCCGGGGCAAAGCCCCGTCTAGTTTGTGTCAGCCATTCTGCGTTGCGAAGGGGTGAATTAGCTTCCGGAATCGATGTGTCGCTCTTGATTCTCAAATTCCGCAACGACGCGGGTCGATTCCCGAACGCCTTGTGAGGTTTGATCCGAGGGCATGTGGCTACGGCCGTCGAGAAGCGCCCCGGCTTGAACAGTGAGGATGGAGGCCTGAATATCGGCGCGAACCCGTCCGGTGGCGAAAATTTCAGCACGCCGCAGAACTTCGACACTGCCAAAGACCTGGCCGTGAATCTCAATATCACCAACTTTGATGTCGGCATGAACGACCGCGTGTTGTCCGACGATCAGCGTATCGCCACTGATCGATCCATGAAAATTGCCATCGATCCGCAGGGTGTTCGAAAACTGCAGTTCACCCGTGATATGGGTTCCCCGATCAAGAAACCCGGAAATCTCCTCGGTTTTGCGCCACAATCCCATAAACAGCCTCTCAGAATCGAGTTCTTATCAGTCCCTCGTAGAGACGATGCATTTCGTCCTGGGAGAAGAAGTGGAGTTCGATCTTTCCCTTCCCACCATTCTCCTGAATCGTGACCTTCGTACCCAACGTCTGTTCCAGCACGTGAATGGCCGCCTTCACATTCGGATCAACGGCATCCGCTGTCGTCGCCTCGTCCTTCTTATCGGACTTACCGAAACGAGACACTAACATTTCGGCCTGGCGGACGGAATAGTTCCCTTGAATTATTTTTTTGGCGGCGTCGAGTATGGCCCCGAGATCCGTGAGCGACAACAACGCCTTCGCATGGCCGGTTGTGATTTTGTCCTCTCCAAGCCATTGCTGGACTTCTGCGGGGAGCCTTAGCAATCGAAGCATGTTCGTGATCGTGACGCGGTTCTTACCGACGCGTCGAGCCACTTCTTCCTGGGTAAGACCGAACTCGACGATGAGTTTCTCATACGCTTGAGCTTCCTCGATGGGGTTCAGGTCTTCCCGCTGCAAGTTTTCGATCAACGCAATTTCGAGCGAGGAATCCGCAGCGGACTCGCGTATGACGGCGGGAAGGCGGTGCAGGCCAGCCCGCTGTGAGGCGCGCCAGCGGCGTTCACCGGCGATAAGCTGATAGAAGTTGTCGGGCAGTGGCTGAACGACGATGGGCTGGATCACTCCATGCGCACGAATGGAGTCTGCCAGTTCATTCAGAGCCTCTTCGCTGAAATGCTTTCTCGGCTGTTGGGTGTTCGGCAAAATGCGGTCGATATCGATCTCCCGCAGTTGGTCCGATTCCCCAAGTTCAGGGTTTGGCGTCCCCAGCAGGGCGCTCAACCCACGTCCCAACGCTTTTCTCTGTGCCATGAATGATCTCCTTTGCGAGACGGATATACGCCTCGGCGCCCTTGGATTTGATGTCGTATAGCAAAATGGGCCGGCCATGACTCGGTGCCTCGCCCAGTCGAATGTTGCGGGGAATGATCGTTGAAAGGACCTGATCGCCGAAAAACGCCTTCAGATCCGCCATGACCTGGTTGGACAGGTTCGTTCGATCATCATACATTGTCAGCAGAACGCCTTCGATGACGAGTCGGGGATTGCCGGCCTTGCGGATCTCCTGAATCGTTTCGATCAGTTCGGAAACGCCCTCGAGCGCGAAATACTCGCATTGAATTGGAATAAGAACGCTGTCTGCCGCGATCAGAGCATTAACGGTGAGAATGTCCAGCGAAGGCGGGCAATCAATCAGGATATAGTCATATTCGGTGTTAAGGGGAGCCAGGGCCTTTGTAAGCCGGTGAAGCCGGTCGTCTTCCTGGGATAACTCCATGGTCGCTCCCACTAATTCTCGACTGGCGGGCGCCAGTTTCAGCGCCTCAAGCTCCGTCTGGAGAAGGATGGAGGCCAGCGGTTCACCCTGAATCAAAACGTCATAGGTGGACTTCGCATAGGTCCGCTTGCGGAATCCCAGACCCGAAGAGGCGTTCGATTGGGGGTCGAGATCGAGAAGCAGGGTCCGCATGTCTGCCGCAGCAAGGGAAGCGGCGAGATTAATCGCGGTGGTCGTTTTCCCAACCCCGCCCTTCTGATTTGTGATTGCTATGACCCGTGCCATAAAGTTCCACGTGGAACCGTGTAGTGATCTTGAGGAGACCGATGGGCTCCCAATGTTCCACGTGGAACATTCTGAGGAGGGTACTGGTCAGATCTGGTCCAGACTAAAAACCCAGGCTTCGGAATTACTACCAGGAACGGAGATGTGTGAACCGGCGCTCGCCGGAGAACTGGCCCCTGATGTAATCCAAACTACGCGCGTCGTTTCACCGAAAATACGCCTCAGGGATCGCAGCAACCCGGCCGTGGGACTTACCGCCTGCAACGTGATCCATTTGACCGGTTTGAACTCTTCCTGAATGTCCTCGACTCGCCGACGATGCACGACGACCTGTTCCAATCCCAATCGATGTACAACATGCCGCAAGAAGGCGGCCCTCTTTGTCCGAGCTTCGATAAGATGCACACCCTGGAGGTTCCGTGCCACGCACAGAGCCACGCCGGGGCAACCATTTCCCGATCCAATGTCCGCCAGGGTCCCCGATAGTTGTAGTTTCTCCCCGATCCACGCCGGCTCCACCACCACTCGACGGACCAGCTCCACCCCTTTCAGGGAAGTTAAGTTGACCGTTCGGTTCCACCGCTCCAGCTCCTGAACATACAGCACCAGCTTCTCCCTGGTGATTGGAGGCAATCGAAGACCCATACTGGAAAGCTCCGCCTCCAAAACCTTCTCAACGGACATTACGCGACGCTTTCAGGTGAGTTGGAAGGTCGACGAATTTCCATATGGAAAAGCAGAATGGAGATCGCCGCGGGCGTGAGACCGGGAATTCGGCTGGCTTGAGCGATGGACTTGGGGCGCACACGGTTCAGCTTCTCGACAATCTCGTGCGAGAGTCCCGGCATGGACGCATAGTCCATGCCTTCCGGGATTCGGCGGCTCTCCGCCTTCCTCAGTTTCTCCACTTCGCGATTCTGCTGCTTGAGATAGCCCTCATACTTGATCGCGGTTTCGATGGAGACCAAATCCTCCCGGCGGAGCTTTTCAACCTTGAGTACCTCCGCTTCCAGCAATTCCTCCAGGCGGATTTCCGGTCGGCGGAGCAAGGCGACAACCGTGGGACGCTCCCGCAGCTCCATGCTTTTGGTGACAAAAAACGGATGCGCCGGATCCGGTTTTATTGTTTCAAATCTTTCGCGCACGCGCTCAATTCGCGCCTGCCGCTCCAGATACAGATCCCAGTGGCTGTCGGTCACCAGACCCACTCTCCTGCCCACCGGCGTCAGGCGTTGATCTGCGTTGTCAATTCGCAGGTTCAGGCGGTACTCCGCCCGCGATGTGAACATCCGGTAAGGCTCGTTCGTCCCCTTGGTCACCAGAGTCGTCGATCATGATCCCTATGTAGGCGTCCGCTCGATCGAGCACCAGCGGCCATCACTCTTTATCTTCAGGCCGCATTAATTCCGGCCAGCAAGCCCTGCGCCGCGGCCTCCTCGTATCCCGTAGTTCCGTTGATCTGCCCGGCAAGAAAAAATCCCAGAAACCTTTTTCGTCTCAAGCGAAGGATGCAGCTCCGTCGGCTGAACGAAATCGTATTCAATCGCATACCCCGGCCGGATCATCTGCGCGGACTCCAGGCCTTTCATTCCGCCAGCATCTCTCGCTGCACGTCGATCGGCAAACTTGTCGACATGCCGTTGACATAAATCTCGTGGGTCTCCGTCCCTCGGGTTCCAGAACGATCTGATGTCGATCCTTGTCCTGAAATTTGACCACCTTGTCCTCAAGCGAAGGACAATACCGGGGCCCAATGCCTTGGATCTGTCCGCTGTACAACGGCGACCGAGCCATGTTTCTCCTGATGATCCTGTGTATCCGCTCGTTCGGTGTCGCGTGATGTAACAGCAGATTGTGTTTTCGCAGCCGCCGGACGTTCGGAAGGAAAAAGGCGTCGGCTCCGGATCACCGTCCTGCGCTCAAAAACGGAGAAATCGATCTTCGTCGATCGAGTCGTGGCGGTGTTCCGGTCTTTAGCCGTCCCCAATCAAAACCGATCGACCGCGAATGCTGTTCGCCGAGCGCCACGGATGCCGGTTCACCGTTGCGGCCGGCGGTGAATCGTTTCTCACCGATATGAATCAGGCCATTGAGAAATGTGCCTGTCGTCAGCACTACGGCCGGATCGACACACGTCGACCATCCAGCAGTTCGATTCCCACTATTCGATGGCTTTCAACCAGAATAGTCCGTCACTTCCGCTTGCTTGATGTACAGATTCGGAGTCCGCTCCAAAATCCGTCGCATGACAGTGCCGTAGACCGCTTTGTCCGCCTGCGCACGAGGCGACCACACCGCCGGACCGCGACTTGTATTCAGAAGACGAAACTGAATCCCGGCCTCGTCCGCAGCCACACCCATCACTCCACCCAGGGCATCGATCTCCCGGACCAGATGACCCTTTCGCAATGCCACCTATGCCGGATTGCACGACATCTGCGCGATCAAATCCGCGTTCATCGTATAGATCGCCGTGCTCAACCCGATTCGCGCCGCCGCATGCGCCGCCTCGCAACCTGCATGCCCGGCACCAACAACCACGACATCATACGTTTCGTCAAACATGGTTTCTGGATGGCTGCGCACAACCTTGAAAGTCTCGCGCTATCGCCCCGACGGGCTCGCATTCGCGGAAGCCAACTACTTCCCAATACAAAAAGTCGAGAATATCCGCCCCAGAATATCCTCTGTCGTGGTCTCCCCCGTCAACTCATTCAAAGCCGACAGCGCCGCATAAAAATCCAACAGCGCCATCTCCTGAGGCGTGCCGCCCCGCAGCGCTATCTCTCCTGCGCGAAGGGCGGACACGGCTCGCAGCACCGTCTCATTCTGACGCGCGCTGGTTATTACCGACTCGGCCAGTCCCTGGGAACTCTTCTCAGCGAGCCTGTTCCTGATGGCCCCTCTTAGCGCATCCAGACCTTCCCCGGTCTTCGCGCTTATCCACAGCGGATGAATCTTCTCGATGTCCGGACTCCGGCCCAGATCGGCCTTATTCGCAACCAGCAGATGCGGAACACTCAGAACAGTCTCTCGGATGCGCTCATCCTCTGTGTTGGGCGGCGACGCCCCGTCAAGAACCACCAGCGCCAGGTCCGCCTGCGTTAACGCATTCAGGGTGCGGGAAACTCCCATCTGTTCGACTTGATCCGCCGTTTCTCGAACACCTGCCGTATCGAGAAACTCCACCGGAATTCCATCGAGACTCCCTGCCTCCGACACGACATCCCGTGTGGTGCCCGGCACATCCGTCACGATCGCCCTGTCCGACGCGACTAGACGGTTGAACAGGCTCGACTTCCCCACATTGGGTTTTCCTGCAATGACGATCCGAACCCCCGCCCTCAGCAACTTCCCATAGGAATAGGTTTCCTGCAGTTCTTCCAGCGAGGACCGGATCACCTCCACGCGCTGCGCTATCGCGATCGAATCCGGAACATCGATTTCGTCTTCCGTGAAATCAATTCCGGCTTCCAGCTGCGCGACAAGTTCCACCAGGGCTTCCTTTACCGGCGAGATCTTTTCCGACACCGCACCCGAAATCTGACGAAATGCTGTCCGCGCCTGCAGCTCGGTTTGTGCTTCGATGAAGTCCCGCACCGCTTCAGCCTGGATCAAGTCCATCTTGCCGTGAACGACGGCCCGATAGGTGAACTCCCCCGGATTGGCAATGCGTGCTCCCGCGGACTGAACCATCCCCACAATCCGAGCCAGAAGCAGAGGGTTTCCATGGGCGCTGATTTCCAGCACGTCTTCGCCCGTATACGAGTGTGGCGCCCGAAACAGAATCACGACGACAGCATCCACCACCTCGCCGTCTGGAGCGCGCCACTGGCCGACAGCTGCACGACGAGGCTTCAAAGATCCGCTCAGCTTCAAGAATTGTCTGCCGATGCTCTCGGCGTCAGAGCCCGATAGGCGAACAACCCCGATCCCGCTTCTGCCCGTCGGTGTCGAAATCGCAACGATCGTGTCGTCCGAGGAAACGACCTTCTGAAGACCCTCGCGCACAGTTATGCCGGCAGCGGTTGTTTACTGCGGGGACGGCGCGTCGTGCCGGGATCGTTATCTTTCCAGTATTTCTTAATAAACCATTGTTGAACGATACCAATCACATTTCCGGTCAACCAGTAAAGGGTCAGGCCTGAGGCGCTCTGGTACCAGAGAAAAAGCAGGGTTACCAGAATGGGCGTGATCATCATCATTTTGGCCTGAGAGGGATCCGGCGACGTCGGACTCATTTTCATCTGGACGAACATCGCGACACCCATGGAAATCGGAAGAATGTACAGATGGTCCGGCTGTGACAGATCCTTGATCCATAGAAGCCAAGGTGCCCCTCGCAGCTCGATGGCAGCGTTTATCATGTTCAGGAACGCGAACAGCAGCGGCATCTGCAGTAACATCGGCAGGCAACCGCTCAATTGCTGCTTGTTCATCTCCATCAATTCCTGTTCCACTTCCGCGCGTTTAGGATCCCCCGGCTTCAGCTTCTTGTACTTGTCCTGCAGAGTCCGCATTTGAGGCGCGAGCTTCTGCATTTTCTGCATCGATACCTGCTGCTTGACCCTCAGGGGAAACAGAAGGAGGTTGATCAGAATGGTCAAAACAATGATGGCCCAGCCCCAGTTTCCGATGACGCTGTGGACGAGGCGAAGTCCCACCAGGAGAGGCTTTGCAATGAGGGCAAACAGAAACCACCCGTAATTGATCACGTTCGGAAGGTCCGGATCAGCCTCTGCAAGCGTCTCTGCGAGCTTCGGCCCGATAAACACCCGTATCGGCTGCGTGCTGGGCACGGCCACATGAAGCGCCCGGGTTGCGGCGCCTTCCGTGCCGTCCGGTTTGTCCGGCAACTTGTAGTCGGATTTCGACACTTTGGCTGGCCCGTCACTGTCCCGGAGAAACATCGCAAGGAAGTATTGGTCTTCCACGCCGACTTTGGACGGCGTCAGCTCTTGCGCCGGACCGTCCTTGATACTCATCAACGCGACCCGCGAGTACTTGCCGGCCACTTCGTACACCGCACTCTTCTTCGCGGTAACGTCCGGCTTGATGGACTGGTCCCCAAAACCACCCTGCAGGACGAGCTGGTGCGGCAAGGGCGCGCCGTTCCGCTCCACCTGAGTGGAGACGGTGACGACATATGTGGTAGTGCTGAAATCGAAACTTTTGAGAACGTGAACGCCGCCGGCTCGGTACTCCAGCGTGACCTTATTCGGATCGGTTCGCTCCAGAACGACAAATTTTGCCTGGGAAAGAGCGCCATCGAGCGCAGGATCCGAAGTTGCTATTCCCAGGGGGAAACCGACCGCCCGGCCTGCGTAGGCGTCAATCAGTTCGGTAGGTTTCCCTGCTGCGTCGAGAAACTTCTTATCGACAAGGCGGAAGCTCTGAAGCACCGCGCCAACATTCGAGAGCGTTGCTTCGTACAGATCGTTCTTAACCGTCACCAGCGCGGCGGCATCCGCTTGAATCGTTCCCTCCCCGCTGGAGGGAATAACAGGAGCTGGGGCAGAAGCCGGAGGGGGCGTTGGCGCTACCGAACTTTCCGCTGCCGGTTTGGCGGCCTTGTCGGCCGCGGGAGGCGGAGGAAACAAATATCGGAATCCATACAAAACGCCAAACGAAAGAATAAACGCGAGAAGGAGTCTTTTTTCCATGATTCAAAAAGCTCGGCGTCAGGCCGGATCCCATCCTCCTGGGTGAAAGGGATGACAACTGAGAAGGCGGCGCATGGCTTTGGCTGTTCCCTTCAGAACACCGTAACGTGTGATGGCGTCACTGGCATACTCCGAACACGTTGGCGTGAAGCGGCATGCGGGAGGGATCCAGGGAGAAATCAACAATTTGTAACCTCGCAGGAATCCCAAAGCCATTCTCCGGCCTATCGACCCTTTCATATAGCAACTCCGAGCAGCGACAACAATTCGCTTCTAAATTCGTCAAACTGCATCACACACGCCGAGCGCCGCGGATTCACCACGATATCCACGCCGCGCGGAACGGAAGCCCATGCCAACCGAAGGACCTCCCGGACGCGTCTCCGAATCCGGTTTCGTTGAACGGCCACGCCAATCTTTCTGGGAGTCGTTAAGCCCACCCGGCTGTACTCGAGTCCATTGGCCAGCACAAAAACGACGAAGGAGCGCGATACTTTTTTTGCGCCCCCTTGGTAGACCAATTGGAATTCAGCGGAGTTCCTGAGCTTCAGAAATTGCGAGGCCCTGCTAATAGTGCTCAACCGAAAGGCGCTTGCGCCCTTTGTCACGCCGGCCCTTCAGCACCAACTGACCGCCCTTCGTTTTCATACGCGCGCGAAACCCGTGCGTTTTGGCGCGGCGCCTGTTGTTCGGCTGGTATGTTCTTTGTGGCATTCCGTACTACTCCTTAAAACCCTCGACTGTAGCATCGCTTCAAGAAGCCCGTCAATTCTGGCGTTCCGCCGAACGTTTTTTTGGCTGTTGAAATGGAAAAATGGAAGTGCTACTTTGTCGCGTCCCCGACGCCCCATCAGCTTTTGGATTTCCACATCTTGTGGGAATCTTTGTGGAAATCTTTGTCCTCTCATATGTGGTTATTCGATGGATACCTGGCAAAAAGTTCTGACCAAAGTCGAAGAAAAAGTTAATCCCCAAAGCTATATTACCTGGTTCAAGCCAACGCAGTTGCTCCGCCGGGATGGCGATGCGCTATACGTGCGGGTTCCAAATGCGTTCATCAGAGACTGGCTCAACGAACACATTGACGTCGTACTCGAGGCTGCCCTGTCCGCCGGAGTTGGCGAGATCAATGTCATCTATTTGATCGAAGAGGGTTCCGCACGACCCGAGCCTCCCCCGACACAAGGAAGTCTCGACTTTGAATCCATCGACAATACGCTGAACCCGAAGTACACCTTCGATACGTTTGTCGTCGGCTCCTCCAATCAATTCGCCCACGCTGCGGCTCTCGCCGTGGCCGAACGACCTTCCAAGGCCTACAATCCGCTCTTCATGTATGGCGGCGTGGGTCTGGGGAAAACCCATCTGATGCATGCGATAGGTCAGGAAATCAAACGGCGGAATCGGAATCTCCGCCTGACCTATATCTCAACCGAAAAATTTACCAACGACATGATCAGTGCCATTCGATACGACAAGGTGCTCAGCTTTCGCGAGCGCTACAGGAATAACGACGTTCTCCTGATCGATGATATTCAGTTTATTGCATCAAAGGAGCGAACCCAGGAAGAGTTCTTCCATACCTTTAATGCGCTCTACGACGCCCACAAGCAGCTGATTTTTTCGGCGGACTGCCCCCCTCGGGAAATCCCCACCTTGGAAGAGCGTCTCCATTCCCGGTTCGAATGGGGTCTGATTGCAGATATTCAACCGCCGGATCTCGAAACCAAGATTGCCATCATCACGAAAAAGGCCGAACGTCACAACGTCACGCTTCCGGACAATGTCGCGCTCTACATCGCCAGCAAGATCAAGTCGAACATCCGTGAACTCGAGGGCGCTCTCATTCGGCTGGTAGCTTATGCGTCGCTGCACGAGGCTGAAATAACCCTGGCTCTGGCTCAGGACACCTTGAGCGAAATCTTCAATGGCGACGAAAAAGCGATAACCATTGAAATGATCCAAAAAACAATTGCGGACTACTATGGAATGCGGGTGCAGGACTTAAAATCCAAGAACAACTCCAAGTCAGTCGCATTGCCTCGACAGATCTGTATGTATCTCTCTAAGAAAGTTACAGGAATGTCGCTCCCTCAAATCGGACGGGAGTTCGGAAACAAACACCATACAACCGTTTTGCATTCGGTGAATAAAATCGAGGCTGCCCGCCAAACCGACCGGGAATTGAATCGACTGATACAAACATTCACAGATTCGTTCAAGTAGGATTGCGTTGGATGTGGACCTGATGTGGAAAATAGACGGGTTACTTCTCTCTAACAGGTTTTTCACAAGAGAGACGCTGTCTTGTTCACCGGTTGAGACGACCATAAAGGAGTCGGGTTCTATCAATTGCAGCGTTACTCACAGGATTCAGAGGAACTACTACTAGTAGTTATTAATAAGAATGGAATTTACAGTAAGAAAATTTGATCTCTTACAGGAGCTCACCCTCATTCAGGGTGTCGTCGAACGAAAAACGACAATTCCGATTCTTGCCAATGTTCTCGTTCGAGCGGCGGGAAGTGATTTGGGAATCCTGGCGACCGATCTCGACATCGGCTTGAAATCCGTTTGTCCGATCAAGCTCACCACGGCTGGAACAATGACCCTTCCAGCGAAACGACTGTACGAGATTGTTCGCGCTCTTCCAGATAAGGAGATTAAGTTCAAACGAGGTGACGCGAATTGGGTGACCGTTACGTGTGGGACCAGCCGATTCCGTATCGCAGGGCTACCCTCCGAAGATTTTCCAGCTATTGCGGAGCCCAATGCGACAGCGGTTCGGATCGCGCCCGATGTTCTCTCCAAGCTGATTACGCGAACTGTCTTTGCAATCAGCACCGAAGACTCTAAATACACTCTGAGTGGCGCGCTGATGGTGATCAAACCCGGGTCTATCGTCATGGTTGCCACAGACGGCCACCGCCTTGCCCATATCGAGAAATCCGAGTCCTTCGAAGATGTTTCAGAAGAAATTCGGGTTCTTGTTCCAAAAAAGGCCATGGTCGAGTTGGTAAAGATGATTTCAGAAAACAATGAAGAAACTAAAATCGCCTTTTCCCGTGATGAAAATCACCTTTTCTTCGATATGGGAAAGCGTCTTTTGACGGCTCGCATGCTGACCGGGCAATTTCCCAACTATGAAGCCGTACTCCCACGAAACAACGATCGGACGTTCGCCGTCGATCGCGAGGAGATTACTGCGGCGATCCGTCGAGTCGCGATCCTCTCAGACGAGCGTTCTCGAACGGTCCGGATGACCGTCGGAAAAGGGAGCCTGGAAGTCACGGCAAGCCATTCTGATCTGGGAGAGGCCCACGAGACGCTTGAGGTGGATTACAACAAGGAGGAAATACAGATTGGATTTAACCATCAATATCTCCTTGATTTTCTTACAACTGCAGACGAGAGCCAAATCAGCTTTGAATTTAAAGACAGCGAAAGTGCGGCCCAGTTACGGACAGCATCCGGGACAGACTACAACTATCGTTATGTGGTCATGCCAATGCGGATTTGAACCAATATAGAATCCTCATGGGATTTAGGAACAAGGCTGTCTTTTTAGGTAAAGAAGGTAAAAGACTGACTCCAATACATTCATAATTCCTTGCCGGAAATTCGGGCGTCATGGATAATTCGTCGCCATGATAGCCACAAAGCTAAATCTGCTGGCGTTGTTTCTTTGCGTATTGACAACTTCTACATTGCTGGGGCAGTTGACCGAGAATGCGTCCGACCAAGAACTGCGCGTTACTGACTATCGAACACTACCAGTAATAGTCGAGAACATCCGTCCTAATCGATATGATCTCAACAGAGACGCGGTTCAAACGCGAACAGAACTCAAAATCAGAAGTGCAGGGCTTCGTCCTGCTGAGCGTGGTTCGCAGGATCGCTATCTCTACGTGAACATGAATCTTTCCTCGACCGAGAAAGCCTTCAGCCTAAAAGTCGAGTTCCAAAGAGAAGTTTCATGGCTGTCCCCATCTCGGAACTTAGTCACGCGAGATGCGGCGGTCTGGAGTACCGCGACTCTAGGTACCGGAGGGACTTCTGGGAGTCTGTTGGAGGCATTGGATGGCGATCTAGACCAATTCCTGAACGCCTACCTCAAAGCCAACCAAGACGGGAAGTAAGGGCAGGCAGTACGGGCTGTCACGCATAGGTCTCGCCGTCTTCTATCTCCAGCAGTTCCACGGTTGTATCGTCGAAACCGAAGAGAATGGTCAGTCCGTATTGCGGGATCCTAAGGCGATGAATTCTTGTGTGGGGATAGCAGGGAAAGATCTCCGGCTTCTGGAGCAAATCCCCCATGCAGTACTCCAGCGCATCTTCCAATTGCTTCGACGTAATGTGTAGCTCAGCAAGTACGGCCGTGAAGCCGGGATTTTGCTTTAGCGTCCTACGCCCACGCTGGATATTTCGCGGCGAGTTCTCTTCCCCTTTGTAGTTCGACATCTGATAGTGGTTCGTTGGAAATGAGAATACTGCAATATGGGATAGTCTCACCCTTTTTCGTTGCCAGCCAACCAACCAGGTTGTGAGTGAGATTACTTGCCGCTTCTGCCGTAGCGTCGTGCAATGCCGCGATCACCATATCCACGATTGCGATTTCGTCACCGTTAAAAATGTCGAGTCTCGGTTGACGCAGATTGATGGGTCTCTGTTGAGTGTATCTGCTTTTCAACGGTACAGGCTGAATGGCAAGGATTCCTTCATTGATCATCTGCTCGCGGATCTTCATCAGCTTTCTTGGTGCTGGGCCTTGGGGAAGGTTCTGATATTCGTGACCTGTGATCGGCCTGCCATTGCGGGCATACGCCAGGAAATCAGAGAAATACAAGATCTTATTCAGTTTAACGGCGCCGTAAGTTGGCTGTGAAGCGCACTGCTGACTGACATAGAGAATCAACTCCCGAAACTTAGTATCGTCTTCCATGAATGTCTGCATGATTATATTTCCCCGATAGAGGAGTCGGCTTCTATTTTCGAAGCGCGACTTCGACGACGAACCTGTTGTCTCTCGTTGACACGTTTACATCGAACTGGCGTCCTTCGAAGTTGAAGGACTTTTGCTGCGGTTCCTCGGGGCGATCAACCGGAGAGCTAGGCGGCGGAAAGGACGCGGCGGTGAACAAGTGATCACCTTTTCGGAGCGGGAGATTGAGGAATGCGACCAATCTTGCGAGTATTTCACCGCGAGGAATTCTCTTTCCAGTTAGGTAGTTGTGCAGCGCTTGCCTAGTGACGCCGAATATCCTTGCGGCGTCTGTCACCGTTAGATCTTCCCGACCCAGCGCCGACCGCAAGTCGATTCCAAACCTGCGCGCAAATGCCTTATCAAAAGTGCGACTACGGCCCATTTTGTACCGGGAATGATCTATTGAGACAGTGAAGGAAGTCAACGATAAATGTAAACAACCATAGACAAACTGTAAACAAATCTAGACAAAATAGGACCTGGTGTGTCCTTTTCCCGTGTAAACGTCTACACGTAGTTTTGCTTCGGACGTACAAAAACACGAACCCCTGTTCGCAACGGTCAAACCCCATGCCCAAAGTCGCTAATGCAAGAACAAATATGCACAGCAAAGCGACTCGGGCCCGACGAGCGCCGACTCCCCAAAAAGAAAAACCGTTCAGTGTTGGTCGGGAATTAGTGATCGCCTTGGTCGGTCCAGTTGGAATCGACTTCGACCCCATTTGTAGAGCGTTGAAGGATGCCCTCTCACTCGTCCAATTCACTTCTCAGGAGATTCGCTTGAGCAATCTCCTGCACGACATCACGAAATGGTCGCACCTTGCAAATATCACTGAGGAAGACACGCGTATTGAGAAACATATGGCGGCTGGCACTGAATTTCGGGAAATCGCATCAAGAGCCGACGCCATGGCGGTGTATGCGATCAGTGTTATTCGTGAAGAACGCGAAAAGAAGACTGAAAACCCGGATGTTCCTCGGGATCGTCACGCATATATTTTGAGATCGCTAAAACGCCCCGAAGAAATAGACACTCTTCGGCGAATCTACGGCCGACGACTTTACATCATCGCTGCCACTGCACCCCGCGAGATTCTTGTGAGTTCTCTCGCGACCAGAATCGCTGCCAGCAGACATTCAGCTAAAGCGGACGAACAATTTTCGCGAGCTCGAAGAACTAATCCAAAAACCGACGAGAAAGAGCAAAGGAAACACGGCCAGAATCTACGGGACACGTTTCCGAAGGCGGATCTATTTGTTTCGGTGCGTCCAGGCGGTCAATTCAAGGTTTCAATCATCCGCTTTGTTGAAGCACTTTTTGGCCATCCTTTTCACACGGCTCATCGTGAAGAGTTGGGTATGTATTACGCACATGCCGCGGCACTACGGTCAGCCGATCTCGGACGGCAAGTAGGGGCTGCGATCATGACAGAAGACGGAGATGTTGTCTCGGTTGGAACAAATGAGGTTCCCAAGGCCCATGGTGGTCAGTATTGGGTCGGTGACGATCCTGACTTGCGCGACTTCCGGCTCGGGCGCGATCCTAGCGTTCAACTTCGGCAACAGATCCTTGGGGACATTATTGATCGGCTCAAGCAAGACAATTGGCTTGATGGGGCTCATCGGACGAAGAGCACGTCGGAACTGATACGACTGGCGCTGACAGAAAGAAACGCACCGCTAAAGGGCAGCCAGTTAATGGCTGGTGTTGAGTTCATGAGGGCGGTGCATGCTGAAATGGCGGCTATCATAAACGCCGCCCGACGAGGCATTTCTATAGACACCTGTGTCATGTACAGCACCACTTTTCCATGCCATGATTGTGCTAAGCATATCGTTGCCTCCGGTATCTCCCGTGTTTACTATATCGAGCCTTACGCGAAGAGTTTGGCAACGCATTTGTATCCAGACTCTGTGGTCGTCGACCCAGCAACATCTCGTGCTGATGTAGTTTCGTTTTTGCCGTTCATTGGAATTGCCCCGCGACAGTACATCGAATTATTCACGATGCCCGTTAGGGACCGCGAAGGGTATGAACGGAAGAGTGAAACTACGGGTGTAATAACAGAATGGAATCCAGGGCCGCCAGCTCCGCCGGTTTGGCCTCGCGTTCTCCAATATTCCTATAACTTTTACGTGGCACTGGAAGCAGCGGAATGGACGAAGCTCAGAGACGATTTGATTCTAAAAGGTCTTACTTTCCAGAGGAGAAACTAAAATGCCAAAACCCGGTTGGTCGGAACGACAATACGAAAAAGCAAAGCAATCCATTGAGAAATGGCCAGAATGGATGCGGGCCAACCTAAGCGTCCGTCAAGCAGCAGAACAGGAAAAGCAGGCAATGATCGAGAGCCAAATTTCGCGCCAGCTAGCCAAGAAATCTAAGGCGGTTTGAAATTTCCCGGCTGTGTCAAATCGATGCCTTGCAGTAATAATTGGTGAAGGGAAGCGGGAAGTATAGGTGGCTAGAAGACCGCCGAAGTTTGGGGAGTTCCTGGGGGTCGTCGATGTTGCGATGGTTAACGACGCCCTAAACACGGCTTTGTCCCAGTATCTGGGTGACCGGAATGGCTGGTTGGATCCTCCAGTTTTTGGCAGACAACGGTTGCCCAAAAATTCGGGTAAAAATCAACTTTTTTAAGCAATAGCATAGCTGAACTTTCCGTGCTGAAACTAGGCGACAATTTGCTAAAATCCCTACCGGGCTTCAAACAGGGAGCGAATTCTCCTTACCCTTTATTTCTCTAAACGTTACCGACGAAAACAGGCGCATCAAAATAATGGCCGAAACACTGGAACCGATAGGGTCCGAAGAGACCTCTCAACTACCCCGCGACAATAGCTACGGCGCCGATCAAATCAAAGTGTTAGAGGGCTTGGAAGCCGTGCGGAAACGCCCAGCGATGTACATTGGCTCCACGGGCATTGACGGTCTCCACCACCTCGTCTACGAAGTCGTAGATAACTCCATCGATGAAGCCCTTGCCGGATATTGCACGGAAGTGCATGTCATTATCCACGACGAGGGCTCTGTCACCGTGACGGATAACGGCCGGGGCATTCCGACCGAAATGCACAAAGACGGAAAATCCGCAGCCGAGATCGTCCTCACGAAACTTCATGCCGGCGGGAAATTCGACAATGACGCCTACAAGGTTTCCGGAGGCTTGCACGGTGTCGGCATCTCTGTCGTCAATGCGTTGTCGGAAACAGTAAACCTCGAGATCTGGAGAAATGGGAAGGTCTACGCTCAAACCTACCATCGCGGAACACCAACGGCCGATCTGAAGATCATCGCTCAGACGGACAAGCGCGGCACCCGCGTTAATTTCAAGCCGGATGCGAAGATATTCGAAACCACCGATTTCAGCTTCGACACGCTTTCTCAGCGGCTCCGCGAGCTCGCCTTCCTGAACAAGGGATTGCTGATCACCATCGAAGATGAACGTACCGAAAAGAAGCACGAGTTTCACTACATGGGCGGCATCGTCTCTTTCGTGGAGCATCTCAACAAGAACAAGACGCCCCTGCACGACAAGGTTGTGTATTTCCATGGCCTCAAGGACGGCATCGATCTCGAGATTGCTCTCCAGTACAACGATGGCTATCAGGAGCAGATCTTCACTTTTGCCAACAATATCAACACCCACGAAGGCGGCACGCACCTGATAGGCTTCAAAGCGGCACTCACGCGCACCGTGAATAACTACGCCGTTGCCAACAACCTCTTCAAAGAACTCAAAGACAACCTCTCCGGCGACGATGTTCGGGAGGGTATGGTCTGCGTGATCAGCGTGAAGCTCCCGCAGCCTCAATTCGAAGGTCAGACGAAGACCAAGCTTGGCAACAGCGAGGTTAAGGGTATTGTCGAAACTCTGGTGAACGACGGCCTGGGCAAGTTTCTTGAAGAGAGTCCTTCCGTCGCCAAGCGGATCATCGGCAAGGCTGTCGAGGCGGCGCGTGCCCGCGAGGCGGCACGCCGGGCGCGCGAGCTCGTTCGTCGCAAGGGTGCGCTGGACAGCATGGCACTGCCAGGCAAGCTCGCCGACTGTCAGGAACGCTCCCCTGAACTTTCAGAGATATTTATCGTCGAAGGGGATTCGGCGGGTGGTTCCGCCAAACAGGGCCGAGACCGCCGCACGCAGGCCATCCTTCCAATCAAGGGAAAAATTCTCAACGTCGAAAAGGCTCGTTACGACAAGATGCTCGCCCACACCGAGATTGCCGCGATGATTACCGCGCTGGGCACAGGTATCGGCACCGATGATTTCGATGTCAGCAAGCTGCGCTATCACAAGATCATCATCATGACCGACGCTGACGTCGACGGCTCCCATATCCGCACACTGCTGCTGACGTTTTTCTATCGCCAGATGGTGGAGCTCATTGAGCGCGGTTATGTCTATATCGCGCAGCCACCGCTTTTCAAAGTGACGAAAAAAGGCAGGTCGGAACAGTACATCAAGGACGAACGCCAGATGGCGCAATTTCTGCTGAAGAAGGCGACCGAGAGTTTAGTCGTCGAGACCGCAAAGGGCGAAAAAATCTCCGGAAAGCCGCTGACCGGCTTTATCGAGAAGCTCATCGAATTCAACGGCCTGTTTCTCAAGGTGAACCGCCACGTCCAGGACGCCCGCATCCTCGAATATCTTCTCAGTGAAGGGGCCGGCGCTAAAGGCTTCCTTGGTGAGCCGGAGAATGTCGGCGCACTCGTCAGACAGATCGAAACGCTCGGGTACAAGCCGGAGGTTACCCTGGAGCTGGAGCATGCCCTGCAAAAGATCACTTACCGCGAAGGCAGCCAGACACCCCGTACCATAGGTTATCACTTGCTTTCCGGTGGTGAGTATCAGCGTCTGGCGTCCCTGCACAGAGCGATCACGGAATCTGACCAGCCCCCATTCGTCATTCGTCCTGAAGGCGCGGTCGAAACGACGGTCGCGAACCGCCAGGCCCTGATTGACCATCTGATGGAGCTGGGAAAGAAAGACCTGCAGATATCGCGCTACAAGGGCTTGGGCGAGATGAATCCCGAACAGCTCTGGGAAACTACAATGGATCCGGAGAAGCGGACGCTCCTGCAGGTTCACATCAACGACAAGGTTTTCACGGACGATATTTTTACTATCCTCATGGGCGACGCCGTCGAGCCCCGCCGGCAATTCATCGAAGAGAACGCCCTCGAGGTCAAGAACCTCGATATCTAGATGAGCGGCTGCGAGTGTAAACCCGCGCGGAGCGCGATCGCGCCAAACCTCCGGCATAGGGCGCGGCCACCAAGAGAAGGAAACGAATGGCAGACGATTCCATAACACCTCCACCACCATCCCCGCCGCCTGCGCCCAATCTCGTCCCGGTAAACATCGAAGACGAAATGCGGCGTTCGTATGTGGACTACGCGATGAGCGTCATCATCGGTCGTGCTCTCCCCGACGTCCGCGATGGCCTTAAGCCTGTTCACCGGCGCATTCTGTACGGCATGCGGGAGATGGGTCTGGCGTCGAACCGCGGGTACCGCAAGTGCGCCAAGATCGTCGGCGAAGTGATGGGCAATTACCATCCGCACGGCGACAGCCCGATCTACGACACGCTTGTTCGGATGGCCCAGGACTTCTCCTACCGCTACACGCTTGTGGACGGCCAGGGAAACTTCGGCTCCGTGGATGGCGACCCGCCGGCCGCCATGCGCTACACCGAGGCCCGGATGGCGCCTCTCGCTGAAGCGCTGCTTGAAGATATCGACAAAGACACCGTCGATTTCGTTCCCAACTACGACGAGGAGCGCGAAGAGCCTTCGTACCTGCCCAGCAAGATTCCAAATCTCCTTGTCAATGGAAGTGGGGGTATCGCCGTCGGCATGGCGACCAACATGCCGCCGCATAATCTCAGGGAAATCTGTGAAGCAGTGATTCATCTTATCGAGAACCCCACCGCAGACTTGAAGGCCATGACGACGCGGATTCAGGGCCCGGACTTTCCCACGGGCGGCTTTATTTATGGACGCAGCGGGATCCGTCAGGCGTATCAGACGGGCCGAGGCCAGCTCACGATGCGCGCTCGCGCGGTCATTGAGCGCCAGGGAAAAGACCGCGACATCATTGTCATCACCGAAATTCCGTATCAGGTCAACAAAGCCCGGCTTATCGAGAAGATCGCGGACCTTGTCACCGACAAAAAGATCGAAGGCATCTCCGACATTCGCGACGAAAGCGACCGTCACGGCATGCGGATTGTCGTCGAGTTGAAGCGCGGCGAACAGTCGCCTGTTGTGCTGAATAATCTCTACAAGCTGACCGCAATGCAGAGCACATTCGGCGTCATCAATCTCTCGATCGTCAACGGCCAGCCGCGCGTCCTGAACCTCATGGAGTTGCTCCGCAACTTCATCGAACATCGGGTTGATGTGGTTCGCCGCCGCACCTCCTACGAACTACGCCAGGCGGAAGCGCGCGCCCATATCCTCGAAGGCTTGCACAAAGCGCTGGATCACATCGACGCCATCATCAAGTTGATCCGGGCGGCAAAGACGACTGCTGAAGCCCGAGAAGGACTGATCCGGGACTTCGAGTTTTCCGAAATTCAGGCAAAGGCCATCCTGGAAATGCAACTGCAGCGCCTGACCAGCCTGGAACGGCAGAAGATCCTCGACGAACTGGCAGAGCTGCGCACTCGGATTGCGGGACTGAAAGAAATTCTCAACAGCGACGCCCGGCTCAGAGAGGTCATTGTCGGAGAATTGCGCGAAGTCCAGAAGAAATACGGGGATGATCGTCGCACGGAGATCGTGGACGAAGAAGGTGAGATCAACATCGAGGATCTCATCACTGAAGAAGACGTCGTGATCACCGTAAGCCGCAGCGGTTACCTCAAACGCACTCCTTTGTCCGTTTATCGGAATCAGGGACGCGGAGGGAAGGGCCGCATCGGCATGCGCACGCGTGACGAAGACGCCGTGACTAAGGTCTTTGTCGCCAATACCCACAGTTTCGTCCTGGTGTTCACCAACCGTGGCCGCCTGTACTGGCTGAAGGTGTATGAAATTCCGGATGTTGGCGTCACGGGAAAAGGGAAGGCGATTATCAACCTTGCCAACCTTGCCCCGGACGAGGAGGTGCGGGCGCTTCTCTCGGTCAAGGAATTCGATCCCAATGTGTTTGTGATCATGGCGACACGCGCCGGCACGGTGAAGAAGACCTCTCTGGCGAACTTCAACAATCCCTCGGCTCGCGGGATCATTGCGATGGGTGTTCCCGACGACGACCAATTGATTGCAGCCGAGCTGGTTTCCGCAGGAGAGACGGTGTTCATCGGCACTCACGACGGCATGTGCATCCGCTTCGCCCACGCGGACGTTCGGGAAATGGGTCGGCAGGCCTACGGCGTCATCGGCATCCGTCTGGGTGAGGGCGATTACGTCGTTGCCATGATCGCCTGTGCCACGGAAGGCGACCTGGTGCTCTCAGTGACGGAAGGCGGTTTCGGTAAGCGGACCAGCGTCGAGGAATACCGGACGCAGGGCCGAGGCGGCAAAGGCATCATCAATGTCAAGACTACGGACAAGAACGGCAAAGTCATTGCGATCATGCCGGTCCAGGAAGAATCCGACGTTCTGGTGATGACGGCAAATGGCAAGCTCATCCGCGTACGTTCCAGCGACATCCGCGCGGTCGGGCGCGCTACTCAGGGTGTTCGGCTGATTAATCTCGACGACGACGACAAAGTGACGGCAGCGACATTGATCGAAGGCGAGAGCTCCGAGGCGGAAACGCCATCCGAAGCGCCACCCACGGTAAACTAGGGTCGTGGATCACCTTCCTCCGTTCCACCTTGCAATCCGGGTTCGTGACCTGGACGAGGCGCGAAGGTTCTACGGCGACCTCCTGGGCTGCGAGGAAGGCCGCAGCTCCAGGGAATGGGTAGACTTCAATTTTTTCGGCCATCAGCTGGTCTGTCACCTTTCCGACAGGTATCCCGGCAATAAAGATGAGACGGACTGCAACGTTGTCGACGGTCATGGCGTTCCCGTGCCCCACTTCGGCGCCGTTCTTGACTTCTTCTACTTCGATGTCCTGGCTCGAGAACTGCGCGATGCCGGGATCCCATTTGTGATCGAGCCGTACGTGCGATTCAAGGGCCAGGCGGGCGAACAACGCACCATGTTCTTCAAGGACCCCAGCGGGAATGCGATTGAATTCAAAGCGTTCAAGAACATTCAGGAACAGCTCTTCGCCAGGTGAAGCGCCCTTCCTTGCTTGAAGGGATGGCGGGTGAAGGCCGCGGATGGGGTCCGGGCTCGATTCGGGTTTCGGCAGGACTCTCCTGCCCGGCCTTGGCCTTACCCCGAAGGGCGGGCTTCAGCGTCTTCCGCTGAGAAGATCCAGGCTCACGGCGGGAACCGACAAGACAAGCTTCTTCTTGAGACTGAGATACGGCTGGTTGCCCGTGAGAAGGTTGCCAAGCAGCTGCTTCACCGTTCGGCTGCGAGAGGCGAGCTGGATGGTGCGTTTGCGGAAATCGCCACCGAGGAAGTGACCGGCGTAGAACTTTCGGTACATTCGCGCAGCGCGAGCCAGCTCGCGGCCGATCTCCTGCGCCACCGCCTTTGCATACTGACCCGGCGTATCCATACTCTCTGCGAGAATCTCGGCGGAACGCAGAGCGAAGTAGATGCCTTCACCGGTGATCGGGTCCACCAGACCTGCCGCGTCGCCAACCAGAGCCCACCGGTCTCCCGCAACGACGTTCTTGTTCCACGAATTCGCTCTCAGGCACGGGACGGGAGCACTATAGAACACTGCGTCTTCCATAACCTCCGCGCCGAGATCCGCCAGAATGAAATTCGATAGAAGCTCCCTGGCCTTCGCTGTTCGACCCGGGCCGCTCCGGCTGATCAGGCCATAGGAGATGTGATCGGGCCGAGGGAACGACCAGATGTAGCCTTCGAGAGAGGGCACAAAATAAATCTTCATTGTTCCGGGGACTTCTATTGGAATGAAGTACCCCAGCGTGATGCACAGATCTTCCGGGCCCAGCGCGGTTCCAAGCGAACGCCGGACGAAGCTTGTTGCGCCATCTGCGCCAACCACAAAATCGGCTTCGAGGGCACTCTCCCTGGTTTTTAAGTGCCAGCGTGCGGCGATCGCCTGGATTTGTGTCACGCGCTCGTGAAGGAAGCGAACTCCCGCTGCCGATGCTTCGTCCAGCAAATATCGCCCCATCTCTTTTCTCGACACGACGGCCAGGGGCAAGGGTGGTGTGATACTGACGGAGTTCTGATCTCCAAAAAAGACTGTGATCTTTTCCACGTCTTTCCGCGGCAGGTCCGTTGCAAAAATTTTGAACTGCTGGAGCGCTTTGGTTGTGATTCCCCCGCCGCAGGGTTTTTCCCACGGCGCCTGGGGATCGATTAACGTGACGTTATGTCCGCGCCGCGCCAGCAAGATCGCCGACCAGCAACCCCCCGGGCCTGCACCCACCACAGCGATCTCCATGCACCGTCCTTCAGTAGTCTCTCAGTTGAAATCTTGTCCCACGATCCCGCAGTCGCAGCGCCGCGCATCCTGCCGTCGTTACAGGCCATATCTTACCAAACGCGGCAGTGCTAGAATCCAACGGTTGTGCCAAAAGCGAAGATCTCCATAGTCAAATACCTTAACTCGATCCCCCTGGCATGGGGAATTCTCGAAGGTCCACAGTCGGAACTCTTCGAGCCGTTTCTCCACACCCCTGCCGAGTGCGCGGATCAACTCCAACAAGGCAAAGTGGACCTCGGACTGATTCCGTCCATAGAGTTTCAGCGCATCGCCGGTACAAAGATCGTCCCTGGTCCGGCTGTCGCCTGCCGTCATAGAGTGAAGAGCGTCCTCTTGATCTCTGTCGTGCCGCTGTACAAGGTGAAGACCGTTGCCGTAGATAACACCTCGCGGACGTCCGCAGCGCTGGCACGGATTGTTTTCGACGAGTTTTACCAGACCCGGCCTGATTTTCGGCCGGCCCCGGCAAACCTTGCCGATATGCTTGCCCAAAGCGATGCCGCCGTTCTCATCGGCGATACCGCCCTGCAATTCATGCAGGAAAACGAACTACCCAATGAAATAAAACAGAAGGCCTTTCTAAAATACGGGCCGGAACCGCTCGAAGTATTTGATCTGGCGGAGCGGTGGAAGTTTCTCACAGGCTTGCCCTTTGTGTTCGCGTTTTGGGCGGCCCGTCAAGGGTTCCAGGACCAGAAGGTTGCTGAAGCGCTGCGGGAGTCCCGGGAATACGGCGTTGAACGCATCCCTGAGATCGCTAAGCGCTACGCGGAGACGCTTTCCCTCAAGGAAGAGTTCCTGCGCGAATATCTGACCAGTAACGTCCACTATTACATGGACGAGACGTGCGTGGAGAGCCTGCGGATCTTCTACGAGATGGCAGCACGTGTAGGAGCAATCAAGTCGGTGCGGCCGGTGGAGTTTTTATGAGAGACGTTCGAACAATCCTGGATTCGGCCGTAGACGGAACGCGCGTCACGCCCGACGAAGCGATTCTGCTTTTTGAGCAGGCTGATCTTCTGGATCTTGCGGAAGCGGCGGATCGGATCAGGCTTCGCCGGCATCCCGAGAATGTCATCAGCTATATCATCGACCGGAATATCAACTACACCAACGTGTGCAAGGAATTCTGCACTTTCTGCGCGTTTTACCGCGTGAAAGGTGACGATGAAGCCTACGTCTTGCCGGAGCACGTTATCTACAGGAAAATCGAAGAGACGCTGGCGCTGGGCGGTACCGGCATCCTTATGCAGGGCGGGGTTCATCCCGATCTGAAGATCGACTACTATGAGAAGTTGCTCTGCGGAATCAAGGAACGCTACAGCATCCATTGTCATTGCTTCTCTCCTTCCGAGATTCTCAATATCGCCAGGGTTTCCAAGCTCTCCGTCGCCCAGACTTTCGAACGTCTCAAAGCGGCGGGCCTTGATTCGATGCCCGGCGGTGGCGGCGAGATTCTCGATGACGAAGTGCGCCACGACATCAGTCCACTGAAGTGCAACAGCAACGAATGGATCATGGTTCACCGCGAGGCGCACAAGCTGGGACTGAAGACTACAGCGACAATGATGATAGGTGTGGGCGAGAACCTCCGTCATCGCATCAATCACTTCGAAAAGGTTCGACAACTCCAGGACGAAACCGGCGGGCTCACCGCGTTTATTCCCTGGACGTTTCAGCCCGAACACACGGAACTCGCTGCGCGCAACCTTCCTGAAGTGACGGCTGCCGAATACCTGCGCATGCTGGCATTAAGCAGAATCTATTTCGATAACATCGACAACGTTCAGGTGTCGTGGCTGACCGTCGGATTGAAGATCGGGCAGGTCGGTCTGCGGTTTGGAGTCAACGACATGGGCAGCATCATGATCGAAGAAAATGTCATCAGCGCCGCCGGCGCCCGTAATCGCGCCAACGATGCGGAACTACGCCGCATCATTCAGGATGCCGGCTTTATTCCCCGCCAGCGAACAACGCTGTACGAACGCTACGTCAACTGACCGCTCTCGCGCCGTGCTCGAATAGGTCGAGAGCGCTGCCACTCCGAAGATCATCGAGTTGTACGCAGTGTGCATGATCACTGAAGGAACCAGGGAGTCGGAGCGCTGCCGAACGACGGTTAAGACATAGCCCACCACCAGGATCAACAGCACGGCGGGCCAGTTGCCGCGAAGCTGCGACAAATGGAGTCCGGCGAACAATATCGCCGTGACAGGCACAGCGACTCCAGGGCTGTACACGTCGGCCAGCAGCGTGTAGATAAAACCGCGGAAAATGATTTCTTCCAGAAGAGGCGCTACGACAATTCCAAAGATGACAAAGACGACAAGAGAAGAAGTCGTCGTAAGGAGCTTATCCAAAGGCGATTCCGCCACCGGGGGGAACACCGTGGAAACAATCAGCACGGTGAGAGCAAGAAAGCAACCTCCGGCAATGAGCCTGGCTACCGGGATCTTCTCCCGGGTGTGCCAATGCAGGGATTCGCGGATCGGCCGCCGGTGCAGCACTTTGATCAGGAAAAACACAAATCCGACGAGGGCCATATCCATGAAGGCTTGAATCAGAATCTGTTCCACGCCAGACAGATCGGCGACCTGCAGCTCCGGCCGGAACAGGCGAAGCACGACAAAGATCGTGAAAGGGACGATGATCACAACGCTTATGAAAAATGCCGCGAACGCGATCAGATCTCCCCGGCGCCACCGGAGGGAAAGCGGTTCCTGCTCGGATAGGGGAGGACTTTCCATCTATAGCGAGCCCTTAAGAGCCGCGGCTAGAAGAGGAATCATGATTTCGTGATGACCCGTCAGGGCGATAGATTGGCCACTATTCTGTGTCGGCCGCTTGAGAACGTTTTGCGTGGGCCGATAGTGCTGAATAAAGTCCAAATTGGCGGTCGTGAATTCCTCAAGGGAGTGGCCAAGATTGCGTACTACCGATACGGCCTTGAGAAAGACCTCCGGTAGCAGAACCGCCGACCCGATGTTCAGATAGACACCACCGCCATCGAGGCCCTGCACGACGCTGCTCAAGAGTCGAAAGTCGTGAAAAGTCGTCTTTCCGATGGATTCGCCTGAAGCCGAAGGATGAGCATGAATGGTATCCGTTCCGACGGCAACGTGAACCGTGACCGGGATGCTCCTCTTCCAGGCTTCCGCAAGGATGCTGACGTTTGCATAGGGGAATCCGCTCCCGCCACTCACAATCGCCTCACCGAGCGCTTCGCCCAGTCCTATGCCTTTCCGTGCGCCGGTGCTGATCGCGCCGTTCATCTGCTCGGCTGTTTCGCGTACCATTCCAAACTTGCCGGAGCCGAGGACGTCCCCCACCTCCTCAGAAGTGGCTCCACCCAGGGCAACTTCGAAATCGTGAATTGCGGAGGAGCCATTCATGGCCACCGCCGTGACGAACCCATGTTGCATCAGATCGTTAATGACCGGTGCGAGGCCGACCTTGATGACATGGCCTCCCATACCCCAGATAATGGCTCTGTTGGAGGCGCGCGCGTAGTTGATGGCTCGAATCAGACTGCGCAGGCTATCGCCGGCGAGTATGTGGGGAAGCTTGGAAATAAACCCCGGAATGTTGTCCGACCCTTCGGGTGGTTTGCCGAACAGCTCGGCAGTGACCTTGCTTTTGCGATCGGCAAGCGGGTAGGTCGTGACTCCATCCAGCGAAAGTGGTTTGATCTGGTAGCGGGATTCCACGATCAGTCCTGCGGGTAGGCCTCAGGAAAAAGTTCGCGGTCGATCAGCTCACAGAGGATGTGTCCCAGAAGGATATGGGTCTCCTGAATTCGTGGCGTTATGGGAGTGGGTACGCAGAACAACACGTCTGCCTTCCCGTTCATCTTTCCGCCGGTTTCTCCCGTAAATCCAACCGTGAACAGCCCTTTCGAGCGTGCCACATCGAGGGCCGCAAGCACACTGGTTGAATTGCCGCTGGTCGAGATGCCGATTGCGATGTCTCCCGCGTTTCCCAGCGCCTGCAATTGACGGGCAAACACGGCGTTGTAGCCATAGTCGTTACTCAGTGAGGTCAATGCAGATGTATCGGTGGCGAGGGAGATGGCGGGAAGCGGAGCACGGTCCGGGATAAATCGCCCAACGAATTCTGCGGCAATGTGCTGGGCATCCGCAGCGCTGCCGCCGTTTCCAAACAGCAGCACCTTGCGCCCCTCCTGGAACGCCTGCGCCATCCTGGCCGCGGTCTCAGCCACCAACGGCGCGTTAGTCTCGAAGAACTCGGTCTTCACGCGAACGCTTTCGCTGACGAAATGTTCGATAAGGCTTTTCGGGTTTTTCATAACACCTGCGCCAAAACCTGTGCTGTATAGGATTTCGAGGATCGGGCGACATCTTCCGGCGTCCCACTCGCCATGATCTTCCCGCCATGAACGCCGCCGTCAGGTCCCAGATCGATAATCCAGTCCGCCGTCTTAATGACGTCCAGGTGATGCTCGATAATGATCACCGTGTTGCCCAGGTCTGTCAATCGATGGAGCACGTGCAGCAGTTTCTGAACGTCATCGAAATGCAGGCCGGTGGTAGGTTCGTCGAGAATATAAAGCGTTTTTCCTGTTGCCCGCTTGCTGAGCTCCCGCGCCAGTTTGATACGCTGCGCTTCCCCCCCGGAAAGCGTTGTGGCCGGCTGCCCAAGGCCGATGTAACCCAAACCGACATCCACCAGAGTCTGCAACTTGGCATGGACCTGGGGCACGGCTTCGAGGACGGGAAGCGCGTCGGCCACGCTGGAATTCAGCAAGTCCGAAATCGACAGCCCTTTGTACCGAATCGCCAGTGTTTCGCTGTTGTATCGCTTTCCGCGGCACACCTCACAGGCCACGTACACATTGGGCAGAAAGCTCATCTCGATCTTGCGGAGTCCGTCGCCCTGGCAGGCTTCGCATCGTCCGCCTTTGACGTTGAAGCTGAACCGGCCAGGCTTGTAACCGCGCACGCGAGATTCCGGAAGCATTGCGTAGATTTCCCGAATCGGCGTGAACACCCCAGTGTAAGTGGCGGGATTCGACCTCGGCGTTCGACCGATCGGGGACTGGTCGATCTCGATAACCTTGTCGATTAAATCGAGTCCCTCGATTCCTTTGTGCGCACCCGGCTCGTCGAGCGAGCGGTACAGATTGCGCGACAACGCCTTGTATAGAATCTCGTTCACCAGGGTGGACTTCCCTGAACCGGAAACACCCGTGACTACAGTCATCAAACCGAGGGGAAACGATACATCGATGTTTTGAAGGTTGTGTTCGGCAGCGCCGCGGATGACCACTGCTTTATGGTTGGGCTGCCGCCGCTTTGCGGGAACGGCGATGCGGAGGCGTCCGGAAAGATAGCGCCCGGTCAGGCTCGCCTCGTTGGCGGCAATGGAGTCTGGAGTACCCGCCGCCACGAGGAAGCCGCCTTCCGTTCCTGCTCCCGGCCCCAGGTCTATGACGTAGTCGGCTTTGCGGATCGTCTCTTCGTCGTGTTCGACGACAACCACGGTGTTCCCCAGGTCGCGCAGTTCCTGGAGTGTGGTCAGTAGTCGGGAATTGTCCTTGTGGTGCAGACCGATGGAAGGTTCATCGAGCACATAAAGGACACCGCGAAGCCGGGAACCGATCTGAGTCGCAAGGCGGATGCGCTGGCTCTCTCCCCCGGAAAGGGTGTTCGCCGCCCGGTCGAGGCTCAGATAATTCAACCCGACATTGTCGAGAAATTCAAGACGATCCCGAATCTCTCGAACGATGCGATCCGCGATCAGCCGCTCCCGTGGCACAAGATGGAGATCCGCGAAAAAACGGATCGTCTGCGTGATCGGCCACGACGCGATTTCCGCAATGGACTTTCCAGCGACACGCACCGCCAGACTCTCCGGTTTTAGCCGCGCGCCATGGCAGGCGGCGCAAGGCCGCGTTACCATCAAGGCCGCAAGATCTTCCGCAAGCGGAGTGTCGCGGTCGTATTGCGCATTGAGAAATTCGACGATTCCCGTAATTCGCTTTCCGCGCTCCTTGCTCCCGTAGAAAATAATCTGCTGAACCTTGGGCGAAAGTTGTTCGAAAGGGAGGGAGAAATCCAGCCCGGCCTGTTGTCCGATGCGCTTGAAATGGGTTTCTATTTCGTCATCGAGCCACGTGTTGGTCGAGGCCAAAGCACCTTGAAACAACGGCCGCGCGGGGTCGATCACGATGCGCGCCGGATCGAAGTCGTACTTCACGCCCAGCCCATGGCAGACGTCGCAGGCTCCGTAGATGCTGTTGAACGAGAATGTGCGAGGCTCAATGGCAGGAACGTTGACTCCGCAATCCACACAGGCCATTTTTTCCGAGTAAAGATGTTCCGGGCCATCAACGATTGCAACCAAAACGATACCCTGCGTCAGTCTTAACGCCTGCTCAACGGAAGCCTCCAGCCGCCGCTCGATGTCCTTCTTGATAAGCAGCCGATCCACCACGATTTCAATCGTGTGGTTCTTCTTCTTGTCCAGGTCGATGGGCTCGTCTAAAGAATGAAGGATGCCGTCGATTCGCGCGCGGACGAATCCGCTCTTTGCCAGTGTGTGGAGCTGCTTCTTGAATTCACCTTTTCGTCCACGCACGATTGGTGCGAGGATCATCACGCGCTCGCCTTCAGGCAGTGCTTTAACATGGCGCACTATCTGGTCGGGAGTTTGCTTGGAGATCGGTTTGCCGCACTGGTAGCAGTGAGGAACGCCGATGGACGAAAACAGCAAGCGGAGGTAATCGTAAACTTCAGTGACCGTCCCGACGGTGGACCGAGGGCTTCGGGAGGCTGTTTTCTGCTCGATTGAAATCGCAGGCGACAGGCCTTCGATGGAATCCACGTCAGGCGGTTCGAGACGGTCCAGGAATTGTCGCGCATACGCGGAGAGAGACTCTACATAACGGCGCTGGCCTTCGGCATAAATGGTATCGAAGGCGAGGCTCGACTTGCCGGAGCCGCTGAGCCCCGTGATGACGGTGAGTTGATTGCGCGGAATCTCAACATTCACACTCTTAAGGTTGTGTTGCCGAGCTCCGCGAACAGTGATATTTCGGATGTTAGCCATAGGCAGCAATCCGGGAGACAAATGAACCAGTCATTGTAGCAGGTTAGTGCAGAAGAAGTGATGGTGTGGTGTCAAGATTCGAGCAGAGCAGAGATTTCCTGCAATTCGTCGTACAGTCTGTCCAGAGTTGCCTGTATTTCCGCGTGTCTGCGATGGGCAGATTTCCAGTCGAAGTCAGGCGCCGGTTCGGCGAAGTTTGCTTCGAGACCTGAGAGCTCTGCCTCCAGTTCGCCGATGCTGGATTCGGCCTGGACGATGTCTCTCTCCAGCTTTTCGCGCCGGTTCTTGCTCATTGTTGCTTGATGGGCTTGATGGGCTTGATGGGCTTGGTGGCCTTGAGGGGCTACAAGCGCTGCGGACGCTTTGCCCTGGATGCTCGCAGATTCGACGATTTTTTCGGGGCCTCCGTCCAGCCACTGCTCAAAAGCGCTCAGCCGATCGAAGAGATGGGCTTCACCGTTTTCAATGTAAATCAAGTGGGTGGCGATTTTCTGGGCAAGGTAGCGGTCATGAGTCACGAACAGAATTGTTCCAGGATAGTCCGTCAGGGCAGACTCCAGCGCCTCGCGCGAGGGGATATCGAGATGGTTGGTCGGCTCGTCGAGCGCCAGAATCGTCGGTGATTCGTAGATCAATTTTGCCAGCGCCACGCGGGATTTTTCCCCGCCGCTGAGGCTGCCGACGGTCTTGAAGACATCATCGCCACTGAAAAGGAACTGTGCGAGGTAAGAGCGCAGCTCTCCGTCCGTGGCAGTGATATCGAGCTCGCGAATCTCGTCGATTACCGTGGATTCCATGTTCAGATCGGCCAACTGCTGGTCGTAGTAGCCCAGGCCTGTGCCTTCACTCCAATCAAGCTCCCCGGCGATTGGTGAGAGCGTGCCTGTCAGGGTCTTGAGTAGTGTCGTTTTTCCGGCGCCGTTCCCTCCAAGGATCGCCCAGCGCGATCCGCGCTCGACATTCAGTTGGAGGTTGCGAATAAGCGGTGTCTCATAGCCCACCGCCAGGTTGCGCGAGCTGAGGACATGCCGGCTTCCCCTCTCGATCGGCAGGAATTGGAACTTCACCTGTGCTGAAGCGCCTCGGGGTCTCTCGATCCGCTGGACGCGAGCCAGCATCTTTCGGCGAGATTGGGCCTGCTTTGTCTTCTGGCCGGCAATATTTCGCCGGATGTAGTCTTCCTGGCCGGCAATCCACTCCTGTTGTTGCCGCCATTCCTTTTCCTGGCGGGCCAGCCGTTCCGCACGCTCGCGAAGGTACGCCGTGTAGTTACCGCGATAGTCGTAGAGGCGGGAATCCGCAATTTCGAGAATTCTTCCGGCGACGCGATCAAGAAAGATCCGGTCGTGAGAGACCACAACGACAGTTTTCGGTGTTTCGCGCAGAAATCGCTCCAGCCATTCGATGGAACGGATATCGAGGTGGTTTGTCGGTTCGTCGAGCAGCAGAAGTTCGGCTTCGGAAAGAAGAAGCTTCGCCAGCGCCAGGCGGTTCTTCTCGCCGCCGGAGAGAGTATTGCTGGGGCGGCTCAGAGCCTCCCTTGAGAAGCCGACGCCCTGGAGCGCCGCTTCCGTCTTGGCGCGAAATCGATAGCCCCCTTTCAGTTCAAATTCGTGCTGCAGAACAGAATAGCGATCGAGAAGTGTGTCGTTGTGGGACTCGGAGATTTCGTGCTCCAAGCGGCGCATTTCACGTTCGGCCGAGATCAGGTGATCGAATGCGGTTAACCCCTGCTCCAGGACGGTTGTGCGTTCGTGGAAGTCGGGAATCTGGTCGAGAGTTCCGACCTTCAGACCGCTCTTCCGGCTAACGGTGCCCTCATCGGGTTCCGCCCGCGCCGAAAGCACCTTGAGAAGCGTAGTCTTACCGGAGCCATTGGTTCCAATAAGACCCACTTTCTCCGAAGGATTAATCTGGAAGGTGACATCTCGAAGGACGGACTGGGAACCGAAGGCCTTCGAGATGCCGTTAAGTTGAACCAGCACTTCAGAGTCGAGCCAGGGTTACGCCGCCCTCCGAGTCCCGGTACGAAGACCTTTAAGAACTTCGATGGCCGTATCCATTTGGACCTCGTCTTCGGTGCGCTTGTCATTCTTGTAGGCAGGCGCTTCCAGGGCTTCTGGAGAGTTGGGATCCAGCCTGGTGGCTTCGGGCGCCCGCGTATCGGGTTGTACGCCATTCAATTGAATGTCTTTACCCGACGGGCTGTAGTACTTCGCAGTCGAGAGCAGCAGCGCGGTGCCGCCGTCCAGGTTAATCAGGGACTGAATGGCGCCGGTTCCGAAGGTCCGCAGACCTACGAGCTGGCCACGCTTGGAGTCCGAGATTGCCGCCGCCGCCAGCTCCGCGCCGCCGCCGGTACCGCCATTGACCAGGACCACAAGAGGTGACTTTGTGAGAGCAAGTTTAGGGTCGGCCTGGAAAAGCTGTTTGGGAACCTTTTGTCCCTCCTTATATCCAAGCGTTCCGGAATCCACGAAGAGATTTGCCAGGGCAAAGCCCTCGGTGTCTTTCCCCCCGGCGCAGGCGCGCAGGTCGAGAATGACGCCCGTCGCACCCTTCTTAAGGAGGTCGTCCAACTGCTTGCGCGCTTCATTCGCCTTACCTTGGCCGAGCCAGGGCACCCGAACGTAGGCGATGTCGTTTTGGATCATTTTGGACTCAACGGGCGGGACCTTCGTGACTTCCCGGGTGACCGTTACAGTTTCAGGCTCGCTCCGATTGTTTCCGATGAGCGTCAGCGTCGCGGGCTTGTCGGCCGGCGTCGCCAGGTATCCATAGGCCTGAACGAGGTTCATTTCACGAGTGGGAACACCATCGATGGCTTCGATCGTATCGAAGGTCTTCAAGCCGGCTTTGGCTGCCGATCCGCCCGGGATAGCTTCAAGAATGGTGGGAAAGCCGTTGGCCCTTGCCAAAACCACGCCGATACCGGGAGTCTTCTCGGGATTAAAGTCCTTATAAAACGCAACATCCTTCTGGGTCAGGTAGCCCGCATAGGGGTCCACTTGTTCGAGTAAGCCCCGAATTGCGCCTGTAATGGCCTTGTTCATGGAGGGCTCGTCGACATAATCGTTCTGGATTCTTGCGTAAACCTGACTGAAGACGTCGAGATGTTGCAGCGAACTGTCCTGGGCGCTGACTCGTCCAAATTTTCCACCGACGATGGCATAAACGACGAGCACCGAGGACAGCAGTAAAGCAGCGTACTTACTCTTTGAAATCAAGGAGAAACCTCCGGTACAACATTATAGCTTCTGGCCCTGCGTTGTATCATGCAATTTCATGCGGGTCATGGGATTGGACGTTGGAGACAAGAATATCGGTATTGCTGTCAGCGATGCGCTGCTGTTAACGGCACAGGGTCGGTCCACGCTGCGCCGGACGGCCTGGGAAGCGGACCTCGCTTATTTGAGAAAACTCATTGAAGAGAATGAGGTTGACAAGATCATCGTCGGCAACCCGTTGCACATGGACGGACGCGAAAGCGCTCAAGGCAAGAAAATTGCTGCTTTTGCGATGAAGTTGTCGAAAACACTTGGCATTCCGGTTATCTTCTGGGACGAACGACTGACCAGTTTCGCCGCGGAACAATACCTTGAGGAAATGGGCCTCAATTGGCGAGACCGAAAAAAGCACGTGGACAGGGTCGCTGCTATGTTCATTCTCCAAAACTACCTGGACAGTCAAAACCGGTGAGAAAAGCACGAATTCTGGCGATGCTGTTTGTCTTGGTCGGGGGGCTGGTCGCGATCTCATATGTCTATTTCCGTCAACAGTTAAGGGAGCCTCACCTCTCCGCTACTGCAGCGGGAAACGCCTTCGAGATTCCCTCCGGCCTGAGTGCTCGAGAGGTTCTCAAATTGCTCCATCAACGCGACGTCATCACCAACGAGAACCTGGCTTTCGCGTTTCTGGTTCTCTCGGGAAACTGGAGAGGCCTGAAAGCGGGCGAGTACCTTTTTGACAAGCCCATGAGCATTCCCGAAGTCCTCAAGAAGGTTTTGGATGGGTCGGTTTATCTTCATCGATTCACCGTTCCCGAGGGACTGACCATCTCAGAAATCGGTGATTTGTGGGAGGCTCAAGGGTTCGGCAAGGCGGAAGCATTTACCGCTGCGGCGAAGGAGTCGAGCGAGTTGGTCCGGGATCTGGACACCAACGAACAGGCGTCGCTCGAAGGCTATCTTTTTCCGGAGACCTATTTGTTCCCGGTTCGTACGACGCCCCGGGAAGCCCTTGAGGCCATGGTGACTCGATTTCGGGTGGTTCTGGACCAGATGAGAAGAAAAAACCCCACCGAAAGTTGGCCTCTTAGCATTCGCGACACTTTGATTCTTGCTTCGCTCGTGGAAGAGGAGGCCCGACTTGATGACGAGCGGCCGCTCATTGCCTCGGTTTTCATGAATCGCATAAAGAACAAGGCTCTTCTACAGTGTGATCCAACGGTGGTTTACGCACTGGAGCAGGCCCACCGCTATCGCGGCAATCTCGTCAGCGCGGATCTGAAGTTCGACTCGCCATATAACACCTATCTTCATGCCGGCCTGCCTCCCGGACCAATTTCGAATCCCGGCAGGCGCTCGCTTGAAGCTGCGGCTAAACCGGCCGCCAGCTCCTACTACTATTTTGTTCGAACCGCCGACGGCCGGCACACCTTCTCAGAAACGATCGCCGCCCATAACCGTGCGGTGGCCGCCTACCGCAAGATGGTTCGCAAAGGTAATTAGGGGGACGGCGGCAGGCGCTGGAATTTTCGGCGTACGCTTACTTGAACGCCGGATTCTTCCGGTATTCCGCGAGGCTGCTTTGATTTCGATCCCGTTTGGAGAGAATCGGATTCGGATAGGGCCATTGGATTCCCACATCCGGATCGTTCCAGGCAATACCGCCTTCTGCTTCGGGAGCGTAATAGTCTGTCTGTTTGTACTGCACTTCGCAATATTCGGACAGGGTCGCGAAACCGTGAGCGAATCCCACCGGCACGTACAGGAGCGTCTTGTTGTCCGCGCTCAATTCCGTGCTGAACCACTTGCCAAAGGTCGATGAGCTTGTTCTCAGGTCGATCACCACATCCAGCATGCGTCCCACCGTGCACCGGATCAGCTTGTCCGACGGCGCGCGCATATCCTGGTAGTGCATTCCCCGGAGCACGCCATACCGAGACGCGGAATGCGAGTCCTGAACGAATTCCGCGGTTATGCCAGCCGCCGCAAAGTCTCTCTTTGTCCAGCTTTCGATGAAGAATCCGCGCTCATCCTTGAAATGGTCGATGTTGACAAGAACCAGGCCTGCAAGTGGTGTGGTGCTTACGCGTGCTTTCATTCCGAGGCAGTATGATAACGCATCGGCGAACCCCCTCATCCGGTAGAATTCAGGGCAAGTATGGAGATTTACCTCGGGCTTGGCTCCAACATCGGCGATCGCGAAGCACAACTACGCGCCGCAGTGAAGGCGCTCGGGGAACGAGGCGTCACCGTGCGGAGAAGCGCGGCGCTTTATGTTACTGAACCCCGGGATTTCAAAGACCAACCGTGGTTTCTCAACACGGTGATTGAGGTTCGGACGCTGCTGGAACCCGGGGCGTTGCTTCGGGAAAGTCTGGATATCGAGAAAGCCGCGGGAAGGGTGCGCGACTATTCGAAAGGGCCCCGGCCGATCGACATCGATATCCTGCTCTATCGGGATCGGGTGATCGCTCAATCCGAACTGATCGTACCTCATCCTCGATACCGGGAACGTCGATTCGTTCTGATCCCTCTGGTGGAGCTGATTCCGGATGTTCCTGATCCCGCATGCGGGCTGACGATGCGGCAGCTGCTGGACCTTTGCCCGGACACCGGAGTGGTTCGCCGGTACGGCGACGCTTTACTTTAGATACTCCCGGATTCGATCGGCAATGCGGCGGCTTTCTTTCTCGGTACGCACAGCGACAAACACCGTGTCGTCGCCAGCCAGACTTCCAACCACTTCTTCCCATCCGGCCTCGTCAATCGCGCGCGAGAGAGTGGATGCGTGTCCCGGTCCGGACTTGAGCACGACGATGTTTTGCGCGACGGCGACATCGGTCAAGAATTCCCGGATGGTCCGCCGGATGGTTTCATCGGAGCTGCGGGGAGGTTCGGTGCCAATGACGGTGTAAACACCGCCACTCTTTGCGAGACCCAGCTCCTGAATGTCGCGAGACAGCGTGGACTGAGACACTTCGATCTTTCGGGCGAGAAGTCCCTCCAGCAATTCCTCCTGGCTGGCGACCTCCTGGCTGCGGACCAGATCGACAATGGCTTTTTGGCGTATTTTCTTCATGTGTGAAGTCGGCGAAGGTCGAGGGGAATTATAGCAAAAAGGATTTGACGCTGGAGGGGCCCCGTCCGCATACTTATTCAACGTTATGCATAAGTATTCAGACCTCTTGACGATGTCACAGCTCTCTGCGGAAGAGTTCAGCCATCTTTTGTCCTCCGCAGCCGTTCAACGGACTGTGGCGGAGAAGACGCTCGCAGGCAGGAACATCGCACTCATATTCGAGAAACCGTCGCTTCGCACGCGGGTCACCTTTGAGGTTGCTATCCGCCAACTGGGAGCGTGGCCGATCCTCCTGGGTTCGAAAGAAAGCGAGCTCGGGGAGCGTGAAACCATCGCCGATCTGGCGCGCAATCTCTCCCTCTGGGTGGACGCGATCGTGGCTCGCGTCTTTCGCCATGTCGATCTTGAAGAGCTTGCGACATTTTCCACCGTCCCGGTGGTGAACGCCCTGAGTGACTGGGAGCATCCCTGTCAGGCGCTGGCCGATATCCTGACGTTGACCGATGTGTGGACCGACCTTCACGGCAAGACAGTTGCCTACGTCGGAGACTGGAACAACGTTTCCCGCTCTCTCTGGCGGGCCTGCGAGCTGGCGGGCTTCGGCTTTCGCGCCATCTGTCCCAAAGGTTACGGCCCTGCCGAAGGCGAAAACGTCCAGCAGTTCACGGAAACCGATGCGGTGGAAGGCGCCGATGCTATCTACACCGACGTGTGGGCGAGCATGGGCAAAGAAGATGAAATGGAAGAACGATGCCGGATCTTCCGTCCCTATCAGGTCAATGAAGCGTTGATGGCGAAGACCGGCAAGAAAACTTTTTTTATGCACTGCCTGCCCGCTCATCGAGGACTCGAAGTGACGGACTCCGTCATCGATGCCGAGTATTCCCTGGCGTTCCACCAGGCCGCCAACAGGCTGCCTGCCGAGAAAGCAGTTTTGATTTCGGTCTTGGAGAATCACGATGAAGCAACAAGTAAAGAAGGCGGTGCTCGCCTATTCGGGCGGCTTGGACACGTCGATTATCATTCCATGGCTCAGAGAAAACTATGGGTGTGAAGTTATTGCCATGGCCGCCAACGTCGGTCAGGATGACGATCTCCACGGACTGCGTGAAAAGGCACTAAAGACCGGAGCCTCCAAGGTTTACATCGAGGATCTGCGGAAGGAATTCGTTACCGGCTATCTCTGGCCCCTGGTCAGGTCGGGTGCCAGGTACGAAGGCAGTTATCTTCTCGGCACTGCTATCGCCCGCCCTCTTATCGCCAAGCGTCAAGTGGAGATCGCTCTCGACGAAGGCGCGGACGCTGTTGCCCACGGCTGTACCGGCAAAGGCAACGATCAGGTCCGGTTTGAACTGACTTTCAAGGCCCTGGCCCCTCAATTGAAGATCATTGCGCCCTGGCGTGAATGGGAGATCCAGTCACGTCCGGAAGCGATCGCCTACGCAAAAGCCCGGAATATTCCCGTTGCGGCAACCACGGAAAAAATCTACAGCCACGACGCCAATCTCTGGCATCTGAGCCACGAGGGGGGCATTCTCGAAGATCCAGCCGAAGCACCGCCTCAGGATCTCTTCGAATTGACTCTGGATCCACGCTCTTGCCCGGATGGCGAAAGCGAAATCACGCTCGATTTCAACCAGGGCGTGCCCATAGGCCTGAATGGCAAGAAGATTCCTCCGGTGCAGTTGGTGGAGGATCTCAACGAGATCGGTGGAACCAACGGCATTGGCCGCGTCGACCTTGTTGAAAACCGCGTCGTAGGCATAAAGTCGCGGGGCGTTTATGAAACGCCCGGCGGAACCTTGATTCTGGCCGCCCACCGCGAACTCGAGTCGTTGTGCCTCGATCGCCAGACTCGTTATCACAAGGACATATTGAGCATTACGTACGCCCAGCTAGTTTACGAAGGCCACTGGTTTACCCCTTTGCGCGAAGCTCTCGATGCATTTGTCGCAAAGACTCAGGAAGTCGTGACGGGTTCCGTTACGCTGGGGCTCTACAAAGGCAATTTGACGGTCAAGAGCCGCACGTCACCCTTCAGCCTTTATCGCGCCGACATCGCCTCTTTCGATACCGGCAATTACGATCAGCACGACGCCGAAGGCTTCATCAACCTCCTCGGTCTCCCAGCATCGGTTCGCTCCAGGCTCAACGACGAGAAATATGAAACTCTGGCAAGGACGGTTTGAAGAAGATCAGGACCCGGTCTTCGAAGAAATGAATCGATCGCTTCCGATCGACGCTGTTCTTCTGGAAGTCGATGTCCGCGCCAGCCGCGCCCATGCCAGAGGTTTGCTTGGCGCCGGCATCCTCACCGAGGAAGAGTGGAACTCGATCGACAGCGGTCTCGAAGGCATTCTCAATCAGTATTCTCCCGATCAGGTGAAGTCGCTGGCTTACGAGGACATCCACACCTTTGTCGAAGCGACGCTGGCTGAGAAGATCGGTCCGGTCGCCGGCAAGCTGCACACCGGGCGCAGCCGGAACGATCAGGTGGCTACGGATTTTCGCTTGTTCGTACGGCAGGCTATTGAATCGATCCTCACAGATCTGGAGGCGCTCGAACGGGCCTTCATCGAAAACGCCACCCGCAACTCGACAGTCTTGCTGCCGGCCTACACACACCTTCGGCGCGCCCAGCCACTGCGCTGGTGCGATTACTGCCTGGCTTATGTGGAAATGTTCAAACGCGACCGCGAGCGCTTCGAACAGTCCCTGGGACGGGTCAACGTGCTGCCCCTGGGTTCCGGCGCCGTCGCCGGCTCGAACTTCGCCCTGGACCGCCGGATGATCGCCAGGGAGCTCGGGTTCGAACGCGTTTCCGCAAACGCCCTCGATGCAACGTCCGATCGGGATTTCGTCGTGGAGTTCCTTTCCAATGCCGCCCTCACACTGGCCCATGCGAGCCGGCTCGCGGAAGACTGGATACTCTATTCGTCTACGGAATTTGGTTTTCTTGAACTTTCCGAAAAGGTCACGACCGGCAGCAGCCTGATGCCACAGAAGAAAAACCCCGATGGCCTGGAGCTTATTCGGGGGAAGGCGGCAATGACCGCAGGCTTGCTCTCCGGCTTCTTGTCCGTGTTGAAGGGCCTGCCCACCGGCTATAACAAGGATCTACAGGAAGACAAGGAAGCATTTCTTACAGCATTTCGGAACATCCGCGAAACCCTGAGTGTCCTTCGCCTTACTGTCCGCACCGCCCAGCTCAGGGCCGACCGAATGCACGAGGCCGCCTCGGATTCCTTTATGGGAGCGACGGATCTTGCCGACTATCTGGTGCTTCGCGGAATGCCCTTCCGGAAGGCGCATGAGGTTGTCGCACAGGCAGTGCGTGCGGCTCTCAATGAAGGAAAACAACTCTCGGAGATGAACCTTGCCTCCTTCTCGCCGGAGTTCAAGGATTTGCCGGACGACTATCTGCTCCCAGCCAACATCGTCGCCCGCAAGGACAAGTCCTTCTCTCGGCCGGAGAACCTCAAGCCGTAGCCTGTGGCGTGCTCTCTCTCGGCCCCGTAACCCAGTTCAGCCCGTTCTATCCTTGCATCTCGCCAGGCAAGAAGGTCTTTTCACCTTCCACTTCCAAAGACCGTACGCCCCACACAGACAGCCGTAACGCCACCCTCGAGCGCGGCGGCCACGGCGCGAAGCTTGGGCTTCATACCGCCGGTGACAAAAGGCGCCTCAAGAAGAGACACTTCCGGTGGAACACGTTCTATGAGAGCCCCGTCACCGTCCAGCACCCCTTCCACGTCCGTAAGGAAGACCAGTCTGCTCGCGCCCAGCGCCAGCGCCACTCCTGTTGCGGTCTCGTCGCCGTTAACGTTGAGCAGGGAAGACGGGCCGACGGCAAGTGTGGGAATCACGGGGACCTTGCCCGCCCCGATGACGGGGTCCAGCATCGACCTGTCCGCGCGAACACCCGTACCCACCAGCCCCCACGGGCCGTTCTTCTGTTCCGCTCTCACTGCGCCAAACACTCCCACTGCCGGCAGGCCCGCTGCCTGTAACGCGCGAACAAGAGTGGTATGAACTTCGCCCATCAGGGCGGCTGCTACCGCACCCAGCGCGGTCTCGTCGGTGACACGCAGGCCGTCGATGAACTGCGACTTCACGTTCATGCGTTCAAGCATGCGCGTGATCTGCACGCCCCCGCCGTGAACAACAACCACACCCGCGCTTCCCTGCGAGACGATTCTTTCGGCCGCGGCATCGGGCTTTTCCAAAAGAGCGCCGCCGATCTTCACGACGGTGATCGTTGTCATCACAGGAGCCCGGTTTCCACGGGTAGTCCGAGCATCAGGTTGAGATTCTCGATCGCCTGGCCTGCCGCACCTTTGACGAGGTTGTCGATTGCCGAAACAACCACTGTCGTCGAGCCGGAGCTCGCGACTCCAATATGGCAGCCGTTGGTGTTCACAACGCTGTGAATGTCCGGCAAAGCACCTTCCGGCCAGAGCTTGACAAACTTGGATTGTGCATACCTGTCCGCCAAAACACTCCGCACAGACCGGCCCGACGTGTGTCGAAAGACAATGGTGGTGAGGATTCCGCGAGTGATGGGAATGAGATGCGCCGTAAACACAAAGTTGTCCGCATTCGCTCCCGGCATGTACGACAACATTTCGGGTGTATGGCGATGTTTCAGAACGCCATACGCCTTGAGGTTTTCGTTCACTTCACAGAAGTGAGTTTCCTGCTTTGGATGACGGCCGGCGCCGGATACTCCGGATTTTCCGTCGGCGACTACCAGCGAGTCTTTCCCGATCACGCCCGCTGCATAAAGCGGCGCCAGTGGCAGAATTACCGACGTCGCGTAGCAACCCGGGTTCGCGACCAGTTTCGCGCTCGCGATGTTTTCGGGATACAGCTCTGGAAGTCCGTACACCGCCTGCTGCAGCAGCTCCTGCTCCGTGTGTTCGAAGCCATACCATTTGGGGTAGAGCGACGCATCCTTCATGCGAAATGCCCCGCTCATATCGATCACCCGTAACCCCGCCCCAATCAGCTCTGCCGAAAACTTCATGGAAAGATCATGCTCTGTCGCTGTGATTACGATGTCTGGTTTCGCGCGCTTTACAGCCTCCAGGCTGTAGGCCTCGATGCCCAAGCCGTCACTTTTGGAGGCAAATCTGCCGTTGACCTTGATGGAGGGGTGGCGTGCCAGTATCCGGTCCGCCTCGCGGCCCGAATATCCGGTGACACCGACGATGGCGGCCGAATAAATATTCATAACAATGAATATTTATACATGCGGGGCGTTCCGCGGTCAAGCCGCGGGGCCTGCGGCAACTCAGATCTGTTCGAGAATGCCCGTGCTGTCGCCGATCTTCTCCGCCCGGACGCCTGCCTTATGGAGGACCGTCAACAGAAGGTTCGAATGCGTCGTGTTTTTCGGCAGCCGGATATGTCTTCCGCCCTTTAACGCTCCTGAGGCGCCGCCTGCCAGCAACATCGGCAACGGGTTGTGATTGTGCTGGTTGCTGTTGCTCATTCCGCTGCCGAAAAGAATCAGCGAATGATCCAGCAAACTGCCGTCGCCGTCAGGAGTGGTTTTTAGCTTCTCGAGCAAGTAAACCAGCTGGCTGTGATGATAGGCGTTGAGCTCGGCGAAGCGGTCCATGTTGGCGCGCTCGTCGGAGTGATGAGACAGGTTGTGGAAGCCGTCCCGAATGCCTGTGGCCGGGAACACAGCATTGCTGAGCTCATGCGCCAGCATGAGCGTGGAGATGCGGGTGATCTCGGCGCGGAATGCCAGCACCTGAAGGTCGAAGAGCATCTTGATCTGATCTTCGAACGCATCCGGAACGCCGGTCGGTGTGTCCGGCACATCGAGCTTCGCCGCTGCCAGTTGCTTTTCGGATTTTTCAATGCGTCGTTCGATTTCTCGGACGTCGTCCAGGTAGGCTGTCAGACGGCCCCGATCGCCTGCCGGGAGTTGAGCCTTGAGTCCGGCGACCTGACCGATCACCGAATCCAGGAGGCTCCGGGACTGCTGCCGGCGGGCTTTTCGTTCCGCCTCGTTGGCGCCATCGCCGAAGAGTTTCTCGAAGATCACCTGCGGATTGTTTTCCATCGGCAGGGGCGAGGTTGCAGTTTGCCATGAAATCGTGTTTCTGAAGGGGCTGGTCAACTCGCCCGGATTCAACGCTCAGCTCCAGCGACGGAAGCGGCGTGTCCTGACCGATCACCTTGGCGGCCATCTGATCCACAGACTCACCGAGCACGGGTCTCGGGTTTTCGTCCTGCTTCGCTCCAGTCAGGAATACCGAAGATGAACTGCTGTGATTGGCAGCGGCGGAAGCATCCGCGCCGTAGGCGTTCGGAGCGTAGGTATTGCTGACGATATTGATCGTATCGCGATAGGGTTCCAACGACTTAAGGATCGGCGTGTATTCGAAACCCGTGCCTTCGGTGGCCGGCAGCCAGTGATCCATCGTCACCCCGTGAGGATAGAAGATGAACCCGAGTCGTGTCTTGGGAACGGCGCCCGCGATTCCCGCCGGAGTTTGAGCCGGGAGCATCGATTCCAAAAACGGCAATGCCAGGGTTACGCCCGTGCCGCGCAGGAAAGTCCGTCGAGAAAGGTGTTTCTTAGTGATGAAATTCATGGTTCATCTCCTCTAGCGATCTTTTGTCCTCATTTGAAACGGCTCGCTCCTGACGACGCCAAGGACGAGCGACGAGAGGCGATAATTCGAATCGGCCGAGTCGCGAACGATCTTGCGGACAGCCGGCATATCGTAGGGCGTCATCGCACGCCCGGTGGCGTAAGTCATCAGCTTTTCTGTAGCGACATTGACGAAGCTGTCGGACCGGCTGAGTAAGGCGTGCCGCAGACTTGCCGGACCATCGAGCTTTGTGCCGTCAACCATCTGGGCTGTCGGATCGATCTTTGTGGCCCCGTCGTTCTCGCGCCACCGTCCGACGAGATCGAAATTCTCAAGACTGAAGCCGACCGGGTCCATGATGCTATGGCATGCCGCACACGTCGGATTGCTGCGGTGAAGTTCAAGGCGTTCACGCAGCGTTTTCGCCTTGCTGGCGTCGGTTTTGCCGTCCAGGTTTGTCTCGACGCCCGGCGGCGGCGACGGCGCTTTTGCTCCCAGCAGATTTTCCAGAACCCATTCGCCCCTCTGCACGGGCGAGGTGCGGTTCGCGGCCGACGTCACCAGCAGAATGCTCCCCTTGCCCAGAATGCCCCGCCGCGGATCGTCTTTGCCCAGTGAAACCCGTCGAAACAGACTGCCTTTGATATTGGGAATCCCATAGTGGCTGGCCAGCCGTTCGTCCACAAACGTGTAATCCGCGTCGAGTAGATCGATGATGCTTCGGTCTTCACGGAGGATGGTCTCGAAAAACAGTTCCATCTCACGCTTGAAGGCAAGCCGCAAGTTTCCATCGAAGCCGGAAGAGGCGTCCGGCTCGGCGTTGTCCAGTTCGCGCAAACGCATCCACTGCGAAGCGAAGTTATTGACCAGCGAATTGGACTTCGGATCGGCGAGCATGCGCCGGGTCTGGGCCTCCAGGACAGCGGGCTTGGAGAGTTCTCCAGCGACGGCAAGATCCAGAAGCTTGCTGTCGGGAATACTGCTCCAAAGGAAGAAGGAGAGGCGCGTCGCCAGTTCCAGGTCAGAGAGCCGGTAGGCTGCGCCCTTGGGAAGATTTTCAGGCACGTGCTCCATGCGGAAAATGAATCGTGGGTCTACCAGTACCCGAGCCAGTGCGCGTTCGATCCCGGTTTCAAAACCACCCTCGTTTCGTCCTTCCTGATAGAAGGAGAGCAGGGTTTCGACGGATGGATCCTTGTCTGTGATCGGTTGCCGGAAGGCCCGGGTCGCAAGAGTTCTGACGATCTGCCGCGCACAGCTTGCCTCTGCGTTTTCGTTTGCCGGGTAACACACGAAAATCCTGCGGCGGCTGGGGGTGTCTCCGGGAGTCAGGAGGCCGTAGGGACCCGTAACGGTTATCGCCGTGACTCCGGCGCCACGGCCAGGCGGCGCGCTGAAGACATTGTCCAAATTGGCCGCGTCGAATGCCCGCGTTGAGGCGGCGCCGATCGTGTGCAGTCCCGCCCGTATGGGGGCCCGTATGCTTCCGCGGCCTCCGGTCGGAATCGGCATTCCGTCAATCGTCAGGTCTACTCGCGTGCCGGACGCGCGAATTTCGTATTCGGCATCGAGCGGAAAGTTGTGCTGCGCGACCATTCCACCTACAGTGCCGATCGGCATTCCGTCGAGGTGCGTATTCTGAGATATTCCTTTTGGCGCACGATATGTCGTCGGGGCGGGCTGCACGGCGAGGTCGCCCACAGCCAGACGGCTTATCTTCATCCCTGCGGACAGGTATCCCTGAATGAGCGACGGCGACGTCCCCAGAATGTCTGCAATGTTGTCGAAGCCGGCGCTTGTGCTGTCGCCGGGCAGCATGGCGGAAACATCCACGTCCAGATCCAGCAAATCGCGGATCGCGTTGGCGTACTCATTGCGGTTCATGCGCTGAACCGAAGGCGAGCCCGGATTCGGATGGAGAGCCGCCTCCCGATCCAGACCGTTTTCGAGCCATGTCGCCAGACCGTCAAGCGTGGCACGCGCCGGACGCGCAGCATTCTTGGGTGGCATCATTCCCGTACGGAGCTTGCGCACCACCGCTTCCCACGCCACAACGTCCTTTTCCAGGTGAGCCAGATCCTTGGAATCGAGTTCGAGATTCGCGGTCTTCGCGCGCTGATTATGGCAGGCGGTGCAGTACTGATTGATGACACTCTGGGCGTCTTGCGCTGAGAACGCCGTCGTGACAGGACCTTGCTGGACTCCGCTAGCGGTTGCGCTCAGTACTAGCGCGGAGAGCGCAATCCCCAGGCACTGATGTGAAATACGTTTCATTTCGCGGATTACTTCTGCAGCTTCCCCAGCTTTTCTATCAAAGCCATCGATGTCGGCTTTGGCACCGGAGAGTGTGTTGCCAGAAAAACGCCTTCCGCCCAGTTGTACGGAGTCCGGCCGACGTTGTCCTTCGCGTCGAGTTTGGCGCCCTTCGAGACCAGATATTCAATGATGGAATCCGAGCCGCGGTTTGCGGCGCCCATCAAGGGCGTCAGGCCCATTGAATTTGCGTCATTCACGTCCATTCCCAGTTCAAGACACAGCTTAACGGCCTCGAGCAGAGCCGGTTCGCCTTCCGTGTAGGTCTGATTGTAGACCCAATTTACTCCGGCTGCCGCCATCAAAGCGGTTGTTCCACTAAACGTTGCAATTTTCGGGATCTGCCCCGTGTTCCAGAAGAACGTGCATCGTCGACACATCGCCGGAAAGCGACGCCAGCAGGAAGGGCGTCTGACCGGTGAAGTCCACCCACGCAAGCGATCCTCCGAGCAGGTACATCCAGCTTCGCAGAGGCGGCACTTCGGTGACCTGGATGTTGGGATCGACACCTTTGTCCAGAAGCATCTTGATGAAATCCAGGATGACCTTGCGGTCGCCCTCCGTCACCATGTGCTCGAATGTAACGTAGTGGAGGTCGACGTTTCGCATTTCCACGGCGGCAAACAGCGGCGTCCGGCCATACCAGTCTTTGGCGTTGATGTTGGCGCCGTGGTCGATGAGGAACCGCGCCATCTCCATATGGTTGTTGCTGATCGCCATGAAGAGCGGCGTGATATCGTTTTTGTCGGTCTCATCGACATTGGCGCCTTTTTCAAGCAGTTGGCGCGCAATCGCGATGTGGCCCTCTCTGGCGGCATACATCAGCGGCGTCATCGCGCCTGGAATCACAGCGCGGATACCCTTTTCGGGCCATCCTCCGCGAACAATCCCCACGCCGTGCGACCCGCACCCGGACTGTGCGACGCACGGCAGCCTTCGCGCCGGAGTTGCGCCGGTTCGCGTGCGGACCTGAATATCTGCGCCATCCTTGATCAGGTCTGCAACGATGTCGGTGTAGCCCGCTTCAGCGGCCAACATCAGGGGCGTTAAGAGAAGCTGTGGTTCTGCGATGTTCGGGTTGGCGCCATGTTCGAGAAGCGCCCGCACAGCGTCCACCTCGCCGGTGCGCGTCGCGACCATCAGGATTGATTCTCCTGTCTTCTCGATTTGATTGGCGTTTGCGCCCGCGTCCAGGAGTTTGCGAAGGATCGGGCCGCTGCCGTTCATCGCAGCCAGGTATAAGGGTGTGATGCCCAGGCGGTCAGGGGCGTTGGCATCCGCGCCTGACCGAATCAGAAGATCGACGATCTCGACTTCGTCCGCGCGAATCGCCCAGTGCAGCGGCCTGGTTCCGTCCAGGTCCGCAGAATTAACAGCGTTCCGATTTGCCGCAACCAATGTGCGGACGCTGTCCCAGTCACCCGTTCGCGCCGCATCTACCAGGGTGGGACTGGTTCCCGCGGTTGCTGTAGTCGCAATCAGTAATGAAAGGATGCCCACGCCGATCGCTTTGAACTTCATTCGCCCTCGCAGTCTGACACTACCCTGCCCGAATCCTCGAACCGATTGGGGGAGTTCTTGCCTTGGCCCTCCTTAACGGGACCGAAATCGAAAAAAGAATATCCGCCGCCAGCTTAAGATCTCCAATACATTACACTGAGACGTGCCGGATATGAAGCTAATGTCGTATAAGAAATCGGCCGCCGGTCGGCCACTCAGAAGCTCAGACCGACGACGCCTGATAAAATGTGGTGCATCTTGTTCGGCCCTGTTGAGTGACTGAACTGGTTCAGGTAACCCCCTTCAATGCGAACGCGAGGATTCAGTGCGCGATTCAACCCCACGAATGCGCGGTTCTGGTCGAATCCACGATGGGAGCGCTGCGTTTCGTTAAGGTGAGCCAGGACTTCATCCCAAACCACAACACCAAGTGAAGGATGGGTTTTGAACGGGTGGACATAGCGGACCTGTTGCCGGATTCGCCACGGTGTATGGTCGTTGTCAGCGAAGAAACGCTGTTCAACGCGGGAACGCAACGAAAGTGTTCCTGAAGCCACAGGCCCTGTCCAAAGATATTGCTGCCAAGCCCTGTGTTCGGTGAATCGCCTGCCGGTCTGCGGAGAGTTGCCCGTGTAAGCATAGCCGGCGAGGACACTCGAGCGCCTTCCCAGGGTCAAGCCAAAACCTGGGCGAATCACGACCTGGTCTTCACTGGAGACGCCGCGCGTCCGGTTTTGAACGTCAAAGTACCACCGCCAGCGCGTTTTGTGGAACTGTCCCTGCCCGTTGAGGTTGATCCACGTCCGCCCGTCCTGAATGGTTTCGGCACGCACCGGCGTTTGGGTTCCTCCAAGGACGGCCAGCAAAGCCACAACGATCGATGTTCTCGACGTCACGGGAGACATAGTCCTGCAGTATAGGGCCGATGAGCTTCGGGCCAGGCACCGGCAGGCCGGACACAGGGCGCCAAGTCTATACAGTGACGAAGATGGCGGCAAAGAACCAGGCTTGCACGATCGCGGCGAAACAAGCGGCGGTGAACCCGTCGCTTCGCGCCCGCACAGCGCCGGCTGCAAACCAGAGGGCAATCCAGAAAAGCACCACGAGGTGAGCAAGAAGAAGCAGGAATGCGGCCTGCCGATTCAGGATCAATGCGCCGCTCACCGCGACTGCACCGATGACAATGCGGCTGAGGAACGCGGCGGCCGCTGCCTTCCATGCCGGGGACAACGGCCGCAGCAGGTACTCGTCGGAAAGAAACAACGGTAGGCTCAGGACAAGAATTGCCGGGAAACGCCACCAGCGCCCTCCCGACACGAGGGTGTGGACCAGCTCCGAGCCTGCGAATCCGCCCATCACCACAATGACGTATGCGGCTGCCGCAACCCCAACCCAGAGCCGGGGACTCGACAGGGTCTGTCTCCTGCAGCAACAGAGCAGAAGTATCCCTGCCACGAAAGCCACGCCGATCAGGTAATCCATGGCGAAAATGCGGAGCCATGCCGTGACCTTAACAATCGCCAGCACACCCGCTGCTACAAGAGGCGCAATGGTGTAGTAAAGAACGCAGACCCGGGCGGATGTCCTTGCCGGTCCTGTCGCAGGAAGTGCGCGTTTAATCCCCGCGAGAAGGGTCAGGCCGAGCGCGGTGCTTGACAAAACCGTCAGAACAAGAAACAGGAGGCGCTTCGTTGTATGAAGCGAAGTAACGTCTCCGCCGAGCCAGCCGGCAACGTAAGCGATGACGCTGGCTCTGAACAGTCCGCCGCTGTGTGCCGTCCATGCGAGCTCGCGAAAGGCGAAAGTCCCTGTGGAATTGTCTTCGATTTGGGGAACGAACGCGCGAATGCGTCCAGGATCGAACTGCCCTTCCAGCACCAGGAGGTGTTCGACCCGGAGTGGGCGAAGTGGAATAGGCGCGGGAGAGAAAAGCACCATTCGGCCCACCGGATGTTCGATAGCCATGTCCAGAAGCAGTCCGCCGCCCAGGGAATGCCCGAGAACCGCAGTTCCCGGTCCAAGCGTGTCGAGCACACTTTCCACGGTGCGGCGCGCCTGAATAGCGTTGAAACCTGCTCGCGATTCGCCATGGCCGGGTAAATCCATGGAGAACACCTCGAATCCAGCGTCGGCCAAACCGAACGAAATGATGTTCATCACATTCTTCGCGGAGTCCAGGCCGTGCACGACGAGCACGCGGCCGCGCAATGCGCCCGTCGGACTGTAATGGAAGTAAGGAGTCGGCGGATCAGTGTCGAAGATGCCGCTTTCGCGATTGCCTGGAAGCCTGGAATAAGCCATGCCGGTGACAACAAGAATCAGCATCAACGTGATGGCGAGCCAGAACCGCACTACCGCGATGCTATACCACGCTCCTGACCTTTCCAACAGCGGGCGCAGCGTTCGGCCCAGAGATTTTCCACGTAGACCCAGTCTGGATGCACGAGGTCTAGTGGCCAGTGACCCTGCTAGGAAATGCTGGGAAATGTTGGCCAGCAGTTGCCGGGCGATGCTAATTCAATTGGGTGCGCGTGGCCCGTGGGCGGACGATACTGCCGCCAGCAGCCATGGCCCCTGGCATCTCGCCCATTCGAAAGCTCTGAATATCGCGCTTTCGAATGTCTATTTCCGCGCTCGCGGTCTCCCTTCGTTGTTCGCAAGATGTTAGCGCAAACGTCTCGAACCGTCGTGCACGGACCCGTACGCACGGTGGTGTGGCAGGGGTTGGTGGGTGACCGCCGCCCCTATGCCGATCAAAGACCGCTATGCGACACTGCCACGATGGGCGGCCCGCACGATTCTGCTCCCGCAAACCCGCTTATCCGGACTATCTTCCCGACGCGGAGGAGTTTCGCCGATGGCACGAGCGAACTGACGTGGACGCGGTTGAACATCAGCCGGCTTAAAGAAATTCTGAAGAGTCCGATTTATGCAGGCGCTTATGCTTACGGACGGCGCTCGGAGAAAAAGATTCTCGTCGATGGTGAAATCCAGACGGCTCGTCAGTCGCAAGCGCAGCAGGAGTGGATCGCGCTGATTGAATCCGCCCATGAGGGATACATCACGTGGGAGACGTACTTGAGCAATCTCGAGAAGCTGACGGATAATGCGGCTCGCCGGCCTTCACGCGGAGCCCCTCGCGAGGGCCAGGCCTTGTTGAGCGGCATTGCGCTCTGCGGCCGCTGTGGACGCCGCATGCGAACGATCTATCCGGGAAAAACGGGCAATCTCTGGACCTACAAATGCTCCGGCGAACACGATAACGGCGGCCGCGTGTGCTGGATGGTAGCGGCCAGCCCATCGATGCGGCGGTGGAAGATCTTGTGTTGAGGATGATCGTACCGGCCGAACTTGAACTCTCACTGGCTGTCGAGCGCGAAGTCGATGCGCAGGCGGCTTCGCTGGATCAACAATGGCGGCTTCGTCTGGAGCAGGCTGAATATGAAGCGCGGCGCGCCGAACGGCGCTACAAGGCGGTGGACCCGGAAGAACTCGCGGAGATCCGCCGGCGCATCGAGAATGCCAAACGTGAACACCGCATGCAATTGACCAACGAAGACCGGAGCCGAATTCGATCGTTAGCCCGGGATCTTCCGTCTGTCTGGCGGGCCCCGACCACGACGCCTGCCGACCGAAAAGCGATGTTGCGCCTCATCATCGAGACGGTGGCGATTCGTCCGGTCGACGTGCCGCAACGTCTCACTCAAATCCGCGTGCAGTGGAAAACGGGAGCTGTCGATGAACTCACTGCAGACCGCCCGAGCGGCGCCGATCACCATCGCACATCAATCACAGCGATCGACCGTATCCGCGAACTCGCGGCACTCCGGCTCGTCGATCGTGAGATCGCCGAAATGCTCAATGCCAAGGGAATGAAATCCGGGTCCGGGGGGCCGTGGACACCAACTTCTGTCAAGCATCTGCGTTTGAAGCACAAGATCGGCTCCTTAGCCGTTCAGCAGCGCCGTCATCGTCTTCCGGAACGCCATCCTGACGGCAGGTATTCGATGCGTGGCGCGATGAACCGCTTGGGTGCTTCGCAGCGCCAGGTCATGCGATGGGTGGAGGGGGGCATACTTCACGCCGTGCGAGAGGATTTCGAAGACTATCGAGCTATTTGGTGGCTGACCATCGACGCAGACACCGCGAACCGAATCGAAAAAATAAGACCAGCCCGGCGGCGGTCTCGGGTTCTTGATATGCCGCCACCAATGGTTCCGGGTAGTGACAAGGCCCTTCCGTCGGCGCAAGAGGGCCATTAGGCCCGTCCTCATCCTGCGCACCTCGTACACAATAGTAGTAACGCGTGCCGTTTGTAACCGAAGTATCCGTCCAACTCGGTACTCCGCTACGACCTGTGTATTGACCCGAATTCCCGGGGGAATAGCTCCATATCATCCCAGGTATTTCCCTCGAAGTTAGCAGGAATGCTCCAAGCAAGCTCGACGCTTGTCCCAGATCGCCGAAATGCCTTCGTGTCCGAGGGCGGGTCAATCACTGGAACGAAGAGCTTATGGGTACTTGAACCGCGACGCGAAAGAACGTGCCAGTCGTCTATCAGATGACCTCTGGCGTCCCAATAATTGTTGTAGTTGCCATTCTCGTATTTGAACGGCCCACTCTTCATCGTATTGGTGGCGTAGCGTAAGGTATCCCAGTACCAGCCTGTACCAAAACGAGCCTCGTCCCAGATCCCGACCATATACACGTCTTGCGTCCAAGCCCCATCACAATAGCCACTACCGAGGAGTGTCGGACTGTTCTGCCGGTAGTAATACATCGCAAAGTCGCTGCTCCAGCCTACGCCATCGCCCCAGTAACTCCCAGGCGCTGACAATTGTAGCTTGCGGGCTACTTTCGACGAATCCAGATGCTGCCGCCAGGGTCCTTGAGACAAAGAGGCATCTTTTTTCGGAAGAATTCTTCATGAGAGCGCATTAAATAGTTCGGGAACAACTCGATTTGAAATCGCTGTTAAATTGCAGGAAGGCGCGAAGCAGATAGTCCTCGTTCCATGTCTTACCCTCTAATATCCAGCTTTCGGGATACTCAAAAGGATAGAACACGTCGTGAAAGTAGACACGGACGCCGGAGCGGAGCATCGGCAGAATGCGAAAGAAGATGTGGTTCACATCGCTGCCCACCTTGGACACATGCGTGGAGTCAATGAACAAAATGTCTCCCGCACTCAATACCGAAAACGTGTCCAGCGGTACGTCCTGGATTCTCTTTTTGAGAATCGCGGTTCCGGCTGCCGCTTTCAAGGAATCTGATGGGAACGGTTCGAATAGAAAAAAGGCACTCGATGGCGCCTCCGAAGAAAGGCCGATTTGTTTCCAGGGTCACCTGTGAGGAGTATCCAGACCCCACCTCGATCAGCCGGCGGGGGCAGGAGTGGCGAAGCATGCAAAATAGAACGATCGCATCGGAGTAACGGAACTGATCGTTTTGCAGAAAGGCTTCGGAGAAAGGCTGCTCCGAATAGTAGTCGTCCGCAAAGCGCTCGATAAGCTTGAGTTGTTCCTCTTCATGCAGCCCGACTCCAGGAATCTCCGTGGGCACATCAAAAATCTGTTTGCGATGTCGATGGACTTCCCTTAACGACGGGACGGGAGAGTAGAAATGGCCTCGAAGAACCCCTTTCAGGAAAACCAACTGGCTAAGGCCGGGCAGTGAGCCAGTTATCCGCTTAAGAAACCGCTTCATTGCTGCCAGCATAGCATCCGTCAGAAAAACCGAATCGAGCAACAAAACTTCTAACACCCGGATAAACGCCTGCCTCGCAACAACGCAAAACGCACAGCTTCGCCGCGATCTCGCGGTTGGTGAGAGCGAGACGGACTTTACGCTTTCAGCAAAATCCGCGAGCACTTTTACGCCCCATACCATGCGTCGACGCCAGCCCTCGCCGGACATATCGATCTCTCTCACTGAAATTGCGGATGGTTCACCGACCCCGGATACTGACAGCGTCCTTATGGTTCACGGACGGGCGTGGGGCGTGCTTCAATACTCCAAATGGATCGGCAATCCGTCGTGAGGATCGCTGCGGTGCTACCTCCCGGATTTGGTCAGAACAGGAGTGGGTCGGATGACAGGTTTTGCAGGATTCCCCAAAGGGATGGGTACGTTTTTTCGCGCTCTGTCGAGGAACAACAATCGCGACTGGTTTCTGGCGCACAAACAGGACTTCGAGGAGAACGTGAAGGCGCCAATGGTGCAGTTCGTGGAGGCCCTGAACGAAGAACTGGAGCGGACGGCGGCACATTACGTCACCGAGCCGAAACGCGCGATCTACCGGATCTATCGCGACACGCGTTTCAGCAAGGACAAGACTCCCTACAAGGATCATCTGGGAGCGATCTTCTCGCCGCGGGGAGGTCCCAGGCACGGCAGCGGGGGGCTGTATTGCGGGGTGGCTCACAACGCCGTAGACGTTGGCGCCGGCATTTACATGCCGGAACCGGAAACCGTCCTGCAAGTAAGGACGCTTCTGGCCGGCCGGCATGCCAAGTTTCGGGGATGACCGAATCGCGCCGGTTTCGGACGCTCATGGGGGAGCTCCGCGGAGAGCAATTGCAGCGCGTCCCCAAGGGTTTTGCGGCGAACCATCCGGCGTCGGATCTGCTTCGCCGCAAGGCCTGGTACTTCTACCAGACTCTGGACCCGGCTATCGCCACCACGCCGGCATTGTTCGCAGAGGTGCGCAAGCGTTTCCTCGCGTCGATCCCCATACTTGATTTTCTCAATGCTCCGATCCTGGCGGCCGCGCAGAAAAAGGCGCGGCAGGCTGCGATACTGGGTTAGGAGTTAAACACCAGTCCGCAAACTCTTGTATCGGTCTTTTCCTTTATCTGCGCCGGGATAGCGAACCGCAAACGTCTATTTTGCGATGCTATACTGCCCTGAAGGCTTGAAACGTGTCGATCCATTCGCGAGACTCCGTCGCTGAGCAAGTCCGCCGCTTGCAGGCCGGCGGAAAGAAAATCGTTTTCACCAATGGCTGCTTCGATGTGCTGCATTCCGGACATCTCGAACTCCTTGCACGTGCGCGCGCACTGGGAGATGCGCTGATTGTGGCCATCAATGGAGACGATTCTGTCCGGCGTCTGAAAGGACCGAAGCGGCCGGTCTTTCCCGAAGATGAGCGCGCCGAGATTCTCTCTGCCCTCGAAGCTGTGGACTACGTTTGCACTTTTAATGAAGACACGCCGCTGGAAACCATTCTCCAGGTCCGGCCCGACATTCTGGTAAAGGGCGCCGACTGGGTGGACAACATTGTTGGCAGCGAACAAGTCGAAGGTTGGGGAGGCCAAGTGGTCGCGCTCCCGCTGGTGCCGGGCCAGTCCACGACGGGCGTTATTGAGCGGGTTTTGGAGCGCACCGACGATCGTGGAAGTTCTCGATAAGCGCATACCGAAGGTTCTTTCCAGGATCTCCGCCGCCGCGGATTTTCGCCGCATCGCCTCCGAGACCCTGAAGGGGGATACTGACGTTGTCGTTTCCGGTCTGGCAGGCACGGCGCGCGCCCTGTTCATCGCCGGGCTCTGGCAAAACGTGCGGCGGCCTCTTATTGTCGTTACGGCTCACGATCGCAACGTTTCTCCCCTGGCCGACGACATCGAATATTTCCATCAGGCCCTGAACACCACAGCGGCCAGTATGGTCTGCCGCTTTCCCGCCTGGGAAACGGACCCTTATTCGGGAATCACGCCTCATGCCGACATCCTTCAGACGCGAGCCACCACGCTGTGGTGCATGCGCCAGAAACAGGCCGACATCGTTGTCGCGTCGCTGCCGGCGCTGGCAAGCCGGCTTGTTGCGCCTTCAAGTTTCGATACGTTCAGCCTCCATGTCGGCAAGGGCGACGATCTTTCTCTGGAACTTCTCGTCGAACATCTCACCATTGCGGGATACCTGCGACAGGAACCAATCGGCTCCCCTGGAGAGTTTTCCGTGCGCGGCGGCATCGTGGACATTTTTTCGCCTCTGATGCGCGGTCCGGTTCGGATGGAGTTCTTCGGCGATACCGTGGATTCCATTCGGGAGTTCGATCTCGACGACCAGCGCTCGCGCGGTCCAGTGCAGCACGTCGATATTCTTCCGATGCTGGATGTCCTCGTCAGTCACGAGATGATTCGCGCATGGGGTGACAAGGCGCGCGGCTACTGGCAGGACGAAGCTTTTCAGAAAGATCTGGCCGAGAAACTCGACTACGCGGACAAGGGCGAGTTCTTTCCCGGCGTTTCCTTTTTGCTGCCGGCAGCATTTCCGCTGGACTTCACTCTGCCGGACTATGCCGACGCCTCCGTCCTGGTTCTCGATGAACCGGAAGTCCTGCGGGAAACTCATCTCAAGTTCATGGAAACCCTTCAGCAGCGGTTCGATCAGACTGCGGCGGCGGGCACCCTGGCCGTGCCTCCCGCCGGTCTTTTCTGGTCGCCCGAAGAATTGGGACCGCCCCGGCTGAAAACTCCGCGTCTGCACCTGGAAGAACTCGGCGCAGCCGAGTTTGCCAAAGTGACTCCGTTTCATGTGCGGTCGCATCCCAGCGCGCGATGGCACGGTCGAATCCGGGAACTCGCCGATGAGGTTCGCACCATGTTCGCCAGGGGGACCCAGGTTGTTCTTCTGGGAAGTACTCCCGGAATGGCGGAACGTCTGCGTGATCTTCTGCACGAATACGACATTCCCTTTCGCGTCGAGTTCGGAGAACAGCCCCTGAAGACCGTTGACGATCCATCGGTACCCCTGGTGGCCATCGGCAGGATTTCCGCGGGCCTGAGTCTTTCGGATGGCGCTCTGCTGATTTACGCCGAGACCGATATTTTCGATGAGACCGAGCATGTCCAGCCGACACACAGGCGTCGGCAAAAGCTCTCCGCCTTCATCTCGGATCTCCAGGATCTGAAAGCCGGCGACTACGTGGTCCACATCGATCATGGGATCGGGACTTATAGCGGGATAACCCTCGTTCACGACAAGGAATGCATGGTGATCGTCTATTTGGGTGACGATCGCGTTTTCGTTCCTCTCGAACGGCTCGATCTTATCCAGAAGTATTCGTCCACCGAAGGCGTCAGGCCTCAACTCGACAAGCTCGGCGGCACCGGCTGGGTGCAGCGCAAGGCTCGAGTCAAACGCGCCATTCGAGACATGGCCCAGGAGCTTCTGAAACTCTACGCCCAGCGGAAGGTCGCCAACGGCTATTCGTTCTCGGCAGACAGCGAGTGGCAGAAGGAATTCGAAGAGTCGTTTCCCTACGACGAGACGCCCGATCAGCTCACGGCCATTGCCGACATCAAAAGAGACATGGAGAACCCCGTTCCGATGGATCGCCTGATCTGCGGCGACGTGGGTTACGGCAAGACGGAAGTCGCTATGAGGGCTGCATTCAAGGCAGTAGGCGATGGCAAGCAGGTAGCGGTTCTCGCGCCAACGACTGTTCTCTGCTACCAGCATTTCGAGACATTCAAGGAGCGATTTTCCGCGTTCCCCGTAAGGATCGCCATGTTGAGCCGTTTCGTGGCCCCAAAGGAGCAAAAGGCTATTGTCGCCGAGCTGGAGGCCGGCAAAATCGATGTCGTCATCGGAACGCACCGCGTTTTGTCGAAAGACATCAAGTTTCAGGATCTCGGCCTGATGGTGGTTGACGAAGAACAGCGCTTCGGTGTGGCACACAAGGAACGGTTGAAGCAAATCCGCACCCAGGTGGACGTATTGACCATGTCCGCGACACCGATTCCCCGCACGCTGAACATGGCGCTCAGCGGTTTGCGGGACATGTCCGTCATCGAAACGCCACCGCGAGACCGTCTTGCAATTCAAACCGTCGTCGTAAAGTTTCGCGCGTCGGTCATCGAGAATGCCGTCAACTTCGAACTCGAGCGCAGCGGCCAGGTGTACGTGGTTCACAACCGGGTGGAATCGATCTATTCGCTCGCGGATCTCGTTCGCAGGCTTTGTCCGAAGGCACGAGTCGGAGTGGGCCACGCTCAGATGTCGGAGAAGGAGCTCGAGACGGTGATGACTCGCTTCATGCACCACGAGTTCGATGTCCTTGTCGCGACCACCATCATCGAGAACGGCCTCGATATCCCGCTGGCCAACACATTGATCGTGAACCGGGCTGACAAGTTCGGCCTATCGCAGCTTTATCAGCTTCGAGGCCGGGTCGGGAGGTCCAACCGCCGTGCTTACGCCTACCTTTTGATTCCGTCTGATGATTCGCTGACCCCCATTGCCCGCCGCCGGCTTGCTGCCATTCGCGAGTTCAGTGACCTGGGCGCGGGATTCCGCATCGCAGCGCTGGATCTGGAGTTGCGCGGCGCGGGGAATCTCCTTGGCGGACAACAGCATGGACATATCGAGGCCATTGGGTTCGATCTGTATTGCCAGTTGCTGGAGCGGACAGTCGAGGAATTGAGGACGGGGCAGGAATTGCCGGAAGTGGAGACGGCAATCAATCTGAAGCTGGATCTGAAAATACCGTCGGATTTCATAAACGACGAATTGCAGCGACTGCGTATCTATAAGCAGATTGCGACGACGCGATCGGAATCCGAGCTGGACAGCCTTTATCGGGAACTTGAAGATCGTTTTGGAGCGCTTCCATTGCCTGTTCGCAATCTTCTTGAATACGCGCGGCTCCGCATACTTGGTCGGGCCCGGAGCGTGTTATCTATCGATCGCACCGGGCAGGGAATCGATATCCGATTTCATGAAACCGCGCGTATTGATCCGGAGCGGATCATCGAGATTGTCGGCTCCGGCGAGCGGGTGGTGTTTGCGCCGCCGACAACGTTGCGTTTGAAGATCACCGGCCCGCGAGCAGACCTGTTTGCCAACATCGAGGAACTGTTGCGAGAGATCGCTTAGGCATTTAACATGACTCAAGGAGTATTTTCATGAAAAGGCTGCTTAGCGCCGTGCTGGTTGCCGCGATTGCGGCCGCGCCGGGATGGGCGCAGAAGAAGATCGAGCAGATTGCCGCTCGTGTGAACAGCGACATCATCCTGAAGTCCGATATCGACCGCTATACCGAGAACCTCCGCACCGATCTGGCGGAGCGGGTCCAGCGCACCGAGCTCAGCGCGGCGGAAGCGGAGAAGATTTTCGAGGAAGAAAAAACCACGGTATTGCGCGACCTGATTGACCGCGCTCTCCTTGTGCAGGTGGCAAAGGACGCCGGTTTGAACGCCGACCTCGATGTTTTCAAAACGATGGAACAGCTGAGAACCGAACGCAATTTTGCGACGATGGAAGATCTGGAAAAGGCGATCGTCAAGGACTATGGCGACGTTGAGGAATTCAAGAATGACATCCGCGCCAAGGTCCTGACTCAGCAGGTCATCGAGCACGAAGTTTACGGACACATCGTGGTCACCCAGGAAGAGGAACGCAAATACTACGAAGAACACAAACAGGACTTCGATAAGCCCGCCGGTGTGCGCCTGTCCGAGATTGTCATCCTGGTCGACCGCCGCTTTCCGGACCAGGTCGCCACCCAGCGTAAGAAGGCCGAGGAAGCCCTGGCCGCAGTCAAGAAAGGTGACGATTTCGCGGAGGTGGCGAAGAAATACTCCGAAGATGCAGATGCCGTCAATGGTGGAGACATGGGCTACATCACCGTAGAGTTGTCGGAGGACCTGGCGAAAGCCATCGACAAGCTGGAGAAGAACCAAACCACGGATATTATCGAAGCCCCGGACGCTTTCGTGATCTACAAACTTACCGACCGCCACACCGGCGGCATCCTCAGCTTTGATCTGGCCGAGCGATTCGTCTATTCGGAGTTGATGAACGAGGCGGCTCCCCCGAAAGTGCGGGAATTCCTCACCAAGCTGCGACAGGACGGATTTGTCGACGTCAAGGAAGGCTTCAAGGACGAAGGTGCCGTTAAGGCCAAAGCCAAGGCTCCGATTTACGCGAAACCCTGAATGTCCGCAAAGATGCTCTAAAACTGGACCTGATGCGTCTCGATCTCTTTCTAAAGTGGAGTCGCGTTATTCTGCGCCGTACTTTGGCCAAAGAGATGTGTGACGCCGGCCGCGTCACCGTCAACAGTATCGAATCTCGGGCGGGCCGCGAAGTTCGCGTCGGCGACACAATCGAAGTCAGGTTACCCCGCCGCCGCTTGAAGTTTCGCGTCCGCTCGATTCCGCCGCACGCTCCGGGAAAGGAGGGTGGGCGGGAGATGGTGGAGCTGCTTGAAGATCGAAGAGACAATCCGGACCCGCAATAGCCCCCTCACCCTGACGCCGCTGGAGCTCGACATCATGAAAGTCGTATGGCGCCGTCATCCTATTACGGTGAAGGACGTCCAGATAGCGATCCATCACGCCCGCCCTCTGGCTTACACCACCGTCATGACCGTGATGTCCCGACTGCATCTGAAAGGGTTTCTGGATCGGACGCTCCGATCCAAAGCCCATTATTACGAGCCGGCAGTGGAATTTTCCGATGTTCGGGACGCCGCCGTCTCCGGAGTTATCGATCATTTCTTCCGTGGATCTCGCGACGAGTTCCTGGAGTTCCTGGGCAACGACCACGGTCCGGAAACCGAAATCCGCTCGCCTGCCGCCTTGGATGAAACGCTCCTCTGAATTCTGTGTTAGGCTCGTGGGTTGATGCACGACCAACATACTTCACCTAAGTCCGACATTCAGATTGCCCAAGAGGCTCCGATACGCCCCATTCTGGAGGTTGCTGGAGAAAAGCTCGGCATTCCCCCGGGGGATCTGCTCCTCTACGGGCATCATAAAGCGAAGATTTCGCTCGATTATCTGAGGTCCCTGGCCGGCCGGCCTAACGGCAAGCTGATCCTCGTGACGGCGATTACGCCGACCCCCGCCGGGGAAGGCAAGACGACGACAACCGTAGGCCTTGGCGACGCACTGAACAAAGTGGGGAAACGCGCGATCATCTGCCTGCGCGAACCCAGTCTTGGACCCTCGTTCGGAATGAAAGGCGGAGCCGCCGGTGGTGGCTATGCCCAGGTGGTGCCAATGGAAGACATCAACCTGCATTTCACGGGCGACTTCCATGCGATAGGCGTTGCCAACAACCTGCTTGCGGCGCTGATGGACAACCACATCTATTCCGGAAACAGCCTGGGCATCGACGTTCGACGCATCCTTTGGCGTCGGGCAATGGATATGAATGAGCGCGCCCTGCGCGAGATCAACGTGGCGCTCGGCGGCGTCGGTAACGGGTTCCCACGCCAGGATGGTTTCGACATCACTGCGGCTTCCGAAGTCATGGCCGTGTTCTGCCTTTCGGAAGACATTGCAGACCTCAAACGCCGGTTGGGCAATATGATCGTGGCTCAAACGCGCGACAAGAAGTACGTCCGTGCTGCGGAGCTCCAGGCCGCCGGCGCAATGACCGCCCTGCTGAAGGATGCGTTCGCTCCCAATCTCGTTCAGACGATCGAAAACAACCCCGCGATCATTCATGGCGGCCCGTTCGCAAACATTGCGCACGGCTGCAATTCGGTTATCGCGACCAAATCGGCCCTCAAGCTGGCCGATTATGTCGTGACCGAGGCAGGATTTGGGGCCGACCTTGGGGCCGAGAAGTTCATGGACATCAAATGCCGCAAAGCGGGACTGAAGCCCGATTGCGCGGTCGTCGTGGCCACGGTTCGGGCCCTGAAGATGCACGGTGGCGTTGCCAAGGCGTCGCTCGGCGCCGAAGACGTGGCGGCGGTTGAGAGAGGTTTTGCGAATCTCAGTCACCATCTGGCCAATATGAAGAAGTTCGGTGTTCCCGTTGTCGTTTGCGTCAATCGATTCAGCAAAGATACCCCTGGAGAGATGGCTGCTTTAAAGGCGATGTGTGCCGGCGCTGGAACAGAGTGCGTCGTGTCGGACCACTGGGCTCGTGGCGGCGCCGGTGCTACAGACCTGGCAAACGCCGTGATCAAAACTATTGAAACCCGGCCGTCAGGGTTTCGGACGCTGTATCCCGACGACCTGTCCCTGTGGAAGAAGGCGCAAACGATTGCCCGCGAAATTTACGGCGCGGAAGATATCATCGCCGACCAGAAAGTTCGCGATCGCTTTAAGGAACTACAGGAGCAGGGCTATGGCAATTTCCCGATCTGCATCGCCAAAACCCAGTACAGCTTTTCCACCGACCCTGGCTTGAAGGGCGCTCCGCCTGCCAACCACGTCGTGCCCATTCGCGAGGTGCGGCTGTCTGCGGGCGCAGAATTCGTCGTCGCCATCTGCGGGGATATCATGACAATGCCCGGTCTGCCAAAGGTTCCGGCGGCCAACAACATCGACGTCACGCCGGAGGGCCGAATCGTCGGCCTATTCTAGAATTGTGGACGTTGCAGCGTGGCGGCGTGAAACCCGCGACCGCCTTATCCGGCAACGCGCAGCAATCTCCGAGGAAGAACATCGGCGGGCAAGCCTGAGGATCGAAGCGCTGCTTGAAGAGATCCTCCGCGACTTTCCGCCTTGCGCCCTCAGCGCCTACTGGCCTTTCAAGAACGAAGTGGATCTTCGCGGGGTGATGGAACGCCTGAGAATCAGGGGTTGGACGACCGCATTGCCCACCGTCGTCAGGAAACTTTCCCCCTTGGAGTTCCTCCGATGGACTCCCGATATGGAAATGGACTCCGGCGTCTACGGCATTCCCATTCCACGGGTCCGGATTCCCGTGCAACCGGAAGTGATGATCCTTCCGCTGGTTGGCTTCGATGCGAAGAATTTTCGTCTTGGCTACGGAGCCGGATACTACGACATCACCCTCGCTTCCATGGGTTCTTCTCCCCGGACCATCGGCATCGGTTTCGAACTCGCCAGACTGGAGACCATTCATCCGCAACCGACAGACATCCCGCTGGATCTCATCGTCACTGAAGGCGGCATTCAGAGGATTGAGACCATTCGGCAAACCGGCTGAGCCCACCGGCATCGAAAAAAGCCCGACTGCGGCAGAGGGATGAATGATTGTGAACGTTCCGTCGATGCCGCTGGACGACTGTGCGATCAACGGTGAAGCAGACGATAGCAGCACTGCAAAACGATTCGGTTAATGGCGCGTCCTGACCGTACCCAATTTGCCTGTCTCGACAGATCATTTCGAAAGCTGGAGGTCGGCGGCCGCAACGCCTTGCTCCCCGCACACGGTGTAAAAGAGCGTGATCCTGCCACTTTCGACATACACGGCTGGATCGCGCAACTGTCGCGCAGCCCCGTATATCTCTCCAACCTCGGAAGGGCGAACCGGCCAGTCGGGGCACTCATAGCGCGCCTCCGGACTCAGGACGTCGTCGAAGGCGCCCACCTTCCACTCCTTCCAATCTCCTTTGAGCGACATGGTCGTGTGGACAATCTTTTCGGGCGCCGCACCAATAACAGACAGAAAGATGTGGAGCGTGTCGCCATCCCTGAAGAGCGCGACGTGGCGAACCTTATTGTTGTAAGGAGTGTCGCGGAACGGGCTGGGCCCCGCCTCGAACTTCTTCAGCGGATCCGAAGAGTGAACCAGGCGGCCAAGGCGCACAATCCCGTAGAACTCGCCGTTGTATTCGAAGACCCGCAGATAAGGATCGCTTGTGATGGCGGGCTGCGCCTTGAAGTGGAGCCCATCCGTCGAAACCGTGACCTGCGTGTTTTGCGAATAGCCGTTCTGCCGCAGCCACGCGTGGGCCTCCTGCGGATCCTCCGGCCACTTCCTGCCGTCCGAAAATTGGCCGTGCACCCACATGATCAGTCGCCGGTTCGCTTCGTCAACGTAGACCTCGGGCGAAGCCACATGGGTGTACACGCCATATATTTCCGCGTCCGGATCGGGTTGGGGGCGATAAAACGCAGTTTCGGAAACATTCAGCACGCCGGGCTCATAAATCTTCCACGGCCCATGCAGCGAATCCGCATAGGCAAGGCGGATGTACATCCCGCGATGATGCGCGAAATACATGTAGTACTTGCCCAGCTTGTTGGGAACCCAATCGGGAACCTTGATCACGCTTGGACCATTGATGTTGTCGCCGATCGTGGGCGAGGACTTCAATGTCAACAACGGGTTCTCCGGAAAGCGGACAGCCGACACGTCCCCCGAGACTGTAAACGCGGCGAAGAAAGCAAACGCAAACAGGAATCTCATGCGTGACCTCTTTTGTAGCGTTGAGTCTGCGACCGCGTCTGCACAGCGCTCGTGTGCGACGCGGTTTCGCGAAGTATAGCTTACTGCTTCTTTCGCCTTTGCCGCAGCCTGGTCCAATCACCAGCCGGCGCGACCGCGGCGTTGCACCGAGAGCCGCTCCCAATCTGGTGCGAAATTTTCACTTTGCTTTTGACAGGTTTTGAAGGCTGATATATACACTGCCTCAAGATTACGAATCATCCAGCTGAACAGGGAGCTTCAGGTCTCCTGCAGACTCCCTGTCGGACATTTCAGGGGGAACTTCACAATGCGCACTCACCTGCTGATTGCTCTATTGATCATTCCATTTCTGGCAGTGTTCGCGTTTGGGCAAAATGCCCAATTGGGGGGCGTTGTGACGGACCCCAGCGGAGCGCTGATTCCGGGCGTCACGATTACGGCAACCAACACCCAATACCGGCGTTAAAACAACGACGGTCACAAATGAATCCGGCGCCTATTCGTTTCCCAGCCTTCAGCCAGGACGCTCGTATTCGGTGAGCGCCGCGCTGCCTGGGTTTAAGACGACGACCTTTACCGGCATCGACCTCGGACCCATAGCGGTCCGGCGTAACTTCCAGTTGGAATTGGCCACGGCCCAAACAACCATCGAAGTGTCCGCTGATCCGCTGAATGCCATCGCGGCCAGCTCCGCCTCCGTCGGCGATGTTCTGAACGAATCCAGAATCAACAACCTTCCGATTGTGGGAAACAATGTGCTCAGCCTTCTGAGTGTCCTCCCCGGTCTGCGGGGCAGCACTTCTTCGGGACCTGGCGCTTTTCGGCCCGCAGTTAGAGACGGTTAACGGCCTGGATCTGAACTCGGTCAATGTGACGCGCGACGGCCTGACCACGAACGATACACGATTCTCGGCGGCAGGGGATGTCACGGCCGGCGTATCGATTCCGCACGGCGGCAGCACCGGCGTGATGTCGCCGACCACCATCAACCCCGATCTGGTCGGAGAAATGCGGCTTATCCTGTCGCCCGTGGATGCGGAACTGGGACGAGGCAACTCTCAAATTCAGATCCAGACGCGATCGGGAACCAATAAGTTCAGTGGCGCCGCGGTGTGGAACGTCCAGAACACGGCGCTAAATGCGAACACGTGGAACAACAACCGGCAAGTCGATCCGCGGACCGGCGCGTGGTCTCCTCTGGCGCCGAACTGGAGAAACGTTCACGAGTACACGGTGAGCTACGGCGGGCCCATCGTGAAGAACAAAACGTTCTTCTATGCATTGTGGGACCAGAACATCTCCTACTTGCGCGCGACAGTCGATGCTCACGTGCTCACAAAAGAAGCGAAGCAGGGGATTTTCCGCTTCTGGGAAGGATGGGTCGGCCGCAGTGCGGATCCGATCAACAACCCCACCAGTTTCACGACCGCAGCCGGTCAGACCAACCCGACCATCGCTTCCGTCGATTTCGCAGGGAAACCGCTTCGGCCGCCCTCATGGCCGGATGGCACGCCGTATACCGGCCGCTTGATTTGTTTCAGCGTGTTTGGAACGGTGAAAACGGACGGAAGCCCGTTCTCGCAGGCGGATTGCCCCAGCGGCGTCGACAGCGCCGGCAACGCCTACACCGGATTGGCGATGTCTCCAGGCGGGTCGTCGTGGGACGCCGAAGCGGCCCGGGACATTTGATACAGGCGGATATTTCGCCAAAACGCTGGCTGCAATGCCGGAACCGAACAACTTTTTCAACACCAACGGCGATGGCCTCACCATGGGAGTCCATTCGTGGCTGCTGACGCGCAGAATCGGCGATCCGACCTTCTATAACGAAACGTTGATTGGAAACGACCCCTATTCCAATCGCAAACAATTCAACATCAAGGTCGATCACAACCTCACGAACCACCGCATCAACGGAAGCTGGAGCACGCAAATGGACGATAACGTCGTCCTGCGCGGCGAGTGGCCCGACGGGGTTGAAGGGCTCTCCTATCGGCGGCCTCAGATCGTGAACGTCGGCGTCACATCGACGCTGAGTCCCACGCTGCTCAACGAAGCGCGGTTCGGATACCACATCAACAAAGGCTCACAGATTCCACCCTGGGAAATGGCCGACAGCAACATCCGCAACTACGCGCTACAGTTTCTCGGACAGGGAGGTGTCAGACCCGGCGGTACGACTCCGTACCCGGTCCTCGTCCGCCCGCAAAGCGGTTGTGCGGTTTTCGGAACTGGCCCCACCGAACTTGTATTCGACGGCGGCCCGATGGGAATGCGCCTGAATTGCCCGGTCATCATTCCGAACCTGTTGAATGACCCTCTGTACGAATACTCGGACAACCTCAGTTGGAGTCACGGGAAACACGCATTCAAGTTCGGCGGCGACCTTCGGTTTCCGCGAACGAACGGATACGCATTTCAGCCCTATGTCAACGCGCCCTTCGGCAACCTCGGCGGCACGGCGACGCAGAGTCCCTTCGCGACTGAAACCGCAGGCACCGGCACTCCTCACATTAGGGACGACGCTGCTGCCGGATGGACAAACCTATGCCACTGCCGGCAACATCTTTCGCTCAACGTCCCGCGCTCTCGCCGCCAACCTGGCCTATCTCCTGACCGATTCCATCGGCAGTCTGAACACGCCATATTGGATTGAGAGCCAGGCGAACAAGGATGCGGGCATCGCGGGCTGGCAGGACATCACCACAGGGACTAACCGCTACCGGTCCATGTATTCAACCGACTATGCGTTCTTCGCAAAGGATGATTACAAGCTCAATAAGCGACCTCACGTTGAACCTGGGTTTGCGCTATGAGTATTTCTCGCCCCCGTATCTCGGCTCTGGGTTGACGGTGTCTCTTGACGATCTCGGGAACGGAATGTTCGGCGCCAGCCGGGGCGCCGGAGGGAAGTTGTTCGATAATTGGCTGCAGCCGGGCAATCTGTTCCTCACCAACTATGGCAAACGCGCTGCCCGCGGGCGCACGTCCCGTTGGATTGTCAAGCCCGGCGTGAGACAGTCGCCGTTGCTTCCTGTCTCCACCTGCGACCCGAATACGATGACCACCCTTCGAATTCGTCGGACCGGACACCACCAATCCGGACAAGACCGTTATTCCTCGCAATCGAAGCCAATTTTGGTCCGGCAGTGGGTTTTGCCTGGCAGGTTCCATGGTTTGGAGCAGGAAAGACCACGGTGCGCGGAGGCTACTCGATCCAGTACCAGCGAATATGCGATCCGGGAAGACGTCCTCGCGCCGTTGCGTCTGCCGGCAATACGCGGGATCAGACGGCGCCGTCACCGATGCGGACATCGCGTCGATCATCGCCACCCGCGCCGTCAACTTCAGCGATCTCGCGACGCTCGTGCCGCGAAGACCCGCCGTTGCGCCTGGATTGGCCACTCCGGTCTATGCCAGGGGCGCTTCCTTCGCCGCTTATGATCCAAATCTTTCGAATCCGTATGTCCAGAACCTGACGCTTTCGGTAACGCGCTCCCTCACGCCGAACCTCGACTCTGGACGTCCGCTACGTCGGAACGCTCGCGCGAAAACAACTAGGCGGTATGGATCTCAACCTGTCCACTGTGATGTATAACCCGGAACTGTTCCACGCTCTGGAAGTCACCCGCGCGGGCGGCAACGATCCGCTGTTCGATCAGATGTTCGCGGGCATCCGCCTGAGCGGCGTTCCGGCCTCGGTCCCTGTGGTCAATGGAACGACCAGCCGGGGATCGGAACAACTACGTCAGAGCACCGCCACCGAGCCAATCTCGCCAACGGCAATTTTCTGGCAGTTGCGAACTCATTGATCGACCTCCACGATCGCCTCCGGCGCTTCTGGAATCACAGGCCTGACTCCGGGCCCGGCGTTTTCGGTCCTGCACAACGGTTGCGATCGCCTGGCGATGGGCCTGACATCTCCCGTCACGCGTTGCTTCCCGGAGAACTACCTGACCGCCAATCCTCAACTGAACGGCGCCACGTACATCGGCAATCTGGCCCGCAGTAATTACCATGGGCTGCAGGTTTCCTATACCTTGCGGCCGACGATGGGTTTCTCCGTCCAGACCACCTACAGTTGGGCGAAATCGATGCAGCTTAGAGGGGCACAGGTCCCGGAATCGCCAATCGCGGGCTCGACTGGCGGCTCCGCCTATACGGATCCATTAATCGGGATCTGGACCGCGTTCGCGGTGTCGAGAGCCTGCATAGTCTGCGCGCAAACGGCACCTTCGAGCTGCCGGTCGGGCCCGGCAAACTCCTTTTCTCCGGCGCATCCGGCTGGGTCGCGCGGCTTATCGAAGGATGGCAGACGAGTTTCATTCTGAACATGGGCACGGGCGCAGCCCGTCAGCATCGGCGGCGCCGGAACGATGCGATACGGCAACCCGCGCTTCTCGGTGGCAAGCCCATTGTGGGAAATCCCGAAAGGCAAAGCCGAATGGGACGGCAGACACCGGAACCTTTTTTGGAGATAAGTACGTCACCCAACGTGATCCCCAATGTTCCGATTCCACGCTTGGTCGCCCCGTCGCTGGCCGGATTCTGTACGCTCAACTCGCTTGCCATGAAAGTCCCCGCCAATACGCCCGGCGCCATTGTGCTGGCGGACGGATCATCTGTGGTCCACGTACTGGTCAATCCCAAACCCGGAGAAATCGGAACGCTCGGGAGCCGTACGCTGGACTCCTTCGGCACATTCTTCCTGGATGGGAACGTCCAGAAATCGTTCCGGCATCACGGAGCGCAAGCAGTTATCGCTCCGGGTGGATGCCACGAACATCCTGAATCATCCGCAGCTCAACTCTCCGAATTTTACCGTCGGCGCAACGCCGTTCGGCCAAATCGCGGGCAAGGGCGCTGCAACTTTCGCCGGCCCTCCAGTCCAGCGAAATTTCCAGGGTCAGATCCGTCTCACGTTCTGATGGATGAGGGACGGTGGTAAGAACTCGTTCTTACCACCGTCCCTCTTTCTCATAGACGCGTTGGACGCTCCGAAGCAGGGAGTTCCGTTTCCGACGGAGTGGACGGTTTTGCAGCTTGTGGACGCGGGGTCCGGCCGCCAAACAGCCGGGAAGCCGGCGCCCGCCGCCACACGGAAACTCCCCAGGTTGGAGTTGTCAGCAAGGCGGATGCTTCCTCCCGAGTAGCGTTCGTCTTTTCAAGGACAAAGCGGGTGGCTTTTTGGCGCTCCGCAAACACCCAAACCAACGCGGCAACCATGATGGACCACAACACCAGCAAGTCCAGCGTGGACCGGCGAAGGATCACCTGCAGAGGAAGGAGAATGCCCAGCCCATAGATCTGCAGGATGCCGCGGCAGGTTCGAAATCGGCGAACCTCCGCCGGCAGGCGATGCCAAATATCTCCTCGGCGCCGTAAAGATTGTGGATACCACGATCGCCACCACCGGGGCTGCTCGAAAGGCTTCTTCAGGATGACCCTGGGGCTTAGACCTTCCGATCGGAGGCCAAGAATCCCGATGATTGCGAGGAACGCTGCCGGGACGCTTGTGCCAATAAGCATTCCTATGCCTCTCAAAGGAAGAATGAAGTCGGCACTCACGGCTGCATAGAGTGACAAATATGCAAAGAGAACCACGCTGAGTGTTTCGATGGTCACGCCGATTCGAAGAGCCCTGGCGGGGAAAGAGTCCTCGCTTTGTTCATCAGTGGGCTGCAACGTCTCACGTAGACTCCTGGCATCCGGCCAGCGCTTGTCTGCGTCGCGTTGCAGGCAGCGATCGATTGCAAGGGCGATGTCGGAAGGAAGATCGACGACTGCGGCGGATACCGGCCTCGCATCTTGCGTCAGACGTTCGGCCAGCGTTTCAAGCACCGTATCGGAATCGAATGGAGGCCTTCCGGAAACCATCTCGTAAGCCACGACTCCCAGCGAGTAGAGATCGGACCTCGCATCCACGCCGGGGTGGCCACGAGCCTGTTCCGGAGACATGTAGTGGGGCGTTCCGATCAGCTGCCCGGTCAAAGTCAGTTCACGTTCCGCGAACGCAGGTTTCGCGATGCCGAAGTCGGTGAGAAGGGGAGAGTCGGAACCGGCATCGATCAGAATATTGTCGGGTTTGATGTCCCGATGCACGACCCCCTGGCGGTGCGCGTAGTCGAGCGCGTCGCAGAGCGCCACAAGGAAGGTGCGTGCTTCTTCGGGTTCGTAAGGCCCGGCGCGCTGCAAGCGCATGGCGAGCGATTCCCCTGCCACGAATCCCATGACGAAGTATACAATCCCGGAAACTTCGCCGAAGGTGTACAAGGGCACAATGTGCGGATGGTTGAGTCGCGCGGCAGTGCGCGCTTCCCGCCGGAAGCGTTCGCGCATTTGCGGCGTGCTGGCATGTTCCGGCGGAAGCACCTTGATGGCCACGTCGCGATCGAGCGCGAGTTCATGTGCCAGATAAACGGCGCCCATTCCTCCGCGTCCCAACAGCCGCTCTATCCGATACTGGAAGCCAATCACCTTCTCCAGGGTTTCCCGTAGCGGATCTCCCGGCTCTGCGGGAACTCCTGCCGGAACGCGCGCACCGCAAGCCGAACAAAATCTGGCGTCCGGCGGCAAGGCGGCGCTGCATTCAAGGCACGGACTGGAGCTTGCGGCGCACACGGGTTGCATCATAGCAGCAGCGGCTGTCAGGTGCGTCTACCGGGTACGAGAAACTCTCCAGCTTTCCTGTTTCCCGTCCGGAGCCCTGCAAACAGGGAGTCTCAATTTTTCTTGAAAAACAGATCGTAGAGCTCGTTGCGGGAGATGCCGAGGGTTTTTAGCACGGATTCGCGTGTCAGCGGGACCCTCGCTTCGGACTGATCCTGCCCCCGGTTGCCGCACACCACGACGACAAACTCGCCGAGAGGTTTGATTCTACCGCGAATTTCGGAGAGCTTCCCAAACAGAGACTCTTCGTGAACCTTCGTGAGTTCACGGGAGATGCACGCCTCACGATCGCCCAGGATCTGCGCCATGTCCTCCATTGCTTCCTCGATGCGGTGGGGCGCTTCATAGAAGACTAAGGTGGAACGGAGAGAACGCAGCGACTCCAGTTTCTCGCGCCGGGCCCTCCTTTTAGAGGGAAGGAATCCGGCAAAGAAAAATTCGTCGGACGGCAAACCGGAGACCGAAAGCGCGGCAACTGCGGCATTGGCACCAGGGATGGCGAAGACGTCCACAGCGTTTTCCCGGCAAAAACGAACGATCCGGAAGCCGGGATCCGAAATCGCCGGAGTCCCTGCATCCGAAACCAGAGCGACCTTCAGGCCTTCCTGAATCCTTCTCCCCAACTCGGCGGCCTTTTTTTGCTCGTTGAAGTCGTGGTAGCTGGCGAGGGGTTTCTGAATACCGAAGTGGTGGAGCAGCTTCGCCGTGTGGCGGGTGTCTTCGCAGGCGATCAGATCGGCGCTGCGCAGCGTCTCGAGCGCACGCGTGCTGATGTCGGAAAGATTCCCGATTGGCGTGGCGACGATAAAGAGCGCACCCATGCAACAGCGGTGACGCTACAGCTTGAGTTGTTTCAAATAGCTTCGAAACTCGTCGCCCAAACCGGTTCGCTTCAAAGCGAACTCCACAGTCGCCTTCAGAAATCCCAGCTTGTCACCCGCGTCATGACGCGTGCCCTCGATCATGTACGCGTACACGGGTTGTTGTTCGAGGAGTTGACGAATGCCGTCGGTGAGCTGGATCTCTCCTCCCGCGCCGCGAGCAGTGTTGTCGAGAATGCTGAAGATCTGCGGCGTGAGGATGTACCGCCCGATGATCGCGAGATTTGAGGGAGCCTCGTCCGCGCGAGGCTTTTCCACAACGTCCTGTACGCGGTAAACTCGGCCGCCGAAACCTTCCACCGGCGTTCCCCGAATGACTCCGTAAGAGGAAATCTGGCTTTTCGGCACCTCGCACGTCGCGATGATCGACGCCTGCAGCTTTTCGAACAAGCCGACCATGCTGCCAATACACGGAACAGGCGAATCGATGATGTCGTCCCCCAGCATTACCGCAAAGGGCTCCGCGCCGACCGCTTCCCTTGACATGAGAACCGCGTGCCCCAGACCGAGCGCTTCCTTCTGCCGGACGTAGGTCACATTGACCATGTTGGAGATTCGCCGCATCTCGGTCAGAACATCCTTCTTCCCGCGAGCTGAGAGTACCTGCTCCAGCTCCCACGACACGTCGAAGTGATCCTCGATGGCATTCTTTCCGCGGCCGGTGATGATGACGATGTTCTTCACCCCGGAATCCACCGCCTCCTCAATGACATATTGGATAAGCGGCTTGTCGACAAGCGCGAGCATCTCCTTGGGTTGGGCCTTTGTTGCGGGAAGAAAACGGGTGCCAAGCCCGGCGGCGGGAAAGACAGCTTTGCGGATTCGCATCATTTGTTCACCATTGTTCACCATTCTTCAACTGGCCACCCCTGTCCCTGAGGTCGCGCCGTCGCGCGACGCTCGGCGCGGGATTCATTCGCGGCCACTCTTTCACTTCACCATTGTTCCAAAACGAAACCAGCGAGTTCGACTAAAGAAGTGTTCTGCCACCGAAACATAGTCGGCAGCAATCGACGCCCAGGACCGCTCCCCGCCTTCGTAGGGACTGTCACTGTCGTAGGACCAGTAGACGAACAGCGGTTTGCCGATAATGCTGTATCGATCGACAAAACCCCAGAAACGGCTGTCGTTACTGTTGTCCCGGTTGTCCCCCATTACGAAGAACTGGTCGGGCGGAACGGTTTCAGGACCGAAGTTATCGCCGGGGATTTCTACGCTGGTCGGAGAGTTGACGTGGATCTTGTAGGGCTCGTCCTGCCTCTTGCCGTTCAAATAGACAACTTTGTCTCGAACCTCAATCGTATCCCCGGGAATCCCGATAACCCGCTTTACGAATGGCGTGGTCATATTTGCCTTCGGGGGCGGTCGAAAGGCGATGATGTCACCCCTGTGAATGGTGCGCTGCGGCAGCCAATTGCGCACGAACTGCGGAAAATTGCCGGGGAATGCAATCTTGTCCAGGAAGAAATGGTCGCCGACAAAGATCGTCGGAACCATGGATGCCGTTGGCACCTGCGTCGCCTGAGCCACAAAACTTGTAAAGATAATGACGAAAACGATCGTGCTGAGCAGGCTCTCGGTCCACTCCCGTGCCTTGCCGCCCCGGCGAGGTACCTCTGTATGGTAGGAAACGAACTGTTCCACCCTTACATCGGGCGCGATGAACGATGTGAAATCCTCCACCCGGACGTCCGGCACTCTTGAGGTAACGATGAAACTATCTTCCATGTCGTGTAAAGGCGCTAGGCCAGCTTCTCCTTTACCATCTGACTCACTTTGGAGCCGTCGGCCGTTTTGCCGGCAAGCTTTCCCAGTGTAGCTTTCATAACCTTACCCATGTCTTTGGGGGAAGCGGCCCCCGTTTCGTGAATCGCTTCTTCGATTGCGCGGCGAATATCGTCTTCCGACGCTCCTGCCGGCAAGTACTGTTCTATGACCAGAATCTCCGCTTCTTCCTTCCGGGCCAGTTCTTCCCGGCCCCCGTTTCGAAATTGCTCGATGGAGTCCTTTCGCTGTTTGACGAGCGAATTGAAAACCGCGAGAACCTCCGGCTCTTCAAGCGGCTTCATTTTTTCGATTTCCTTGTTTTTGACGGCCGTTTTCATCATTCGCAACACGCCCAGCTTCAATGTTTCCTTGCTGCGCATGGCGTTCGCTATATCGGACTGGATCCGGTCCTGGAGGCTCATCGGATTATGATAACGCGAAGGAGATGCAGGTGGACGGAATTAGGGGGAGAATCAGAGGGGGAAATCCAGGGACCGGGGGCTATGACCAGCAGGTAGCCGATCTAAACTCCCGCCTGTCTTAGATATCCAGCTCGATATTCCAGTAAAGGTAGTCACGCCAGCTTTCCGGAGGTGACTTCAGGCGGAATGTTGCATGAAACGCAGGCAGCCATGGCGGCTCGGCCGGTTGACGCACCAGGCGCATCCCTGCTTCCTCCGGAGTGCGGCCGCCCTTCCTGTGATTGCAGCGGAAGCACGCAGCAACAATGTTATCCCACTTCTTCTGACCGCCGCGCGCAACCGGAATCACGTGGTCGAACGTCAGGTCCTCAGACGGGAATTTCTTTGCGCAGTACTGACATGTATAGTCGTCGCGAGCGTAGATGTTCGCCCGCGAAAACTTCACCTTGTTCTGATTCTTGACTCGGACGTATCTCAGCAGTCTGATGATGGAGGGCAGTTTGATCGAGAACGTGATCGAATGGATCTGCGCGTCATGTTCTTCAACGATTTCCACTTTGCCGGCGAAGAACAACGTCAGAGCCTTTTTCCACGAAATAATCCGAAGGGGCTCGTATGATGCGTTCAGTAACAGAGTCGCCTGCATACCTATGGGCTAATATTTGGAGTTCAGCGTCTTTTTGTCAAGAGGTTCAGCTACAATTATCCTTGGATGTTACAGGAAAAAGAACGTGAACTGCGTGCCATCTTGCGGAGTATGGGTTCCTGCATCGTTGCCTTCAGCGGTGGCGTCGATAGCGCATATCTCGCCCTGATTGCGCACCAGGAACTTGGGCCGGCGGCCTTGGCCGTCACCGCGGAAAGCCCGAGTTATCCCACTCACCAGCGTAACATTGCCCTTGATTTGGTTAAGACCTATGGGTTTTGTCATGAATTCATCGCTTCCGATGAAATGCAGAACGCGAATTATACCGCCAACCCGAACAACCGCTGCTATTTCTGCAAGCACGAGCTGTACTCGCTGCTTCAACGGATGGCCGCCTCGCGCAGCTTCCGTGTTGTCGTCGACGGCAACAACCTTGACGATACCGGTGATTATCGGCCGGGTCGCCAGGCGGGGGCAGAGCTGGAGATCCGCAGCCCCTTAATTGAGGTGGGCCTGCGCAAGGAAGAAATTCGCGAGCTTTCGCGGCAGCAGGGGCTTCCAACCTGGGATCAGCCCGCATCGGCCTGTCTGTCCTCTCGAATCCCATACGGCGCCTCTGTGACCGTCGAGAAGTTGCGCATGATCGACCGAGGCGAAGAGATTCTTCGTGGCCTGGGTTTTCGCCAGTTCCGCGTGCGTCACCATGGCGAAGTTGCCAGGCTGGAGTTCGCCCGCGATGAATTGCCGCGAGCCTTGAACGTCGAGATGTTTGACGCAATCGGCCGGGAATTCAAGCGTCTTGGTTTCCAGTTTGTTGCCGTTGATGTTCAAGGCTACCGCAGCGGCGCGCTCAACGAAGTCCTGACGACGATTCGAGTCCCTGTGCGATGAAGGTGCTTGTTGTCGGATCGGGTGGGAGAGAGCACGCCGTTGTCGATGCGCTTGCTCAGAACCCTAACATCGGGAAAATCTACGCCGCGCCCGGAAACGGCGGCATTGCGGCGCAGGCTCTCCTGATCCCCATCCCCGCGGATGACATTCAGGCCCTCGCCGCTTTTGCTGAAACCGAGCGCATCGATCTGACATTCGTGGGGCCGGAGGTCCCACTGAGCCGGGGCATCGTCGATCTTTTCCGCAACAAGGGCCTGAAGGTCATTGGCCCCACCGCAGAACACGCGAGACTCGAGTCCAGCAAAATCCATGCGAAGCGATTTTTCAAGGCGAACAAGATCCCGACGGCCGAATTCCACGAGTACTCGAATCCGCAAGACGCTTACCGTTATCTCGATACCGTGACGGCGCCGATCGTCGTGAAGGCCGATGGGCTTGCTGCCGGAAAAGGTGTCGTCGTGGCGCGAACGCTGGAGCAGGCGCGCGACGCCGTGCGGGATTTCATGGAACGGCGCAGCATGGGAGACGCTGGAGCCAGGCTGGTCATCGAGGAATTCATGGCGGGCGAAGAAGCATCGTTTCTGGTCTTCGCCGATGGCACGGCATTTCACCCCATGGTCGTGTCTCAGGATCATAAGCGGCGATACGACGGGGATCGGGGGCCGAACACCGGCGGCATGGGCGCCTACTCCATCGATACGATTCTGACCAGGGATCAACACGCCGCCGTCATCGCGTCCATCATCCGTCCGACACTGGAGGCCTCGAGAACCTTTACCGGCATCCTCTATGCGGGTCTGATGCTGACTCCAGGCGGTCCGAAGATCATCGAGTACAACGCGCGTTTCGGTGATCCGGAGACGCAGGTGATTCTTCCCCGGCTGAAGAGCGATCTCCTGGAGATCTTCATGGATATGGCAGACCATCGCCTGGAATCGCGCACGATCGCATGGTCCACGGAAGTCGCGGCTACCGTGGTTCTTGTCGCATCCGGATATCCGGGAAAGGTTGAGAGTGGTCAAAGAATCGAAGGCCTCGATGCCGCTGCCCGGCTCGACGGCGTTCGTATCTATCACGCAGGCACCAGGTTGGAAGACGGGAAAATTTATACGGCAGGCGGACGTGTTCTCAACGTAACGGCGCGCGCTGCAACTCTTTCATTGGCCCTCGACCGCGCTTACGCCGCGGCGGAGATGGTACACTTCGAGGGTAAAGACTACCGGAAAGATATTGGTAAGAAGGGACTCTCCAGGGGCTGATGCCATCCCGAAACTTCTTCGTCGCGAACTTCGGCTGCCGCGCGTCGCAGTCTGAAGGCGGAGCAATCGAGCAGGAATTGATCGATAACTCCGCCGTTCGCGCAGAATCCCCATTCGTGGCCGATGTCGTCATCGTCAACACGTGCACCGTCACGGAAGAGGCCGACCGGGACGCCCGCCAAATGATCCGTCGTATCGCCACGCGAAATCCGGAAGCCCGCGTCATCGTTACGGGATGCTATGCGCAGCGTGCCCCGCAGGAACTCGCATCGCTTCCCCGCGTCAGTCACGTTGTGGGAAATTCTCACAAACCTCTTGTGGGACAGTTGACCCTCAAGGTTCTCGATTCCGAATTCGTTCCCGCCCTGCCGGAGGGGCGCGCCGAGATTTTCTGCAGCGATATCTTTCTTGAAGACGAACTCAAGCCGGAAACGCATCCTGGCTCCGCCGGCCGGACCCGCGCCGTCGTCAAGATCCAGGATGGGTGCAACGCGAACTGCTCGTTCTGCATTATTCCCTCAGTCCGCGGGAGAAGCCGCAGTCTCGATCCGGCAGCCGTGCTGAGCGAGGTAACTGCGCTTGTTGAACGTGGCTACAAGGAAGTGGTGTTTTCCGGAATTCATCTCGGCACATATGGGCGGGATCTCGACACCCGAAGCTCCCTTCATGACCTGATCTCCTCGGTATTGGAACAGGTTTCTTCGCTGGAGCGCCTGCGGCTCAGCTCGATTGAGCCTTTGGAGGTCACGCCGGATATTGTCAACCTGGTCGCCACCCATCCTCGGATGGCGCGTCATTTTCATATTCCGATGCAAAGCGGATCGCGCCGGATCCTGCGGGAAATGAGGCGGCCGTACCAGCCGGAATACTACTCCGGTCTTATCCATTCCATTCGAAGAAAGTCGCCCGACGCGGCCATAGGCGCGGATGTGATGGTGGGTTTTCCGGGAGAGACGGATGAGGAGTTTTCCGAGACACTTCGTCTGATCGAAGAGGTTCCTCTCACGTACCTGCACGTTTTCCCGTATTCTGCCCGTCCCGGTACAGTCGCTGCGGCACTCGACTTCAATATCCCACGGCGAGTTGCCCAGTTCAGAGCAAAGGCACTGCGGAGACTCATCGCGCGAAAGAATGAAGAATTCCGGCAGCGGTTGGTTGGGCAAACTCTGGAGGTTCTGGTGCTTCAACCGGAAGATGCCCTCAGTACAAACTTTACAAAGGTTAAAGTCCCGGGAGAATTGCCTGTGAATGAATGGGCTTCGGTCAGGATTGCGGGATTGGATGGAGACGGCCTGCGGGCTACACTAGCTGAACACTAGCCTTCCAGGATTACTACCGCGCACGAAACAAGCTGATCGTGCGTGAGTGAGACGTGAAAACGAGTCGCTCCCATGGACGTGGCACGGGCCAGTGCTTCTCCAGAGAGATGCAGCGTGGGCTGCCCGGAACCCAGTCGCTGCACTTCGATGTCTTTCCACTTCACTCCTGCCGCCCAACCCGTTCCCAGCGCTTTGAATGCGGCCTCCTTGGCGGCGAAACGGGCTGCCAGGTGGATGGCGGGATCGACGCAGTTGTTGCAGTAGCCGGTCTCGATTTCCGTATATATTCGATTGATGAAGCGCTGCCCGAATTTCCTCAGGGACTCGCGGATGCGATCGTTTTGGACCACGTCGACGCCGATACCGATAATCATGACTGCATGTTACAGGTAAATCGCATCGCTCATGTAACGCTCCTTTCCTCGCCCGCTCTGGCTGCTATTCCAGGGATCGTTCATGGATTTTCCACCCGTCGCGCCGAGCACAACGAGTTCACTCTCGGGCCTCTGGGCTCGGAAAACCCCGCCATTCAAATCAATCGGGCACGCTTTCTTTCCGCGGTGGAAATGCCCGGCTGGCCACTTCTGAAGCTAAAACAAATTCATTCGGACGCCATCCACGACATGACGGACACGAGTGCAGCCAACGAAGCTCTTGAAGGGGATGCGGCGCTCACTCAACTGGGTGGGGCCGTGCTGGGCATCCAGACCGCAGATTGCGTTCCGATACTTATTGCCGATCGCCGCGGCCGCGCGGTGGCGGCCATTCATGCGGGCTGGCGTGGAACCGCTTCCCAGATAGCTCAAAAATCGGTAGGCCGGCTCGCCGCCAGCTACGGCATTCCTGCACATGACCTGATCGCTGTGATCGGTCCTCACAATGCGGTGTGCTGCTACGAGGTTGGCGAGGAAGTTGTCGCAGCGATAAACGATCCAGCCGCAGTTCTCCGCAAGCCGGAATGGACGAAACCCCATCTCAACCAGGCTCTGGCAAACCAGCGGCAGTTGATCGCCGCCGGAATTCCGGAGGATCAGATCGTGGTTTCGAACCTTTGCACGCAGTGCCGTGGCGATCTTTTCTATTCTTATCGGCGGGAAGGTAAGCGCGCAGGACGAATGCTGTCGGTGATCGGGATCCTTCCGTGACCAAACCGCGCGTCACGCTGGACCGCACCCTGTCGCGTGCGGGTATTGCCTCTCGATCAACCACCCGAGAATGGATCGCCGATGGACGTGTAAAGGTCAATGGGCGAGTCGTTCGCGATCCCGACCACTGGATTGAGACGGGAAAAGACAAGATTCACTTCGACGGGAAGCCGATTCGGCCCGAAAAGAAACTCTATATCGCGCTGAACAAGCCTACGGGCGTTGTCACTTCCCACGGCGATTCACGCAACCGGCCTACCGTTTACGACTACTTGAAGAAACTCGATCGCTGGGTTTTCCCGGTTGGACGTCTCGATATGGACACGTCCGGTCTGCTGATTCTCACCAACGATACGGAGTTTGGAGACCGGCTGCTGAATCCGGATTCCAGAATCCCCAAGACCTACCACGTGAAGGTCAGGGGTTCCATGGATGTAAATCACTACTTTAATCTCGCTTGCGGATTGGATATCGGCCGGGGAGAAGAGTCGAGCCCAGCCCGCGTTCGTGAAGTTCGGCGGACAGAGAAATACACCTGGTTCGAGCTGACGATCACGGAAGGTAAAAACCGTCAGGTCCGACGAATGTGCGAAGCCATTGACCGGCCGGTGCTCAAACTCGTTCGTATTCGCATCGGCGGGTTCGCCCTCGGTACGCTGCCCGTGGGTGAATTCGCGACACTCAGCCCGGCCGATCTCCACAGCGTGCTGTCCCATCCCCGTGAGGCCAAATGGAGTTCAACCGGATTAGCTGACACTCAAGCCTGAGGTGGTCTCTTGACCCTCGCACCCCTGCCGGGCCCCTGCCGGGGCCTCTGTCGGAGTGCGGTTTTCTAATAGTCTGAACCCGGGGTGGCTCGCTGTCGCTCGCACACCCCGGGCTAAATTCCTCGCTCGCCTCCGGCGTGCAAAGGCCGGCTGGAAAGTGCACGCCGGAGGCGAGGTCTAATCTGGTACAGCTGTGCCCTTGGGATGGCTGCGACCAACAGGAGCAGACGGTGTGGTCAGCGTTTGAGCGAAGTCAGATTGTCGCCCGGCCCGGTTCGGCATCAATCCAGATCCGTCATCAACGACATGTTGAATCGGTTCGTGAGGTTCGCGGTCCCCACGGTCAAGTTCAACTCCACAATGTCCCGAGGAGACAAGTGTTTCTTCAACTCCTCCATCACGCCATCGCTGGATTTTGCCGTTCGTGTCAGCTCTTCCGCGTACTGCAAAACAAGCTTTTCCAGGTCCGAAAAGGCGGAACTCGACTCGTAGCTCCCGATATCCTGCAGTTGTTGTTCGGTTACTCCGACCCGCAGTCCGCCGGCCCGGTGAGCATTGCCGCAATAACGGCAGTCGTTGATCTGTGACGCTTTCACGTAAGCAAGCTCGCGCAGTTTGGGGTCCAGCGTGCCTTTGGACAAGGACTTGTTAAATGGAAGAAAGGCTTCCAGAGTTTGCGGGCTGTGGCTGAACAGCTTCCACATGTTGGCGATCTTTCCCGTTTTTTGCGTGACCTTTCCCAGAATTTCTTTTTGCTCTGGAGAAGCCGTTCCCAATTCGATGTAAGGTATTCGTGCCATCCGGCAATTATAATGATTTGATGGGTGGCTCCAATCCTTACCTTGATGCTGAAGTTCCCGAACCGGCCTCGCAAGAGTTCACGATCACGTTCCAGCCGATGAATGTGACCGTGCAGGTGGATCCCGAGAAGATCCCCTATGGTGTCACCGGATTGCCCGGCAGTATCCTGGATATTGCGTTGGCCCACGGCGTCGACATTGATCATTCCTGTGGTGGTGTCTGTGCCTGCTCGACCTGCCATGTTATTGTGCGGCAAGGTCTTAAGAGCACCTCAGAAATGAGCGACGGGGAGCAGGACGAGTTGCTCCATGCGCCGGGTCTGACGCCAAACAGCCGTCTTTCCTGTCAGACGGTTCCTGACGGTTCTGTGGACCTTGTCGTGGAAATCCCGGCCTGGAACCGGAATGCTGTTCGCGAAGGCCACTGACGCAATTCTTTGAGCGATTCGGGGTCGCCCGGATATAGAATGTGCGCGTTCGCCCCCCCAAATTGTGAGTGGAGCAAAGAATGGATTCGCTATGAACCTGAGAAAATACTTCTTTACCGGAATTCTGGCCGCGACTCTGACCCTTTCCCTGCAGCTTTTCGGTCAGGAGCCGACGCAGCAGCAACCCGCCCCTGCAGCCGTGGGCACCCTCGACAATCCCGTTAGGGTGAACGTGTCGGTGGATATGGTGAATATCCCTGCCGTCGTGCGGGATAGCAGCGGAAGATACGTCGATGGCCTGAAGCAGGACGACTTCAAGGTGCTCGAGAACGGTGTGGAACAGAAGCTCTCCTTCTTTTCTCAGGACAGCCTGGCGAATCTGAGCGTTGGCGTGCTCGTGGATACCAGCGGCAGTATGCGGCACAAGCTTCAGCAGGCGCTGCAGATGGTGCGCGAGGTCTCCCTCGCTCTCGGTCCTCAGGACGAAATGTTCCTGGTGACTTTCAGTGACGATGTGGACGTTCGACAGAAATTTACGAAGAACCCCGAAGATGTTCAGAAGGCTCTGAGAGGAATTCGTTCCGGCGGTGAGACGTCGGTCTACGATGCGGTGCAGACAGGCGTCCAGGAAATGAAAAGCGCGCACAATGGCAAGCGCATTCTCCTGCTGGTGTCGGACGGCTATGACACCCGAAGCAAGATCAACATGGACGAGGCGCTCGACCTGTTAAAACGGTCTCAGTTGCAGCTTTACGCCATCGGCATTGACGATGACGATAACGATCCTCTTGTGCTGCGGCAGCCGCGCTATCACGTCTACCTCTACATGCTCGGCGAACTGACCGGCGCCAGCGGCGGCCAGACGTTCCGCATGTACACGGGACGCAACTATGCGCTCGACAGCATCGCGGCCCTCATTCTCGAAGAGCTGCACCAGCAATACACGCTCAGTTACTACCCGACAACCCCGAAGGACGGCACCTGGCGAAAGCTTGAGGTCAAGGTTGATCGTCCAGGCACGGCCGTAAGGAGCCGGACGGGGTACTACGCCGTACCGCTGACGCAATAGACGGAACATTGTTTCTCCTCTGGTGTCCAAGCCTGCAGATCACGCACTGCAGCACGGCGATCCCAAGAGGAGGAAACAATGCTCGAAGATTGCCTGATTGAATCTCGCCCGTTCACTCGTTCCAGGGGTCCGTTTACTCTCGCCGTTCCTGTCGTCACTCACGGCGGCCTTGTCGCCGTGCTGGTTCTGATTCCACTGTTTCAGAGGCAGGTGTTGCCGCGCACGAGCATCTTTGAGCCGCTGCGGCCCCCGGAAGTGCACACCCGGGTCACGGCCCTCGCGCCCGCGGCAAATCAAGCGGCGCCCGCACCTGCCGCGCCGGTCTTTACAGACTTTTTTGCGCCGATTGCCATTCCGAACAAGATCGCGCATGTCGTGGACGTGCCGATCCCTGGTCCTGCGGGTTTCCCTTCTCAGGGAATCGGAGGTGGTGGCAATTCTCCCAACCTTGGATTGCTTTTGGGTCCGCCAGACTCCCGCCAGCCGGCACCGCCACCCCCTCCGCCGGCCCCACCTCCGGTTCCACCGAAGTCGCCGGACCTGGTGGCAACGGCGCCTGCCACTCCCGTTCCCCGCGGTGGCGATGTGGTGATGTCGAACCTCGTTCACCAGGTACAGCCGGTGTATCCCGTTTTGGCCCGGAAGACGCACACCCAGGGTGTCGTCCTTCTGGAGGCGGTGATCACGCGCGAGGGAACGATCGATCCGGCAAGGATCCGTGTGATCTCCGGCAATGTGCTGTTGAACGATGCTGCAGTCGACGCGGTAAAACAGTGGCGGTACCGGCCGACTCTCTTGAACAAGGTACCCGTGGAGATCGTCACAACGATCGCCGTCAACTTCACCTTCAACTAGTCCATACCGGCGCATCGGCGTTCCGGCTACAATAGGCTTTCCTGAGGAGGCGTCATGAACAGCATCTTCCGAAAGCCGTGGGCTGGAACGCTCGCCGCCGCACTTCTGTGCATCAGCATTGACGCCCAGGGTCAGGCCGTTGTTCCCCTCCCCAGAGTGACCGGGCCGATTCCGGCGACTGCTACGTCAATCCCGTTTCTTGCGTCGGACAAAAATCTTGTTCCGCTCGATTTGGGCAAGGCAGGCTACGTGGAGGAGGAGTTCATTGTCAGCGGCTCCGCAAATGTCTATGACTGGGCCGAGGATGGAACGCTTAGTGTCAAAACTCCCAATGCGCCCTACGCTACAAGAATCCTCGTTCGCCGGCCGGCTGATGCCTCTCGTTTTAGCGGCAATGTGTTTGTGGAGTTGATGAACACGGCCCGGCGTTTCGATTGGCCGATGATGTGGGGCTACTCGCGGGATTATTTCGTCGAGAATGGCGACGCGTGGATAGGCGTAACGATGCCGGCCGCAGCCGCAGGATTAAGGGCCTTTGATCCGATGCGATACGCCGCGGTGTCTTATCCAAATCCGTCTGCAGCGCCGTGTACTCCCGCTGCGACCCGGGCAGACATGGAAGAAGGTCTGCGGTGGGACGCCATTAGTCAGATCGTCGCTATTGTGAAGAGCAAAGTTGTCGGACGACCCCTCGGGACTTTAGGAGTGGAAGCCGTGTACCTCGCCACCCAGGGCGGCGATGTACAGACCTATATCAACGCCATCCATCCGAACGTGAAACTGGCGAACGGCAAGCCGGTTTTTGACGGCTATTTGCTGAAAAGTCCGGCCAGCCCCTCGCGGATCAATCAATGCGCGACTGCGCCTGCCGCTGCCGACCCTCGCCGCCCAATTCGCAAGACCGATGTGCCCGTGATCGTGGTCGCCGCCCAGGGCGAGGTAGTGGATGCTGTCGCCTTTCGACGTCCGGATAGCGACGCGGCGGACGATAAGTTTCGCATGTATGAAATTGCCGGCGCCGGACACATCGATAAGTTTGCCTACGCAGGCTTCCCGCTCTTTCCGGATCAAATCGCTGCAGCCGGCACTGCGCAAGGCAATCCGGAGTGGCCGTTCACAGCGAAGTGCGATCCGGAAATTCCGTTGATGCCGTCGCCAATGATGAGTTACGCCTTCGACGCCACCTACGCGATTCTCACGCAGTGGGTTCGAAAAGGAATTTCCGCCCCTCACGCTGCCCCGCTGCAGGTTAGCGGTGACGCTGTCACTTTGGACGCAAATGGCCACGGCGTCGGGGGAGTGCGCAATCCTTACGTTGAAGTTCCCGCGGCGACATACTTCACCAATAGCACGGGTCCGGGGGTTTGTCGCGAAATGGGCCGTGAAGTGCCCTACGATAGAGCGAAGTTTCGAATGATGTATTCGACTCCAAAGGTCTACACCGACAAAGTCGCCCAATCTGCGGATCGTCTGGTGAAGGAACGTTGGCTGACGGAATCCGACGCCAGGAAAATCAAGCAGGAAGCCGCTGCCCGCGCGAGACAGTAGCAACGCTCCGATTCATAATAAAGCCTTCAGGTGCGCGGCCACTGCGCCTCCCAGCAGGTCCAGGTTGTAGCCGCCTTCCAGTAGACCAATCACCCGTCCGCCCGAATGCTTTTCCGCGATCCGCAGCACATCCTTCGTCATCTCCGCATAATCCGAATCCTCCAGCAGGAGATCTCCCAACGGGTCCCCGCGATGCGAATCGAAGCCGGCAGAGATGATTACGAGATCGGGTCGGAACCGCCGCTCGATATCGGCCAGGGCATCGCTGAAAGCCAGCCGATGCGCCCTCGCGGAGGTACGCGCCGGCAGCGGAATGTTCAGCGTGTAGCCGGCGCCCTTACCCTCTCCGGTCTCCTGGCGGTCCCCGGTACCAGGGTAATGCGGCGACTGATGCGTCGAAAGAAAGAACACCCGGTTGTCTTTCCAGAAAATGTCCTGCGTTCCATTTCCATGATGAACGTCCCAATCGACGATCAGCACATTCTCGATGCCGTGGACCGCCTGAGCGTAGCGTGCGGCGACTGCCGCATTGTTGAATAGGCAGAAACCCATCGGGCGGCGATGCGTGGCGTGATGGCCCGGCGGCCGAAGCAGCGCGAAAGCGCGGCCGCCTTCCGTGGCCATCGCGGTGTCCACTGCTGTAATCGCCCCGCCGGCAGCCAGGCATGCAACAGCAAAGGACTCGGTGCAAACGGGGGTGTCGGCGTCCAGGTGCGTTCCGCCTCGCTCGACGTGCTCGCGAACCGCCGTGACCATATCCTCTTCGTGACAGCGCAGGAGGTCCTCTTCGCTGGCCGCCTTTGGCGCGATCCGGCGTACTCTCGAGCTCAGGACGCGGTCCTCTGCAACGGCCTGCAGGATGCATTGGAGCCGTTGCGGCCTTTCAAAGTGTCCTGGCCCGGTATCATGCCGCAGATACATGGGGTCAAAGACGATTTGCACCGACATGAGAAACTCCCTCCACCTAATCGCCCAGCGCCTCATGGAAATTTCGAAATCGCGCCCCCGTGAAGCCAGCTGACGGGATTCTACAAGGAAAGGGAAGGCAGAGACCAATTCAGGGCAAACCGACTCGTGCCGCTCCCCCCGAACTCGGTGGCGACGCTTTGGTCCCGAACTACACTTCGGTGTGGGAGCCGCACCGCTCCCGAATTCTTACGCTGTGGTCGCCGAGGCCATATGTTCGGTCAGGCCGATGCGCTTGATCTTTTCGATTAAGGTGGTGCGCTTCAAGTTGAGCAGTTTGGCGGCGAGTTTCTTGTTGCCGTTCGCTTTCCGTAGGCTCTGGAGGATCAGTTCCCGCTCCATGTCCGTGACCACGTTGGTGAAATTGATGCCTTCCTCCGGAATCTCGATCATGGGCACGTAGTTCAGGCTGTCACGATTTTGAATCTCCGGCGGAAGATCGGGCGGCATGATGGCCGTTCGCCTTCCCGTTAGCGCCACCATGCGTTCCACAATGTTTTCGAGTTGACGCACGTTGCCGGGCCACTCGTATCCCATCAGCGCCTTGATCACCTGGGGCGACATGGTTTTCAGCTCCAGCTTGTGCATATCGCAGAATTGCGCGTTGAACCTCTGGACGAGCAGCGGAATGTCTTCGCGCCGGTCGCGAAGAGGCGGCAGGTTGATCGGAATAACATTCAAGCGATAGTAGAGATCTTCCCGGAAGGTACCATCTTTCACCATCTGCTCGAGATTCGAACTTGTGGCCGCAACGATTCTAACGTCAACTTTGATGGTACTGTTCCCACCGACCCGTTCAAATTCACGTTCCTGAATTACCCGCAGCAGCTTGACCTGAAGCACCTGCGGCATGTTTCCGATTTCATCAAGGAAGATCGTTCCTCCCTGGGCCTGTTCAAAGCGGCCGATCCGGGTTTGCACAGCGCCCGTGAAAGCGCCTTTGACATGACCGAACAATTCCGACTCGAGTAGATTCTCCGGAATCGCGCCGCAATTGATGCTGACCATCTTCTGGTCCCTGCGCGGACTGTTGAAATGGATCGCCTTCGCGATGAGTTCTTTTCCCGTTCCCGTTTCGCCCTGGATCAATACCGTACTGTTGAGACCTGCAATGGTATCGACCAGCTCAAAAATCCGGGCCATGCTTCGCCCACTGCCGATAATGTTGTCGAAAGAGAATTTGCTCTTCAGCTGGCTGCGCAGATACTGGTTCTCGAAGCGGAGCCGCCGCTCTTTGAGCCCCTTTCGAACCATGATGGACAATTCGACCAGTTTGAACGGCTTGGTCAGATAATCGTAGGCACCCTTCTTCATCGCCTGGACGGCAGTTTCAATGGTGCCGTACCCGGTGATGACAATTCCAACTGTTTCCGGATACCGTGCCAGAGTCTCCTCGAGAAGCTCAACGCCTTGTTTTCCCGGCAGATTGTTATCCGTGATGAGCACGTCGTACGCGGTCTGGGACAACATCTCCTGAGCTTCTTCGGCCGAGGCCACTCCGTGCACCTCAAATCCTTCCAGCGTCAATATTTCGACGATTCCGGTACGGAGATCCTCTTCATCATCCACCACCAGGATCTGTTCTTTGGTCTCTTGCATCTCTAAAGTCTCCTGCTCAAGTCCGGTAAGTATAAGAAAAAAAGACTAAAGTCTTCAAGGTATTTGCCGATAAAAGCGACAAGGTCCAGTCCGCAGAGGTTCTTACGGACAAGCGCGATCAGGTGACCTGTGGTTGACACAAGCCAAGTGCCTCTAACTCGATTCGGGGTTAGGCAGGCGAGTTACCATTTCTCCCGAATCGCCAAAACATTGACATGTCAGGATTTCTGACGCTCGTTCTCCTCAAGATCGTGTCGCAATATTGGCAATACCTGGAGGACTGTGTGTCAAGTATCTGTCCTCCGGGGTTGTGGAGAGTCCTTCCCCGCATGCCTCACCCACGATAAATCAGTCTCTTACGGCAAATTCTGCCTAGTAGGTAGGATGGTACGTGGGCTGCAATATCGAGCCCGCATGAGTAGAGCCGCCACAGCGCGACGGGAGGAATCTCACCATCTATTGAAGGACCTGGTCCTGACTTTTCAGAGCGCCTCGGAAGCGCTTGAAAAATCATATCGTGAGCTTCAGGACCGTGTGCGCATTCTCACTTCGGATCTCGAGCAGGAGCGCGATCAGCGGATGCGTCTGGAGCGACTTGCTGTGATGGGGGAGATGTCGATGGAGCTGGCTCATGAAATTCGAAACCCGCTGGCGAGCATCGAGCTTTACGCGTCGATGCTTGATGGCGAGTTCGCCGATCAGATTGTTCGCAGCGTCAGGCTGTTGAACCACTCCGTGACTAACGTTTTGCAATTTGGCCGGCCGATCGTACCTTCGCCGAAACGGATTTCGGTGAACACGCTGCTCGAAGGAATTCTGGCAGTGGCTCAGCCCCTTGCCGCGCAGAAGCAGATCTCCCTGGAAGCCGCCTGTGATCCTGACTGTGCGCTGGTGGCGGATCATGAGTTGATGCACAGGATGCTGCTCAATCTCGTGTTGAACGCACTGCGGGAGACTCCTACGGATGGGACGATTCGGCTGGTGGCATGCAAACGGGCAGGGTATGGCGTGACCATCGTTGTTGAAGACAACGGGCCCGGAATTCCGAAAACCATGGTGGCGCAGATCTTCGATCCGATGTTTTCGACCCACCGCGATGGTTGCGGGTTGGGACTCTCCATCGTCAAGCGCATTGTCGACAGTCACCACGGAAGCATTGACGTCGAGTCTGCCGAGAGCGGCTCTCGTTTCATTATTAATCTTCCCCACGACAGGGATGAGCGGATGCGAATGCAAGCCCGCCCGGAGGGTGACCGCGACAGGGCGAAACCCCCGGCAAGGGGCGCAGCCATCAAAGGAGGTTGTGAGTGAGCCGCTTGCTGGTTGTTGATGACGACATTCAAATGCTCTCTGCCCTGGAAACGGCGCTGCGCCGCAAAGGTCACCTCGTAGAGACGGCCTCGAACGGAATCGAAGCGGCTGCCAAACTGGACAATACGAATGTCCAGGCGGTCATCACAGACTTGAAGATGCCGGGAATGGACGGCCTCGAGCTGCTTCAACATGTCCGCGGGACGAATCCCGGCACTTCCGGTGGTGGTGCTCTCGGCTTTCGGCACGGTGGCCATGGCGGTAGAAGCCATCAAGGCCGGCGCCAACGACTTTCTGGTGAAGCCGTTCTCGCAGGACGCTCTTGATGAAGTGCTGAGCAGCGCCTCGGCCAGTCCCGGCCACGGACGGGCGCCGCAGTCCTACCGAACTCGTTACGCGAAAACAGCCCGATGCGCGCTCTTCTGGCTTCTGCGGCACAAGCGGCAAGACCCAGGCGACGGTTCTGGTGCAGGCGGAAAGCGGCACGGGGAAGGAATTGCTGGCACACTGGATTCACCAGAACAGCCCGAACGCCAAGGGACCGTTTGTCGCAGTCAACTGCGCCGCGCTTCCCGACAGCCTGCTGGAATCCGAACTCTTCGGTTACGAGAAAGGCGCCTTCACCGGCGCAAACACGTTTCAAACCCGGCAAATTTGAACTGGCGCAGAACGGGACCATCCTGCTCGATGAGATCGGCGAAATGGCCCCGATACTTCAGGCAAAACTTTTGCGCGTTCTCCAGGAGCACGAAGTAGACCGGGTTGGCGGCAGGAAGCCGATTCCGATCCAGGTTCGCGTCATCGCCACAACGAACAAGGACCTGAAAAAGCTGATTGCCCGCGGACAATTCCGCGAAGACCTCTACTTCCGTTTGAACGTTGTTCCGATGCGCATTCCGCCCCTGCGCGAGCGCAAGGACGATATCCCGGCACTCGTCCGAGCACTTCATGAAGCGCTACGGCAACGAAACCGACCCTAAGATCGACGACGAAACCATCGAGCTGCTTTGCCGCTACGGATGGCCGGGTAACGTTCGGGAACTCGAAAACCTCGTACAGCGTTCATTTGCACTGCGCGGCAGACTGAAGATTCGCCCCTTCGGACCTGTTCGAACAGGCCGTTGAAAGTCCGGAAGCTTCGTCGATAAATGCCGGTCAATCCGTCGAGCGAGATGGAGCGCAAGCTCATCATGGCGACTCTCGATCAAACCAGCGGTAACCGGACGCACGCTTCAAAGCTGCTGGGAATCTCCCTGCGAACGTTGCGCAACAAGCTCCGCGAGTACCGAGTCGAAGAGGAGGTCACCGTATGAATGTCGGCGGACAAGTTGTATCCGCTGATCGAAAACATGCTGGACTGGACGGCAAAGCGGCAGCAAACCCTCTCGGCCAACCTGGCAAACATGGACACGCCGGGTTACAAGGCCAAGGACGTCAGCTTCATCCGAGCAGCTGCATCTCTTGCGATGGAAACGACGTCCTCGGACGCACCTTCAACCGATCACCAGACACCTAAGCTGCGGGATATTATGAAGTCGACGACGAAGAGAAAAGCGAACGGCAACAACGTGGATATCGACAGGGAAATGACCGAACTCACCAAGAATGGCCTGCAGTATGTCGCGCTTGATCCAATTCCTGAATCAGAAGATCCGGACGTTGAGAACGGCGATCACGACGGCGGCAATCGAACGAAGTGAGACCGCGATAAGGGACGAAAGGCATCATGAACCTGATCACCGCACTCGACATCAATGCCAGCGGTCTCACAGCGCAACGGCAAACGTGTGGAAATCTCTTCATCGGAATCTGGCGAATTCCGCAAACAACCCGGACCGCCGAGGGTGGCGCCTACCGTCGCAAAGACATCGTGTTTCAGACCGAACTACTTCGGGGAATCGTCTCAATTCCGCCATGGCGGCGGCGTAACCGGCGTGGAAGTCAGCGATATCCTGCCGACGACACGAGGCCATTCGACCGCCGCTACGAACCCGGACATCCGGATGCCGATAAAGACGGCTACGTCGATTATCCGAACGTCAATTCCATGGAAGAAATGGCGAATCTGATTGTCCGCCGCCCGCAGTTATGAAGCGAATCTGGCGGCGATCAACATCGTCAAATCCATGATCAACAAGACTCTGGAGATTGGCAAATAACCATGGCTGACTTTTCCGTTTACAACGATCTTCAGCGAGCCGTTGCCGCAACCGGCCGGCGCCAAAGAAGCGGGTGCCGGCGGAGCTTCGTTTGGCAAGCTTCCTGAAAGACGCCATCGAGCAGGTCAACAACTCGAAAGGGCCTCCAGGGCGAGTTGGAGAAATTTCTCAGCAAAAGTCGGACCTGCATTCGGTCATGATCGCGCTGGAGAAAGCGGATCTTCCGTTTCAAACCATGATGCAGGTTCGCAACAAAATCGTTCTGCCTATCAAGAAATCATGAAGTCGCAGGTCTAGTGATATGAATGCCCGTCACGCAATCCACTCGCACAGATCAAGGCCTTTCTCAAGCCCGCTACAGCCTGCAACAGAAGCTCGGCACTGGTATTCTCCGCCGGCCTGGTGCTGTTGCTGATGTGGGCTATGGTCCACTTACGTCAATCACGGTGGAATATCAGATCGCTCTATTCCGACCTCGACCCGCCGAAGCCCAGAGCATTGTGACGAAGCTGCAGATCTCAATGTCCGTCGAAGTATCAGCTCGCGAACGGACGGCACGATGATCCGGTATCCTCCGACAAATTCGTCCGAAGTCCGGATCCAGCTTGCCAGCGAGGGCCTGCCCCAGAGCGGTACGCGTCGGCTTCGAAATCTTCGACCGTACCAACTTCGGGCTGACGAACTTTCAGGAGCAGGTCAACTATCAACGCGCCCTGAAGGCGAGTTGGCGCAGAAGCATCATGACTCTGCGCCGAGGTTGCGGCGGCACGTGTCCACCTTGTGACTGGCCCGGAGTCGCTGTATCCAGAACAGCGAACGATCAGACCAAGGCATCCGTCTTTCTGAAGCTGAAAAACGGACGCAGCCTTTCGCCGTCGGCGCGCGCAGGGAATCGTGAATGTTGTGGCCAGTTCCGTGAAAGGCTTGTCTCCGGAGAAAGTCACGCTGATCGACTATCGCGGAAAGCTTCTCTCGCACGTCGGATAGCGCGACAGCTCACTTGACGGGTCAGCAGTTCGAATTCGGTCAGAAGATGGAAACGCGAGATGGCCGCGAAGATTGTCCAGATTCTCGAACCGACCGTGGGTGCGGGAAGAGTTCGGCCGCAGGTCTCAATCGCAGATGAACTTCCAGCAGGTGGAAGAAACCGTCGAACAATACGATCCTCAGGGCAGTGGTCATCAAGCAGCACGCAGAGACAGCAGGAAGAACGGCAGCCGAGGCAACGAAGTCGCCGGCGGAATTGCCGGGCCTCGCACGACCGCCTCCGCCAACGCCGGCGCCGGGCACTCCGGCGTGCAGAGACCACCGAGCCTGCTCCGCCACGGATGCAAAACGAAGTCATCAACTACGAAGTCAGCAAATCGGTGAGCACATCTCGAATCCGGTCGGGAAAGTCGAACGCCTGTCCGTCGCCGTCATCCTGGATAATCAGACGAACAACGTGACGCCCGAAGGCAAGACCGAAACCAAAAGCAGTGCCGCGAACTCCCGACGAGATGAAGAAGTACAAAGACCTGGTGTCGGCTGCGATCGCAATCAATCCGGAACGCGGGGATCAGCTTATCGTCGAGAACCTGTCGTTCGACAACGAAACAGAGGCAGTGACGGAACAAACGTTCCTGGAAAAGCAAGGCCCGATGATCCTGACGGCATTGCGGTACCTGATCGTCCCGTTTGTCTTTGTCCTCGTCTACTTTTTGTTCATCCGGCCTGTTCAGAAGACGGTGTTTTCTGAGGGATGGGCAACGGCGGATGCCGCGTCCGGCCGTTCCGTTTCGGGAGCACTCCCGCGCGCCGGTGGAGCTCAAACACCGATGACCGTTCGCCAGCTCGAAGCGCGGATGAAGAACGGCGGAACAGCAGCGGACCAGGACGCCTATGCCAACATGGCCGAGCGCGAGTTGCTGCCGCTGCCCCAGGCTTCACGCATGGATCTGATCCGCAAGAGGGTCGTGGAGCATGCTCAGCAGGATCCCGAGACTGTCGCACGTCTGGTTCGCGTATGGCTCAATGACGAGAAGAACAAATGAACGGCGATTCCGCAATGGCGGCCACTCTCTTTGTCCTCCTGGGGGAAGAGACGTCGGCCGAAATCCTTCGTCATCTGACCGAAACGGAAATCGAAGCGATCTCTCGCGCAATCTCCACCGCCAGCCCGACAGGCGCCGACGAGGCTGAAAAGGCCGCGGAAGACCTCTACCAGACGCTCGTGGCGAACAAGTACGTGGCCGAGGGCGGCGTCGACTATGCGAAGAAGGTTATTTTACGAACCCTGGGCGCCGGTCCTGCCAAACGCATCATGGAGCGCCTCAGTTCAAGTTATACCAGCGGCAACGCGTTTGCCGCCATCGATCGTCTCAATCCGATCCAGCTGTCACAATTCATTCAGAACGAACACCCTCAGACGATCGCCTTGATCCTGGCACACCTGACGCCAACAGCTTCAGCGCAGCTGTTGGACTCTTTGCCCGAAGCCATTCAGGCGGAGGTTGCTGTTCGCATGGCTAGTCTGGAGACGATTACTCCCGAGGTGATTCAAGGAATTTCTTCAGTGTTGGAGGAGAAGCTCAAGCCCGTGGGAACATATGCACATAGTGACGCCTTTGGCGGTATTCGTGCCGTGGCGGAACTCTTCAACCGTCTGGACCGACGTCGCAGCCGCGCCGTTCTCGAGATGATGGATCAGACCAAACCGGAGATCGCCACTTCCATCCGCGAACTCATGTTCATTTTCGAAGACGTCGCAACGCTCGACGACACAGCCATTCGTGAAATCATCCAGCGCGTGGACAAGAAAACAATCTCCCATGCACTCAAGGGTGCCACGGAGTCCCAACAGCAACAGTTCTTCCGAAACATGTCCGGCCGCGCCGTTGAGATGATGAAGGAGGAAATGGAAATAATGGGGCCGGTGAAGATGAAGGACGTTCACGGAGCGCAGCAGCGAATCGTCGAAGTGGTTCGCAAGCTCGAAGAAGAAGGCGTGATTAATACGGGCGGTGGCGGCGCTGAAGAGTATGTCGTCTAGGATTATCCGCGGAGACGAACGCCTCAAGAAAGTCCGGATCACTGCAAGCGTCGGTGCAGCCGGCGGCAGCCCGGGAACCGAGATCATCGGTCACGATCACGTCATGAACGTGGAAAAGCAGGCGTTCGAGCAGGGCTACAAGGAAGGTGAACGCGTCGGTAAGCAAACGGGCGAACGCATGATGGCGACCGCGGTGCAGCGCTACGATCGCAGTATTCATGAACTTGCGGCTGCCCACCAGTCCCTGCGGGAAGCCATGGAGAAGGCGGCCGTGCAACTCGCGCTCGCCGTGGCGACGAAAGTCATTCACCGGGAAATCACAATGGATCCCGACCTGGTCGCCGCCCTTGTGTCTGTTGCGTTGAAACGTGTGCAGGGACAGACGGCCGTTACGGTTCGAGTCAGCTCCCACGACCACGCCCGACTCGACACTGCCCTGCGCCTCTTGAACAGCTCTATTTCCGTTACCGAAGACCCCTCCCTGGACCGGGGAGACTTCGTGATCGATTCCGTACAAACCCATGTGGACGGCCGCGTCTCCAGCCAGATTGAAGCAATCGGCCGAGCCTTGTTCGATGACTGACGCGCTCGACCTCGGCCCCTACTTCCAGCGGCTCGCATCTGTCGACCCGCTAACAGAATTTGGAATCGTCGACAAGATCGTCGGCAATTCCATTGAATCCCACGGGCCCAACGCGACCGTCGGCAGCGTCTGCTGGTTAACCAATGGACAGAGCGTTTTCCCGTGGAGGTTGTCGGGTTCTCAGGTGGCCGTGTCGTGACCATGCCCCTTGGGAATATCGAGGGCATCCGCCAGGGCGATCTGGTGCGCGTTTCCGGCAAGTCGGCATCCATTGGAATGAGTGAGGGGCTCAAAGGGTTTGTCCTGGATGGACTGGGCCAGCCCATTGACGGGAAGACCCTTCCGCCCCCGTCGGTTCATCAGGAACTCTATGCGGATCCTTCGAATCCGCTGGACCGGGATCCCATTCGCGAGCCCATGCATACGGGTGTGCGCTCCATCGACGCCTTGCTGACGTGCGGTATAGGGCAACGCGTCGGCATTTTCGGAGGGAGTGGTGTAGGCAAGAGCACACTCCTCGGTATGCTGGCACGTTATGCATCGGCAGACATCAATGTGATCGCACTGGTCGGCGAACGAGGCCGTGAGGTCCGGGAATTCATTGAAAACGACCTTGGTAAGGACGGGCTTGAACGCTCCGTCGTTTTTGTTTCGACGTCGGATCAGCCGGCATTGGTGCGGATCCGCGCCGCCTTTGCGGCTACGGCAGCCGCAGAGTTCTTCCGGGACAGGGGCTTGAATGTAATGCTCATGATGGATTCCGTGACGCGTTTTGCCATGGCCCAGCGCGAAGTGGGGTTGGCTGCCGGCGAACCGCCATCGTCGAAGGGATATACACCATCGGTTTTTTCCATGCTGCCGCGCCTGCTCGAGCGCTCTGGAAAGTTCAAGACGGGGAGCATCACGGCCTTTTATACGGTGCTCGTTGAAGGCGACGATATGAACGACCCCATCGCGGACTCCGTCCGGTCCATTCTTGACGGGCATATCGTGCTCGACAGGAATCTTGCCGGACGCGGCCACTATCCGTGCATCGACATTCTCGCAAGCAACAGCCGATTGATGCCTCATCTGGTGGATGATCAGATACGCAACGCGTCATATTCGGTTCGAGACATGATCGCGACCTATCGCGATGCCGAGGACCTCATCAACATCGGCGCCTACAAACGTGGCTCCAATCCCCGTATTGACCTTGCAATCGACCGTATCGATTCCATCAATGGGTTTCTTAAGCAGCGCGCCGAAGAGCCTTCTAACGCATCCGCCACACGCGCAGGCCTCCTGGCCCTGGCAAAGTAGGCGGACATGAACAAAACCCGCCGCAGCCTGCGTCGCATCGAACACCTCGTCGAAGTGCGCCAGACCTATGTCACCGCCGCGGAAGCGGGCGTCCGCGAAGCCGAAAATCTCGTCCGTTTTCTTGAGGGAGAGGCGCGGGATATCGCCCGGCAAATTCAGCAGACTCGAGAAGACTTTGCCTACCTGAAGAGTCTCAGCGGACGTGAAATTCAGGCCCGGGAAAAACATGTTTTCATTCTGAATTTCAAGGCCCGGCGGATAGCGCAAGACCTTGAAAAGGCAGCACAAGCGTTGGATAAACGCCGGGCAGAGTGGCGTGAAAAGATGAAGGACCGGAAGATCGTCGAACGGGTTCAGGTACGCCGGGTGCAAGAGTGGAAGCGGAGCGTCGACGTCAGGGAACAGCAACTGGCCGACGAGATGAGTGTAGGAAGACATGCCCGCGATAGGTCCCGCCCTGCAAGCGACTCTAGTGCAGCTGCCGATGCTCGTGCAGGCAACGACCCCACCGTCGTCTGCACCGACCGCACCGACAACGGTGGGTCCATCTGCCCCGAGTGACTTTGACCAGTTACTTCAGGAGCTGTCCCAGGTCGACCTGCACGCGGAATCCGCGCTGCCCGCCCTGCAGGCCGTAGTGGCATCTCTTGCGGGTTCCCCAAGCCTGGGAGAAGGGACTGGAAAACCCACGGGGGCTGGAGAACCCCACGAAGATTTCGGCGACAAGAATTTTCCGATCGTCCCAGGGTCTACGGGAAATGACGCTCTGGCCGCGCTGCAAACGCTGATGGGAATGGCCCAGGCAATCGGCCGTCAACCGGAGGCGCCGCCAACCCCTGAGGAATCAAACGCCGCTCCGGCTCCGTCTGCCAAGGACAAGGATTCTCCGGCTGTCCCAGGGACCACGGCAAGCGAGGCTCTGGCCGCCGCGCTGCAAACGCTGATGGGAATGGCCCAGGCAATCGGCCGTCAAGCGGGGCACAACCGGCCCCTGAAGAATCGACCGGCGCTCCGGCCCCGTCTGCCAGGGACAAAGATCCTGCGGCTGTCCAGAGTCTGCCGGAAACGAGGCTCTGGACGCCGCTTTGCAAACGCTGATGGATAGGGCTCAGGCAATCGGCCATCAACCGGAGGCGCAACCGGCCCCTGAAGAATCGAAAACCGCCCCCACCCAGTCTGCCAGGGACAAGGATTTGCCGACAGCCCTGGGTCAACGGAAAGCGAGGCTCTGGCTCTCATGCAATCGCTAATGGGAACGGCTCAAGCAAAACGCCTTCAACCGGAAACCCGACCGGCCTCTGAGGAATCGAAAACCGACCAGGCTCCGCTCGCAGTTCAGGCTGTCGCGCAGCCTGCGAACGACAAGAATTCTCCTGTTGGCGCTGGGTCTGCGGAAAACGAGGTTCTGGCCCTCGTGCAAGCACTAATTGGAATGGTGGCCCATACGATCGGCCCTCAGCCCCAAACGCGACCGGCTTCCGAGGAATGGAAGTCGGACCAGACCCAGCCCGTAACCCACGCCGCTAAGGACGAGAATCCTCCGGTTGCCACAGGGGCTGCGGAAAACGAGGCCCTCGCTGTCCTGCAAGCGCTGATGGAAATAGCAGGAGCGCGTTCCCAAACGGTAGCGACCGAAGCACCCAAAACGCCTCAGCTTTCCGTTGCCATGCCGACCGCGGCTGAGCTTCCCGAGTCCGGACCTGAAGCTCCAAAACCGGACTCACCACCCAGACTCACGCTCGATCTGAAGGATTTTGACGTTCGCCGCTTCGAGTTCAAAACCGAGCTGGAGATGGCCGGTGGTCAGCTAAGGGAAATTCGAGTCGGGCCCGTTGCAGGATTCGCAGGGCCCTGGAGATCGAGTCCAGCCCAACCCAAGCCAGGCAAGGATTCTGCTGACATTATCGACCCCACCACCGCGGCGGGCTCATCGGTGCTTGCCGGGAAGCCTGAACCCGCCCTGATCACGGCACCGGAAGCTGTACAACGTGTACAGGTGCAAATCGATCCACCTGCGCCTCCTCCTGTCGTCCGCCAAATTTCGATGGATATCGGCGAGGCGGAATCTCAGGTTCGAGTCGTGATTCGAGAGCGTAATGGCGACCTTGCCGTGCAGGTCGGAGCTGCCACCGAGCACTTGAGGGAAAACCTTCAGAACGCAGCTCCGCTCCTGATCCATGAACTTCGGCGCGACAATCCGCATACGGTCAGCCTCGACTTCAGCCGATTTGGCACAGCTACGGAAGGTGGCAGCGAACCGCATCAGGATTCGCGGCGCAAAAGACAGTTAAAGTCGGAAGCAGTTTTTGCCGATCTGGCCGAAACAGCCTACCTCAGCGACGACACTCCTTCAGCTAACTCTGTCTAGTCCAACGACTTCGTCTTTGGCGGCGTTTGGCAGGCCCGTTGCGATTCTGAAGGTCGAAGGAGAACGAGCATGGACCCAATTCCATCCAGTGTGTCACCTGCGTCAACGGGTTCGACGACGCAGACACAAGCATCAACAAAGACGGCCCAGGATCAGCAGAGCCAGTTTCTGCAACTGCTTGTCGCGCAAATCAAGGGCCAGAACCCCCTGGACCCGATGCAGGGCAGCGAGTTCGTGACGCAGTTGGCGCAGTTCAGCAGTCTTGAACAATTGACGCATATGAACAGCAGCCTTGAACAACTTGCGCATATCAGCAGCACAATGGACGCCGTTCAGCAGCTCTTGAGCGCGAAGGCTCAAAGCCAGACCAGTCCACAAATTCCGACGAGTCCACAAAGCCAGACGAATCAAACAGGAGCAGCAATCTAATATGAGCATGAACACTTTTGCCACCGGGCTTTCCGGCCTCAACGCGAATGGGGAGGGACTGAACGTTGTCGGCAACAATCTCGCCAATCTAAACACCGTCGGCTTCAAGTCATCGAATATCTCCTTCAGCGATGTGCTTGGGCGCTTGGGGACACAGGTTTCCGGGGTTCATAACAGCTTCGGTCAGGGCGGCATCACGACATCGAGCAATCCGCTCGATGTGGCAATCCAGGGGCGCGGCTTTCTCGTTCAGTCCAACGCCGGCGTTCATTACTACACCCGATCTGGAAGTCTCCATGTCGACGCTGACGGCTACCTTGTTGGAGAGAACAACTTCAACATTCAGGGTTACAAGCTCAATACTTCGACCGGCCTCGTCGACCAAAACCTCGGTGTCGGCGACATCCAGGTTCCGACCGGCCTCATGTCACCCGTCGCGACCACCGAATTTGAGCTCGGGATGAACCTTGATTCGAACGCCGCCAACGGAACGCAGTTCTCAGCGACAGTGCAGATCTTTGACTCCCAGGGCACAGCGCATATGGCGACGCTGTCTTTCCAGAAAGACGTCAGCGGTACTCCGTTGGTTGATCGGTGGCGCTATGATGTGACGATCCCCGAAAACGAAGTCGCGGGCGCCAGTCCCACCAGCACTGCACAGTACAGCCTGTTGACCGGTGCCGTAGCCACGACCCCTCCGGCGGCCGGCGCGTTGGTGTTCGATGCTGCAGGAACACTGACCTCCGCGTATGTGGGGGCGGATCCTGCCGTACTGCCGGCATTGGCGGACATCGGTATTCCGCCCACGGGCGTGGCGATCCCGGCTTTGGCCAACGGGGCCGCTTTGTCTCAAGTAAACTGGAAGCTTGTCGGAAGCACCACAGGCGCCGGCATCACCAGCTTTGCCAGCCCGAGCGAAATGAGCATCCTCGAACAAAACGGCTACGCCGCGGGATCCATGGCCGACATCTCCGTTGGTCCGGATGGAATGTTGTCTGCCGCGTTTAGCAATGGCCGCACCATGAACGTCGGCCAAATTGTTCTCGCTCAGTTCAACAACCTGGAAGGTCTTCATTCCGAAGGCGGCGGGCTCTACACCGAAACCTCAGAGTCGGGTATCAGCCGTGTGGGTATTCCGGGAGACTCCAGTCTGGGATACCTCATGGGTGGGGCCCTTGAACAGTCGAACGTCGATATGGCGGCCGAACTGACAAAGATCATCACCTACCAGAGGGGATATCAGGCGAACGCCCGGATCATTACGACTACGGATCAGATCATGCAGGAAACCCTGAACCTGATGCGATAGTCCCAGACGTCGTGATAGAGTAGCCAACCATGGATGATGACAAGATGCAGAGTCCAGAGTTGGCTGCTCTACGAAAATGGCTCCACGATCTGAATAACCGCGTTGGCGTTATTCTCGCAACAGCCGAGCTGCTTCAGCTGGAGCAGCTTTCGCCAAGAGCCTCAGACCGCCGCAAAACCATCGAAGACAGCACCCTCGAAGTTCGCGAAATCCTCCAGGCCATGGCGGACCACTATCTTGCCTGATCAAGTCCGTGCAGTTCGAAGCCCGGCCGGGCCTCTGTTCATTTGGAACACCCCGGCAGCTTTCAGTGATTTTCCATCAAAGCGGAACATCTGGATTTCTTTCTCTACTATGCATTGCGCAAAGACTGTTGTGCCGTTCGGCGTCCAGCCGGCGCCCTGACACCAGTGCCCAACTCGGGCTTCGGCGACGGGGAGCAGCTTTCGATCTCTGACTTCCAGATCCTGGCCGATGCCTAACCAGCGCCAGGGATAGATCGGGCGAAATGGCGACACTGTGCGGCGGTCTGGCCACGGAAGATCGGCGCGCGGACTTCGCCGATGACTCCCGGAGAAACGACGCTGACAGCCATGATGGTGACGGTATCCGGGTGCGGATCCGGACGCGGCATATTCACGCCATCGACCAGCATCACTTTGCCATCATTGGCAGAGACCGCGATCTGCGCGGCCGCGTTCGCGCCTGTGAGCGATGCGGCGAAGGCTCCCGCAAAAACCACGTAGGTTATGGCGCTGCGCATATGAACCTCCGCGCTCCTTCTCTTGCCCAAGAGCTTACCGGGGATTACACGCTGCGCAAGAGACTTAAGAGTTCCGTTTGCACTTCGGTGTTTGCCGCCAGGAGATAGGAACGCGTAAGCAGGTCCCAGGGCCTTCCTGTTTCTATATCCATGACGATAGCGCCGGCTTCGCTTGCAACAAGACAGCCTGCTGCAAAGTGAACGGAACCCGGCCGGTCTCTTCGTGGTGCCGGGCCGATGTGGAGAATACCGGCGATACGCCCGTCGGCGAGATGGGCGAGAGCCAGGGTTGTCGAATACATCCACACGTACCAGCGCTTCGCAAGCAAGGCCTGCCGTGCGGCCTCTGCTGCGTGTGGACCTCCATCGATCCAGATCGCGTTGCTCTTGTCGGACACGGCGAGTCGGCGGTCGCCGTCCAGCGTTCGAATCCAACCACCGGAGCCCTTCTCGGCGAAGAGGAGTTCTTTGGTTTTACCGACGCCGATCGCAGCGACAGTGACTTCGCCGTGTTCGACGAGCGCGATGTTGTGACAATAGAGAGGCACATTCGAAGCGAACAAGCGCGTCCCGCAAATAGGATCCACAAGCCAGTAAGGTCGTCCCGCGATCGGCTCTCCTCCCCGTTCTTCGCCAATGACCGGATAGTCCGGCTATGCGTGCTTTAACTCTTCCCGGATCCTGTCTTCGCATGCAACGTCTGCGGCCGTAACAAGATCGTTTCCGCCCTTCGACGTTATCTGATCTGCGCCGATGCGTGAATCTCCGATCTCTCGAGCCAGCCTTGCGGCTCGAATGGCGGCGTCGGTTTCCAGTCTCATAAATTCCTCTCCGTCCCCAATTCCTTAGGCATATACTGCCGCAACTCCATACTTTTGTAACGAGCGACCAAGGGGGACAGCATGAATTTGGGATCAAGGAGAACTATTCCGCGTCTGAGGGGTTCGTTGATGGCAGCCTTGCTCGTGGTCGGATCAGTCTATGGACTGGCGGCGCAAAGGGGACAAGGCGGACAGGCCGCCGCAGCCGGTCAGGCAGTCCGGCCACCGATGGCCGAAGAGGTTTTCAAGAAAGTGGATGTCCTCCGAGGGATTCCCGTAGACGAGTTCATGGACACGATGGGGATGTTTTCCGCAGCTCTTACCTTGAATTGCATCGACTGTCACGTTCCGGAGAGCGTCGGCGGATGGGACAGATTCGCCGATGAAACGCCGCTGAAAGTAACGGCGCGCAAGATGGTATTGATGGTCAACGAGCTCAACAAGAACAACTTCAGTGGAGTGCGGGCCGTTACCTGCTATACCTGCCATCGTGGGGATTTGCGGCCCAGGATTCTGCCCAGTCTGGCCGCGCAATATGCCCCGCCCGTCGAAGACCCGAATGACGTTGTTATAGCCAACATACCCGGAGGCCCCACTGTCGACATGGTCTTCGAAAAATACCTTCAGGCCCTGGGTGGAGCCCAGCGCCTGGCCGCGCTGACGAGCTACTCGGGCAAGGGAACGTACATCGGGTTCGAGACCGAACAGACGAAAGTGCCGGTGGACATCTATGCGAAGGCCCCGTCCCAGCGCTCGATGATTGTGCACATGACGGTTGGGGACAACGCCCGGGTTTTCGACGGGACCAATGCCTGGATCGCCGGATCCGATAAACCGCTTCCGCTGTACTCCCCGAGTGGCGGAAATTTTGAGGGTGCCAAGCTCGATGGAATCCTGATGTTTCCAACCGGGCTCAAAGCGTCATTTGCCAATTGGCGAGTCAGCGCCACTGGCATCGACGACAAGCTGGTCCGCGTCCTTCAGGGAACCAATCCGAGGCAGCCACCCGTGAACTTCTATTTCGACGGCGAAAGCGGTCTGTTGCTACGTGTTCTTCGGTTTGTGGATACCGCAGTCGGCCGCGTTCCCACCCAGATTGACTACAGCGACTATCGGGATGTAGCCGGAGTGAAAATACCCTTCAAGTGGACGATGACCTGGACCAATGGCCAGTCCACAACCGAGCTTGCCGAAGTGCAGGCCAACCCGACAATTCCTGCGGCGAGGTTTGCGCGTCCGGCCCCGGCGCCCAAGCCGAAATAGTGTTGGACAAAAAACAAGGGGACAGGCCCCGTCGGGGTCTGTCCCCTTATTTTTTTATTTTTTCACCTAATGTTTCTAAGACTTACTTCTGGTCGGGCGCCCCACCAGGCACCGCCCCGCTCAAGCTGAGAAAGAGCCGCGAGCCATCCTTCAAGATGAAGTTGCGGCCGACAGCTTTGTTGGTCCCTTCTTTCGCCTGGTAGCCTTCGACGGTCAGTTCCGTTCCGGGCGTGATGGTGTACTTGGTAACGCCGAGACGGATCAAAGTATTGGGACTGCCGCCCTCAACCATCCACTCGGTGACTTTTCCAGTAGCGGGGTCTTTCACGCTGATATGGAACCAGGAGTGGGGGTTAACCATGTCCCATTTGTCCATCGTTCCTTTCAGGGTTACCGGTTTCGTCACGTCGAACTCCGCGGCGAACGCGTGATGTGCGACGGCCACCGGCACGGAGCCCAGCAGGGCGAGACATGCCGTTAAAATTGCTGCCTTCATTCTCATCTCTAGCTCCTCCTATTTCCCTTGCTGCTTGGCGGCTTCCGCAGCCTTCTTTTCTTCTAGCCGCATGGCGGACAGAGTGTTCGCGATGCCGAAATTTCCCTCATGACACGCATGCTCAAAGATCGGTCCGTTGATTTTCACGAACGGCATTTCGCCCTTCCAGGGCTGGGTCCAGGTCTTGGGATCGTCCACTGTGAATTCGTAGCGGAACGAGTCCTCGCTGAGGCGTGTGAACCGCTCGGTCACCTTGAGTTCCGGACTGGTTCCTGCGAAGGTGCCCGTGAGTGTTCTCGGGTGGTAGTTCATCGTTTCCACCACCAGGGTGTTTCCTTCCCAGTGGCCGACCGAATCCCCAAGGTACGCTTTCACCGCCGAGGGGGCGTGAGGACGGCCGTCTGTCGGAATAATGCGAACTTCGTGCTGGTTCTCAATCAGAATCATGACGACGCCGGGGCCCTGGATAATCTGGTAGGCGGGGTTATATCCGGGAGGCATCATGATGGGTGCGGCGCTGCTGGTCCAGATACAGCGCGATCCGATGGCGATATCATTCACGGAGTTATAGACCGGGCCTCCGCCGCCACCGCCTCTGGCACCGCCGGCTGCAGGCGCGGCGGCTGCCCCTCTTCCACCACCTGCAGCGCCTCTGCCACCCGCGGCAGGCGCCGCAGCACCGCGGCCACCCGCACCTCTGCCACCGCGTCCGCCGGCGGCTCCAGCATCGGCTCCGACGCGTGGAGGCAATTGTCCGTTGGCCGGATCAACGATGATGGAGGTTCTCAGGTTGTTGGTGAGCCGGGTTTGACTGCGATCCAAGGCAAACTGGGTGAAGTCGTAATGGACGTCGCCCGTTGTGCCGGGAACCGTTTGCTCGGCTTCCCGTTCGGCGGACCTTTTTTCGGCTTCCTTCAGTTCATCCGGAGTGTAGAACTCTTTGTTCACGTTCGCCGGTCTCTGGAGCGGGGTATAGCTGTTGTTCGTCCAATATCCTTGGAGATCCGGTACGCCCTCCGGCGTTTTTCCCGTCCACGCTTTCGCCGCAGTCTTTGGCGGAGCGCTCTGGGTCTGTCCCGCCATCGGTTGCGGCGAAACCAATGCGGCCATGAGCCCGATGGCAAGACCCGTCACACCTAACGATGCCAGGCATCTATTGTTCATTTGCAAGCCTCCTAATTTAAGGGCACCTTGCGGTATTTCCCGTAAATCACTTCTTCTGAAAATTCAACACACTTGAACTCGAGCAGCCGCGCGTTGGCTTCCTTGCGGCGATACAGCGGAAAACTGATTTTCCAGGGCCGCGAGAAGGTTTCGGGATCTTCGATGGTCGCTTCGTAGTTCAGATGATCCGGTCCCGTGGCGGTGATGCGCTCGATGACGTGCAGCTTGTCGCTGGTAAAATTTCCGGCCCTGTCGAGCCATGCCATGCCATTAAAGTCTTTGGTGTCGATGACCAGCGTTTCGCCTTCCCATTTTCCGTTCGACCACCCCATCCAGCTATCGGCAGGGCCAGGTGTTCGCTTCATGTAGACGGTGCGTAGCGCGCCGGCAAACTGAAAGGCAATCGCGATGTATTCCGTGCCCTGAATGATCTCAAAGGGCATGTTCTGATACATGGCGCGAGGCGTGCCTGGCAAATAGCACTTGATCTCGGGATCGAGCGTCAACCGGTTTTCGTAGTTCTCTTTTCGCTTCGCCAGCGCTGCAGGCAGATAAGGAATGGACCCGCCCTCGACGATGCCTGCTCCCGGAGGAGTCGAATCGACTGCTCCAAGTGCAGAGACGCGCCAGAAATCGGCCGAGTGGGCTTCGATATTCCAGTTGGCTTCATTCATCGACTGCCAGATTCCGCTCAGATTGGGCTTGCCGTCCGCTGTACGTGGCGCACGATAAGGCGCAGCGGCCTGAGCCGGCGCTGCGGCCCCGCGCGCCAGCGCGTGAACACTCAGGTGAGCCCACATGACCGCGGCCGCGGCCACGACAATCAACGAAACAACAAGACTCCAAAATCGACTTCGCATTACATCGATCTCCTAGCTTTCAACCGACCGGACTGCCCATGATTGCTCGGAGCATAATCCCTTCAAATAGGTTGTATGTCAATGTTTCGGCGTAACCGGACTACCTCTTTTGGATCCTGAACGTGCCCTTCTCGCCGGCGCGGTCAAACGTGCCCGACATCGTGGATCCCTCGACCTTGCCCTCGACGACATAGTGGACCGTTTCCCCACGGCTGTTTGGCCCGTCCAACTCCATCGTGACGGCGCCCGTCGCGGGATCGAAAGAGGCTTTGGACAGCTCGAATGGTCTGCGGTCCGGATCCACAGTGCCATGCAGCGTCGTCCCATCCCAGCTCAGTTCGACTGTTACTTCTGTCTGGCGCGAAGGGCTGGGTCCCCACTCTCCACTCCAGGTTCCGCTGACCGGGTCCGCCGCTGCCGGGGATTCCGCCGAACGGCAGCCGGTCAGCGCCAGCAACGCCGCCGCATCAGCAGTATCAGAATACTCGCGTGTTTCATTGTGGATCAGCTCCCGGGGCCGAGGAGCTTATCAAAGTTCGTCCCTCTTGGGGAGAGATGCTGTATCGCGCACTTAAACGTTTGGGCTCCAATGGTTCCGCCCGCCATACTGAGTTTTTTGCATAATAATCTGCTTCCCGTTCGTTATGTGCTGTGAGGGCAAATGACGAGGGCCGATTTCGAATCTGTCGTTCGCGAGCAGCAGGGGATGGTTTACAGCATAGCCTGTAACTTTTTCCACAATACTGCACTCGCGGAAGAAATCGCGCAGGACGTCTTTCTGCGACTGTATGAAGGTCGACAATCGGTTGAAGCGGGTTCCCACTGCATTGCCTGGCTGCGTCGCAGCACGGTTCATCGCTGCATCGACACGTTGCGCCGTTCCAGTTTCAGGAATGAGATACAGGTCGAGGAGTTGCCGGAAATTCCCGTCGACGCTCCAGAGACCGATCCATTGCTTCAGGAACGATTGCGACGCCTGATTGCTTCGCTCCCGGAGACGCCCAGGGCTGTCCTGGTGCTTCGCTTCGGCGAAGACATGGATGCCGACGAGATCGGCCGGACTCTCCAGATGCCTGTCCGTACGGTTTGGAGCCATCTGCAACGCGCGATCGCCCTGATTCGGGAGAAGGCCCGCTACTTGAAGGAGAAAGAAAATGAGCCGGTTCGAACGCGATCTTCGTGAATCGCTGAGGCGCTCGCAACCGCCTGAAGGCTTCGCTGAAAAGGTGATCGCCCGCGCGCACCGAGCGGAGCGACCCGGTGGATCCTGGCGGTGGCTTGCTGCCGCAGCGCTGGTGATTCTCATGGCTGGCGGAACGTTCATTATTCGAGAACAAGAACGCCAGATTGAATACGAACGAAACAGGGACCAGCTCATGGCCGGCCTCAGAATCACCAGTTCAAAGTTACGCCGCGTTGACGAACGGCTTTCCGCCATACAACGGCAAATGATGGAACTGCATCTGGAGCAGTAGCATCTGGAGCAGTAAAGGAGTAAAAGACATGCGCAAACTGGCATTCACGGTTCTGATGACTCTGGCGACAACGGCGGCCGCGCAGCAACTCGATTTGAAAGTGCTGGACAAGGTGGCGGCGAAGGCGAAAAGCACGACGGAAATGGGAATGGATGGTGCCACGATCCAGTCCACAGCCCGCGCTCTTGACGACAAGAAGAAGGACGAATCTGCTGTGAAATCCGCGCTCGCGGCTGTGAAAGGTTTCTTCCTCCGCTCCTACGAGTTCGAACAGGGTCAATTCAAGCTAGACGACATCAAGCCGCTGACCGACCAGCTCAAGGCTCCCAACTGGATTCGATTTCTTCGGAATAAGGAAGCCGATGAACAGACGGAAATCTGGTGGCACGTTACAAATGGCGAAACCGACGGCATGCTTCTGATCGCCGCCGAGAGCAACGAACTCACCGTCATCAATGCGATCGGCGTGGCGGACCTCTCGGCTCTCGGCATGCTGAAAAACCTGGGTGGCGTAGGCGACCTCGTCAAGCAGTGAATCAAGTTGATGGGCAGTATCAAAGGTTTGTTCAAGCGGGAAATTCGCCAGGTCCAAGCGCTGGACGGAGTGTCGTTTTCGATTTCCCGAGGGGAACTGGTTGGCTATATCGGCCCAAACGGAGCCGGTAAAAGTACGACCGTCAAGATCCTTTCGGGCATTCTCATGCCCGATGCGGGCCGCGTGACGGTAACGGGCCGGGTGCCATGGGTGAACCGGATCGATCACGTACGACGGATCGGCGTGGTCTTTGGGCAACGGACGCAACTGTGGTGGGACCTGCCGGTAATCGAATCCTTCAATCTCCTTTGCGAAATATACCGTGTGCCGTACGGTCGATATCGCACCACGCGCGACGACCTGATTGAACGATTGGAAATAGGAGATCTGCTGGATACGACTGCCCGCCAACTCTCTCTCGGGCAGCGTATGCGATGCGATCTGGTGGCTGCCCTGCTGCACGAACCGGAATTGCTTTTCCTGGACGAGCCGACGATCGGCCTGGATGCCGTGTCCAAACTCGGCGTGCGCGAATTCATCGGGCGCTTGAATCGTGACCGTGGCGTAACCGTGATTCTGACCACCCATGATCTGGACGACATCGAAGCGCTTTGCCGGCGCGTGCTGGTAATCGGGAATGGCCATATCCTTTCGGACGGCACGCTCGCCGACCTTCGAAACAGCGTAACCCGGGAGCGATGGTTGACCGTGGATCTCGCCGAAGGCGCGCCGTACGCTGTCGTAGCGGACCCGGACGCGCAACTCATTCGACACGAGGGCAGGCGCTTTTGCCTGACGTTCGACCCTCAGCGTATTGGCGCAGCCGACCTGATTGCGCGTATCGCGCGGCAGTATCCCGTTCAGGATTTGTTCGTCGAGAACCCCCCGATCGAATCCATCGTGGCGCGCATTTATGCGCAGCGTTCCCAGGCGGCAACGACGTGAAGGCCTATCGCGCGATCCTCATATCCAGGTTCTTGACCCTCTTACAGTACCGGTCCGCCGCGATTGCCGGCGCCGGGACTCAGCTGTTTTTCGGTTTGGTTCGCGTGATGATTTACGAAGGCTTTTACCGCTCTTCAACCCGGCCTCAACCGATGACGGCGGATCAGGTGATGACCTATATCTGGCTGGGTCAGGCAATGCTGCTGCTTGCGATGTTCGACGTCGACAAGGAAGTCGCCGCCATGATCCGGACGGGAAACGTCGTCTACGAAATGACGCGCCCCCTCGACCTGTATTCCGTGTGGTTCACCCGGGCGTTGAGCGGCCGGGCAGCTCCTCTGTTGCTGCGATCGATCCCCATTTTTGTCATCGCAGGTCTGTTCCTCGGCCTGAAAGGACCTGCCTCTTTCTTCGCCGGATTGCTGTTCGTCGTCTCCGCAGTCGGCGGACTATTTCTGGCGGCATCGCTCGTTGCATTGATGACAGTGTGTCTCTTGTGGACCATTTCCGGCGAGGGGCTCAACAAGCTTGGCGCGCCTTTGATTTTCTTCTTTTCCGGTGTGGTCATCCCTTTGCCGCTGTTCCCCGACTGGATGCAGCGCTTCATCGCGATACTCCCTTTTCGCGGGCTTATCGATACACCGTTTCGCATCTACCTGGGCACGTTGACGGGAGCGGAGGCGGTCTCTGCGATGGCCCACCAGGTTCTCTGGATCGCTGCTTGCATGCTGATCGGCCGGACCGATCCTCACCCGCGGCCTGCGCCGCCTGGTCGTGCAGGGAGGCTAAGCGCGATGCTATTGGATTCGCTACGGCTGTACTGGCGTTACGTGGACGTTTCGTTTCGAAGCCAGATGCAATATCGAACGTCATTCCTGATGCGTTCGGCGGGTCACTTTCTCGTAACCGGCGCGGAGTTCCTGGGTTTCGTCGTCCTGTTTCAGCGCTTCGGTCAGATTCAGGGATGGACGCTTCCGCAGATGGGACTGTTTTACAGCATGATCTCCATGGCGTTCGCGGTGACCGAAGGAGTCCTTCGCGGATTCGATATTTTCCCCAACCTTATCAAATCGGGGGATTTCGATCGCATTCTCCTGCGGCCGCGTTCCGCGGCCTTCCAGGTCCTGGGCCAGGACCTTCAACTGATGCGCATCGGACGTTTAAGTCAGGCTCTTATCGTCTTGATCTGGTCCGCCGGACAGTTGCATCTTCACTGGACCTTGGCAAATGTGACATTGCTATTGGGTGCAGTTGCCGGTGGGGTTTGCCTGTTTTCCGGACTGTTTGTGCTCCAGGCAACGATGTGCTTCTGGACCACAGAGTCCCTGGAAATCGTCAACTGCACAACCTACGGTGGCGTCGAGACGGCACAGTTTCCTGTCACGATCTACAGGGGATGGTTCCGTGCACTATTTACGTTTGTCATTCCGTTAGCGACGATCAATTACTTCCCGATCCACGCCATTCTCGGCCTGAAGGATTCCCTGGGGTCTACGCCACTCCTTCAATGGCTTTCTCCACTGGCCGGCGTCCTTTTTCTATTGGTCTGCCTGCAATTCTGGCGTTTCGGCATGAAGCGATACACGTCCACTGGGAACTGAGAGAACTTCACTCGCTCGAGTTTTGGTGACGTTGGCCGATCTCAATCTTGCGCTCAATGGTTTCCGTCCCAAGCATTCGAGCGATTCGCACTTTGTAGGGTTCGGTCAACATTACCTTAACTTAGGGGACGCGAAAATCGTCCCGTGAACCCACTTGGGCGTTCTAGGGTGTCGGGGTCGGTCTCTCGGTGACAAGGTTGCGCAGGTTCAGTGTCCAGGTCATGGGAAGCGTCCCGGGGACATAGCAAGTCGTTTCATCGCAGGCCTGATACTCGAGCGTTCCGCTCAGGACAAGCGAGTCCCGGCCGCGGTATTGCGCCTGCGCCTGAGGCGATCCGTCCAGAATCAGTTCCTGCACAAGGGTGAAAGGTTTCTGGTAGACCGGAACGGTCTCGTTCAGAGGCTTGAAGTGATAGGTCTCCGAGGCAGGATACTTCATGTCGAGAACCCGAACCCACGCCGGAACGTTTAACTTCAGCGACACCACGCGATAGTTCTTCGCCCCCGGGGCATAGAGGTGGAGACCCGGCTTCGGTTTGATTTCCACGGCGAGTGAAAATCGGTTTCCCGGGGCGATCACCGGATCGCTGGGATAAGTTCGGAGATCGAAATGGGCCGTGGCCGCCTGCGTTCCGACGACCGACGCGGAACCGTCCCCCGCCTTCAGCAGCAGGCTGGAAACGGTGTTTCGTTCCGTATAGAAGTCTTCGAAGAAGCGCGACGTCACCTTCCCGTTGGGGTCGATGAAGAAGGTGCCCGGCAGCGCGATGCCGACGTGCCTTTGCTGGACCTGACCTGCAGAAACGAGTCTCTGCACCTCCGCCTGAATTGCGGGATCATTCGCCCCAGGACCCAGGGCAAGTTCGGGAAGCGGATTCAGAATGCCGAATTTTTTGATCGTGACCGAGCCAGCATCCGACAATAGCGGAAATGTAATGCCCCGCTGCTTGCTGAACGCCGCCAGGATTTCCTGGGAGTCGTAGCTGATGGCGGCTAGACCCAGACCCTTATTCCGCACTTCGTCGACGCGAGTCTGGATCTCCGTCAGTTGCGTCTTGCAGTAGGGACACCAGTCCGCGGAGCGAACAAAAACCAGCATCAATCCCTTTTGCCCCATCAGCGAACGCAGGGTCCAGATTTTCCCGTCCTGGTCTCGCAGACTGAAATCGGGCACCATCTGTCCCACTTGCGGACCCAGTTTCGAGACGTCGATGCGTGTCGTCGCGGGCGCCTGCCCGCCGAACAAACCGGTGGAAAACGCGAAAGCGGCCGCTATCGACAACCATAAGCTCAATCCCTTCATGTGGGCTCCTCTCTCTGGATCGGCTAGCGTACCAGACGCTCGAGATCGGCCGATGCGGAATCGATCGACGCGGTCCACCGCTTTAGATTTAGAGGTGCCGCCACTCGGACGACTTCCTGCTCGGCTCGCTCGTGGCGCGAAGGATAAGCCAAACTTACGGCAGACACCTCCAATGTTTTCGATTACAGCTTCGGCGGCTTCTGTGCCCCGAATACTTGTTTCGTTAACCTCGCTGCAGGACCCGCGACGGTGAACATCTCTGGCATTGGAACCGCCGCAATTACGGGTTGCACGTCAACGCCATCGTGCACCGGCCAGACTGCGATCTACTCTTTCAGCGTGCCCGTCTCTCTCGACCCCACCCTCCCGACTCTGCCCTTTGTCGTCATCGGGACGGTGGATTTTCCTCCGCCTGTGGATGGCTTTACCGGAATTGGCGCTATTGGCACCAGTGCTCTGCTTGGCTACGATCTCCGAAAGCCTCTCGGCCCGATCTCGGGCATAGGAGGTGTGGGTTACGCTCAAAGCAGTCTTCTTCACACGACACTCGGCGACCTTGTGTTCGCCTCAAACATCTTGCCAACGGCACAGGGAACCTTCACCGCTACTACGGTGCCCGAGCCTTCGAGCCTGTTGTTGCTTGGCATGGGTCTGGCAGTGTTCGCCGGCGCTCGCTTTCGGCATGCTGCGAAGATTGAAAGGCTCAGATAGAGTTTCAGGAGTCTCAAGGAGTAGTTGACCGGAAGCGCAATCGAAGTCCCGACAATTGGAGATCAAGGCAGCCACGCCTCGGATAAGCTTCGGACCTTGATAGGAATAGCATCTCTTACTGTAGCCGTATCTTTGCGCGGCCCCGAATATTCTGCTGCACGCTACAATTCCCCTATGCGTGCCGTTTTCTTCGATATTGGTGAAACCCTCATTAATGAGACTCGCGTCTGGTCCCATCTTGCGGACGTGCTCGCCGTCTCGCCAATGACGCTTTTCGGCGTTCTGGGAAGCGTGATCGCAGAACGCCGCGATCATCGCGATATTTTCGATATCGTGCGGCCCGACCTTGGATGGAAAGGCGTGGTGGAACGCTTCAGCAATGACACCGGCTACCTGCCGGAGGATCTCTACGGCGATGCAGTTCCCACTCTTGCTGCGTTGAGAGCGGCCGGGTATTTCGTCGGTGTTGTCGGCAACCAGCCCGTGGAACGACAGGCGGATTTGGCGGCCATGAATCTGCCGGCGGACCTTGTCGCAACCTCGGGGGGGTGGGGCCTGCGGAAGCCGGAGCCTGAATTCTTCGAGAGAGTTGCACACGAAGCTGGTTGTGCTCCCCATGAAGTCGTCTACGTCGGCGACCGTGTGGACAACGACGTTGTCCCGGCAGCCGCTGCCGGTTTAGTACCGATTCACATTGTGCGTGGGCCGTGGGGGTACATCCAAAAGAACTGGCCGGGCGCGACACGGGCGCGCGCGCAAATCACGACTCTTGGAGAGGTGACGAGAATTCTGGCGCGTCTATAGGAAATGGATGGACCTTCACGACCGCCGACATGCGAAGGCGTCCATAAACGTGGGGAAACAACTCCGTGCCTCCTTCGAGATTTTCCTCCACCACCTTGCAGTCCAGCCGCGCAGGATCGATTTCAAGCAGGACAAGATCCGTGCGCCCACGGAAAATCCGGTTGATCGTTGCCCTAACCTGGTGCGCATACGAACAGTGGATGAAGCGCTCGCGCCCGAATGCGGCAGGCGTGTACTCCCCTGCCACAGCGGCTTTCCGGGCTTCGTTCTCGGAGGTGATGTGGTAGAGCCGGGGGGTTTTCATACTTGCTCGTGCGCTTGCTTGTGCGCCTCGACTTCCAGATTGACCATCGGCATGAGTATCGTCCCGTCCTCCGCTATCGTACATTCTCCACGAACGCGGTCCGCCAGTTGGCGAAGAAACTCGACGCGCTGCCCCTCAGGTACACGGCCGGAATACGCCATCCAGGTTGTGCGAAGCCACCCTTCGAGCGCGGCCGGACCGGGATGGCGCATCGGTTTGGCAACGAGTTCGACTCGATCCGCCATGAGCCCGGACTCGGACAGCCAGGGTCCGTATTCCTGAGGACGCTGGAAGTGATGCGGCGACGAAACACCGGCGAGAAATCTCGACCACTGCGGCTCTTCGGACATCTTCTCAAGAGCCTTGAAGACGACTGCCGCCGTGCCACGTCCACCCATGGAAAGAACGATCCGGCCGCCAGGCTTGAGCGCGCTGGCGATCCCTCGCAGGACAACGGCGTGATCCGGCACCCAGTGAAGGGTCGAGTTCGAGAACACGGCATCGAATTCGTTGTCGAAAGCCAGCGCCTGCGCGTCCAGCACCTGGAACGTGACGTTCGGGAGCTGAATCAGCCGCGTTGCCAGAGCGATCATTTCTTCCGAGCGATCGATACCGTGGACGCGTCCGTGCGGAACCCTTTTGGCGATCTCGGCGGTGATCTTGCCGTCACCGCACCCGATATCCAGGACGGATTCCCCACCCTGCAGCTTGAGTTTCCCAGATATTGTCGATCGCCCAGCCGTATTGACCTTGAGAGTGCTTCGCATAGTCGGAGGCGTCCCAGCGGAACGTTTGGTTCGGATATGTCATGAACGTCTCAATGCAAGAGAATCATTCGAGGCGCTTCGCCATGCTCACGTGCGGTTCCACGCTGTATCCGAGTTTGCGATAGAACTGGATCACTTCCGTGTTGCCTTCTCTGACCTGCAGGTTGATCTTTGGACAATTCATTTTCTGCAGCCCTTCCTCCGCGGCTTCCATCAGGCGCCGCGCCACGCCCTGCCTTCGTGCCGTCGGTGTGACAGCCAAACGATGAATCCAGCCGCGGACGCCATCGTAGCCGGCCATCACAGTCCCGACGATACGTTCGTTTTGAATGGCCAGGAAGAACAATTCCGGCTGCACCGCCATCTTCCGCAGGATCATCGCCGCCGACTCGTTCCAGGCCGGATCGCCGGCGAACACTTCGCCCCAAAGAGACACCACGCGATCATGGTCTGCTGCATTGTATTGGCGGATTTCAAATTCCATCTCAGAATGTAGTATCCGGCATCCCGGAACCTCGAAGGACTGCTTCCCCGTCCGTGCCGGCGGATTCCTTACTCGTAACGCAGGCACTCGATAGGATCCAGATTGGCTGCCTTTTTCGCGGGCCATACCCCGAAGATCAACCCGATAGCGGTGGATACCGTGAGTCCCGCGATAACGGCCCACGCAGGGATCGCTGCGGGCAATTCGGGGACCAGCAGCTTGATGACGAAGCTGACAACAACGGCGATAAGCGTGCCGAGCACTCCGCCGAGAAACGTCAGGGTCATAGCCTCGAAGAGGAACTGCTGAACGATGTCGCGCTTGCGTGCGCCGATGGCCTTGCGGACGCCGATTTCCCGGGTTCGTTCCGTGACGGTCACCAGCATGATATTCATTACCCCGATTCCGCCCACGAGCAACCCCACGGATGAAATCGCAATCGCAAACAGGCCGAAGACCAGCGTGATGCTGTCGAACTGCTCAATGATCCGGTTGGCCGTTTGCAGGTCGAAATTGTTGGGCTCGTCATAACGAAGCGAGCGGCGATGGCGGAGAATGGCTTCCACCTGGTCCAGCCCCTTGCTGAGCATTCCCGACTTTGTCTGGATGTTGAGCATCATCTCGGTGCTGGCCGGGGACAACTTCTGTCCTGTTTCAAAAGGAATGAGAACAAGGTTGTTGCCGTCGTTTTCGCCGAAGAACGAGTTCTGGCGCTTCTCCAGCACGCCGACAATCTCGAAGGGGCGGCCGGCCAACTCCACGACCGTGCCGATCACCTTCGACTTCTGGGGGAAGAGCGCTTCGGCCACGTTGGGTCCAATGACCATGATTTCGCGTTTGTGGTCATCGTCGTTGGGAGTAATGAAACGTCCTTCGCGAATGGCGATATTGCTGATTTCCGCATAGTCGGCCGAAACTCCCATCAGTTGGCCGGCTCGATACTTCTGTCCGTTGTAGCCGACCGTCCCGTCGATCCGCCACAGGAAAAGCATTTCGGCGACGCGCGAAACGGCCGCCGCCTGCTGCGCGATGGCATTGCCGTCTTCCTTTGTCAGCGGCTTCCTCTGATATTCGGCCCGATCGCGGTCGCCCACGCGCGGTCCGGTGGAGAGGTGGAAGGCCCAGATATTGTTCGTCCCGTATTCCTCGACCATTGAAGTGATGTTCGACCGCAACCCGGTCAGGATGGAAGCCACAGCGACGACGGTGGTGACGCCGACAACAATTCCCAGCACAGTGAGAAAGCTTCGAAACTTCTGGGAACGGATGGCCCCCAGCGCCATGGTGACGGTCTCGGTCGGGAATAGGGATCGCATGGTCATGTCAGTTCTTCGTCAGCGCCACGATGGGATCGAGCGCCGATGCTTTGACCGCCGGATAGATGCCCGCGATCATACCGATACCCCCGGAAACCACGATGGACATGGCGATATAACCGGTCGTGATGGTCATCGGAATCGGTGTTTGAACTCGTATGATCCAGGAAATCAGGGCAGCCAGAAGAAGGCCCAGCACGCCCCCCACCGCCGTCAACACCGACGATTCAATGAGGAATTGCAGAAGGATTTGACGTCTGCGAGCGCCAACGGCCTTGCGGAGGCCGATCTCGAAGGTCCGTTCGGTGACCGAGACGAGCATGATATTCATCACCACGATGCCGCCCACCACGAGGGACAGAAACGTTACGGGCACCACGACGAGCGCGATGGACTGTGTAAAACGGTCCACCTGGCCTGAAAGCCCCTCTGTGTTGACGATGCCGAAGTCGTCGTCTTCGTTGCCTCTCAGCTTGTGACGGTTACGCATGACCTTGCGGGCTTCTTCAATCGCCAGGTTCAGCTGTTCGGAGTTCGCGGCATTGCCGTGCAGGTTCACGCTCTGTTCGCGCCCATAAATTTTTCCGAAAGTGGAGATCGGAATATAGATCAGGTTGTCCACCGACTGTCCGAAGAACGGGCCGCGCTTCTTCTCCACGCCGATAATCGTCAGAGGCGTGTCTCGAACCTTCAGTACCTTGCCGAGGGGGTCGACTCCGGCGAAGAATTGTTCCTTCACATCACCGCCGATGACGGTGACGTAGGCGGCGTGTTGCACCTCGTAGGGAGCGATGAAGCGGCCCTCTTCGATGGTTTTGTCTTCGATCTCGCCCATATTGGCGGTGACGCCATTTACGGCGGTGCCGAACAGTTCGCGTTCTTCGTACTTCAGGTTTGCTTGATTGCCCGCCTCCGCACCCACTTCCGAGCAGATCGTGCAGTTGGCAGCCAGCCATTCGTAGTCGTCCAGCCGCAGGCGTTTGTTGCGCTTGACGGCCCGATCCCACTCTTCCTGGGTCCACTCGTCCTGATGGGCGAATTGCGCCATCATGAAGTGGTTCACCCCCAGTATCTTCGAAACCGTGGTGACGATGTAGCTGTTAAACCCGCTGATCGACGCCCCTACCACCACGACGGACGCCACGCCGAAAATGATGCCGAGCAGGGTGAGAAACGCCCGCAGCTTCTGCGACCAGATGGATTGCAGAGCGACGTGGGCCGCGTCCGCGAAAAAGTGGTAAATCTGCTTCATTGCCGGGGATCCATTGTCTCCAAGAAACTATAACGATCTGAAAGGCGAAAAGTTGCATCACCGGCCCGACTTTCGGGCGGAGCCATCCTTATTAGTACGGGGAACAGCAGGCGATAGGGCGCCGGAGTATGCGAGGTCCCTCTTTCTAAAGCACTTATTGCCGTTTTGCTGGAGCGGAGTCTGCATTCCCTCCCGGGCGGCAACCCGCCGGCCGGGGAGGGAAAGAACGCGGGCTAGTTGCCGCTCAGGCCTCCGGGCCAGGGTGAATTCAGGTGATAGGGCACGCTGGGTCCAACCATTTCGACCCGGCGAATCTTTCCGTCTTCGATAAGGAACGCTTCCGTCACGAGGATACTCGATGGGCGGTTGAATCCGCGGAACGCGAATTCCTGCCCGGTGGAGAGGACGCCCTTATTGACCGTGCCCTGATCGAACACGACGTGAGCCCACACGATGCCGCGTTCCTGGTCCACGACCGGATATCGGCGGTCGTGGATGTTCTGGACCACGAAGTAATAGCCGAGCTTGAATTGCGAGAGGCAATCCATGGCGCTCGCATTGACTGCACCGGGAGCGGGGGGCGGCGCGTTTGGGTTTGGCGGAACGTTTGTTGTGGGGGAGCCATTTTCAATGCGGTGGCAGTCGTTGGTAAACGGATAGGTGCCGGTGCCGTTGATACCCTTCCCATCATTCTTCTGCAGTCCCGTGAAATAGCCGTCGGCGACGGCGATCAATTCCTGGCGCGACATGCGCTGGGCGGGCGGAATCGACTTGAACCAGAACTGTTCGGGCTGATGCGGCTTGTCCATTTCGGCGATGTTGTTCGGGCCGCCGCCGCCGGGTTTGAAGTAGATGCTTTCGATTTCGGTGATACGTCCGAGTTCAAGACGCAGCCGCAGGCTGAGCAGCAGAGGCTGGCCGGCCTCCATCATTGTGCCCATGTAGGCGACCTGGCCGAACTCCGGATCTGCAAAAATATGCGTGTACTTGCCCCTGCCTTCTACCGTTTTCCAGAAGCCATCGCCGACGGCCATGACTTGATCGTTCTCCGTGTACTTCACATCGGCCGAAAGGGGAATCTTCGTCGGATCGTGCGCCACGACCGCAGCCAGATACTGGTTCACGACGTTCTCCAGACAGGCACGGTTGCAGTTCAGCGGAAGCGGTCCGGTGGATGCATCGGTTTTCATAACGAGACCGCCCGTGAGAATGACCGTAGCGAGAAGCACGACGACTCCTAAGGCAAACGTAGAACGCATGGGGGTTCTCCTTTTCGCGGGATTTTACTCTGCGAGTTCGCGGAAAACACGACAAAAACTCCGGGAAATTCGCGACCTTTGCCACCCACCGCAAGTATTCGAATGATTCGCGGCCAGTCCAAATGGCCCCCGATTTGCAATTTCAGTAGAGGCACGCCCCGCCGCAGATTCCGGATTTCTTCCAGGACGCTGAGAGGAGTTGTGTATGAGTTCTAAGCCAAATCGCGCTTGTGGGTTCAGCCGTGTCTCGTGGATTGCGTTCTTCATGATGTTGGGCTTCGCGAGCCAGCCGGCTCTGGCTCAGCAACCCCAATATCCCTATGCGGTCGATACAAAGCCTTCCCGGGGAATCATGCCGAATTCCGAGCAACTCAGCGGTCCACTGGACAACATCGATCCCGTTACGGGCAAGCTTCATATCCAGATTCCCCTGGCGTCGTTACCAGCCGGGAATGCCGGGTCAGGATTCGACCTCACGATGACGTACGACTCTCACTTCTACGATATGGGCGTCGGAGAAATCGGGCCGGACTGGCTCACGCAAACCGTGACTCCGACGCTCGCGGGTGGAGGGTGGAGTTACAACTTCAAGAACTACAGGGTTGAGCTGGAGACGCGGCATATCCCGAATTGGGAAATCGGTTGTGGAACAGACACTCAATCCCTGCTTGAGCATGAAAGGATCTACCGCTACCGGATTTCCCTGCCCGACGGAAGTCAGCACATTCTTCATCTTCTCGGCTATGGAGGTGAGAAGAATGACGGTTATTGGGGTGACGGCTTCTATGCCGTCGATATGGCTGGAGTTCGCAGCTATTGCGCGTCTCAACATCCCACCCGCTACTCTGCCAATGCCACCGGCACGCTCACCTACTACACCTCTGATGGAAGTTACCTTCGATTTCAAATCAGTGCCAATGGATCCAGCTGGCAAAACCAGCAATGGACGCTGTTCTATCCTGACGGCCGCCGCGTTCTTGGACGCTTTGACCAGGCCGAACATCTTTACGACGCGAACGGCAACGGCATTCACATCGCCAACCAAACCGAAAATGGCCACACCGTAGCCTACATTACAGACGACTTTAGCCGCAGCATCCGCCTCGAATACAGCCTGACCTCCTCGAGTACATACAAGGAAGACAAGATCACGGTGAATGGCCCCAATGGGCTTCTCGAGTGGCGTGTGAAGTGGCAACGCATTCAAGTTGGCGGCCCGGGAGCAAGCTACATTTGCTACGAAGACACATCTTATGCCCCGCCACAGAAATATGGATGTCCTCTGAACTTCCAGTATTTCGTCGTGGCGTACATCCAGCTACCTCTGGCGAGTCCTGCCTTCACTCCTCCACCGGCTGAGCCATGGACGAGCTTTGAGTTCACACACAACGGCGCAGGAATCGGCTATGGGCGCTTGACGTCGATGAGAGCTCCAGGTGGAGCGGTCTACTCGTACTGCTGCGATTCTTATAGCCCTGCCCTGGATGCACAGGAGATCGCTTACGGCGGCTACGCCACTCGAACGGTTACCCACGATGGAGTGAGTGAACAGTGGACCTACGACTGGTCCTTGCCCGGCCTGTCGAGAGTTACCGGCCCCGATGGTGGACTGACGGTGTACCACTCTTATGACCCCCATGTGGCATCAGAATTCTGGCGCCGGGGGCTTGTCTACTGGGTCGAAGAACCAGGCGGAATCGTCCGCAAGCGGCAGTGGACACGAAACAAGGTATTCAGCCTGGCCTCAGCGACCAACGTCGACTCCAACAACGCTTATGTCGAGCGCGAAAGCGTCACCCTTGACAAGGTTGTGGGTCAGTCGCACACGGCCGTCACCGACTACCTGCTCGACAAGAACGGGAATCCGCTTTGGAAGAAGGAATACGGCTGGTCCACGACGCTTGCCGGAGCGACTCTGGAAACTCCCGGCGCGCTGCTGCGCATGACCGAGACCGCATACTACGTTTCTGTTCCCGCATCCAGCAACACATCGAACGGAACCAACCGGTACTGGAGCCCGGCGGCATCGTTGAGGCTGAACGCTGCTCTGCGAGTCAAGGTCAGTGATGGCACATCTGCCGTGAAGGCCGTCACGGAATTCACCTACGACGACGCGTTCAGCAAAGGTAACGTCACTTATGCACGCCGCTGGGACGACGCGAAAACGGGGTGTACGTCATCGGCCCCCCTCTCTGCCAGTTGCCCGGCGGAGCATCGCACATACGATGGGAGCGGAAATCTCACCGATATTTTCGATCCCGCCATCCGAACCCACATTACATTTGCGGGCGGGCCTTATCCGACGCTGGTCGAATACGCCCCGGGCACTTCCTCGTATCGAAGTTTCAGCTATAGCTGGAACGTCGCAGCGGGAGCGTTGAACACCCAGACAGATATTCAGAATTTCATTACCACCACTTACGGATACGACGTCTATGGCCGTCCTACGCTGGTCGATGAGGCCGGACTCCGCAGAACCCGCACGACCTACGACGATCAGCATCGAAGCGTCCTTGTGCAACGTGATCTGCGCATACTCGACGATGGCGCCCTTCAGACGATCTCAAGGACCGATCAACTGGGTCGGGTGGATTTGGTACGTACGTCTGATGGCGCCCCGTTGAGCCCGACGGGCGTCGACGGCATCAAGGTGGAGACGGCGTATCAGACGTTTCCCGGCGGTACGCGTGTCTTGACGTCTTCACCGTATCGAATCGCTGGCGAGGCCGGCACAGAGTGGACCTGCACGGAACGGGACCAGGGCGGACGAGTCGTTTCCGTAGCTCGATACAAGGAATCGGCAAATCCGCCGAATTGCCAATCCGCCTCCAATCGCGCAGGGATCACGCTAACGGACTACCACAATGGATCAGGCGTTCCTCGAACGCGAGTTACAGATCCGGCCGGAAGATCGGTTGATCACTACGCCGACTCGCTGGGGCGGCTCGTGAATGTAGTCGAAGACCCGTTGGGAAGTGCCTACAGCACGACCTATCAATATGGTGTCTTTGACAATCTGACAAAGGTTTCGCAATCGAGCGGCGGCACTACGCAACAACGCACATTTAGTTATACGTCGCTGGGCCGATTGAAGACCGCCGATAATCCCGAAACCGGAGCCATTCAATTCAGCTACACGGATAGTGGCGATTTGCTCACCCGCCTCGACGCCAGGGGTTCTTTGACGACGCTCGGTTATGACGATCTTCACCGGATGATTTCAAAGAAGTTCTCTAACGATGGCGGCGTGACGCCGGACGTGGACTTCAGATACCACACCGTGGCTCCGTGCATCGGGCAGCTGGAGTCGGTTCTGTCGGCGGCAGGCACGACCTCCATCACCAGTTGCGATGGGCTCGGGCGGGTTCTCGGCAGCACGCAATATGTCGCGGGCTCCGGCGGTGGCTCTTTCAATTTCAACTACACCTACTGGCTCAATGACGCCATCAAGACGATGCAATACCCCTCGGGCAAGTTGGTGAACTACGACATGGACAACGCCGGACGTCCAGTCAAGGTCTACACCACAGCCGGGACGTTTGCTGACCTCACGCAGGCGAGTACACCGCCGTATCGCGCTGATGGGCGGTTGACGAGGATGAAACTCGGCAACGGCCTTTGGGAAACCCGCAACTATCAGGCTCCGGGAGTTTCAACGGTGATTAGCCTCGGAACCGCTGAAGGTTCAGCCGACCGGCTGGAGCTCCGATACAACTATTCCGGCACGACAGACAACGGCAACCTCCTGAGTCATGTCATTCGGCAAGGGACCACAGCCTGGTCTCAGACCTACGACTACGACGCGCTCAATCGTCTGACGTGCGCGACCGAAGCGATCGGCACGAACCCCGCCGCGTCGTGTTCTGTGCAGAACTCCTGGCGCCAAACCTACGGCTACGACGGATTTGGTAATAGATGGGTGACGTCAACGACGGGCTTCAGTCTTGCCGATATCCACGAATTCTCTACCCAGCAATTCATCGACAAATCGACTAACCGGATCAATGGCCTGAGCTACGACCAGGCCGGAAACCTCCTCACTTATGCACCGTGGTCCATGTCCTATGACGCCGAAAACCGAATGCTCAGTCTTTCAAGCGCGTCCAACGGCAGTTCGTCGTTCACCTACGACGGCAACGGACACCGGATCAAGAAGGTAACGACAATTCCCAGTCCTCAAACGACGATTTACGTCTACGATGCCGGTGGCCGCCTGGCGGCGGAATACTCCACCACGGCCCCCTCACCCGGAACAGCGTATCTTTTCGCGGACCTCCTTGGCACACCTCGCGCGATTACCGCCGCGAACGGTTCCCTGCAGGAATGCTCCGATTACTCCCCCTTTGGCCGCCTCCTGCAAACTTCCACTCGCAACCTTGCCTGCCACCTGCTCCCTTCGCACGCCTCACAGCAATTCACCGGACAAATCCGCGATCAGGAGACCAAACTCGACTACTTCGGCACTCGCTACTACAGCGGAGCCCAAGGGCGATTCTTGAGCCCGGATGGGCCTCTTGCGGATCAGCAGCCTAAGAACCCGCAAAGTTGGAACCTCTACGCTTACACTAGAAACAAACCCCTAAATTCGGTAGATTTCGACGGCCGCCAGACCGTTAAGGACGGACCCCAATGGAATGCACTTCCAAACGATGCGCCTTCACGTCGTCCCATCTCAGTTGTGCTGGGAATCGTAAGGGGAGTGGTCTGGGTCTGGTACAGTTGGGGCGCCTAATGGGCATGCCCGACCAAAATGCATCCATGTTGGAGAGTGCGCTGTCCTATTCCAACAAAAGAGAAGAATCCGTTGGTACTTTGACCCAGTGGTACGAAGCAGGAAAAGGAGTCGCCGGGCTATATTCCACGGGTGGTAAACTCCTGCAAAGTGTCGCCTCCGTATTGCGAGGAGCGAGAGCCGCAGCGACAGGGGTAAGGTACGGCCCGTTAAGCGTTGGGCCTCTCGCGGATGATATCAGCGGTAACTTTTCGTAGCAGTTCCTACACGGCGCGCAAGCTCGAAAAGGCAACCGCGATGTGGCGTGTGATTGGGGAAACTGGAAATTCGGCTGGACCCTCTCTGGAGTACAGACGAAGCCTGCTGGACCACTCCAATCGATCATCGATTTGGGACTCGACCAGAGATGGGGAAATAACGCAACCCGCGTGATCGAAGCTGAGATACCGGCCGGAACTACGATCTACGATGGGTTTGCCGCGTCACAGGGTGGCTTAGTAGGCGGAGGCGTACAGATTTACGTTCCCGATTCGATCCTAGGTGGACAAAATGACAAGTTGGGCAGAGATTCACGGATTTGCGAGCCCTGGGGAGTATGAGAGCTTCCTCGACTACCTTCAACTGCAAATAGCTGCAGGGCGAATAGAAGAAGTAGCGCCAGACCCTGAGTATGGTCGTGGAGAGATCTATGGTGGTCGATGGTTTAGAGACGCAGCTAGCGACGTTACTTGGCGACTCATTCCACCAGATCCACCATTCCGCGGGCTCTGGGAGCCGCTGAATAGTTGAGCGCAGGACAGCCCGTTTCAGGCAACTGTGCTCCGGACCAACCGACGCGGCGCGCCATGGTTTTCACATCATCAGGTACCGTCTGGGCGCCGATTCGCGTGGCGCCCGTATCCATGTTTGCCTGTAGCGTTCCGACGTTTCGAAGCTCCCGTCCCGAAGGTGCTTTGACTGGCTACTTTCACGCCGGTTCCTTTTTGACCGAAGTCGTATCTGGACCCCGTTTTGTTGCGCCTCGTGAACGGTGCTGATGGATTCCTTATCATAGAAAGAGCCCATCGGCCATCCGCCACCCACGCTTCTTTGGTTTCTTGAAAGAACTTCCCGCTCTGGTTGTTGCCCGTTTGATCAAGTCTGGCGCTTTTGCCACCCGCTCCAGCAGCCTTGGTCCACTTCCGCGGAGATTCTCTCCCTGACTTGGTACTGCGCGCTCCGTCCGTTGCGGTCGAGGTCCATCCGCTTTACGATGCGAAGTCGCAAGCATGAGAGACATTCGCGGACCAAGCGAATTTGTAGTATTTTTCCACTCAACGTTCTCCTCTTATTTGTCCAACAGCACCTCTGACGGGTACTCCGTCCACGCGGAACGCTCTTAGAGGCTACAGGAATGCTGGGTCATCTGGTGTCGGGAGTGCAACGCTTCCGCCTGATTGACCGCCATAGCAGCTACGGCAAGTTGGCTGAAAGGCGGGTTGCCAAAGCCCTTTAGATATGGATTATTTCCGAACTCTGGATTGGGGGCGCGAAGACAGTGCCGTGTGGGTTGGCGGAGGACTCGAACCGTTTGGTCTTGTGTCTCTTTGCTCCCATGAAACGAACAATTTGAAGGAGTTCGCTAATGTGTTCAGGCGTGATCTGGATCTAAAGCCATTGGATACCGCATACAAACTAAACAATCAATTAAGTTGACTCTGAAGTGCCCCTGGAGGAAAAGATGAACTCACATGAAGCAGTCGTACTTACCGATCTGCCGAGATCGAAGAACTCGAAGGAAAGATCGCGCCGGATAGCGGATCCATTCCTGCTCACTCTTGACTAGCCTCTCTAGAGGATACGGGGGAATGCGGTCGCGCTTATCGCCTCCCCCAAAATACGACTCAGTCTTGCGGCTGTCCTCTTCAACGAACTGATGCGCTGGAATCAACAATCGAGAGCCTGTCGGCGCTATTTACTGTTGATTTATGGTTGTCCCTGCCTGCAACCGCTTATTGCCTTGCGCGTTCTGGAGTTAGTCTTCAGTTACGGATGGGCCCTTCTCACGGTAGCTTCTGTTATCGTCGCCACCATCAATGTGCGGTTACCGAAGATCTCTTCGGTGATCTCCATGGGCGATGTTTTTGTAATCTTGGCGTTACTTTACTTTGGTACACGAGCCGCCCTATTGACATACTGGATTGACATTACCGTCGCGCATTTAACCGACGTGGTGAGAAGGCACGGCGCTCACCTTTTGAGTAAGATCCCCTTAGACCGTTTCTTTTTCAACTTGGGTTGTTGTTCGCTATCGGTGGCTTCTATTTCCCTCTCTCTTCGGGGGGCGGACAGCTTCACCGGAGTCCATCCGATGCCTCTCATACTCAAGCTGACAATAATTGCTGCTGTTTGGTTCCTAGTTAACACGAGTACCGTTTCCCTCGCAATTTCCTTTTGGATGAACAGGAGATTTTGGCTGGTTTGGCGTGAAGGGCTCAACCTTTATCTATTGAACTTTGCTGGCTCGGCTGCCGTCGCCGGTCTCATCCACTCATTTTATAGCCAAGTTGTACCCTCCGTTTTTTTCTTGTCTATCCCAATTGCCGCAGTACTTCTGCAGCTTTATCGTTTTCATATTTCGAAATACGAGCAAGCGCAGACGCATATCAGCGACCTCAGCAGACTCTACTTGCAAACGGTAGAGACTCTTGCGGCGGCGGTGGACGCGAAAGATCGGTATACACACGGACATATTAGGCGCGTACAGGCTTTCGCCACAGAACTCGCCAAGTTCGCTGGCATTACCGACGAATCGGAATTGATGGCAATCCAAACAGGCGCCCTTCTGCACGACATCGGCAAGATTGCTATCCCCGAGTACATTCTCAATAAGCCAACTGTATTGACGGATAGCGAATACAGCAAGATGCGCCTTCATCCTGTTGTGGGAAGCAACATGCTCAAGAATATTGAGTTTCCCTTCGCTGTTGTTCCCATGGTTCGGTCTCATCACGAGAGGTGGGACGGAAATGGATATCCGGATGGTTTGCGCGGCGAACAGATACCCGCCGGTGCCAGAGTTCTTGCGATAGTGGACTGCTATGATGCCCTGACAACGGACCGGCCGTATCGGTCTCCGATGCAGCGACAGGAATTAATCGAGTTCTTTCACGCTGAGTCCGGAAAATCCTACGACCCTACCCTCGTTAAGACGCTTATTGCCAACATGGACCACATTGACGCGATCGGTAAAGCTGCCGTCGATGCTGCGGATATTTGGGGAATGGCTGAAAATGTCGAAGCCGGCAACAGTTCGCGCCCGTTACAAAAAGTTCAGCCCATAAACACCTATGGCAAAGCCCTCGCCGGTAACAACGAACTGCAGTCGCATCTCTTTTCCGCGTTTGAATTTGCACGAGCAAACATTCAGTGCCTCACGCCAAGAGACGTTTTTGCTTTTATGGGTAGGAAGTTGGAAGAGTTGGTTTCTTTCGATGCCGCGGCCTTCTATCTGGCGGACTTGGAACGCGGGGTTGTTGTCGCGGAACATGTTTTGGGTAATGGAGGGTCGGACCTGTCTGGACTGTCCCTTCCCCTCGAAAAGAAATTGACGGGCTGGGTAGCATCAAATAATCAGTCTCTATGCAATCTGCCGCCGTTTCCGGATTTCTTGGGTTGTGCCGTTCGACCGATATTCGAGATTTCCGCGATCGCCCCGATGAATAGGAACGGCATCGTTTGGGGTGCCATATCGCTCTACAGGAAGGCCAAAACCAAGTTCAGCGAAGAAGAGTTTCGTCGGCTGGAAGTAATAGCTTGTCAAACGGCGCTCGCTCTTTCGAATTGTAATGCAAAGGACGATCTTGGCTCTTTGGTCGATCCCGGCACTGGCCTGCCGAACGGCTATCATTTGCACTTGCTGTTTGATCAACTCGTTGTCGACGCGCAGAAATTCGACTATACCTTTGCGCTTATCGTGTTTCGATTGGATGATCGTAAGGTAAGGCGACGTTGGGGCTTCACATCCGGCGAAGAAGCGATTCGTGCGATGGCTAATCTCCTGAAAAAAGAGTTCCGAGAAAATGATCTTCTGGTCCGGTATGCGTCAGATGAATTCTTTGTGATCGTTCCACGAATTGAACGAAACCGGGCCGAGGGACTGAAATCTCGCATTCAGGAAGAGTCGACCAGGATCCGTATTCCCGCTCGCAGCGGCATGCACGTCAATATTCCACTGGAAGCGGGAATTGCGATATTTCCCGAGGACGGCTTGGATTTGGATGCTCTGGCTGCTGTGGCGCATTGGCATCTGCATCGGGAGACAACGGTGCAGATGAGTGCAACTTCTCCCCTGCCCTCTGACCGCTAGCGGGTCGGCAGTAGCCACCCGCTAAGAATGGCGTTCGATTCGACGATACGGCCGGAAGTCCAACATACAATCGTTCCGGCGGAGGAAGTCCATAAATCGGCGGTACTCAATCTTGAACATTGAAGCCACGGCCTTGTAGTTTCCCCTTGTCGACCGCAGACCTAGATCCAGAAGCGCCAGTATTCGTTCTCGATCAATATCGCGCCTCTTGTAGCGATCCCGCACGGACCAGAAATTCCTTCTGCCTTCGGTCAAATCTCGAAATAAGACTGCCGCACCGTTAGGATCTGCAATCGTCGCTTCCGATTTGTGAAGACTAATCTTGCGGATCATTGAACCTTCAGTCTCGTAGAAGGCCCGTTCTACGATGTTCTGCAACTCTCGAACGTTGCCGCGGTAGTCGTGGGCTAACAGATCAATAAAGATCCCAGCTTCAAAGCTCTTCCTGGTCCCATTTTGGCTGTTCAATCGATTCAGGAAAGTGGTCGCCAGTGGTGCAATATCCTCCCTTCGGTCCCGCAGTGGGGGTATTTCGACGTGTAAGACTTTCAGTCGAAACAATAAGTCCTCACGAAACTTCCCTTCAGCAACCCGCCTCCTGAGATCGCAGTTCGTTGCGGCAATCAATCGAACATCTATCTTTTTACCCTTCGTGTCACCAAGTCTTCGAACCTCTCTCTCTTGCAATACTCTCAGCAGCTTCGCCTGTAAAGTCGGGCTCGCATTGCCAATCTCATCCAAAAAGATTGTCCCGCGATCAGCCGCCTCGAATAGCCCCCGCCTGTCTTCAGTTGCTCCAGTGAAAGAACCCTTCCGGGTCCCAAACAGTTCAGCCTCTATCAGCCCTTCCGGCAAAGCACCGCAGTCTACAGGTATAAATGGCGCTGATGACCTAGAACTCCTTGAGTGAATGGCCTTTGCTACCAGTTCCTTGCCTGTCCCGCTCTCTCCCTCAATCAGCACGGTGGCCGAATTGCGAGCTGCAACTTCAATGTTGAGATAGACCTTCTTCATGGATTCGGAGACTCCAACAATTCCATAAATTTCTTGGTGTGATTCGTCCGCTTTTCGGGGATGGTCCCCTATCTTTCGGTCTAGGGCCGTCCCCGCGATTGCAGCGGCTATGCTCAGAAATTGGATCTCTTGCTCGTCCAGCACCGCGGAGGTGGTACATTCGATGTAGATTCCACCTCGGAACGATAGGCACGGGATAGGTACCCAAACGCCTGAAGCCTGACGCTCTTTTCTTCCAAAATTTCCAAAGCACACTCGGCTATCTGTTCGTGAGAAAGCTCCTTTTGCCCGTTCCTTCATGTCTTCTATGAAGCTGTCGTTAATTGGGTGCAGCGTTGTATCTCCGTCCTTCTCCAGTACAACTGCGCCCGTTTGTCGGGTGCACTGTTTGATCGAATAAACTAGGGCTGAAACCGTGGAACCGAAGTCCCGAGCGGCGACCATTGCAGACGTGAGACGATATGCACTTGCAAGAAACAAGTCCCCTGTTCCTAGCGGCTCCTTGAGAAGGGAGTGAAATTCCTTGGTGCGGAGCGTTGCGTCTTCGAGGAGTCGCCTTGCTTCTCGGTGTGGCTGTAACGAAAGAAAGCGCTTTCGATCTGTGGCTGACAGATCTTCCGCAAGTCGAGCAGTGATGGAGACGCTTCTAAAGAGATAGTCCCGAGCTGTGGGATAGTCTCCATGAGAAAATCTCCAAGCGCCGATATTGAACGCACATTCCGCTTGCAGAGGATAGAGCCCCATTTCCGAGGCTTCTTGGAGGCATCGGACCAAATCGGAATGTTTGCAATTGTCGTTGTCTGCTGCGAGGCCTCTGCGCAAGAAGGCTTGGGCCGCTAGCACTTTGTATCCACCTTTCATGGCTAGCTCCAGGGCTTCTGTCGCCGCGCTTCTCGACCCGAGAAGATCGCCCTTCAATGAAAGGCTATTTGCCAACGCTATCAAGACACGGCAGAGCTGATACGCCGTCTCAAGGTGCTTGGAAACGTTCACCGCCTCTCTGAGTTCGCTGCATAAGAAATCTGATTGACCCGGAAGACGGGATCTGACTAAGAGACGCTCAACCTGGAAAAAATCTCCATGAACTCCAAACTCTCGAGTCCGAGTTAGAATCGCGCCCAATGCCCCAAAGTTTCCCAAGGCCAAGTACAATTCGCCTTTGGTAATGAAAAGCTGGAACATTTCAAGTCTGGACCAATGATCCAATGATGGATCTAGCCGTCCGACGAACTGAAGGGCCTTGCCATAATTACCGAGTTGGATCGAGTGTAGCGCTGCGTCGGAATAGCAGATGACACGGGGAGAATATCCGGTCGGCTTTCGCACCGCGATCTTTTCCACTTTCAAAATGGCAGATTCGAACAGATTCTGAGCATTGGTCATGTTCCCGAGCTTGGATTCAAGGGAAGCAAGATTCCCAAGCCATAAGACTTCTGTATAGGCTCCGCGCGACTTCGCCTCGCTCAGGGTATCGAAATGAAGCTCTTTCGATTCCCGAAGCGCACCGATCTGTTCGAGACAAACCGCAAGATTGATCGTAATTGCCAGAGGGATCGCCCATTTGAACGTTTTTTGAGAAAAGGCGTTTGCCGCTTCCTTAAACCTTCCGCGATTCATCAATACAAGCGCCTGCATATCCCTCGCTCGTTCCGCATTGATACCGACTCTGTCGTAGGTGAGGGCCTTGTCTAAGGCCATTTCAGCGTCCCCAAACTTTCCGGCTCCAAGAAAGGCATTCGCAAGTGAGCCGTAGCGAAACGCAAGAGTCGGAGTATCTGACTTGAGTGATGCTATCGCGATCTTGAGGAGTCGAATGCGTTCGGAGTTCGAACCCTCGATAAATGGAGAGGCTAAGGCGGAATAGACTGAAGAGAGTAGCTCTGGATCGGATTTCACCGCTTCCATTTTTAGCAAAGGTTTGAGGGACGCACGCGCGGACAACGGATCTCCCAGATATGCGCGACACTTGGCAAAGGAAACAATGTCTTCGATGGCTGCTGATGCAACGGCGGAACTTTGCTGGCGACATTCCTCAAGCAGTTTGTAGAAGGTTGCAGCGGCTTTGTAGGACTGGGCCTGAAAAGCATCCCGGGCGAGGCCAAGATACAAGCTTGCCGCGGTTTCGAAGAGACCTCCCTGGAGGGCGTGCCATGCCAGGTGGTCCTTATCAATCTCCGAATCTCTCAACTGCTCGTAGCAGCGAGCGTGTAAGGCCGCCCGCCGTAGCTTGGGGATTCGGCGATACAAGAACGTCCGAGTGTCCTTGTGGCGAATTGCAATGCTGTCGTCAGCCAGTCCCAGGTTCCGCAACCGCGTCAGGTGCCGTTCCAGATCTTCGCCAGTCATCCCGGCGACCCGCTCCAAGACTTCCAGACTCGCAGGCTGTTCGAAGAACGACAATATCTCGGCGACGCGACGGGATTCTTTTTGCAAAGCTGACACCTGCGTGGTCATGGCGTCTTTCACAATTGGCGGAACCCTGGGTGTGTCGTTCCGGCAGTACTCTTCGAGAAACAACGGGTTGCCGCCAGCTCTCTCGCGGACAATGGTCCTGCGATCAAGGTCGCGATTCAGAAATGACGCGACACACTGGGCGTCTGCGTCGCTCAAGTGGCCCAGGGAGATATGTTGCACGGCGGAGTCTGCGTAGTGTCTGAACGCCTCCAGCATTACCGGTGCGACGCCGCCGGGCCAACTCGTCACGATGAGGCAAAGCCGCAGACGCGTAGCCCATCCGACGATTGATGCCATCAGCCGGCCGATCCTGTAATTCAGCCGGTCGATGTCCTCAATGACGAGTACGAGTGGATGCTTCTGCGCGACCGAGGCGACTACATCGACGAGGTCGTGGCCCAGGCGCTCTGAGGTGAAATCCTGAATAGATTCGCGACTGCCGTCGACGAACGACTGAAGTCGCCTCACGCAAGGATCCGCAAAGGAGGAGCAATAGCGATCGAACAGGGACAAAAACCACTGCGCCAAAGTAGCGTGGGGCGACCGGCCCCCCGTGGGGCAGACCGAAAACACCAGATTTGGAGCCCGCAGAGCCATGCGATGACGAAGTTCTTCAATATAGCGGGTCTTGCCAAATCCTCCAGGCGCTTCGATTACCATGACGCGGAGGCGATTTACCTCTTTCTGCAGGAAGTGTTCCGCCTTCTCAAGCGGTTCGTTCATTCCAATCGCCGGAGCCCGAACCGCAGCGCCCGCATCCACGCGAAATTCGCTCTTGAGGGCCTCGAAGGCCGGTTGCCGGCGTGCCGGGTCCTTGTGGATCAGATTCTCGACAACGTCGGCTATCGTTCTGGACACGAAACTGACGCTGGTCAGAGGACGCGGTGATGCCCAGATGTACCTCGTACTCAACGAGTCCAGGTCCGCATCATCAAAGAGATCGCGGCCGGAGAAAAATCGATATAGCAGCGCCCCGACTGAATACAAGTCAGATTCGATCGTACGTGGATGGCCCTTCAGAACCTCTGGCGCCGAGAACCGCACTTCCTCTTCCGATGAAGGGCCCCTCCACGGCTGAGGTATCCAGGCATCCACAAGCTGCACAGACTTCGGCGACGCCAGAACGTTGCCAGGTTTGATCGATCCGTGAACCCGCCCCATGGAGTGGAGAAAATCCACCGCTCCCAACAACGCGTTCAGCATATCCATGTCCTTTGTGCTGAAGAGCTGCGAGGAAGCACGGAAGTCCCGGACGTAGAACAGATCGCCCTTCGGCGTCAGCCCCGCGTCCAGCGTTTCCGCGATATGGGCGTGCTGCAACCCTCTGTACCAGGAGAAGGTGTCGATCATATTGGAGCGATCATCGATGAAACTGCCCCGACGAATCGCTTTCACCACGACCTTGCTCCGGCCGAGAACATGGTCGGTGGCCACAAACGTCGAAGACGTAGAGGTCTCCCGCAACGTTTGAATCGACTCAAATCGTAAAGGCAGAATCTGGCGCATTCTTCGCCCCAAGTCCCGTTAAAGTTTTCTAGAATATTGGAAAGCGAGCGCAACCATACCGAAAACGATCGGCCCGTTGCAACCGTACAACAGAAAATTCATGATCATTGTTGCCGCAGCAGTCATCCGTCGAGACCAGCACATTCTGCTCACGAAGCGCCCGGCAAACGTCCACCTCGCCAATCTCTGGGAATTTCCAGGCGGCAAAGTGGAGTCCGGAGAATCGCTGGAAGCCGCGCTGCGACGGGAATTGCGCGAAGAGCTCGACATCGAAGCGAACGTCATCGACGAGTACTTCACCACCACCCACCACTATCCCTCGAAGTCCGTCGAGCTCCATTTCTTTAATTGCACGATTCTCAGCGGCGAGCCGCGCGCCGTCGAAGTGGCGGAGGTTCGGTGGGTGAAATCCTCCGACCTGGAGGCGTATGAATTCCCGGAAGCCGATCGCGAACTCATCGAGCGACTCGCGAGACCTCATTCGTCCGCATGAGAATTTCTTCCAAAGTTCTCTTTTTGTTTTGAAGTTTGAGGTGAACTGTTTTAAAAATGTTCTAACGAAATAGCTTGCCCGCTAGAAGGTGAGCAATAGTGATAAAGAGAAAAAGGATGGAGGTGAATCACAATATGGCAGCAAAGAAAGCTCCTAAGAAAAAGGCCGCGAAGAAAAAGAAGAAGTAACAACGCGGAAGAAACATAAGAGCCCCGCCTAACCGCGGGGCTCTTTTTTGTTTGTGACAACCCCGCAGCATTCAGCATTCTCCGCCGGCGCGATCCCCGCGGACCGGGAGCTCGCCCATGCACGAAGGGAAATTAATTTGCGCAGTTCACTCTGAAGATGCGTGCGGGGCGGGAGACGATAGCGCGCTCCGTGTCGTAGAGGAATCCCTTGCCATCCGGAAGATACGCGATGGCTTCCTGCTGTTCGAGGGTGGTCAACGATACCCTGCGGTAGTGTTGCCCTTCCTTCCAGGTGCGCTGCTCCGGAACAGGCTTGCTCAGATCGAAGAAAAATTCCACCGCTTCGACGTAGGTCAGGATCAGGAATCGCTTTCCGTCCCCCGCAATGTCCATGCCGGTCGCCACGCGTCCCAGGGCGAGCGAGTTTGGCAGTAGGGTGGCCCAGTCCCAGGTCAGCACCTCTTCCAGCACGGCTTCCCGTGGGAGGCCCTTACCGGTACGCCATTGTTCCGGCTTCAATCTGAAAATCTGCAAACGCGCCGGATCCTTCGTGGCAATGTAGAGGGCCCCGTCGGGATGCACGGCCATGGCTTCGGCATTGTGCGGCCCATCGGGGTATCGCAGGATCACCCGGTAGTCCGCCGGAACAGACGAAGGGAAGACGGCCCTCTCCCGTACCACCACCAGCTCCAGATTCTGCCGTCGTCGTTCGTTGTCGCCAATGTCGCCAAAGAAGAGACAGTCGTTGGAATCGCCGCAGGGACCGAGGGCCATATCTTCCCAGTCTTTGGGGTTGGGGCCGGCCACCGTGACGATCTTCATATTTCGCCCATCGAGGTCCATCGTGAAGAATCGGCTCGTGTCCCCTGAATCGTTGTGCCGATACGAACGATTCGGGATTCGGCGGGATATCGCCATTCCGCTCGATTCATTGATCGCAGGATTCAGCGCCCCGATCTGCACCGCACGTCCCCAGGAACAAACAGCGGGACTCGGGCCCTGGATGAACAACAGGAGCAGTAATAACCATCCGACCACAGAACCATTCTACAGCCTGCAGCCAGGCGGCAGTTCCATAAGGCGCCGGCGCGCATCCTGGGCATCTTCCCATCCGTGATGCGTCACCGCCTCTATCAATCGACCTGGACCTCCCGATCGAGCGTGGATTTCCGTCCGGCATCGACATGGACGGGAATCCCGCGATCTTCATAACGGCGCAGATATTCGGGATCGAGATAAGGCCCGCCATTTTCTTCAGTAAGGGCGAACAGTTTGTAGTCGCCAGGTGGAACTCCTTCAAAAAGGAACCCGCCATTCGCCCCTGCCCTCACGGATTTGAAGAGCGACCGCCGGCTGCGGCGGGCGGCATCGGGCGCCAGAACCACGGTGGACTCTCGCCCGCTGGTGCGTCCTTCGAGGGCTCCGAGACCCGACGCAACCAGGATTTCCATCGTCTGGTCTGTCGAACCGGTGATGTGCAACCCCTGGTTGAGGATATCGATTCCGCCAAGGGTTATGGACTTTACATAGGCCCCCTCCGGCCGTGTGATGTCGATCTGATAGTCCCCCGAACCGACACTAAGCGTGAAGTGCCCGTCGGGAAATGGAGAATAGACTTCCGCTTCGAGCCCGGGAACTGCAATTTCGGGCTGCACCTGCAGGTACACGTTGTCGAGTTCCGGATCGTCGCCCGCAGGGTGCCCCTCGATATGGGTGTGCACCGGAATTCGAAAGCCCTTACTCAGAGAGATTCGCAGATTCAGCATGTCGGCGTTGCGCACATCGAGAGAGATCGCCGAACGCGCCGACGTGGTTCTCGCCACGAGCATATAGGCCCCTGGAATCACGTCGAGGAATTCGAAGACGCCGTCATCCGGGCTGAGCGTTTTCGAAATTGAAGCCGTACCGTTTACCGGCGAAAGAACGACGCCCACCGGATCATCGCCATAACCCTGAACGCTGCCGGTGATGCGGCGCGCTCGCGTCGGAATCGCCGAAAAGTCGATGTTGTCGAGGGTTTCGCTCTCATGGAGCTCGATGGCTTGAGCCGCTTTCTCATCGATGGTTCCAGGGAAGTAGAGCGGGATCGCGGCGGGCGTGTTGTTCAGGGAAACGAAGGACGGTACCCGCGTGTTGGGAAAGATGTTGATGAAGTACTCCCCGCGCCGCAGCGTGAAGAGGCGGTACTCGCCAAGGTCGTTCGATACGGTCGACTGCACCAGTTTCCTTTCGCGCCTCCCGTTGTTATAGGTCGTCTTGAGTGCCTGGACCACGGTCCCCGCGACAGCTTCGCCCCGATCGTCGAGGAGCCGCCCGGAAATCACCGCGCCTCGCAGCAGAGAGAATCGGATACCCGAAATCTTTTGACCCGGAGGCAATTCCTGCAACGGAAGGTAGGAGGGATTTGGCGCATTCCCGTAAGTCTCAGGGATATAGCCGCCGAGTTCCGCCTGCATCATAAAGATTCCGGGCGGGACGCTTCGGAAGTTGAAAGTGCCATCGTCGCGGGTGTTCGTCACCAGTATTCCAGCCGGCCCGGCGCCGTTTATTGTCCGAAGCTGAACCGTCGCAAGGGGAAGAGGACGTCCGCTGGAAGCCTCGACGACGATGCCCTCCACAGAGCCCGGTTGTTGCGGCACAGCCGGAGGCCGTGGCGACACAACCGGGGGCAGTTGCGGCGGTAGTGGGGCATTCTGCAGCAGTGTCAGCAGGGTGACGTGAAGAACGACCACGGCAAACTTCATGGGTTAGTAAGGATCACGGTTAGTTGCACGTTCTGTTCGCTTTTCCCGGCGATATGAACGAGCTGTCCCTTCGATTCAAAAGCCCGGATGAAGTCGGGATCCTGCCAGGCTCCGGTCTCGACGTCGTCCCAGGCGAAAAGTTTGTAATCGCCGGGAGGGAGACCTGGAAATCGAAAGTGTCCATCGGCGCCGGTAACGACCGATTGATACAGATCGAAACGTTTGCGGGCCACACTCGGGATCAGCACGACCGTCGCGTTCGCCGCCGGCCCGCCGCTGGAATCGATGGCGGCGCCCTCCACGGCTCCAGAGTCCGTGGTAAGAACGATCTGGAGTTGGTCTCTGGTGTTGGTATCGATATGGAGGCCGCCAGTGACATCCGCCAGCCCGAGGCGCGCGGACTTCACATAGAGTGGCTTGGCGCCCTCAGACTGGACGGCGGTAGTGATTTGGAATTGGTAGTCACCCGGCGCCAGATTCCTCAACACAAACGAGCCGGCTGCCGGGTCGACCGTGGTGTTTATCGTCGCCTTGTAAGCGGTGGGAAGGCTGTCCGGGCGAAGAAGGACTCCAATCCGCGGATGAGTCGCTCCGGGATCGGTTGTCTGGCCCTCGATCACAATGCTCCCCGTCAGGCTCACGATTTGTCCCATCTCGATAATCAGGTTCTCCACATCGCCCTCTCCGACGTGAATGGGCAGAGGCGACGCTGCTGCACCGGTCAAGTCGCGAGCGACGATAACGTAGTCACCGGGAACCACGCCGGTGAAGGCAAAGGCGCCATCGACGTTCGAGGCGGCGGTGCCCGCGGTGGGTGTTCGGAATCCGGAGGTGTCTTGCGGGACCAGAGTCACGGTTGGTGTGAAGCCCGGAGTAAATCCGACGGCTCGGCCGCGGACGCTTTGAACACGCGCGGGGCCGATGACGATGTCGATACCGTTGCGAATCGTACCGGCTGCAACGTCGACCGCGGTCGCAAAGCGGGCTTCCGTCGTCGCGGGATAATACACGGGGACCCACGCCTCTTCCTGCGTGGTTCCATCTTCGAGGATACGGAGCCTTGTATTGCGTGACCCTTGTTCGGATCTCAACAGCGCTTGCAACTGAACTTCTGCCAGCCTCGCAAAATCTCCGGCGGACGAACTCGTGCCCCCGGGCCGGATGGGCAAAGCGGGTGTGGGACTGTCCGGAGGGTCGCCGGCGGCGGCAGAGACGACGTATTGGCCGGCCGGAAGCCAGAACAGTCGATATTGCCCGCGGTCATCCGTCATCGTGGACTGTGCCGTGATCAGGGTTCTTCGTTCCCTCCTCGTAGCCGTATTTGTAAGCCTCGACAACGGCATAGACGAGCGGTTCCCCGTTGCGCCCGACGATGCGCCCGGCAATCGTGCCGGTGGGAATCATGGTCAAGCGCAGATCGGCGAGCTGTTGCCCGGCGGTAATTGAAAGAATCGTCCCCGGTCCGCCCGGCCTGCGTTGTCCGTAGGCCGCTTGTCCGTAGCGCGAGCTATCGGCAGTCAGCCGGTAATCTCCCGGTTCGATATCGCGGAGGCTGAAGCGACCATCGTCTTCGGTGATCGTCGAGCGTTCTTGCGGGTTGGGGCCTTCCTCCACGGGTGTCAGCATGACCGTCGCTCCCGGCAGTGGTTCGTTGCCGCCAGGCTTGGTGACCATGCCGGCAGCACCGGCCAGCTGCACTTGAAGCAGGACAAGGGCGATTCCCAGGGCGCTCATAGTTTTGATTGGCAGTATATTACCGCAGAAGGCGGACCCGAATGGCCTCAGTCGCGCCGGCGTTCACCGTTACGCCCTGGCCCAGGGCTTCGTAGCGACCGATGAATTGGGGATTCTTTTCCGCGCTGTCTGCGAGCTGTTCGAACGCGAAGACCTTGTATTCTCCCGGCGCGATGCCGGTGAAGTTGAATTGGCCTTTGTCGTCGATTGTGGTTCGATCGTAGAACATCACGTTCTGTCGCCGCGAGGGCTGCGGCACCAGAACGACGTCGGCGCGAGCGGGAATCCCTCCGATTCCATCTTCAACGATGCCTTCGATCCTGCCGGCTCCCGTGCTCAGCGTTATTTCCAGAGGCGACATGCCCTGGCGGACGTCGATGATGCCTTCATCCCGAAGGTCGAGACCACCCTGCCGGATTTCCGATATGTACAGGTCCTCTGGAATCGATCGGGTGTAGAGGAAGTACCGGCCTTCCACCGCGTTGCGAATGGTGAACGTCCCATCCGGCTGAAACACGGCGCTCCCCGCTCTTGACGTCAACGGCACTGCGGCATCTCGTGCCCGGAGTTCGAGGTGTATGGCCCGCCATTTTGCGTATTCCAGATTGTCCTTCGATATTACTTTTCCAGGGATATCCACGTTGGAATGGACGATGGCGACGACGTTTTCCAGATCGCGGTCTCCGATGTCGATGGGAGTCCGCCCGGTGTAGAACGTGTTGCCGTCGATGTAGAACGGCGCCAGGTCGTAAGCGCCCGGAGGCAAGCCCCGGACCTCCAGGGCGAAGTCCAGAGTGGGCAGGCCCCGAAGCGGGCGAATCGTGTTGATGAACTCCGCGGGATAGACATCGGCCGGCCGCCCGTCGCGAGGCAGCAGGTAGAAGCTGCGGACAACGCCGCCGGAGGGAAGAGGACCTGTGGTGCTGACGTGGCCCGTGATCCTGATGTTCGCCGTTGTGGGAAGCGAGAAGTTCATTCCCTCGAGCGATTCGCCGCCGCGAATCGTAATCGGAGCCGCCGCCGCGGAGTCCACGGTCCCGGGATAGTAGGCCCTGCGTGCGACGTTGAGGATGTCATTGATGCGGGCCTCGGCGAGGTTGGCACTGCCGGTTTCCGCCAGCAGATAGTACTCACCCGGGGGAAGCCAGAAAACGCGAAACTCGCCGCGATCGTTGGTGAGCCGGGGAAGCGTTCCGACCGCAAACACCGGACGGCCCTCGTCGTATTGGAGCGTCGTGGCACTGACCCCAACGTCTGCGAGCGGCCTGCCTTGAGAATCCGTGAGGCGGCCGGCGATCGTGGCGCCCGGCATGAGGTCGATGGCGATCTGCCGGGTTTGAGGGGAATCTATTGTGAGCGTCGCCACAACGGTTGGCAGGGGCTGACCCGTAGGGTAGGCGAAGTAGCCCTCGCGGCTCGGCTGCACCTGGTACTTCCCGAACGGGATGTTCTCAAAGGTGAAACGGCCCTGCGCGTCGGACGTCACGCTCCGCCGTTCGCCCTGGGGCGCGCCTGCGGCGAATAGCGTGATTTCCACGCCGGCAATGGGATCGGAACCCCCGCCGCGTTGCACGGTTCCCTGAAGGATCGTCGTATTTTGCGGAGCAAGAGCCAGCCATACTCCCAGCAACAGCGTCACCATGGGGTTGGTAGACACCGCGGAAGGCTTTAGAGTTCCGCCCTCGGGACAGAATCGGGCAAAGGTCGGGCATGCCGAACGATCCAACCGTACCAACCCGACCACCTCACTCCGAAGGGGTGAAGTCAGGTTAGCCGGGGGTCGCTCGCACGCTCGCCAATTGCTCAGGGGAGCATGTGGAGGAATTCCGTGCGGATCCAGCTGCGCATGCGGCGCGTGGCGATATCGATGATGCGGCGCTCGCCACAGTAGATGAGGGCTACGCCGGTCATATCCGGCTTGAGGACAGCGTCTTCGTTGGCGAGCGGAGGAGTTCGGACGACTACCATGGGATTTCCGTTCACGGTCTGGACAATCGGAGCGACGAAATCCACCCGGCTTTCGAAGTCGCTTTCAGGCAGGCTGCGCACTTTCAGCCAGACTACGTTGCCGCCCTTGACCTCCGCGAGTTCCTTCTCGGGCACGAGCATCTCGGCGGTCACGGCAGAAGTGTTGACAAGGCGGATGAATTCGTCGCCTGCGGCGAGTCTCGTGTTCAGTTTGCGCTCGGGAAATGGGGTTGCCACGGTGGCGTCAATGGGCGCACGGATTTCGGATTTGGCGATTTCTGCGGTCACGGAGTCGAGCAGCGTTTGGAGCTTGTCGACCTCTGCCTGTTTTTCCCGGATCAACTCTTTCCGGTTACCCTGTTTCATCAGCGTCAGCTGGCTTTGGAGCACCGCGAGTTCCTTGGTGTGAAGATCCGTTTCGCGGGCAGCTGTCTCTTCAATTTCACGGATTGCGGCCAGCGTTTCCGCAACCTCTTTCTCTTTGCCTTCGACTGCGCTCTGCGCTTCGGTGCCGCGGATCTTGGGCCATATTTCCGCATCGACAAGCTGCTGAGCGTTGGCAGCTTGAGCTTTGGCGAGGTCGAGCTCTACATTCTTCCGTGCCAGGACCTGGTTGAGCTGGTTACGCTGCTCCAAATGACGGCTGGCGTTGTCGATTTCGACTTTCTTGGCAGCGATCTTGTCTTCCTGTTCGGTGATTTCCAGTGGGAGCGCACCGGCAATGAGCCGGTCGAGCTCGCTCTTCTTCTGTTGGAGCTCGCCGGTGGTGTTCTCCGACACCGTTTGTTTGTCGAAGTCGCGGGTTCTGGCGAGAAGGTCGCCCTTATGGACGTACATCCCTTCGCGTACCGGGATTTCCGTCAGAACGCCTGACGTTTCCGCATGGACCATGAATTCATTCTGGGGAAGGATCTTGAAATCGGCGGGGATTTTCAGTTCCCAATGGCCAAGCACGGAGATGAGCAGCACTGCGAGCACGATGAAAGCGTTACGGTATTTCTTGACCGCAACGTGGGACACGAGAGTCTTCAGGCCAGACATCGATTCCACTGCCGTCCTTCGGAGTGTGAGAGTCGAAAACACCGCGAAACCGACCAAACCTGCAGTTGCCCAGTTTCCAGTGGCCCAAGTATATATCGTGGCGTAAGCCCCCACCAGGAGCGTTGAGGAGAACACCAGCGCGCAAACGCCGTATAGCAGGACGGCGCGAACGTCGCGAAATTGCCCACGCCTGGGATCTCCGGTGATCCATTTCCACAACGTACTGAAGGATCTGGAACGAAGGTTCGGCACCTCGAGGTAGTCACTCAGCATGTAGTAGCCGTCGAGCTTGATCAGCGGATTGAAATTGAACAGCGTCTGCAAGCCGGAAAACAGAACGACGACAACCATGACATGATTGATCACTGTGTCGGGCTCCGTGATCCTCCAGAGGATCGCGCAGACACCCCAGAGCATGAGTTGCGAATAACCTCCGGCGAGGGTAACGGCCATGCGGTGGCGCTTATTCGGGAACATCCACGCGTCGCTGACGTCGCAATAGAAGGCGGGGGAAAAGTAGATGAGCATGAATCCCATTTCCTTGACGTGTCCACCAAAGTGCCGGCAAGTGAGGCCGTGGGAGAATTCGTGATAGGCCGACACGCTGAAGACGATGGGCCAAACCATCAGGATCGTCCAGATATCCAGGAGATGCGGAGTCTGGGCTTTCAGCTGCTGCCAATTATTGTAGAAAATCGCGAGGCCTGTCACGATCAACAGACATCCGAAAACCTGAAACGCCGGCGTGAATGCCCAGCGGGTGCGCGGCAGCAGCCAGTCGAAGATCCGGTCGGGATTGAAGGACGCGACCTGCTTGTAAAGGACGCTGCTTTGGGAACGCTTGTTCGAAGCGCTCGATCCGAGCCGCTCGCGAACCGCCGGCGTTTCGAGCAGGTCTTTAGCTTCCAGCGAATCGCAGAAGGCCGAGATGGTTGCCGCAGACACCTGCGCGCCCAGTTTCTCAGCGACGCGCGTCGCGACTTCTTCGGGTGTGGTTGGCTCTGCCAGCAGCTCAAGAATTGCGGTCTGCGCTTCGGTGAAGCGGAAATACCGCCTGGCGAGTGGATCCTTGACGACGAGATACGATTTTCCCAGATGCTGTTGCCGGGATTGTTGCAGGTCCTGTCGAAGCTGTACTTGGCGTGGGACGTCGGTGGTCATTGAATTTAGGCCTATCCTATCACGCGGCCAGAAACAAGAAGACCCTGCGAGGACTCGAGCCGTCGCAGGGTCTGAGCGGCAATTTATGCTTTTTCTACGTTTTCCGCCTGGAAGCCTTTCGGTCCCTGGGTAATGGTGAACTTGACGCTGTCGCCTTCTTTCAACGTCTTGTATCCGTCACTCAGGATTGCTGAGTAATGAACGAACACATCTCCGCCGGATGCCCTTTCAATAAAACCGAAACCCTTTTTGTTATTGAACCATTTAACTTTTCCCATTTCTTGGCTCATTACTCAGACTCCTTTGTGAAACGATGTCCCTTTTAGGGAACGCAAACGCGGGCATTATACAAAACTGCAATGGGGTGTCAAACTAACTGAGAGGCCGAAATCAGCGCGCAGGGCAAGGCGGTTGGGGAGGGGCTCTCCTCGTCGCCCTGTTTTTAAAGGCCGTTCATGCATGGACCTCACGCAAAGCCCTGTAAATAAAGCGCGGGAGACGGGTGGGGCAGTCTTGTAAAGCGGTATGTGTTATAAGGAATTGCCATGTTTTGTAGAACAGCGTGTCGCTCTGCTTTTTTTTCGCTTTTCAACTTCGTCAGCCGGATGTCATTTTCGTAGGAACGCCTCCCGATGTTGTTGATGCCATGTTGAAGGGTCTGGAAGTGAAGAGCACCGATATCGTTTATGACCTGGGTTCGGGGACGGCCGCATCTTGATTACGGCGGCCCAGCAGTATGGTGCACGGGGCGTAGGGATCGAAATCGATCCTGCTCTCATCAAGATTGCGGAAGAAAATGCACGCAAGGCCGGCGTGAGCGGCAAAGTTCGTTTTGTTAACGCCGATTTGTTTGAAGCCGATATTCACGAAGCAACCGTCGTCACTCTTTATCTGCTCGAAGATCTCAACATTAAGTTGAGGCCGAAACTCCTGCGCGACCTGAAGCCCGGCACGCGCATTGCATCACACCGCTTTCGAATGGGAGATTGGCAACCCGAGAAGGCGGTGAGCGTCGGGGACAGGGCGGTTTATTTCTGGACAATCCCGGCGAATGAGCGGCCGCCGCGTATACAGCCCGGCGTAGCGTGAGCGACCCGTACGAAATCTTTAAGCGAGGGCAGCCTTCAAAAGCAAGAAAAAGATAAATACTACTTGGGGAGCGAGACTCCGTTGTCAGCCGCAAGCGTTTCGGTATGAATTTTGAAGCTTCCATCCTTGGCACGACTCCCGATCACGCGAACAGACATTCCGACCTTCAAGGACTCCCGAGTGAAACCGAGCCGGAGCCAGTTCGGTCGGACTTGCCAGTTCGCAAGCCCATGTCCGTGTCTTGCCCAATGACGGGATCCTTGACGTCCACGAATACGATACGTATGAGGGTTCATCCAGTCCACGTTGCTGACCGTGCCCGACAGCGTGATCTGCTTTTCAATATCGAATTCTAGCGTTGATCGAATGATGCGCTACAGCCGGTGGGACGAAAGCCGCCGCGAAAAGGACTGTTGGGAGTAGAGTCCAAGGTTTCATAGGCGCCCTTACATGATGCACCCGAAAACACCTGCGGGTCAAAAAAGAAATGGGAGGTTTGGGGCCGGGCTACTCGGCCGAGAATTCGGGTGAAAGGGGCTATTTCGGTTTTTCGATTAATGTCGCCGAAATAGCCCCCCGCGAATGTGGGGCCTACTTCGGTTTGCCTTTGAACACGATACCGAAGCTGCCGCGGGTGACGTTATTCGACCCAGGCATGACCGACGGAGCCGGTCGGACCCTCGTCGGCAACCAATCAAACTGGAACACGCGGATGGCGATTCTGGGGCTGACCATTCCAATCTACGCCGCCGCCGAATCCCAGCTCGAAAGTTGTTCTCGCTGGAGCCGCCGCGCTGAAATGAAGGATGCCGGCCTTTGCCTGCCGAAAACGGACACCTTTTCGACGCGCTTCGTGAATTGGCCGCCGCCGAGAAAGCTGTGGAACTTGTTCCCTTTCCTGTAATTGCCACCCACCTCACCGACGACGCCGAACATTTTGTTCATATTGCTCGCGACGGACGCTGTCCAGCCGAACGGTGTCAGCTTGAAGCTGTTGTCGCTCAATTCAACACCGAGCCGCCACCAAAAACCTCAACTTTCGGAACGTCCTGGGCCCACACAGAAGCGGAGCAGAGGGCGAGCGCCAACGTGGGAACCAAAAGTAATCGTTTCACCTTGTCTCCTTGGCGCGACGGATCCTTATTCGCACCGAACTCGGGCAATTCCCGAGGCCGCGCTGCTCGAACGTCGAATGCTGAATTCGAGCGGCGCGCCCCAGATGACTCACAGACTTTTATCTTCTTGCCCGGACTTCAGGACGATGCCGAATCCGAAGCGAATAACGTTCTTCGTCCAGGACGAACCGGTGCTGCTGGAACTGTGGACCGGTGTCCAATCGAACTGAACAACGCGAATATCGACCTTGTCATTGGCTTTCACATCGACACCGCCGCCGTATCCCATTGTGAAATCGTTTTCAGTCGGGTTGGCCGTGATATGCGATTCCCCGAAAAAGTGCGTGCACGAAGACCGAAGCCTTATCCACATGGTGCGTAATCTGGGGGGCCACCCATGAACGTGTAGATTTTGAGTTTGTTCGGGAGACCACTGACGCTTTTGTATTCGCCGCTGATATCTCCTGTGATTCCAAACATTTTGTTCACGTTCCCCGTCACGGCCGCTTGCCAGCCGAGGGGTGTCGTCTTGAAGCTGTTGCGATTGCCTAGATGTGCATGAGTGAGAATCCGCCGAAAACTTCGACCTCTGGGTACGTCCTGCGCCCAGGAGGGATCCGGAGCTGAGGACGACCGTGAACACGGGAACCATGAGAATCTTTTCATTTTTTCTCCTTGGTGAATTCACTGGGTCAAACGAATAGCGTAAGCAATTTTGAAAAGCTGAATGTGTCTTCACAGATTTTTTGCCGTCATCGACAACACGATTGAAATTTAGCCGGAGCGTACTGGGGAAGTCAATATCCTGCAACTATTTTGTAGGATCCGACCATCGGATTACAAACATGCAATCCCCATAACTATAAAAACGGTATTTTGTCCGCGACTGCATGGCGGTAGGCTTCAAGGACGTTGGCCTTCCGGCCAAAGCGCAGACGAGCATCAAGAGCGTCGATTTGGGAAGGTGAAAATTGGTCAGCAGTGCCGAGACAATCTTGAAGGGATACCCTGGCAGTATATAGAGGTCCGTATGACCTGGCCGGGCCGAATTTGACCATATTTTCCATCAGAAATTCCAGAGTGCGGGTCGTTGTTGTTCCTACCGCAATGATGCGGCGATTCTGCCACTGCCTCTCGCAACATGCTTGCGGTTTCCGGGTTGACCTCGTAGCGCTCGGGGTGAAGGACGTGCTTTTCCGGCCTTTCGGTCCGTAACGGCAGAAAGGTGCCGATCCCCACGTGCAGAGTGATGTGTCGCGATCTGTATTCCGTGAGCGCGCAGCCGATCGAGGATTTGAGAGGGTGAAATGAAGACCGGCTGTTGGGGCGGCGACAGCGCCCGGCTGTCGGGCAAAGACTGTTTGGTAGCTCGAGGAATCCGCTTCGGTCGGGTGCGGTCTATATAAGGCGGCAGAGGAACCTGCCCGTAGCGCTCCAGAACGTGTTCGACAGACTCCATTTCCAGAACATGAAGATCCGCACCCAGACTTTCCTGGAACGTGCCGAAGAATTCGCCGCTGCCAAAGAGTGCGCGGTCTCCCGGCCGAATTCTCCGGCCCGGCTTGCATAGCACCTGCCACGCATCTGCTCGCAATTGGTCGGCAAAGAAAACTTCGATGGCGCGCGAGGTTCCGTTGCGCCGTTCCAACCGCGCCTGGTGCGGGCCGTAGACCCGCGTATCATTGAGGACGATTACGTCCCCGGCGCGAAGAAAATCCGGAAGGTTGCGGAACTGCGAATCGACGATTCCGCCCGGTGTCACGCGCCCCGGGGTGCGGAGTACCAGCATGCGCGACGCATCGCGCGGCTTAGCCGGCGTATGCGCGATCAGTTCGGGAGGAAGGTCGTAGTCAAAATCGGAAATGTGCATGGAGGTGTGTGTTGGAGTCAGGTGAAACAGGTCTGTCGGGCGACGTCCGCATTCGAAAGCGCGGCGCCGCGCGCATTCGAAACGGACATCTCTGGGTTTATCGCAGCGATGTTCTTGATGCCGAAGCGACGCCGCGCCGGGCTCCATCGTCGCCGTTCGAGACGAGCGCGATGGTGTGGTGGGTAAAGCGTTCTACAGTTCGACCAGTCGCAGATTGCGCTGCGATTTCTCTTCACGCCCATTCAGAAATGCACCCTCAAATCGACGAAGCTTCTTTCGTCGGCGATTTGAAGAAGCCGACGCCCTCCGATACCGCCTTGGCGTCGATCCCTGCTGAGCCGCCGGATCTCATTCCGAAGGCGACTTGCTTGCCCGGCCTGATCGTCGATCGCTATGGAGAATATCTTGTGGTCCAAAGTCTCACCCAGGCCGCCGACCGATTGCAGCCGCTGTTTACAACCATTCTTCAGGAGCGTTATCAACCCCGTTCGATCATCTTTCGAAATGATAGCAAGGTACGCGAACTCGAAGGTCTGCCGATCACGCAGGACTTGGTCCGGCGAACCACCGCCAGAAACCGTCGTCGTCGAACGAAGACGGCAAAAAGATGGAAATCGCCTGATGACCGGACAGAAGACCGGCGGCTATCTCGACCAGCGCGACAACCATCGCGCGGCGCGCCGTTATGCTCACGGCCGGGCACTCGACGGGTTTTGCTATGGCGGCGGCTTTGCGGTACATCTGGCCGATGTTTGCGACAGCGTCGAGGCCGTCGATATTTCGAGCGCCGCAGTCCGTCTGGCCGAAGCCAATGCCGCCCGCAATGAACTTACAGAATGTGCAGTGCCTCGAAGCCAATGTCTTCGATCTGCTCGCGAACGTTTCAGAAAGGGGAACGCTACGACACGATCGTTCTCGATCCCCCGGCATTTGCGAAAAACAAGGACAGTCTGGAAGGCGCCCTTCGCGGCTACAAGGAAATCAACAATCGCGCGATGCGACTATTAAGGGATGGCGGCATCCTGGTGACCTGCACCTGCTCGCACCATGTCTCCGAAGGCCTGTTCGCTGAGATGCTGGCCGAAGCGGCGCGTGATGCAGGTTGTTGGGTGACGAGTCCTGGAGCGCCGGATTCAGTCGGCCGATCATCCTGTACTTTATGACAGTTCCGGAGACCCTTTACTTGAAATGCTTTATCCTTCAAATAAGATATTGACAGGATAGCACTCATATCTTATGCTTCATCATCGACTTATATTCTATCAGGAGGTCTATTGAAACCATGGCATTGACACGATGGGACCCTTTTCGGGACCTGAGCATTATGCAGGAGCGGATGAATCGCATGTTTGAAGATGCCGGGCGAGGCTGGAGGGGGGATGAACCTTCCTCTACGACAACATGGAGCCCTGCCGTGGATATCTATGAAACGGACAACGAAATTCAGGTTCAGGCGGAATTGCCGGGAGTCGATCGCAAGGACATCGCTCTCAACCTGGAGAAGAATGTGCTCACGCTGAAAGGCGAGCGGCGTTTCGAGAAGGAAACCAAGCAGGAGAACTACCACCGGATCGAACGCGCCTACGGCGGGTTCAGTCGATCGTTTTCCATCCCGGCGATTGTGGATGAAGAGAAGATCCGTGCCGACTACAAGGATGGGATTCTGAAGATCGCCCTGCCTAAGAAGGAACAGGTAAAGCCGAAGCAGATACAGATAGCAGAACTGAAGTAGTTGCAGCTGGAGATCTGGGAGCGATCCCGGATCTCCGCGACGCTCAAAATTCTTTGAGACGGGGGAACGGCCATATGGTTCGATTCGACAAGTTCACGCTGAAAAGTCAGGAGGCGCTGCAGGCCGCACAGGCGCATGCACAGGAAAAGGGCAATCCGCAAATTGCGCCGGAGCATCTGTTGTGGGCGCTCGTTCAGCAGAAGGATGGCGTGGTTCTCCCGGTTCTGCAAAAACTCGGCGCCGACATCCAGGTTCTTGCCCAGGAATTGGGCAAAGCAGCCGTCAAAACTTCCCAAGGTCGAAGGGCAGTCCGAGATCCATCTGAGCCCGGGACTCAGCCGGATTCTCGAAGACGCACAGAAGGAAGCCGACCAGTTCAAAGACGACTACGTCAGCACCGAGCATCTTCTGATTGCCCTGTCCCACGCGAAGGGAGAACCTGTGGCAAAGGTGCTGCAGGCCCAGGGCATCACAAAGGAAGCGATTCTCAAGGTTCTTGTGTCGATTCGCGGAAGCCAGAAGATCAGCGATCAAAATCCCGAAGAAAAATATCAGGCGCTGCAGCGCTATTCGCGCGACCTTACCGATCTTGCCCGCAAGGGAAACTCGATCCGGTGATCGGCCGTGACGAAGAAGTGCGCCGCGTTGTGCAGGTATTTTCGCGGCGAACGAAAAACAATCCGGTGCTGATTGGCGAGCCCGGGGTGGGCAAAACCGCAATCGTCGAGGGCCTGGCGCAGAGGATTGTCGCGGGGGACGTTCCGGAATCGCTCGAAGGGAAACGTCTCGTCGCGCTGGATCTGGGTTCGATGATCGCGGGAACCAAGTTTCGCGGTGAATTTGAAGATCGCCTGAAAGCTGTCCTCAAGGAAATCGAAGAATCCGCAGGCGACATCATTCTCTTTATCGACGAATTGCACACGCTTGTCGGCGCCGGCGGCTGCCGAAGGTTCGATGGATGCCTCGAACATGCTGAAACCCGCGCTGGCGCGCGGCGATTTGCGTTGCATTGGCGCGACCACGCTAAACGAGTACCAGAAGTACATCGAAAAAGACAAGGCGCTCGAACGGCGCTTCCAGAAGACCTACGTCGGCGAACCGACCGTCGAAGATACGATCTCGATTCTGCGCGGACTGAAGGAACGCTATGAAATCCATCACGGCGTGAAGATCAAGGATTCGGCCATCGTTGCCGCCGCCATGCTTTCGCATCGCTACATTACGGACCGGTTCCTTCCCGACAAGGCAATCGATCTGATCGATGAGGCCGCCGCGAGCCTGCGCATGGAGATCGATTCGCTGCCTGTGGAAATCGACACGGTCGAGCGCGAAATCATCCAGCTTGAAATCGAGCGCCAGGCGCTCAGCAAGGAAGACGATCCGGCTTCGAAGGACCGCCTGCGCGTCATCGAGAAAGAACTCGGCGAACTGAAGGAAAAATCCGCGCAGATGAAATTGACGCTGGCAGCGCGAAAAGGAACTCATCCAATCGATGCGTTCGCATCAAGGAACAGATCGAAGCGGTCCACATCGAAGAACAGCAGGCCGAACGCGAAGGCAATTACGCCAGAGTCGCCGAAATCCGCTACGGCAAAGTACAGGAACTCGAACGCCAGCTGAAGGAAGCGAACGCGCACATCGAAGAAATGCAGCAGAGCGACCGCATGCTGAAGGAACAAGTCGATGAAGAAGACATCGCGAAGATTGTCGCCAAGTGGACGGGCATTCCGGTTACCAAGATGCTCGAAAGCGAAGTGCAGAAACTGGTTCGGATGGAAGAGCTGCTGGCAAAGCGGGTCATCGGCCAGGAGTCGGCTCTCAAAGCCGTCGCCAACGCCATTCGCCGTTCGCGGGCCGGATTGCAGGATCGCAACCGGCCGATCGGCGTCTTCATGTTTCTCGGTCCGACCGGAGTCGGCAAGACGGAAACGGCGCGGGCTCTTGCCGAATTTCTGTTCGACGATGAGCGCGCCATGGTTCGCGTCGACATGTCGGAGTATATGGAGAAACATTCGGTTTCCCGCCTGATCGGCGCGCCTCCGGGATATGTGGGTTACGACGAGGGCGGGTATTTGACCGAAAACGTCCGGCGCAGGCCGTATGCGGTGATTCTTCTCGACGAAGTCGAGAAGGCGCATCCCGGATGTCTGGAACATCATGCTTCAGATTTTCGACGACGGCCGTTTGACCGACGGCAAGGGCGTACCGTGGACTTCAAGAACACCGTCATTATCATGACGTCAAACGTTGCTCCCGGAGCCGGCGGGGAAAACATCCGCGAAATGCTGCGGTCCCACTTCAAACCGGAGTTTCTGAATCGTATCGACGACATCATCATCTTCCAGAGTCTCGGCAAGGAAGAGATCGCGAAGATCATCGATGTCCAGCTCGCAGTGCTGCGAAAGCACCTCGCAGATCGCAGAATCACGCTGGACCTGTCGCCGGCCGCCCGCGAGGCGCTGTTCAAGGAAGGCTACGACCCGTCGTTCGGAGCACGTCCGCTGAAGCGCGCGATTCAGAAGCTGATCGCCGACCCCCTGGCCCTGAAGCTTCTCGCCGGGGAAATCGAGCCGGGCCAGCATCTTCAGGCCGACGTCAACAAGAGTGGCGAGTTCACTTTCCGTGTTCTCGCCGTCAAAGCGTCGTGAACTACCCGGATTACCGCGCGAAATAACTCTCGCGGGACTGATATACCTGGAGATCGCTGTTCCGGAGCCGGACTTCGATGTGCCGCATCTTCCCGTCACCCGGACGCTGCGGATTGTAGGTGATGTGATATCCCGAACCGAGATCGCGTTGAATCTGATCGTAGAACGGCAGGAGATCTTCCAGTTCCCGGGGGAACACCGCGCGTCCGCCTGAAGCGGAAGCGAGTTGCTCGATGCGAGTGCGAACTTCCTGAAGAAATCGTACCCATCCGACGAGCTTTGCGGTAGCGGACTTCTCCGACAGTTGACGGTCCGTATCGACAGCGACGAAGTAAAACGGCACCTGTCCCTGTTGGAGAGTTTGTCGCGACTTGTTGAAACGAGCATCAACCGATGCGGGCACACGATATTGCGGGTCGGGTACATGTCTGCCGTTCTCGCTGAGGTATTCCGGATACATATCCATATCTCGGCCGTCGGTGAAAACGATGACACCACGGCGCCCCTTGAGGCGCCCGGGCTGTCCTGGCGCGCCGGCAGTGGCGAGAAATTCCATTTCCTCGGAAGCCCAATTCACGGCCTCGAAGAATTTCGTCGGTTGCGACGACTTTCGCAACATTACCTTCTGCACAAATCCGTTGCGCGTCGGACGCCAGTCGATCAGGACGGCGACGCGGTCATCGAAGGCGGCGACCGCAAGCCGATCCGGCCCGCGGAGATTCCTCAGGAACAGATCTACAGACGAAATGACGAATTTCGGCCATTCGCTCTTTTCGTCGCGGCCGCTCCGATCCACCATGAGAAGAATGCTGTAAGGCATTCCCACCGTTTCGAAATCGCGTATTTCCTGGGGTTGGCCGTCTTCGAGAACGATAAAGTCTTCTCGCGAGAGATTCGGCGTCGCCTTCCCCCGGTCTGTTACGGCGACGTCGAGTTGCACCGGATCGACTCCCAGGATGACCTGGTAGACAGGTGCGATCTGGGCGGACAGCAGGGCGGTGAACGCCAATGTGGCCACGATTACAATGAGGGCTTTCCTGCTTTTACCTCGCATAGTAACCATCCCGAGACTGAGCGATACGGAGTCTCACGTCGATCGGTTTGACTTCGATCTTTCGGAACTTTCCGTCAGGCGGCTTTGTCGACGCATACGAGATGCTGTAGGCGCGTCCCAGATCGCGGGCAATCTGTTCGTAGACGCCTACCAGGTCTTCGGCAGACTGCGGGAAATAGGCGCGGCCGCCGGAAGCTTCAGCAATTTGCTTCATTGCTGCGGCGCTTTCAGCGTTGGTATCGTAGCCCACGAAATAAAACGGGACATTGGTTCTTCGCACGGTGTCGGTGGTTTTCCTGAGGTCGCCGCTGTTTTTCCCCTGAGAGCCGCCGTTTCCAAAAAACGGTCCGCTGCCGGACTGCTTGCCGTCACTGAAAAGGATGATGCCTTTGCGTCCTTTTTCGCCTTTGATGTAGCCGGCGGCCCATGAGACCGCCCCGTAAAAATCGGTTCCCCTGCCGTCGGGGACCATTCCTATCTTCGCTTCGCGTCCACTCCTGGCGCTGCGCCACTCGGCCATCATGTCGATTCCACTGTCGAATGCGGCGATGGCGACGCGATCCTGGGCGCGGAGCACCTCCATGAAACGGTTGAGGCCTGCGACGACGGAGTCCCACACGGGCCGCATACTGCCGCTGCGGTCTACAACGAGCAGGGCGTTAAAGGAGACGCCGCTGGGCTCGAAGACTCGAATCTGCTGAGGCGCGCCGTCTTCGAAGATCAGAAAATCGTCGCGTTGGAGCGTGGTGACAGCTTCACCCTTGCGATCGTAGACGCCGACATCCACGGACACGAGTGAGACATCCACTTTGAGCTGAAACTCCTGCTGGGCCGCCGCCGCCGCGGACGCCGCGAGGGGCAGCAGGATCAGTACCAACCTCGCCACTTTCATATAGATTTCTGGAATTCTAACATGCGGCCTCTATCGGGCGTTATAGCCATCGCGGGACTGCGTGACGCGGAGGTTTCTGTCCCGCACACGGACCTCGATACGATGAAAGGAGCCATCGCTCGCGATTCTTGCAGGCCGGAACCCCAGGCTATAGGAGTTCCCCAATTCAGTACCTATTCTTTCATAGAGTTCAGCGACATCTTCGATACTGCGGGGCAGATGGAGAGTTCCGTTGGATCGGTCTGCGGTTATCTCCATGCGCTCGCGGGCGGCTGTACGTTGCAGCAGGTCGAAGGCGTTTTGCGGCAGCCTTGGGTCGAGGTTCCGGTCGGTGTTGACGGCGACAAAGTAAATAAAGACTCCGCTTTGCCGGACGGTACGAAGCATCTTCTGAAAGTCGGCGTCTTCTGCCGGTGAAGCGATGCTTGGATTCCGGTTTCGGTCGAACGTGACAAGTTTCTTTGAAAGACGATTGTCGACTCCGTCAGTCAGGAGAATGACGCCTTTCCTGCCCACCGCGCCCTTGAATTGCGCTGTCGCCCACTCGATTGCCCGGTACACGTCCGTGCCGCCGTTGTCGGTGGGGATTGTCCGGAACGCCTGGCGGGCGAAATCACGAGCGTTCTGCCAGTCCATGATCATTTCCGGCTTGTCGTCGAACGCGGCAAGCGCGATACGATGCCGGTCGGGCAGTTGCGTGATAAAGCGGGAGATCGCTCGCAACAGGAAGGGCCATTGAGACTGTGTGCTGGCGCTGCGATCAAATAGCAGCATGATGTTGTACGGACTCTCCGCCGAGGCGAAGTTGCTGATTTCGCGTGGGTCGCCGTCCTCGAACACGGAAAAGTCTTCGCGGCTTAGATTCGTGATGGGTTTTTGGGACGCGTCATCCACGTAGACATCCAGCGTCACTTCCTGGACATCGATGCTCAACTGAAGCGGGTTTTGCGCGAGCGCAACCATCGCCACCAGGACCATTGCAAGCAAGCAGGCCAGCGCACGCCACACTACTTCCGCTCCCCCCGGATCCTCTTGAGTTGATCGATGAATCCATCGACGGCAAAGACGGCAGCAGGTCCCGGTTCTCCGTGCACATTGAGGCTGGACATGCTCCAGACGACCCGTGGACGGTAGGTTCCGTTGCGTTGCAGCGTGCCACGGATGAACACGGTGACGTCCAGTGGGACCTGGACAGTTGGATCCAGATTGAGAGAAAAGTTACCGAACAGTGCCGGGCCGCCCGTGGGATTGTTGCTTTGGGAAGCGGTCACGGTGATGGCGATTTCCGCCACGTCTGCAGAGCCGACAAGCTCGAGACCCTTGTAGGCCTCAATAGACCGAGCCACGACACGGCGAATCTGGGCCTGCTCCTGCTGGGAGTTTACTTCCGCCTCGGTTGTCGTGAATACGACATTCAGAAATACCTTCCGCTTCTGCTTGAGTTCCTGCAGTTTTCCGGTTTCCGTCGTTCCGTCGCCGGTATTCCACCAGTTCTGAGCCCGCACGGGCGTCGCCAGCGCGAATGTCATCGCCAATACAAGCAGCGAAAACCTTTGATGCAACATCCGGCGCCTCCCCCGAGTACCCCCAACGCCCTCTTTATCCTAAAGGCCTGTCGGCGCGCAAGCCATTCGAAATTCAGGTATGATCGCGCGGAATCGTTTGAGGTGCCATTGGCTGAAGCTGTGATTGAAATTGACGGATTGGTGAAGAGCTACCGCACGGGGCTGCGCCGCAGACCCGTGTTTGCCGTCAAGAAGCTCAGCCTGAAGGTGATGGCGGGAAGCGTCGTCGCTTTCGTCGGTCCCAACGGCGCTGGCAAAACCACAACGATCAACACGTTACTTGGATTCCTTAAGGCGGATGCAGGAGTCGTCCGTTTGTTTGGAAACCCGGTCGATACCTCGCTGCTTGGGAGGGTTGGCTACCAGCCGGAGATCTTTTACACCTATCCTTTCTACCGGGCAGGCGAAGCTCTCCAATACTATGGGCGGCTGTCCGGAATGGCGGCGGCGGACCTCCAACAGGCGATACCCCCATTGCTGGACCGAATGGGTCTGGCTGATGCCGCGAACCGGAGAGTGGTGACGTTCTCCAAAGGCATGACCCAGCGTCTGGGACTGGCGCAGGCTCTTGTGCACAACCCAGAACTGCTGATTCTCGATGAGCCCACCAGTGGCCTCGATCCCGAGGGCCGCCGCCTTGTCCTCGACATCATCCGCGAGGAGAAAGCCAGGGGCCGGACGATCTTTCTGAGCAGTCACATCCTGTCCGACGTCGAACGTACCTGTGACGAGGTGTTCATGATCCGGCAGGGTGAAATTGTCTTTGCCGAACACTTGTCGGCATTCGCCGGTAGGAGTCCGCAATGGGAAATCGAAGTGTTGGCCTGGGATGTCGCGGTCAAGGATCAATTGACCGGCCTCAGCTTTACGTTCCTTTCTGAGACCGGCGACAAGGCCACGTTGCTGTGCTCCGGTGAAGCGAAGCGGGGTCTGTTGCACAAGCTCACCGAACTTCCCGTAGACGTCGGCGCCGTCCAGCGCCATCGAGGGGCGACGCTCGAAGATACCTATATGAAGTTCGTGGGGAGGGGATAATGGGAAGGATATTTCTCGTCGCACGCAACGTCTTCCGAGACGTCCTGCACGGACGACTCGTCTATCTGTGGATCGCGGGAATCGTTCTGATGTTTCTTCGCGCCGTTCCGACGCTTCTTTTCAATTTCGGCAATCCAGCCCTGCAGACGGCGATGCGGAAAAGCGCCGTCTCCGGAGGTCTGGATACCTGGAGCACCCTGTGTATCGCACTGGCAATCTTCCTGGGAGCCATGGCTGTCGGAACGGAAATCAACCGCAAGTCCATCGTTACAGTGCTGGCCCGGCCGCTGCACCGATGGGAATTTCTGGTCGGAAAATGGATCGGGATTCAGGGCTTTGCCCTGTTATCCCTGGTCGTCGGTCTGGTGGCGAGCTTCGGCCTGTCGCTGTATCTGGATGCGCAATTTGAATCCAGAGTGCTCGTGCTTTCACTCGCCCAGACTGCCGTAGCTATTCTCCTGTACAGCGGGCTGGCGATTGCGCTGAGCACCCTGCTGACCCCGGGTGTTGCCGGCGCCCTGACCATCCTGGTTGTCTTTCTGCCGGGCCTTGTGACTTTCCTCGTGGATAATTCCGATTCCGCCTACCACGCCGCCGGGGTCACACTGAATTACATCGTTCCTTCAGGTTACACCAGTCACTATGCCCAGACGATTCCGGCGCCGCTCCCGGAGAATGCGTTTGGACGCGGCGGATTTGGCCGCGGCAATCGTGGCCCCGGACCCGGGGGTGACATTCCACCCATCCCGCAGCCGGGTAGCGAGCCGCAGATTGACTACGGCGATGAAACCAGAGTCCTTCTGAAGAACGTGGGATATGGCGGGGTTTACTTCATCCTGGGTTGCTTCATCTTTCTCCGGCGGGATTTGCGGCTAAGCTGAATTCAGGGTCCCGTCACCGAGATGTCGATCCAGCGGACCCGTTCGTGTGTCTATAATCTGCAGTAGCGATGCAAGTCAGTCTCATTCTTGTGCTCGCATTGGGTGTAGCTCAGCAGGCTGCAAGCGGCAGCATTGAAGGCACGGTTTTGCGGACCGGTACGACGGACCCCATCGAACGCGTTGAGGTAACGCTGTTGCCCGCGTCGGGTGAACCTTTGAACACGATGACAGGGAAGGAAGGGCATTTTTCGTTTCTCCGCCTGGCGCCTGGAGACTACGCGATCCGCGTCCAACGCGATGGCTACCTGCAACCGACCGGGAATGGTCTCCCTCAGCAATCCCTGGCCGTCTTTCAGGGCTCCGCTGACGGTTCGGGCCATGTTTCCGTTTCGACCGGGTCTCTGGGAATGGTTCACGTCGATGCCGATCAGGTTATTCGGCTTACCTACGACATGACGCCGGGAGGCACGATAAGTGGCCGGATTTTAGATCCAAACGGCCGTCCGTCTGTCGGTGCGACGGTTACCGCGTTTCGGCTGGCGTACGAGGAAGGCCGCCCAACGCTCTTTGCCGCGAAGGCCGCATCCTCTAACGATCGAGGCGAATACCGGATGTTCTGGCTCGAACCCGGCGACTATTTTGTTCGGGCTGAGAAGACTCTCGCTGGTGGGCCCGCCCGTGCTTACTATCCGGGAACAGACAACGCTGCCGCCGGAGTGAAGGTGCGAGTTACTGAAGGAATGGAATCTCCGAAGATCGACATTTCCATTCGGAACGTCGACAGTGTGAAGATCTCAGGCTCCCTCACCAGCATTGTAGCGAGCATGCAGAATCCTTCGGTATCTTCCCCGACAACGGCTGACCAGGTGTTGGACCGCGAGGAGGTGCTTCGCACCAAAGTTCTTCAGACCGACAGGGGCCAGAATGCACCTCAGTTCTATCTCTCGCCTATCGACCCGGAAGGCATTTTCGATCAGCCCGTGAACCTCCAGAATCGGATCACTAGTTCGCAGGATCGCGCAGCGGGGAAATTTGAGCTCGCCAATGTGCATCCCGGCGAGTATGACTTGTTTGCCCTAATTACGGATCGCAGCAGCCCTTCGCCGCGAACCTACCTCGGCCGGACTCGCATTGAAGTCGGCGTTCAGGATCTCGAGGGCGTGAATCTCGTGATCGTCCCTGGAACGGATCTGCGCGGCCGAATCGTCTACGCGGGGACTTCCCCGCTTGCAGGCAGCTCGGCTTTCCACGTGCAACTGCAACCGAGAGGTCTTCCCCCCGGTTTCCCTTTTGGGTCAGCGCTATCGGCCACCCCGGACCCGGACGGCGCTTTCACGATATCGAACGTACCCGACCTGGAGTACTCCGTCTCCGTGACGCCTCTGGCCGGCAACGCCTATATTGCGGACATCCGTCAAGGGGGCTTCAGCATATTCGATGTAGGCGCAATCACTGTTGGAGGCCGCCAGGGTGGAGACATAGAGATTGTGTTGGATTCTCGGGGCGCCATCATTGAGGGCAAAGTCCAGGCGACACCGCGGCAGCTCGCGGCGGGTATCACTGTCACGCTCATACCTGACGGTCGCCGTCGGGAGAACGTCTCGCTCTACAAACGTGCGAACGTTTCCGAATCAGGAGTATTCTCCCTGACCGGTGTCGCTCCCGGCACATACAGGCTTTTCGCCTGGGAGAGTGTTCCGGCAGGTGCGGAGTTCAACGCCGAGTTCGTGGACGCATTCCGGGAGGACGCCACCGAGATTACGGTCAGTGCAGGTGGTACAACCCCCGTGGAATTGCGTCTAATTTCAAGATGAAGCCGGAATTGCCACAACCATTACCGCCCATGCCTGAGAAGCCGACGCTGGCGGACTTCTTCAATCTCAGATTTCAGGAAGCTCAGCACGTCATGCAGAGCGCTGCCCTGGCCATGAGAAAGGGTTTACCCGAGGACATCGTCTTTGCGTGTTTGCTGCACGACACCGGGATGGCTTTGCAGATGCCGGATCATGGCTATGTGGGCGCGGCCCTTTACGAGCCTTATGTAGACGAAAAAGTTTCCTGGGCAATCCGTTATCATCAGTCGTTGCGATTTTTTCCTGATCCCGAAGTCGGATATGAATATCCGGAGATGTATTACCAGATCTTCGGTCCGGATTTTGTCCCTGAGCCTTACATTCGCCGCGACTACGAGTACGCCAGAAAACACAAGTGGTACATGGCCGCCCGCCTCGTCACCCTTAATGATGAATATTCCTTCGACAAGACCATCACTCTGACGCTCGATCCCTTCATGGACATTATTGGACGCAACTTCAAGCAGCCTGACGAGGGCCTTGGCCGCGACAACACACCCGCTTCCTGGATGTGGCGTACGATAATTAATCCCAACCGCCCGCTGTAGGCCTCCGTATCTCTCCGTATCCGTATCGCTTCCCTTGAACAGCTGTGCTGGATTCGCTATGATTTAGCACTCGTTTCATGAGAGTGCTAATAGGGAGGAAACAAATAAATGGCTGGTAAAGATCTCATTTACCGCGAAGACGCGCGTGGGGCAATGATGCGCGGGGTAAACGCGCTGGCGAATACGGTGAAGGTTACTCTGGGCCCCAAGGGTAGAAATGTTGTCTTGAGCCGCAAGTTCGGCTCGCCGCTGGTTACGAAAGACGGAGTGACTGTCGCGAAGGAAATCGAACTTTCCGATCGCTGGGAAAACATGGGCGCCCAGATGGTGCGCGAGGTTGCCAGCAAGACCAGCGATATCGCTGGTGACGGAACCACCACGGCCACCGTGTTGGCGCAGGCGATTTATCGTGAAGGGATCAAGAATGTGACTTCGGGTGCCAATCCGATGGATCTGAAGCGGGGTATCGACCAGGCGGTCGAGGTCATCGTAGAAGAGCTGAAGAAGATGTCGAAGCCCGTCAAGACCAAGAAGGAGCAGGAGCAGGTTGCGTCGATTTCCGCAAATAGCGATCGCAACATCGGCTCGTTGATTGCGGAAGCGATGGAGAAGGTTGGCAAGGACGGCGTTGTCACGGTTGAAGAAGCCAAGTCGATGAAGACCGAATTGGAATTCGTCGAAGGCATGCAGTTTGACCGCGGATATCTGTCGCCCTACTTTGTCACCAATCCGGAACGCATGGAAACGGTGATGGAGAATCCCTTGATTCTCATCCACGAGAAGAAGATCGGGACGATGCGCGATCTCATACCCCTGCTCGAACAGGTAGCGCGCGACGGCCGCTCGCTTGTCATTATTGCGGAGGAAGTGGAAGGCGAGGCCCTGGCGACGCTGGTCGTCAACAAGATTCGCGGCACACTGAAGGTTGTTGCCGTGAAGTCTCCGGCGTTCGGCGATCGCCGCAAAGCGATCATGGAAGACATCGCCGTGCTGACAGGGGGCCGTGCGATTACCGAGGACCTGGGAATCAAGCTGGAGAACGTGCAGCTGGAAGATCTCGGCCGGGCGAAGAAGGTCATTATCGATAAAGACAATACAACGATTATCGAGGGTGCGGGCAAACGAGCGAACGTGGAGGGCCGGATCAAGCAGCTGCGCACACAAATCGCGGAAACGACTTCCGATTACGATCGCGAGAAAATCCAGGAGCGCCTCGCTAAAATCGCCGGCGGCGTTGCGGTAATTCGCGTCGGCGCTGCGACCGAAACCGAAATGAAGGAACTGAAGGCTCGCGTTGAAGATGCGTTGCACGCCACGAAAGCGGCCGTTGAAGAGGGCATTGTCCCCGGCGGCGGAACCGCATTGCTGCGGGGTCAGAAGGCCGTGGACAAGCTGATGAAGAGTCTGGAAGGAGACCTTCGCACGGGAGCAGCCATCATCCGCCGGGCGGCTGAGGAACCGGTTCGCATGATTGCCGTGAATGCCGGTTTCGATGGCGCTGTCATCGTCGAGAAGGTTCGCAGTAATGCCGACGTCAATGTCGGATTCAATGCGGATGACGAGAAGGTTCAGGACATGGTCGCGGCAGGTGTTATCGATCCGACCAAGGTTGTGCGCGTGGCGCTTCAAAACGCCGCTTCAATTGCGGGATTGCTCCTGACAACGGACGTTTGCATAACCGACGCGCCGGAAAAGAAGAAAGCCGCGCCTCCTATGCCTGATGGCGGTGGCGGATACGGCGACTTCGACTAACAGACAGAGATAAGGGGGGATAAGGGGACAGACCCCGTCGGGGTCTGTCCCCTTATCCCCCCTTATCCCGATCGCTGGCCCCCATTTTTCTCCTTATCATCTGTCTCCCCGGGTTATTTCTTCTTGTCTTCGCCTGCGGTTTAACAGCCCCACGGTAAGAATTCCACCGATCATCGCAAACAACACACCCACAATCGAGAAGACAATCACGCCCATTAGCAGGCGGGGCAGGCTGAATCCTGGCGTCAGGTAGCGGGACATGGTTGTAACGAAATCCGGAGGCAGATCCAGGTCTACGGCGAACTGTTTGAGTTGCTGTTGCATCTCCGCCACAGCCGCTGGCGTATACATCGCCAATTGCACGGGGACATTGATGATGGCTGAAACGATTGTTCCGACCAGGCCGCTCTGGACGCCGACAAGGGCGCCATCACCGTATTTGAGGCCCCCGGGTTTCTGCTTGTTGAGCAGCCATGCGGCGTATCCGCCTCCACCTGGAATCCAGATAAAGCAGGCCACACTGAGGATTGGAAGAGACGACAGCGCTCCGAGCCAGAAGCCCGCGGTGATTGCCGGTCTCAGGAAGTCGAGTGCCTTTTGAGGCTCGGGCGGTGCTGACGGCTGACTCATTAGCTGAATATCTTAGTCTGTCTTCTGCCGATTCAGGATCGCGACCGAGAGCGCCCCTCCAGCCGTGCCAAAAACCGCATACAGAATGCCGGCAAAAATCAGACCGAACAACAGCAGCGGGATGTGAATTCCCGGCGCCAGCATTTGCAGGATGAAGTCTTTCGCTGCGGGAGGCATGGGGGATTGCCGGATTTGTTCTGCGGCTTGTGCGAGTTGGGCGGTTTGCATCAACCGAAGGGGGATGCTGAAGATCGTTGCAACAATAGCGCCGAAAACTCCGGCAAAAGCGCCAACGATGGCTCCGTCACCATACTTGAGGCCACCCGGACGCTGTTTGTTGAGCAGGAAAGCGGCGAGTGCCCCCCCGCCCAGTAACCACAGACAGCACACGATATTGATCAGGCCGAGGCGGGGGGAAAGGGCGGACAGCAGGCTTACGAGCGAGGAAAATCCTCCCAGGGCCGCTCCGCCCAGAAGCGCAGGCTTCAGAAAATCGAGTTCCTGCTGGGGCACGTCCCCGGAGTTGCGTTTCGCGGGCGTGTTCACAGTGCCGCACTGGAGGCAGGTGTTGGAATTTTCCGGCAACGTTGCGCCGCACTGTCTACATTGATTCATTTGCTGTCCTCCCTTTCCGGGCCAACATCTCTTCCACACCGATACGAACGATCGGAGCCGCGCTTGCACCGAGCAGAACTCCCGATAGCGCGCGCAGAACTTCACTATCGAAGACAACGAGCGCTAATAGCCATTCCGCTGCGGTGATCACGAGTGCGATCTTGAACAATCGGGCGTTGGGATTGGAAAGCGTAAGCAGTCCGGCCAGAAACCCATAGTAGATGGCCGTACAGCGGATGCAGGCCGCCAGCGGCTCTCCATGGATGTGCCACGACCGGTCTGGCAGTTGATGACAGATCGCCGAAAAGATCAGATAGATCGGCGTCAGATGAAACAGTGGCGCGGCAACTATCGCCAGGCACCACACTGTTGTGCCAAAAAGAAGAACGGCACGAGAAGAAGCGTTCAAGGTTTTCCCTTAAAGAAAGGTTTCTTGCCGAATCGTATCCGCGCCGCCGAAGTAGGGACGCAGGGCGTCCGGCACACTAATAGTGCCGTCCTGTTGTTGAAAATTTTCCGCAACGGCAATCCAGGTTCTCCCGACCGCAAGGCCGGAACCGTTCAAGGTGTGGACGTAGCGCGCCTTTCCACCGCCTTCCGGGCGGAATTTGATGTTGGCGCGCCGGGCCTGGAAGTCTCCATAGTTGCTGCAGGACGAGATCTCCCGATAGGTGTTCTGCCCGGGAAGCCACACTTCGATGTCGTAGCTCTTGCACGCTCCAAATCCCATGTCGCCGGTGGAATGGATCACCACGCGATAGGGAATGCCGAGCCGCTGAAGGATCTGTTCCGCGTCAACCGTGAGCTTCTCGAGTTCGTCGCTGGAATCTTCCGGCTTCGAAAACTTCACAAGCTCGACCTTGTTGAACTGGTGAACCCGAAAAATGCCGCGAACGTCTTTGCCGTAAGACCCGGCCTCGCTGCGGAAGCAGGGGGTATAGGCGACGTACTTGAGCGGCAGCCGTCGGCCGTCCAGGATCTCGTCGCGATAGAGATTTGTGACGGGGACTTCCGCGGTTGGAATCAGCCCGTAGTCAGGATTCTTCAGCCAGAACAAATCCTCTTCAAATTTGGGAAGCTGGCCGGTGCCGAACAAGGACCCCCGATTCACCATCAGCGGGGGCACGATTTCGGTGTAGCCGTGCTCTCGCGTCTGGACGTCGAGCATGAAGTTGATCAGCGCGCGTTCGAGTCGAGCCCCCGCCCCTGCGAGGTAATAGAATCGCGAACCCGTGATCTTTCCCCCGCGTTCCATATCCAGAATCCCGAGAGCTGGACACAGATCCCAGTGGGCTTTGGGTTCGAATTCGAACCTTCGGGGCTCGCCGAACCGTCGCACCTCGACGTTTTCCGCTTCGCCTGCACCGACCGGGACCTCCGGATCCGGGAGATTGGGGATGACGGTGGCAAACTGAAACAACGCATCTTCCGCGGCGCGAAGCGAAACGTCGATCTCTTTGATGCGCTGGGAAACCGACTTCATCTCATCCAGATAGGTGGACGCATCTTCCCCGGCCTTCTTGCGGCGAGCGATTTCGCCTGAGGCGACGTTTTGCGACTGACGGAGCTCTTCGACTTCGCGGATAAACTGTTTTCGCTCACCATCCAGCCGCTGGAACGTCTCTACGTCCAGCACAAACCCCCGGTCCGCCAGGCGTTGGCGGGCGGTATCCAGATTATCTCGAAGGTAGGTCAGGTCCAGCATTTGAGGAATTGTAGGGCAAACCCCTCCGGGAGTTGACACTAAATCCTCTAATGCTATGATAACCGGGCGTTAATATAACGAACCATACCCCCTGAACCGAGGTGCCTATGAGCCGAAGAGGGATCGTCTTTACCCTCACCGTTTTTGTCCTGTCCTCCGTCCTCACTGTGGTAGGCCAGAAAAACCAACCGACAAAAGCTCAGCAGAAAGCGCGCGAGAAGGAAGAGGGAGGAAGCTACCTCAAGAAATGGCCGCAGGAAGAAGTCCCCTACATCATTGACTCGCAAGAGGAAGACGCCTTTAAGAAGCTGAAGACGGATGAAGAGCGGGAGCAGTTTATCGAACAGTTCTGGCTCCGTCGCGACCCAAACCCGGAGACTTTCGATAACGAATACCGCGAGGAATATTACCGCCGCATCGTTGAGGCCAACGAGAAATTCACTTCGGGAATCCCGGGGTGGAAGACGGATCGCGGCAGGATCTACATCATGCACGGCCCGCCGGATGAGGTCCAGAGTCATGCGATGGGCGGAACCTATATCCGCGACATTGAGGAGGGTGGCGGCCGCACCAACACGTTCCCATTCGAGAAGTGGCGCTACCGGTATATTGAGGGCATGGGGAACAACATTGAACTCGAATTCGTGGATACGTCCATGAGCGGCGAGTACCGGCTGACGTTCGATCCCTCGGAGAAGGACGCCCTCCTTCATGTTCCCGGAGTCGGCCTCACGGACTACGAAGAACAGAACGGCTTGGACAAGTCCGACCGTCTGAATCGGGACTATGCCGTAGCCGGAAATCCGCTGGGCACCGGCAACCGGAAATCGCAGTTTGACAATTTGCAGCAGTATTACGATATCCAGCGGGCTCCGACCATCAAGTACAAGGATCTCGAGGCAATCGTCAAGACTCACCTCTCCTACAACGTTCTTCCATTTGATTATCGTGCGGATTTTCTGAAGGTCACCGAAGACGAGGTCATGGTGCCCATTACCGTCCAGGTGGCGGAAAAGTACCTGACGTTCAAAGAAGAGCGGTCGTCCGATGGGACGAAAATCATGGTGGCGACAGGCCGCATTGAAGGCCAGATCACCGATCTTACCGGGAGAATCAAACAGTCGATCGAGGACCATTTCGAGGTGCAGAGGCTTGCCGCTTCCCTGAGTCCGGATGGCGTGCAGGTTTATCAGAAAGTCGTGTACCTGAAGCCCGGCTTGTACAAACTTTTTCTGCTCGTGAATGACGCCAAGAGCAATAATTCCGGCACCCTCGACACCCGCCTGGAAGTAAAGCGATTCCCGGAAGGAAACCTTTCGGCGAGTTCGCTGATTCTGGCTGATCTTGTGGATCCGCTTCCGGCGCGAGCGACGGATCCGCAGTACCGGATCGGCAATCTGAAGGTCCGGCCAAGCGTGACCAAGTCCTTCCGGCCCACTCAGAACATGAACATTTTTGCGCAGGTCTATGGGTTACAGGTTGACGCGCAAACACACAAGCCTTCAGTTAGTACAGAAGTCCTGATCACGCGTGATGGACAGGAAGTGAAGAAGATCAGCGACGACGTGACGGAATTTGCGGGTGCGGCCCAGCAGATGAACTTCATCAAGCAGGTCGAAATGAAAGACTTCGAGCCCGGCGAATATCGGGTTGAAGTCAAGATCACCGATAAACTGGCCAGCGCTCCCCTCGTTTTAACGGATAAGTTTATGGTGCGCTGATCAAAGGGCCCAGCCAGTGACCAAAGTGACTAGAAAGTGACTAAGATGAAGAGTCTGATCCTCGGAATAGCAAGCCTTCTGATGATTCCGGCGTTTGTTTTAGGCGCCGGGCACCCGGGGACGATCACCGGTACCGTGCAGGATTCCAGCGGTCGCCCTATAGTCGGAGCCCTGGTCAGCATGGCTACGGCCGGCCCCTCGACGGTGGATCGCATGGTCCTGACCGACGTTCACGGCGCCTTCTCCTTTGAAAATCTGGTGACAGGCGAATATTCGGTTCAGGTGAACATGCCTCAGTTTGCTGCTTCGAACAAAGAAAAGATTCAACTTGCAGCCGGAGCCAGCGCCACTCTGAAGTTCAATCTCCAAACCATCGCGGAAGTAATGCGGCGTGCGGCGTCGCGCGACGCCAGACAATCCGCGGATATCGTCTGGACGCTTCGCAGTTCCCGGGGCACCCAGTCCGTTCTCCGGTACTCCGATTCAAGCTCGGTTCCGATTTTCCGCAGACTCCTCCCCGATTACTCCGGTTACGTTCAGTTCTATTCGAAGGCCGATCCCGGTGCATCCACCCCCTCCAGTACGATGGGATCCCGTTTTTCCGTAACGCTGGGTTTGCCTTCAGATGCGAAAGTGACCTTCTCGGGGCAATACAACGAGTCTCCTCTTGAGCCCAAAGGCGCCAGCACGTTGTATGAGTTCACTCCAACTCAGGGCCATAAGACGCAGATTGGGTTGAATGTGCGGCAGGGTGTGGTGCTGGACGACGCCTTCTCGGCGGAAGAACTGAAGGAGTTTCAGTTCAAGTACGCCGACAAATTCAATCTCACCGAGACTCTTGTTGCCGAGGAAGGCGTCGAAGTCGGCCACGCCGAGGGCCGGGCCAGCAACAATTACGCTCGTCCCAGAGCCAGTCTGTCGTGGGTGCCAAATGACCGCACGGTCTTCAACGTAGCTTTAAGCACACAGGCTCCCGGGCAGCAGGACGATCCCGTTCGTGGTCGGGAATACTTCGAACAGGTCAACCTCCCGCCTTCCCTTGAGCACTACACGCACGCGGAGATTGGCGCCTCACGTTTTCTGGACGATGCAACCAAGGTTTCAGTGGCCCTGTTTCAGGATCGTGCGAACTATCGGGCTTTGTTCATCACCGCTCCGGATGGGCGCCGTGGCCTTCTCGTTTTCGATGGGAAGGCGACGCCATCACAGGGGATGCGTCTGTTCGTCAATCGCGAGTTTTACGGATTTGAGGCAGGTCTCGGGTACGTGCTCGCAACGGGCGCGGCGCTCAATCCGGGATCATCGTCCCCTGAGGAGATTCGGCAGAACATATCGAACCGGCAATTCCAGGTGGTGACAGCGCGTCTGAAGACGGATTTTGACCTGACCAACACGGAGTTGACGGCCGTTTATCGCTGGATCTCGAAATATGCGGCCGGCCCGATTGACCCTTATCAGGGGGCGCTGGAATACAACGATCCTACACTGAGCATCAGCGTCGCCCAGACCCTGCCGACATTTGGGACTTTCCCCGGTAAAGTTCAGGCTATTTTCGACGCGCGGAACCTGTTCGAACAGGTTGTTGGGTCGTCAAACACGCAACTCTCCCACTCTCCACGTTTCGTCAAGGGCGGCATCAACATTCGATTCTGAACACCGCTTGCTCTTTGATTGCAAATAGTTACAGTTTTTTGGAACTCGTCCTATAATTCATATCCAGATTTCTGAATTTTTATGAGTGGAAGAGTTTTTTCCCTCAAATTCGTGGCGATCGCGGTAATGACGGTCGGACTGCTGATATTGGGCGGGTTCAATATTCAGCAGAAGCGCATCTGGGTGGCGCCTGAGGACGGGTGTTTCTGGATTCAGACCGCCGATGGAGTTCAGGCGCGTGTCGTCAGTGAGGGGGGGCCGGGCTATCGCGCGGGTGTCCGGCAGGGTGACATCCTGACGATGATCAATGACGAGCCCATTGCCAATGATCAGGATGTCACGAGGATCCTGTACGAGCTCGGAGTTTATAAGACACCCACGTATACCCTGCGCCGCAACGGTGTAGAGTTTCCAACCACTCCGGTGGCGATTACTCCGCTGAATCAGCGACTCGTTCGGCAGCGGATCTTTCTGGAAATCATCGGCATTTACTACCTTCTGGTGGGCGGCTTCGTTCTGATCAAGCGGTTCAGGGCGCGGCATGCGATGCACTTCTACTTCGTCTGCCTCGTTTCCTTCGTCCTTTTTGCTTACAGCTATACGGGTAAGCTCAACACCTTCGACTGGACGATTTTTTGGTTGGACACGGCCGCCAGCGTCTTGCTGCCCCCGCTGTTTCTGCATTTCTGTCTGGAGTTTCCTTCGAGCCAGATTCTTCTAAAGAAGCGCCGCCGGACGCTCGCCTTCCTGTATGCTCCGGGCGCTGTCCTGATGGCGGAGTGGGCGGCCTTCGTCCTCGACCTGGTCCCCTCCACGATCTCTCTTCGGGAGACGCTGGAATCGCTCACCGATCTTCATTTTGGCGTTTACTTCGTGGTGAGCGCTGGAGTGCTTTTCTGGACCTCCCGAACTGCGCGCACCCCGGAATTGAGACAGCAGATGAAATGGGTGACCCGGGGAGTCGCACTCGGAGTAGTTCCCTTCTTCCTGCTGCTGTCCGTTCCGCGAGCGGTAGGATTCTCGCCAGACGCCTGGGTCGATGCCGCGATCTTACCGCTGATGCTGATCCCCACCTCCTTTGGCTACGCCATCCTTCACTACAAGCTGATGGACGTGGACATCATATTCAAACGCGGGGTCACGTACATTCTCGCGACGGCGTCGGTTGTTACGATGATCGTCCTTGCGGGAGAGTTCCTGGGCTCGAATCTGGAACGCATCGGTACGCTGACACGCATCGGCGTCGCGATCATCGCTGCGCTGTTATTTTCGCCGATAAAGGATCGGTTCCAGGTTCGGCTCGACAAGTTCTTTTATGGCGCGCGGTATAATGTACGTCATACCCTTGTCGATTTCGGGAGGACGCTCGGCGCTGAAGTCCGCTCCGAGAACATGCTCGAGCGGATTGTTGACAGGTTGGGCCACGCTTTTTCCGTAGCTCATGCCGCGATATTCCTCGAAAATCCGCAGCAGCCGGAACGTTTCTCGCCTGCTTTCGTCACCGGCCTCCAGATGCCGATAAGACCGGATTTTTCGTTCCTCAAGGCGTGGACAGAACGGCCGTATGTGTTTTTCCAGGAAGATGTTTATGGTCTGAACTACTTCATACCCTGCCGGGTAAAAGACCGCGTGATTGCCTATATCGGATTGGGCCAGACCCAGGAAGGCGACTACCTTAACAGTGAAGACCTCGAGCTGCTGGGAGCCATGTCGGACTATGTGGGCATCGCGCTGGAAAATGCCCGCCTCTACAAGTCCCTCGAACAAAGAGCTGCCGAATACCACGACCTGAAGGACTTCAACGAGAACATCATCGAATCGATCAATGTGGGCGTTGTTGTGGAAAGCGTTGAGGGTCGGATCGCGGGCTGGAACAAGGCGCTCGAAAAGATGACGGGCCTGGGCCGGTCCGAGGCCCTTGACCGCCAGACAGGCGACGTCATTCCCGCCGATTTCCTCAGAAGGCTTTCCGAGCACCGCTATCTCTACAAGCAGCAGTGGAAGGGCTTGACGGTGAATTTCTCCGTCACATCCCTGCTCGACAAGTCCGGTGCGACCCGGGGGCGATTGATCATTATTGACGACATCACCGATCGCGTCCGGCTGGAAGACCAGCTTGTGCAGAACGAAAAACTCACCTCGATAGGCCTGCTGGCTGCGGGTGTGGCCCACGAAGTCAATACGCCGTTAGCCGTGATTTCGAGCTATTCGCAGATGTTGCGCAAGCAAATCGGAACCGATCATTCGGGATACAAGTTGCTGGAGAAGATTACAGGGCAGACGTTCCGCGCATCCGAGATTGTCAACAACCTGTTGAGTTTTTCACGCACCAACGCCTCGGAATTCTCGGAAGTCGATATCCACGGGGTCATAGGCGACACGCTTTCGCTGCTGGAACATCCGTTGAAAACAGCTCGCATCGCGGTTCGCGAGGAACTGCTGGCAGAATCACCCAGGACGACAGGAAATGCCGGCAAGCTGCAACAGGTTTTTCTGAATCTTTTTCTTAACGCGCGCGATGCGATGCCGAATGGAGGCACGCTCGAAGTCCGGACCTGCATCGTGGATGCGCGGATCGAAATCGTCGTGACCGATTCCGGATCCGGAATCAGCCGCGATAACATCAAGAAAATCTACGATCCGTTTTTTACGACCAAAACCGCTGGCAAGGGCACGGGTCTTGGTCTCTCAGTCAGTTATGGGATCGTGCAGGAACATGGAGGGAGCATTTCGGTGGACAGCAAAGTAGGGAGCGGAACATCGTTCAGACTCGATTTCCCGTTGTCCAGAAAGGTTGTGAATGTCTAAGGGCAAGGGAAGTGTCCTGATCATTGACGACAATGCGGAGATTCGCGAGAGCATCCAGATGCTGTTGTCGTCGGAAGGGCTGTCTACCGCATTAGCGGTTGACGGGGAGGAAGGACTTCGCAAGGTGGAGGAAAACGTCTACGACGTTGTCCTGCTCGATCTGATGCTGCCGGGAAAATCCGGCATGGCGATCCACAAGGACATCAAGCGCGTGGATCCCACGTTGCCGGTTCTAATTATTACGGCAATGGCGGGAGTTGAAACGGCAGTAACGGCTATCAAGGAAGGTTGCTTCGATTACCTCACCAAACCGTGGGATAACGATAAGCTTCTGGTAAGCGTTGCCAACGCAATCAAGCAGCGCCATCTTGTCAGCGAAAACGCGCACCTGCGCCGGGCTCTCCGCGAGCGTTACGACTACAGCAATATCGTGGGAAAGAGCGACCAGATCTCGCAGGTGCTCGATCTGGTGTCCCAGGTTGCTCCCAGCCGCAGCACCGTGCTTATTCAGGGAGAGAGTGGCACGGGCAAAGAACTTATCGCCAAAGCCATCCATCTCAAGAGTCCCCGAAGCGAAAAGGCATTCATCGCGGTCAACAGCGGAAGCATGCCCGTGGATCTGCTGGAGAGCACATTGTTCGGACACGTGCGGGGCGCCTTTACCAGTGCCGTTTCAGCCAAGAAAGGCCTCTTCGAAGCGGCGGACCAGGGCACAATCTTTTTCGACGAAATAGGAACAATCGGCCTCGACACTCAGGCGAAGATGCTCCGCGTGATCCAGGAACGGGAATTCATGAGGTTGGGCGGCATCGAGACGATTAAAGTGGATGTGCGGATCATTGCGGCGACCAACGTGGATCTCGGTCAGCTGGTTCAGGAAGGGAAATTTCGCGAGGATCTTTACTACCGCCTGAATGTCATCAACATTCAGCTTCCGCCTCTTCGAGCTCGCCGGGAAGATATCCCTCTGCTTGCCGACTTCTTCATCAGGAAATACTGCGACGAAAATGAGAAGCCGCACTATCCGATCAATTCCGGTGCGTTGAAACTACTGATGGACTACCACTGGCCGGGGAATGTTCGAGAGCTGGAGAATGTTATCGAGCGGGCAGTTGTGCTGGCCCAGACCGAAACGATTGACCGATCCCTGCTGCCGGACACGGTTACTTTACCCTCTTCGAAGTTTGCAACGCTGTCTTCGTTTGCATTCTCCAGAGAGAGTTCTCTTTTTGACATCATGGATACGATTGAGAAGCGCGTGATCGTGGAAATGCTCGAAAGGTGTGCGTGGAGCCAGACTGAGGCTGCAGACCGATTCAGAATTCCTCTCTCCACCTTGAATCAGAAGGTCAAGCGATACGGCATCGAGATCAAAAAGAAACGTGACCGTTCTCCGACCCTTCCTTCCGTAAAATAGCGCTGGCCGTAAAATAGCGCTGGTATGGAAAGTGCGGAATGAACGCTGAAAGAAAATGGTAAAAAGCGATCTGCTTTCACGTCTTCGTGAACGTGCGGCCCGCAATCCAAGGCGGATTGTGTATCCCGAAGGTACAGACGGCAGGATTCTGAGGGCTGCGCAAACCATCGCGGAAACCCGGATGGCCAAGCCGATTCTTGTCGGTTCAGTTGAAGCCATTGAAAACGCGGCCAAAGCTGCCGCTGTGAGCCTGTCTGGAATCGAGCTTGCGGAAGTCGGAGGCCAATCGCAGAAGCAATATGCTGACCTTCTTCTGCCGGAGTGGAAATCGCGGGGCGTAACGGAAGTGGAGGCACAGACGCGGCTGCAGAATCCGATGTATTTTGCCGCCGCAATGGTTCGAGCCGGTGCGGCCGACGGTTTCGTCGGGGGCGTCGCCACAACCACGGCAGACACCGTCAGAGCCGCGATTCACTGCATCGGGCTCCACGCGGGATCGTCGGTGGTTTCGAGCTTCTTCCTGATGGTCTTGCCGGGCTCCACGCTCGTCTTCGCCGATTGCGCGGTAATTCCGGTGCCGACCGTCACGCAACTTGCAGATATCGCTCTGGATGCGGCGCGAAATGCAAGAACCTTCCTCGATACCGAGCCGCGAGTGGCATTCCTTTCCTTTTCGACCAAGGGCAGCGCGCAGCATGTGTCGCTGGATCGCATTCGGGAAGCGGTTGCCACGGTAAAGGCGCGCGCGCCGGAACTGGTTGTCGATGGGGAGTTACAAGCGGATGCCGCTCTGGTTCCCGATATCGCCAGGTCGAAATCGCCTTCCAGCCCCCTGCAGGGTCGGGCGAACACTCTGATCTTTCCCGATTTGAATTCCGGCAATATCGGATACAAATTGACCGAAAGACTCGCAGGAGCAAGGGCCGTAGGACCCATTCTACAAGGGCTCCGGAAGCCGGCAAACGACCTGTCGCGCGGCTGTTCGGTGGACGATATCATCGACGTCACAGCCGTGACGGCGCTTCAGTAACGGAGGGGGTCAAACCTGCCCTTGGCCTGCTATACTGACGCCTTATGGCGCGCTGTCCCCTCTGTTCCGAGCGTTCCGCCAAGCGTTTCTGCCCCGCAAAGCAGACGATGATCTGCGCCGTATGTTGCGGCACGAAACGAGAAGTGGAGATTGATTGTCCCGGCTCTTGCCCCCACCTGAGGGCTGGACGGTCTTACGAGTTTGAACGAAAACAGCTCGATTCCGAATTGCTTGCTCGAGCCAAAGCCTTCAATCAAAGTTTCTTCAATGAATATGGTTATTTCCTTGAAATGCTCAGCCGCGCTGTGGCGGAGGAAAGGTTTGCATCGCCTTGGCTAATGGATGCCGACGTCAGGGAGGTCTATAAGGCCCTGGAGGCCACGATGAAGACGCTGTCCGGAGGCATCTACTACGAGACGCTGCCTGAGGGACCTGCCGGGCAGTCTCTGTTCTTGAATCTCAGGAGGCTGCTGGAGGGCCTGATGTCGCCCGATTCGGAGGCGCAGCACCGGTCGTTGCGCGTGTCCGAAATCCTTTCTCTTCTGGACTTTCTGCTTCTGGCGGTAAGTGTAAATTCAAGCGGCCGGCCGAGAAGTCGTCAGTATCTGGACTGGGTGAGCGCGGCGTCGGGTCTGTCAGAGCCCCCAACGGAGTCCAGTCGTCTGATTCTTCCGTGAAAATCCTTGCGATCCGACTGGCACGCTTCGGCGACATTGTTCTCCTCCTTCCGGCCCTGAGCTTGCTCAAGGCCGGGATGGCGAATGCCAGTCTGACCCTTATTACCGATCAACGGTGGGTTCCTCTCGCAGGGATGTGTCCGGCGGTAGACGAGGTGATCGGCATGGACCGACTCGCAATGCGGGATGGTACGTTCCTGGATGCGGCGCGAGGAATACGCCAGGCCGGAAGGGATGTCCGCAGCCGTCGTTTCGACATCGCCATCGACTTTCATGGGTTCCGGGAGACCGGTCTGATCGCCCGATGGAGCGGAGCACGGCAACGGATGGGACTGCACCGCCACGACCAACCCTATTGGGACTGGTGCTTCAACTTGCCGCCGGTCCTTGAAGACAAAGGGATTCACGTTTCGGAAATGTTCCTTCGGGTTGCCCGGGGGATTGTACCGTCGTCTCCCCGCGTGCCGGGCCCGGCGCTTGTGGTGCCGAACGAAGCGCAGGAATGGGCCAGGCAGAACCTTCCACCTGTACCCTATGTTGCCCTGTATGTGGACGCTCCGGTGAGGGAGCGGCTCTGGCCGAAGAAGCGATTCATGGAACTTGCAAGGCACGTGGTGGAACGAGTGCAGGTCCCGGTCGTGGTTCTCTCGGGCCTGGATCGAGGTTGGGCCGGCTCCGGCGAGGGAGTGCATGCGTTGTTCGGTTTGCCGATTCCTTATCTCGCCGCAGCAATAGGGGCGGCGCGAATACTCGTGAGCAACGACACGGGGCCCATGCATTTGGGGCCTGCGCTGGGCGTGCCGACGCTCGGAATTTTCAGCGTCGGCTTTCCTGAACACTTCAGGCCGACCGGTGTCCACGACCTGTTCGTCCAAGGAAATCCGATCGACCTGGTGAAGACAGAAGAGGTGATCGAAGGGGTCGACCGTCTCTGGACGGCTACTAGCGCTCGTTGAGATCTTCGATGCTGATCTTGAGGGACTGCAGGAACTTCAGATCCTGAGAAGTGACTTTTAGTTTTGCATCGATGGCGGCAGGGTCCGCCGAAGACTGCGCCGAGTTTTCGTTGCCCAGTTTCTTGTTGAATCCGATTGTTGCTTCCAGGGCCAGAACGACTTCATAGCCGGCGTCGCGGACGTTCTGAATAGCGTCGTTGATTTCCACGGACTGAGAGAGTGCCACGTTGATGGCGTCGCCCAGGTCTTTGATCAAACCTTTGAGTTTGTCGTCGATCTGCAATGCCTCCTCCTGCCGAACCTCCATCGTACTGACATCGGTTTGGCCGGGTCAATTCTCAATTTAAGGCCTTTCGAGTAAGATGATGGCCTGGACATGGCTGGCAAGTTCAAAATGGTTTTTGGCGGTCTTATCCGTTCTCTTCATCAGCTGTGGCTCGAAGTTACAGGGACGTTTCTTATCGGTTTTGCCATCGCTTTCGGATACAACGCCTTCAAGGAGTACAAAAGGTATAGTGTTTCGGGCGCTAACGGATGGTCTTTTGCGGCGATGTGCGGTCTCGCCCTGTTGATGCTGGGCTTTGGTGTTCATTCGTTCTGGAAGGCCAGGAAACTTCGCTAGTGAGTGCCGCCAAGTACAAATCTCTCGGTGATCCCGAACTCGTGGGGTTGTGCCTGGGCGGAGACTCTCACGCCTGGGAGGCTTTGATCGTTCGCTACCGCCGCCTTATCTATTCCATTCCCGTCAAATTTGGTTTCGCTCCGGCAGACGCCTCGGACGTGTTTCAGGCGGTGTGCCTTAAGCTCATCGAGCATCTGCACGAACTGAAGGACGAGTCCAAAGTCAGCGCATGGCTGATCACAACGACCACGCGGCAATGCATTCACCTTCGATCTCAGCGCAAGCGCGAATCAAGCTCGGAGGACGACTTTGAAGAGCCTGCGGCCGGGGGCGTCAACGTTGAGGAGATTCAGATTCAGACACAGGAGCAGCAGACGGTTAGAGACGCGGTCGATAAACTGCCGGAGCGCTGCCGCAACCTGCTCGAACTTTTGTATTTTTCGGCAAAGAATCCGAGCTATGAGGAGATTGGCGAAGCGATGAAAATGCCGGTCGCCAGCATTGGGCCCACGCGGGCACGGTGCCTGGAGAAACTGCGCACCGTGCTTCGGCGAAGGGGTATCAAGTAGTCGCGCAAGTTCATTGTATTTTCCCCCTGATGCGAGACCTCAATATGCTCGAAGTAAAAAGGAAGTTGTGAACAGGAGTTGAACGGATGCGACACGTAAATGCCGAGAAAATAGTGGAGTACTTGGACGGACAGGATACCGGGGAGTCCAGGTCTGCGGTCGAGATTCACTTGCCCCAGTGCTCTGACTGTTTAGAGCTTAAGCAGGAATTAGAGCAATTCATTTCTCAGCTTCAGGATGACGCATCCTTTGAGCCCCCGACGGAATTGGTACAGTGGGGTGTCCATTTGTTCCAGCCCATGCTTCAGACCAAGGAAACGAAGGGTGGCAAGGTACGAAAATTCATCGCTTCCCTTGTCTTCGATACGTTTGATGAGCCTATGCTTGATGGTGTTCGTCGCGTTGGCGTTCCACCTCGTCAGCTCCTGTTTCGCGCGGGAGATGTGGATGTCGATGTCAAGATCGAATCCATGGAAGCCAACGATCGGATCTCTCTTGCGGGTCAAGTGTTGTCAAACACCGAGAAGTTCTTCGATAATACCCCTGTCAAGCTTGAGTCCCACGGAACGGTCCGTTACAAGACCGTGACCAACTTTGTCGGTGAATTTGCATTCGACGAAGTGCCGAAGGACACGTATCACCTGTCCGTCGATCTTCCAGAAGGACAAATCACTCTCTTTTGCGTTCATCGGGGGAATTCCTAAGCTTCCTCGTTTGAGGCGGGAGGGGAAACCCAAGCCTGACGCAGGAAAAGAGGAGTGAGTTTAGCGGATCCCGGAGACTATCTCGCCGGATTGGTTCAGATTCGAGATGCTGCGCATCAGCGGGCCTATATCTCGAACGCCGAGTCTGCGCCCACTCCTGCCCTCGTAGAAGCTCTATCTCTGAAAATTCGAGATATCGCCTGGAAAGACCCGGCTTTGGCCGAGGCTCTCACCGAATCCAACCTCTATCTCGCCTCGCTCATCGATACGCCGTCCGTTTGGGCGTTTGCGACCCGCTCAAAGGCCCAGGTGCTGCATACGATGCGGAAATGTGCCGAAGCACAACCGCATTTCGAACGCGCGGTTCAGCTCTTCTCGCATGCCGGTTTAGCTGCCGAGGCAGGCCGGACTATGGTCACGGAGATGGAGAATCTCGCGTACCTTAGCCGCTATGAAGAAGCGATCCAACTCGAAGGCCCAGCGCGGGAGGCGCTCGAAAAGGTCCAGGACGCCCGTTACCTGACTCTCATCGAAGCCTCTTTAGGCAATCTCTATTATCGCCTGAAGCGATTTTCCGAATCGTTGGCGCATTACGAAAAGGCCAGCGCAAACAGCGACAATCCGGCCTCAACCGCCGCGATTGGTTTGGGCCGGGCTCACGTACTTACCGAAATGAACCGTTTCGACGAGGCCCTCGAGGCTTTCAAGACAACGCGGCAACACTGCGAGCAACACGGCCTCTCGCTCTGGGTGGATATCGCCGACCGTGGAATTTCGAGGATGCATCTCCAGAGCGGGAATTACTCGATGGCGTTGCAAATGCTGGATCAGATACGGCGAAAGCACGAAGCTGCAAATGATTCCCGCAGAGTCGGCCTTTGCGATATCGATCGCGCGGAGGTCTATCTTCAGTTGAACCTTTTTGAAGATGCCGCCGCCGTCGCCGGCCGCGCATACACCTTGTTTCAGAAGTTGGGCAATCGCTACGAATCCGCCCTCTCTCTTACGTTTCAGGGCATTGCGGAATTCAAGCTGATGAACGATTCCGATGCCGATTCTGCCTTTACCCGCGCTCGCGATCTCTTCGTTGAAGAAGGCAATGAAACGTGGATTGCTGCGGCGGACCTGTGGCGTGCGCAATTGCTCATCCGCAGGCATCAATTCGAGGAGGCCGGCAGGCTCGCCCGGCGGTCCGCCGAGGTATTCGAGAGGCAGCAGGTGCCCGTAAGGGCGGCGAACGCCAGGGTCCTCTCCGCGCAGACTCATCAGAAGATGAACGAAACCCGCTCCGCCATTGCCGACGCCCAACAGGCGCTGCAGGAATTGGAAGGCTTTCATGCGCCGTGGGTTTCCTACCAGGCCTTCAACACTCTCGGCAAACTCAAGGAAATCGAAGGCGCCACGGAAGAGGCCGAAGAACTCTATTTGCGCGCGATTAAAGAACTCGAACTTTTGCGCGGCAATATCCGGCTGGACGAACTGCGGATGTCCTTCGGAAAAGACAAGTATCAGGTTTACGAGAACATCGTCAGTGTGAAGCTCGACCGTGGAGACCTGCACAGCGCTTTCGACTTCGTCGAGCGATCCAAGTCCAGGACATTGATTGACCTCATGGAGCGGAACCTCGAAACCGCGTGGGATACCGGTGGGGAGGAGTCGCCGAACCTTTTGCGTATTGGCAAAATTCGGGAGGAACTCAACATCCTCTACAGCCGTTTAAGCGAAGTGGGCACGACCGTGCGCGTTTCGGCAGGCGATACGGAAACCAAAGAGGAAATCGGACGGCGCGAGCAGGAACTCGTGGAGCTGTTGCGCGAAATAGGCTCTGAGAAACCGGGCTGGGTAACACTCCAGAGCATGTCGTCCCCCAGTATTGCCGATGTACAAAACATGCTCGAGCCGGATGAAGTTCTCGTGGAGTATTACTCGGTAGGCGAACAATTCAAGGTGTTTGTTATCAGCCGCGAAGAATTCCATGTCGTTAAGGATCTTTCATCCACGTCCGCAGCGAGAATCTCGCTGAAGGGTTTGAACTTCCAGCTTTCAAAATTTCATCTGCAGCCCACCTATCTGAAAAAGCATTCCGACGCGTTGCTGGCGGCTGTCCGGCACCATTTGCAGAATCTGCATGCTCAATTGATCGCACCGATCGCTCATTTGTTGAAAGGGAAGAAAAAACTCGTGATTGTGCCTCACCAGATGCTCCATTACGTTCCCTTCCATGCGTTGTTTGATTCCACCTCCTATCTGATCGATCAACTTCGATCTCTCATATGCCGCCAGCGCCGCCGTGCTGCGAATTTGCCGGAACCGCAAGCCTCCCACGCCACCGGGCCGTGACCTCATTCTGGCCGTGGCGGATGAATCGACACCGCATATCAACGACGAAGTCGACGCCCTCAGACAACTCCTGCCGAATGCCGATGTTTTCGTCGGCGCCGAGGCGGGCGAGGATAAGCTCCGGAAGTACGCGCCAACGGCGGGCAAAATTCATATCGCTTCACATGGGGTTTTCAGGGCCGACAATCCGATGTTCTCTTTGTTGCGGCTGGGTGACAAGTGGTTGAATCTGTTCGATATTTTCAACCTCAGGCTGGGGGCGGACATCACAACCCTGAGCGCCTGTGAGACGGGTATGAGCGCCGTGTGGGAGGGTGACGAGCTACTGGGCCTTGCTCGCGGCTTCCTTTATGCGGGTACTCCTTCACTCGTCGTTAGTCTGTGGATGGTAAACGATCGCTCAACTGCCCAAATGATGCGCCGCTTCTACGAAGGATTGCGTGACGGCCTCAGCAAGGCGCGTGCTTTGCGCGAAGCCATTCTCGAAGTCAAAGCCGATTTTCCTCACCCTTATTTCTGGGCCCCTTTCATCCTGCTGGGCAAATCCTGACGCGTGCTAACCTAACCGGATGGCTCCCGCTACCACCTTGCCGGGCGAGTTCCCCTACACCCGGGGTATCCAGGCTTCAGGTTATCGAAACCGGTTGTGGACCATGCGTCAATACGCCGGCTACGGCTCGGCCGAGGAAACGAATCTGCGATTCAAATATCTGCTGGAAAACGGGCAGACTGGATTGTCTGTCGCGTTCGATCTACCCACGCAGATGGGGCTGGATTCGAATCATCCCCTGGCTCTGGGTGAGGTGGGGAAAGTCGGCGTCGCTATCGACACGGTTCAGGATATGGAGACTTTGCTGGCAGGCATTCCGCTGGAACGCGTTTCCATTTCCATGACGATCAATGCGACGGCGGCGATCCTGCTTGCCATGGTAGTCGCGATTTCCAGGAAAAACGGGGTGCCCGCAGCGGCGCTTCACGGCACGGTACAGAACGACATCCTGAAAGAGTACATTGCCCGGGGCACCTACATTTATCCTCCCCGTTTTTCCTTGCGGCTCATCACGGATCTTTTTGCCTACTGCGCCGCAGAACTTCCGAACTGGAACACGATTTCGATCAGCGGGTATCACATTCGGGAAGCGGGGTCGACGGCCGTACAGGAACTGGCGTTTACTTTCGCAAACGCCATCGCCTACGTTCAGGCTGCAATCGACAGCGGCCTGGATTTCGACGCGTTTGCGCCCCGTCTTTCGTTTTTCTTCAATACGCACAACGATTTTCTGGAAGAAATTGCCAAGTTCCGAGCTGCACGCCGCATATGGGCGAAAATCGCCAAGGAAAGATTCGGAGCGAAAAAGTCTCGTTCAATGTTGCTCCGTTTCCACGCGCAGACGGCCGGCTCTACTCTTACTGCCCAGCAACCGGATAACAATATCGTTCGCGTCGCTCTACAGGCTCTCGCAGCCGTTTTGGGTGGCGCGCAGTCCTTACACACCAACTCAAAGGACGAGGCGCTGGCACTGCCTGCAGCCGAGGCGGCTCGACTGGCATTACGTACCCAGCAAATCATCGCCTGGGAATCCGGTGTGACGAATACAGTGGATCCGGTGGGCGGTTCCCGTGCAATTGAGTCGATGACTGACGATTTGGAACGTCAGGCTTTCGCATGCCTTGCCAGGATTGACCAGCTGGGAGGAATGCTTCCCGCCATCGAGAACGGTTGGGTGCAGAGCCAGATTCAGGATGCGGCCTATGCCTACCAGCGGTCGATTGAAGACAGGCAGAGGATCGTTGTGGGAGTGAACGCATTTCGTACCGATGAAAACGGGGAGCATACAAGCGTCCCCACTCATGCCGTAGACCCCCAGGTCGAGTCCGCACAAGTGGGCCGCCTGGCCTCAGTGCGAGCGAATCGTGATCCCCGGGCTGTTGCGGAAGCCTTGCGCCGGCTGGAGGCCGCTGCGGCCACGGCCGACAATCTCATGCCGCACATTCTGGCGGCTGTTGACGCCTCTGCGACTGTAGGAGAAATTTCAGATGCCTTCCGACGAGTTCACGGCGAATACCGGGAGGCCTTGGTCACTTGACGCCGTCTGCCAACATTCTCGAGGTTGATCGTCTTGAAACTCACTTCTTGTCTGCACATGGGGTGGTCAAGGCTGTCGATGGCGTTTCCTTTCACGTCGAAAGGGGGAAGACGCTGGGCCTTGTGGGAGAGAGTGGCAGTGGCAAGAGTGTAACGGCCATGTCCATTCTTCGGCTTGTTGGTCCGCCGGGGCGTATCGTCGGCGGCCGCATCGTTTTCGAAGGCCGGGACCTCGCGACGCTGCCCGAAAGGGAACTGCGACGAATTCGTGGCGCGCGAATCTCCATGGTGTTCCAGGAGCCAATGACCGCTTTGAACCCCGTTCTGAACATCGGGTCTCAGATCGCGGAGGCGGTTCTGGCTCACCCGGAAGGATCGAAGGTTTCGAAGCGGGAGGCCTGGGACGTCGCAGTAGAAGCCATGAGGGAAGTGGCGATACCCGATCCCGGAGAACGGGCCAGGGACTATCCGCACCAGCTGTCGGGCGGCATGCGGCAACGCGCCATGATCGCGATGGCGCTGGTTTGCAGCCCGGAGCTCCTGATCGCGGACGAGCCCACGACGGCTCTAGACGTGACGATCCAGGCACAGATTCTGGATTTACTCGTCAGCCTCCAACAGCGGCGCAACCTCTCCATGCTTCTCATATCGCATGATTTCGGCGTTATCGCCGAAGTTGCCGAAACGGTTGCAGTCATGTATGAGGGCCGGATTGTGGAGATGGGGCCCGTCATGGAAATATTTCACCATCCGAAACATCCCTACACGGCAGGACTGTTGTCGGCCATACCGAGGCTGGGATCGAGCAGGGGGCGCCCGCAGTCCCATGTCTGATCAAACCGCAGCGCTGCTCGAAGTGCGCAACCTCAAGAAATATTTCCCTGTGCGACGCGGCGTATTGTCACGGGTTGTCGCGAATGTTCAGGCCGTCGATGATGTGAGTTTCAACATTCAGAAAGGCGAGACCTTTGGCCTGGTCGGAGAATCCGGATGCGGAAAGACGACAACCGGCAGGGCGATATTGCGCCTGGTGGAACCGGATTCAGGAGAGGTGCGATTCGAGGGGACCGACATTCTCAAGTTGGACCCCGAGCAAATGCGTCAACGCCGGCGGGATATGCAGATTGTCTTTCAGGATCCCTATGCGTCACTCAATCCTCGCATGAAGATCCGGACCATCGTTGGCGAGCCATTTGCCATTCACAAGACTCTCAGTGGAAGCGAGCGTGACGATCAAGTTGAACAGCTCCTGAAGGTAGTCGGCCTGGACGCGTCGGCGCTGGATCGTTATCCGCACGAGTTCAGCGGAGGGCAGCGCCAGCGTATTGGAATTGCCCGCGCTCTGGCGTTGAGGCCGAAGCTCATTGTTGCCGACGAGCCCGTGTCGGCTTTGGATGTTTCGATCCAGGCGCAGATTACGAGCCTGATGGCGGAACTCCAGAAGCAGTTCGGCTTGACCTACCTGTTCATCTCGCACTCCATTCCTGTCGTGGAGCAGCTGTCCAATCGGATTGGCGTCATGTACCTGGGAGAACTCGTTGAAGTTGGAACGGCTGAGCAGGTCTGCCTGAGTCCCAAGCATCCCTACACTCAGGCACTCATCAGTGCGGTGCCGGTGCCCGATCCGGAAATAAAACGGGAGCATGTCCTGCTCAAAGGGGATGTTCCAACCCCGCTTCGTCCCCCGTCGGGCTGCCGTTTCCATACCCGATGTCCCATTGCCGAGGATCGCTGCAAGGTTGAGCACCCGCTTCTCCGGGTTCTTGCGGATGGCCGAACGACGGCGTGTCACTTCACGTCATGAGCGGAGCGAATGCAAGCCCGACAGGGCGCAGCCAGTAAGAGATGCCCGGAGCGAATGCAAGCCCGACAGGGCGCAGCCAGTAAGAGATGCCCGGAGCGAATGCAAGCCCGACAGGGCGCAGCCAGTAAGAGATGCCCGGAGCGAATGCAAGCCCGACAGGGCGCAGCCAGTAAGAGATGCCCGGAGCGAATGCAAGCCCGACAGGGCGCAGCCAGTAAGAGATGCCCGGAGCGAATGCAAGCCCGGGCGGAGCGTGAGCGCGGCAGCGCGAAACCTTAAGCACAGGACGCAGCAGCAACATGAAGTTTGAGATTCTTGAAAAAGACGAGAGGACCCGTGCTCGCCGAGGACGACTTCATCTCGCCCACGGCCTGGTGGAGACGCCGATCTTCATGCCCGTGGGAACTCAAGCGACCGTAAAAGCCATGACTCCCGAGCAGCTGCTCTCTGTCTCGGTGGAGATACTGCTTTGCAACTCCTATCACCTGATGCTGCGGCCAGGCCATGAGACGGTTGCCAGACTGGGCGGTCTGCACCGCTTCATGGGTTGGGATCGGCCCATTCTCACCGACAGCGGCGGATACCAGGTTTTCAGCCTGAGCGGTCTTCGGGAAGTCAGCGAGGACGGCGTGGTGTTTCAGTCCCATCTGGATGGAAGCACCCATAAGCTGACGCCTGAGGGTGCGATTGACGTGCAGGTTGCGCTCGGCTCCGATATCATGATGGTACTCGACGATTGTCTGGCCTTTCCCGCAACCGTGGAAACCGCGGCGGCATCCATGCGACGTTCCATGGAGTGGGCGGCACGCTGTCAGGAACATTTCCGGCGGCGTTCACCCGCCGGGCAGGAATTGTTTGGCATTGTCCAGGGCGGCATTTATGCCGAACTGCGGAAGGAAAGCGCCGAGCGCCTCCGGGAGCTGGATTTTCCAGGCTATGCCATCGGAGGTCTGGCTGTCGGTGAACCGAATGCGGCCATGTACGCGGTGATCGAGCGGCTGGAGCCGCACCTTCCGGCAGACAAGCCGCGTTACCTGATGGGCGTGGGAACGCCTGAGGATCTTGTGGAATGTGTCGCGTTAGGCGTCGATATGTTCGACTGCGTCATGCCGACGCGCCACGCCAGAAACGGATGGCTGTTCACCAGCGACGGCCACATTGCGATCAAGAACGCCGAGCATAAGGAAGATAGCCGCCCGATAGACGAAAGTTGCGGTTGTATCGTGTGCCGGAAGTACTCCCGGGCTTATCTTCGGCATCTGTTTATGGCGAAAGAGATTCTTTCGTCGGTTTTGAATACAATCCATAACGTTTACTTCTACCTTGACACCATGAATCGAATAAGGCAGTTTATCGAGTTTCGTCGCTTTGATGAGTTGCTGGCCAAGGTGCGGAATAAACAATTAAGGAGAACCTAGCTTGTTCCTGCAAACCCCGGCCGAACAACCCAATATTCTTGGTCTTGCACTCCCCTTGTTGATTGTGTTCGGGATCTACTACGTTATCGTGATTCTACCGACCCGCCGCAACCAGAAGAAGGTTCAGAATATGATCGATAGTCTCAAGGTGGGTGATAAGGTCATTACCAGCAGTGGGATTTACGGTACGATTGCAGGCCTTAGAGAGGACCGCATACAGATCCGCGTTGCCGAGAACGTGAAGCTGGATATGGCACGCAGTGCGGTGACAGCGTTTCAGAATCCCGACCAAGAGCAGGCCAAATAATCATGAACAAAAGAATCCGTGTTCGCGTGATCGTAATCTTAGCCATAACCGCATTGTCGATTGTGCTTTTCTCCGGTTTCCCGCCCAGTATGGAGGGGTTGAAGAAGAATATCCGGCTTGGCCTTGACCTTAAGGGTGGGACTCAGCTGGTGCTTGAGGTTCGGGTTGAGGAAGCGCTGCGGTCAACGACCGATCAGACGGTTCAGGCTCTTCTGGCCCAGCTCCAGAAAGACAACATCACGGTCCGTCAGATTACCCGAACCGCGAACGACACGCTGGAAGCCCGCGGGGTGGATCCGCTGAGGGACGGCGATTTCCGAAACCTGATTTCTGGCACGTATCTGGATTGGGACATCGTGTCGAGTCAGGGTGAAGTTCCGAACACCTACACTCTGAAAATGAAAACTCGATCGGCGGAAGACTACAAGGTGCAGGCCGTCGATCAGGCGCTTCGCACTATCGAGAATCGCATCAATAGTATGGGTGTCACCGAGCCGGTAATTCAGAAAAGAGGGGGCGCCGGCCGTTATGAAATTCTTGTGCAGTTTCCCGGCATTGACGATCCCGAAAAGGTGAAGGAGCTCATCGGAAAGCCGGCGCTGCTCGAATTGAAGCTCGTCCAGGGCAGCAGTTCATATCCAACGAAAGATGCGGCGTTGCAGCAGTTTGGCGGCGTCCTCCCCTCAAATCTCGAAATTCTGGCTTCTGCCAAGGCCGATAGCTCCGGTGCCAGGAGTTACTACGTCGTCAACCGGTACGCGGATGTGAGGGGATCGGACTTGAAGACTGCCGGCGTCACCCGCGATGAAAGCGGCCGGCCGGCCGTGAGTTTTGACCTGAATGCGGCGGGCGCCGAGAAATTCGGCCGCCTGACCGAAGCAAATATCGGCAGGTTGCTTGCAATCGTACTCGACGGTCAGGTGGTATCGGCGCCCTCGATCAATAGCCGCATCTCGGATCGTGGCCAGATCACCGGTGGTGGGGCCGGCTTTTCTCAGGAAGAGGCGAAGGATCTGGTTCTGGTTTTAAGGTCCGGTGCCTTGCCCGCGGGGATGGATTACCTGGAGCAGGCCGTGGTGGGCGCCAGTCTTGGAGCCGACTCCATCCGGCACGGTATTATCGCGGCGGTGATTGCTCTTGCGGCGGTTATTCTGTTCGTTCTCTTCTATTATCGGGCGTCCGGGATTAACGCCACCGTCGCGATGATCCTGAATCTGATCGTCTTGTTTGGAGCGATGGCCTATTTCGGGTCCACCCTGACATTGCCGGGTATCGCGGGTGTCATTCTGACAATAGGTGTGGGTATCGATTCCAACGTTCTGATTTTCGAGCGTATTCGTGAGGAAATGCGGGCCGGCAAAACCGCCGCGTCTTCGGTGGCGACCAGCTTTTCACGGGTGTTTATTACTCTCGTGGACACGCACCTGGCGGCGCTCATTTCTGCGACTTTTCTTTTTCTGTTCGGCACAAGCGCAATTAAGGGATTTGCCGTAACGCTTGTGATCGGCCTTGTTTCCAATATGTTCACCGCGGTTTTCGTCTCGAGAACGCTGTTCGAGATAGTTCTGTCGCGGAAGGAACGCGCCGAAACGATCAGTATTTAATGAGCGGCTGCGAATAATGCAGGCCCGCGCGAAGCGTGAGCGCTGTAGCGCGACACCCTAAGCGATAGGCGCAGCCGTAAATAAACGGCCCCATTTCCATATCAGGGAACAAGGTCGAAACATTGGTGTCTAAGACAAGGTAGCCATTCATGGTGGAGCTGTTTCACGGGATTAAGGTTGATTGGCTTGGGAAGCGCAAGATTTTCTTCTCAATTTCAATGGTGCTGTTGCTTATCGGGATGATCTCGTTGGCAACGAAGGGCAAATTTCGATACGGGCTGGACTTCAAGGGCGGGACGTTGGTTCGCGTACAGTTCCAGGACAAAGTGGACATTGGGGCGATTCGGGAGTTGCTTCCGGAAGCGAACATCCAGACGGCTCAGGCTACGACGGGTAGTGCTGCGGGTGTTCCGGCCTTCCAGATCGAACTGGAGCAGGCCACCGTGGAAGGGCAGCCGGTAGATGCGAGTGCCGGCCGCGAGGAAGTGAAGGCCGCCCTGAACAAGAAGTTTGAAGGGAAGTTCACGATTTTCGGATCAGAGGGGGTGTCGCCTAAGGTGGGCGACGACCTGAGAAAGCAGGCGGTGAGCGCCACGATCTATGCGCTGATCGGCATCCTGATTTACATCGCCTTTAGATTCGAATGGATATATGGCGCTGCCGCGGTGTTCGCTGTTTTCCACGACACATTGGTGACGCTCGGGTTGTTCTCGCTGTTCAACTACGAGATCAATCTCACGGTGATCGCGGCGCTTTTGACACTGGTCGGCTACTCGGTAAATGACACGATCGTTGTTTTCGATCGGGTCCGGGAGAACTTGAAGACGCGCCGTCGTGACGATTTTGAAACGGTTCTCAACGACAGCATCAATCAGACGTTGAGCCGGACGATTCTGGCGGCAGGATTGACGTTCTTGACAGTCACGGCTTTGTTTATTTTCGGCGGCGAAGTGATCAACAATTTCGCGTTCGCGATGGTGATCGGAATTCTTGTGGGGACTTATTCTTCCGTAGCAGTAGCGGCTCCACTGGTGCTGGTCTATACGAATATCATGCGGCCGAAGATGGTGATGAATCGGCGTTGACAGTGGTTGCAGGCATTGATATAAGGTTCGATCCGATCGGACTACTGCCGCAAGCTGTGACAACGCTCTGATAAAAGGTATCCGCGGAGAACCTCGGGGCGTACTGGCCTTGGAGTGTTTGCGGGATCGGCAGGTTCAGAAGGGAGGGTTAGGATGTTCGAAGATTCCCTACTCGTAACAACAGGCAAGGGCAAGAAGGCTGGAGCGCTAGTTACCTCCTTCCTTATCCAGGGCAGTCTCCTTGGTTTGATGATTTTGCTTCCGCTGATCTTTACCGATCAGCTGGAGGCGAGCCGGCTGGTTGCGGTGCTCGTTGCTCCGCCGCCTCCGCCTCCGCCTCCGCCGCCTCCGGCTGCACCCGTGCAGGCTCAAGCGGTGGTGGTCAAGCAGGTTCAGATTGATCCCACGGCCATGATCGCGCCGACGGAAATCCCGAAAGAGATCGCACACATCGTGGAGCAGGCCGCTCCTACCGGAGGCGTCGTTGGTGGCGTCGTCGGTGGAACCGGAACCGGCGTCGTTGGTGGCGTGCTGGGCGGCATCCTGGGTGGGGAAGTCACCAAGAGTGCCGGTGGCCCGCCGCCGCCGCCTCCTCCGCCTCCTCCTCCGCCCCCGCCCCCGCCCCCGCCCCCGCCGCAACGCATCGGTGGAGACGTCGCTCAGGCGAATTTGATTAATCAGGTCAAGCCGCAGTATCCCGCGCTGGCGAAAGCAGCGCGTGTGCAGGATTACGTGATGTTGCAGGCGACTATCAGCAAGCAGGGTACGATTGAGGATTTGAAAGTTCTACATGGCCATCCGTTGTTGAATGAGGCCGCGATCGAAGCGGTCAAACAATGGCGTTACAAGCCGCAGCTGCTGAATGGCCAGCCAATAGAAGTTATCACCACAATTACGGTGAACTTCTCGTTCCAATAGACTTAGACCTGCCAGGGTGCAGGAATTTTTAAGAGGGAGTGGGATTGTATGATCGTTAATTTGAATATTCTTGGACTGATGCTCCTGCAGGAAGTCAGTTTTGACGTCGTATCCATGTGGAGGCAGATGGGATGGCCCGCGAGGATTGTCGTTTCATTCTCGGCGTTCATGTCGGCGTGGTCCATCGGCGTCATGATCGACCGATACATCGCCTTCAGCCAGGCGCGCAAGCAGTCTCGCGAATTCGCTCCCGCCGTCGCCGGCTGCCTGAAAGAAGGAAAAATCGAAGAAGCGATCAGCGTTGCCGAGCAGAACAAGCGCAGCCATCTGGCGAAGGTTGTCGAAGCCGGTCTTCAGGAGTTCCGTGCTCACGGCATCTCGCGCGAAATCGCCGGCGAACAGATCGAGTCTTCACGTCGTGCCTGCGAGCGCGCCGAAGCAATCGTGAATGCCGAACTGAAACGCGGCCTGTCCGGTCTGGCGACGATCGGCGCAACGGCGCCGTTCGTGGGTTTGTTCGGAACCACTGTCGGCATCATCAACGCGTTCAAAGGTATGTCCTCTGAAAAGACCGCCGGTCTGTCCGCCGTTGCGGGCGGTATTTCCGAAGCGTTGGTGACGACCGCATTCGGTCTGTTCGTGGCCGTGCCCGCAGTGTGGGCGTACAACTGGTTTACCAATCAAGGTGGAGGCGTTTCGGCATCGAGATGACGAACTCGTCTTCCGAGTTGATCGACTACTTCATCAAGCAAAAGAGCAGCAAGGAAGTAACTATGGGAATGGGATCAGGCGGAGGTAGAGGGGAAGTCACCTCCGATATCAACGTCACGCCGATGGCGGACGTGATGCTCGTCCTTCTGATCATCTTCATGGTCGTCACTCCGATGTTGCAGAAGGGCGTCAGCGTCGATCTCGCCAAGACGAATAATCCGATCGAAATGAAGGAAGCCGACACGCGAAGATGCCGTACTGGTCGCGATCTCTCGCGACGGCAAGTTCTATATCAGTCAGGACGCAGTCAACATCGATGATCTTGCCGGCAAAAGTCAACGATCTTCTGGCGACCAGATCTGGACAAGAAGGTTTTCGTCAAGAGCGATCTCCGCGCAAAATATGGCGACGTCGTTCAGGTTGTCGACAACATCCGAACTGCCGGCGTCGATAAGCTCGGTCTGCTGACCGAAGCGCCTTGACGATCAGGTCCGCCAGTAAGGAGGCAGCACAATGAAAAAGCAAGAAGAAGGCCAGCGGGGGCCAAAGCAGACATCAACGTTACGCCGTTTATCGACATTCTGCTGGTGCTGCTGGTGATCTTCATGACGATCACTCCGCTGACACCGAAAGGACTCGATGCGGCCGTTCCTCAGCCGCCGCCGCCGGGCACACCGCCGCCGCCGCCGGATGAGCTGAACAAGACGATTATCGTCAGCGTCGATAAGGCAGGCTGATCAAGATCAATCAGGAGGATCAGCAAAGCTCGTATCTTGGCGACCAGCTTGCAGGACATCTTCAAGACCCGCAACGAGCGTACGCTTTTATTAACGCCGATCCCGATCTCCTTTATAACGAAGTCGTCGAGGTCATCGACGTCGCCAAAGGCGCCGGCGTGGACAAGATCGGCTTGATGACCGAACAGATTACGGCCGGCCCAAAGTAGCAGGAAGGAGGCTACAAACGATGATGAGGAAACTTGGACTGCTGTCTCCTTGGCTCTCCCTGTATTTGCTACCGCAAGCTGCCAAAACTGCAGGCGCGCGACAATCTCAATAAGGGGATCAAGGCCTTCCGGGAAGGCCGTTTCGAAAAGGCGGTGGACTACTTCGACACTGCCTCCAAGCTGGACCCCCAGTTGACCAATGCCGAACTGTATCTGGCTACGGCTTATGCCCAACAGTTCATTCCGGACGTGGACTCCGCGGATAACGTCAAATTTGCCGAAGATGCGATAAAGACGTTTGAAAGCGTGTTCAACAAGGACCCCAAGAACACCAGCGCCGTTGCAGGCCTGGCCGGCATGTATCAAAGCCTGCACAAGTACGACAAGGCGCGGGAATACTACAAAAAGCAGACGGAAATCGAACCCAACAATCCCGTACCGTATTACGCAATCGGCTCGACAGACTGGATTCTGGTTTATGACAAACAGAATCCCCTCCCGGACGAGGAAAAATCGACGTTGATCGCCGAAGGCCTGGAGTATGTCGACAAGGCTATCGAGATGAATCCGAACTATGAAGAGGCCTTGACTTATAAGAACCTCCTGCTTCGTCAAAAGGCTCTGCTGACCAAGGATCCCAAGGAAGCCAAGCTTCTGGAGGATGAGGCGACAGAATGGTTTAACAAGGCTCTGGCCGCGCGAAAGGCCAACGAAGAGAAAAAGGCTACAGGTACCGCGAACAACTAGCCGCCTGGTACTTTTCAGGAAAGGCCTTCAGGCGAAAGCCTGAAGGCCTTTTTTATTCATGCCGATCGTTCAAAAACCTTTACTTCGATTCCGCGATCTTGCACTGCCGCTGCTGGCAGCGGCACTCCTCCTCTTTCCTTCTCTTGGCCAGACACCCTTTCGTCGTGCGGAAATCTATTTCGCCGACGCCGCACGCGCGATGGTGGAGCGCGGGGATTGGGTTATTCCGACTTTCCGCGGGGAACCCTTCTTCGACAAGCCGGCCCTGACGTACTGGCTCCAGGCTGCGTCCTTCAAGATTTTCGGATTCTCCAGCGGGTCTGCGCGCGTGCCGTCGGCAATCGCTGCCGTTCTGGTGCTAGTCGCGACCGCCTGGACGAGTTGGCTGCTTTGGGAGGACCGGCGCTCGGCAGTTGCCGCCTGCTGGATCCTGATCGCAACCGTACCGTTCATGACCTTTGGCGGTATTGCCATGTCCGACATGCTTCTGTGTCTCTGGATAACCCTCGCCATGGCCATCTCCATCTTCTGCGCGCGCACGGAACGACCGCCCTCCATTGCCGTCGTGGCCCTTGGTGCAGTCCTGGGTGTGGGATTTCTGACGAAAGGACCAATTGCACTCCTCCTTCCCGGTGTGGGCATCTTCTGTATCTTCGCGCAACGGCGCCGCCTGCCAAGGGCCTCGATTCCCGCCCTGCTCTTGAGCGCCCTTGTCTTTCTCGTGTTCGGCCTGGGATGGTTTGCCGCTGTTTATCTTCGAATGGGCATTGAACCGATCCAATTCTTCTTTGTTCGCGAGAATCTCCAGCGCTTCTCTGGGGCCGCACACGATGTGGGTCGGCCGGTGTGGTTCTATCTCGTGACATATCTGGGGCAGGGTGCACCCTGGGCATTGCTGGTTGCCCTTGCCCTGCGACACCTCTGGAGACAGTCGGACGGGGCGGGCAGAATCCTGATTTCCTGGATGGTTCTCGTCGGCGCTCTGCTGACCTTGTCCCACGGCAAGGTGGATTACTACCTGCTACCGCTTTACCCCGCGACGGCGCTGCTGGTGGGCCGCTATCTTCAGGTGGCGGTCTGGACACGTCTCGAGCGGTTGTTTGTGGGGTCTCTATTGGGTCTGCTAGGATTGGCTTTGATCCTCTTTCCCCTGCTGATCATGCGAGTGCCGCGGGAGTGGCGACCTCACGGACTGGCGATGTTTGGCACGGCCTTCTTGTTGGTTGTTGCAGGAAGTGCCTGTTTTGCTGCAATTCGCAGACTTCGGCCCAGCACGGCGCTGACGGCTCTCGTCCTGTCTGTAGGGTTGGCTTCTGGACTCGTCAGTGTAGTCCTCTTGCCCTCCTTCTATGCCGGCCAACCCAATGCCGTTTTAATGGCCGCAGCTTCGCGTGAGCGTCAGGCGCGCCCAAATCTCCGGGTGGCTGCCCATGACGACCCCACCCAGCTGCACAGGGATTTGCTCTTCGATTCCCGTCTCATTGTCGAAGAAACCGACGACCTCCAGTCTCGCGCTGTGTCCACAGAGCCGTATCTTCTCCTCACCAGCCCCGCGGAGGGCGACATGCTGAAAGTGTCGGCCCATGTTCGGGAAATCGGTTCCTATCCGTACCTGCCACTCCGGTTTTTCACTCTGAGGGGGATCTTCTCCGAACCGGTTCCCGAACGGCTTGAGCTTCTCGCCAACTTCGACTTCTGATTCGACCTATAATTGAGGTTCGATGATCCGACTGGAGGACATTCTTGCCAAGGTTGAGAAGCACCACCCCGGTGAGAACCTTGATCTGATCCGCCGCGCCTATATTTTCTCGGCCAAGGAACACAAGGGGCAGGTTCGCGCGTCCGGCGAACCTTATCTGACGCATCCTCTTGAAGTCGCGAATATTCTGGCCGAAATGAAGATGGACGCGGTGACTGTCAGCGTCGGATTGCTGCACGACGTCGTGGAGGACACACTCGTCTCCCTTAAAGACGTCGAGGCGATGTTCGGTCCTGATGTGACACACATTGTCGATGGCGTCACGAAAATCAGCCAGATCGAGTTCACTTCCAAAGAAGAAAAGCAGGCGGAGAATTTTCGCAAGATGCTGCTCGCCATGACAGACGACATTCGCGTCATCATGGTCAAGTTTGCCGATCGACTGCATAACATGAGGACGCTTCAGTTTCTTTCCGGCGAGCGCAGAGAAGCTATAGCGCGCGAGACGATGGAGATCTATGCGCCTCTCGCCAACCGCCTGGGAATGGGAAAGATGCGCGGCGAGCTGGAAGATCTGGCTTTCAGCTATCTGGAGCCCAAGAGCCACCAGGAACTGAAAGAAGCTGTCGAACGGAAACGCAAGTCTCATGAAGCCTTCCTGGCGGAAGTTACTCGCATGGTCGAAGGGAAGATGAAGGAACACAATATTCCCTGCCACATCGAATCGCGGGTGAAGAGGCTTTACTCCATTTTCGTCAAGCTTCGAAAACAACGCATCTCGATCGAGCAGGTGTACGACCTTCTGGCCCTTCGCATCATCACGGATAACATCAAGAACTGTTACGCGGCCCTCGGCGTCATTCACAACACGTGGAGGCCTGTTCCGGGCCGGATCAAGGACTTCATTTCCCTGCCGCGTCCCAACGGCTATCAGTCGTTACACACTTCCGTGATCGCCGGCGGCCAGCCGTTCGAGGTTCAAATCCGCACTGAGGAAATGCACCGTGCCGCCGAGGAGGGAATAGCCGCTCACTGGAAATACAAGGACGGCAAGCTGGTGGATGACAGTCGTGAAGACCAGCGAGTCTCGTGGCTGCGCCACATGGTGGAGTGGCAGCAGGAGATGAAGGATCCGGACGACTTCATGAGTACCCTGAAAGTAGACCTGTATCCGGAGGAGGTCTACACGTTTACGCCGAAAGGGAAGGTTGTCTCCCTGCCGCGTGACGCGACACCTGTCGATTTTGCCTACGCCATTCATACGGAAGTCGGCCACACCTGTGTCGGCGCCAAGATCAATGGCCGTATGGTGCCCCTCCGGACAAAACTCAAGAATGGTGACATCGTCGAGATCACAACCCAGTCCGGTCACAATCCAAGCAGAGACTGGCTGAGCTTTGTCAAGACCTCGCGCGCGCGCAACAAGATCCGGCACTGGCTCACCGAGCAGGAAAGCGAGAAGGCGATTGAACTCGGGCGCCGTATGTTTGAGAAGGAAGCGCGGAAATTCAAAATGAACGCGCGCGATCTTCTGGACAGTCCAAGGCTGAAGGCTCTGCTGCCGGATTACGGCGCTGGCAAGGCTGACGATTTGCTGACGTCGATCGGGTACGGGAAGATTTCGGCGAAGCAGGTTATCGCTCGCCTTGTTCCTGCAGGGACAGGAGAGCAGCCGGAGGACGAATCCAAACTGGCGAGCGTTGTGAAGAAAGTGCTCGGCATTGGCACGGACGCCAAGCTGAAGGTAACAGGTTTTGATGAGTTGCTCGTTTATCGAGCCAAATGCTGCAATCCCATTCGAGGAGAGGAAATCATCGGCTATATCACGAGGGGTAAGGGTGTGGCAGTTCATTCCAGAAACTGCCCGAATGTACAGAATCTCATGTACGACGCTGCGCGTAAGATCGAAGTCGAATGGGCTGGGGTCTCGCGATCCAGCGAGGCCTATGCGGTGCCCCTGACGATCGTCACGGAGAACCGCACCGGAATGCTGGCGGAAATTGCAGCCGCCGTTGCCGATGTGGGCTCCAATATCCTCAATGCCGAGGCGCGCACGGCCGACGACCGGGGCATGATCGACCTCGTGGTGGAAATCCCGGATAAGAAGCATCTGGAGCGGGTTATCGTGTCAATCCAGAGAATAGGCGGTGTCTTCGACGTTACGCGAAACGCCAAGGTTGTGAATCCGACCAGGTAGGAGTTCCATGAACAAGAAAATCGTGCGCACATCCCTGGGCCCCTCGGCGGTGGGGGCCTATTCTCAGGCCGTCGTTGCGGGTAATCTGATATTTGTTTCCGGTCAGATTCCCCTGGATCCGGCGACGGGGAATCTCATTGAAGACAAGGATATCAAGGCCCAAACGCGCCGAGTCTTGCTCAATCTTAAGGGGATCCTCGAGGGAGCCGGTGTTTCTCTCGGCAATGTGGTGAGGACGACAGTCTTCCTCAAGGATATGGGCGCATTCGCCGATTTTAATGGCGTTTATGCCGAGTTCTTCAGTGTCGATCCGCCGGCCCGCGCCACAGTCGAGGTTGCTCGCCTTCCGAAAGATGTATCCATTGAGATCGATTGTATCGCGATGACAGACTAGCTAAAATTCGGGTGCGAGGCCCCGAATCGGCGTCAGAATCGTCTTCTGAGCTTTACGTCCAGGCCCAGTGCTGTCGTTTCGTTGTTTTCTTCTCGAGATGCGACAAGCGACAAGTCCTTGGATAGAAAGTATTCGACCTGTATCACACGCTGCTGGTTTGAAGAGAGGTCCTGAGAATAGGTTACCGACAAATCTCTGGTTACGGAGAGAGTAACCTGCGCGGACTTGTTTCCGGCGCCCACAAGGTAGGGATCGATCCTCACGCGGTCAAGGCCAAGCAGCCCAAACCGATTCCCCAGTTTTGAACGAAGGAGATCCACAAGGACCGACGCCGCCGTCCCTCTGAAGACTTCTTCACTTGTGGGGATGCTGGTTGCGCCGGCTTCCTGAAGCTCGTCCTGCGTTTTTCCTCCGGCCATAAGGCTGACCAGATCGAGCTGAGGCAACGGTGGATCCGAGTTCAGTTCGATGCGCACGTTATCGCCCCGGCCGGCAATGTTGAGAGTGACGCGGTAGTCTCTGAGGTCCGATTCCGCCTGAACGTTCACCACCGGATCGATTCTGAGAGGGTCCACAAAATCGATGTTTCCTCGGGTAATCGCGTACCGCTTTCCTTGAAAAAGGAGAGTGCCGTCGTCTACTTCGACGTGACCCGTCAGGGATGGACTTCCCAGGGTCCCCTTGATATCGAGATCGACACGCGCTCCACGGATGTCGGTCAGCTCATTTTGAATGGTGATATTGCGATTGCCGGCCACATGGATGGAGAGGCGGAGACGATCGAGAACTGTTCCCCCGCTGTCCAGACCTCCAGGTCGGAAGATCGCCAGGAAGGGCTCGAAGTCGCTGCGGTAATTGATGCTGCCAAGCGTGAGATCTCCATCAAGCAGCGGGTTGCTCGTCGTTCCTCGGACAAGCAACGTCCCGTTTACCGTTGAACGAAGGCCAACAGGATAACGAAATCGCACCTGGTCTGTTTCGATGAGGACATTCAGGCCTTCCATCTGGTTGTTTTGAATAAGCCCCGTGCCTCGAACGTGAATTGTCCCGCCGCCAACGCGACCTTCCATGTTGTCGAAAGTCACGCGGTTTTCGCTGAAACGAACGTCTCCACTCAACATCGACAGTGTGGTGTAGATTCCCTCATACCCCAGGGACGCATTCGAGAAACTCGCCAGACCATCGATAGTGGGTTTCGCCGAAGTACCGCCGATGTGCCCCTTAAAGTTGACGATCCCGGTAATGGACCACGATGGATTGAGTTCGGCGAAGACTCTCAGGTCGAGATTGCCGTTCGCCGTCAGATCCAGTCTGGGAGAGTTCGTTAAGCCTATCGAGCCCACGAGGTCTACTTTTGTACCGCGAGGGCCGTTAAAGCTGGTTTCTTCAGACAGCTTCAATTCGTCTGCTTCCACGCTGAAACCAAAAGGCTTCGATCCGTCAAACGGATAGTCCTCGATTTGAGCGTGGATCGACCGAACCGTGCCTTTCGCTGAGAAAGGTGCCGAGCCTCTGAGCGAGCCGGTCAGAGCGGCGTCGCCAGACGCGGTGAGGCTTGCATGACCGAGTTGCGCCACTTTTTCGAGAGAATAGTTCTGGAATTTCGCGGAAGCCTCGTAGGGATACCTGTCATCCGAAAGGTCGATTCGAGCAGAAAGGTCCAGGTTTCCAGTACCGCTGAGAACCGCCGTCAAGGTCGGCCAAACCGTCGACATCTGGAGACGCGCCCGGGGGAATACCTCTCCCCGGAACGCCAGATTTTCGATTGTGCCGTCGCCCCCGAGTTCTGGTCTGCGGAGCGTGCCTCCGACCGTAAGGTGAGCCCGCTGAATGGTGCCCTCAAGCGTTTCAGGTACTCCGAGATCGCGAATACGATTCAATTTCAATCCGGACACGTTTCCCTGAAATTCAAGCCCCTCCGTCGTCCGGTTGTACTTTGCCTTTCCTTCAGTAAGCCGTGCACCTCGATCTGAAGCTGTGAGGTTCCTGATCTCCACCGATGGATCAGCCAGAATCAGGTCACCCTCGGCCGTTTCGAGCGTTCCGCCCCGAGCGGTCAATCCGGCTGCCTTCACGTGGCCGACAACCTCCAAAGGGGAAAGCGAACTGACCGAGACGTCGCCTGACAGGATACCTTCAACCTTCTCCTTCATTATCGATGCGAAGTCCGTTGCGTCTATCCGATCTGAACGAATCCGGAGACGGAGGTTGGAGCCATCGAGATTGGTCCTGCCATCCAGGGTCGCCGTCGATTGACCGACGGTCGTTCTGACGTTTGTCAGCGTTGCCAGTTCCGTCTGCATGTCGAGCGTCGCGTTTCCCTCAGCCTGCCGAATGGTCCACTCTCGGTACTTGTAACGGTTCAGGGTCACGTGGCCGTTGAGCTGGGGCCTTCGAATCTCGCCCTGCAGCGTTCCGTCGAATGTGCCCTCGCCATTGGCGTCCTTGTAGAGGAAACGGAGATTGGCAAGATTGGAAGATCTTAGCCGTACATTGAGGGCGGATTGCTCAGAGTGAATTCGACCGTCTGCTTGAATGGCGGTATCGAAGAAGTGAAGGTCGCTGCTCCTGACGTCGACATCCGCCGGCGTTGCAAGGAAACTTACCGTACCCGTTATCGGGAAGGCCGTTACTCCTGTCACCGCCTCCGGAGGATAGGAGACCATTTCTGTGTCGCCCTCGATTTCGAATCGCTCGGCACGTCCTTCGAACCAGCCTTGAAGATGACCCGACAACCGCGAGTAGACGACATATTTCGGATCCCACGGATAAACTCCAGCCAATTGCGCCGAGTCCACATCCGTGTAGTCCAGTTCCACACTGACATGTGCTTCTCCCGGAACGGGCGATACGCGGATAGTTCCAGCCGCAGTGCCACCCAGCGTCTGGGCAGATACGTGCGTGAGAGTGAGCTGCCGTGCAGGATAGTCATACGAATAGTTCGCTCGAATCGCGCTGGCACTCCACGTGTTGAGATCTGCCTGACCCGCTTCCATCTTGCCGCGAGTCGAGAAGCTGTTTCGCTTGAATTCCAGGTCACCTGCAGCCTTGGCGCGGCCACCCAGTTTCTCCGCCGGTAAGAACCGGCCCAGGAAGCTCGCTTCCAGATCGCCGGTGTAGCTCAGCCTGCCGAGAATCCCTGCCGTCAGAGCATGATCGATGCGTCCCTGAAGTTTTGCGGAAGACGTTCCGGAGGCTACGTCTATTCGCTGGGCGACGATCGTGCCTGCGGTGAGATCAAAGTCCGTGGAGAGCGTATAGGGAATTGCGGCCTGACCGTCCTGCTGCAGCGTCCCTTTGTATGCCAGTTTCACCGACAGGACGCGGGTGTCGCCCCGGTAAGTCGACTCCGACGCCACATCGGCAAGGGTGAAATCGATGTTCATCCGCCGGTCGTTTATCAGAACACTGCCGCCTATAACTCCAAGACTCTTGATGGAAATCGCAAACCTGGACTCGGCGATGTCCGGCAGTCTCAGTGGCCCAGGCAGATTGGTCTTGCCTTCGTCATCAACCAGAAGGCGCAGTTGCGGGTGCAGCACACTCAGCTCGGATAAGTCGACTCGCCGGGAGAACAGATTTCTCAAACTGAGCCTTGCCGTAATGGATTCGATAGTGGCCAGCGGCGGGTCTGAGGGCGGCTCCAGTCCACGAAGCGTGAGATTGTCGAGTACGATTCTGCGTGATCGAAGATCCCAGTGGATCCCTTTCAGAGACGCGCCGGCTCCGGTCTGCTTTTCGATTTCGCTAACGATGGTTTGCCGGATTCTCTCGCTGAACGCCGGAGAATTGAAAAAGAGATAAAGGCCGGCGATCGTCGATGCACCAGTCAACAGCAGAACAGTGACGGCGATGAAGAGAGTTCGCCTATTGAAGAACTTTCTCAACGGAGATTCTCCTGCGAAGATCGGCGAGCCAGTCATCGACTTCTTTGTTCATTTTCTCTGCAAGCACGTTAGGTGTCACATCAAGCATACCCTGTTCGACGGTCGGGATAGGCTGTCCGTTCTTCTGGAGGGCTGGGATGGCCACGTTCGTAAAATAGCTGCGCAGCTCCTCATCGGAAACTTTAATGAACGGGCGGAATCGCTGGATGACGAATTCGTACCGCCGAAGTTCTCCGCGGACGGCATCGCGCAGGTCTTCGGTAGACAGTCCGTCGGGAGTCTGGACGCCGCGCAATCGCTCGGTCACGGTCGATTCATCGATATCGATTTCGCGGAACAGGGCGATCTGGTCCTCAATCAGATGCTTTTCTATCAGAGTTTCCGTGAGGGACTCGTCGTTCCCGGGGTTTTCGCCAAGGGCTGTCTGGATCGCCCGTTCCTTGCGGATGTCGCTTTGGGTGATGATCGAGGTGTCGTCGATCACCGCGACGATTCTGTCGATGACCTCACTCGGCGCGGGTAGCGCTGCAGCGAGGATAACCAGGATCGATGAGAGGAGGAATCGTCGTTTCATATCAGAAAGCGTGGCCCAATGTAAGGAATGCCTTAGCGCCGGCTTCGCGTACCTGCGTACCGTCACCCTGGAGGCGCAATCTTGGGTGCAGATTGAATCCCACGTCGAAACGCACGGGGCCAAGCGGCGTCTGAAAGCGGAGACCCAGTCCGGCGGTATGGGTGAAATCCGTCAGGGAAAAATCCGACGGACGTTCAAACACATTCCCGGTGTCATAGAAGAATGCGGTCCCCAGTTCGCCGATTGAAACTTTCTTAAGAGGTATTCTGTACTCGATGTTGCCGAGGGTCAGCAGCTGTCCGCCTCCAGGAGGACCTGCCTCATCCAGACCAAAGCCTCTCAGGGTGGTGGACCCCCCCGCGAAGTAGCGCTCCGTAATCGGTAGTTCGTTGTCTTCCCCATAGGGAAGTTTCCATCCGAGCCGCGAGGAAAGTGCGAGCGTTCCGATTCCTGCCGGCTTAAAGAAGCTGAATTGATGCGCCAACGATACGAAGTCCACTTCGGAGCCCCAGGCCCGCCCCGCGATTTGGAATGTGCTTGTGTCGGTGAAGCCGTGTTTTGGATCGATCGTGTCATCCCGGTGCTCCGAGGTGTACGATGCGCCGAGTTTCGCAATGCGGATCAAACCCGTCAAGTCGGGCAGTCGGCGGACTACAGGACTGACCTTGATGTCCTGGAGATCGATAATCTGGTAACTGGCATTTGTCTGGAAAATGTTGGCGCCGGTGAAGTGTTTGCGGACCAACAAGGTAAGGTCAAGCCCGCGCGCCTCGTAGAACGGCCTTTGTGTTTTCTCCGCAGTGAATGTTCCCACGCCATCGAGACTCTCCTTGTTCAGCAGGCGTGGCTCTCTATACGTCGATTGGAATTGTTTCTCGTTGACGCCCAGACGGAATCGCAGGCCAAGGAAACGATTCCCACCGAGGATGTTGTTGTGAGAAATATCAAGAGTGACGCGCGGGCCGGCGGATTCTTTGACGCCAATGCTCGGTGTCACGGTGATGGCCTTGGACTCCTCGACTTGAATAAGAATGGGGCGCAGATCGCCGGAATCGCGATCAACAGGCACGACATCCACGTGCGTAAATAACCCGGTACCGTAAAGCCTCTGTTGGGCCCTGAGAATCTCTTCGGGATTAAATGGCGTATATTCCTTGAGGTCGCTGGCTCTCTTGATGAGCTTTTCAGCAGTTCTCTTATTCCCCGCAACGTAGAGGCTCCCCACCCGATAGCGCCGGCCCTCCGATATCTTGTAGGTCAGCTTCCTGCCTCCGGTGTCGGGGTTGCGGTCCGCCGTCGCCTCGATTCGGACATCGGGAAAACCCTGCTCGTAGTAGTACGCCATCATCGCATTCCGCGCGTCATCGGTCTGTGCGGGAGAATAGAAATCGCCTTTCTTGAACCCAAGGACCTTGCGCAAGTCGTCTTCCGTCAATTCGCTGTTCCCGGAAATCTCGAGACTTTCGACGGGATAACGCTGGTTCTCCCTGATGTCGAACACGAGATCGATTTGATGCTCCACGCTGTCGGTCCGCTGCGATTCCACGAATGCGGCCTCGTACCCCAGGCGACGGTACATGTTCTGGATCGTCCGCACATCGGCTTCAACGAGCTGATCGCTGAAGAGTCCGTGAGTCAGGAATGCCGGGAAGCCGGCGGCTCGCACCTTGATTCGCTCACGCAACTGGCCGTCGCTGAAAACCGTGTTCCCCTGGAAGCGAACTGAACGCACCTTGTGGCGTTCTCCTGGATCGATCCGATACCGGATCAGAAGGGGATTCCCGTCGCTTGCTGGAACGATCTCCGGTCCTTCAACCTTGGCTTCAAAGTAGCCCTGCTGTTGTTCGTACTCCACAATGCGAGTGCGGCCCTCCTGGACCAGATCCTGATCGAACTCGCCTTCTTCGAAGATTGGAATGAGTTTTCGGATTTCATCTTCCGGAATCATGCCTCCCGTGTCGATGACCGTTTTCTGCCCAGTGGCGACTTTTACGTCTATTCGTATGGTGTTCGCAGCCGCGTTATAGGCTGTCGTCGCGGTCACCGGAGTGTTGAGAACACTCTTGTCCAGGAGCAGTTTGCGAATCGCAGCGAGGCCTTTTTCGAGTTGATCGGCGTTGTAGACATCACCCGGCGAAACCCGAAGAGTGGTCAACAGCTGCATTGGCGTAAGCACCGCCTCTCCGCCCTCCACCTGGACCGAAGCGATTAAGGCTTTTGCCTTTACATCGGCTTTCAGCGCGACGGTTCTCAAGTGTCTGTCGTTGTCGGGCCCGAGCGTGGTTGTGACGACCGGTTCGAAATATCCTGCATCCTGCAGCGCTTTTTCTGTTTGCTCGATGACGTCACGGAGCCGGGACTGTGAAAATTTTTGTCCGATCGGCAGGCGAACCAGCGACGAGAGCGGACGATCCAGAAGGTTTGGCGGCTCGAGGCTGAAGGTGCTGAAGAAATAGTGTGGAATAACACTGAATGTCAGCGCGGTCCCACTATCCGATGAAACCGCGTCCGCGTCCACCGCTCGGTAGCGGCCGGTGTCAAAAAGGACTTGAATCGAGTCGCGAATGCGCTGGGGCGTAATCGTTTCACCAGGGTGGATCGACAGCCGCTCAAGATCGCCGGGCTCCGCCTCCGGGGAAATACGGACGCTGGTCGCGGTCGTTCCGTAGTACTGCTGCCGGGCGAAAGCCAGTGCAGGAATCAGCAGCAGCACTAGCAAGCGCCCCATTTTCATAGATACTTTTGACGCTCAGCGGGGAAAATTAGAAGGTAAATTCCGGCGGTGTTCCTAAGGCAGTCGGGAAACGGGAACTGTCATGCCTTCGTAATACGGCCGGAGCGGATGCAACTGGTGCAGACGCGCATGCTTTTCGGGGTTTTGCCAACCACGACGTGAACGCGTTGCAGGTTAGGATTCCACCGCCGCTTCGTCAAATTGTGGGCGTGACTAACTCGATGCCCATACACGGGACCTTTATTACAGATTTCACAACGGGCCATGAACACAACTCCCTTGCAGAAATGAAGGGGAAGTATAACACGTGATACAATTCCGAAACCCATATTAGGAAGATGAGCGGCTGCGGATGCAAGCCCGCGCCGGGCGTGAGCCGCGTCGGCGCGAAACCTCAGGTAAGGCTGCAGCCATCATGAAATAGGAGTTTCCTGTGAAATCTGTGAGTCTTCTGGTTCTTCTGGCCAGTTTTTGTCTATTGTTTGCCGGGTGTAGTTCAAATGCCGCGGTTTCTGAGGCTATCGTCGCTCGCGTAAATGGGAAGGACATCACCAACGCCGAACTCGAGAAAGCCTACGAGGGGCGGATCAATGGTGCCCAGCAGATTCCAACGCCTGAAGAGGCTCAAGCCCTGAAATTCCAATTGCTGACGCAAATGATCAACGACGAGATCCTGCTCCAGATGGCGTCCTCCAGCGGCCTGAATGCCACCGATGCCGAGGTTGAAACGAAATTTACTGACCTCAAAAGCCAGTACACCGAAGAGCAATTTCAGACCATGCTGAAAGAGCAGAAAATGACTGCTGATGACATCAAGAATGAAATGCGCAAGGGCCTGACCGTGGAGAAGCTGATTACCAAGGAAATCACGCAGCGAATCAACGTATCTGAAGCCGAAATCAAGGATCTCTACGAAAAGAACAAGGCCAGTTTTAACCTCCCCGAAGGTTACCATCTCCAGCACATCATGGTTACTCCCGTCCCGGATGAGCAGGTTACCAACGCGAAGCGGGACGATGCCAAGAGCCCTGCAGAGGCCAGAGCCAAAGCGGACCGGCTGTTCCGTGATATTCAGGGCGGCCAGGATTTCGGCGTAGTGGCTCGCGACTGGTCGGAAGATGCGGATTCTGCCCCTAATGGAGGCGACCTCGGTTTTCGATCCCTGGCCGATATCGAAGGCATTGACCCGAAATTGTCTCAGGCTGTCCAGCGCCTGAAGATCGGCGAGACCAGTCCACTGCTTGATACACGGTACGGATACCACATCCTGAAGCTCATCGAGCGTGACTCCGGTGGGCAGAAAGACCTGTCGAGCCCCGCGGTTTCGGCTCAGATTCGTCAAGTGATCTTCAACCGCAAGGAAGAGATGCTGCGTGCGGCGTTTTCTGAGACTGCGCGCAATAAAGCTCAAATCAACAACTACCTCGCCGAGCGGTTGCTGGAAAGTGTTGGCAAGGCCGCAGCCACGGCCGCTGGATCCGACACGCAGACAGATCCAAAGTCCGACACGAAAACAGATTCAAAGTGAGAACAGATACAAAGTAAAGTCAAGGACAAGCGGAAACACAAAGCAGGCTAATCGATCAGCGCTATCAAGTCGGCCGAGTTGATAGCGCTTCCCTCTGCAACCATCAGCTTGCGAATTGTTCCGCGCCTGGGTGCGCGGATTTCGTTCTGCATCTTCATCGCTTCCATCACGACAATGCCCTGGTGAACGTCCACTTCCTCGCCTTCCGATACCAGAGTCCGGACGACTTTTCCCGGCATCGGGGCTCGTACTTCGACGACTCCATCATGGCTTGTTTGTGCGGCCCGTCGAAGCGCTTTCCTGGAGTCGAGTAATTCGACAGGTATCCGACGTTGGAGCATGGAAACGATGTACCCTTGATCGCTTCCGATGACGGCAGCTTCAATCGAGCGTCCATTCCACGAGAGCCAATACACTCCAGGCTCGACTTCTTTGGTTGCGAGTTCGTACGCTCGTCCATTCACCGTCGCCTTGATGGCATTCGCCTGCGCATCCCACTGAAACTCGATGTGCTGGCCCCCGACCATGGCAGTACCGCGCTTCAATGTCTCAGCCCCCGCATACGCCCGTCCGTTTTCCACGAAGAGGGCCCGGGCGTCGGATTCCGGGGCCGTTCAGGAACCCGGGAAGCATCCGCGAGGACTGCCACGATAAGTGCCAGGTCTCGCTCCGTCTCCGAAGCAGGTTCTCGAGAAGAGCGCTCTCGAAGCCAGCGATCGATGAATCCAGTGTCGAACTCCCCTCTCCTGAAGTCGTGGTGATCGAGAATCTCGCGGAAGAATGCCAGGTTCGTCTGGATGCCTTCGATCCGATATTCAAACAACGCCCTTTGCATACGATCGATGGCCTCGTTGCGCGTTGGCGCCCAGGCTACCAGCTTCGAGATTAGCGGGTCGTAATCGATAGGAACGCTCCAGCCTTCATACACGCCGCTGTCATCGCGGACGCCGGGGCCGGAGGGAGCCCTCAGCAGACGAATTGTGCCTGGCGAGGGGAAGAAGTTGTTCTCAGGATCTTCGGCATAGATGCGGCATTCGATGGCAACGCCGTTCAGCAACACGTCCTGCTGACGCAATGCCATGGTCTCACCTGCCGCAATTCGGATCTGTTCCTTCACCAGATCGATGCTGGCGACCATTTCGGTAACGGGATGTTCGACTTGCAGCCGCGTGTTCATCTCCAGAAAGTAAAACTGACGGCCGTTATCCAACAGGAACTCCACTGTTCCCGCGTTGTAGTAGTTTGCGGCCCGAACGACCTTTAACGCTGCCTCACCCATGCGTTGGCGCAGATCGGCATCCATGATTGGGGACGGACATTCTTCGATCACCTTTTGGTGCCGCCGCTGGATGGTGCATTCCCGTTCTCCGAGGAAGACGGCGTTTCCGTGCCGGTCGGCCAATACTTGAATCTCGATATGACGTGGCTGTTGGAGGAACTTTTCGATATAGACGGCGTCATCGCCGAATGCAGCCTTCGCCTCCGCGCGCGTTGCCTCGAGAGCCGGTGCCAGTTCAGCTTCGGAGTGAACGAGTCGCAGGCCTTTGCCTCCACCCCCGGCAGATGCCTTGAGCATGAGGGGATAACCGATAGTGCCGGCAACCTTTAGACCTTCCTGCTTGTCGACCACAGGGTCCAGGGTCCCTGGAATCATTGGAACCCCGAATCTCGCCGCTGCTCGCCGGGCTTCTACTTTGGACCCCATTAGAGCCATCGATTTCGCCGACGGGCCGATGAAGACAAGCCCCGCGTCTTCGCAGGCTTGAGCAAATCTCGCGTTTTCCGAAAGAAATCCATAGCCGGGATGGATGGCATCGCAGTTTGATCGCTTTGCCGTATCGATGATCTTTTCGATGACAAGGTAGCTTTCGGAGGAACGTGAAGGCCCGACCGGGTACGCCTCGTCCGACATCCGAACGTGCAGCGCTCCGTAATCGGCCTCGGAGTAGACCGCGACGGACGAGATAGACATCTCGCGGCAGGCCCTGGCAACGCGGACTGCAATTTCACCCCTGTTGGCTATGAGGATCTTCTTGAACATAGGATGCCAGTCCAAAAGGTATCGAAACAATAAAGAGCATCAATACCAGGACCTCGGAATCTCCAAAGTTGTATTCGGTCAGGCCGGAGATGACGAAGCCGGTTAGTGCTGCCAGCGCCCCAAGCGTCGCCCACCGCGCTTCGCCCTTGCCGTTTTTAAGCTGACGCAAAAGGGATCGATAGAGTTCCACGAGGAACCACAGAAAAGCCGCAAGGCAGATGAGGCCCCGTTCCGCGGCGATTTGCAGGATATTGTTGTGCAAATGGCCGTAGTAGAACGTGTCCAGCCTCCCCGGGTAATACCGCGGAAAATCATCATGAACCCGTTCGGGCCCGACTCCGAACAAGGGGTGCGCCTTGATCATCTTCATGCCGACATCCAGATAGATGGCCCTGGAATAGTTTGTGGCCAGATCTTTGTCGAGACTCATCGAGATTCGATGATAGATCACGGGTGAAGCGGCGAGGCCCACTGCAATCATTGGAACAAGCACTGCGGCGAGTACCCGTCGGGGAAGCGCCAGGGCGACGAAAACAAAACCTGCGGACGCGCCGAGCCACGCCCCGCGCGTATTGCTCAGCACCAGCGCTGTTCCGATGATGGGAATCGTCGGCATCCACCGCCGGGCCAGAACTGTCAGCGCCGGTATCGCGGCGCACCAGACGAGGAGCTGGACCCCGCTGAACGTCATCCAATGTCCCAGCGGGCCTGTGATTCGGTTCAGCAGCGTCGGGTCATCGGCGAGATTTCCGGAGGCCTTGTAGGCCAGTTCCTTGAAGACGAACTGAACGATCGCCATGATTCCGGCAACGGAGGCGGTCGCAATCAGCAGCTTGTAGGCCGCCCGGGCTCGTGATTCCGTTGTGACGAAAGAAACGGTCAGCAAGCCCATCGAAAACAGAACAAACTTCTGTATGGGATGCCAGCCGACAGACGGGTTTGAGGAGGCGGCCAGAGAGACGAGCGTTGTCGCCATAAACGCTATCAGAGGGAAGGTGTAGGGAGGCCACCTGGGCGAAGAACGGTTATAGACCCAGAGGAGTACGGCCGCACCCAGCAGTATTTCCATCGCCGCGATGGAAACCAGACTCGCTGCGGCACTTGCGGCTGTGAGCCAGAACATCGCTGCTTCGCTGTCGCGCCGCATAGATCGCGGATTCTATCAGGAAAACGGAGAGGGAGGGGTTCGAACCCTCGATAGAGCTTTTGACCCTATAACGGTTTAGCAAACCGCCGCCTTCAGCCACTCGGCCACCTCTCCAGGGTCGCTCAGAATTATACGGGAACTGGAATTTCACTGCGGAGGAAAAACCGTATCCGCTTATGATCCGATCAAAACCATTGATTTGACCGCTGTTGTCGCGGCCCGATACGCTGCCAGCGTAGCCATCATGCGCGCTTACTGTTCATCCAGTAGAGCGCCCGGAGGTCGAATGAATTCACCAAACAGCCCGATGAGAAGGTTCCGCCTGCTGGTCGAGAACCGGCATGGAGCCCTTGTCAAGATTGTAGGTACGTTCAGCACCAGGGCTTACAACATTAATAGCCTGTACGTAAGACCCGATCAGGACGAGGAATTGAGCCAGTTGACTGTGACACTGCGGTGCGATGACCGGCAATGTGAACTGCTGCGCAAGCAATTGATGAAGATCGTCGACGTCGTGGACGTGCAGGTCGAAGAAGGCGAATCGGGAATTGATAATGGAGGTTATCAGAATGGTGAACATATATTACGAGCAACACGGTGACATCGGCCGGCTGAAAGGCAAGCAAGTCGCAATCATAGGTTACGGCAGCCAGGGCCACGCCCATGCTCTCAACTTGAAAGAGAGCGGCGTGAGCGTCGTCGTGGGCACCTACGAAGGAAGTCCCTCGGGAGACAAAGCCAGAGGCGACGGACTTCGCGCCATTCCGGTCGCCGACGCGGCAAAGTCGTCCGACGTGATGATGATGCTCACACCCGACGAGCGTCAGAAGAAGATCTATAACGAATCGATTTTCCCGAACTTGCGCGATGGCCAGACCCTGATGTTCGCGCACGGCTTCAACATTCACTTCAAGCAGATCGAGCCACCGAAAAACATCGACGTGTCGATGATCGCTCCCAAGGCCCCGGGACATCGTGTTCGCGAATTGTTTACGGAAGGCGTTGGCGTACCGGGTTTGCTCGCGATTCACCAGAATCCCAGCGGACAGGCCAAGGAGAACGCTCTGGCCTATGCTCTCGGCCTCGGGTGTTTGAAGGCCGGTGTGCTGGAAACATCGTTCAGGGAGGAGACGGAGAGCGACCTGTTCGGCGAACAAAGCGTGTTGTGCGGCGGCACTTCGGCTCTTGTGAAAGCTGCTTTTGAGACCCTTGTTGAAGCAGGCTACGCTCCCGAAATCGCCTACTTCGAGTGCCTGCACGAGTTGAAGCTGATCGTCGATCTTATGTATACCGGCGGCCTGGCCTACATGCGCTATTCCATCAGCGACACGGCGGAGTTCGGCGACTACACGCGCGGGCCCCGCGTTGTCGATGCGGATACGAAGAAGAGGATGAAGCAGATCCTTGCTGAAATCCAGAGCGGCCAGTTCGCGAAGGAATGGATCGAAGAGAACGAGAAGGGCCGCCCGAATTTCAACGAATTCCGCAGGAAGGAAGCCACCCATCCGATCGAAGAAGTGGGTAAGAAACTGCGGGGCATGATGGCCTTCCTGCAACCCAAGAAACGGTCTTAGCTGGAGGATACTCAGTGACTCAGGCGATTTCAGGCGGAGATATCATCGTCAAAGTTCTTGCCGATCAAGGCGTGGACACGATTTTCGGATACAGCGGCGGGGCGATTCTGCCCACCTACGACGCGATCTTCCGCTACAACGAGGAATGCGAAAAGGACGGCGGGCGGCCTGTTCAGCTCGTCGTTCCAGCCAGCGAGCAGGGTGCCGGATTCATGGCGGCGGGTTATGCCCGATCCAGCGGCAAAGTCGGTGTGTTCCTGGTTACTTCCGGCCCCGGTGCTACGAACAGCGTCACTCCAATCCGGGACTGCATGGCGGACTCTGTTCCCGTTGTCCTGATCACAGGCCAGGTGCCGCGTGGCGCACTTGGTTCCGATGCGTTCCAGGAAGCTCCTGTTTTCACGCTGATGAGCACCTGTGCCAAACACGCGTTTCTCGTGACCGATCCGGAAGAACTGGAAGACACAGTTCGCACGGCTTTCGACATCGCCAGAAGCGGCCGGCCGGGCCCGGTTGTGGTGGACATTCCCAAAGACGTTCAGAACTGGATGGGTTTTTACAAGGGCTCCGGCCGGCTGAACCTTCGCGGATACGACCGGCGCATTCGCGAAATTCAAAATTCGCGCGTGACTCCGGAACACGCAAAGGCGTTTTTCGATCTGCTTGCCGCCAGTGAAAGACCCCTTATATACGCGGGTGGCGGCGTAATCAACTCCGGTGCAGCTGAAGAGTTGCGCAGGTTCTCGGCGACTTTCGGAATTCCGGTGACCACGACCCTGATGGGATTGGGAGCGATGGATAGCGCTGATCCGCTGTCCCTCAGCATGCTCGGGATGCATGGCGCCGCATACGCCAACTATGCCGTTGAAGACAGCGATTTCATCATCGCCGTGGCGTCCCGTTTTGATGATCGCGTCGCCGGCAAGCCGAAGGAATGGGCTCCGAACGCCCGTGCGATCGCGCATATCGATATCGACTTTGCGGAACTTGGAAAGGTGAAGTCTGCCAACTGGGGCCACATCGGCGACGCGCGAGCGGCACTTGTAGATCTGCTGGCAGCCGGCTCCGGCTTCACGAGAGACTTTTCGAAATGGCATGCGCATCTCGAGGAGATGAAGAAAGGTCATCCCCATAATTACGATCGCGCTCATGAGTTGATTCAGCCTCAATACGTCATCGAATGCCTCAATGACGTGGTCCACGGGGAGGCAATCTTCACGACCGGTGTCGGCCAGCACCAGATGTGGGCTGCCCAATACCTGTCCTTGAAGCACGCGCGGTCTTTCCTGACTTCCGGCTCCATGGGGACGATGGGTTTCGGTCTACCCGCTGCGATCGGCGCGCAGTTCGCCTGCCCCAACAAGACCGTCATCAACATCGATGGCGACGGCAGCATCCGGATGAACCTCGGCGAACTCGAAACCGTGACGACCTATAACCTGCCCGTCAAGATCCTGGTGATGAACAACAGCGGTGACGGCATGGTCCGGCAATGGCAGCGCCTGTTCTTTGCCGAGCGCTTCTGCGGCAGCGACAAGTCGCTTCACAAAAAAGACTTCATCAAGACGGCGGAAGCCGATGGCTTCGAGTTCGCCGTTCGCGTGTCGGAGAAGGCCGACGTTCCCGATGTGCTGCGCCGGTTTGTGGAATATCCGGGTCCGGCGTTTGTCGAGGTCGTTATCGACCAGAATGCATGCGTCTATCCGATGATCGGGCCGGGCTCCGGATATAAGGAAATGGTGACGGGTGATTTCATTCCTGGGCGCGCCGTTGCAGCCCATGGCGCCGGGAAAACAGACCTCTTTTGAGCGTAGGACGGGAGTGAGGACAACATGGAAGACAAAGTAATCATTTTCGACACGACTTTGCGTGACGGGGAGCAGGCTCCCGGGTTCAGCATGAATATCGACGAGAAGCTCAGAATGGCGCGCCAGCTGGAAGCGCTGAACGTCGACATCCTGGAAGCGGGCTTTCCGATCGCATCCCAGGGTGATTTTGATGCCGTACGCCGGGTCTCTGCCGAAGTGAGGACCCCTGTAATTGCGGGTCTGGCGCGTTCGGTGCGGAAAGACATCGACCGCTGCGCCAAGGCCCTCGAAGGCGCCAATAAGGCCCGCATCCACGTTTTTCTTGCCACCAGTGATATCCACCTCAAGTACAAGCTGAGCAAATCCCGAGAGGAAGCGCTTGCCCTCATGGTGGACGGGGTCCAATACGCACGCACACTGTGCGACAACGTCGAGTTCTCCGCCGAAGACGCCGGGCGGACGGATCTGGACTTTCTCGCCCAGGTCACAGAGGAAGTCATCAACGCCGGCGCTACCACCGTGAATCTTCCAGACACGGTTGGCTATTGTCTCCCCGAGGAATATGGCCTGCTCATCCGGAATATTCGAAGCCGCGTCAAAAACATCGACAAAGCGATTCTCAGCACACACTGCCATAACGATCTGGGTCTCGCGGTGGCAAACTCCCTTGCCGGGATTCAGAACGGAATCCGGCAGGTGGAATGCACGATTAACGGTATCGGAGAGCGTGCCGGCAATGCGGCGCTCGAAGAAATCGTCATGGCACTGCAGGTTCGCCGGCAGTTCTACGGCGTAACCACGCAGATCAATGCGAAGGAGTTGTACGCATCAAGCCGCCTTTTGACCGAAGTGACCACGATGCCTGTGCAGGCTAACAAGGCCATCGTCGGCGAAAATGCCTTCGCCCACGAAGCGGGGATTCATCAGGACGGGATGCTGAAGAACGCCATAACGTACGAAATCATGACGCCGGGATCCGTCGGCGTGCCCGAAGGTAAAATCGTTCTGGGGAAGCACTCGGGCCGCCACGCGCTGGTGGCGCGCTGTCGCGCAATGGGGTCTCCTTTGAGTCCTGACCAGCTCGAACACGCGTACATGCTCATGACCACCATTGCGGATCGCAAGAAGACCGTAGACGACAAAGACCTGGAGGAAATCATCAGCGCGGCGCGAAGCAAGGCTTCTCCTGCCGGCGCTGCTGCCGGACCTGCATGAAATCTCAAATTGCGTTTCTCCCCGGAGATGGCGTTGGCCCGGAAGTCCTCGCCGAAGCCCGACGCGTTCTTGAACTTTGCGGCCGGCTCTACGATCGCAGCTTTGACATCATCGAGGGCGACATCGGTGGGATCGCTATTGAACGGCATGATTCTCCATTGCCGCCGCCGACCGTCGAGCTATGCAGCAAATCCCAGGCGGTTCTGCTCGGCGCCGTGGGCGACCGCAAATACGACTCGCTGCCTGCTGCAAAGAAGCCCGAACGGGGACTTCTGAATTTGCGCACGCTGCTGGGAAACTACGCCAATCTGCGCCCCGTGTATGTCTTCGATTCTCTCGCCGATAGTTCGAATGTCAGAACGGAAGTTGTAAAGGGAGTCGACCTCGTTTTTGTGAGAGAACTGCTGGGCGGCGTGTACTTTGGAACTCCCCGCCATCGCGATGCGAACCGCGCCGTCGATACAGAAGTCTACACTGTCGAAGAAGTGCGCCGCGTGGCGAAAGTGGCATTTCAACTGGCCCGAAGCCGCCGGAAGAAGCTGACGTCTGTGGATAAGGCCAATGTCCTGGAGACCTCGATCCTGTGGCGGCTGACTGTAGCGGAAGTTGGCCGTGAATTTCCTGATGTTGCCCTGGACAACCTCTATGTTGACAATTGCGCGATGCAGCTTGTCCTCAAACCCAGGAGCTTCGATGTCGTTGTCACGAATAATCTCTTCGGAGACATCCTCAGCGATGAAGCGGGTGTCCTCGCCGGCAGCCTAGGGATGTTGCCGTCGGCGGCAATCGGCGGCGCCGCCGGCCTCTACGAACCTGTGCACGGTTCCGCACCGGACATCGCCGGCACCGGACAGGCGAATCCGATAGGAGCCATCGCGTCCGTGGGCATGATGTTCGAACATTCGTTCGGCCTGCCCGAAGCGGCGCTGCGCGTTCACCGTGCCATCGAACGGGCGCTTGAGAAAGGGTGCCGCACACGCGATCTCTATCCGCAATCGCCGGGGGATCAGACGAGGTTTACGCTGACAACCACACGCCAAATGGGCGATGTGATCTGCAAATTCATAGAAAGTTCCGATGCAAACTAAGACGCTCTACGACAAAATCTGGGATTCTCACGTTATCGTTCCAGAGACCGATGCACCCGCCATTATCTTTGTCGATCTCCATCTGATCCATGAGGTCACGTCCCCTCAGGCCTTTGATGAACTGCGCAGGCGCGGCTTGCGTTTGCGGCGGCCGGACTTGACAGTCGGCACGGCGGATCATGCGATTCCCACGACCACGCGAGTGCTGTCTCCTACGGACGACCGCGAGGCGTACCAGCAGGTGACCAAGCTCGATACCAATTGTGCCGAGTTTGGCGTTCGCCTTTACGGCTTAGGCACTGAGGAGCAGGGTATCGTTCACGTCATCGGCCCGGAACTCGGTGTGACCCAGCCGGGAAAAACCATCGTTTGCGGCGACAGTCACACGTCGACGCACGGGGCGTTTGGCGCTCTTGCGTTTGGCATCGGCACCACCGAGGTCGGACACGTTCTTGCCAGCCAGTGTCTCCTTCAGCGGAAAGCCAGGAATCTCGAAATTGCCGTCCACGGCATTCTGAAGCTGGGTGTCACCGCCAAAGATGTGATCCTCTACATTATTTCTAAGATCGGAACGGCAGGGGGTACGGGCTGCGTTATCGAATATACCGGGTCGACGATCCGCTCGCTGAACATGGACGGTCGCATGACCGTCTGCAACATGTCCATCGAGGCCGGAGCTCGCGCCGGTATGATTGCGCCGGACGACACAACATTTGAATACCTTGCCGGACGCCCAATGGCGCCAGCAGGCGCTGAATGGGACAAGGCCATCGCGCGTTGGAAAGCCCTGCCCACCGACGCCGGCGCGTCTTATGATCGCACGATCTCCTTCGATGCAGCCGATATCGAGCCCATGATCAGTTTCGGCACCAACCCGGGCATGACAATTCCCATCACAGGTACTGTTCCGAATGCCGATACCGAAGAACTGAAGCGGGCGCTAAAGTACATGGACGTCGAACCTGGAAAGCCCTTGCTGGACCATCCGATCGACGTTGTCTTTATCGGAAGCTGTACCAATTCGCGCCTGTCGGATCTCCGGTCTGCGGCCCAGATCCTGAAAGGGCGCAAAGTCTCCCCCCGCGTCAGAACCGTCGTTGTTCCAGGCTCGCAGCAGATCAAGAAACTCGCAGAAGCCGAAGGGCTCGATCGTATCTTCAGGGAAGCCGGCGCAGAGTGGCGCGAATCCGGTTGCAGCATGTGCATCGCAATGAACGCCGACAAGCTCGAGCCGGGACAGGTCTCGGTGAGCACCAGCAATCGTAACTTCGAAGGACGACAGGGGCCTGGAGGTCGAACCCTTCTCGCTTCTCCCCTGACCGCAGCCGCGTCCGCCGTGATGGGACGTGTTACGGATCTTCGACGGCTTCCCAATAATTAGTTCGGAGCAACAAAGGCAATGACCAAGCTGGATCGAGTGACTTCACGGGCAACCTGCTTCATCGATGAAAACATCAACACCGATCAGATCACTCCCGCGCGCTTTCTCAAGCGGATCGACAAGGTCGGTTTCGGGGATCTTTTGTTTGCCGATCTCAAGCCTGAGGAAGTTTTCAGCCTACCGGACGCTCGAAACCGCCAGGTCTTGATCGCCGGACCCAACTTTGGCTGCGGCAGCTCCCGGGAACACGCCGTTTGGGCCATTCGCGATTTCGGATTCCGTGTGCTGATCTCGACCTCTTTTGCGGATATCTTCAAGGAGAACTCCCTGAAGAATGGGGTGCTCACCATCGAAGTCGACGACGCCACCCATCGAGGCCTGGTTGAGGCTTTTGGGAAAAACCCCGAAGCCGAAATGACCGTGGATCTCGAGGCACGGACGCTTCAGTACGGCGGCGTCAAGACAACTTTTGCCGTGAACAGCTTCTCCCGTACCTGCCTGCTTGAAGGATTGGACGAACTGGGATACATCCTTCGTCACGAGGCGCAGATTGCCGCTTTCGAAAACTCCCACTAGGCTTTCAGTTTTAACAATTCATTTGACTAAAGCAAAGGCCAGCGAGATAGTCAGGCCACGATTGAACCAAGCTCGGAAAAACAGCCCACGATGCTTGGTGTTGCAGAAGGAGACGACATACGCAGACGATTCTTAGGGACTCTAGTTGGGGTGTTCATTACAGCTGCCGCCGGGTTCGCACAATTCTCAGGAGGTGGTCCAGGTAATCGCAACCCTGCCATACAGCAACCGTCAAATGTCCGCGTTCCCAAGCTCGATATTGATGTGCGGGGAGAGTCCAACCCTCTCGCAAAAGTTGCCGAGCAAATATCCCGCGAGCTGGGCGTGCCTGTAGCTTATGAAGAACCGGCCTGGATGGCACCGGCTGAACTCATGCCTTTCATCGATGCTCCTGAAAACCGTCGGAATCTATCCCCGGATAATTTGAATCGCATTGGTCGAGGTGCACGCGTCGGCGGGCCTGGCTCGATCCGCGTTCAACCAAGCGCTCGGCCAGGACAGGAAGACAGCCAACTCGCCACTGAAATCCTAAGTGTCAGTGTTCAAGTAAATGCCAGACGCGGGAATCCAGGATTGTTCAAAGTTGTTCCGTTAAGCGATTACGGATACAGCATCGTGCCGACACATGTCAGAGACGAGAAGGGAGCGTGGCGCTCGATCTCCTCGCCTCTCGACGTCCGGATATCTTTTTCGGCTGAGAAGCGTTCTCTAAAGGCGACTCTGACGCTCATTGCAAAAGCGGTCTCAGACGCGAGCGGTCAGAAAGTCGCCGCGCCCCTCGAGTTGCCCTCTTTGAACAGCTTTTATGATGTGGCTACCGTTTCTCTGGGTGCACAAGCGGAAGTAGCCCGCGACGTGCTGGCCAAAGCACTTCGAAACATTTCCATTCCATCAGGCGACCGACCGGACAAGATTTCGTGGAAGCTTGAATATTTTGTCGATCGACGACCGGTCGATCCGCCCTATGTCCTCCGTTTCTTTCCCATTCTGCAGCCCTACCCAGATGGGAGTTCGCGGCCGGCTACCTGGTCGAAGAACAAGCAGTAGTCAAAGAACGAGTCTTCAGAATTAACGCCGTGGAATTCTCAGGCGAAAGGTGAGTGTATGCGCGTATTCGGCCATGTTCTCAATGTGAAAGACGCAATTAAACGGAACCAGTTTACTCACGGCGCTGATTCTGCTATCCGTTGTGTACATGATTCGTCCGGAAGACTTGGTTGGAGAAGAGTGGGCGGAGTGGTACCGGATGACGCCGGTGCAGCGTTGTCTGTAGAGCGAGCGTCTGTGGCAAGCGTACCTGGAGTTAGGAGGCTCTCTTGATCCCGAACCCGATACTCAAAGTCCCCTCTTCGATGAGCGCGAGGCGCGTGCGCGTGTTTCTCATGGGAGGGCAGGCGTGCGTATTGTACGGCGCAGCGGGAGTTTAGCCGCGACACGGACTTTGCGCTTTTGGCGGATGCCGCAAATCTTGCACGGCTTCTCCGTGCTCTTGCCGACCTTCAGGCCACCGAGATTGCCGTCCCACCTTTCGCACTGAAGTACCTGAAACGCGGCCACGCCATTCATTTCCGATGCCATCACCCTGACGCTGCGGGGATGCGGGTGGACGTCATGTCCGTTATGCGGGGCGTCGATCCATTTCCTAAGTTGTGGCGGCGCCGGACCACGATCCAAATGCCTGATGGGACCGCGTGTGATGTATTGTCTCTGCCGGATCTCGTGAAAGCCAAGAATACGCAACGCGACAAGGACTGGCCGATGATCCAGCGTCTTGTCGAAGCCAGTTATTTTCAGGCGGGTCCCGGGCCGACTGCGGCGCAAGTACGCTTCTGGCTTCAAGAGCTTCGAAGCGCAAGTCTTCTCGTTCAAGTTGCGCATCTACATCCGAATATCTGTCGCAGGCTTAAGAGATGGAGGCCACCCCGCGCATTCCGAGCCCGGCCCCCCATCTGGGATCTGCGATTCTTTGCTTCAGCAATTCCACGCCTCAAAACCTCCGTGGCTCTGGATTGCTTCTCTGGAAAGCGGCTGTCAAATCGGTAGACGAGCACATTCGTGTCAACGAGAGCGGCCACGCGAGTAAAGATCCTCTCTCTTCCAGCCCCGGCCAGAAGGACGGCTAGACCGTTGTACCCTGGAGAGCCGCCGTACCCGCTCAGTTGCCTGGTCGAACAAACGCAGCCTTGATTCCCGATCTCCAACTGCGGCCTGCATGGCGGGAGGAATAACGCGAATCACTTCGCCGGCTGCAACCCAATCGATCTCGTCGCCCGGGCGGATATTGAATTTCCGCGCAATCACCATGGGGAGCGTGACCTGATATTTCGACGTGACTTTCGCCATGCCCTTACTGTAGTAAGGGTTGAATCCTTACTTCAAGGGATGGGCGGTTTTACCAGAATCCAGGCTTCAAAAAAGCCAGAACCACGCTTCAGGTAGAAGTAAGGAAGGGTCTATAGGGCCTCGTGTTACGAACCTGTCGCGATCTGGTGTACCTCCTGTAAAAGAGAGTTGTCACCTGTCGGGAAAAGAGAGTTGGAAGTACGGAAATACGACTCGCGCAATCCTCAGGAGATCAAAGTTTGATCTCTTGATCATTTTTCAGTTCTAAGACGAGGTATCTGGCCCTATTCTTGGTAACCCTATGGAAATTCAGATTGTCATTTTTCTTATCTTCACCAGCGTCACCCTGGTCTTCAATTCGATCGTGATTTGGTTCGCCTACAAGGCTTTCGCCAACATTACGACCAACATTACCGAGACGGTGCGAGAAGTGCAGATCACTTCGGAAATGCGGAGCTGGATGAGCGCCCTCCATTCCGCGTCAACGCAGGCTGTTGCTGCGACGGCGTCGGCTAAAGAGAGTGTTGCGGGTTTCGAACCGATTCTTGCGCGAGCTCAATCCACGTTTGGATACGGCCTGGCTTCAGTCGACGTCCGCCTGGAGCGAATACATGACAAGGTAAAGGGTGGGGCAGAGAAAGTTCAGAACGCCATAGTCCGCCCGGCACACCGCGTGGGCGCGACGCTGTCCGGGGTTCAGGAGGCTCTGGTGTACCTCAGTGATCAAAGCGGCGACGGTGCCACCTCCACGCCGAAGCGATAATCTCCTCCAGTCCGCTGTTTTCCGCTGTCCAGTCGAGTATGGCCCTGGCTCGGTCGACGGCAGCCACCAGAACCGGCGGATCCCCCTCACGTCGGGGAACTTCCTTAACGGCAAAGTTCTTGCCCGTGATGCGTTTTGCCGTATCGATAACCTGCCTTACGGAATATCCGGTACCGGTTCCGAGGTTGATCGCCTGGGACTGCACCTGCCCCGCCATCAGTACTTTCAGGCCCAGGACATGGGCTGCAGCCAGATCGGAGACGTGGATATAATCGCGGAGACACGTTCCATCGGGGGTGGGGTAGTCGGTGCCGAAAATTCGGACTTCCGGCCTGCGTCCCATCGCCGCATCCAGTATCAGGGGAATCAGATGCGTCTCAGGATCGTGATCTTCCCCCACTTCACCTTCTGTGCCCGCGCCGGCCGCGTTGAAATACCGGAGGGCCAGGAACTCGATCCCGTGCGAGTCCTGGAACCACCGCAGAGCGCGTTCAAAAGCCAGCTTCGTTTCTCCATATGGATTTATCGGATGTTGCGGTGTGTTTTCAGTGATGGGAATCTGGTCTGGCACGCCATAGGTTGCGCAGGTCGATGAAAAGATCATGTACTTCACGCCGGCGTTTTTCATGGCGCTCAGCAGATTCACGCCCCCGCTGACATTGGTTCTGTAGTACAGCGCAGGATTCTGATGGGACTCCGGTACGAGAGCTTTCCCAGCAAAATGGAGCACTCCTTCGACCGGATGCGTCCTGAAGGCCTGTTCGAGATCTGCAGGGTTGCAGATGTCGCCCTCGAAAAACGGGGTCTTGCCGACGAACTCCCGATGGCCGGCCGACAGGTTATCGAAGATAAGCGTTTCGAAACCGCTCTTCTGCAGCGCTCTTACGGTATGGCTCCCGATGTAACCGGCGCCACCTGTGACAAGGATCATGATGAGGTGATCTTTCTAAAATATTGAATCGTCATTTCCAGCCCGTGATCGATGTCCACCTCGGGCTGCCACCCCAGTATGGATTGAGCTCGCCGAATATCAGGGCAGCGGACATGCGGATCGTCTGTAGGCAGATCGTGCGTCACTATGGGGCTGTTACTGGCCGTCAGGGCCAGGATCTTTTTCGCCAGATCGGCCACGGTTCGCTCTTCCGGGTTTCCGATGTTGAAGGGGAGGTCGGCTTCCGGGGATTTGTCCAGCTCCATGAGGGCAATAATGCCGCGAACGAGATCTGACACGTAACAGAAGCTTCGCGTTTGCGATCCGTCGCCATAGAGGGTCAGGGATTTCTGCTGCAGCGCCTGAACAATGAAGTTCGAAACGACCCTGCCGTCGTTAGGCCGCATGCGCGGGCCGTAGGTATTGAAAATCCGGACGATGCGCGCGTCAAGGCCATGGAACCGCCGGTAGGCCAGTGTCATCGCTTCCGCAAAACGTTTGGCTTCGTCGTACACTCCTCGCGGCCCGATCGGATTGACGTTTCCCCAGTAAGTCTCCGGTTGTGGATTCACCAAAGGGTCGCCATACACTTCCGACGTGCTGGCGAGGAGGAAACGGGCGCTCTTCTCCTTGGCCAGTCCGAGCGCCTTATGGGTTCCCAGAGAACCCACCTTGAGCGTCTGAATCGGCATTTCCAGGTAGTCCACCGGCGAAGCAGGCGAAGCGAAGTGGAGCACAGCATGAACCGGACCTTCCACGAAGATGTATTCGGTGACGTTATGACGGGAGAACTTGAATCGCGGATTCCCCAGCAGGTGCGCGATATTGTCCGTGTTGCCTGTTAACAGGTTATCCAGGCACAGGACTTCATAGTCGCGTTCGAGCAGCTTGTCGCAAAGATGGCTTCCCAGGAAGCCCGCTCCGCCTGTCACGATTACACGTCGTTGCTTGTTGCTCATGATCTTCCAACACCATAGTAGATGAAGCCATGTTCGCGCAGGTGCACCGGGTCAAAGATATTTCGCCCGTCGAAAATCACCGGCTGCCGCATCAAATTCTTCATGCGCTCAAAATTAGGATTTCGAAACGCCTGCCACTCCGTGATCAGAAGCAGCGCATCCACGCCTTCCAGACAGGCATAGTTGTTTGCACACAGCTCAATCCGTGACCCGAAGATTCGACGCGCCTCTTCCATGGCTTCGGGATCATACGCCGCTACCGTTGCACCCAGCCCGAGTAACTTTTCGATAATCGTAATCGCGGGAGCGTCCCTCATGTCGTTTGTTCTCGGCTTGAAAGACAAACCCCAGACGGCAAAGCGTTTTCCCTGGAGTTTTCCGTTGAAGTGCCTGGAGATCCTTTCGACGAAACGTGTGGACTGCCCGACGTTCACGGCGTGCACGGCTTCCAGGATCTTCATGCCGTAGCCGTGTTCCTTGCCGGTCTCGATCAGAGCGCGGGTATCTTTCGGGAAGCAACTGCCCCCGTAGCCCACGCCGGGGAACAGAAACGCAGAGCCAATGCGGGAGTCCGACGCCAAGCCCTTCCTGACCATGTCGACGTCGGCGCCAACCATTTCGCAAAGATTCGCAATTTCATTCATGAAGGAAATTCGTGCGGCGAGAAACGCATTGGCGGCATATTTCAGCATTTCCGCCGTCCGGATACTGACGACCTGCACCGGACTTCCCGTGCGAACGAACGGTGCATAGAGATCCCGGAGAATTTCGGCGGGTCTTGGATCATCGGCACCCACAATGATCCGGTCGGGCCTCATGAAGTCTTCCACGGCGGCCCCCTGCTTGAGAAACTCGGGGTTGGACACAACATCGAAAGGCTCCGCCGTTTCCTTTCGAATCAGTTCGCGAATCTTGTGCGTCGTGCCCACCGGCACCGTCGACTTCGTAACGACGACCTTGTACCCATCGATATTCTGGCCGATTGCTTTCGCCACACTGAATACCGCGCTGAGATCGGCGGCACCCGTAGCCGTTGTGGGTGTTCCGACCGCCAGAAAGATTACCTCCGACCTCCGTACGGCCTCAGGAAGGTCCGTGGTGAACTTCAATCGTTCATCGCGCACATTGCGTTCCACCAGATCGGACAATCCGGGCTCGTAGATCGGGATAACTCCCTTTTGAAGGCTCGCGACCTTCTCGGCGTTATTGTCCACGCAAACCACGTCGTTACCGCTTTCCGCAAAGCAGCTGCCCGCAACGAGCCCCACGTAGCCAGTACCAACAACCGCAATATTCATCCGTTCTCCAGATATTCTTCGATAGAGCTGCCAACCTTCAAAAGAAACGTGTTCGAAAGGGAGGGTATCGCACCGGCACGCTCATCGAGAATCATCTTTTCAACACGGTGCAGCGGAAAGAACGTGGTCGTGGCCTGAACCCCGCATTCTTCCTGAGCTGCGACATGGTTGACCCAGTCTTCGAAGGCTTCCAGATCGACCCCCCTCAGGGTGATTCCTGCCGGAGTTACCTCCAGCAGCGTTCCCAGAAACCGCTGTCTGGGAGCTGTGAGATTCACGATCACGATGGAGCGGATCTTCATGGCTCCGTTCGACAGGGGTTGCTTTCGACAATGACGGGAGGCTCGCGAACGATATTATTCACGGCCTTCCTCCAAAACGGCGTGGTTGGCCCGGTCAAAGATCGCTTCGATTTCTTCCATGTTGCCGCGGTTGAGCGCATCGAGGACGGAATGCATTCGATCGCAAAAGAACCGAAGCTCCTGCGGGAGCGGTCCCGAGGTTAGAAGGATGTCGCGCCATACGGAAAACGGGCTTGCCGCCAGCCGTGTGAAAGACCGCCAGCCGGGGCCCGCGAGGTTACGATGTTCTGAAGTCTGGTCCGCAAGCAGAGTGGAGAGAATCTGGGGAAGATGGCTCAGCTGCGCCACCACGCGATCGTGTTCCTCGGCGCTCATCACCACGGAATTGCCTCCAATCGCTTCAACCAGCCTGGTCATGGTCGAAAGGGCGTTCCCGGGAGTTGAGGAAATCGGGCAGAGAAAGAATGGCTGACTGAGAAAAAGATCGGCCGACGCGGCCTCTGGCCCCGACTTTTCCGACCCGGTCATCGGATGTCCGCCAACAAAAGGAAGCCCCCGCGCCTGGGCCTTACGGCAGATAGCGGCCTTTGTGCTTCCGACATCGAGAATCAGGGAAGACCCTGGCGAGAGACCGTCCAGGATATCCATGATCGTGCCCACGGGCGCCGCCAGAATGACGAGATCTGAAGCCGGCCCCCCGGGTCCATCGATCGCGCCGCAGCGTTCGGCGCGGGCGAGAATCTCCGGCGAATCGATGCCGTAGACGCGAATCCCAGCAACCCGCGCCTTGAGGGCTAATCCAAGAGAGGTACCGATAAGTCCCGTCCCATGAATGGTGACGGAGCCAGGAAGTCCATCAGCAGTCATGACTGCTCGATTCGCCGGCATTCATCGATGACGCGTTCAAAGATTCGGCGCAATGCACCATCATCCAGAGGCCCTCTGTTGACCCGGAGGATGGCCTCAATGATCTGCCGTTCGCGCTCGGGGTCGAAGACCTTTATATTTCGTTCGTTCTTGATCTTGCCGACCTCGAGTACGCAACTTGCACGTCGGCTCAGAAGCTCGAGCAGTTCCCTGTCAATGCCATCGATTTTGGCCCGCCAGTCTTCAATCTTCATGCAGCTTCGCCTCGCAGCCAAAGTGTAAACTGAGCGACGCGATCTGCAACATCACTGAAACCTGCATTTTCTTCGATGGCCCGCACCAGAGCGCTTCCGACGACTGCGCCATCCGCTTCCTGCCAGACTGCTTTGACGTGTTCCGGCTGCGAAATGCCGAAACCAACGGCAATCGGAACCTTCGTCTGTGTCCGAAGCGTTTGCAGGAAGGCGCGAAGATCCGATGCAAGTTCCTGTCGCTCACCGGTCACGCCGGTCCTGGAGACCGCGTAGAGAAACCCCGTCGAAGTGGATGCTATCTTTCGGATTCGCTCCGCAGAACTTGTTGGAGCAACGAGAAAGACGGTATTCAGGCCCGCTTTCTGCATCGTCGCTACAAATGGTCCCGATTCCTCCACGGTGAGATCGGAGGCGAGGATCCCATCGAAGCCCGCCGCGGAGGCATCCCGTGCAAGCTTCTCCAGGCCGTAGTGAAGCAGTGGATTGTAGTAACTCATGATGAGCAGAGGCACTTGCGATGTTTTTCGAACTTCGGCGCCCATGCTCAGGATATTCTGCAGCGTGGCGCCGGAGCTTAATGCGCGTTCTGTGGCTCTCTGGATCACCGGTCCGTCCGCAATGGGGTCCGAAAAAGGCACGCCGACCTCGATAACGTCGGCCCCCGCCCTCTCCAGAGCGAGAATCAGCTTTACGGTCGTCTTCAGATCAGGATCGCCCGCGGTGATGAACGGAATAAAGGCCTTCCGTTTCGCGGATTTTAATTCCTGGAACTTCTTTTCAATACGTGTCACGAGTTACTTCCCCAACAACCGCATGGCTTCACTCACGTCCTTATCCCCGCGGCCCGACAGATTGACGACGGCAATGCAATTCTCAGGCAATTTGAGTTTTTTTGCCTGGGCCACCGCGTGTGCGCTCTCCAACGCGGGAATGATGCCTTCCAGGTGACTCAACTCGGTGAAGGCGTCCAGAGCCTCGGCATCCTTAATCGAGGTGTATTCGACGCGTCCGGTGTCGTGCAACGTCGCGTGCTCCGGTCCCACGGAAGGATAATCCAGGCCTGCTGAAACAGAGTGGGTCGGTACGATCTGGCCGTGTTCGTCCTGGAGGATATAGGAAAAAGTGCCGTGCAGAACCCCGGGGGATCCGCCGGAAAACCGCGCCGCGTGGTCGCCCAGCGCCGGTCCTCGGCCTCCTGCTTCAGCACCCACCATCCGGACCTGCTTGTCAGGCACAAACGTGTAAAACAATCCCATGGCGTTGCTGCCGCCGCCGACGCACGCAACGAGCACGTCCGGCAATCGACCTTCTTTTTCGAGTATCTGTCCCCGAACCTCACGCCCGATAATGGATTGGAAATCCCGCACCATGGCGGGATAGGGATGCGGGCCCAGCACGGAGCCGAGCATGTAGTAGGTCGTGCGCACGTTCGTGACCCAGTCACGCATCGATTCGTTGATGGCGTCTTTCAATGTCCTGCTTCCCGAAGAGACCGGAACGACGCGTGCGCCGAGTAGCTTCATTCGAAAGACGTTGAGCTCCTGCCTGCGAATGTCCTCTTCCCCCATGTAGACATCGCATTCCATGCCCAGCAAGGCGCAGACGGTAGCTGTCGCCACGCCATGCTGTCCTGCGCCGGTCTCCGCGATGATTCGCTTTTTGCCCATCCGCTGCGCCAGCAAACCCTGGCCAAGGCAGTTGTTGATCTTGTGTGCGCCTGTGTGGTTCAGGTCTTCACGTTTCAGGTAAATCTTCCCGCTACCCCACGCTTTCGCCAGGCGTTCGGCGTTGTAGAGGGGCGTGGGCCGCCCGGAATAGTTGTGAAAGAGGTATTCGAGCCGTGCCTGAAATTCGGGATCGTGTTGAGCCGCAGAGTACGCTTCATCCAATTCTTCCAGCGGATGCATCAGCGTCTCGGGAACAAACTGCCCGCCGTAGATTCCAAAATGACCTTTCATGATTCACCTAGAAGAGCAACATCGGTTCGCCGAACGTTTTCGATGAACCGCCGCATTTTTTCGTAGTCTTTCTTGCCCGGGGATGACTCTACTCCACTTGATACGTCAACCGCGAATGGATGCAGCCGCGACACGGCTTCCTGCACGTTCTCCGGGGTCAAACCGCCGGCCAGGAACACCCAGCCGAAGGCATTGGCTCCGTACGCCTGATTCCAATCAAACGTCCGCCCTGAGCCGCCGAAGTTCGCCCCGGCTCCCGAATCCAGAAGAAACATCCCACTGCCGTAGTTTCGCAGCGATTCCACCTTGAAGTTGGAGTCCACCCGAAATGCCTTGATGACCTTGACCTTCTGGATCATCGAGCAATAATCCGGCGTTTCACTGCCGTGGAGCTGGACAGCGTGAAGACCCAGAGAAAGCGCCAGGTCCTCCAGCCCTTGCGGATCCGGATGATTTACGAATACTCCGATGACGCTCACAAGGGCTGGCAGGACGTCGATGATCTTTGACGCGTGTGTGGCATCGATGCATCGCGGGCTCTTCTCGTAGAAATTCAACCCGATGGCGTCCGCGCCCAACAGCGCGGCATCGCGGGCATCGTAGGGATCGGTGACTCCGCAGATCTTGATTCGCGTCACAACAGGCCCCGCAAGGTTTGCCCGGGATCCGGCGATGCAATCAACGTTTCTCCGATCAAAAACGCATCCGCTCCTGCTTCGAGAAGGCCATCGATATCGGCCCGGTCGCGAATGCCGCTTTCGACAACGAAAATGCAGTCATCGGGAATGAGCTTTCCCAGTCGCCGGGATGTTTCGACGTCCACTTCAAACGTTTTCAGGTTCCGGTTATTGACGCCGACTATCTCCGCCTTCGCATCGAGCGCCTCTCGCAGCTCCGCTTCGTCATGGACTTCGACAAGGGCGTCGAGACCCGTGTCTTTGGCGAGAGCAACGAAGGCCTGCAGCTCCTCCGGGCGAAGCATCGCGACGATCAGCAGAATGGCGCTGGCCTTCGCGCACCGGGTTTCGTAAACCTGATAAGGGTCGAATACGAAATCCTTGCGGAGCACGGGCAGGGCTGAAATGCTCCGGATTTCGGGGATCCACCCGAGATCGCCTTTAAAAAAATCCTCCTCTGTCACGACCGAAATCGCGGAGGCGCCGGCCTCGGAATACGCTCGCGCCAACTGGGGCACCGAAAAAGTTCCGCTAAATACTCCTCTGGAGGGAGAGGCTTTCTTGACCTCGGAGATGATTCGCACGGGCCTGGTGTTTTGCAGCGCCTCCCGAAATGAAGGAACATCCGGCGCCTTCGTCGCCAGGTGGCGCACCACCGCTTCCGGCACTCTCATTTTCGTTCGCGCCAGGCTCTGCCGCTTTGCTTCCACGATGCGACTCAGGATGTGAGTGCTTTCGAGAGTTTTCATCTTGAGAATTCCCGCAGCGACTGCAGCTTCTTCAATGCCGCTCCGCTGTCGATCGAATCAGCTGCCGCTCTGAATCCTTCCTTCAATGACGGCACTGCACCACCGGCCATGAGGGCCGCTGCCGCGTTGATCAGCACCACGTCCCGTCTTGGACTTTTTTCGCCGGCGAGGATGCTTTCAATGATACCGGCGTTTGTCTTCGCGTCTCCCCCGCGCAGCGCTTCCATCCCGGCCCGAGTTGTTCCGAAGTCCTCAGGTGTAATCCTTGAATGGCGCAGCAGTCCGTTACCAAGCTCGACGACTGTTGTCGGTGCGCTGATAGAGATTTCGTCGAGACCGTCCTCACTGTGTACGACGAACGCCCGCTCCGCTCCAAGGCCGGACAGCGCCTCGGCAACAATTTCCATCACTTCCACGGAAGCCACTCCGAGCACCTGGAATCGGGGCCGCGCAGGATTCGCCAGGGGCCCGAGAATATTGAAGACGGTTCGCACCTTCAGCTGCGTCCGGGCCGGCATGACGTGCTTCATCGAGGCATGAAACCGTTGCGCAAAGAGGAATCCGAAGCCAAGGTCTGTGACCGCCTCGCGCAGCCGCTCGGTCGGCATCTGAATGTCGATTCCCAGGGCTTCGAGCACGTCGGCGCTGCCGCAGAGACTGGTGGCCGACCGATTTCCGTGTTTTGCGACGCGAATTCCCGCACCGGCAGCGACCAGGGCTGTCGCCGTCGAAATGTTGAAGGTTCCCGACCGATCGCCTCCTGTGCCGCAGGTGTCGAGTACGGGTGGACTTGCTCCATCCCAGAACCGTTCGGCATTTTCGAGCATGACGCTCGCAAATGCAACCAACTCCGTCGCCGTTTCCCCTTTCATGCGAAGCGCCGTCAGGAAACCCGCGATCTGCGCGTCGCTCGCCTGGCCGGACATCAAAACCTTCATCGCCGACGCGGCTTCCGCGGCAGTCAGGTCCTGCCGTTCGATGAGCTTCTGAATGACGTCTGTAATCACTACCGTTCCATGAAATTCGCGAGGAGTTGTTTGCCGACGACAGTCATGATCGACTCGGGATGGAACTGAATGCCTTCCGTCGGATAGTCGCGATGCCGAAGACCCATCACCACGCCGTCCTTTGTCTGGGCGCTGACTTCAAGACATGCCGGAACATCTGTGACAACGAGGGAATGGTAGCGCGTGGCAGGAAAGCCCTGCGGTAAACCCCTGAAGATTGTTCTTGAATCATGAAAAATCGGGCTGGTCTTTCCGTGCATCAGCGACGGAGCACGAACGATCTTGCCTCCGAAAACCTCTCCGATCGCCTGATGGCCGAGGCAGACTCCGAAAATCGGAATCTTCTTGTGGAACATCTGGACCACTTGTTCGGAGATTCCGGCGTTCTGCGGTGCACCCGGCCCCGGCGAAATGACGATATGAGTCGGCTTCGCCGCTTCGATTTCTTCCAGGGTTACGCGGTTATTCCGAAAGACCCGGAGCTCGTGGCCCATTTCGCCAAGATACTGGACGAGGTTGTAGGTGAAAGAATCGTAGTTATCGATAACGATAATCATATTTCAAACCCGCGCTGAGCAAGCTGGATGGCCCGTAGCAGCGCCCGCGACTTGTTCACTGTCTCGATGTATTCGCTCTCAGGAATCGAGTCTGCAACGATTCCGCCTCCCGCCTGAATGTAGCCCTTGTTGCCCTTCACGACGAGCGTTCGGATGGCGATGCACGAATCCAGATTGTTGCTGAAGTCGAGATACATGATGGCTCCCGAATAGACGCCGCGCCGCGTAGGTTCCAACGCGTCGATAATTTCCATGGCGCGGACCTTCGGTGCGCCGGAAACCGTGCCGGCAGGGAAACAGGCCATCATGGTGTCGAGGCGATCGATACCCTCAGGCAGTTCACCTCGAAGCGCAGAGACAAGGTGCATGACGTGGGAGTAACGCTCAATGAACATCAGGTCTTCGACCCGAACGGTCCCATACCTGCAAACACGCCCGAGATCATTGCGTCCGAGATCGACAAGCATGATGTGTTCAGCCCGTTCCTTCTCGTCCGAGGCGAGCTCCTGGGCAAGTTTTTCGTCTTCAACATCGTTTGCTCCGCGAGGCCTCGTTCCGGCGATCGGGCGGTAAAAGGCTTCGCGCCCCTGGATCTTTGCCAGCATTTCCGGAGACGAACCGACTATCGTCGCATCGGGCATCTTGAGGTAGTACATGTAGGGCGACGGGTTGACGATCCTCAAGGCGCGATAGATTTCAAAAGGCGGCGTTTTCAGATCCACCTCGAATCTCTGCGAGAGAACGACCTGAAAAATATCTCCTGCCGCAATATGGTCCTTCGCAACCGCAACAGCCTTCAAATAGTCGTTCTTCTCGAAGTTCGAACGAACCTGGAGCTCTTCGTAATTTGGCGTACAAGGAGGTTGTTCAAGCGGTGTTCGCAGAAGCGCTTCGATCCGCCGAATTTCTTCCGTGGCCTGGTCGTACTGTTTCTCAAGCGGCTCAGGCGACTCCTCGACGAGGAGATTCGAGATAATGTGGATCTGGTGCCGCAGATGGTCGAAAGCGAGGATCGTCTTGTAGAACATCAGGGCTGCGTCGTCCACTCCCACATCGTCCAGACCGGTGTCGGGAATGTCCTCGACCGTTCGTACCATGTCGTATCCGAAGTAGCCGACCGCGCCGCCCGTGAACGGAGGCAGGCCTGGTACCTTCACGGATTTGAAACGTTGCAGCGTCGTGCGCAGGTTCTGCATGAACTCGGCGGCGGGTTGTCCCTTCCTGAACCGGCAAATCAGGAAAGGATCACAGCCCAGAAAGGAGTAGCGGGCGACCGTTTCTCCTCCTTCGACGCTTTCCAGCAGGAAGGCATATGGCCGATCCTTTTCAAGCTTGAGAAATACCGACACCGGGGTAAGAAAGTCCGCAATCACGGACCTGTATACCGGGATGACATTTCCGTGCTGTTTCAGACGCCGAATTTCCTCGATATCGGGATGCATGACGAAATCAACTCTTCTTTCCGGACTTGTGCCGCTTTGCGAGTTCAATCTGAATCTCTTCGAGCGTCACTCCTTTTTCCACCAGCGTTACCAGCAGGTGGTAGAGCAGGTCAGCCGCTTCCTCCACGATGCGCTCGCTGGAATCGTTCTTTGCCGCGATGACCGTTTCCACGGCCTCCTCCCCCAGTTTCTTGACGATCTTGTCGATGCCTTCATCAAAAAGCTTCGTGGTGTAACTTCCCTCGGGTCGCGTCTCTTTCCGCTTCTCGATGAGTGTGTACAGTTGCTGGATAGTGCCTCCGAAGCCCGCTTCGACGCCGAAACAGGAATAGGCGCCAGTGTGACACGCCGGACCCAGTGGTTCTACCTCGACCAGAACAGTGTCGTTGTCGCAATCCAGTTCCATCCGCCGAACTTTTTGGAAATTGCCCGATGTTTCACCCTTGTGCCAGAGCGTCTTGCGGCTTCGACTGTAAAAATGGGTTTCGCCCTTTTCCAGCGTCAACCGGAGGGACTCCTGGTTCATGTACGCAACTGTGAGAACCTCACGAGTGCGTACGTCCTGGATAACGGCGGGAATCAGACCGTCGCTGTTGAATCGCGCTCTAATCAGGATGTCCTTCGTTGGGTCGCTCATCGGACAAGTACTCCGTGTTCTCTCAGGTAGTTCTTTACCTGCTGGATCGTGATCTCGCGAAAATGAAAGATAGACGCTGCAAGCACGGCGCTGGCGGCGCCCTGCGTAAGTCCTTCAAGGAGATGTGCGAGGTTACCCGCCCCTCCGGAGGCAATCACGGGAATCTGGACCGATGTTGCGATTTCACGCGTCAGTTGCAGGTCGTAGCCGTTCCTGGTGCCGTCGCTATCCATGCTGGTGAGAAGAATCTCGCCGGCGCCCAGTGCCGCAACGCGCTGTCCCCATTCGACTGCGTCCAGTTCTGTTCGGGTTCGGCCTCCATGCGTGTAGACCTTTGCTCTTCCATTTTCACGTCTTGCGTCGATGGCTACGACGATGCATTGGCTTCCAAACCGCTCGGCCGAGACTCGAACCAGGTCCGGGTTATCCACAGCCTGTGTGTTGAGCGACACCTTGTCCGCGCCGGCGCGGAGAATGGCTTGAATGTCTTCAAGCGTTCGCAGCCCTCCGCCCACGGTGAACGGAATATTGATCGTATCGGCCACGCGCTGCACCATATCCGCCACGATATTGCGTCGATCCGATGAAGCCGTAATGTCGAGGAACACCAGTTCGTCCGCACCTTCCTCAGAATAACGCAGCCCGCACTCGATCGGATCGCCGGCATCTCGCAGTCCGACGAAATTGATGCCCTTGACGACGCGGCCGTCTTTGACATCGAGGCAGGGGATGATGCGCTTGGCCAGCATATCGAAATGCCAACTCCTCAAGAGGAGGGGACTTGTTCTCCTATTCTTAAACAGTCCTTCAGATCTACCAGCCCCTCGTACAGGGCCTTCCCGATAATCACGCCGTCGAGCCGGGCGTGCCGGATCTCCGAAAGCCCGCGGACATCGCCGATTTTCGAAACGCCACCGGAGGCGATGACCTTCAGGCCTGTACCGTCGATCATTTGTTTCAATGCGGGAATGTTGGGGCCGACAAGAACACCGTCCCTCGAAATATCCGTATAAATCACGAGCCGCGCACCTTGATCTTCAAGGCGGCGCGCAAGATCAATCGCGCCGATCTTCGAGTCTTCGGTCCAGCCGGCGAGTTTGGCCACACCATCGCGAGCGTCGATGCCGATTGCGATTTGATCCTTCCACGTTACCAGCGCCTCTGTGGCGAAGGCGGAATCCGTCACGATGCTGGTTCCGAGGACCGCCCTGCGGATGCCGGCCTGAAACAGGTTCTCGAGGGTTGGCATGTCTCGCAAGCCGCCCCCAACCTGGATCTTCAAGGCCGGGAACGCCGCCGCGATCTCGGCAATCGAGGAACGATTTCGCGGTTTCCCCTCAAACGCGCCGTCAAGATCGACGACGTGCAGCCACTCGGTGCCTGCTTCCACCCACCGTCGGGCCATGTCCACCGGACGGCCGTAGACGGTGACGTCTTCCCTGCGCCCCTGCCGCAGGCGCACCGCCTGACCGTTCAAAATGTCCACTGCTGGATAAATCGTCATAGCTTTGCGAAGTTGTCGAGCAGCCGCTCGCCCACTTTCTGGCTCTTTTCCGGGTGAAACTGGGTCGCCCAGATATTGTCCCTGTGCACGATGGCCGCGAACTCGATGCCGTGATCCGTGGACGCCAGCGTGACCTCTGAAGCCCCCGGATCCACATAGTAGGAATGAACGAAGTAGACGAAACTGCCGGGCTCAATGCCGGCCACCAGCGGATCCTGCGCTCGCAGGCGCAGCTGGTTCCAGCCCATGTGCGGCACGTGCACGCCCTCCGGGATTCTTCGCACACGACCGGGCAGCAGGCCCAATCCGCGATGGAGTCCGAACTCTTCGCTCTCGCTGAAGAGGAGATGCATCCCAAGGCAGATTCCCAGGGTCGGAACGCCGGCCTTCACCCGGCTGGTGAACGGTTCGATAAGATCCAGGTCCGCCAGGTTCCTCATTGCATCACGGAACGCGCCAACCCCCGGAAGGATGAGCTTCTGCGCATCCCGGACGACGTTCGGCTCGGACGTCACTTGAACGTCGTGTCCCAGCCGCCGCAGCGTGTTCTCGATGCTGCGCAGGTTGTTGAGCTTGTAATCGACTACGGTAATCATCACTGCACCGATTGTCCCCTCCCCTCGAGGAGGAGTGTTCCCGACCAGCGGAAGCGGACGGGGTGGTCCGTCCCACTGAAGTGTTTCGTCATACCGGCCCACCCCGGCCTTCGGCCATCCCGATCACAACACACCCTTCGTGGAGGGGATTTCGTTCGTATCGCCCGACACCCGCGTCGCGGCATGCAAGGCACGGGCGGTCGCCTTGAAAATCGTTTCTGCAATGTGATGCTGGTTCCTGCCGTAAAGGTTCTCCACGTGGAGGTTGAACTTGCCCTCCTGGACCAGCGCCTTCAAAAACTCCTCAATCAGCTCCGCCTGCAGATCCCCGATCCGCGGAACATTGAATTCCGCCTTGTACACAAGATACGGCCGTCCCGAAAGATCTACGACGACGCGGGTCAGCGCTTCGTCGAGCGGAACGTACGCGTACCCAAATCGCGTGATGCCGCGGCGTTCGCCCAGGGCCTCGTAAAGAGCTTGTCCCAGAACCCACCCGACATCCTCCACCGTGTGGTGCCCGTCGATCTCCAGGTCCCCTTTGGCCGCGATTGTCAGATCCATATGACCATGTCGCGCCAGTTGCGCGAGCATGTGATCGAAGAAGGGAATCCCCGTATGGATCTCGTACTGGCCGCTCCCGTCGAGGTTCAGGCTGACACGGATGTCGGTTTCCTTCGTTTTGCGGGCCTTTGAGACGGATCGTGGCTTGGTCATGTTGTCTCCAGGGTCTTGTCGAGGGCACTCAAGAATCGGTTGTTTTCCTCCGGCGTTCCGGCCGTGACGCGAAGGACCCGTTCCAGCATGGGATAGGAACTCACGTCACGCACGAGTACGCCATGCGCGTAAAGGCCTTCAAAAAGTTCCCGTGCGTTTCGGGGAGTCCTCATCAGGAAGAAGTTGGTGCAGGAATCGAATGCCTCCACTCCCGGCCGTTTCCGAACTTCCCGGATTAACCGCTGACGTTCGGCAACGAGAGTCTGGATCGCGTCACGCAGCAGGCCCGGCCGTTCCAACACGAGTTCGGCCGCCGCCAGTGTAAAGATGTTTACGTTATAGGGTAGCTTGGCTTTGTGAATTTCCTTCGCCACTTCAGGATGGGCCATCATGTAGCCGAAGCGCAGTCCAGCCATCGACATTGCTTTGGAAAATGTTCGCAACACAATCAGGTTTGGATATTCCGGCAGCAGTGCCAGTGCCGTTTGCCCACTGAACTCGTGATACGCCTCGTCGAGAAACACCAGACCGTTCGTTACACTCAGAATGCGCTTAAGGGCATCGGCTTCCAGCAGGGTTCCGGTCGGATTATTGGGGGAACAGACGACGGTGACGGCTGCATCTTTCGAGGCTTCCGCCAGGGCGTCGACGTCGAAACTGAAATCGGCATTCAGCGGAACCATGACGGCATTCGCCTGAAAAACCGACGCCAGCAGCTTGTAAAGAGTGAAGGTCGGTTGAGGAATAACGGCCTTCCTGCCGGTGCCGAGAATGACGGAAAGGCCGGCCATAATCAGTTCGTTGGAGCCGTTACCGATGAGAATGCCGTCTTCAGTCCAACCGGTGAACTTCGCCAGCGCTTTGATCGTTGATGCCGGAACGAACTCCGGATAGCGGCCCCAGGGGCGCGCCAGAACACGCCGAACCACTTCCTGTTTGAGCTCCTGGGGAAGCTCGTAGGGATTCTCATTCTGGTCCAGCTTCACCTCGGCTTTGACGTGTTTCAGCGTGTACGCTGACAGGCGCCGAACCTCAGGCTTGATGACGTCTGATGGCGATCGACCTTGCATGTCCGGTAAGTCCTTCCGCATCTGCGAAATCTTCAATCATTTGTCCAAACTGTTCGACGGCGCGTCCGGAATATCGGATAACGCTCGTGCGCTTCATGAAATCGGGCACGCCCAGCGGGGAGGAGAAACGCGCGCTGCGGCCCGTGGGGAGCACATGGCTCGGCCCGGCAAAGTAGTCGCCGACCACTGTGGGGGAATAGCGGCCGATGAAGAGGGCGCCGGCATTGCGGATGCCGTCAGCGACGTGATCCGGTTCCGCCATCAGCACTTCGACGTGCTCGGCGGCAATGCTATTGACCAGCGTAACCGCCGCATCTTCATCGGCGACCAGAAAAACGATTCCGCGCCTTTCAACCGCCGTATGGGCGATCGTGTTACGTTCGAGCGAACTGAGCTGTATTTGCACTTCATCGAACACGGCCGCTGCAAGATCTTCGGACCAGCAGATCAGCCAGACGCCCGCCATCTCGTCATGCTCGGCTTGCGCCAGCAGGTCCGCAGCCACCCATGCCGGGTCGCAGGTTTCATCCGCGACAATGGCGACTTCGCTGGGGCCCGCGGTCATGTCGATATCGACCGTTCCATACACCATACGTTTCGCCGCCTGAACATACGCGTTACCGGGACCGACGATCTTGTCTACCCGGGAGATGCTCTGTGTACCATAGGCCAGCGCACCGACAGCTTGCGCTCCGCCGATTCTGTAGACTTCGCCGACACCGAGCAGGTCCAGCGCCGCAGCGACCAGCGGATTTTCTTCGATCGCCTTGGGAGGTGTGACGACCGCGATCCGGTCCACGCCGGCGACCTGCGCCGGGACAACGTTCATCAAAACCGACGAAGGGTACGCAGCCTTTCCACCGGGTATATAAAGGCCAACGCTCGCAATGGCCGTGTTCCGGATACCCAGGCGGACGCCTTCACCCGCATAAAATTCCCACGACTGATCCGCCTGATGAAGGTGAAACTCGCGCACATTCTTTATTGCAGCTCGCAGGATTTCGACCATCCCGGGGGATGCTGCAGCCGCATGCCGGCTGATCTCATCGACCGTTACCCTCATCGTTGCCGGTGTGAGCTCGTACCGATCGAAGCGCTGGGAATAGTCGCATACCGCAGCATCCCCGCGTTTGCGGACGTCCGCCAGGATCCGTTCAACGGCCGAGTCGATGGGGTCTCGCGTCTCCGTCGTGTCCGCAGCAGCTGTGAGGCGTTCGATCTCCAGGGGATCGAAGCCGGTTCTCAGGTCAATGATGCGCATGACTTAGCCTTGTTCAACACGTCGATGAACTTCAGAATGTCGTCCCGTTTCGTTTGATATGATGCCCGGTTTACAACGAGGCGGGCAGAACTCTCGACAATCACTTCAACGACTTCAAGCCCGTTTTCCTTGAGCGTCCGTCCGGATTCGACAAGATCGACGATGCGGTCCGACAAACCAAGCAGGGGCGCGAGTTCAATCGAACCTGACAGATAAATGATTTCAACGGGAATACCGCGCGCGTTGAAGTATTCCATCGCGATGCGCGGATACTTTGTCGCGACGCGGACCGTGGGATTTTCCGACGCGCCGAGGGTGACTCCCCTGGGCGCGGCAACCGCCAGCCTGCAGCGTGCGAAATCCAGGGTCAACGGCTGAACAAGATCCGCGCCGGACTCCAGGACGACATCGAGCCCCACGATCCCGGCGTCCGCTGCTCCATACTCCACGTAGGTCGGCACGTCGGCAGGCTTCACGAGCACGACGCGATGTCGGCCATCCTCGGAATCGAAGATGAGTTTGCGGGATCTCTCCACATCCTCCATGAAACGAACGCCTGCGTCCGCCAGCAGCGCGACCGAGTTGTTCAGCATGCGTCCTTTGGCCAGCGCGATTACAAGCACAGTTTCACCGCCTTGCCTCTGCTCCGGAGTTGCAGAATTTCATCGAAGGAATCCCCTGCGATCGCGTCGCCGCCGGGACCGGCGACTTCGAGTTTCGGAGTCTCGATCTGCTCCAGCCTGTCGAGACTGAAAGAGAATCCCACCGCCGGTAAATCCTCGCCGAACGTTGCCGCTAGTCCGTCATAGCGCCCGCCATTCGCAACCTCGAATCCCAGCTGAGGCACGTACGCACGGAAAAGAATTCCGGTGTAATAGTCGAAGCCCTGCACCTCTCCAAGATCGATCGTCAGGTGCCTCGCAAGCCGGAGTTTGTCGAACACCTCGAGAATTTCTTCGAGGTGATCGAGCGCCTGAACGGATCGCGTGTTGGTGATCAGGCCGCGTGCTTCACCAAGCACCGCTCTGCCGCCCGTGAGGCGAGGGATGGCTCGAAGAATGTTCTTCCGCCGATCTTCGAGGGAGAGTCGCTTCAGCAGGGATTCCAGGCCCGCCTGATCCTTACGGTTCAAGACCTGTTTGAGCTCTGCCATCTGGCCTTCCGGCAACTCCAGCCGATCGACGATTCCGCCGAAAAAGTCCACACTGCCGAGATTGATCTGAAAGTCTTCAATGCCGAGCCGCTGGAAAGCCTCGACCGCGATCAGCAGAATCTCGATATCTGAAGACTTTCCCGTGCTGCCGAAATGTTCGATGCCGATCTGGGCGAACTCCCGTTGCCTGCCGCCCTTCGGTTTTTCGAATCGCAATACCTCGCCTGAGTAGTAGAGACGGAGGGGCTTCTCTGTTCTTTGGAATCGCGTAACCACAGTTTTGGCAACAAGCGATGTGAACTCCGGTCGGAGGGCCAGGAGGTTCCCATCGCGATCGATGAAGCGATACACCTGTTCCTCGAGTCCGGTTCCCATTCCTTTAATGAACACGTCGTAGTAGTCGAAGATCGGCGGAACGATCTCCTCATACGACCATCCCTCAAAGACCGAACAGATCGCATGCTCGAGCGCCCGCCGCCGTCGCGCCGCGCGTCCGATCAGGATCTGAGTGCCCGGAGGGATCTGGGTAAACGCCTTCATCCGATCATGCCCTTCTTGTAGAGCAGTTCGGCGTTTAGAATTGCTGCGCCGGCCGCGCCGCGGATCGTGTTATGGCTGCAAACGCGAAACTTGTAATCGAGCACCCCGCACGGCAGGATCGGGCCGACGACGACGGCCATGCCGTTGCCGCGGTCGCGATCGAGACGAGGCTGGGGCCGGCGGATATTGTCCTCGACGTACATCGCGGGTTGGGGTGCGCTGGGCAGTTTCAGCTCATCAATCGGCGATTTGAAATTGCGAATGGCTGCATCCACCTCTTCACGCGATGCCTTCTGTCTCAGTTTTACGGAGACTGCTTCCAGATGGCCGTCTCGCACCATCACGCGGTGAGTCATCGCGCTCATCCGAATCGGCGCATCGACGAACTTTCCGTTCGTCCATTGGCCAAGGAGCTTTAAGGGTTCGGTCTCGACTTTGCTGTCTTCGCTGCCGAAGCCGATGGCCGGAAGAACGTTGTCGAGCATGTCGAGGGAAGACTCCCCCGGGTAGCCCGCCCCGGAAATGGCCTGCATCGTCACGACGCTGACGGCTTCAAGGCCGAATATCCTGTGTATCGCCGCCATGGGGAAGACCAGGCCGATTGTCGTGCAATTGGGATTTGTGACAATGAATCCTTTTCCGCCCATGCGAAGTTTTTGTGCGCCGACGGCATCGAGGTGATCAGGATTGATCTCCGGAATGAGCAGCGGCACGTCGGCCTTCATGCGATGGCTACTCGCATTACTGATAACGGGCATACCTGACTTTGCCAGTTCGAGTTCTGTTTCTTCCGCGATTTCACCCGGCAGGCCCGACAGGACGAAGTCGCAATCGAGACCCGGTTTGCAGGCTTCCACGGTCATCCCCGCAACCGAATTCGGAATCGGTGTTTCGAGCATCCATTGGGCAGCCTGAGCGTATTTTTTACCGGCAGATTTGTCCGAAGCCGCAACGGCGGAAACCTCAAACCACGGGTGATTGGCGAGCAACTGGATCAGCCGTTGCCCGACGGTGCCAGTCGCTGCGAGAATGCCTGCTCGCATTTTTTTCATGACGGATCGATGACCCTTCCCTTCGTATCGATATCGATTAACAGAGCGGAGGCGTCCACTTTGTGCTCCTTGTATTTGTCCACGATTGCAGCTCCAACCTGCTTTGCCAGTTCCGGCTCGACGAACGCGAAAACCGTCGGGCCGGCGCCGCTCAGTGCAACCCCAAGCAGTCCCTCTGTTTTCAACTCAAGGATCTCTTCCAGGCCCGGAATCAGCTTGGCGCGGTACGGCTGATGAATACGATCCTTCATGGCCTCGCGAAGGAGCTTCATGTTGCAGGTGATCAGGGCAGCAATCGTGAGCGCAGACCTTTGAGTATTGTAAATGATGTCGTGGAACGAGTACGTCTTCGGCAGGACTGCGCGAGCCTTTCCTGTGGAAAGCTCGAACGAGGGGATGACGACCACAGTCGAAATTCTGCAGGGGATCTGAAGCCGGGCCACCTGAACGGTTCCGTCGTCCGCAGCCACACCGGCAATCAGGCCCCCGTACAAACAGGCGCCAAGATTGTCGGGGTGGTCTTCGAAATCGAAGGCGCAGCGAAAGAGTTCCTGTTCGTCGAGCCAGTCATCCGTCAGGATTTCATAGCAGGTGATTCCGGCAATGATCGCAGCGGCGCTACTGCCCATGCCGCGTGCGAGGGGGATCTCGTTGTCGATCTCCAGCTTGAATGCCGGCAATTCGCGATTCCGGTGTTTTGCGGTGTTGGCGGCAACCTTGTAAATCAAGTTGTCTTCGTTTGAAGGAATACGGTCGGCGCTGACTCCCTTGCTGGTGATGGTCAGCCGATCTGCGGGCTCCACCGCCAGTCGAAGGTATCGGGCGAGTCCCAGTCCAAGCGCATCAAAGCCGGCCCCCAGATTCGCCGTGCTGGCCGGAATACGAAATGTCGTTCTCTTACTCATAATCTCCAAACTCCCCTCCTGAGTCAGGAAGGGTGGTGCGGCAGCCGGCAGGCTGGCGCACCGCGGCGATTCCGAAGCCGCATCCCGAAAGATGCCTGCCTGGGAACCATCCCTCGCACTCGAACACGCTGCCCTTTTGACTCAGGAGGGCAGTTTCCCGGTCCCGTAAACGTCTGCGGGCGCGGAGCGCCCTGTCCAGATCTCAAACTGTCGTGCCGCCTGGGCAAGAAACATCGTTGTACCGCTGATCACCGTCTTGCCCTGGGCAGCGGCCTGGCGTAGCAAGGCTGTTGTCGCCGGGTTGTAAACCATGTCGAACACCACGTCCGCCTGGAGCGCGCCGGCGACTGGGGACGCGTCAACATTGGGGTACATGCCAATCGGTGTGGCGTTGATCAGCAGATCGCAGGCCTGCCGCCCCGCCGTCGCGATTTCCGCTCTCGAATGAACGGAAATTTCCCGCGCGCCCTGCACCGCCGCCACTGCGGCCTTCGCCCCACCACCCTGACCCATGACGACAACCTTCTTCCCGCGCGCGTCGAATCCCACGGATTTCAATGCAGCCTGGACGCCGTGGACGTCGGTGTTGTCTCCCACCCATTCTGCGTTTTCACTCGACACCGTGTTTACCGCGCCAACCGCCGCAGCGGCAGGCGTGATCCGCGAGAGATAGGGAGTCACCGCGACTTTATGGGGGATGGTCACCGAGAACCCGGCCAGTCCGACGGCTCTGGCATTTTCCGCGAAGTCCCGGATGTCGGGCGCGGGCAGCTTCACATATGCGAAGTCCAGATCTGCCGTTGCAAACGCACGATTGTGAAGGATCGGCGAGAGCGAATGACCGACCGGCATCCCCAGGATTCCCAGAAGCTTCGTGGATCGTCGGATTCGGCGGAACTGATACGTGTCGAGCATTTCCCGGACAGTCAGCTGTCCGGGCGCCGCCTGCCGGTTGGAAGCCGCGTAGCTGAGGAAGCTTCCACGCGACGGCCCGACGATCCGCGTGATCTGCCCGATGTCTCCCATTCCGGAAATGATGAGCGGCTTCGGATTCCGGCCTTCCAGAAGGCCCAGCAATCGCCGATTGTCCTCCCAGCGATTAACCTGTGTCGCTATCTTGGCAACCTGGCCCTCGGCGCTGAAGGCCTGTGCGGCGATCGACTCCAGATCTTCCGGCGTCTCCTCGAAATTGTGGTACGACGCAATCACTTCCGCAGGCGGTACCGGCCGAGCATGCCGATAATCGATATCGACCCATCGGGCGCCGTTTTTCGCGGCGTGTTCCAGAATCCGGATTTCCTCTTCGATGGAGCCGCCAAACAACCCCCCGCGCTCCTTCCCGCGGCACGTGGCAATCACGGGAACAGGGAAGCGGTCCCAGCGGACACTGAGGGATTCCTGAGGATTCTTCAGGTAGTCGAGACGGACTTCGACGCAATCCACCCCGGAAATGTCGGACGCAAAGACATCTTGGAGAGTTTCTCCAGTGAGAGAGACGCACAGATTGCCGAAGAGCATTTCAGGAATGCTGCTTGGCGGGGCGCTCGCTCGCACCTGGGGGCACGGCGAGCACTCGCTTGCCCCAGCCAGTCGTATGAATCGCGATGGCGATTGCAACCGGATGAAGCGACACCATGCAGCTCGGGCACACGTTTTGCGTCCGTTCGAAGCCCTTGCTCAAGTTTTGAACTGCTTTGCGCATGGTGGTTCCAGCAATTCGGAGCCACCAAGGATACCACAGGGTGGGGGATCTAAGGCTAGAGCAAGGTGTTCGCAGGTTCGCGCGCCGCGGGGCCTGTCCGAAGTTCTACCCTCGGTTGCCACCGTAGTTGATGAAGGATTCATGCAAGCCACGGAACGTCGATCCGGGATTTGCCTCAATGTATTTTACGTGGTCCGGTCCAGCAGAGGTCGTCGATGGACTCAAAAACAGGCACATCGATTCGAAGCGTGGCGAGGGTGCGAAAGAGTATTGCGTCGGCCATGGAGTTTTGCAGCGATTCGGCCAGCGCCCGCGCGCCGCGAACGGAAGTTTCCCATTGGGTCCAGTCTGCCGGGATATTCTCGATGTGCCGATAACGTGAAAGTACCGAGGCTGCGGCCTTCTTGCCCCATCCCTTCACGCCGGGAAAGCCGTCGGCACTGTCGCCGACGAGGGCCAGATAATCCGGTATCGACTTCGGCGGAACTCCGAATTTTTCAATGACGCCTGCTTCGTCGAGGAAGACCTGCTTTCGCCGGTCAAGTTGAACGATTCGGGTTCCCGAAACGCACTGAGCGAGATCCTTGTCGGGCGTGCAGATCACCACGCGGTCCACTCGAACATCCTTTGAGGCCTTGACTGCCGCGGATGCCAGGGCATCGTCCGCTTCGAACTCCACCATCGGCCAGACGACGACCCCCATATTCACGAGTTCCTCTTCGAGGATCGAAAACTGCGAGAACAGTTCCGGAGCGATTCCCTCGCCAGTCTTGTAGCCGGCGTAGAGGTCGTTCCTGAAAGACTCCACAACGTGATCGGTGGCGACACCCAGATAGTTCGAATCGTGTTCGACGATCCCTCTTACGGAGTTCAGGACTCCTCGGACGGCTCCAATTTCGCGGCCCCGATCATCGCGAGCGGAGGGCAGGGCGAAGAAATGCCGAAACAGTTCATAGGTCCCGTCAATGAGGTAGATTTCCATGGCTCCAATGAGGGTAGCTTGATGGCTGTCTTCAGATTCCGGACAGGTCCCACAGATTAGGGGTTTTGATGAAGCCGGCGGTCAGCAGCCGTAAGCCGTCTGGGCTGTACTCCAAATGAAAGAGAGTTCCTCTGTCTTTCAATGTAGCCAGGTGTTCGGCAGTTGCGGGATTCCAGACGCGGGCTGTTCCATCTTCCGAACACGAGGCCACCTGGGTTCCTTTGGGGTTGAACACCACCTTCGTGACGTTCCCGGAATGTCCGCTCAAAAAGTGGAAAAGAACGCCATTGGCGTCCCAAATACCGACGGTCTTGTCATGGGAAGCTGTGGCAATGTGTTTCCCATCCGGGGTGAACACGGCATCTGTCAGGAGCGCAGAATGTCCCTGCAGGATGGCGAGTTGCCTGCCTGTCGATGCATCCCAGACCCGCGCTGTCTTGTCGAATCCGGCTGTAACCACCCGTGAGCCTGCCCGATCGAATACCGCGGTCGGAACGCCAAAAGTATGACCGGTGAGAACCAGGAGGGACCGCCCGGAGGGGATGTCCCAGACTCGAGCCGTCCCATCATCCGAAGCTGTGACGACGCGGCGACTGTCCGGGCTGAAATGGGCCGTCCTTATACCCTGCTCGCGCGCATGCCCGACGAGGGATGCGACGAGTTTCCCTGTCCCCATGCTCCAGACCCTGGCAACGTCATCGGATTGTCCGAGAGTGACCAGATACTGACCATTGGGACTGGGCTGCACGAACGGTACCCCGCGGTCGTGAGCCTTTACCGTCAGGCGTGTGGCTCCCGTCTGAACATCCCAGATACGCAGGGTTTTGTCTCGTGATCCGGTGATCGCCGCAGAACCGTCAGGACTGAATGCGCCTGCGACTATCCCCTCACTGTGACCCGTCAGCGTAAGCAGTGCCTTCCCGCTCTCCGCATCCCAGATGCGAGCAACCCCGTCAAAGGATGCGGTGAGGACCTTGCGTCCATCAGGACTGAAGGATGCCGCAAGGACGGAGTCGGTATGCCCGGCCAGCGCAGCGTGATGCCGGGCACCGGCAGGTTTAGGCTGAGGAGGCGAGGGTTGTGCAGATTTCGAGCTCAGTTGAACACTCTGGCTTGACTTTGCCGCGCGACGTTCCAGTTCGGCAACGGCTCCGGCATGACCAGAATCCGCAGCCTTTTGGTACCACTTGAGCGCTTCAGCGTCGTCTCGGGTGATTCCGTTCCCGACGGCATATCGCCCTGCGATTTCGAACATCGCATCGGGATAAGAAACGTTCGCGGCGGCCAGAAACCAGCGTGCCGCTTCGGACTCGTTCCTTTCGATGCCATCCCCATCGGCCAGCATTCGACCAAGATTCCACATGGCAATGGGGTATTCCAGTTCAGCTGCCTTCCGATACCACCGGACGGCTTCGTTGGAATCTTTCGCGACGCCTCGGCCCCCCTGATACAGCCATCCGAGATTGCTGATCGCGAGGACCTCCCCGAGTTCGGCAGCACGGCGAATCCATCGAGCAGCCGCGACTTCGTCTTTTTCCACACCCATGCCTTTGGCATGCATCATTCCGAAATCGTTCATGGCGCGCGCGTTGCCTGTTTCCGCAGCCGCGCGATACCACCGCACGGCTTCCGGTTCATCCTTTGCCGTGCCCAGTCCTTTCAACAGCATGTGACCCGTGTGCAGCATGGCGCTGACATTGCCGAGCTGTGCAGCCTTCCGGAACCAGCCAAGGGCTTCCGCAGGGTCACGGGCGACATCCACTCCCTTGGCGTAACGGTTCCCCAGTTCCATCATGGCATCGAGGTCTTCGGCTTCGGCGGATTTGCGCAACCATCGCAGCGCTTCGCTGGGGTCCTTTGCGACTCCTTCGCCGCTGGCGTACATCCTGGAAAGGTTGTACATGGACGGTGCCAGACCAGCGTCCGCAGCACGGCGATACCATCGCGCTGCCTCCGCCTTGTCCTTCGTCACGCCGTTTCCCTCAGAATACAGTCTCCCGAGAGCGTTCATTGCTCCTGAAACGCCACGGTCGGCCGCCACGCGATACAGCCGCGCCGCTTCGGCAAGGTCCGGCTGGACACCCTGTCCAGCCTTGTACATGTAACCCAATTCGTAGAGTGCAGGGGCGCAGTCGGAGTCCGCGGCCTGGCGAATAAGAATCGCTGCTCCGACTTCGTCCTTCTCCATTCCGACACCGAGCCTCTGGCACTCCCCGAGAAGCCATTGCGCATCCGGCCAACCCAGTGCCGCAGCTTTTCGCCAACTTTCCAGTCGGTTCGCCGCGGTTTTCTCGAGGTAAGACCGCAAACGAGCGTCGCTGATCATGAACCGCTCACAGTCCACGGCCTCCTGACGTAACCGCTCTCTTTCTTGCTGACTGTGAGACAGGACTTCCGCGGTGATCCGACGTACCTGTTCGTGCCCGACGGCGTGTTCCCGAGCGGCAAGATTCAGCCGACTCTTCTTGTCCTCTGGGGATATCTTTCCGTCCGCCAGAACGCGCCACGCTGCCTCCCGAAACAATCCTTCTCCTTTTGGAGGGAGACCCAGTACATCGTCCAGATTGTCGATTTCGTCTTCCGGAATCAGTTCCAGGACCTCCCACCGGTCGGGGAAGTCACGTTGCAGCAAATCTCCGACGTTGGCGCCCCGAACCAAATCCAGGGCCTTCCCGATATCGCTCTGGGATCGGGAACTGATAGCGCTCATGTCGCCACCCGCCGATACGGAATTGTCGATGGACAGCACCAGATTCTGGGGAGAGACCGAAGGTTCACTGACCTTTAACACGAGTTCCTCTGACACGTAACGGTGGAGTTCGTTCTGTCCTCTGCACACAAGGCGCATAACACAGAGCAGTTCCCCTGATTTTTGTGGCTCAACAGGAACCCGGAATACGCGTATCCCTCCTGTCTTCAAGGGCACCGTATTCTCACCGCTTAGCCCGAGAAATCCGGCAGGCAGGCTTTCAAGCACAGTCGACACTGTTCGCGGCGCAGCATCGTGAAGGTTGGTCAGGCGGAATTCGACCAGACCGGAGCGGCCCTTCATGTAGAGGTGATTGCGATTTATTTCCAGCCTGACCTCAGGCTCAAACGACTCGGCTACAGCAACAGGACCACCACATTCCGTGCAAAACCGGGCGGATGCCGGCAGACTCACGTGACATTGAGAACACTGGTTCATTCCCTGCTCCAACTCCTGCAAATCGAAATCGACACTGAGCTTCGCTGCTTGCGTTTCAGGATCAGCAGAACATCCCGCGTTGGGACCTCGACGGCTGTCGAATGCCGGCGAGAGGGTCGCGTCCCTTGACGCGACAGAGACCTTCAGCGAAAGCTCATGAAGTTGGCAGCATAACTCAGAGCCTTTGGTATCTACCAGCCGACAGGTTTCCCCTTGATCTGTTCGTCCAGCCAAGCCTTAAGCGGTGCGAAGTAGTCGATGATCGCTGTCGCGTCCATTTGTCTGGAGCCGGTCGATCACTTCGAGCGCTTCCGGCCAGGGCCGGGACTGGCCCATCGACAGCATCGCGTTCAGCTTCCTGCCGGCCTCCTTACTTTCGTATATGGAACAGCGGTGCAGCGCTGTAGTGCAGCCGGCAGCTTTGGCAAGCTCGCGATGAAACTGGAACTGAAGAATGTCCGCCAGGAAGTAGCGCGTGTACGGCACGTTGGCAGGCACGTGGTACTTGGCTCCGGGATCGAAGAATTCTTCGCCGCGCGCTGTCGCGGGGGCGATGCCTTGATATTTCAGCCGAAGTGCCCACCAGGCCTTGTTGTAATCGGCCGGGGAGATCTCTCCCGAGAATACTTTCCAGCGCCATTGATCGATCAACAGCCCGAAAGGCAGAAACGCCACTTTCTCCAGCGCGCGATCCGGAAAGCAGGAGTCCGATGTCATGCGAGGCGTCGGGCGCCTGGTCGATCAATCCGATTTTGACCAGGTATTCGGGCGTCACCGATAAGGCGATGGTGTCGCCAATGGCCTCGTGGAATCCGTCATTGGCACCGCCCTGAAGCATCAGCGGCAGCGTCGTTATAAGCCCGCTGATAGAAGTTGTGGCCGAGTTCGTGATGGATGGTTCGGAAGTCTTCGTCCGTCGGGCCTGGATGCACATCTTGATGCGCAGATCCTCCAGGTTGTCCAGTCCCAGGCGCTCGCATGGCAAACAACGTCTCGATCGCACCGGTTTGACGAACAGAGAGCGCTGCCAGAATGTTTCCGGCAAAGGCGCAAAGCCCAGCGACGTGTAGAAGCGTTCGCCGATCTTCACCATTTCCTGTGGAGAAATTTTCCTGTCTTTCAGAATCTTGGTCAGGTCATACCCTTTGTCGGCGTGATCGGGCTTGAGAATAGGATAAAGGTTGGTCCAGTCCTGCGCCCAGATGTTGCCCAGCAGGTGTGCGGGTATCGGTCCGCCGGCAGGAACGATGTCGCCATATTCCTCATGAAGTTTCATCCGCACGTAGGCATGCAGAGAGAGATACAGAGGACGCACCTGACCCCACAACCGGTCGACTTCCCTGGTGAATTCCGCAGCCGGCATGTCGTACCCTGAGCGCCACATGTCGCCGGTATCGGCGAAGCCCATTTCCCGGGCACCCTTGTTGGACAATTCGACGAAGCGCGCGAAGTCCTTGCGCATCGGCGGAGCAATCGTGCGCCAGCCTTCCCAAGCCTTGAGCAGGCGTTTCTCGTCGAACTTTCCCGCCATCTCGTTTGTGATCCCGTCGATGTCGAGACAGCTTTTCTCGTTCTTCGGGTCTTCGCACCACTTGCCTTTGCCGTAGGTGGCCTCCAGCTTCGATGCCAGTTGGTCATCTCTTCGCCTTCTTTGGGATCCGACGGCGTGGCCATCGTCAGCGACAGCTTGAGCAGATTCAGTTGGCGGCGAATGTCGTCCGGGACGGCCACCTTATCGAACCTCACGGCTTCCTTTGCGAATTTTGTCATCGCGTCGATGTAGGCCTGACTGGCTCGCGCGCTGATGGCTACGGTGTCATCGGTAATGTAGGTGGCCTGGACCCACGAGGCCTGGCTGCTTTCCAGCCCGAGCTTCAGCGCCGTCGCGTTAACCTCGTCGATGAATTGTTTCGCGTCTTCCGCAGTGGCGGATCCGCCGGAAGACCCGTTACAGCCTGAAAGCGAAGCGCTGAGCAGCGCAACCAGAAGAAGGCGTTTCATGGACCACTCCGTTAATGCACTCCACCCATGAGTTTGCGAATGGGTTTGATGATCAGCAAAAGGACGAGGGCGGAGACTCCTGTCGTTACGGCGACCGCGCCGAACAATTGCGGCAGAGCGAGCTTTTCGAAAAGGCCGGCGATGCTGCCGCCCAGGAAATTACCAAGAGAAGCTGCGAGGAACCATACACCCATCATCGCTCCCACCATGCGGTCCGGAGCGAGTTTTGTTACCGTGCTCAGCCCCACCGGGGAGAGACAGAGTTCTCCAATCGTGTGGACGGCGTAGAGCGCCACCAGCCACATCGGGCTCACGCGGGAGCCACCGCCATTTGCCGAGACCAGGGCGGCGCCGGCGATGATGACAAACCCAAGACTCAGGAAGATCAGGCCGAGCACGAATTTGGCTGGGCTCGACGGCGCGCGGCTTCCCATCTTGACCCACAGCCACGCAAAAACCGGGGCCAGAGCAATGACGAAAAACGGATTGAGGGTCTGATAGTAACTGACAGGAATATCCCAGTTCAGGATCGAATTGTTGGTGAAGCGATCCGCAAACAACGTCAGGCTCGACCCCGCCTGTTCGAAACCCGCCCAGAACAACATCGCGAAAATAAAGAACGCGATAACCGCCCAGATGCGTTTGGTTTCGACCGAATTTCTTCCCTGCCGCAGCAGCCAGGTGAACACCCCGATCGTGCCAACCAGAAGAACGTAGTCGCGGTAGTCCCAGAGCAAGTAAAACACGGCGCACAGCGCCGCGATCGCGAAGAACACTCCAAGCCATAACATGCCGGCGTTCTTCGGCTTCTCCCGAAGCATTCCGGCAGTGCCGAGGCGCGCTCTTCCAAGCACGTATTGGATCAGGCCGAAGGTCATCCCCACGCCGGCAGCCCCAAAACCCCAGTGCCAGCCGACTTTTTCTCCCAGGGTCCCGCACACCAGTGGCGAGAGCAATGCACCCATGTTGATGCCCATGTAAAAGAGCGAAAAGCCCGCGTCGCGCCGGGTGTCATCGGCCGCATAAAGCTGGCCGACGATGGCGCTGATGTTTGGCTTGAGCAGGCCGGTGCCGAGCACGATAAGGGCCAGCCCCGCAAAGAACGTCGTTCGCGAATCGATCGCCATGCTGAAGTGACCGCACGCGATAAGGATTCCGCCGTAGAGCACGGCATTGCGCTGTCCCAGCAGCCGGTCTGCAATCCAACCTCCGGGAATTCCCATGAAGTAGACGGCGGCGCCGTAGAATCCATAAATCGCTGCGGCTGTCGGAACGTCGATGCCCAACCCGCCGCTTGCCGCCGTCGCCGTCATGAAGAGGGTCAGCAGCGACCTCATGCCATAGAAACTGAAACGCTCCCAGAACTCTGTCAGAAACAGTGTGGTCAGTCCTCGCGGATGACCGCCGATTCCGGCATGATCCGCCGATACGGCGCCAGCTGTAGTTGTGATGGTGGACATGGGCCGTCAGGTTAATGCATCGGAAAGGGCAGCGCAACGAAGGCGTTGCTGTACAGGGGGATAGCCTCACGGAAGGACAGCCCGAATTGACGGCGTTGCTCTACGCAGGGCGCTGCGGTCACCGGCTTAATACGCACAGAATTCGGGTCGCGGCTGCTAGCGCTCCCAGAGGAGCCAATCGTTTTGGCCCCCTGAAAGGGAGCCCGCCGGCTGGATACGGAGAACGGCGTGGTCGAATACATCAGGCGCGATGGAGTAGAGCAACTCGCAGCGTTCTCCCGGTTTGAGCCGCCGGGCAAATATTTTTTTAAAGCTTGTCCCTCGCTGTCCATAAAGCTCGACGGTCATGCCCGGCGATTTGGAGTCGAGCCGGACGGCGCGGCGGAGAAAAAGACCGCCATCTGCCGCTATCCTGATTGTGACTCTGGACAACGTCGCGACGCCTTCCGGCACTTCAAAGATCGGCAGATGATTCGGTGTCGCCAGCGATCCGCTGCTTTCGTCCAACGGCTGGCCTCGAAAAAGAACCGCACACTCCTTCGCCGTCGCGACAAGCTTGCGGATCAGGAAGCACACGTTCTGATGTGCGGGCGGCGGGAACTGCCCTGCCTTCAGTGCATCCATGATCTCTCCATTACGGGCCAGGACCACGTTGACGCCATTGTTCAACCACTCCTGGGTCTCCAGGGGCTCCTTCAATGCCGCAAAACGGAACGTTGCGTGACGCCCGAGCAGGCTGGGCAGTGCGGCGCCGGCATCAACATGCCAGTAGAAATAGGGATCGCCGCCGGGTATCACATAAAACGACGACCGCCCCGTTTCGCCGATTATGGTCTCGATGCGGCCCAAATACTCTTTCGTGAGACGGGCCCCCACCGCAATCCAGGACTCCTGCTCATACAGGTGGACATTCGTCAGCGTCACGATCGCGAGCAAGGGCGTCACCGCCGCCATCGCCCTCCAGGACTGGAATGCGCAGGCAAATAGAATCGCCAGACCCGGTAATGCAAGATAGTAATGTCGCGGGGCGGGCGCCTGATGGAGAAACGCCACCGGCACAAGAGAGAGAGCAATCCAAAATATCCCGGCCATCGCCAGCCTCGGTCTCCGCTTCACTGCAATCAAGACCGCTGCCGACAGGGGTATCAAGGACGCCAGCCGAATCCATCGCCCAAAACCGATCCACTGATCATGCCGGTAGTTTTCAGGATAAAAAATGGCCGCCTTGGCTCCTTTCAGCAGCTCCATGATGCGCGAGAGGGAAAAACTGAATTGCAGGTTCGGATTCGTCCCTTCAGGGGCGAACGCGTTCCCGTGGCGAATAGCCAACTGGAAAGCGGCGAAGACTGTCAGGACAATCCACAGATTCCTGGTCTTCTTAAACGTGTCCCGGTACGTTGTATTGCGCGCCAGCAAAACCAGCGTTGCATGCACCGGAAGCATGATCGAGTGCTCTTTCGAAAGCAGCGCGAGAAGAAAGGTGACGGGCGCAATCGCTGCGAGCTTCGTTGATTCGCCAAACACGATCAACAGCGTCGCGAAATAGAAGAATGAGGAGAGCCACTGGTCGATGAACGTCGGGCCAAACGACGGAAAGAAGTTGACGGGATTGAGCAGAAGAAAAATCGCCGCAAACAACGCCACCTGCTTATTTCTTCCCACCGAGTAATACACCACAGCGCAGGCCAGGAGAATGTTGATCGCCGAAAACACATAGGCCGTGACGTGGTACGGCTGCGGATGGGTTCCAAACAGCGGCAGCAGCACGAAGCTGAAGAAGACGTAGGTCAGCGGACGGTATTGATAGAGCTCATCGACAGACAAAAAGCGCGCCGCCAGGTCCGAGAGCGAATGCACTTGCCGGGAAAAATAATAGAGAGCATCCCCGCTGAAGTAATAGTCCTGCGCCGCCCACCAATAGAAACACAAAAAGTGGATCGGAACTATTCCCAACAGCAGGATCCACGCCAGTCTTGTAGATCCGCCTCCTGAATTTTCAGCAGTCCCCGTCATGAGGTTCAGTCTTTTGTGTGATCCGCTGAGGTGATTCCTTTCCCACGAATCGTGCCGCGCAATCTAATCCATGATTCGCGGGCCCACAAGTGACCTGGATCCTAGACTGCCGCTGGCATAAATCGATCCCCTGCAAGCTGCGCTAAAACTGGTTTTACGTTATTGCCTCGGTACGGCACCCGATCGTTTGTCCGCACGGTTGTCAGTGTTACGATAGCCGCAATCTTCTAAGCGAGGGTGATCCGTGATGCGCCGTTTGCTACTGCTGATTGCAATGACCGCGCCACTGTGGGCTCAAGGGGGACGCGGAGGGCCCGGAGGTCCAGGCCGTGAAGCGCCTGTTAAAGCCGTTCCTTTCGAACGGATCCTGCGCGCCGACGACGAGCCGCAGAATTGGCTGACCTATTCCGGTGGTCTCGATAGCCAGCGCCACAGTCCCCTGACGCAAATCAACCCGGAGAATGCCCGTGATCTCAAGCTGAGCTGGGTCTTCCAGTCGCGTTCTGTCGAAAAGCACGAGGTAACTCCGATCGTGGTGGATGGAGTCCTGTATACCGTGCAGAGCCCCAACGACGTGTTCGCGCTGGATGCCGCGACCGGCAAGACGATCTGGCAGTATTCGCATCGGCCCGAGGAGGGCGTCCGGACGCCGTGGAAGTTGTCGCGTGGCCTGGCAATCCTCGGCGACAAACTATTCCTCGCGGCCCTCGATGCCAAGCTGATCGCGCTCGACGCGAAGACGGGCAGGGAGCTGTGGAAGACCCCCATCGCCGACCAGAAACTGCAATATTCGTTTACTGTCGCGCCGATCGTCGTTAAGGACAAGCTGATCCTTGGCCCCGCAGGCGGCGAGTACGGTATTCGGGGCTTCGTGGCCGCGTTCGACGTGAACACCGGCAAGGAAGTCTGGCGCTTTTACACCGTGCCCGGACCGGGGGAACCCGGCTACGAGACCTGGCAAGGCCAGGACGGGAAGCCGAATGATTCCTGGCTGCACGGCGGTGCGCCCATCTGGACGACGGGATCCTATGACCCCGAGACGAATCTGACCTATTGGGGCACGGGGAATCCGGGTCCGGACTACAACGGCGATAACCGGATGGGCGACAACCTGTACAGTTCGTCGGTAATCGCGCTGGATGCCGACACGGGGAAACTGCGGTGGCATTACCAGTTCTCTCCACATGACCAGTTCGACTGGGACTCGACTCAGGTTCCGGTGCTGGCCGATATCACGTTTCGCGGCACGCCGCGCAAGGTGTTGATGCTGGCGAATCGAAATGGCGTGTTTTACGTTCTCGACCGTACGAGCGGGGAGTTCCTGCTGGGCAAGTCGTTTGTCAAAACCAACTGGTATTCGGCCTTCGATGCAAAGGGCCGGCCGATTCGGCCGGCCGAGAGTCTGCCGACGCCACAAGGCACCTTGATATACCCCGGCAACCAGGGCGGCACGAATTGGTACAGCCCCTCCTTCAGCCCGGTGACCGGCTTGTTCTACATCCCGGCGTGGGAAAACAGTTCCGGCACCTATCGGAAGGGTGAGTTGCTCGTCTACCGCGAAGGCCAGGGATTCATGGGGCAGGGGCCCGGACGCGGTGCTGCGAATGAGGAGGTCTTTAGTTCGATCATTGCGATGGATCCCCGTACGGGCGATCGCCGATGGACATTCCGATTGTCGGCTGCCTCGACCGAAGGCGGAGTGTTGACCACGCAGTCGAACATGTTGTTCGCAGGCGGCCGTGACGGGCAGTTCGTTGCGCTGGATGCCCGCGATGGAAAGCTGTTGTGGGAGACAAACCTGGGGCCATCGGTTTCGGCGGGCCCAATGACGTTCATGGCAAACGGAAAGCAGTACGTGAGCATTCAGTGCGGTGCGGCGCTGTTCACCTTTGCGTTGAGATAGCGAAAAGGTGCCTTCAGGCAGCGGGCTTTACTTGAGAAACGCCTGAAGCTCCGCAAGAACCGGCGCCGGGGCGCCTTCCTGCATGTTGTGACCACCGCGCATGCCCTTCCCCGTGACCTTGACTCCACGCTCTTTCCAGATGGAGAGCCTTCGTTTCGGTCGCATTTTCAGCCAAGACCGCGGCGGGAATAGGAAAGTCGAACAACAGATCGATTCGCAGGCCCGTGGACCACTTGTAAAAGGATGCCCTGCCCTTGCCGGTGCATCCCGCCGAAGCCGACTTGTTGCAACACGACGGTTGTCGTCGCGACGGTAACCTGGCCGGCCTCGTCTATTCGGGATCGAGTTCGAACTCGCGGTCGTAGAACACAGCGACGAGATCCTGCAGACGTTCGGCCGGGTTCGGAATTTCGAAGTCAAAGTCGCGCGTGACACGCTGCGATCCCATTAGAACCAGTGCCATGCCCTGACGAGAATCGGTTCGTACCGGAGGCCGATCAACGCCTCGACCACGCGTCCCACGTCACCGAGGTGTCCTCCGTCGGCACTCACGACCGAGGCGGGTAGATTCCCGGCAGAGGCCCCTTGAAGACCTTCATATGTCTGGCGGGCGGCAATCCGCCCTGGAGACGGTCGTTGGGTAGTCAAATGAAGAGGGTGATGGCCGGAACACCGTGTAACCCGAAAAATACAACGATTCCCAAAACATAACGTAAGACTTCTTCTACGCCCCCAACCGGGAAACCCCTCAAAAATCGCCGATCCTACCTGGCGCACCTCGCTTGTTCGGACTACCTCGAGATTCCGGGGAATCTCGAGCGTCCTTCGAAGCACAGCCTGCGCGAAGGTTTTGCCCTGCTCGTCAAACTTGAGCGTTAATTGCTATCACGCCGGAGCTTTTCTCGAGGTTTGCGCGAGTTCGCCTGAAGCCATTCGGCATAACCCCGCTCGTCCAGTTCATGGGCGGCAAGGGCGAGAGTCTGCAGCGCGGCATCCGCCTCATTCGCGTGGAATTCGGCGCCATTGACTTCCAGGAAAACGATCGCGGTCGCGAAGCCGATACGTTTGTTTCCATCAAGAAAAGGATGGTTCCGGACGAGCCCGAACGCATAAGCGGCAGCCAGTTCAAAGAGATTAGCTTTCTCGTAGAAGAAACGGTTGCGAGCGCGATTCAGCGCCGATTCCATCAGACCTTCGTCCCGAAGCCCGCTGGGGCCGCCAAACTCTGCAAGCAGGCGTTCCTGCAGGGCAAGAACAGTCTCCCGCATCACCCACTGCGGTTCCTTCACTTAGCCAGTTCGCGAAGGGTGTTGCGGTATCGGCGGATCACCTTTTGAGCTGCTTTCATCTGACTGGCGAACTGCTCCTGCCCCTCCGGAGTTAGCGTCATCCTCAAGCCGCCACCTGGCGCGTCTGTCAGCGTGACCGTGTCTCCCTCGGCGGCGTTGAGCCGTGCCAGGGCCTCCTTCGGCAACACCAGGCCGATAGAGTTCCCAACTTTGCGAAGTTTTACCTCAATGACCATGCAATGGATCGTACCCACGAAAGTTATAACGTTCAAGCGGAAAAACATTTTCACGCTCTCGGCCACGGTGGATAGCTGAGCATCCTATTCCGGCAGCAGAACGGCCACGTCGGAATCCGGGGCGGCCAACGCGGAGTCGAGCGTAGCCAGCCGCGCTTTGCGCAGGCGTGCCAGTTCGGCCAGATAGGCGTCGGTGGCTGCTTCCTTGCAAGTGACGGTGCGGTACGTCGAGAAAACTCAGCGGGTCATCCCACCACTCGTGTTTGGGATGAGCGGAGAGGGAGTGAAGCGTCTTCCACGCGGCCGCCGCGCTCGAATCCGCAGCGGTTTTCATGTGGGCCCGCAAAAGCGTCCCCTGCGTAATCGCACACGTCGCGAAGCCGTCTTTCCGCAGCGAAGAAAACCAGTGATGAACACGATTGTGATGGATGTGGGAATCCCAATACACGGGCTCTGCCCCGGACCCCGGCTCGGGCGCTTGCGCGGCGCGACAGCCGCGCGCTCGCTGTCCTCCGCGGCGCCTCGCGCCTGGGAGTTTAGACATTTTGCACGCTGGAGGCGTGAAAGGAAGGCAACCCCGGGTTGCGCTCGCTTAACCCGGGGCTAAATTCTCAGCAGCCTCCGAGGTGCCACTCAAATGTCTAAACTCCAGAGCACGCCGGAGGCGTGCCAGCGGCGCCTGGCTGTTATGCCTTGCGGGAACAAAATTCTCGTTACGCCCGGCATAACGAGCTATCGCACCAGGAGGCTTAACCGCGGAAACACGAACTGCCCCGCGGCCTCGTCTATAACGTTGATCTGGCACGTATAGAAGCCCGACTTGAACGCCGAGAGAGGCACATCCAGTTCGACGGCGGCAGCGTGACGATCCGGCGTATTCACTTGATTCACTTCGATCCGCGGTGTTTCGAAGACTTTTGCATCGCCTTTGAAGAACGTGGCGTTCGTCACGAGCTGAGCGGCGGTCTTGTCTTTGACGTCCACCTGATCCGGATGCTTCGGATCGTACACTTCGTAGAACAGATAGAGGTGCTGGTCCTTGGAAAAGACGTGGGTCACGTTAGGAATCAGTTCGGTCCCATTGCGGGTCAGCGGATTGTCCTTTTTCTGCTTTCCCGGCTGTTTCTGAGAAGAAACCACAACCGAACTGATCTTGACCGGAGCCTGCAGCAGGTTCGGAACAATAATATCGGTTTCGAACGAACCCACCTGGCCTGTTTCATTCTCACGAACGATAAATCGCAGCTGATAACGGCCCGGCGGCAGCAGGAAGCCCGTCTCGTACTGAACGTTCTTGCGTTTCACGTCCTGCGACGTGTTCAGCGCCAGTTTGACGGTGTCTTTGATCTGCCCGAAAATCCTTGGGCCCTGCTGCTGGAATGGCGGCCCCCCACGGCCGCCCCCGGGACCTCCAGGACCCCCTCCAGGGCCCCCGGGGCCCCCGCGCCCGCCACGGTCTCCCGGATCTGCTGCCGGATCTCGGCCCGGGTTGATGACCGCGCCAAGAATGTCGAGCGTCGCCTTGTCCTGATCGCTTTCATGGGCGAACGGGATTGCGCTGCCTGGCACAACGATCGAGGCGGGAACAAAGTAGCGCGTATCGTCCAACTTGAAGTATCCCGTCGAAAGGTACACCGGCAGATCGGTACTGGGGAGATCGGCGGCAAGTTCGTCCTGAAGCTGTTTGTCCCTGCTTTCCTTCGCCAGGTGCTGGAAGTCGGTATCGGCGTAGTACCCTCTTCGTGCATCGACGCGAAGGTCTTTTCCCTTAACGGTGACCCGGATCTGACGGTAACGTCCATCCTTCGTACTGTTCGAGCTGACGTAGCTCAGCACGTAGTACATGGCAGTGTCTTCCTGGATCTTCGTAAAGGCCGGCGAGAAATTATTGGAGTCCATGAACGCCTTGCCTCCGGTGTCGGCAGCAAGGGTCACCAGAGTATCCTGCGACTGCTGTTGTTGAGTGAACTGCCCCCGCACGCCGCGCCCGTTGAAGAGACCCTGGCCACGCCGGCTTGCCTGAGAGGCGTTACCACCCGGCACGATCGCCTGCAGGCCACGAACGTCGATCGGGTATATCGACGTGTTGGAGCGAACTGCGGCATTGATCGCCGCGCGCAGCGAGGTCTGGTTATCGATTCCGCTGGTTCGCAGCCCGCCACTGAAAAAGACGACGGACTTTTTCTGATCGATTCCCTGAAGCGTTTCGAACATGGTGCGCAGCGCATCGAGCTTCCGGTCGGTGTTGAAGGTATTGGTTTCGGTGTCGTCCGCCGTGAACGTATCGTCGGTGCTTGCCTCATCGGTTGCTGCGGCGTCATCCGCCGTTGCGCCTTCCTCGAAGCCGTTGGCGCTATCCGGATCGAGCGCTTCGATCGCCGTCTTCAGCTCTTCCTTGTTATTCGTGAAGTCCTGATCCGTGTTGAATCGGGTCGACAGCGAGACGACGGCGACCAGATCCGATGGCTTTAATTGCTCATCGACGAACTTCTCGGCGGATTCCACACCTCGTTTGATTTCCTCCGGTTGCATGGAGGTGAGATCGAAGAACAGGACCATCAAGACGGCGATCCCGGAATGAATCCCTGGTATATTGGTGAGCCGATGGCTGTTGCGCCCGCGCTTTGACTTCGGTTTGAATCTGGCTGGCGGTGGCGCCGTTAAGATTGCCCAGCAGGTTCACGGCTTGAAGGTCCCCGCTCTCGGCGACAGCATCGGTGTTTTCGACATCCATCGAAAGCACCTTCTGAGTCTTACCATCCTCCGTTACGGTGAAATCTTCCGACTTAAGATCCCGGACGAAATTGCCCTTCCCATCCCGCACCTGGACATTAACCAGCACCAGTTCCGTGTCGGCCTTCAGGGTGAACACTTTGTTGTCCGGTACCTGAGGCGGGTTTTGCGAAGCTCCGGAGGCCACCAGGACCGACGCACCTGAGTGCAGCTGTCCAGGAATCCGATCAGCATGTTTCGTTTCATATGGCTCTGTCTCCTTAGAACCGGTAACGGGCCTGGATTGTGACTTGGCGCATTGGCGACGCAGAAGTGACCTGACCAAACTGCGTGGAATTCACCGTGGTGTTAATGCCGCCGTAAGTCACCATATTGAAGACGTTGTTGGCCTGTATCCTCAGGTCGAGAGTGTGCGTCTCCCGAAGTCGGAAGCCTTTGTTTAACGTCATGTTAAACAGCGCCCACCGGGGCCACGAATGATGTCCCTGCCGGCTGTCCCATAGGCGCAACCCGCCGGTGCTGAGAACGCGTCCGTGTTGAACCATCGATCGACGGTCGGGTTGCTGACGCTGATGGGGGCGCCGCTGTAGTTGGCCCGCAGCGTGGCATTGGTTCCGACGGCAATGTCGCACGTCGAGCCCGTTACGCGCGGGGTGAATGGCGCTCCCGAACTGAAATTGACTGTACCGTTCAGTTGCCAGTCGCCGAACAAATGGTTCAGCATATTGTCTTTATTGAGAAACGGCTTGTTCCGCCCAAAAGGGGGATCCGCCAGGTAATTGCTCTGAACACGTGACGGCGGTCGCCGCTGGAGCCTGCGTTTCCGCCCGCAGATTGAACGCGTCCTGCGCCACGTTCGTGCCGGTGCCTCCCGTAGAGCTGGACACGTCATCGAGCATTTTCGAGAAGGTATAGGTTCCCCCGATCTGGATCCCCCTGCTGACCGCGGTTGAGCTGAAGGACACCGCCGTTATAGATGGAATTCCCAACGGACGTGTCCCACGTGAAGGGTTGAACGCTCGCGATCCGCAAACCGGTTTCCGTGCGGTTCGGGGCCTGGGCGACATCGAGATGCGTTCCCTTCACCCCGGTGTAGTCCAGACTCATCTGAATGTTGAACGGCAGGTTGCGCTGGAGGTCCAGGTTCCATTGTTGCGCGTAACCGATACGTATTTGGGGTCGACCCCAAAGTTGTTGGCGAGGGTGGAGGCGGCAAGTGCCGGAAACCCGTTCTGCAAGGTGAGCGGAGAAGATCGGCGGGATCGTGCAGTTTGTTCCGTGGCTGCACTTGATCCGTATTGCACGCATGGTATGCGTTACGGCGAAAGGAGGCTGTCCTCACAGAATTGGTTTGCCATGTTGGTGTAAGCGCCGGGGTTGTAACTGATGCCATGCCGGTACGCACGACGAATCTTCCGGGCGCACTACCAGGCAAGGCGCGATTTTGGTACGATGTTGTTCCAGTCGGCTCTGACCGAGGCTGTTGGGAAGCTTGCCGCTATAGGGTCCGTTTTGCCCGGGAAAGACCGGAACGACAGCCGGCGGAATATCCGGCGCCACGATCCAGGTTGACAAGACGTTGACGCTTCCCGTGACCGGCGACACAAACTCGTAGCGCACGTCCAATGATTCAAGGTCAGGTTGCCACGCCACGCGCCAGTCATCCTGAACGTAAAAGCTGTATCCGTGGTTCTGAAAGGTGTCTCCGTTGGCGCCGTATTGAAGGCGTGGTCTGCTGAGGAAGCCCGAGGAGGAAAGTCGGCGAAATCGAAACCGCTACAGAAGTGCCCAGTTCATCTCCGGCGACTGTGTCGCGGCGCCGGTGAAAGTGATGGTGCCCCGCGCGGATTTCCGGTGGTGCTGTGTACGCTGTTTGTGTTTCTTTGTGTACTCCCCGCCGAACCGAATGGTGTGGGCTGCGCCAGTTCCAGCGAGAACTGATCGGAGGCCCGAAACTGGTTATTGTTGGTATTTGACGGCGTCCGATCATTCAGCGAACTGAAGTTGGTAAAGGACAGTGTCAGTACGCCCCAGTCTGCGGATCGGTCTGGAAACGCCGGTAATTCCCGGAGTCCTGCAACATTCCTATTATTAGCAAAAGAATTGGTGCTGACGGTGTGATTCCGGTTGAAGCTTAACTTGCATCTGGCTCTGTAGCCGGAAGACCGGCCTCGAATACTGAACTTGTGTATTCGAGGCCCGCCGGCCCGCTGTCTCCGCCGAGCCGGTAACGGATCTTGGTGTGCTCGCTGGATCGTTGGATATTGAATCTGAACGCTCAGAGCTTCCGCTCGCGTCCTCCGCCACGTGGTCCGCCGCCCGCCGGGGCCTCCTCCGCCCGCCACCCCGTTGTCCGCGTTGTTTGCTGGGGCTGGGAACGTGTGTTGGACGCGAAAATTGCATTCTCGCTGTCGCTGTGTTTGTGGTGGTGTATGGAAGATTTCGGGTATCGCCGGGAAGATTGGGCTCTGGAATCTACGCGAGCAGCCGGCAGCTGCCGGATTGATTCGGTGATCGGAATCTGGTTGTTGACAAAGGAGCGACCCCAGTTTGTGGATCGTAAAGCTGAACCGGCGCAGCCGTCGTTCCGACCCTGAGCCAGCGCCTGGAGAAATCTGCCGGCTCGCTCCGCCAAATTCGGGACCGTCAGTATTGGAATCGTAAGGCGGAGCTGTTTCTTGTCCCGTGAAACTGAGGTTGAAATTGTTCTGTTGAGAGTTCTGTAGCCCCGGGATCTTGAGAGGTCCCCCGACTGTCGCGCCGAAGTTGTTTTGCATTGTCACTGGGTCTCTTTTACGGCGTTGCCAAGGTGGATAGAGGCGCCGCGTTTCAGGGCAGAAGTCATTGAGCGTATAGGTAAGGTTTGCATTA
>CAWIJI010000008.1:0-399207 GCA_963836435.1 uncultured Acidobacteriota bacterium | reverse complement strand
CTCCTGCCTCGAAACTGCGGACGATGCTTTGGGCCTGCGTGTAGCGGAGAATTCCGTGCTCTGCGTGGCGTCGGCCGATCCCGCTCTGCTTGACTCCGCCCATGGGAAGGTCGAACGCGTTATAGATCATGAGGGTGGAGTTGATGGCCACGGACCCGGACTCGAGGCGGCGCGCAATCGCCATCGCAGGGGCGGCGCCGCCCGCCCAAACCGAAGCGTTCAGCCCATACGGGGAATCGTTGGCGAGGGCAATCGCCTCCTCCCTGGTCGCGACCCGATGCAGGGAAACGACGGGCCCGAACGTCTCTTCCATGGCGATCGGCGCGCGGCGATCGACTTGCGCGAGAACGGTAGGCTCGACGAATGCTGCACCGAGATCCGGCCTCGGTTTTGCGCCCGCCAGCACCGATGCGCCGGACCGCACGGCCGCCTCGATGGTCGCCTGAACTTTCGCTGCATGGCTCGCGTGGATCATGCTTCCAACGTCCATATCAAAAGATCTGGACCACCCTAATTTGAGCGCCTTCGTCCGATCCGCCACAAGGCGGGCAAAGCGATCGAAGACCTCGGACTCCACATAAACGCGTTCGATCGAAATGCAGGTCTGGCCTGCGTTGGAAAATGCTCCGGCCAGTAACCCTTCAGCAGCCTCCTCCAGCGGGGCGTCTTTCAGCACGATCATGGGATTTTTTGCCGCCAAGCTCCAGCGAAAACGGGATTAACCGTTCGGCGGCGGCGACCGCAACCTTGCGGCCGTTGGCACCGCTGCCGGTAAATCCGGCATAGTCGATATGACGAAGAAGTTCGGTGCCGGCCTCTGCGCCCCCCTGAACGATGCCCAGGAGATCCGGATCCAGGCCGCATTGATTCAGCAGCCGCCCTCCCAGAACTGCGGAAAGCGGGGTCAGGTCTGAGGGCTTCAGGAGCACGGCATTGCCTGCCAGCAGGGCGGGAATCGCATCGCCGATACTCAGCAGAAACGGATAGTTCCACGGAACGATCAAACCCACCACGCCGTGGGGGTGATAATCGAGCGTCGAGTGCGTCAGGAGGGGGAGCGCGCCCCGCCTGCCCTTTGCCGCAAGAAACCTCTTTCCACGGGAGAGGTAGTATCGCGCGGTACCGGCAACGGTAACCAGCTCGGCGAGCGCATCCCTGCGCGACTTTCCCGTTTCGGATTGGATGACATCCAGGACCTCCCCGGAACGATCAAGGGCGAGGTCGTGAAATCGCCGGATCACCTCTGCGCGCGCCTCAAAAGGCAGGCGGGTCCAGGCCCCCTGGGCCCGGCGGGCTCGGACCGCAAAATCGGCGATTTCGCCGACGGAAGTCCTCTCCACGGAACCTGCCCGTTCTCCGGTCGCCGGATTCCGAATTTCTATGGCGGACATCGAAGAAGCATAGCATCCGTGTCTCCTTGCTATAATCCCCGGCGATGAATAACGAAGCCCTGCGTAAGGAAATCTACGAGGAGCTCCATTCTCAGTATGAGTCCAAGCTCCGGGACGCCAAGAAACAGAAGTCCCTGGTTGAGGAGGAACTCGAATCCGCATCCGCAAAGTGGCGTAACGAGCGCCGGCGCTTGAATGCGGAGATCGACCGTCTCGAGAACGCCCTGGCGGAAAACCGCGACTCGCGCCGAAAGCCCGGGGACAGCAGGGCCCCTCGCGCCGAAGACTCGGACCTGGCGAAACTTCAAGTTGCCAGCGAAGAGAAACTGAAGAAGGCCGAACAGGAGTGGCACAGCGAACGTTCGAAACTGGAAAAGGAAATAGCGCGGCTTCAGGGCGGCGTTGCCGAGTTGCTGGAGCGGGCAAACAACCCCATGCGCGCCGGCCAGGCTGTTCGGGAGCGCCTGGAAACAAGACTCGAAGAGGCCGTAAAAACGAAGCAGCAGGCCGAAGACGCTCTCCTCAGCGCCAGGGCTCAATGGGAAAAGGAAAAGCTCAAGCTTTCCGGAGAGATGATCAAGCTTCGCCGTTCGATCGGGCAGGGAGCGCAAAGCGCACAGGAAGAAGACGGATCCCGGACAAAAGAGCTCGAGAAACAACTCGCGGAAGCGGTGCGAAATCGCCGGGAGGAAGCGGAAGAAGCCGAAAGAGCTCGCGCCGAAGTCTTGCGGGAACGAGATGCCCAGGCCGCAGAAATCCAGCGTTTGAAAGTGCACGTCGAAAACATCCGGATCGCGTCGGCCCAGGAATACGCCGAACTGACCGAACGGGAGCGAAATGAGAACCAGAGCCGTCGTAACACGCTGGAGCGCGACCTGCAGAATGCGCGTGAGCAAATTCGCGAGCTGGAATCGAATGTCGAGATCGCTCGCGCTCACATTCTGCAGACCACTGAAGATCACTCCGCGGAAGTCCGGCAGCTGACGGCGCAAATCGACCGCATCCGCTCTGCAGCAGCCCAGGAGCACGCCGGGCAGCTCGAGCGCGAACGCCGCGAAAATGCACAGAAGCGGGAGGAACTCCAGGAAGCGCTCCAAAAAGCGCAGGCAGAGATCGCGCTTCAAAAGGCGCCCAGTCCGCCGAACTCGAGCGGCAGGCCGCCCAACGGGAGGAATCGCAAAAGGCCCACGCAAAAATACAGGAACTGGAACAGCGTATCTCCGAAACGAAGGACCTGGCTGAAAGGGAGTATCAAGACCTGCTCGAACAGGAACGCCACGAGAATACTCTCGCCCGGGAGGCGCTCGAACGTGATTTGCAGAAAGCCAGGAAGGAAATCGATCTTCTCAAGGGCGTCCAGGCCGCCGAACTTGAGCGACAGGCCACGCAACTGGAGGAGTCGCAAAGAGCCCGCGCGAGAATTCAGGAACTGGAACGTCGTATCACCGAGGCAAGGGACTCGGCTGGGAAAGAGCGCGCGGACCAATACGAACAGGAACGCCGGGAGGACGCCCGCGCCCGGGAAGCGCTTGAGCGCGACCTGGAAAAAGCACAGAAGGAAATCGATCTTCTAAGAGGTGTTCAGTCCGCCGATCTCGAGCGGCAGGCGGCGCAACTGGAGGAGTCGCAAAGGGCCCACGCAAAGATCAAAGAACTCGAGAGGCGCATTGCCGAGGTAAAAGAATCCACTGCCAAAGAGGCAGCCGTGAAACTGGAAAAACAGGGAGCGGACTCGGCAAAAGCCCGGCAGACGATCGAACGGGAGTTGCAGGAGCTACAACAGGAAAATGTTCAGCTGAAGAAAAAACAGGCCGAAGAACTGAGACTCGCCACGGTCCGGCTCGAAGAAACGCAGGCGGAGATCCAAAAGTTGGAACGCCGGCTCGAAGAAACCAAAGGCGCGGTTGGCGGGGAGGTTGCGGAGCTCCGGCGTCAATACGACGACCGCATTGAGGAGATGAATCGTCAGAAGACCGGGCTTTCCGAGGAACTGGAAAAAACAAAAGCTCTGCTGGAAGCGGAGCGCAGCCGCGTTGCCGCCGCAACAGCGAACCCCTCGAATCCCGCTGCTGCCGGACAGAACGCATCCGCTCCAACGATCGACGCCGAGATCCTGAAAGCGGAGTTCGCTCGCGTCGAAGCAAAAATCGAAGATATCGCGCGCCTCATCGACGATCCGATGACCGATCTGGCGCTGGTCATTCGAAAAAACGTTGAACGCGCAGAATTGGACGCTTACCTGAAAGGTATTCGCTTCTCCCTCGGACACGGCCAGTCGCAGTAATCGGGGCGGGCACAGTTGCCCGGGAAATTCAGCACGATCCCGACGCTCCAGGCGCCGTCAAAGACCTTTCACCTGCAGCTGGGCGATCACCTCCCGAAAGTTCCCGTTGTCAAAAAGCTGCTTCAGCTCGGGAGACAGCTTGTCGAGATTGTTGTGCACCATAACCTCAACCAGGGAGTGTCCCCACTTTTGACGAAAGCGATCGACATAGAAGCGGTCTCGCGCGGCAGTCTGCTCCCGTGTTTCGGCGCCGCGCCAGGTCGACTTCCCCTGGAAATGCAGGATATAGGAATTCAAGGCAAACCTCAGCTCAAACCCCTGCTGATAACAGCGAATGCAGTAGTCCTTGTCTTCGCCGCCCCCGATTCCGAAACTCTCATCCAGCAACCCCACGACGGAGTAGACGTCGTAGGGAATCTTCACGGCAAAAAACGGAAAGGACAACACCTTCAGGTAACCCTGCGCCCGGTTCCGGTGGCGACGAATGACCGCCCGGAATTGGTCCTCCTTGCCCAGGTAGTCCTCGAGCTCCATTCCCAGCTTGCACTCCAATCCGCCTTCCGAGTACTGGAGTTCCGCGTTGGAAATCGGGGACAGCAGGAAGGGGCCACGGATGCGAAGCGGCTCAAACCAGCCGCGCGGAAACACGACGTCGTTATTCAGGAATACGACGTCGGCTCTCCTGCCGTGCGCCAGTTCGATGACATGGTTGAGGTTCGCCGCAAAACTCCGTGGCGCCGGGTTGAGGTGGAGCCGGACAAGCTGCCGACAACTTTCCGGAAGCTCAGGATAGTTGTTGTCGTTGTCGATCACGAGGACTTCGTCGTCGTCCGTCAGGTCCGTGTGCGCGATCAACGAGGAAATGGCGCAATCCGTATATCTGCTGGAATGCCGCGTCGTCACCATTGCGAAGACGTTCACCGTCCAGTCTCCGCGTCGTACAGACGTCGTAAGACTGGCGGCAATGCGTCGGGGTGCTGCTCGACGGCGACCTGATACGCACCCGGATAAGCGGGGTTGAGATTCCGAAGGGTATGATCGTCGTCCCAGCCTTTCCAGACCCGCTCATACCAGTCGGGCTTCACTTCGGCAGCATGGCTGAACGAGTGGATCTTCAGCCATATCTCCTCGTCGGTGCGGGCGTAGCTGAGATGGTGCATCAAGCCCACATGTCGCGGTATCTGCGCGTGTCGCTCACCCTTGGCGTTCCGGTGCTCGACAAAGCGGGCCCTCCCGATACGCAGAAAGACCGGAGGCTGAAACTGTTCGGGCGGGTCAATCCGATAACGATAGGATTTCCAGTAGGTCACCATGGAGATGTGCCAGCAATCCATCTCCGGCAAACACGGCACGAAAACCATCATCCGCCGAAGCTGAAGCGGATTGTAGACCTCATCTGCATCGACCACGAAGCAGTAGTCCACGCCAAGCTTCTTCAGGATGCGCAACCCTTCGTTTCGCTGTTGCGTTTCCGATTTCCAATCGCCTCGGTGAAGCTGAATCTTCTTAAGAGGGTCGGGAAAGGCGAGGGTGCATTGAACCGTCTTGTCCGTGTTTCTCTCCGGGCCGTTCCATGGCGCATTCGCGACGAGAACGACAATCACATCGCACTCGTCGTATACCGACTCGAGTGAGGCGTGCAGCCAGCGGTCGTCGTCGAAAACGACGTATACAGCTCCGAATGTCGCCTGTTTCAGCTCGTCCACAGTTTCCGTATTTATCACAAAGGCCGAAAGTATTCTTTCCGATTCCCCGTCGATCCACTCCGTGAAGGGAGCGTCGGTTCCGGTCGGAAATCGAGACACCCTTGCGAGATCTTTCGTGCCAATCGACGCCGTTTAGGGACAGTATTTTGAAAAAACAGCGCGAGAAAGTGTAAGCTCACACTCATTTCCTGAATTGCCAGGCACTGGATTTCGCGGAACTGGAACGTAGAGAACCGCGTCGATGTGCCGATCCTGAACAGTAGGGGAGAAAACATGGAAGGTAAGAAGCATCAAGTCTGTCCGTCCTGGCGAGTGCTGGCCGGGAAGATGAGCCTAGGGCTGGGAATTGCCGTGGTCATATCCATTGCCGCTGCGGGAACGCTGCAGGCGCAGGTTCCGCCATTGGTAGAAGCAGAACTGGTCAAGATGGGACGCGTCGTTGATCCCGGCTGCACCGGAAAACTCTACCGTCCGTTATTCGGAAAGAACGACTACAACACGTATTGGCCGGTCGATGCAGCCTCGCCGAACAAGAACGTGAAGCTGTACCAGGGTGTGACGGTCTACCGGGACGTTTCCTACGGGCCCGAGCCCAAGGACTTGATCGACATTTTTGTGCCGGACAAGGGCGGCTCAAACCGAACGGTCTTCATCTTTGTTCCGGGAGGCGCCGGCAACAAGATTGAGCAACAGTCTGTTGAAGCCAACATGTTCTACGACAACATCGGGAAATGGGCGGCGGACAGCGGCATGGTCGGCGTCACCATGCAGCGTGGAGGCACGGCAGCAGGACAGAACATTGCGCTCGTTATCGGATATCTGGAGGCCAACGCCGCGAAATACAAAGGGAACTCCGCCGACATGTTCATCATGGCGCACTCGGCAGGTACCGGCCCTTTGACCCAGTACATTGGCCGTCCCGACCTTTATGGGCTGGGTGTCAAGGGCGCGATATTCGCGGGAGCGCATCCTAATATCGGCGGTGGCGGAACCGGAGGCGGGCGTGGAGGCCCCGGTGCGGGCGGCGGCGCGCGTGGCGGAGCCCCGGCCGGAGGAGCCGCACCGGGCGGTGGGCGCGGAGCGGCGGCCACCAACTCTGCAGCCACATGCCTGGCCAACGCCAACATTCAGGCGGGAGTCATCCGTGGACCCAGCAGCGCATTGGCGGACCAGGGCGCCGGTGCGGCAAAGCAGCGTGAAGACCTGGCTGGAACCTCTCCCTGGCGCTGGGACGGCAAGATGTGGATTTCCACCGGCGCGGCCGCGGCTGCACCCGCAGCAGGCAACGCAGGGGGCGGGCGTGGCGGCCCGGGCGGCGGGCGTGGCGGCCCCGGTGCGGGCGGCGGTCGTGGGGGACCCGGTGGCGGGCGCGGCGGCCCCGGAGGAGGCGCGCCAGGACAGGCTGGAGAAGCCGCAGCTGCACCGGCTTTTACGGTGCAGGATGGATTCCACTCAACCCGGGCGGCAATCGCGCTGGCGTGGGGTGAACTGGATATAGACGCGGAGGCCGGCAACGGCATGCCGTCACGATCCGTCGCCATCCATGACGAACTTTGCAAGCTGGACGGACCAAAAGCAAAGGATGGCGTGGGTCATTGCCCCGCGATGATGTGGTTCAAGGGCGAGAGTCACATGTCGGAAGTGTTTTCCATAGGCAGCAGCGACAAGACCGTCTCCGACCAGATACTCGCTTTCATCAAGCAGAATAAATAGCTGCGGAACCCTCTTTGAAAAAGCGGGGCTCTTCGAGAGTCGTTGGGAAAGTGAGCGGCCGGAGGATCCCGGCCGAAGCTTGCCGGAGGCGTGCTGAGAATTTAGCCCCGGGTTAAGCGAGCGAAACTAGAGCAGGTCGGGAAACCGTGCGACACCGGCTTCTGCTGCGGCAATCCACAGCTCCCTGTCGAAAGTCGCCAGGGTGATAGTTTCGTTCAGGCGATCTTGCCACTCAAGGGCAGCAGCCAGATGCACCGCGTCATAGCCTCGAAGTTTATGCCCCCAGGCAAGACTATCGGCTCTCGCGATCAAGGCTTCGGTCACTCTGACGCGGACGTAGCTTTTCCACTCTCGACCAAGGACCTTGTGGGCTTGGCGGGCGGCGGCGGCGGCAAGCGATCCGAGTCTTACGGCTCTGGCGAGGGCACAGGCCGCTTCAGCACGGGCAACAGCACAGGTGGCCACAACCTGCTGGGGGGCGATCAGCGCGGACACTTCATTGGAACCGGGCTCCACAACGTACCTCTTCAGCAGCGCGCTCGTGTCCAGATACAACATCAGTCACGGTCCTCCGAAACGATCTCTGCAAGGGTTTTGCGGCCCGCCCGTACCCTCGCCGTCGGTCGACTGGCCTTCAACTTCTTTCCGTTCCATGAAACGACACCGGACCTGACCAGAGAATCGATTCTCTCTTCAGGCGATTGGCCGACCGGCGTCATTCGGCCCACGGCCCGTCCACGTTCGGTAATCACAAGCGTGTGCCCCTCCTTGACCGCACGAATGCAACTACTGAGCTGGGCCTTCAATTCCCGGATGCCAACCCGCTTTTCCAATGCCCTCACCTCCGTTGCGCCAAGTGGCCACATTATACATGGTTGTGACTACATGACATCGCCAGCCTATTCAACTCGATCTCGAACTCGGTCGACAGGCGAACAATCGGGGAAACCAGCAAATCGTTCTCTTCGATGGCTCGACGCCCGGCTACTGTGAATTTCCTTATCAGGCCTTCGTTGGCCCGCCGACAGGCGGCCGGGAAAATCTGGACCTCCTCCGGGCGACAGGATTCGGACTGCCGTGCAGGCGACCCTGCGACTAGGTCTATCGCTGCTCCGCGCGCTTCCCGCGCTTCCATTGATAGGCACTTTTTGCCTGGTACTCTGTTCCTGCCGATCGCCGGCTCTTCTCTGCGACATGGAACGACTGTTGGAGTCCTTGTCCTCGCGCCTGCCAGCGGGTCGTAGTAATGCCGCGATAGGACACCACGGCACCCGTCCGGACTCGCTTTAGCAGCTCAGTGGACACCCCGATCAACTTAGTTGATTTGAAGCCAGGGCCCCTATCCGCCTCCTAAGCTTCACAAAATCAAGCAGTCGTCCCTATGGAAAGCGGAATGCTTCGGCCACACGTTCCAGGCCGCACGAGGGGAGAAGGAAATGGGACCCAGAGTCAGGTTGAAGAGATTGAAAGGCATAGTGCCGCTGATAGTTGTTGTCTGGATGCCCGCGGCGGCTTTCGCGCAGCAAGACAGGGGTTCCCACGGTCTCAGCCAGCAGGTCCAGGAAATGGAAGCCGCCGTTCTCAGCGTTGCGGCAGGACCGGGCCGGCTGGAGGAAAAACGGCTGCACCTGTCAGGACGACAGGTCGCTGTTTTCATCCCGGCGTGCGGGTAGGCCGCCGATCTACAGCCCCTTCTCTCAAGGGGAGAGGCTGCACACGACTACAATCCGCGAATTCACCCGCAAAGCCGCGGAAAATCGAGGGCCCCATCCGCAGCCAGGCTCTGCTGTTTGCGCTCGCGGTACTGATTTGGAGTTCCGTCCCGGCAAATGGCCAGACGGCGCCGATTTTTCGCGTCCAGAAGATCTCCACGGACGTCACGGGAGATCCGAATACCCTGCAGGCGGGCGACAGGCTTTACTACACGATCAGCGTACAAAACATCGGCAACGAGAATGCCACGAACGTGGTGCTGCGCGATGCGTTGCCGGTCAACACAACCTACGTCGCGGGCAGCACCACCTTGAACGGGGGCACCGTTTCGGATTCCGGCGGCCTCTCTCCGCTGGTCAAGGGAATGTCCATCCATTCTCCGGCCGTTCCAACGCCCGGTATGGTGCTTGCCGGCCCGGCAAGCAGCCAGGCGAATGTCGCGACCGTCACCTTCGCTGTCGTCGTGGACCGGGGTGCCATCAACGGCACTGTGATCTCGAACCAGGCCTTCGTCACGGCCCCCAACCAGGGCATCGTGGACTACCCTTCGGATGATCCGGATACGCCGGCCCCCGATGATCCGACGCGCGACGTCGTAGGAGACATGCCTCTGATCTACGCGGAGAAACGAGCCGCCTTGTCCGTCGATCAGGGTACTCCCGGTGTCGTCGACCCGGGCGACGTGTTGCGCTACACGATTACCGTGCAGAACTCCGCCTCCACTCCCGCGACCGGCGTGATCCTGCGCGACAGCGTTCCGGCAAACACGACATACCTTGCAGATTCCACGCGGCTGAACGGGGCGCCCTTCGGCCAACCGGATGCCGGGGTCTCGCCGCTGGTTGCAGGCGTCAACATCGGGACGATTGCGGCGGGGACTACGGCGGTGGTGCAGTTTGACCTTCGCGTCAACGCGGGCACACCGTCGGGCACCATGATCACGAATCAGGCTGTCGTGGACACCGTGGAGCTGTCCGATATCCGTACGGATGGAGACGGCAATCCGGCGACGGGGCCGGAGCCCACCGTGGTCACGGTCGGCGCCGGACAGCAGCTTTCGATCACGAAGCAGGTCGTAGTGGTCGGTGGCGGCGCCGCGGTTCCCGGCGCTCGACTGGAATACGTCGTCCGCGTGGTGAACACCGGGGTCGTGCCCGCCGGCGACATCGTCATCACCGATGACCTTGATGCGTCGCTACCCGGCGCGCTGGTCTATGTCAACGGGTCCGCGACGATGAATGGAGGGACCGCCGGCGTCACGGTCACAGGCTCAACCATCACAGCCAACTATTCGGCCATCGCCCGGCCGCTGAGTCCGGGAGGGCTCGTGGCACTCCGGTTCCAGGCCGTGCTTGCGCCAGGCCTTGTTGACGACACCGTCGTCCCGAACACTGCCGGGGTCACATGGAACCAGTCGACGCAAACGGCGACAGCCAGTGTATCCGTCATTGTCGGCGCCTTCCCGGGCACCACCATTTTTCACGGGCTTGCCTGGCACGACGGGAACTTCAACGGGGTTCTCGACCTCAGTGAAGAAGCGCTGGAAAACTGGAGGGTAGACCTGTTCCGCGACGGACGACTGTTGCACTCCATGCTGGTAGACGACGCCGGCGCCTATCGCTTCGTGGGTCTCGAGGCGAACGATGTTACCGGCAGTGGTTACGAAGTGCGGCTCCGGGCGCCGGGCGCCGGGCCGAATACGGCGTTGCTCGGCACCGCCGATTCGCCGTTCACCAACGGACTGCAACGGATCACGAACATTGTCGTGTCTCCCGGAGCCAATCTGGGGGGCGTGAATTTGCCGATTCGTCCAAACGGAGTCGTCTACGACTCGATCGAACGCGACCCGATCGCCGGAGCTGTACTCACGATGCTGGACGCCCGAACGGCGAAACCTTTGCCGTCCAGCTGCTTCGATGACGCAGCCCAGCAGGGACAGATCACACTCCGGGGCGGCTACTACAGGTTTGACATCAACTTCAGCGACATTGCCTGCCCGACCGGGGGGAGTTACCTGATCCGCGTCGGCGCAGCGGGCGCGATGTTCGCTCCCCAGTATTCCAAAATCATCCCTCCGGCATCCGATGCTTCAACCCCGCCATTCGACGTCCCTGGCTGCCCGGGTACCCCAGCCGATGCGGTGCCGGCCACGCCCATGATTTGCGAAGTGCAGCCTTCGGAATTCCCGCCCGACACAAATATTCCTCCGGGCGCGGGCACGATTTATCATGTGCACCTCCGGCTGAACGGCAGCCAGCCGCCCGGTACGAGTCAGCTCTTCAACAACCACATCCCACTCGACGCGGAGCCCGAAGGGTCCCTCTCCATCTCCAAGACGACGCCAATGCGTGACGTGACGCGCGGTCAACTCGTTCCGTACACGATCACTCTCAATAACCGCGGAGGAGCCCCCATCACGGATGTGACCATCGTGGATCAGTTTCCCGCTGGCTTCACCTACGTCGTGGGATCGGCGATTCTCGATGGCGTACCGACGGAACCTTCGATCGTGGACCGAACGCTAAGCTGGGCAAGCCTGATCGTCACGGACTTGCAGGTGCGTACGCTGAAGCTGCTGCTGGTGGCGGGCGCCGCCGTCAGCGAAGGCGAATACGTGAACCGCGCTCAGGCGATGGTCGGCAGCACCGGCGTCGCATTGACGGGAGAAGCGACAGCGACGGTGCGCATCATGCCGGACGCGACATTCGATTGCACCGACGTCACAGGAAAGGTCTTCAACGACGCCAATCGCAACGGCCGGCAGGACAAGGGCGAAGACGGCCTGGCCGGCGTTCGCGTCGTGACGCCACGCGGCCTGCAGGCGACAACCGATGCGTATGGGCGTTATCACATCACCTGCGCCGTCACGCCCAATGAGGAACGCGGCAGTAATTTCGTTCTCAAACTCGATGACCGCACGCTGCCCAGTGGCTACCGGATGTCCACCGACCCACTGCAGATCAAGCGGGCCACACGGGGCAAAGCCCTGTTCATGGATTTCGGCGCTTCGCTGCACCGTGTGGTGTCGATCGACCTTTTCGATGCGGCGTTCGAGCCGGGCAAGACGAAACTTCGGGCCGAGTGGCAGCCGCGAATGAAACTGCTCCTGGATGAGCTGCATAAGGCGCCCGCAACTCTGCGGCTGTCCTATTTCGCCGACACTGAAGCAGGGGGACTGGTCGAACGCCGGGTGCAGGCGATCAGGTCGCAGTTGGCGAAAGCGTGGCAGGCGCCCGAAAACACCTATGCGCTGACCATCGAGCAAGAAGTGCTCTGGCGCCTCGGAGCCCCGCGCAAACAGCCGAAGGTGCGCTTGCCGGAGAACAGGTGACGGTATGAGCAAACAGCGCAAGCTGATTCTGATTTTCGGGCTCCTCGCCGCGACCGCCTCCGTGCTAGCCGGCCAGATCCGGACTGCCAAACCGGGACAGGCGGCTGAACGTCAACTGCCCGAAGACCGGAAAATTCAGGAATGGACAACCAGTGGGAATCCACCTGATGACACCAGACGTATCAAGGTCTGCCGTGTCGACACCCTTTGCAAGATGCGTTTCAAGGACGGCAGCACGCCGCGGACGCGCGTCAGAAACATGGTCGTACCCTTGCGCCTGGCGGGCAACGACGGCGAACCCCCTGCGATCCCCGATGCGTTCACGAGCCAGGTTCGGAACGCATTCGACCAACTGAGAACCAAACAGGGCGTGACGATCCGCTTTGTCGGCTATACGGATAACGCGCCGCTCACCGGCAGCGAAGAAAGCATTTACGGGGACCATGTGGCTTTGTCCAAGGCACAGGCGCAGCGCGTTGCGCTTGCGATGCAGGCAACGCTGGGACTGCCGGCCTCCGCGATTGAAAGCGATGGGCGCGGATCTTCCAACCCGATTGATTCCAATGACACCGCGCAGGCTCGGACCTTGAATCGCCGCATTGAAGTCGAGTTCTGGTACGACGATCCGCTCGCAGAACTGCCGGATGAACTGCAGATCTGTCCCGGCGACAGCCTCGAAGTCGTGACCAAAGTCTATGAGCCCGACTGGGGTTTTATCGCGCCTCTCGAGCTGACGAACGGCCAGCCGACGATTCCCGCGGGATACGCCGGGAACCTGCGCCGCGCGCTGAACGACGTCGCGGGGCGGACGAACGCCCGACTGCGATTCATCGGGTACACGAAAAATGAGGACCTCGATCGCCGTACCGCCTTCATGTACGAAGACGACATCGGACTTTCGACAGCCCGAGCGCAGCGAACCATGGACGCCGTGATGACAGACCCGGTGCTGTCCGGAGCACGGGCCGAGCACGAGGGACGCGGATTCGTTCAGGCTGATGACGTCGTCAATGACGGGTTTATCCAGGGCCGGGAGTCCTTCGTGCGCGTGCAGGTGGTGTACGACGAGCCGATGCCGCTGGACGATTTCGAAGGCGTGGATATCGAACGCGTCACTCAGGAGGTTCGTCCCAGGAGTCCGTATGACATCAACGTGATGCGCATCACCGTGGATGGCAAGCCGATCGACGATCCGAATCACAGTTCGGCCGACATCCAGCGTTGCACGGACGTTGCACTGGACAATGCGAACATCCAGCTCCGCTTCGACAACCTCGAATCGCGGCCGCGGCTCAATGTCGCGGCTCATCCCGTCGCCATACCGGTGACCGAATTGGACGGGCTGCCGGCCTCACCACCGGTGCGTTTCCAGATGTACACGAACTATTCGAGCTTCATCGAGCGGTCTGAAATCCGAATTTTCGAGCAGCAGCAGTCCCTGGAGGACGATCCGATTGCGATCGTATCTGTGGGCGACGACGGTCGGGCGGAATGGCAGCCGTCGCAACCGACTCTCTCGGGCGCGGCACGAGAACTCCAGTACCTGCTGCGCTCTTACGATGCGAAGGGGCATTTCGATGAAACAGGGCCGCGGACGCTGTGGCTGAATCGCGAGCAACGGCCATCTGAAAGCGTCGAGGTCGCGTCCTGGCCGCGGGAACTGCTGGCCGCCTACGGCGAGAACGACCTTGTGCGCCACGGGATTCCGCTCGGCAGCGGCACCGTGAGGGTGCAAGGCAGCGGCGTACCCAAGGGCCACACGGTTTGGGTGGCCGGCCGCCAGGTTCCGATGGACCCGCGCGGCGATTTCACCGCGGAGGAAATTCTTCCGGCCGGCTTGCATACGGTTGAAGTCGGAGTGCTCGACAATGCAGGCAATGGGTCGCTCTATCTTCGCGACCTGGAATTCAAGCGCACCGATATCTTCTACGTCGGCGTCATGGATCTCACGCTGTCGGATGGCCACGCAAATGGACCGATCGCTCTCCTGCAGGGTGAAAACGCCCGGCAGCCGTACGATTCTTCGATCGATGGCCGCCTGGCGTTCTACCTGAACGGCGAGGTCCGCAAGAGCTGGAAAGTCACGGCGAGCGCGGACACGCGCGAGGGGCCGGTGAAGAACCTGTTCAGCAACTTCCTCGAAAAGTCGCCCGAGTCGTTATTCCGGCGCCTGGATCCGGATCAGTACTACCCGTCGTTCGGTGATGACGGTGTCGTCACGGAAATGGCGCCGACCATGGGCAAGTTCTACGTGAAAGCAAGCCGCGGCCAGAGTTACGGGATGTGGGGCAACTTCAATGTCGGCTATGCGGGCAACGAACTGGCCCAGGTCGATCGCGGTCTCTACGGAGCCAACCTGCATTTCGAGTCCAGGGGCGCCACGAGTTTCGGTTCGAAACGGATGGCGATCGAAGGATTCGCGGCACAACCCGGAACTGTACCGAGCTATGAGGAGTTTCGCGGAACCGGCGGGTCGCTCTACTTCCTGCACCATCAAGACATTCTCAGGGGCTCCGAGCGCGTGCGTATCGAAGTCCGTGACAAAGACTCGGGCATCGTCTCGAAGGCTGTCAATCTGCGGTATCCCATGGACTACGACATCGACTACCTGCAGGGTCGGATCCTGCTTGCCGAACCGTTGTCGTCAACCGCGTCCGACAACCTGCTGGTGCGCAGTTCCGGATTGAGCGGTGACGAAGCGCGCCTGGTGGTGCGGTACGAGTACACGCCAGGTTTCGGCACATTGGACGAAGTCGCCGCCGGAGGCCAGACGCATTACTGGTTCAAGGACTACGTTCGGCTGGGTCTGACGGCCAACTCCAACCAGGGAGACGCCGACAGCAAGCTCCGCGCCGCAGACCTGACTTTGCGGATGAGCTCCGATTCCTGGTTCAAGGTGCAGACAGGCCGCAGCACGGGTCTGCTCTCCAGCCGACAGCAGTCCGAGGATGGGGGGTTCGGCTTCCGGGGCCTGGACGATACGCTGTTCACCGACGCGAATGCGAGGGCCTACCGTGCAGACCTCAGCCTGGAGCTTCATGACCTGTTCGAAGACCATTCCGGCCGCTTTACTTTTTATAAGCAGAGTCTGGACGCCGGTTATTCCGCGCCCGGACAGGCAACGATCAAGAACACCGAGCAGTACGGCGGCACGGCACGAATGCCGATGACGAATCAACTCAGCCTTGCGGTCAAAGGCGATCGGAGCAACGAAGAACGGGGGCTTGAGACCCGCGCAGTCGAAATGAACGTGGATTACAAGCTGGCCGAGGACTGGAAAGCCAGCACCGGAGTGCGTTACGACCTGCGCAGGGATCGTTCCCTGATTGCTCCGGCGACTCAGGAGCAGGGCGAGCGTACCGACGCGGTTGCGCAACTGACGTTCGATCCCGGGGCCACGTGGCGCGCCTATGGCTTCGTTCAGAAAACGGTAGCGGCAAGCTACGGCCGCGACCAGAACGGGCGCGTGGGCGCAGGGGGATCTTATCGCCTGACAAAACGCTTCCGGATCGACGGTGAGGTTTCCGATGGAGATCTCGGAACCGGCGGCAGAGTCGGGACCAGTTATCTGTTCTCCGAACGGTCCAGCCTTTATCTGAACTATGGCCTGGAAAACGAGCGAACGGATAACGGGCGGCGCCTTCGCCGCGGAGATCTCGTCTCAGGCGCGAAGACGCGGCTGTCCGACAGTTCGAGTGTCTATCTCGAAGAGCGATATCAGAACGGCGATTCATTGACCGGCCTCACTCACGCTACCGGAGTCAACCTGGTGGCAAAAGAGCGATGGAATTTCGGCGCCAACACGGAAGTCGGCAGGCTGCGAGACTCGCAGACCGGCGCCCGCACCGACCGTAAGGCGGCCGGCGGACGAATCGGTTACGGGGTCGAGAAGCTGCAATTCTCAAGCGGGGTCGAGTATCGCAGGGACGACGCGGAGCAGCCGGACCTGACGCAAACCGAACGGACCATGTGGCTCTTCAGAAACAACTTCAAGTTTCAACTCAGCCCGGATTGGCGCGTGCTCGGGAAGCTGGATCACTCGATCAGCGCCAGTTCTCTGGGCGATTTTTACGGCGGGGGATACACCGAAGGCGTGCTGGGGTACGCGTACCGTCCTGTGAAGCACAACTGGTTCAACGCGCTGGCCAAGTACACGTACTTCTACAACGTCCCCACCACGGATCAGGTGAATCTCCAGAACGCCGCCGTCGACTTCATCCAGAGGAGCCATATCGCGGCCCTCGATCTCACCTTCGACCTGCCGTCGAACTTTTCCGTTGGCGGCAAGGTCGCCTATCGTCTCGGCGAGGTGAGCCTGGACCGGTCGGTTCGGAATTTCCTGGATAACGCCGCGCAACTTGCCGTATTGCGTGTGGACTGGCGATTCCGCAGGAACTGGGAGAGCCTGGCCGAAGCGCGAATGCTGGAACTCCGCGATATCCGCCAACGCCGCCAGGGTGCACTGGCTTCGATCTACCGCTACATCGGTCCGAAGACGAAGGTCGGCATCGGTTACAACTTCACCGCATTTTCGGATGACCTGACGGATCTGAGCTTTGACCACAACGGGGTGTTTTTGAACCTGATCGTCACCCAGTGACCTTGTTGCGGTGGCACGGTTTTAAAGTTCCGTACGCGTGCCGGCGATCGACCCCATGTCGCTTTCTCGCGAGCTCTTATACACGGCTCGCACCCCCCTCGCAGGAAGTTGCTTGAAAGTGACAACTATTGTCACTTCAAGTTGTTGATTCCACTGTAGCCCGAGTGGAAGACCCTGTGCCCATAGATCGACAGAACGCAGTAAACCCATGGAAACAGGTCTCTGGGGTCGGACTGCCTTGGAGGTGCGACGTGAGGGGGAAAACGAGTATCACATTGCGGGTTACGATCCCCGCCCTGGCGCTGCTGCTGGGCACTGGGTTGCAGGTGGCGGGCGGACCTCAGTGGTCGGCTGCGCAAAACACCAGGGAAGTCTGGTACACGGCGGATGGCGAAAGGACTGACGAAACGGCCTCTCCAGTGACTGCTGCCGACTGCGTCTTTCTCAACGATCCTGAGCGTTACACGCCGGATCGCGAACGTAGTTACGCGGTCCGGACCAGCGCGCTGCACCGCGTGATGCGGTGGACCGTGTCGCTCGACGATCCACTCGCCAGCACAACGGACCCTACGCAGATACCTCGCCACAACCTCATCGACGACGAAATTTTCACCCGCATGGCCAATGCGAATATTCAGTCGGCTCCGGTCGCCAGCGATGAAGAGTTCCTGCGCCGCGTGACACTGGACCTGATCGGGCGTATACCGTCGGCCACCGATGTCGCCGATTTTCTGAACAATGTCAGCTCGGCGAAACGCGACGCCATGATCGACGGGCTTCTCGCGAGTCCCGAATTCACCGACAAGTGGACGCTGTTTTTCGGCGATCTCTTCGAGAACAACGTCACCAGCCAGCACGTCTCGCGTGGAATCCAGGGACGGGACGCGTTCTATCTGTTCTTGAAAGACTCCATCGCGCAGGGCAAACCGTATGACGAGATGGCCCGGGAGATGATCACGGCCACTGGCGATGCGTGGCAGGTGGGGCCGGCCAACTGGCCGGTTGGAAACACGATTTCGATGGGCCCGGTTCAGGATACCTACGATGGCGCCGCGGTCGATCTGAGCAAGATGTTCATGGGGATTAACAGCGTGGACTGCCTGTTGTGCCATGACGGCGCCCGCCACCTCGACAATGTCAATCTGTGGGGAGCCGGTCAGACCCGCCAGAACCTGTGGGGCCTGTCGGCGTATTTTTCGCACACCGTCTTGACGCGGCCGCCACAGGGGACATTGGCCGGGATCGTCGTTTCCGACAACACGGCATCGACATTCGACTACCGGCTGAACACCAACAACGGCAACCGGGTGGCGCGGCAGCCGATCGGTGGAGTGAGCAGCATCGCGCCGCGATATCCGTTCTCCGATTCGGCGAATCCCGGCGGTGGCGTGATCGCGGGCGAGTCCTATCGCCAGGCGCTTGCGCGGCAGATCACCGCGGACCTGCAGTTCTCGCGCGCTGCCGTGAACTACATCTGGGAAAGAATGATGGGCGAAGCGTTTGTTTCGCCTTCGAATGCTTTCGATCTCCTCCGCCTGGATCCGAATAATCCGCCTCCCGCTCCCTGGACATTGCAGCCGACGAATCCGCAGTTGCTGGATCGCCTGGCGCGCGACTTCCAGGCGAACGGGTACGACATCCGCCGGCTGATCGGGCTGATCGCGAAGTCCAGCGCCTACCAGTTGTCCTCGACGTACCCGGGCACCTGGCAGCCGGACTACGTTCCTTACTATGCGCGGAAGTTTGTGCGCCGCCTGGATTCGGAAGAAATTCACGACGCGGTCGTTAAAGCGACCGGATTAACGCAGACCTATACGTTTGCGGCGCCAAGCCTGCTGCCGCCGACGTCCTGGGCCGGAGCGTTCCCGGATACGCAGGAGCCCCGCAGCAACAATGCCGTGGCGCAGTTCCTCAACGCTTTCGGGCGTGGCGACAGAGACGTGAACCCGCGGCGTTATGACGGTTCAGTACTGCAGGGGCTGACGATGCTGAACAACACATTCGTCACCAACCGGACCCGCGACAATGGCCCCACACCGACATCGGTGACAACGCTCCTTCAGCAGACCTCCGATCCGGGAACGATCATCCGCCAGCTTTATCTCAATACGCTGGCGCGACGCCCGACCCAGCCGGAAATCGACGCCGTGATGCCATCATTCGTGCAGTTGGGCAATAGCGAGGCGGCCGAAGACCTGCAATGGGTGCTTTTGAACCGACTGGAATTTCTTTTCAATTATTGAGGGCCCCATGAAATCGATAATCAACCGAAGAATCTTCTTTAAAGTCGCGGCTACGGGCGTGACGGGATACCTGATTTCGCCGATGGAGCTGTTTCCACAGCGGGCGCCCTCGCTGCCGCCGGTGACCGTGCAGAACACGGCAAAGTACGTGATTTTCGTGATGCTGCCCGGTGGGCCCAGCCATGTGGACACGTTCGACCTCAAGGTAGGCGCCTGGACGCCGGCGAATTTCACGCCGTCCACCCTGAGCGGCGTCGACTGGCCGGCGGGATTGATGCCGCGGCTCGGACAGCAACTTTCAATGAACCGGGTTGCCCTGGTGCGCAGCTGTCAGGCTCCAGCCCTGGTCCACTCGTTGTTGCAGAACTGGATGCAAATCGGTCGAAACCCGACCAGCGCGACGGGAGGCATTGCGCCAAACCTGGGGTCTGTTGTCGCCCTCGAGAAGGAGGTGGAACGGCTTTCCAACCAGCCGGTACCGGGATTCCTGTCGCTGAATGGCGGCACGACTATCGCGGGACCGGGATATTTTCCGGGCCGGTTCTCTCCGTTCGATGTGGCGCCAAATGCAAACGGGATCGCGAACATCGCCCCCATGAATAACGACCTGGCCCGTTTCAACAGACGCTACGCCATTCTCGCGGCTGCCGATGCCCCGCACGCGAGCGCGTCTCCGATTTCGCGCAAGTTCGAAGAGATGTCGGATTTCTACTCGTCTGCCTACTCCATGATGAACGACCCGCGCGTGGGGAACGCCTTCCGTTTTGCCGCCGTCGACGGACTCCGGTACGGGACTGGAACGGCCCAGACCGGCTTCGGTAACGCCTGCCTGACCGCACGGAACGTGTTGCAGGCGAACCTGGGCGTCCGTTACATCCAGATCAATCTCGGAGGCTGGGACAATCATTCCAACATCTACGTCGGCGGCGTGAACGGTAACGGCGGAATCTACGGACCGGCGCGTCAGCTTGATGCCGGCCTGGGAAATCTGATCAGCGATCTCGCGGATCAGCCCGGCACACGCGGCACGATGCTGGACGACACCCTGATCGTGGTGCGCGGCGAATTCGGCCGTACTGTCGGCGCTGTCACAGGCCAGGGCGGCCGCGACCACTACTTTACGTATTCCACCCTCATCGCCGGCGGCGGCGTTCGTGGCGGCCGCGCCATTGGAGCGACAACAGCCGACGGCGGGTTTGTCGACGACCCAGGCTGGAGCGTCGGGCGGCCGATTTATTCGGAAGACTTCGCCGCGACAATCTACTCCGCGATGGGTATCAATTACCGCACTACCCGTTGGGACGATCCGCTGCTGCGCGGGTTTGAATACGTGCCCACGACGGGAACGCCTTACGTCGGGGAGCCCATCGACGAGCTGTTCGTCTGAGCACGCCGGAGGCGTGCTCAGAATTTAGCCCCAGGTTAAGCGAACGAAGCGAGCGCAAACCCGGGGTTACCGTAACGCCAACGTTGCACCCCGGCAGGGGTGCAGGGATTCCTCGCACCCCTGCCGGGGCCCCTGCCGGGGTGCAAACGCCGCTCGTGAGATGAACCCCGGGTGTCGCTGCGCTCCACCCGGAACTCCCTTCCAGTCACGCCTCCGGCGTGCGATCAGCAATCCTCTGATCGCTGGCCGGCTCAGTCAATGACGAGACTCTTGTCGATTCGGAACCACTTCGAAGCGGCCGGCTCGATCGCCAGAAAATGATACGTGCCCTTCGGCGTCTCGCTTCCGACGTCGAACGTCACGCTTCCGTCGTCCCTGAGCCGGGCGCCGAACGACTGCATGGGGCCGTTCTCCACCCGATAATAGATTTGAATGTCCCCGCCGCCGAGGCCTGTCACCCGGACCGTGTAAGCCCCACGTCCCGCAGTTACCCGCGCTGGCACAATCGAAACCTGGTGTCCGGCTTCGTCCTGCCGGGCCAGGGTTTCACTCACGCGCTCCGGCAGGGAGACTTCCTGAAAAGTTCCGGCCCTGAAACGAAATACCAGGCAGCAGTCGTCCTCGACCTGATCCAGCCTGAGGAACTTGCCTTCGCTGGCGTGCAGCACTTCTATCGTGTCATCGTGGAATGCCATCCGGAAAAGTCCGCCCTGCCCGTCATACCAGGGTAGCTGCGGCTGTTCCCCGTCAAGAAAGTACAGCGTCGTGCCGGCGGCCGGACGCGGATGCGCGGCCCGGACGGCGGCCACTGCACTCAGAGCGGCCCGGGAAGAGCCCCCCAGCAAACCGGAGCCGATTCGCTCGTTGGCGCCCCCCACCGCCCCAGCCAGAACAAGAATACCGAACATGCCCCCTGTAATGGACAAGGCGGCAGGCTTTGAAAGACGCGCCAGGTGTTCGTATCCCAGATCGAAAGCCTGTCCAATCGCGATCGCCAAACCTGCCATCGGCAGGAAGGCGTAGTACGGTAGCCAGTGATTTGCAAGCGTCAACATCGGAAACAAGGAAAGGAAGAACCACGCCATGCCGGCCAGCACGATTCTGCGCCTCCCGGAGAAAAGCGCTCGCACAAAAAAGAGCGCGATGCCGAGTTGAACGATCCTGAGGCTGCGCGGCAACCAACTCACCCCGTTTATCCAACCCGCCTGCGTTCCCGACAGGAATGCTTCCGACAGCGCCGCGCCGGCGCTCTGAAATATGCCGCGATCGAAAACGACTAGATAACCGATCTCTGCCGGATCTTCCGGCCGCTCGAAGAACGATCTGTTTCCGATCCCGCCCACGTGCAGGTAGGCGACAACCAACGACAAGTAAAGAAAAAGCAAAGCGAAATGCCACTTCAGGAAGCGGAGAGCCTTCGTCCTGAAAAGCGACCCGGTCTCCGTGATATGGATCACAAGAAGCACTGCGGGAAGAGTGACACCGGCCTCTTTGGAGCAAAGCGTCGCGGCGCAAAACGCCACCGACAGCGCGAGCGCAACCGCGTGTCGCGTACGGAGGTATTTCAAATATGCGATGACGCTCGCCAGAAAGAACAGCGTGTATAAGAGCTCGGGCGTGAACGAAACGTCGTAACTGACGTAGGCGTTCACCGGGTGGGTGCCGAAGAAAATCGCTGCGAGCAACGCGGCCAGCCTCCGGCGCGTCAGCATCCAGGACAGGACATACACGGCAAGCACGTTGAGCAGGAGTATCGGTAAGAGAGCCCAGTGGTAAGGGGCGGGATTCAACCCATAGAAGGAGTAGAGCAGGGATTCCAGGATTCGGTTTGCAAGCGGGCGGTACCATCCGGAGTCGTCCAGCGACAGGAAGGCCCGGAAAAAACTGCTCCAGGACCGGTGCCGGTGGTAGAGCCAGTAGACGCTATCACCCTGAAAAAAATGCTCCGGGTCGGAGAAGAAAACAAACCTCTGAAAGAGGGCAACGGGAATCAGAGACGCCGTTGCCCAAAGCCATCCGAGACGGTCGACCGCGGATGTCCCATGTTCATCCATCGATGCTGCCAGCATCATCGAAATCGGTTACTTGACCGATTTCATCCACTTCAGGATTGGTCCGGTCACGGAATCGTCCGCGGTGTTCGGGGAGAACACCAGGGACACATGGCTATGGCCCTTGATCAATTCCGCGGTCGTGGGACAGCGGCCCGCTTTGCAGAGGGCGTTCTTCAGCGCTTCGTCAAAGGAAAGAATATTTGACGAATCGAGTTCTCCCCAAGCCAGATAGACGGCAATTTTTCCTTTGGCGAGTCCCGCCAGATTGGAACGAGCCAACTGCGTGGCGGGATCGACGGCTGCGGCCGCCCCACCACCGCGTCCACCCCGGGCGGCCCCACCGCCTCCGCCGCCCTGCCTGGCACCTGCAGGCGGAGCTGGGCCTCCGCCGCCCTGCCTGGCACCTGTAGCCGGAGCTGCGCCTCCGCGCGCCGCGCCGCGGCCGCCGCGCCCTTCGCCGGGCGGCCTGCCGCAGGTGCTACTGAGACTCGCTGTCGCCGCGATCGCCGCGGCGCCGCTGCCCTGGGGAACCGTTTCGGGAAGGATGCTGAAATTTGGCGGCGACATCAGGATGACGCCTTTCACAGCGGCGCCGTTCGCGCCCGCAATTTCCGGATGCGCCGCGTAGGTGCTCACCGGACCGTTCCCGGCCGAGTCCGACCAAAGGAAAATGCGGTTGGGATTGCCTTTGTACTTCTTGATGTTCTGACGTATCCAGTCCACCACGAGTGCGATGTCTTTTGCGGGCGCGTCCCACTCGCCGCCGCCCCCAAAACCGCCCCGACGCTGAACGTTCACGCCGGTCATACCGTTCTTCACCGCCCACAGCATGACGTTGTCGTAAAAGGGATCGCCGTCCGGTCCGTTCACCTTTTTGTCTCCCGCGCCGCCGGAGACATACACGAGTACGGGCCGGTTGCCGCCACCTTTCTCCGATGCAAATACATCCATCAAGGTTCGAGGATCCTGAGCGTACGGAATATCACGTACGACCGTCAGGCCGGCCGGCGCCTCGGGCTGCAGCGGCTTGTACAACTTCGCAGTTTCCGGCACGCAGACGCCGGTTCCGATTTGACGTAATTGCGCCTCCACGTCCGGCGGCACTTCGGCACGCAGACCCGGCACGCTGAAAAACACGAGCGTGGCCGCCGCGGCCAACGAGACCCATAGTTCCTTCGTCTTCGAGTTCGGACCTTTCCTGTCCATAAGCCCTCCCTTGTTTGGATTCCCGGACTCTATCACACGGATTGGAAAGTGCCGCGGCGCAATGGGCCTTGAAGGGGACGGTACATCCGATTCCCTCCCCTGTTTCGAATCGGTCGACTTCCACTGGCAGTTCGGACCTGTAGTCCGAACAAGCGAAGTCCTTTCAAGGGGTCGTGGACTCTGAGGCCGGGAACGGAAATGAAGCCCTGATCATGCGTCCAAATCTCCCTGGCCCCATGCTCGAATGCGATCCCCGCGATCTGCAGGTCGAAGATCCGCCTTCCTTGAACCTTCAACGATGAAGCCCCCCGCATGAGCCGCTGCCCGAAGCCGGGCCCCGGCGTCCACAGGCTGCCATGACCTTCAGTAAGCAAGTAATGGAAAAAGTGCGTCACGATTTTCGGAGACGACGGACCGCCGGGCATCTTTGGGTGAGTGACGATACTCCAGTTTGGGAGAGCTTTATTCGTCCATTCCGCAAACCGCTTGTACCCGCTTTCGTAAGAATTGAGCCCGGGCGCGCTCGGTGTTAGACTGCTCCGCAGGTTTTAAATTGCTGGACTTTTCGAATTGAACGGAGGCGGACCAAATGATTAAACGGACTCTAGTTTGTGTGGCGTTGTGCGGGTTGATGACGAGCGGCACGTTGCTGGCTCATCATTCCCTCGCGGGCGTGTATGACATGCAAGCTAAAGATGGAGAAATCTCGGGGTCGGTCGAAAGCATTAAGTTTGTAAATCCCCACGGGTCTCTCACCGTCATGGTCAAGAATCCGGACGGCACCGAAACCAAATGGGTGTTTACCTTGGGCTCCGCCACAGGGCTCGCGCAAAGAGGAGTCGGTCCAACCGGACAGAATGCTCTTCATCAGGGGGACCAGATTAAGGTGAAATTCATCCCCGCGAGAAACGGCAGTCCGTTGGGATTCCTCAAGTCGGTAACCTACCCGGACGGACGCGTGGTCAACATCTCGACCGGCAACCCGAACGACTAAACAACAAAAGGGGACCATCATGACTTCTCGAAAAAGAATCCTTTGGACAAGTGTCGCGACCGCCGTCGTTTTGGCGATCAGCGTCCCGTCGCCTGATGCGATGGCACAGGCTCGTGGTCAGGGCGGCGCCCCCGAGCTGGCGCTCCGGGACAAGGTGGTGGTCGCGGCGCTGGCCGCGGCCGCGGAGGCGGCGCGCAACAATACACCCCGGCAGCCGGCGCGAAGGACCTGAAGGCAGTGATGTTCAACTGGGCCTGGTACACGGGCATGCTGCGAAGCGACCAGGAATACGATGTGCTCATGTCGCTCGAATATCAGGGCAAGGGCACCATGCAAGTGGACGGGCAGCCCTGCAATGTGACGAAGTACCGGCCAGCATCAGCTACCAGATGTCGGGTGAGCGAATCCAGATCACCGGCACTCGGCCCAACGGCCAGAGTTGCTCCAATATCGAAGTCCTCAGTGGAGCGTACGCCTGGAACGAAGATATTCCCGGCGCCGAACTCATCGCGGGTAAAGGCAAAGCCACTCCCATGCCGGCAACCGTAGAGGAGCGGATGATTCGCCTGTGGGCCAGTCCGCAGGGTGCGTGGAAGGCCGCATTCGCCGGCATCTACGGACCCGCCTCAATTGACGCCCAGACCGCAACAGATGCCCGCCGATGTCATGACGGCAGGTAAAACGTCCCTCGCATGGGTAAGGCAACAAGCCGGTTGTGACGTTCCCGATCCCGGGTGTCCCCAACGGCAACGGCGACCGCCACACTCGACGCGAAATTCATGGCCGAAAGCGTCGTGGTGAAAAATGGCGCGAACACTTACGAGTTCACCTACAGCGGCTATAAAGACTGGAACAATCCGCTGAATCCGGCCGAGGCGCTTTATCGCCGGTCAAGATGACGGAGAAGAAGAACGGCACCGTCGTCCGCGACATTACGACAACGCTGACGGAAACGGGACAGATGTATGTCGTGATGCCTGTTCCGGCAAGCGTCAAGGCAGCGATCAAGCCAACGAATCAGCCTCTCCAATGGACTCTGCCATCCACTCCGCGCGGGAGCTGGCGCAGCGGCGACGCAGACTGCAGCCGTCGACGCCGCGGCGGGCCGATGGGAAGCCGGACATGTCAGGAGCCTGGGGACGCGCCTCCTAATCCGATCACAGGTGGTGGAAGCCGTCGATGTGGTCCAACGCAGGGGAACGCTGCAAAATCCCGATGGACAACTTCTGGGTGGATTATGAGTGGCTCTCGCCCTCGCGGTTTGGCCTCCTGGGTCATCCCCTCTACAAACCCGAGTATTGGGACAAGGTTCAGGAACTCGATCAGTGGACGAACAAGTACGATCCCGTCATGACGTGCCATGCCGCTGGGACTCCCACGGCACGGCACGCCCAGCCGGATTGTCCAAAGCGATAACGACATCCTCTTCTTCTATCGGGAAAATGCGATTACGGTGGCGGAAACAACGAATTCCGCGACATCCCCACGGACGGTCGGGCCCGTAATGCGCAGACGGCGCTCATATCAACCTACTATGGGTACAGCATCGGCAAATGGGAAGGCGATACGCTCGTCATCGACTCCACTTCATTCAACGATACGACGTGGTTGGGACGCGGAGGCTTCTTGCATTCCGCCGACATGCACATCATCGAAAGACTCACGCGTGTTGGAAATGAAATCCGGTACGACATGACGATCGAAGATCCGGAGTATTTCATTGAGCCCTGGGTGATGCCGACCCGCGTCCTGCGGCCGGAGGTGGCGACGGCATTGTTGCGGAACGCAGGGATTGCGAAGTGTACGAGGAAGGCAACGTCACCACGCAACTTCGCCACTAATGAGAAGAACTGCTTCGGGGTCTGCCCCCGAAGCAGTAAAGTCGAGAAGCCGCTCCTGGGGAGTTCCCAGGGGCGGCTTTTCTTTTGCGGGTTTAGAAGTTGGAGGAAGGAACCTCGTTACCGTCTCGACATGGAAAATCAGCCTGGGGGCGAACCCCTTCGTCACGATCTGGGACGGATTCTGCGCCGTCGATCCGGTAAAATTGTCCCGTGATTCGAGAGACTCTTCTTGTGATCGTCCTTTCCTGCTTTCTCGCGTGCGAGGATCTGCAGCCTCTCGCTGCCCGCGGGGTTCCGGGATCAGCGCGAACGAGTCGCGATTGGAATGATTCCCGCTTCGTCGTCGTCCCCACGGCCCACCGCCTGACTCTGGATGGCCCGATCGAGCCGGCCTGTGCCTATATTTGTATCGACGACACGGTGTACCCCCTTTTCATCCGGCCCGAGTGAAATCGCAGATCGCGTCTCGGTATCAGGCGACTTGCGGCGTGACAGTCGGCGAATGCGTACGCTCCCCTGGTGGCGCGGCCCTTGGGCGCTGGAGTTTAGACATTTTGCACGCCGGAGGAGTGAAAGGAAGGTAGTTCCCGGGTGGAGCCGAGCGACACCCGGGGTTCATCTCACGAGCGGCTTGCACCGCTGCAGGGCCCGGCAGGGGTGCGAGGAATCCCTGCACCCCTGCCGGGGTGCAACATTCCCGTTACGGTAACCCCGGGTTGCGCTCGCTTCGCTCGCTTAACCCGGGGCTAAATTCTCAGCACGCCTCCGGCGTGCTCAGACTCACGTTTCAACGTCGCCATCACCTTGCGGACGAACCTACAAACCGGAGACGTAACCTCGTGTTTCCGCTCCCGCTCGGACCCAAGAATGTCTAAACTCCAAGCACGCCGAAGGCGTTGAGGATGTCCTCCGAGAGGCTGTTGCTGAAGCACTTGTGATCCCGCCCGCGATGGGCAGTACGGCTGACCGTGGCTCGGTGGCGGCAACCGGCTACTCGAGCTAGAAGTGCCGGGCCGCTGCAGTCCCGCCGGGCCGTTCCGCCCCAGCCGCGATCCGCAGCGCTTCCCGCTCGATACCCAGCATCATCCCCCGGAAAACGATCTGATGCAGCGGTGCAACAGCATACCAGTACAACAGTCCGAATAAGCCGCGGGGATGGAACAGGGCGCGTTGCTGCAGGATGCATCGCCGGGCTCCACCGGGCTTCAGTTGAAATTCGATCAGTGCTTCGCCGGGAAGTTTCATTTCCGCGCGAAGCGCCAGCCTCCGGTCGCGTTCAAATCCGACAACCCGCCAGAAATCGAGGGCTTCGCCATAAGTGACCATTTCCGGGTCGCGGCGTCCACGGCGAAGTCCGGGGCCGCCGAACAGGATGTCGATCCAGCCACGAACTCTCCATAGCCAGCCGGCAGCGTACCACCCGTGCCCGCCGCCGACCCGGCAGATGGATCGGAACACGGCCCAGTCCGGCGCGGCGATGGCAAGTACGCGCTCGTCGCGAAAAACAGTTCCGCCTGCCCAGTCCGGATCCCCTGGAATCGGTCCGGCCATGGACCAGTTTGTTTCGACGTGATTTTCGATGACTTGACGGAGGGCCGCACGGATTGCCTCGCGTGCGGACAGCAGATCCTGGGGAATTATTTTCGTGATCCGGTCTTCACGGCAGACCACGGGGTTCCTGAGACCTTCGGCCAGGGGCTGTGCGATGTGGTGACTAAGCGGAGTAATGAGATGAATCCAATAGGAACTCAGCCGCGGTGTGAGGACCGGCACCGGAATGATCCATCGCCGCCTCAGTCCGAGTTCTTCGGCCATGACCCGCATGAGGTCGCGGTAGCAAAGCACATCCGGACTGCCAATGTCGAATACTGCCCCCGCCGTTTCAGGGCCGGACAAGGTTCCAACCAGGTATCCGATGACATTCTGTACCGCAACAGGCTGGCAGGGAGTACTGACCCATTTGGGAGTCACCATTATCGGCAGTCGCTCCACAAGATAACGTAGTATCTCGAAAGATGCAGACCCGGCCCCGATAATCATCGCGGCCCGCAGAACCGTGACCGGCACACCCGTTGACGCAAGCGCTGTCTCGACTTCCCGGCGGGAGGAGAGGTGTTCACTGAGGTCCGCACCCGTTTCGCCGAGCCCCGCGAGGTAAATGATTCGACGGACACCTGCCTTGCTCGCGGCGGCGGCGAATGTCGAAGCGAGGCGGCGGTCTTGTTTCGCATAACTGGCCCCGGCCGATGTCATGGAATGAACCAGGTAGAATGCCGCCTCGCAACCGTCGAGGCTGCGCGCAAGCTGCGCTTCATCCTCAAGGTCCGCTTTCACGATCCCGGCTCCGGGAAGTCCGGCCCATTCGCGATCTCTCAGCTTCGCGGGAGTGCGCACAAGACAACGAATCGAGTAGCCGGCATCGAGGAGCCTGGGCGCAAGGCGTCCGCCGATGTAGCCCGTGGCTCCCGTGACAGCGATACACCCGGATTGGGGACCTTCAGACAAGATTCAGGCCCCCGATTGCCTTGTTTTCTGCAGGAGGCTCACATTGAACCCCTGTGCCCTGGCCTGTTCCGTGAGCCGGTTGAACGTCGCTTCATCCATGCGGGGCGATCGGGAGAGTATCCAGAGATATTCGCGTCCCGGGTCGCCAACAACAGCATGGCTGTAGTCTGCAGCGAGCGCGATGATCTGGTAATCTCCCCAGACCTGCGGGATGAAGGACAGGAAGGCCGGAGCAAACCGAACCTTAAGCATCGAGTTGGGCTCTCCTTTCGCGCTGAGACGCGCCAGCCCCGCAGCCTTTATTTCCGTTCCATCCTCGAGTCGGCAACGATTCAATACGGTGACCTTTCCATCAGTCCGCAAGGTGTAGTTCGCGGTCACATCACCAGCGCACTTCTTTTGAAAGCGGTTAGGCAAACGGGCGATTTCATACCACTGGCCTGAATAGCGCACCAGATCGACGCTGGGAACCACGGTCAACGGAGGTTTGCCCTGTGCCAAGGTAAGGCCGGCAGTGAGTCCAATGACAAGGCATGCCGGGACCAGAATGGTTTTCTTGACCATTGAGAGGAGTCCTTTCTTCATCATCAAAGTTGGTTCAACAAGTTGAGCTCGTCCGGGTAAGGATCAAGATAGATTTGGTCTTTCAGGTACTCGACGTCCAACTTGCGTACGTAGTGGCGGATCAATGTGATGGGCACGATCAGCGGAAGACGGTCCTTCCGATATCGGTCGATGACGGCCGTCAACTCGGCCCGATCGTCCGCGGCGAGTTGGTCACTGAAATAGCCGGCGAGATGCTGAAGCACGTTGGTGTGGTTCCGCCGTGTCGGGGTATGACGCATCACTTTGGAAAATGCATCGAAATATTCCATGCCCAGACGCTTTACGGAAATTGTGCGGTCGGCTCGGCCGATGAGACTTCCCAGAGAGCGCATTTCATCCTGATGGTGCGCCATCAGCAGGAATTTATGCCGCGCATGAAACTGAGTGATCCTGGCCCGCGTCAGCCCCTCTCGCTGGAGATCCATCCAGCGTTTATAACTGAAGACACGGGATACGAAATTTTCGCGCAGTCTGGCATCATTCAGCCGGCCTTCTTCTTCCATGGGGAGATTAGGGAAGCGATCAGCCAGACCCGCAGCGAAGAGCCCTCGTCCGCCGCGATTCGCCATGCCAGAGCCGCCGTACACTTTCACGCGCTCCAGGCCGCAGCTGGGCGAACTTCGCTTCAGAACGTAGCCGCAGAGCTGTTGTTCACGCGCCAGCCGTTGGGCTTGTGCAATCGTCCAGCTGTTCATTCGGTCCGTGTGGTCGAGCCCGGAACGGGGCGCCACCAGGCGAACATCCTTGCCGTCAGAGACCAGTCTGAGCGATTCCCTCGGAACGCCGAGTCCAATTTCCAATTCGGGGCACAATGGAACCCATTCGACGTAACGCCCGAAGTGGCTCGTCAGGAAGTCGTCCTTCTTGTGACCGCCGTCAAAGCGGACTCTTTCTCCAAGCAGACATGAGGAAATCCCGATTTGAACGCGAGCCTCTTCCGCTGCCATCAATTCCCACCCCCGAAAATGGACTCGAGCCGATCCCTCCGAAAGTTGAAAATCTTCTCCAGGTCGGGCGCCACCAGCAGTCGTCGTACGAGCGCGCCGCCCATGACGGCGTAGCGGACATGGTCCCGCATCAAAGTCCCGCCATCGCGGGACTCAAAAGTGTGCTCGTGCGTCCATGAGCGATACGGCCCTCGTGTCTGGACATCGACAAACCGGAACGGAGGCTCCCATACGGCAATTTCGCTCTGCCAGGTGAGCGGAACGCCATGAACCTTCAAGCGGTAATCGATGCGCGCTCCCGTGCGCAGTTCCATGGATGGACTCACGATGCGGAAATGGAGCCATGGCGGAGTCAGTTGTTCCAGGTTCCGGGCATCTGCGAAGAATGGAAACAGCTCTTCCGGTTTGCGTGAGATCCATTGTTCAGACTTTAAAGTAAATAGTTTCATCGGTTGTTCGAAGCAGCGCGCTTCCTCCCGAAACCGGCCGCGCTAAAAACGGGTCCTGGTCAGAACATAATAGGATCCATGCCATGAATTGTCAATCGTTTGTCCAGTACAAATAATTGACCATAATTCATCGGAGAGTACACTGGCCTCTCGTGCGGGTAACCCTGACGGGCGCACTTGGCGATTCGCTGATATGAAAGACACCTCGAGGAACAGCTATTGGCTGACACGTTTCGTCCTGCTTCGCCTGCTGGGCTGCGTTTATGCCGTGGCGTTTCTCGCCGCAGCGAGGCAGATAGTGCCGCTGATCGGATCGAAGGGACTGCTCCCGGTCGGTCTGTTTCTCTCGCGCGTCGAAACATCGCTTGGATCGAGGTCCGCAGGCTTCCTGCGTTTGCCAACGTTGTTCTGGTTCGGCCATTCGGACAGGGTTCTGCTGGTGGTCGCCTGGACGGGCGTGATCCTCTCCTGCATCGTTGCAGCGGGCTATGCCAATGCGTTGCTGATGACGGCCCTCTGGGTTCTTTACATGTCGATCGTGCATGCCGGTCAGGACTGGTATGGCTATGGATGGGAGATCCAGCTGCTCGAAACGGGTTTTCTCGCGATCTTTCTCTGCCCGTTGTTCGACGGCCGGCCCTTCCCCGGAAGAGCGCCTCCAAAAATCGTCGTCTGGCTCTTCCGATGGCTGATCTGCAGGATCATGCTGGGAGCGGCGCTGATCAAACTCCGCGGCGACGACGTCTGGCGAAACCTCACGGCGCTGTACTATCACTTCGAGACCCAGCCCATTCCCAATCCGCTGAGCCGCTGGTTTCACTTCCTGCCGCGCCCGGTGTTGAAGGGCGGCGTTGTCTTCAACTATCTGGCCGAACTGGTGGCCCCGCTGTTCGCCTTCTATCCCCGGGTGGCGCGGCAAATCGCGGGAGCGGTGATGATCGCGTTTCAGTTGACGCTGGTGCTGAGCGGAAACCTGTCATTCCTGAACTGGCTGACGATCGTCCCGGCGCTCGCATGCTTCGACGATGCGTTCTGGGCCCGGATTCTCCCCAATGCGATCGTGCGACGCGCGGAAGCGGCCGCCGCGTCGGCACAACCGCATCGTCCGACGCAGTGGGCGGCATGGGGAGTCGCGGCCGTGGTGGCGGTGCTCAGCATTCAACCGGCGGTCAATCTTATTTCGCCCGGGCAGATCATGAATACCTCGTTCGATCCCCTGGAGCTCGTCAACACCTACGGCGCGTTTGGTTCGGTTGGACGCGAACGCCTGAACGTCGTCTTCGAAGGCACAGACGCAGAAGCGCCCGACAACGACGCTGAATGGAAACCCTACACGTACCGGGCCCTGCCGGTAGCACTCGACAGGCGGCCGGTGCAGATCGCGCCGTACCAGCCACGTCTGGCCTGGCAGATGTGGTTCGCGTCCATGGCGAGTCCGGACCAGTATCCGTGGACACTGAACCTTGTGTGGAAGCTGCTGCACAACGATTCGGGCGCACTCGGCCTGTTTAGCGACAACCCGTTTCCCGGCAAGCCACCGCGCTATGTTCGCGCCGTCCTCTATCACTACGAGTTCGCCGAACCCGGCAATCGGGAGGGACTCTGGTGGCGGCGCCAGTCCGTCGGTCTGTGGCTTCCGCCGTTTTCCTCCGATGATCCGCGCCTGATCTCGATCCTGAAAAACCTTGGCTGGCTCACCGACTGATACCGGGGATCGAGGAAACCGGTCAGGCACGAACGGACGAGCAAACGGGCCAAACTCGGGATCCTGCAAAGGAGTCGAACGACCCGGTGGACTGTTCAGCCGGGCATCGACGCGTCGTTGAGGCGCCACTTCCCTTTCGGACTTCCGCCCATCTGATCTCCCCCCGATTGGACTTTCGGTAGGGAGAGTCGAATTTCTTCACCATCTGCCGGTATTATGGCGCCCGGGGAGGCTAAAACATGGAAGAGCAGAGACTGGCACAAACGGCCACTTATGAATTGCCGGCCATCGGCAAGGCGCCGGAGCCGCCGATGCTTCGGAAAGTCGCGCTCGAAGAACATTTCGATTTTTTCGGAGAATCGCGACCTTCGAGCAGGAATGTCGGGCTTGCCGACATTGTGCGCACGATGGATTACAACCGCGAATGGTTGGACATCGTCCGTGCCCGGCTCGTCGAGATCGGCGAGAAACGGCTGGCGGGAATGGACGCCGGCGGAATCGATGTGGCCATCCTTTCCCTGACCGTTCCCGGTATCCAGGGCATTCGGGATCGCGGTGAAGCGACGTCGCGCGCCCGTGAGGCCAACGACTTTCTGGCGGCCGAGATCGGAAAGCACCCGGACCGCTTTGCCGGCTTTGCGAGCGTCGCACTGCAGAACCCCGCCGAGGCCGCAAAAGAACTGGAGCGCTGCATGATGCGTTTGAAGTTCAAAGGCGTCATGGTTAACGGATATACCAACACGGATTCGGGCGACAGCTCGCAGTACCTGGATGAACCGCAGTTCCTTCCATTCTGGGAAGCTGCCGCGGCGCTCCGTGCCCCGGTCTACCTGCACCCGCGCCCGCCACTGGATCAAAGCAGCTACAAGGGCCATCCGGAACTCCTTGGCGCAACCTGGGGCTTCGCGCCGGAAACCGCGACGCACGCGCTGCGTCTCGTGTACAGCGGACTGTTCGATCGGCTGCCGGACCTCACCGTCATTCTCGGGCACCTGGGCGAAACGCTGCCCTTCTTTGCATGGCGCATCCAGCGCTGCTTCGAGTACAACCCTTCGGACAAGCGGGTGCAGAAGCGGCTGCAAGACTATCTTTGTGACAACTTCTATATCACCACGAGCGGCAACTTCAACGATCAGGCGCTGATTTGCGCGATCCTGACCATCGGAGCAGATCGCATCCTGTTCTCCGTGGACTATCCGTACGAAATGATGGAGCCTGCAGCGCGCTGGATCGAACGCGCTCCGATCAGCGAGAACGATCGGCGCAAGATCGCACATGGGAATGCGCGGAGATTGTTTCAGTTCCCGGACACTTCCCGGCCCGGGTAACGCCCGAACCACCGCTCCCATCTTGAGAATTTCCGGTCACGCCTTGACGCGCAGCGCAACCGTCACGCCATCACGCAGCGGCAGCACCGTTGTCTCGAATCTCGAATCGCCGCAAATCAGCGCATTGAATTCGCGGACGGCATCGATGTGGGCATCCTTCTGCACTGCCGGGTCGGCGACTCTGCCGCGACGCAGCGTGTTGTCGGTGACGAGAAAACCACCGACGCGGACACGGTGTGCGGCTTTCCGATACACCTCTGGATAGCCCTCTTTATCGACGTCGTTAAAGATGAAATCGAATTCGCCGGGAACGCTCGCAAACGACTCCAGGGCGTCTCCAACTCGGATCTCAATGCGATCGCTGACGCCCGCTCGCTCAAAGTAGCCTGCAGCGTCTCTGGCATTGGCCGCGCTTCCGTCGGTATAGAGTACGGTTCCCCCTGCGGCGATCGCTCGCGTCAGCCAGATCGTCGAGTAACCGATCGCCGAACCGAGTTCGGCGATTCGCTTCGCATGGATCGACCGAGCGAGTTGAGACAGCAGCGTCCCAACAACGGGCCCGATGATCGGGATGTGCTCGCGCGACGCACGGTCTTCCATCTCGGCCAGGACACCATCGCGTTCGGGAATCATGTTTCGGATGTATTGTTCGACGTTGGGATCGGTGATCATTCCCAAAGGATAATGCAATGGGACGTAAAGCCTTTAGAAAGAACAGTGGTCCCAGAGTGAGAATCCAGCTCTATATCCCATGAAAAGGATTGTGTTTCGGGCGGTCACAGCTCCCTTTGCACGATAGAATGGGCGCCTATTCGGAGAGGCACGCAATGAGATCAAGAGACTGAAAGCCACTGTAGATCTTGCAATCGCGAACGATCGCCCCGTTCTCTTTCTATTCGACGAAGTGCTGAGCGGCACGAACTATCACGATCGAGCGATCGGCGCCAAAGCCGTCTTGCGTTGTCTTGTGGATGCCGGGGCGATCGGGATCATCACGACGCACGATCTTACGCTGACGAAACTGGCCGATGACACAGAGTTTAGAGCGGAGAACGTTCATTTCCAGGATCGGATCGAGGACGGTCAGATTATCTTCGATTATGTCTTCCATCCAGGCGTGGTTCAGCACAGCAATGCGCTGGAGTTGATGCGGTCGATTGGACTGAGAATTCCCAGTTCGTAGGCGAACACTTCCTGCCTATGCTCAACTGCATCGCCGGGACTGTTCAATTAGGCACAGCGGGATTCCGCCTTTCTCTTCATAATCGTACCCATGCCAACAACGAGTCCCGGAGTCGACCAGGTCGTTCGCGAGCTTCGGGATCAAGGACTCACCGTCTCCGTCCACAATGCATCCAATGAGACCTGGTTCGTCAAGGGAGACGGAATCTATGTCGGCTACGTCGTCACCGGAGACGAATTGATCGCCTTAAAGGGCGAAAACAAACTGGATTTTCGGGGCGTGAAGTCGCTCGGCTAATTTAATAAGGAGAACCTAATGTCATTCAGACCCTTGCACGATCGCGTCCTGATACGACGCATCGAAGAGCAGGATACGGCGAAGGGGGGAATCATCATTCCCGACACTGCGAAAGAAAAATCGCAGGAAGGTGAAGTAGTTGCAGTTGGAACAGGGAAGAGACTCGAGGACGGCTCCATCGCGCCTCTCGCGGTGCAGACAGGAGATCGAATCCTCTTTGGGAAGTACTCCGGCGCCGAAATCCGACTCAAGGAGCAGGACTACCTCATTCTGCGCGAAGACGAAATCGTTGGCATCCTCACACAAACCGGCAAAGCCGGAAACAAGAAATAGGACGGATCATAAATGGCAAAACAAATCGTGCATGGCGAAGACTCGCGGCAGGCAATTCTGCGCGGGGTTAACATCCTCGCCGACATTGTTAAGATCACTTTAGGGCCAAAGGGGCGCAACGTTGTTCTGGACAAAAAGTTCGGCTCTCCACTCATTACCAAGGACGGCGTCACGGTTGCAAAGGAGATTGAGCTTAAGGATTCCCTTGAAAACATGGGCGCGCAGATGTTGAAGGAAGTCGCCTCGAAAACCAGCGATGTATCGGGAGACGGCACAACCACAGCAACCGTGCTGGCTCAGGCCATCTTCCGCGAAGGCGTCCGCAACGTCGCTGCCGGAGCAAACCCCATGGCCGTCAAGCGTGGCATCGACAGGGCCATCGAGGCGGTTACCGCGCAGATCAAGAAGATCGCGAAGCCGGTTACCGGCGAAATGATTGCGCAGGTCGCCACGGTTTCCGCGAACAACGATTCGACGATCGGGGACATCATCGCAGAGGCGATGAAGAAGGTCGGCAAGGATGGCGTCATCACGGTCGAAGAGGGAAAGGCGCTTGAAACAACGCTGGACATCGTTGAGGGCATGCAGTTTGATCGAGGCTATCTGTCGCCCTATTTCGTGACCGATGCCGATCGCATGCAGTGTGTTCTCGCAGATTGCCTGATCCTGATCTGCGAAAAAAAGATCACGGGAATGAAGGACCTTCTGCCGGTGCTCGAGCGGGTTGCCAAGCTGGGACGTCCCTTGTTGATCCTCGCCGAGGATATCGAAGGCGAGGCGCTCGCAACCCTGGTCGTGAACCAGTTGCGCGGCACCCTGCGTTCCGCGGCAGTCAAGGCTCCGGGATTTGGCGATCGGCGGAAAGCGATGCTGGAAGATATCGCCATTCTCACCGGTGGCAGGGCCATTACGGAAGATTTGGGCATTCTCATGGAAAACATAAAAATCGAGGATCTCGGCAGCGCGAAGAAGGTCATCATCGACAAGGACAACACGACGATCATCGAAGGCAGCGGGAAACGCGCTGCGATCGAAGGGCGCGTCAAGCAGCTTCGCTCGCAGGTCGAAGAGACTACATCCGATTACGATCGTGAAAAACTGCAGGAACGCCTGGCAAAGCTTGTGGGCGGTGTCGCCGTGATTCATGTGGGCGCGGCGACCGAAACCGAAATGAAAGAGAAGAAGGCTCGCGTCGAAGACGCAATGCATGCCACGCGGGCCGCGGTGGAAGAAGGCATTGTACCCGGAGGCGGCGTCGCCTTGCTTCGCACGATTCCCGCGCTCGACAGCCTGAAGCTCGAAGACGACGAGCAGGTCGGAGTCCGCATTGTGAAGCGCGCCCTGGAAGAGCCGTTGCGACTGATCGCGTCCAACGCGGGGCACGAAGGCGCGATCGTTGTCGGCAAGGTTCGGGACTCTTCGAAGGCCAATTTTGGATTCAACGCCGCCACGGAAGAGTACGGCGATATGCTTGCGGCAGGAATCATCGATCCAGCAAAAGTTACCCGGTCGGCGCTGCAAAACGCCGGCTCGATCGCCGGCCTTATGTTGACCACCGAGGCGATCATCTCCGAACTGCCGCGGCAGGATGCCCAGGCGGTGCCGCCGGATGGCGGCGGGGGTTCCATGTACTAGTGTAGTGTCCAGGTTGCGATTCTTCGCTGGGGCTGACCGCGGCCATGCAGAGCCCGGTCCGCGAGTCCGCCCCCGCTCCGACCTCATCGCTGTGAACCGCGCGCGGACGCGCTTCGAGGTTTCTTTGGAAGCTGGAAGCGAGCTCTGATTGGCGGCCGGCTCCGCGATGGGGCGAGGAAGGGTGAGACGATCAAACAGCGGCGTGAGACCCGGTGCGCCAAGAAGGCGGTTCGAGTTCCACCGATTTAACATTCCCTGAATTCTCCCGCTCTAACGGCGGTCCTCCTGGCCCTCTGCCCTGAATTTCTCACGATGACGCATATTCCAAAAACCAGACTTCCCGGCTCTGCTATCATCGAACGTCACTACTTAAACCGCTCAAAAGCCGTCTTCGCGGATTTCGGCACCGCAGATTAAGGTGATTCCGTGCAGATCCGAACCGGCTTCGAACTTGTCTATCGTCTATCGCAACCTACGCCGATCATCCTGCTCGTAAACATTCACTTTTCGCGGAGTGCCGACCTTATCGTGCCCGATCGTCTCGTCGCCGAGCCCGCGTTTCCGATCAGCGGGTACCGCGATGGATTCGGAAACTGGTGCAATCGGGGTATTGCGCCGGCGGGTCTTCTGCGGCTCACGACGGACTGCGTCATCAGAGATGACGGCCGCCCGGATGACGTGGCGGTCGGCGCCCGGCAGGATTCCGTCGAAAACCTGCCCGAAGACGTCCTCGTGTATCTGCTGGGCAGCCGATATTGCGAGACGGACTGTTTGACGGACATTGCATGGCGGCTCTTCAGTCCAACGCCTCCGGGCTATCCGCGGGTGCAGGCCATCTGCAACTACGTTCATGACCGGATTTCTTTCGACTACCAGAGCGCCCGCGCCACCCGTAGTGCGAAGGAAGCCTTCAACGAGGGGACCGGCGTGTGCCGCGACTATGCGCATCTGGCCATCGCTTTCTGCCGCTGCATGAATATTCCCGCGCGATACTGCACCGGATACCTGAGCGATGTGGGAACGCCTCCCCCTTATGGAGTAGGCGATTTTGCCGCATGGTTCGAGGCGTGGATCGGCGGCCGCTGGCATACCTTCGATCCGCGCAACAATGTGCCGCGGGTGGGCCGCATTCTCATGGCCCGCGGCCGGGATGCCTGCGATGTGGCCATCGCGACAACTTTTGGTCCCAATACTCTCGAAAGCTTCCGGGTCTGGACCGATGAGATCCCCGAGAACGCGATTTCCGCAGGCGCCTGATGTCCTTTCTTACCGTGCACCATACCACCGTCTATCGTTACAGCGTGCCCGTTCGGCTCGGGGAGCACCGTATGATGTTCCGTCCGCGCGAAAGTCATGATCTGAAGCTGATCCGGACTCATCTGGCGATCCTCCCGAAACCCGCCCATTTGCGCTGGCTCCATGATCCTTTCGACAATTCCGTCGCCGTTGCGGACTTTGAAGGGACCACGTCGGAGCTTCGCTTCGAAAGCGCGGTGACCCTGGAGCATTTTGAGACATCCCTGCCGGACTATCCGCTCGAGGAATCTGCACGGACCTATCCTTTCCGCTATTCCGACGAAGACTTCCCGAACCTCGAGCGGCCGCTGGCGCACCACTACCCCGTTAAGAACGTCGCGAAATGGGCGTTACAGTTTCTCGACTGCTCGGATGCCACCGGGACCATGAAGGTGCTGATCGCCATGACTCACGGCATTCGCAGGGATTTCACGTACACTCGCCGGCCGGAGAAAGGGGTCCAGTCTCCCGAGAAAACTCTCGCAAGCCGCCGGGGCAGTTGCAGGGACTTTGCTGTCCTGATGATGGAAGGCGCCAGGTCGTTGGGAATCGCGGCACGGTTTGTCAGCGGCTATATCTTTACGCCGCGCAGTGCCGGCTTGACCGGCGGCGGAGCCACGCATGCCTGGATGCAGGCCTACCTCCCAGGAGCCGGTTGGATTGACTTCGATCCCACGAACAGCATCATTGGCAACCGTAATTTAATTCGTGTCGCCGTGGCGTGGTCCCCGGAAAACGTCTTGCCGTTGTGGGGAACCTTCCAGGGGCCGCCGGGATCTTTCCTCGGCATGGACGTCGTTGTCGATGTCCGCGAAGCGACGGGATGATTCCGCAACTTCCGGCGCCTAAATCCGCACAAACAAAGGGCTGTGAATTCAAAAGGTCGGGCGACGCTCGCATTCAAAGAGCAACACCACAGAACGTCCGGGGTTCACAATTGCACGTCCAAACCGGCTCCTTTATGTTAGGGTTTTCTACTACTCATAAGTTCAGCAGCACCGACCAGCCGGGGCTCCGCCCCGGACCCCGGCTCGGGCGCTTGCGCGGCGCGACAGCCGCGCGCCGCGCCCTCGCGGCGGCGCCTTCGGCGCCTGGCCCGTTATGCCTTGCGGGAACAAAATTCTCGTTACGCCCGGCATAACTTGCTCAAGCGGTAACAACGGAGGGCAGATCGACACTTTCAGATCTCCGTCTGTCCTCTTTTTCAGCAGGAGATTTCTATGGACTATGAAGACAGAGACGACATTGTAGGCAAGCTGATCCGGTACAAAGTGCCCGACCTATCCCAGTGGCGTCCGCCGCCGGGGGCATTCAAGTTCGTTCTTGCGGGTGCAGGGATACTCTTAATCGCGATTCTGCTTCTGGGAAGCTTCTATCAGGTTCAGCCCGAGGAGGTCGGCATCATTCTGCGATTTGGACGTCACGTCCGGACCACAGAACCGGGGCTCCGATTCAAACTGCCTCTCATCGAAGCGGTAATCAAGGTCCCGGTCCAGCGTCAACTGAAACAGGAATTGGGATTTCGCACACTCCAGGCAGGTATTCGCAGCGAGTTTTCCGAACCCGGAAAATACAAAGAAGAAAGCATCATGTTGACTGGAGACCTGAACGTGGCCGTCGTTGAATGGATTGTCCAATACCGGGTGTCTGACCCCTATAAATATCTGTTCAAAGTGCGGGCTCTGGAAGAGACGTTTCGCAGCCTGAATCAGGCCGTCATGAGAGGCGTTGTCGGAGACCGGACAGTGACGGAAGTCCTGACGGTAGGACGGCAGGAAATCGAGACAACGGCGCAGCAGAAGCTGCAGGAATTCTGTGACCAGTATGAAACCGGAATCACTGTGGCGCAGGTTGTGCTTCAGGACGTGAATCCACCAGACGAGGTCAAGTCGTCCTGGGACGAAGTGAACCAGGCCCAGCAGCAGCGCGATCGGCTGATCAATGAAGCACAGGCTGAATACAACAAGGTCATTCCCCGCTCGAGCGGCGAAGCGGAGCAGACCATCCTGGGCGCCGAAGGTTACGCCGTAGAACGCGTGAACCGGGCGGAGGGAGATGCGGCGCGCTTCACCGCTCTGGAGGCTGCCTACCGGCTGGCGCCCGAGGTGACGCGGCAACGTTTGTATCTTGAAACCATGGAGCGGGTGCTTCCACACGTGGGGGGCAAAGTCTTCCTCGACGAGAGTGCCCAGGGGGTCCTGCCGCTGCTTCCGTTGAAAACCTTCAGCGACGCTATCGCGGCAAATCCCGCCGCAGCCCCCACAGGAGGTTCACAATGAAACGATACAAGATCGTCGGGATCGCCTGCGCACTGGTGGTCGGGCTGACGACTCTCTACGGTACGGTCTTTGTGGTCGACGAGACGCAGCAAGTCGTCCTCACTCAGTTTGGAGAACCAGTGGGCGTTGCGATCACGGCTCCGGGGCTTCATTTCAAGGTGCCCTTCATTCAGGATGCGAATTACTTCGATAAGCGTTTCCTCGAATGGGACGGAAGCCCCAATCAGATTCCCACCAAAGACAAGCGCTTCATCTGGGTCGATTCCTACGCGCGCTGGCGCATCAGCGACCCCCTGCTCTTCTTTCAGCGCCTCCGTGACGAGCGGGGAGCCCAGTCGCGCCTCGACGACATTCTGGACGGCGAGACCCGCAATGCCATCGCCCGCAACAATCTGGTCGAAGTCGTGCGGACAACCAATCGCGATCCTGCGACCATCCCGCTGGAAACAGAAGAAGAGACGGCCGTCCTGGAAGACATCCACCTGGGCCGGAGCGCTCTGACCGGAGAGATCCTTGCCACGACCGCTCCGCGTGTCAAGGAATTCGGAATCGAGTTAATGGACTTTCAATTCAAACGCATCAACTACGTGGACCAGGTGCAAAAGGACGTTTTTCAACGAATGATCGCCGAAAGAAAAAGAGTCGCCGAGCGTTACCGGTCGGAAGGAGCCGGCGAGGCCGCCCGCATCAGCGGAGAGAGGGAACGGGACCTGCAGAGAATCCAATCCGAAGCCTACCGCACCGCGCAGGAGACCCGCGGCAAGGCGGATGCGAAGGCCACGCGCATCTACGCCGAGGCACACAATCGCGACGCCGGATTTTATGCGTTCACAAAAAGCATGGAAGCCTACGAGACCGTTGCGGACGATAAGACCACCATCATTCTCACCACCAACGGAGACCTCTTGAAGTACCTGAAGCATTCCCGTTAGTGCGATCCTTGTTCCGAGGCCAGCGGAACAGGGATCACAACCCCGCGGTTGCGCATCGCTCTGTAGTCGCGCATCTGCATTCTTAGCTCGTATGCCAGGCGTAACGAGAATTTTGTTCCCGCAAGGCATAACGGGCCAGGCGCCGAAGGCGTGCCGAGAATTTAGCCCCGGGTTAAGCGAGCGAAGCGAGTTCCACCCGGGGCTACCTTCCTTTCACGCCTCCGGCGTGCCTGGAGTTTAGACATTTTTGAGTCTGAGCGGGCGCGGAGACACGAGGTTACGTCTCCGGTTTGCAGGTTCGTCCGCAAGGCGATGGCGACGTTGAAACGTGAGTCTCAAGCACGCCGGAGGCGTGCTGAGAATTTAGCCCCGGGTTAAGCGAGCGAAGCGAGCGCAACCCGGGGTTGCCGTAACGGAGATGTTCGCACCCCGCCAGGGGTGCAGGGATTCCTCGCACCCCTGCCGGGCCCTGCCGGGGTGCGAAGGCCCCTCCTGAGATGAACCCCGGGTGTCGCTCGGCTCCACCCGGGGCTACCTTCCTTTCACGCCTCCGGCGTGCATAATGTCTAAGCTCCAGGCGCCGAAGGCGCCGCCGCGAGGGCGCGGCGCGCGGCTGTCGCGCCGCGCAAGCGCCCGAACCGGGGTCCGGGGCGGAGCCCCGTCTAGTTTAGGTTGACTCCGACGATGGCGCTGCAGCTGCTTGGTTCATCCGGACTGCGATCTCTGCCAGGGACGGATATGGTCTCTCTGCCGGGGAGCGTGATCACTGCTGCCGGAGGAGTTGGACCAGCACCACCGTACTAAAGCGGATGGCATAAACAACTTCGGTGGTGGCACAGGAGAACGCCTTCAGGTGCCAAACCCAGCGCTGCGGGAGCAGGAGTTTCCATTCGTGGCTCGCGTACCGTTTCCAGAAGGCGTTCAGCCATTCGCGATGGGCGGCGCGGCCAAAGGTTCTGCCGAACCAGCGCGAGCGGCGGACCTGCGTGCGCCATTTCTTGAAACGTTCCTCCCAGGGTATGTCGGCGTCCCGGGCGAGGCCGATGCTCCGGCTGCCGAAGTAGACTTGCTGCATCACCAGGAACTCCCGCATGCCGAGGCCCACGTAGCGGACAAACCGCCAGGTCTCCCGCAGCACGTGCTGGGTTCGGGACATCGGCGGCGCCGACGCCTGCCGGCTCGCATAGTGCTTGTGCCGCAGGAATCCCGCCATCATCGGATGAACGCCCTCGACAAGCGCACTCCAGCGGTACCAGAGAAAGTTGCGAAACATTCCCCAGTACTGGGATCTGGGGAGCCGCCGGAGCGACCCCGTCATCTGTCGGGCCGTGTAGAACTGGCGCCAGGCATTGTTGTACGCCTGCTGCCATTGCGCGCGCGACATAGTCGGATGGTCGGCAACCGGCTGGAAGGAGTCATAGGCATTAAGATCCTGATCCATGGGCACTCCCGCCATGTATTGACGGACGTGATCCTCCGAGCCCGGAAGCGGCGTGAGGATGAAGAATGAGACCAGATCGAAGCCGATACCCTTCAGCGTTTCGACGTCCTCGGCAAGCGTTTCCGGCGTATCCTGCGGGAATCCCAGGATGTAGCCGGCATGGCAGGAAATGCCGTGCTCGTGGTAACTCCCGCACATTGCCTCATACTCCGCCACCTTGTTCTGACGCTTGCGCGCCGCATTCAATGTCTGCTGGCGAACAGTTTCCACACCCATGAAGACCTGACTACATCCTCCCCGGGCGAGAAGTTCGACGAACCGCGGAATCTTCCACGCCACCAGATCGGCTTCTATCATGACGCTGAAGTCCAGCCCTTCATCCCGGCACTTCGAGAGTCCTTCGAGGATCTCCCTCCAATGGGGATTGCGTGCAAAATTGTCGTCGGTAAAGAAAAAGTGCGGCCTGACCTCTTCCGCGCAGGCTCGGCGTACGCGATTCACAATGGCTTCGACGCTGCGGTATCGTGGATCGTGGCCCTGCACATTGATGATGGTGCAGAAACTGCAGGAGAAGGGACAGCCCCGCCCCGTGTCGAGCGTGTGCATCTCCAGAAAGAAACTTCGGAAGTAGTCCGGCGGATACTCGGGCAGTGGCGCCTCGACAAGCGCAGGGCGCCCTCCACGGTATAGCGGCTTGGCTTCGCCGCGCACAATGTCGCCCAGCACCCGATGCCAGGTGGCCTCCGCCTCGCCGTGAAAAAGAATGACGCCACGCTTCATGAGATCATCACATTCAGGTGGCATGGTGCGCGGGCACGGAATACTGGGGTCGCCGCTGCCGTCGTGAAGCATCGTGATGGAGCCGCTGATGTGAAAGCCGCCCATCACCACGGCTGCGCCTTCCGACACGAACTCCAGGGCGAGTTGCCGTGCCCGCGGGAACATATTCGTTTGAACGCCGACGAGTCCGACCACGACCTGCGTGTCGGCTCGGCGGCAGGTCCTCATGACCCCCGCAGCGTCCACGCGGCCGCGCATTGTCCGCTCATCGAAGGCGATCACGCGGCACTCGATGCCCGCCAGGTCCGTCGATGCAAAGGCAGCCTTCGAAAGAGACCACATCGCTGCCAGCGTGTTGCAGGGCAGAACCCCCTTGCGGAACTGGATCAGGTAACCCTCACTGTCGTACTTCGTCACCTCCACGAGAACAACAACCAGGCGGCGGATCATGGTATGTGGCATAGCTTCTAGTTTAACCGGGAGATTCGGTTTAGCGGCTCTGGCTATTTCATCATGAAATTGCGCAGTGGACCGAAAAACGTGAAGCCATCACGAACGCTCTCGCTGAGCGGCAAGACCACGTTGTCGGTGCCTTCTCACGAAATTATGGTGTAAGGGAGAAAAGCGACTATGACGACCGGACTTCAGGAAACCCCTGCGACCGCTCGATGCCGGCCCCCTGGTACACCAGGACCTCCGAATCGCCCCTCAGGTTGCGGTAAGCTCTCTGAGTGATACAACCGAAAGAACTCTATCGAAAGCTCGCTGCATTGCTGGCGGAAATTGACAAGGGAAGAGATGGGGCGAACTACCTTCTGTCTGTACTGACCAGCTTGGACAACTCCTTTATCCGGGACCTGCACATCGCCGGCGGCCGGCTCTATTCCGAGGATGAAGGCGAGTTCTTTCCTGTATACGCAACACACGACCACAAGATACAAACACTCCTTTCGGGCGGCGCCGCGATGGATGCCGAGGCATCCCGGTTAGTGGTGGAGCATGGTGTCTATATATACGCCGACCCCTCCCTTGCGATCAGAAAGCAGCAGGATGCGTCGGCAAGAGGTTCCACACCGGCTGCGTTCTCCGTCAAGGATTCGGACCGGCAGTGGATCTTCGTGTTTCTGCTCGATCCGGGATGGATCTGGGAGGAAGTCGAGTTCTGCCTGAACGCCATTCGGTCGCAGTTGAACTTCCAGCTTTGCATCGATTCCATGACCAATGACGTGCAGCGGGCCGCGATCATTCAGAGGAGCCTTCTTCCGGATAGTCCGCCATCGATCGTGGGGTATGAAACGGCCGGGCTTTCGCTCCCCGCGGAACTCGTGGGCGGCGACTTTTTCGACTTCACCATTCTGGATGCGGAATCCTTCACCGTGGCGGTCGGCGATGCCAGCGGTCACGGCCTGCCGGCGGCATTGCTTGTGCGCGACGTTGTTACCGGACTGCGCATGGGGGTTGAAAGAGAAATGAGAATGGCTGAAGGGATGCACAAGCTCAACAGAGTCATCCACCGGAGCACTCTGTCATCCAGCTTCGTCTCGCTGTTTTTCGCTCAGATCGAAGTTGCCGGGAATATTCTGTACGTCAATGCGGGACATCCGCCGCCGCTTCTCGTGCGGGGAGCGAACGTGCGACACCTGGAACCCACGGGGATGATCCTCGGCGCGGTCGCCGACACGCCGTTCCGCCGGGCTTCGGCGATTTTCGAGCCGGGCACGGTTCTGGTGATCTACAGTGACGGCGCTATTGAGCGACGCCGCGAAAACGAGGAGTTCGGTGCGGTTCGCCTGGAAGAGTTGGTGGTCCGTCATCAGGACGAGAGTGCGGCAGCAATCCTGAAAGCGGTTCATTCCGCCGTCACCGAGTTTGGAGACCGGCCCAGGTTCGAAGACGATCTCACGTTGGTTGTGATTAAGAAGTTGTGAACAGATTCAGGAAGATGCGTGGCCTCGAAGCGGGTCGGGTTCGGAATTCTTGTGATGCCCAGTTCTTCTACCGGCAGAAGACCGGCCACGCATCCAGCACGTGAAAGGCAATGAGGGGTATGGATGCCGACGGTGACGCTATCGCGAACCGCTCAGGGAAGAAAATCGGGGGGGACGGCTCGCGCCCTTTCGCTCAGCTTGCGCTGTTCGGCATTCAGTTCCTGCTGTCGTTCGAGGGCTTTGGCATCGAGTCGTTCGCCCTCCCGGATCGAAGCGGATGCCAGCCTGTCAAGGCTCTTTGAAAAAGCCACCAGACCATACTCGCCTCCATAGGAAGAGCGGAAAAGGTTGTAGGAGATCTCTCCGTCTTCCCAGCGCGCCAGCACTTTCTGACGGTCTTCATAACCGGTGTAGGACGAGAGCACAGTGCCTTCGTCCATCTTGCCCGTCAAACCGTAGACCTTCGAAATGGCGTCGATCAAATCGGTCGTTGTCATTCCTTCGAGCTCCCGGGCGCCGTACATCGCGACGATCTTGAAGAGCCGGTCGTTATAGAAATCGAACCGGATGCTTCGAACCGGATCGCTTTGGGTGGACGACGAAAAGTAATCCGGCCGGTTCCATTGGAGCGTCTGAACCAATTCCGGCGTAGCGCTTATCGTTTTGGCGGCAGCGGGGTCCGCCTGCGTCTGTTCTACAACCGAGTTAAAGCTCATCCCAAACTCAAAGTCTCGATACTTCTTCAGGTTCTGGGCGAAACCGAATGGCGATAGAAGCACGACGCAAACCACGAGGGCCACGAATCCAGGCAGACGGGTCATTTAAATCTCCTCTGCAAAGGCTATCAGGAAGGAACCGGACTGGCTGTTCAATGGGGAACAGCCAGTCCGGTGTGTATGTGGGCGGGTTAAAAGTCCCCGGTCGATCAGGTAGAGGCTGAGGCCGTAGCGCGGAGCTGCCCTACCCAACTCGCCCACGCAAATGGAGAGAGTTGGGTTGAGGCACGCTAGTTCAGAGGTTTCAGTTCGATGGTTGTCGTGGTTCCGATAATCTCTCCCGAAACTACCAGTTCCACGCGACGATTCTGCTGCCTGCCGGCCGCCGTATCGTTGGATGCCACTGGTTCGCCTTCACCGAATCCATGGGACGTGATGGACGTTCCGGTAATCCCCTGGCTGACAAGGAAATCGCGAACGGAGTTCGCTCGGTTTTCGGATAAGGTCTGGTTGAATTCGTCGGTCCCGACGTTGTCCGTATAGCCACCCACGTCAAGCATGAGGCTGGGGTAGGCCAGCACGATGCCTGAAAGTTTGGCCAGCACTTCGCGTGCGCTGGACTTGAGTGAATACTGGCCGGTGTCGAACAGGACATCCGGCATGCTCGCCACGAGGCCCTTTGCACTATCGCGCGTTTGAAGAATGGTGTTGAGCTGCGCCGCAAGCCTGTTGCGCAATTCCTGTCTTTCACGATCCGATTCAACAGCAGCATTTCTGATCGTCTGCAGGGTTGCAGCCTGTGCAGCCTCCTTGTCGCGCGCGGCCTGCTGGGCCGCGAAGTCTGCCGCCTGCCTGTCGAGCGCGGCACGCTGGGACGCAAGTTCCGTTTCCAGCCTCACACGTTCCGCTAGCGTCTTGGCGTCGTCGTCAGCGCGTCTGGCGGCAAGGTTGGCATCCGAACGGGTACGCGCCGCCTCGGTTTCCGCTGCTGCCCGCGCATTAGCCTCGGCGCTTGCGTGAGCACGCGCGTCCGCGGCTGCCTCGTTAGCAGATGCTTCGCGATCGGCCGACGCCGTGCGTTCCGCGGCAAGACGGGCCTCCGCCTGGTTCTTCAGGGTGATCAAACGCGCGTCCTCAGCGGTCTGTACTGCCTCACGCGAGGCCATGGCGATAGGCTTGGAGCCTGCCTTTGTTGTCTTATATGTTTCCGCTTGTGCAAGAAGCCTGCTTGCCTTGCTGTAGCTGTCGGCCGCGGAGACGTCTGCGCCGGCCCATCTTGCGATTCGCACCGCATTTCGAGCCTCATAGAGATCGAGCGGCGTGTTCTTGTCCAATGCCATCGCCTTCAGGTCCGCGGGAAGGACATTGGTGGTGTACTGGCCGCGTGGCAGCAGTTGGTACTTCGCCTCGATCTCTTCGACCTTGCCCCGTGTGTCCGCCCGGATAGCGTTCTCCATCACGACGACATCGCTGGGTTGAGACACCGCGAAGTATGGTTCCGCAGTGACAACAAGCCCGAACGCCTGAAGCTCGGTGGTCACGTCCAACTTGCTTTTCGTTCCGTTGAGAATGACCTCCCCCATGTTCGTGGCCCGGCCCTCGGGCGTAATGGCCCACATCACGTAGGTCAAATACTCAGGACCGAATCGGGTTGCCGGCTGGAGGTCATCGAATTCCACTTCCACCTCGATATAGCCCTGTTTGCTTTCAACTTTGGCTTCGCCCCGCGCCATCGGCAGCAAAGCGGTCCCCTTGAAGTCGATCGTCGTGGATCCGTTCCGGTGCGAATAGTTCACCGCTTTCGCGGTTCGATCCACGACATTGATTGTTATGGTGTAGAGGGGTTGCTTGCCCTGTACTTGCGTCTGCGCAACGGCCGGCGCGGCGGCGAGAAGTAATGACGCGATCGCCAGCATTGATTGAAGTTTCTTCATTGTGGACCTCCCGGTCTCTGGTTACAGTCTTACTGAATTCGTGAGTGTGAAATTCAAGTGGGTCTCCGGACCGTAGTGAATCTCGTTGCCTTTGGTGGCCAGCACAACTCCGGTGCCTGCGCCTCCACCGGTAATCGCGCCGATTCCGGCTCCTTTCTTACCTCCCGCAATAGCGCCGATAGCGGCACCTACGCCTGCTCCTCCTGCGATGACTGCGGCGTCACGGCCCTGCGTCGAGTCCGCCTCCGCCGCAAATGTATCGGTCGTGATCGCGACCGTCCCGTTGCCTTGCGCAATGTCCGTCAGTTCCAGACGGATGCTGGCCAGACCCTTCACCTTGCCTGCACCTCTGGCGTCGATCACACGGCCATGCAGCACCGTCCCTTTTGGAAGGAGCGTTGCCCCGTTGACCACAACAGGCTCTACCAGACTTCCCATGAAGCGATCGCCCGCCGAACTCTTGTTTGAGTCGATGGAATCGATCAGCGAAAGTCTCAGTACTGTTCCTGAGGGAATCAAGGTCTTGACGGCTGCTTTCACCGCGGAAGTGGCTGTTGCATCATCGCCGGTATCCCCGCCGGTCTTGGCAGAAGAGCTTCCCGAGCATCCGAAGGCTGCAGCGAGCAGCGTCGATGCCAGGCAGAGCCTCAGGAGAGTTTTCATTTCAAACATTTTTCTCATTTGAAGAGAGTGGGCTCAATCGCGAGCGATAGCTGTGCATTCCGATACAAGTTGCGCAGGCGTAAGAAGAATTGCAGCGAACTGAGCACTATTGAACCGGCAGGGCTATGACGAGACCTTAAAATGGACAGAGGGAGGTAAAGCGTGCCAATACAAACTACTATTCGATCGAACAAGCAGCTGGTAGAAGAATTGAGAACATCGCCTGAGCCGTGGGTGGATGCCGCCGTCGTCGTCGCATTTAAAGATCGATTCGAATTTGTCGGAGAGGATCACCTGGACCCCACGGGCCGCTTGAACGCGCTTCAGGCGGAAGGCGGCCTGGCTATTGGCTTGGCGGGGTTGAAGCCGGGTCTCCACAGGAATCAAAGTGTTTTATCCACTCGCGTGTTTAAAGAATACGCAGGTCAGGCGTGGGCCCACCGGTACATGGACATGCTTGACCGCATCGTCCGAAATCACTCAAAGAAGTAATAGAAAACGATAGCAGCGTCGCGATCGCCGCGGGTTCGGATCTGCGGAGATGGACGGGTTCACCGATCCAGCAGCGATGCACCGTTCTCCCATTTCTCCGCATCGATCCTGCATTCACGCAAGATCAACGAACGGTGCAGTACTGCACAGCTTTCTTCTGCCACAACGCGCACACTTCCGATTGAGCGTGAAGCAGCGCTCTTCAAACAAGAAATGAGGCACCTATTATGGGATCGAGAAGATTCCTTGTCATTACAGCGGCCGCGGCCATCGTTCTGGCCTGCTATTCGCCAACGTTCCTAACCCAGACTCCGAAAAAGCAATCCGATGAGGCTGATCGAGCGCAAACCGCTGCAAGTGTTCTGGCCGAAGTCATGGATGCTCCGGATCAGGGTATCCCCGAAGCTCTCCTCAAAAAGGCCTACGGAGTCGCTGTCATTCCGCACGTCGTGAAGGGCGCCTTCGGATTTGGCGGTCGTTACGGCAAGGGCATTGTCGCTCAGAGAAACGCCAACGGTGGGTGGGGAACCCCCCTGTTCATAGAAATCGGCGGGGGAAGCTTCGGGTTGCAGATCGGCGTGGAGGCGACAGACGTCGTCATGGTCTTTACAAACAGCGCAGGAATCGCGCCGCTACTTAAGGGCAAGCTGAAGATCGGCGCGGATGCGTCCGCGACGGCTGGACCTGTTGGACGAAAGGCGGAAGTCGGAACCGAGATTCTGTTGAAGTCGGCGATCTACTCCTATTCCCGATCCAAGGGCCTGTTTGCCGGAATCGCATTGGATGGCGCTGTCCTGCAACTGGACGACGACGCCAATGAGGCTGTCTATGGAAAGACGATCGTAGCCGCAGACGCCGCAAAAACCCATCTGAGCGGCGCGGCACTTGCGGTCGTCCAGCCGTTTCTTGGCGCTCTTGCGAAGTACGCGTCTCAATAGTGGAGGCGTCGTCTGAGACATCGGGAACTGCTCGAAAGGCACTGGAATTTTTCAGCGCCCCCAGGTGATCCGAACTAAGTCGGATCGTCTGTCTGGTCTTTATCTCTTAGCTATAGTCAGGAGTATGTATGTTTGCTCGAATATCGAAGAATTGGGGGCAAGCCCTCGCGTTTGGCTCCAGCGTCGTTTTGGTTGGCGCCATGCTTTCAAGTACGGCGTCAGCCCAGCAGGGATGGGACAAGAAAACCATGGTGACGTTCAGCGCGCCAGTGGAGATCCCGGGGATCAGCGCCCAGGTTCTGCCTGCCGGGACCTATGTGTTCCGGTTGATGGATTCGCCCTCGGACCGCCATATCGTCCAGATCTTTAACAAGGATGAGTCGCACCTTTTCGCCAACATCCTGGCGATTCCGAACTGGCGACTAAAACCAACCGACAAGACGGTCATGACGTTTGCCGAACGAAGAGCCGGGGATCCCCAGGCCATCCGGGCGTGGTTTTATCCTGGCGATAATTTCGGCCAGGAATTCGTATACCCAAAGACGAAGGCCATCGAACTGGCAAAAGTCGCAAATCTGCCGGTCCTTTACATCCCCGATGAAGTGGCACCCAGCATCGTTGCGCCCGTAAAGGTTGCCACCGAACCGGCGGTTGTTGCCTTGGTTCAAGCGCCTGTTAGAGCAGTGGAACCGGCAGGACGGGAAGTTGCAATAGAGGAAGTTGTTGAGCCACCGCCGCCGGAGGCTCTGCAGACTGCAGCGGTACTGCCGAAAACCGCCAGCACCATTCCGCTGCTGGCATTAATGGGATCGCTCTGCCTCGTCGTAGGCTTCTCCCTTCAACGGCTGTGCGCGCGCTGGTCCTGACCGCCCTTATCGGCTTATTGCTTGGCCCTCCCCAGGAGGCTGTCCCCGTCCCGTCCGGCGCCTCCGCGCAGGACGGGGATCGGGGACAATACACGATCGCTGTCGACGTCGATCTCGTCGTCTTCAACGTGAGTGTAACGGATAGCAAAGGACGGCAAGTTGCGGGCTTGAAAGCGACCGACTTTCGAATACTCGAAGAGGGTCGTTTACAGGAGATCAAAACCTTCAGTACAAATGAGGTCCCCGCCACAATCGGGCTCATCATCGATAATAGCGGCAGCATGATGAACAAGCGGGCGGACGTCGTCAATGCCGCGCTCGTGTTCGTCGGTGAGAGCCATCCCGAAGATGAGATGTTCGCCGTGAATTTTAACGAGAACGTTTTTCTGGGCATGCCTCCTTCAATCCCATTCACAAGCGAACGAGCCCGGATGCGTTCCGCGCTTGTAAGAAACGCCCCGATGGGACTGACGGCCCTCTACGATGCCCTGGCCTTGGGAATCGAGCACGTCAGCAGGGGAACGCGAGATCGCAAAGCGTTGGTCGTGTTGAGCGATGGCGGAGACAACGCGAGCCGCCACAGCCTGGATGACGTGCTTGAAATTGCGAAACGATCGAATGCAACGATCTACACCATTGGGATTTATGACGAGACAAACCGCGACCGAAATCCGCGAGTGCTTCGGAAAATTTCAGACCTAAGCGGCGGAAAGGCGTACTTTCCGGGTTCTCTTGGAACTATGGAGCGCGTCTGGCGTGACATTGCCAGCGCCATTCGCGGCCAATACACGATCGGCTATCACTCCGATAATCCTGGTCGTGACGGCCTCTTCCGAAAGGTCAAAGTCACAGTGGATCCCAATAAAGGTCGTGGCCTGCAGGTGGCCACGCGGGACGGCTATTTTGCTCCAACCGGTTCACCAGTGGCGAGATGAAGGCGCATTCTTCAGTGTTGCGCGATGTTCAGCGGTTGTTTCTCTGGGCCGGTGTCGCTGCGCTCGCTTATGCAGGCGGGACGACCGCATATTCGGAAGCGTTTCAACGTTACCAATCAAAGAAGTTTGAGCAGGCTGCTCGGGCGCAACCTGAAGGCGCCATCGCCGCAGGAACGCAAGCATCGCCGGATCTGCACGAAGGCGACCTCGTCGGGAAGCTCGAGGTTCCCCGAATCAACCTGTCCGTGATGGTCCTTCAGGGCATTGAGGAGAGTACTTTGGTTGTCGGCGCGGGCCACGTGCCCGGGACGCCATTGCCGTCGGTAAAAGGCAATGTCGTGATTGCAGCGCACCGGGACACTTTCTTTCGCAAATTGAACGTGATCGTTCCTGGCGACAGAATTCGCCTGTCCATCGGGACTCGAACTTATGAGTACATCGTCAATTCAGTGGAGATTGTCGATCCGGCGATTACGGAGATCATGGAGTCGGGAGCCTACCCGGAACTTACGTTGATAACCTGCTACCCGTTTTACTTCGTTGGCTCCGCCCCGAAAAGATTCATAGTGCACGCGTTACCGGTGTGAAGGCGCCCGGCTGGTGGCGATCACCGTGTTGGAAAATGCTTTTTGTGGATCTGTTCCAACGTTGCGCGGATCAACTTGCGATGGGGCTCAAAGAGGCCATGAGGCATCCTCGGCAGGACAGGGGGCAGCCCCTTCTCGCGATCTTCAATCATTCTTGTATAGCCCAGGGCGTATTCCTGCGCAACACCGTCTGAGATACCCATGCAATAGATGACGGCTTCTCCGTTAAATCCAAGCAAGGCCGCGCCTAATTCAGCATCCTTCATGCGGAACGCTCAGTCTTCGGGTGTGAAAGCGAACTTCGAACAACAGAGCCTCGTGGCTGTCTCTTCGCAACATACGCATAGGTAAGGGTTGCGATACAGATCAATCCGATTGCACCGACCCAGCCGGCGTCTTTGAGCGTGATCCAGGCGTATGAAGCAGTCCACGCTCCTGACGTCATGCCGTTTCGGGCTTCAGATCAGGGCGGTCTTCCCGGGTTTCCAGTGCTTTCCTCAGGGCGCGCACGCGAGTTCTATTGTGCATTTTCGCTTTACGCACCCGATTGAATCGGGAACGGTCGCCATTCTTTTGTGACATTCAGTTCTTCCCCCAGTTTCAGCTGCTGCTGATTGTCCGCCTTCCTGGAGGTGGCGACGGTGCAATATTGCACAATGCCCGCGTATCCTAAGAATTTGTGGCGAATCTATGTCAGAACCTGCCGAGACTCATGCGTAAAGTCGCCGGTTCGACGCCCAAGCCTCCAGGGCACGGCTGGCACGGAGAGTTTTTTGCGAAGGAACCCGAGCCCGGCACAGCCGGCACCTGTCAGAAGCAGCGTGACGCTCGCCGGTTCAGGGACTGCGGCGGCGGCGACGATATCGATCTCAAATGGGGCGGACGCGATGGTGGACCCGTTCCCGGAAAAATCATCGCCCAGAATGTCAAAGCTGCCGAAATAGGTTCCAGGTGTGACAAGTGAGCCGACAGCAATCGTAAAGAAATCAGACGTAAAGGAACTCGGCCCGTTGCTGCCATCGCTGCTCATCTGGCTGGGAAACAGGAAGAAGAAGGAGGAGTCATCCAGCATGATGAAGTTCGGATCCGGTGTGTAAAAGATAAATCCAGGACTCGTTGCGACTGAATCACCGAAGATAAGCACGGGATCGCCGTTAATACCTGGGGTTCCTGTGTAGCTGAGAGTCCCGACAAATGTCAGTAGACCGCCTGGCTGCACCGACTGAACCGGTTGAGCAAAAGTTAGCGTGAGGCTGGACGCCTGAGCCACTTGCGGCAGCATCAATCCACCCAGCATCAAGACAATAAGAAGCATTAAGCGTGACTTCATAGAACTCCTTTTCTCTACAAGATCATCCCTTACTCAAGGGTGAGGCAATGTCACCCTCAACGAAGTTATGATCGGACTACTTCCCGAATAAGTGACGGTATAACGCAATGGAACGCTGGTTCCGGATGCACCTATGCTGCTTACGAGGAAGATCGGACTTCCCAGGAACTCGCAAGCGCCGGGCTGCACCGTAACGGTGGGAAGAGCGCTCGTCGTAGCGTTCTGGGTATTCAGCGTAAATGTGCTTAAGTGAACGCTCTGCGCGGCGAGTGCGCCACTATTGCAGGCATAGATGTACGTCTGATAGATGTCTCCGTAGCCTGGGTAGACGTACCTGATAATGATCTGTTGCGTCGTGAGTCGAACCGCCGGCGTGAAGTTCGCCGTGACCGTCGCAGGCCCATTCATCGTGATGGTTGTCGTCGCACTCGCGGGCGATGCGACGGCGCCCGACCAACCCCCAAAGTTGTACGCACTGCCTGGAGTCGCGGTGAGGGTAACAACTTGACCGCTGGTATAGTAGCTGCCGCTTGCGGGTGAAGCGCTACCGCTGCCGTACGGACTCGCGTTCACGTACAACTGATACTGCGCGCTGAAGCTCGCGGTGTAGAGGACGGACGTTGCCGGCGCAACCACCGTGTGCGAGAGCGCACCGCCATCCGACCAGTTCGCAAATGTGTATTGCGAGCCCGGCATAAGGAAGACACCCTGCGGCACGATCGTCTGCAGTGCTGTGGTGGAAATACTATGCACACTGCCGGGCACCCAACTGAATCCGTGCGGAGAGGTATAGGACGTACCGTCCACTGTGATGCTGGGTCCGGCCGGGGAAGCCGTTACCACCACACTCGTTAGAGGAATAAAGTTTGCAGTAATTGAACTGGGAATGTTCACCGCAAGGGTCTGCGAAACTGCAGTGCCGCTCAGATCGCCGTTCCAGTTGAGGAAGGCGTAGCCGCTGGCCGGCACGGCCGTCACCTGAACGCTCGATCCGGCATCGTAGAATCCACCTGCTGGTGCGGGACTGAGAGTCACCGTGCCTGCGGTTGCGGGCACGATTGTTGTGGCGATGGAGTACATCGTCTTGAAGTTGAAAACCAGGGCCGACGACGATGTCGCAGGCGCAATCACCGTCGCCAGGGCCTGCTGAGGAGGTCCTGCGGCGAGTGTAGTCGGGACGTTAGCTCCATCCAACAAAAGGCTGTTGAAGAAGTACTGCACTCCGGCGCCCCCCGGCTGCGCGACGGTAGCCGCGATCGAATGACTGCTGCCGGGCACCCAATCGAAGTTGCGGGGCGGCACGAATGTCTGTCCATCAACCCTGACAGTGACGCCGCTGGGGACAGCCGTTATCGAGACGGGAGTCAAGGCGACGCTGTTGGCCGTCACAGTTCGCGGTCCGTTCATGACGAGGGTTTGCGGATTTGTCGTTCCGGTCAAATCTCCCGACCAACTCTGAAACGCGAACGCCACGTTTGGATTGAATAGCAGGGATACGGATGTTCCCGCGTCATAGTAACCACCAGACGACAGCGGACTAACCGTGAGCGTTCCGGAACTGCCATTAGAAAGCGAAGTCGTCAGCAGATACTGCGAATTGAAACTCGCCGTATAGGTCGCCGCGCTCGCAGGCGTCGTGACGCTATGAGAGAGCGCTCCGCCGTCAGACCAGTTGGCGAATAAATAACGGGTGCCGGCGGGCCCGGCTTGCGGCGTTGTCGTCTCAATCGTGTGATTGCTCCCGATAAGCCACTGGAAGGTCTGGGTGCCGTGTAGGGTGTGCCATCGACGATAATGTCCAATCCCGCGGGCATCGTGTTGAACATGATGCTGGCAGTCGAGGTAAAGTTCGCCGTCACGTTGCGAACTGCAGTCATGGAAATCGATTGCGGATTCGCCGTTCCACTCAGATCTCCGTTCCATCCCGAAAACAGGTAACCGGTTGCGGGCAAGCCGGTGAGTTGAATGCTCGTGCCGCTGTCGTAATAGCCGTCCACGGAAGAGGGGCTGGCGGCGATGGATCCACCGGCGACGGGCGATGCGGAAGTCGTCAGTTGATACTGCGTTTTGAAATTCAACGAGAGTGCCGTGGATGAATTCGGCACTGCGATGACGTGAGAAATCGCTCCGCCGTCCGACCAGTTGTCGAAAACATACCGCGTGCCCGGCGGTCCGGCCTGCGGCGAAGTGGTACTCATGGAAAAGCTCGTGCCGGGCAGCAAAGGGATCGTCGCCACGACGTTCTGGCTGACGAAGTCCGTGACTACGTTCACTCCGTCGAACTGCAACCGCAGTCCGTCGCTGGACGCACTGAAGTCGATGTCAACCAGGCCGGCCGGCATCGGCACGAGCGCGAGGCTGTGGAAGGTGCCGGCGGCGATGGAATTCACGGCGGCGATGAGCGCTTGAACCGGAGTGGCACTTCCGGCGCCGAACGTGCCGTTTCCGAGATTGCCGTTCTGATCGAACCCCCAGGTCCAGACCGTGCCGTCAGCCTTCAAGGCCTGCCCGTTCTGGGTGCCCGCTCCGATGGCGACTGCCCCGCTCAGGAACCCCGAGCCACCGGCGCCGACGACTTGAACCGGCAGTGAGCGGTCGGTGAACGTTCCGTCGCCGAGTTGACCCGCGGCGTTCGCCCCCCAGGTCCAGACCGTGCCATCCGACTTGAGGACCATGCTCGAACCATTTGCAGCGATCGCGATCGCGCCGCCCAGGAAGCCTGTGCCCGACGGATCCAGGACCTGGGTCGGAGTAAGTTTCTGGACAAGGGTTCCGTCGCCCAATTGTCCGTTGGCGTTGTTTCCCCAGGCCCAGACGCTGCCGTCGGCTTTCATCGCCAGGCTGTACCCATTTCCGGCAGCGATGGCGACGACGCCGCTGCCGATGCCCAGCCCACTGACCTGAACGGGTGTGAAACGTTGTATGGTCGTTCCGTCACCGAGCCGGCCATTCGCGTTACCACCCCAGGCCCAAACGCTCCCGTCCAGTTTCAGAGCCAGAGTGTGATTGGCGCCGGCGGAAATGGCGACGACGCCACTGCCCGGCCCGAATCCGCTCACCTGAACCGGCAGGAATCGCTGGAAGTTTGTTCCATCACCGAGTTGACCGTTGCCGTTCGTGCCCCATGCCAGAACGGTTCCATCGGATTGCAGCGCTACACTGTAGTTGCCGCTGCCTGCAGAGATTGCCGCGACCCCAGTCAGTGGACCGGTGTTGGCAGGGTTCCTGACCTGAAGGGCTGTCCCGTCCCAGGTGCCGTCCGCAAAGCCGTCGCCAAGCTGACCATTGTTACCGCCCCACGCCCGCACCGTTCCGTCCGACTTCAGGGCGAGACTGTGGTTGCCGCCGCCGCTGACAGCGATGATGTCGGAAAGCGGCTGACCATCCAGGTTGGGATCGTCGTTGTTGAAGGTCCCCAGCGGGAACGCATTGGCGTCGATCGAGTTTTTCCCGAGCTGGCCACCCACATTGGTTCCCCAGGACAGTACGCCGCCGCTGGATGTCACCGCCAGGCTGTGCGCGCCCCCCGCCGCGAGTACCGTCGCTCCCGTGAGTTTGTGAACCAATACGGGAATGGGCTCACAGCACGGGTTCCCGGAAGAGCTCAGCTGAGCATTCGCGTTGTTGCCCCATGCGAGGGCAGTCCCGTCGGACTTCAGCGCCATGCTGAAGGCCGAACCGGCCGTGATCGCGACCACGCCGCTGCCCGTGCCAATGCCCGTGACTGCAACCGGCGTGAGCCGTACATTGGCGCCAAAGTTGTCTCCGATCTGACCTGCGCCATTCGAGCCCCACGCCACAACCGAGCCGTCGGATTTCAGCGCCATGCTGTGCGCACCTCCGATAGCTATGGCAATCACGCCGCTCCCGGAGCCGAGACTGCCGACGGCAGCGGGAGAGGTCTGTTGGATGGTATTCCCTGTGCCGAGCTGGCCTGTAACATTCATTCCCCAGGACACGACCGAACCGTCGGATTTCAGCGCCAACGCATGACTGGCGACCGCACTGGAAGCGACCGCAATAACACCGCTGCCAGAGCCAAGTCCAGTTACCGGGACGGGCGTAACCCGTTGAGTCGTGCTGCCGTCTCCGAGCTGGCCATTGGCGTTGTTGCCCCACGAAAGAACAGTACCGTCGGATTTCAGGGCATATGCCGACGCCGCGCCCGCGGCAATGGCGATGACGCCGCTGCCGGAGCCAAGCCCGCTTACCGCGCCGGGGATGGAACGCGACGTCGTCGTGCCGTCACCGAGCTGGCCGTTGAGGTTCTGACCCCACGTCAGCACCGTGCCGTCGGATTTCAGCGCCATGCTGAAGGCGCCGCCGGCCGCTATAGCCACGATCCCACTGCCGCTCCCCAGACCGCTGACCTGCACCGGCACCAATCGGTTATTGGCCGGGGATCCGTCTCCCACCTGACCCACGTTGTTCAGGCCCCACGCCCACACCGTGCCATCCGATGTCAACGCCAGGCTATGGTTGTTTCCTCCCGCAACCTGCGTGACATTAGAGCCCGGACCCAGGTTCACCACCTCATCCGGCTTGAAGTTGCTGTCGTCCGCGAATCCGAGTTGGCCGAAGGAATTGAATCCCCACGCCGCGACTCTTGACGGCACAGGGGCGGCGGCAGCGACAAAATTGGCCGTGTAGATCGTTGCGCTCGGCGGCGCCACTACCGAATGCGCCATCGCTCCGCCATCAGACCAGTTCATGAAGACGTAGCGTTGACCCGACGTCTGTGGTGACGACGTCTCAATTGTGTGCGCGCTGCCGACCACCCAGGCAAACGTTTGCGGTGAGGTGTAAGTGGTGCCGTCCACCACAATCGTCAGCCCTGAAGGGGCCGTGCCGACGGTGACTTGCGTCGTCGGGCTCACCGTCTGGTTAAGGACGGAGGAGATGCTACCCAAATTGCTGGAATCGCCGTTATAGACGGCGCTGATCAGATGGACGCCAACCGCCAGACTTGTAGTGCTAAAGTCCGCGTTACTTCCCAACAAAGGCTCGCTGCCCAGAACGTTATTGCCGTCTTTGAAGGTCACGCTGCCGCTCACCGCGCCGCCAAACAGCGAAGTCACCGTTGCCGTGAAGGTTACCTGCTGCTGGTCGCCGGATGGATTCACACTCGACACTACGGCGGTTGTCGTCGTTGTTTTGACCACTTGCGTGACTGGCGCCGAAACGCTGGCGCGGAAGAAACTATCGCTGGAATAGCTGGCAACCACGTTGTGCACGCCCAGCGCCAGATTTGAAACGTTCATCGCGGCGACGCCGCCGATGAGAGCCGCCGTACCCAAAGTGGTGACGCCGTCGCTGAAGGTCACGGTTCCACTGGGTGTACCCGGAGAGGCGGACGAAACCGTCGCCGTGAAGTTGACGCTTGCGCCATAACCGGACGGGTTGGGCTGCGAGACAAGTGTCGTGGTCGTTGTTGCCCGCAACGACTGGTTCAGCAGGACGAAGGTTCCGTTGTTGCTGGTGAAACCGATGTCCGGTTTGCCGTCAGCGTTCACGTCCGCAACGACAACAGATGAGGGATACCCCCCCACATTGTAAAGCGTTGGCGCCTGAAGGGTTCCGTCGCCGTTGCCCTTCAGCAGACTCACGGTTCCTGAAAGTCCCGTGCAATTGTTGAAACGATCGCAAGGGTTTACCACAACGACGTCCATATAGCCGTCGCCGTCCAGATCCCCGGCGTCAATCCAGCTCAGTGCGAATTGGATGGATTGAGAAACGCCCGCGCTGTAGTTCATCGCAGCGGAGAAATGGCCCCGTCCATCGCCAAGCAGCACGGCCGCCGAAGCCGCCACGGTGCAGCCGCCCGGTCCGCCCGGACACTGGGTGACCACCAGATCCGGGTTGCCGTCCCCGTTCAAATCCACGGCTGCCAATGCACGAGGCGCGTAGCCGCCAGTTGAAAGAACGACGGCCGGTTGAAAAGTGCCATTGCCGTTGCCCAGGAGGAGTCCCAGATTTCCGGGCGACACCGCGTATCCTCCGTTGTTGCACACGACACTGCCGCAGTAGTTGACAGCGATGACATCCGGGACGCCATCACCGTTGACGTCGGCCGTAATCAGATCGGTCGGATTGGAGCCGCCGGAATCGAACAATACCGGCGCTGCGAATGTGCCGTTCCCGGCATTGAGCAAGACACTGACGGCGCCGTCGTGCTGAGCATTGCCGGCCATGGCAACCACAAGGTCCGGTTTACCGTCGCCGTTGACATCCGCCGCTATTGCGCGATTCGGAACCAGGTCGTTGGGGTTATTGGGCGCCGGCACATAACTCACTGCGGCCTGGAACGTACCGTCGCCATTGCCCCGCAACACGCTCACAGGGGGAAGACCAATTTGTGGCCCGGAGGACTCCAGATTGGCGACGATCAGATCGAGGTTGCCGTCGCCATCGACATCGGCGGTCGCCACGGAGCTACCGTGCGCCCCGTCGGTTGCAAAACGCAACGGAGACTGAAAAGTGCCGTTACCGTTGTTTAACAGCACGCCTGCGCCGGCATGGCAATCGATGGGGTTGGGGTACTGGTAGCAGAGACTTGCTGTCACCAGATCGGGAAAGCCGTCCTTATTCACGTCACCGACGGCGATCGACAAGGGTGCTGAAGAGCCCCCGGCGCCGGAGCCTGCCGGGGAACCGAAGGCACTCGAATTCACTGTCTGATTCAGTACCGGCGAGGTGCTGCCGACATTGCTGGAATCGCCGCTATAAACCGCTGTTATGGAATGCGCGCCCGCGGCCAGAAGCGGGGTGGTGAAGCCGGCGCTATTCCCCGAAATCGGAGCGCTTACCAAAAGGCTGTTACCGTCTTTGAACGTCACGCTGCCGCTCACGGTGCCTAGCTGCGAGGTGACGGTTGCCGTGAACGTGACAAATTGCTGGTATTCGGAAGGATTCACGCTCGAGACAACAGCAGTGGTAGTTACTGCCTTGACGAATTGCGGGAACGGCGTCGAAACGCTGGCGCGGAAAGAATTGTCGCTGGAGTAACTGGCGGTAATGGAATGAGCGCCGACCCCCAGGGTCGAGATATTTGTTGTCGCGACGCCGCCGGCAAGCGGTGCCGAGCCCAAAATGGTCTGCCCCTCCGTGAACGTCACCGTCCCCGTTGGAGTGCCGGGTGAGGCCGATGAAACCGTCGCCGTGAGAGTGACGCCTTGACCGTAGCTTGATGGATTGGGTTGCAGGAGCAGTGTGGTTGTCGTGGCTGCGCGCGGAGTCTGATTCAGAAGCACGCCAAGACCATTCCAGGCACCGATAACCAAGTCCGGTTTCCCGTCGTTGGACAATTCGGAAACGAGGACCGCGCCAGGATTGCTTCCGACACTTGTGGACCACAAAAAATAAACGACAGGACTCTGCAGCGTACCGTCGCCGTTCCCCAGCATGACGGACAGCGCTCCCGTGCTTCCGTTACACCCCTGGCCGGCCGTGCAGTAGTTCATGACCGCGACGTCCGTAAAGCCGTCGCCGTCGATGTCACCCGCGGCGACTGAAACGGGTTGAGTGGCGCCATCGTTGTAATTGACCGGCGATTGAAAACTACCATCGCCGTTGCCGATCAGAACGCTCACCATCGTACCGCCGCATTGGAAGCAAGCTCCATTCGTGACCAGCAGGTCGACCTTGCCATCTCTGTTCAAATCGGCCGCCGCAATAGACCCCGGCGTGATGCCACCAGACGAATAGTTGGTCGCCGTCTGGAAAGTTCCGTCACCGTTTCCGAGCAACACGCCAACAGTTCCCTGCGCATATGTTCCGCTTGGCGCCCGGCACGGGTCCGTCGGCGCCCCAGCCACGGAACAAACGTTGAGCAGGACGATGTCTGGAAAGCCGTCCCTGTTTACATCTGCCGCAAGGATGTCCGGGGCTCCATCGTATCCGCCGGAATCGTACAGAACGGCCGTCGCAAATGCGCCGCTTCCCTGGTTCAGGAGCACGCTGACCCCGCCGCGAATATTATTCGGGAAAGGAAGAGAGGGACGGTTGACGCTGTCGGAGACCAGAATATCCGGCCTGCCGTCGCGGTTCACATCGGCCACTGTCAGTTTGTCGGGGCTAACCGCCGTGTTCTGATAAATATTCAGAAGGTAGCTGACCGCCGCCAGGAAAGTGCCGTCGCCGTTGCCTCGGAGCACGCTGACCGATTGGGTTGGCTGGCAAACCGGCGCGCAGTAGGCGGCGCTGTTCAGCACCACCAGGTCCTGCTTGCCGTCGCCATCCATATCAGCGATTGCTACCGACTGCCACGAACTGCCGTAACCGTCGGTCGGATACCGCGGACCGGCGTGGAACGATCCATCGCCGTTATTGATGTAGATGCCGACACCGGTGTGAACATCCACGGGGTCGTTGTAACGTTGGTTCGAAACTACGACCTCCGCAAACCCGTCGCCATTCAAATCCCCCGTCGCAAACGCATATGTGTTATTAGCGCCCCCGAGATACCAGGTGATCGGACTGAACGAATTCGCGTTGACCTGCGCGCTCGCTTGAAACGGCTGCAGTAAGACGGAACAGAATGCGACGAAGATTGCCAGAGTCGTAGCCCGACGATGCATCTTTATCTCCCTCTTCAATCGAAGTGAGCTTGGTTACGAGACCTGATGCTCGGTTGCCCTCGCCGGTGCGCCGCGAATTTGGCCAACGCAACTTGAGGGACCGGGCGATCGAAGGGTCGGAACGCGCGGACTATAGCCACGGCATGAATGTTCCACATCCCCCAATTGGGGTACGGCGATAGCGCGATCGCTGGAAGGCTTTTTCAGAGCCTGAAAAGCAGGGAGGGCACTCGAAGCAACTGCGCGACAAGTTCGGCCTGACGGGAAGTTCCCGTCTTGCTGAAGATTCGCTTCAGGTGCGTGCGGGCTGTTTCGTAGGTCATCTTCATTTCATTGGCGATCGTCTCGAGTGCTTTTCCGTCGCACAAACCTCTGGCGATCTGCGCCTCCCGGGCAGTTAGGCCGTAGATCTTTTGGAACAACCCGGCGGAGGCGGGACGCTGATCGCCCGGGTCGAAGATGAGAACAACCACTGCAGGGAGCGGCAACCCAACGAAGGGCGCCAATCGCTCTCGTATTGGCCCGACAAACACGTAATAGGAGCCCATCAACGAAGCCTGGGGAACGGGAACAACTTCCGGACAATCGATGGATCGCTCATGGGATAGTGCACAGTTAATGGCACCCTGAAGCATCGTGTTCGCCTGTGGATTGCTCGCAACCAGAGCATCGGCAAACAGCGCGAGTCCGTCTCGTCTGTTGAAGATCGCGTCGGCGGATTTGTTGACGTAAACCGCCTTACGATCGGCTGCCAGCATCACGATTCCCAATTCATGCTGATCGAGCAGGATTCCCCCCGCTTCGAGAACCGCAAGCCGGCGCTGCATTGTCGTGGCGCGTTTCAGGTGGGGCAAGAGGCTTTCCGAAAATTGACGCGCTTTTTCGTCCCACGGCCCCTCCCGCAAGGACGTCAAATTCATCGCTGTTTTCCGGTCTCTCAGAATGGTACCGCCCATGGAGTAAGCGCATCCGAGACGGCGCAAATAGTCATTGTAGAACTCCGAACGCTTGAGTTCCTCCCGCGGACAAAGCTCCGCATCGACGACGACACGGCCCTGGACAAATACGTGAAACCCGGATTCGCGCCATACATTCAGCCGTGAGTAATATCGATCGTATTGCTCCTCCTGTTTCGGAAGGAGCCCGGAACACGCGAGGATCTCGGATCTGTGCTCGGAAAAGTAGTGCACCTGAAGCAACGTTGATTTCGCGGCGATGGCCTGCGCATACGACTGGAGGAAGACGGGCCACAAGGATGGATCTGCTGCAGCTTCATCAATCAGCTCTACTAGACGTACCTGCTCAGCGTCGGTCATTTGGTGCTGCGGTCATCCCACAACGTCGTGTCGTAGGAACAGATAAATTGAACAAGGAGCCCGCCCGGAACTGACGAACCGCCCAGTGGACGGAGTCTACGGACTGGAAGGCTTTTCTGCAAACGAAAGAAGTGTAGAAAAATCATCAAAAGACTCCTCCAAGCCGGGGAAGACGGTAGGCATTATAAAGCTGGTGCGAAAAGTAGGACTGGATTTGGGAGTTTCGTATACGAGGCAATCCGTGAAAACGCGGGCAGTCCCGGGCTGGCAGCAGCCCTCGAACTAGGGTGTATTGGCGGCGGGCATTGGCCTCTGTGATACCCCGCGGACAATTGAAGACATGTGGAAAGCGCGACAGCACGCTGAGCCCGGCATACAGAAGCCTGGCATTAAGCGTCATTGCTAACCTCGCGAAGTTACCCCCCTTGTCTTCAGAAGGATCCGCTACCTATACTCTGCCTAATCCAGGAGACCCAAAATGACGACACCGCGTCCAGCGCAGGCATCGGCACACCTCCAGACCGAAGGCGATTATCCGCATCCGGCCAGGCTCGGCATTCAACGACACATTCCTGTCATCGGGAATATCCATGCCATGAGTCCGATGGCTTATAAAACAACGCGTGGTGCCGTCGCGGTAGCCAATGCCGTGCAAATGGCTTTCTCCGGAGCTTACATCCATGGCATCGAGCTCCCGGATCCTGTTCTGCGAGCCATGTTCAGGACCTGCATGCCGATCATCTTTAAGTATTTCCCGGCACTGCTCGCCCCCTATGAGTGGGTACTGAAAGAGACGCCGCACCTCGCAGAGGGCTCCAGAGACTTGATGAAGATCCAGTACGACCTGCCACAAGCCATGCTGAATCGCATGCTGGGCGACGGGAAGCTCATCTATCCGAAATACAGCATGGGACTCTGGCAAAAGGGAGCGGTCAATCTCGAACAATCGCAGATGCATATGATCGACGACATGATCGAGAAGCTCGGCATCGAGGATGGCGACAACATTCTCGACTTCGGCTGCGGCTGGGGTTGCATACCGAACTACATCCTCTCCCGGTTCCCCAATTGCCGATTCACAGGACTCAATTTGAGCCGGGAGCAGTGCAACTACATGCGTCGAAAGATGCAGGACCCGGAGAGCTACCTGAGCTCGGGACGATTCCGCCTGATTGAAGGAGATCTCAACGACACCCAGTTTGAAGAACGCTTCCACAAGATCCTTTCCGTCGGCGTCTTCTGCCATGTAGGGAATCTGACGGATTCTTTCAGAAAACTCGCTTCCTGCCTGAAGCCGGGCGGCAAATTCTTCCTCCACATCATCACGGTGCGCACGCCGAACAACATCTCCAGCGTGTATACGCACAAATACATCTTTCCTCACGGCCGATACTGGAGCTTCGATTCGATCCCAGCCCATAACAACGATCTCAAGACCGTTGAGCGCTGGTACCTCAATGGAATGAACTACTCGAAAACGCTGACCCGATGGCTGGAGAACTTCGACGAAAGCTGTCCCGACGTTAAGAATCTCGACTACGGCATTGAGTTCGCCAAGTTCCGCCGCATCTGGAGGTTTTACCTGATGTGGTTTGTCGAAAACTTTGCCAGTTGCGAAGGCCAAATCAATGGCAATGGGCAGTTCCTGATGGTTCACGCCTGAGGGTGTTCGAGACAGGAATGCGGCGGTCCGATTTCTGCAGTGCATTTCGCGTGACGTCGTCGACGTCGTGATGTGGCGCGTCAAACAGCGGACCGGCGTGAAGTGACTCCCTCAATCCAAGGTAAACGTTATCCCCGAATACTGCATCTCTTCCCATGTCTGATCGCCCCACCGGACTTCAACCCCTGGGTTGGGATTCGCCTTGTTGTCTGCCGAATTGTCGTAGTGAGCGATCGCGAGAAGACGTGAGCCCTTTGGAACGGCGATGGGTTTTGCGTATTGGTAATAGGTCTGCCAGTTGAAGTCGTAATGCGGAACGCTCAGCACGACCTCTTCCCGACCGTCAGGATAGGTCAGACGGTATTCCCAGCTCTTCCCGCGAAGATGTGTGTGCGGGAAGAGTGCGACGATGTGCGCATCCTGGGTGAACTCGATCATCGAATCCACACGTTGATCGTTGACACCGGGTGGAATGCGCAACTGCAAATTGATGAACGATGCCGAGTGGACCTCCTGTTCGGGCGGCTGTTTCGCAAACAGGAACCCGACCGAGGTTCGATCCTGTTCCGGTTTTCCGGTTGCGGTGTAGTGGACCTGCAGTGTCAAAACGGACCCTGCGCTGATGCGCAGCGCGGAACCTGGCGCGAAAACCTGCGCATTCGTGCCAGGCGCTGTTGTCGCGATAAGCGGACCGCGATTCCCTGCGCCGTTCTGCACGCGCCCTCGCGCAGCCGCAGCGATCAGGGGAAGAAGTTGCGCCGCGGCCCCCCTTGCACCAGCGATCTGCTGAACGAAGGGCGGCTGCTGTCGCGCCGTATCCGCGGGCTCGCTGGCGAACACGAGCACGTGATGAACGACACTGCGCACGCCCGGGCGGATCTCGATGGCTTGTACCCATTTGTCTTCGGCGAAGTTCGTCGGCACCTGGAAGTATTGATAATCGATGCTGCCGGAGGCGGGCACATTGTAAGGGCGCGCCATTGTCACGACGGCATCCGGCGTCCCGATCGTCCAACCCTCTGCAAACACAGGAGCCGGAGGCATGTCTTTCACATCGCCCTGTGGCGCACCGTTGTCTGCCCATCTCAGAAGAGTTGCCTTCTCCGCCGAAGTCAGGCGACGTTCGTTGGCGAACGTACCAGGAGCCGCCTCGGCATGCCAGGGCGGCATCGTGCCGAGTTCGACACGCTGGCGGATAGAGCGTGCGAATGGCCGAGCCTGTTCATAGGTCAGCAACGACATGGGAGCGATTTCCCCCGGCCGATGACAACTCACACAATTCCGGTAGAGGATGGGAGCGACGTCTTTGGAGAAGGTCGGCGTCTCGGGCGACTGGGCAAAACAGAATAGGACTGCCGTGAGCAGACCTGAGACGGATATCCCTGATCGTAAGGTCAATCGCATGATTTCCACCCTTCCCGGCGGTCATTATATAGGAAGGACTGCGCCGCTATGCCAGGTCGGTCCGGGCCCCCGCCAGCACGGCCACCACGCCGAGTAATCGCTGCAGGCCCCGGTACCGGTCCGCAGGATCGAACCATTCTTCCGGAGTGTGAATATTCGCGCAGCTGCCTCCCGCGCCCAGGGCGATGGCAGGGAGGCCCAGGGACATCGGCAGATTGGCGTCCGTCGAGCCGATGTCCAGTTGAGGTTCGATTCCCATGGCGCGCGTGACTTGAAGGGCAACCTGTACGAGTTCAGATTGCGGTGAGGTGTGGCCCACGGGACGTTCGCCGACAGATTCCATCTGGAATGACAGGCCTGAGGCTGCAGCAGACTCCCTGGCGGTGCGTTTCAAGTGCGCATGAAGCGCTTCGAGGTGTTCCGGGGTTCCCGAACGTAAGTCCACCTGGATAACCGCTTCTTTCGGAATGGCATTGACGCTGATGCCGCCCTGGATCGTACCCACGTTGAACGATGTCCCCGGGCGCCGGCCGATCGAAACGAAGTGATGAATCGCCGTGGCCATCGCGTGAACGGGATTGGGGCGCCCAAAGTCTGCCCAGCTGTGTCCGCCAGGGCCAGCCATACGGATGCGGAAGCGGCGGCTTCCTATGCCTCCGTTGGTGACCCGCTGAATACCAGCGCCATCGACAGCGATGAACGAGCACTGTCCCGGTTGCCAGGGCCTCGACTCAAACAGGTGGCGAACGCCTCGCAGATTTCCCTGCCCTTCTTCACCGACGGTGGCAACGCCCCAGACGGGCCGCCGAAATTTCACTCCCGCTTCCTTCGCCGCGCGGAGAATCCATAGCAGTGCGACGAGACCTGCCCCGTTGTCGGAAATGCCGGGCAGGTGGAGCACACGTCCGACTCTCCGCAGTTCCAGCTTGACGTCCCGGGGAAACACGGTATCGAGATGGGCAGCCACGATGAGCGGATCCGGTCCGGGCTCGCCGTAGCAAACGATGACGTTACCCAGAGCATCATGGAATGGCGCGAATCCGATGGCGCGCAGTGCTTCCAGAAAATGCCGGCTCCGCTCCGATTCCTCGAACGGAGGCGCGGGCACGAGGGTCAGGCGAATCTGATCCGCTTCAACCTCAGGCTCTCGCTCTCGAAGAATTTCAAACGCCCGGCGAACACGGGCATCGGCGAGAATTACCGATACGCGGCTAGCGGACATCCAGGGTCACAGGCGCCGCGTGGACTTCCGGAAGCGATGTAATAATGCCGAGGAGTTGATACTGGCCCGGGGGGACTTTATTCCCTTCACTGTCCCGATGATCCCAAACGGCATCGAATCGCCACTTGTCCTTTGCACGGATGGAGTCGCTGCGCACGACCTGGGTAAAGAATTGGCCGTTCGACCAGCGCCAGACTTCCTTTCCGGTGGCGGCATCTTTGATCACGAAGTCGTAGGTTTGCCCGGACCCGAAGCGAAACGGCAGGAGCCTGTCGGAGGTGTTCGTCACGATCATCACCAGATCGTGCCCCTCCGCCGAAGGGGTGGCGCCGACGTCGATACTCGGATTCCGTGAAGTGACGGTGGCTGTCGGGCCTGCTCGACGGTCGGGCACCGGCACCGGCGGCGGAATGAAGACCCGGTCCGCCGCTCGGGGTGTCGAAGGAACCGTCGTCTTTCCGGGCGCGGGCGCGGCGCCTGGGCCCGGGAGATTCTTCGCCTCGAAACTCACCATTTTGGCCGTGATGGTTTCTGCGGGGCCCTTCAGCTGGGCTTCTATGATTCCCACGCCACGCTGGAACGTCAGCGCCATGGTGTCGGTGTGCAGGACGAATTTCAGGGGAGCACCTGACGCATCCTCCTCCGTCACTTCCGTGGTCGCTCCGAATCCAGGAACAACGGCCCTTCATCGGCTCCGAGCTTGCGCATGAACTGGCGCTCGCCCCGGTCGTAGCGGATGAACCTCACCGGTTCTCCCTTCTCTTCGGTAAAGGGAAACTCCGTCAACACATAAAAGCTGGTTCCCTCCACGATGGTATATTCCTCGACGGCAAAAGCCATCTGGCCGACTTTCTGCCCCGCCTCATTGGTCAAGTCATAGGTCCACCGCGTTCCTACGTCCAGCGGCAGAAAGTCCGCAGGCATACGAACGCCCTGCGCAAACCCGCCTGGAGTCAAGAACGACAGCGCAAGAAAGACCAATACAATCCTGCGAAGCGGTTTCATTAAGGAATAGTTTAACATGCGGAAGTGGACGACTATTTCATGGAACGCGCGCTGGAAGAGGCCCGCAAAGCTCTGGCCGCCGGCGAGGTGCCGGTAGGCGCCGTTATCGTCACCAGAGCCGGCGAGATCGCAGGCCGCGGATACAATCAGCCCATTTCGGCTCAAGATCCCACGTGCCACGCAGAAATCGTCGCCATGCGCGAGGCTGCGCGTCACTCGGCAAACTATCGGCTTACCGGCATGACGCTGTATTGCACGCTTGAGCCGTGTGTCATGTGCGCCGGGGCAATGGTCCACGCGAGAATCGCGAAACTGGTTTATGGGGCAAGCGATCCCAGGGCCGGAGCCGCCGGTTCCCTTTACAATGTAGTCTGCGATCCCCGCCTGAATCATCAACCCGAAATCGTCACGGGCGTGCGGGAGCCGGAATGCCGGCAACTTCTACAGGAGTTTTTCGAATGGAAAAGAAGGTCGTGAAATCAGAAGAAGAATGGAAGAAGGAACTCACGCCCCAGCAATACTCGGTGTGCCGGCAGAAAGGCACAGAGCCGCCCTTCAGCGGCGAATACTATAAGACCAGAACCGAAGGGGTCTATACGTGTTCCTGCTGCGGTGCCGAACTGTTCCTGTCCGATACAAAATACGAATCGGGCAGTGGGTGGCCGAGCTTTTACAAGCCGGCCGTCGACGAAAACATCCGGGAAGAGACCGATATCAGCCATGGCATGCGGCGTACCGAAGTGATGTGCAACAACTGTGGCGCGCACCTGGGACACGTTTTTCCGGATGGGCCACGACCCACCGGACTGCGGTATTGCATCAACTCGGTTTCATTGAAGCTGAATCCGAAAGAGTGAACGGTAGTAGAATGTTTGCTCGTTTCGATCCGGAGAGGTGCTGGAGCGGCTGAACAGGCCGGTCTCGAAAACCGGAGTGGGGGAAACTCCACCGTGGGTTCAAATCCCACCCTCTCCGCTTTTTTCATAAGATTCCGACAAGTCGCTTGGTGCGGCGCCTATCGACCCAGGACAACATCGATACCCGACAGCAACACGTTAACCTTTGCCCGGCTGAGCTTGCCGACATGTTCTGTGAGGAGAGCCTTGTCGATCGCCAGGATCTGTGAAACGTTGGCAACAGAATCATGTTCAAGATTGGTGATCCGCGACGCAAGCAGCAGATTTCCGGGAGCGTCAGCCCAGCGAAGATTTGTCGTTAAAGGTACGCAGACGGTAGTTGCGAGGTGACTTCGATTCAACGCGTCGCCCTGTACGATAACTACGGGCCTGCGAAAACCAGGACCGGAGCCGGTGGCTGCCGGCAATTCCGCCCACCATACGTCTCCCTGGGAGACTACCATTCTGCTTTTCTCAGTAGACGTTTGCCAGCCGCATTTACGAACTCGTCACCCTGCTCTCCCAGTTCACCGCACACACGGTTCATCGCGTCCGTGATTTCCTCGGGTGAGTGCCTTGACACATACTCGCGAAGAGCCGCTGCAAAGACCTCGCTTCGGGATCGATTTGCGCGTTTGGCGAAGCGTTCCGCCTTCTCGAAAACATCGTCGGGGATCGAAACTGCTGTTTTCATACCGAAAGTATAACCGCGGCGCCTCAGTGTGCAATAGCGTGCAATGGTCGGCGGCGTTTATGGCATCTGTGGCATTTCTATGGCATAGCGCTGGCCTCTTCGGCCGCCAATCTTGACGACGCCGTCACCACAATTGACGTAGCGTGAAGCCCGTCTCCGGCACGCCCAGATTCCTCTTGGATCAGGGATTGCCCCGCAGTGCGGCCGCTCTTCTCCGCGATCGGGGCTTCGATGCAGTTCATGTTGGAGGGATCGGAATGGCTACCGCTGACCCCAGCAGATTGAGTTCAAGGAGTTGAGACTCGATCCTGTCCGCATCGCGCTGCCGCAGCCAGTAGCCCAACCCGACAGCAAGCGCGAAAAGTGAATGAGGAAACCTCGTGCCAGCGTGCAATCGCGTGCAATGGTCGTCGGCATGAATGGCATGTGTGGTAACGTTGGCAATGAAGAGCGTGTAAGTTGCTGAGGGTGTTGGGTCGAAGAAGGTTCAAATCCCACCCTCTCCGCTTTCTATTTATGACAAAACAAATCATCCGCTACGTCCGATATTCGGCGAAGGGAAAGCCCTGCTACGGCATTCTGGACGGGGAAACCATCCGGGAGCTCGAGGGCAACTTCCTTGAAGAGGTCGTTCCGACAGGGACAACCCTTCCCCTTCGCGAAGTCAGCCTGCTCCCTCCGTGCGAGCCGTCAAAGGTTCTCGCCATTGGGCGCAATTACAAGAGCCATCTCGGGGATCGCACACCACTGCTATATCCTGGAGTATTCATAAAACTCCCCAGTTGCATCATTGCAACCGGAGAAACCATCGTGATCCCCGAAGGCGCCACCGATTTGCACCATGAAGCGGAACTCGTCATTGTCATCGGCAAAACGGCATCAAAGGTTTCCAAAGAGGATGCGCCGGACTACATCTTCGGCATCACGGCCGGCAACGACGTCAGTGAGCGTGTCTGGCAGAAGAACGATGTGCAATGGTTTCGCGCGAAAGCGTCGGACACTTTCGGCCCACTGGGACCGGCGATCGTCCAGGGTTTGAACTACGACGATCTTCTGGTGGAATGCCGGATCAATGGAGAGGTTGTGCAGTCCCAGCGCACCCGCGATCTGTTGTTCCCTGTCGATACCATCGTCAGCTATGTCAGTCAGTATGTGACCCTGTTTCCCGGGGACATCATCTATACGGGAACACCCGGCAAGACGCGGGCGATGAAACCGGGAGACAAGGTCGAAGTGGAAATTGAGGGCGTGGGAACGCTGCAGAACACGGTCCGATGAGAAAGAAGCCCAAGAAGGAAGCAACAATGAAGAGAAGAGTCGGGGATGCTGAAGTTCGGGTTGTCGTTGAAGTGGACGGCCAGCCCGTAGGTTTCATGAGCCTCGATATGGAGCGGCTGTGGCCGCTCGTCAACCATCGCATCAAAGAGACGCCGCCGGCCGAATGGATCGATCGTCGCCGATTCCAGACGATGGTGCGCGCCATCGTCATGAAGAGCCTCTCGCATCGCCTCCAGTTTGACCTCTACGCGACACTTGGCAAAGAGCTGGTCAAAGCCGAGCTCGACATCGAAGGTCTTAAAATGAAGGCGGAAGGTGCAGCACAGGCGTTCGGCCGGACCCGAAGCGACATCGAAAAGCTGACCGCGAAAAGCGGGAGTACCGCATCGGACTTCTATGAATTCTTCTGGACCTACATGATGGACGAGCGGGAGAGCCTTGATCCGAAAAAAGCCTGGAAGACCGCGACCCGCAAAAGGTGAGAAAATTCGGCTTTAACTTATGATTTCCAAAACCAGCACAACTTCACTAAACGACTTCGAAACCTTGTCGCCATTGTCTTCCCTCGAAGCTGCCCAGCGCGAACGGACGGACTCCCTTCTGAAGTCTACGCCGACGTTGGGTTCCTCGGTCGAGTCCAGGGTTTTGCCTTTTACGATCGACCCGACGGCCGAGAGGTTCACTGATGCAACGGCCGCAACATTGGCCGGGCTTGAAAAGCGGGCGGCTGCCATCGCCATTCGAGCCCTGATCTCGCTGGCGAAGGCGGGGGACATCGATCACCTCGGGGGCGGCCTCGAACTGATTCCGGCCCTGTTGCTCACGCTCTCCACCGTCGACTACGACAAACGCCAGTTTGCGATCGAGCACGGACACACCAGCATTGGCTACTACGCGGCTCTCGCTGCTTTCGGATTTCTTCCGGAGGATCGCGTCATTGAGAGCTTCCGCCGCAGCCTGGATATCGCCGGCCACGTGTCCTGGGTCCCGGGCGGGACTCCGATCGGGTCGGGCCGGCTCGGCGTAACCATTCCGGCAGCAACAGGTCTGGCACTCGGGCTCAAGGCTCGCAAAGGCACAGATTCCGTGGTGGTGTGCCATTGCGGCGACGCGGGATGGATTTCAGGACAGGCGATCAACGGATTCATCGGGGCAAGTCTTCAAGGCGCGCCGATTACGTTTGTGATGCATCGCAACGGAATACAGCTCTCGGCGCCAACCATGAAAATCATGGATAAAGATCCACGGCCGATCGTCGCGTCGCTTGGCGTCGAAGTCCTCGAGATCGTCTCTCTGCATGACAGGCAGCAGCTTTTTGACGCCTACAGGACTGCGTTCAAGCTCGCCGGGCAGGGCCGTCCTTCTTTAATCTATCCCACGGGCACGCGCACGAAAATCAGCTCGTTTGGAACCGCCTGGGGAATCAGCGAAGAGGCACGACTTTTTGCCGAAAAACACAACGTCGACCCGGACACCGAAGTGTGGGTACCCGGCTCCCTGATGAGTTTCCGCGATCCTCGCGCGATGCTGGAGTGTGTCTTCTACGTGAACGGCCTGGCCGGCGGAGAGGGACACCATGATGGAGGAATGAAGGGACGCGATGGACAGGCGACCTTATCGAACCCCATGCTTCGCCTGACCGCGGGCGAAGAAGCCGCGCTGGAATCCTTAAGGTCGAAAGCGCCGCGGATCATCGTGACAAGCAGCCGACCCGCGGCGGGAACGGCAAACCTGCCGTTGACCGCGGATGATGTGAAAGACGTTCCCCTTCCGCCGGCCGGTAAGCCGGTGTCGCCCCGGGCCGGGTCGGAGCTGGCTTACGCCGCCGTCGCGAGGAAGTATCCCAAAAACTGCTTCTTCGTTTCGTGCGATCTGAATCCCTCGACGAAACTCGGCAAGGCTGCCGCACTGGTGCCGCCAAACCAATCGTTCGAGATGAGTATCCAGGAACTGGCCGCTTCGCTGATGGCCAACGGGTTGTCGCTCGCGGGGGCAGGCCCGCAGCTCAATGTCTTCGCCACCTTTGCCGCTTTCTTCGAAGGCATCGCTCGCGAGGGCTTCGAGTTCTGGCGTTACCAGCGGAATCTCAATGGCAGGAATGAAGGGCTGAATGTCCTCATGCACCTCTCCCATGTTGGAGCCTGCACGGGACGCGATCACTTCTCCGGCTGGAGCTTGGACTGGATCAATCTCGCTCTGGGTTACCTGCCCTTTCTGCACCGATTCCATGCGCCTGCAGACGCGCGTGTTGCGTTTCTTGCGGTAAAGGATGCGGCCGCCGCGGCGGGCGGCCACATCGTCGCGATCCCTCGCGACAATCTGCCCATTCTTACAAAGCAGGGCACTTCAGACCCCGTCTGGAACGCGACCGATTCGTGGACGCCGACAACGCCTCTTCGCCAATACCCGGATGCCCGGACAGCCCTGCTTGCCGTCGGCGCACCAACGTATCTGGCGGTCGAAGCTGCCGACGAGGCGGTAGCGCAAGGTCTCCCGGCAGACGTGTATGTGGTGAATGGTTTTCCTGTGGCGGAAGCTTTCTTTGCCGGAATTGCTTCGCGTTATTCCCGCGTCTTGACGATCGAAGACGGGCTGATCGGAACCGTTAAGTCGGGGCTGCGGGGATTCGCAGCCTATACCGTGGCTCAACTCTATCGCAGCGGCATTGCGCTCCAGCATTTTGGCATCACGGATCCCGGCGTCGCACCGTCCGACCATTACCTGAAGGTGTGGGAACATTATGGTATGACGGCTGCCGCGTTGACTGCAGCGATCATGGGAACTTCGGGCTGATGTTTCGCCTCAATGACCCAGGCGGGTCGGAGCGGCCCCTGGAGGTCTAGTTGCTTCGCATTCTGATGACAGGTCGGCAGCGGCTTGAGGGATACTGGAGCGTTTTCGGACACTTCGTCATCAATCGAGATTTTGGCTCTTCATCCAGCCCGCGATCTCCAGCGCCGAGCGATTCGACAAATCATTGAAACAAAGGCTCTTCCTCGTTTGTGGGCACTCCATAAGACAGTGCCTCTCCAGCGGAAGTGTGCATGCAGCTATTTATAGCTCTGGAGCTGAACCCTCCGCCTGCACGAGCAGGTTGCCGGGCCGATCAAAGAGATGCGGGTCGATCGGCCTTGCAGGAGTCAAGGGAGGTCATCATGAAGAAAGACGCGGTACGTCAGAAGCTAAACGAACGCTATTTGGAAATACAAGATCGCCTGAAGAGAGTTGCGCGCGACGGACGTCACTCCGGCGGGTTGGCCGCGGATTTCGCAGAGCAGGCGGTGGAGCGTGAGAACGACGAAGTGCTTGCCAGTCTGGAAAAGGCGATGCGCGCCGAGATGACCCAGATCGAACACACGCTGGCACGCGTGGACAGCGGCGAGTATGGGTTCTGCGACGTTTGCAGGAAAGCCATTACACCCCAGAGACTGGAAGCGTTGCCCTACGCCACACGCTGTGTGGACTGCGAAACGGGGCCGGCGGACCAGGCGTCCAAGGCCAGGCGTCCCGCGCCGCAATCCACCTGAGAAAGAGCCGTTCAGATCTTTCCCTGCTATCGCCGGTATTCCGCCTCAATAACGGAGCTCATTCCTCCGCGAGTCGTGAAGTCTCCGGTAACCTTGGCATAGAGCGGCTGGCAGGCCGCGACGACGTCTCGAAGGATCTTATTGACGGCGTTCTCGTAGAAGATCCCAAGGTTCCGGTAAGCCTGGATGTACATTTTCAATGATTTGAGCTCGAGGCAAAGCTTGTCTGGGCGGTAATGAATGGTGATAGTGCCAAAGTCCGGAAGGCCCGTCTTTGGGCACATGGAGGTAAATTCCGAGTTTGAAATTCGGATATCGTACTCAGGAAACTGGTTGGCCCAGCATTCAATGGAGGGAAGCGAGGCACTGACCCCGGCGATCGCGTGTTCGTCCGTGTATTCCGTCACTGGCAAACTATAGCATGACCGGAAAAGTGAAAAGCCTTCAGGAGCTTCTTGCCCCTGAAGGCTTTTTCCCTAGTCTCCTTCGCCGTCGCTTCAGATTCCGCTCGCGACTTCCTATTCGCGCTGGTTCCTTCCCTTCGCGGTCTTCCTATGACTCCAAAACGCTCCGGCTACCGTCCCTGGCTGGAGTAGCCTTGATGCTACTAGGAAAGTCGTCTCGTATGAGACGATCGACATTGTCGAGTCGGGTCAGAAAGAATGCAAGAGTTTTTTTCCGGTCTTTCGATTACTATTTCTGCATGCCGAAAACATCGAAAACAAAGCCCCTATTGGTCATTGTAGGTGCGATTGTGGCGGCGGGCGCGATCGCTCTCTACCTGTCCCGACAAGGGACTGCGGCCGGCGCCGACTCCAGCACCAACAGCAGTTCAGCGGCAGCCGCATCAAGCGGAGGCGGGAGGATTCGCGGCCCGGCCGACGCCCCTGTGACGCTGGTGGAATATGGAGATTATCAATGTCCAACCTGCGGGCTCTATCATCCGATTGTCACCGAGTTGCTGTCGCGTTTTCAGGGTAAACTCAAGCTGGAGTTCCACCACTTCCCTCTCATTCAAATGCATCCCAACGCGATGAGGGCCGCACTCGCGGCAGAGTCGGCCGGTGCGCAGAACAAATTCTGGGAGATGAACGATCTGTTGTTCGAGCACCAGCGAGAATGGGCCGAAAGTCCGAATGCCGAAACCATCTTCCTGCAGTACGCGTTGCAGATCGGGCTGGACTCCAACCGGTTCATGCAGGCTATGAAGTCTCCGGAGACGCAAGAACGCGTTCTTGCCGACGTCAGGCTCGGCAATGACATCGTCAAGGGAACGCCGACCTTTGCGATCAATGGCCAGGTTCTGCAGGATCTGCCTGATCTGGAAGGCTTGTCGGACCTCATCCAGCGGCAGCTCACAGCTCTCGGCAAGTGAGGGGACGCGCACTCGTCCTGATCCTGCTGACCTTTCTGGGGTTGGTCGACACGCTGTATCTGGGAATCAAGCGCGGCAAACCCGTTGCCTGCTCGATCACCAACGGTTGCGAAGAAGTTCTGAACAGCCGTTATTCCACTGTCGCCGGCATTCCTATTTCATGGTTCGGGTTTGTCTTCTATCTCACCGTGTTCAGCTGCGCGGTTTTCGCAACTTTCGGGGAAGACAGGCTGTTGCGGCTGGTTTTCTGGCCCGCCCTTGCAGCGTTTGTCGTTTCGCTGGGACTCGTGGGGGTTCAAGCGTTTATTCTGCACGCGTACTGTCAGTATTGTCTGGGGTCGGCGATCCTCGTGACGATGGTTCTGATCACAACGCCACGACCCGGAGGGCGAACCGCAGTCGAAAAATAACACCATCGGCTTCAACGGATTGGGCTCTGCCGTAGTATTTAGATATCGGAAGGCGAAATGGAACTGCTCATGTCCCGCGCGCCGGAAGGCGAATTGTCGCCCGAAGCGCTTGAAATCGAGGTTCTGGTCCGTCGCACGCTGTCAGGCGACACCGCGGCGTTCGAGCGGATCGTGCTGCGATATGAGCGCCGCGTGATGACACTATCGCTGCGGATGCTCCGGGTGGTAGACGACGCCCAGGATGCGGCGCAGGAAGTCTTTCTTCGCGCTTTCAAATACATCCATCGGCTCGACCTTCGAAAACCCATTGAACCGTGGTTGATGCGGATGACGGTGAACGTCTGCCGGGATATCGCCCGGAAGAAACTGCGCCGGCACCATTCGTTTTCAGAAATTCCTGCAGTCGATGCGGATCCCAGAGATGAATCCAGAGATCCTTACGATGGCTTCGCCTGGGAGCAGCAACGCCGGATGCTCTGGATTGCCCTGGAAAGACTGCCGGAGAAGGAACGCATGGCGGTGATCCTGCGGGATGTGGAAGGCTTCAGCACTGCGGAAGTTGCTGAGATTCTCGGCTCCTCTGAAGGGACCATTCGGTCGCAAATCTGCCGGGGACGCCTGCGCATCAAGGATGCCATGGATCACATGAGCGGAGGCGAATACAAGCCCGCGCCGAGCGCGAGCGCGATAGCGCGAAACCTCAGGTGACGGGCGCGGCCATCAAGGTCGTGACAGGAGGCGTGTTATGAATTGCGAACGCGCCCGGACCCTTCTCGCGCTGTGCGCGGGGGGAGATCTCCCGGGATCTGAAGGCGTCACCGTGGACCAGCACCTTCAGGAATGTGCGGGATGCCGGCAGTTTTACGAAGGCCTGGCAAGTAACCATGCGTTGCTCCGATCCCTTCGGCGCGAAACCTTGCCACCCGCTTCATTAGCCCGAATGCGCGGTCAGCTGTTATCTCAACTTCAAAATCCGTCGGCTGTCCTGGGGTGGAGAATCCGTCTTGAACGATTTCTCTTAACAGGGTTCCGAAAACCGCGTTACGCGGTCGCAAGCCTGGCGATTGCCGGGATTGTTTCAGTAACCGTGTTTGCTCAGTTGCGCCATGTGGCCGCCAATCCAGTCGCTGCGGCCGCAGTATTCGAAGGCGAAGACACGCTGATGCGCCCCGACTACGGAAGTTGGAAGCTCGTCGACACCGCGCCCCACGACGAGCACCATGCTCTCGGAAAAGCCTACATCAGTCCGAATGCGTATCGGCAGTTTGCCCAGAGCGGCCGGTTTCCCGAGGGGACCATCATGGTGCTGGAGTCGGCCGGAGCATCCTCCGGGTTTCTGGCGTCCGTGAAGGACCGCCGGTTCGAAGGGGGGTGGGGCTACTTTGAGTTCCGCGACGTTGAAGGACGCCAGACGTCCAAAGCTACAGCGCTTCCGGAAAAGGCGGGCTGCGTTGCCTGCCATGGGAAATATGCGGCTCTGGATCATGTCTTCACCCAGTTTTATCCTGTCTTGAGGACCGCGGCAGGAGTGTTATAATTCGGGCATTGGTGTTTAAATTATGAAATCCAAACAACTTAAGTTTCTTCTGGGTTCCATCGCAATTGTGGCCGCACTGGCGTATTTCGGGTATCAGGGCTTTAACGAAAGCATGTCCTACTTCCAGACCGTGCCCGAGCTCTACGCCTCCGGAGACAAGGCCTTTGATCGCACGAGCCTTAAGGTGCAGGGCGAAGTGTTAAAGGGCTCGATCCACCGCGACGGGGCCAGTACTGTTTTTGTTATTGGGCCGAAAGACTTCAAGGCTCCCCAAGACTTCCAGCCCGGGCCGCAGACCGAAACGCTGATGGTCCGCTACGTTGGATCGGATGCCCTTCCCGACACGTTTCGGGATTACGCAAGCGCCATCGTGACCGGTCGCCTCCAGAAGGATGGCACCTTTGAAGGAACGTTTATTACGGCCCAGTGTGCGTCCAAATACGAACGCGAGAACGCTTCCGAAATGAAGAAAACTGCGGCAAAGGAATAGGAGTTCAGGACCATGGCCCAGGTCGGTCAATTTTCATTAGCACTGGCCTTTATCGTGGCGCTCTATTCGATTGTGGCGTCGCTGATTGGCATCCAGACCCGGAACGACAAGCTCATTGCAAGCGGACGCAACGCGGCGATCGCCAATTGCTTCGCGGTTTCTGCGGCAATCTTCACCCTCGCCTATCTGTTCATCACGAACGACTTCACGGTCGCCTACGTGGCGGCGCACTCCAGTATTGATCTGCCGCTACACTTCAAGATCAGTTCGGTCTGGGGCGGCCAGGAAGGCTCGCTGCTGTTCTGGGGCTGGCTCTTGACCGTTTACTCCGCGCTGTGCGTTTTCCAGAACCGTAACAAGCATCGATCGATGATGCCGTATGTCACGGCCGTTCTGATGGGCACCTCCCTGTTTTTCACCGCGATGCACCTGTTCGTGGTGAACCCTTTCAAACTCGGTGGAGTTCAGCTTGCCGGGCGGCGCGCTCCGCCTGTTTCATCCGGCGGATGGCGACGGCCTGAATCCGCTGTTGCAGGACACGTTGATGGTGATCCATCCGCCTATGCTCTATACGGGGCTGGTCGGTTTCGCCATCCCCTTTGCTTTCTGCATTGCGGCATTGATCACCAGGCAACTCGGCGATACCTGGATCCGCACCACCCGGCGATGGACGATGATCGCCTGGGGAATTCCTCGCCGTCGGCATCCTGCTGGGCGGCAAATGGGCCTATCACGAACTGGGATGGGGCGGATTCTGGGCCTGGGATCCGGTGGAAAATGCGTCACTGATGCCATGGTTGATCGGAACCGCATTCTGCACTCGGTGATGGTGCAGGAAAAGAAAGGCATGCTGAAGATCTGGAACATCGTGCTGGTGGTCGTGGCCTTCATGATGTCCCTCTTCGGTACCTTGCTGACCCGCAGCGGACTCGTCGATTCCGTACACGCCTTCGCCCAATCTTCGATATCGGCGGCTACTTCATGGCGTTTATCGTGGTCTCGCTGTCCGGCGTCGCTTTATCTGATTCTCGACCGGCTGCCTTATCTGAAGAGCGACAACCAGATGGGTCGGTCGTCTCGCGCGAGAGCAGTTTCCTGTTCAATAATCTCGTGCTGCTGGTCTCCTGCTTCGCCGTCTTCTGGGGCACGATGTTCCCCGTATCTCGGAGCCGTATAGCGCGACAAGATCACGGTCGGTGCTCCCTTTTTCAACCGGGTCAATGTGCCGATTGCGATTTTCCTGCTCTTTTTGACCGGAGTCGGGCCGTTGCTGGCATGGCGGAAAGCATCGACCAACAGTCTGAAGCGGAATTTCCTGATGCCGGCGATTATCGCCCTGCCTGCGGGCGGGAGTCGTACTCTGTTTGGCGTGCATCCAGCACTTCTATGCCTGGCTTCGCTGGTCATGTCGATTTTCGTCGGCTCACGATCATCAGGGAATTCTACAAAGGGGCGCGGGCGCGCGGCGCACGGAACCGGGGAAAACTTCGCGAAGCCATTGTCAATCTGACGCTTCGCAATACCCGGCGCTACGGCGGATATATCGTCCACTTTGGTTTTGTGCTGCTATTCGTCGGCTGGTCCGGTCAGGCTTTCAGCTAAAAGATCCGTCTGCGGGAAAGCAAGATCGGCAGCCATTTCCAGGTCCACCAGTACGATCTCCGGGTCGAGAACATGGGCGTGCGCGAGAGGCCCAATTACGCCGCGCAATTCGCCGAGGTGAGCCTCTACGAGTACGGCAGGAAAAAAGCGGTCATGAAGCCGGAGTGGCGGCGTCTACGGCGGGCGGATCAACAGGGTACGACCGAGGTGGCGATCTTGTCGACGCTCAAGACCGACATATACCTTGTATTTCAGGGTTCGACCGACGGCGTTACGGGCAACTTCACGATCTACTATAACCCCCTGGTCATGTGGGTCTGGATCGGAGGCACGATCCTGGCGCTCGGCACGGTTATCGCGTTGTTGCCGAACCGCCAGTCGACAGGCAGAAAATCCGGCACCCGTAGCGGTAAAGGAAGGCGAACAAGTTGAACAAGCGGCTACGTAGCATCATTCACGGCGCCCTCGTCACCGTCTTCCTGGTCACGGCATCCAGCCTGCAGGCCAGTGACGATCGGGCCGAAACCCTCGGTCAGGATCTCATCTGCATGTGCGGATGCAATCAGCTTCTCTCGGGTTGCGAGATGATCAACTGTTCGTCCGCGCCTCCGATGCGCAAGGAGTTGAGGGGAGTATATCGCGGACGGTAAAGACGACAAGACCATCCTCGCCACGTTCTCCGAAAAATACGGACCGCGCGTGCTTTCCGCTCCAAAAACCGACAATTGGTTCGATCTCTCCGCGTGGGTGATGCCATTCGCCGCATTGGCCGCGGGCGCCCTCGCCGCTGGTCTACGCCATGAAACGGCTGAGTGGCGCGGCGCCGGCGGAGCCGCCATTGCCGGCCGCCCCTTCGCCCTACGATCGCGAAATCGAGGAAGAACTTAAGAAAGTTCACTCCGGAAGACTGATGACCTACTTGCTCTGCGCCTTTCTCGGAGGCGGGGTTATCGCCATGATTTGCGTTCCCGCTCTTTAGCAAGGAAACCACCCTGGAGTCCGCGATCATCGAAGAAACAGAATGGGACCTTCTTCTCCGTAAGAAAGAAGTTCTGCTCGGCAACATTCAGGATCTCGACTTCGAATACAAGTGCGGAAAGCTTTCTGAGAGCGACTACACACAGGTGCGCAGAGAGATGGCAAACGAGGTCGGACACATTCTGGAGCACATCCACAATCTCGAAAAGTCACTGGACCTGGATGCGCTGATCCGCCGTGAAGTCGCGGCAAGAAAAAGTGTGGCGCCACTGGGATCGCAGCATCTCTGTGCGTCCTGTTCCTTCGACAATCCACCCAAGAACAAGTTCTGTGCGGAATGCGGCGCAAAGCTCACCTGAATCAGGAACCACTTTTGTGCAGATAAAGGTCATCACCATTCTGCTCGTGTGCCCGCTACTACCCATTGCGGCGATCGCGCAGGACGAAGGGCCGCGCCTTGTTCAGCTGCCGAACCCTATGGCGGCTCATACGTGGTTCATCATCGCCGCCGTTGGGGCTTTCCTCGCCTGGTGCGTCAGCTACGTCTTACAATTCCGCCGAAACCAGCTGAACGAAAAAAGCGACAAGACCCGGCGTATCACCCTGCTTCACGAGAAAGACGAGTTACTGGACCGTCTGGCCCAGCTGGAATCGGATAAGGACGCTGGCAAGATTCCGCAACAGCGGTACGAAAAGGAGTACCGGAAAGCGAGGAGCCGGCTTTCCGAGGTCCTCGGACGCCTTGGGGGCAAGCGCGATTCGGTGGAGGACTGATGCCCGACGCTCTGGCCCTCGACTCCAGGGGGGTTGAAAAGAAGTTCGGGTATTCCTACGCCGTCCGCGGCATGGACCTCCAGGTCCGACGAGGTGAATTTGTTGCCCTGTTCGGGCGCAACGGGGCGGGAAAGACGACTTTCCTGAAGATCGCTGCAACCCTGATTCGCCCCAGCAAGGGAACACTTTCCGTCGAAGGCTTCGACATTGGCAGGGAACCGGAGTCGGCGCGGCGGCAAATCGGCTTTCTTTCCCACAACACCTTCGTTTATCGGGACCTCTCGGCGCTCGATAACCTGAAGTTCTTCTGCCGTCTTTACGGCGTAGAACGATTCCGACGACCGGCTTCTCGAAATGCTGGACCGCGTAGGCCTTCGAAAGCGGGCCCGAGACGCGGTTCGCGCGTTCTCCCGGGGCCTGCAGCAGCGCGTCGGTATCGCGCGGGCCCTGCTTCATGACCCTTCGCTGATACTCCTGGATGAGCCTTACACCGGCCTTGACGCGAATGCCTCGGATACGCTGAACGAATTTCTGGACGACGCCGTCACGTCCGGAAAGACGGTGATCCTCACGACACATGATGTGAATCAGGGACTCCGGGGCGCGACACGCGCTGTCATCGTGGACCGCGGGGCCGTCGTGCATGACAGTAAAGCGAGCGATCCCGCCGCGCGGGAGGCCTATTCGCGGTATATACAGCAGGGAGAAAAACTGTGAGCCCGATTGCCGCGATCGTCTTCAAAGACATCGCCATCGAATACAAGAACAAGGAAGCCTTCAGCTCCATGCTCCTGTTCGGCATTCTTGTCGTTGTCATCTTCAGCTTTGCGTTCGAGGGATCGGACAGGAAGACGCTCGCGACATCTCTTGCTCCTGGAATGCTCTGGGTTGCCTATTCCTTCGCCGGCATTCTCGGCTTGAACCGGTCCCTGAGTATGGAGACCGACAACGATTGCCTGCAAGGCCTGCTGCTTTCGCCGCTGAGCCGCAGCGATCTCTATGTGGGGAAGGTGGCCGGCAATTTCATCTTCACGATCATCGCGGAGCTCGTGCTGCTGCCGTTCTTCGTGGTGTTGAATAATCTGGCCTTCGACGGGAAGTTGCTCTGGATCATTGCAATTACGTTACTGGGAACACTCGGCTTTGTGGCCATCGGCACGACGCTATCGCTGATTTCCGCACAGACGCGCATGAAGGAGGTCATGTTGCCGGTGTTGCAGATTCCCATGACGTTCCCCGTGATTCTCTCCGCCATCCAGGCCATGACAATGGTCATGAGCGACGATCCGCGAGGGATCTCGTTCCCGTTGTCGCTTCTGGGAGTTTTTAGTACCGTCTATCTGACCGCTTCGTACTTCGTCTTCGAGTATCTGGTTGAGGAATGACATGAAACAAAAAGCCCTGGGTCTCGCTTCGCTTGCTGCTATTCCGGTGGCGCTGTATTTCGCACTGGTGTATGCCCCGACAGAAGCCACGATGGGAACACTACAGCGTGTGCTTTACTTCCACGTTCCACAGGCCGTTGCATCTTATGCTGCCGCGTTTCTTTTCGGTATGGGAAGCCTGATGTACCTCATCCGTCGAGACCTCAAATGGGATCGCTTTGCGTACTGTTCCGCGGAACTGGGCGTGCTGTTCGCATCGACCACACTCGCAACGGGCATGATCTGGGGACGCCTGGCATGGAATACGTGGTGGGCCGGAGATGCGCGGACCAACCTTGAATTGATCCTGGACCTGTCGTTCGTCGGATATCTGATGCTGCGCAGCTACCTTCCCGAGCGCGAGAAACGAGCAAGGCTCTCCACGGTATTCGCGCTGCTGGCGGTCATCAATGTGCCGATCAATTACGGCGCCATCTACTGGTGGAACACCCAGCACCCGAAACCGGTGTTCGGGCCGGCCGGTGGGGGAGCCGATCCGGCAATCAGCACCGCGATGGGCGTATCGATCCTGGCTTTCGGCGTTGTCTTTGCATATCTGCTCGTGCGAAGGCTGGCGGTCGCGTTGCTGGAAGACGAAGTTGGAGAGCTTGAAGCGGCGGTGGAAACGACATGAACCCGGGCCCCACGCTCGGTCTTGTCGCTGTGACTGCGGCTTATACCGTCGTTCTCGGTGCGCTTCTGGTGTTTCTTAAGTTCGTCAACAGCCGTCAAAAGAGGCTCGAGAAGCGGCGTACAGAACTGCAGGGACAAGCGGGACACTGAGCAGGGGCAGCGCCGGCGCCCCGGACGAAAGGTTATCGCTTTCCCGTCTTGGCGGGAGAGACGGCAGGAGCGGCGGGAGGCTTCCCTTTATCCAGAACGATCATCAGCCCGAAGACTAATGTGACAAGTGCTGCTCCGGCCAAAACTGCGATCGTGAAACTATCCATCTGACCCATAGAAAGACCCCCAAAGGCCAGATATTATACCGCATTGAGAATTTCAGGATCATCGCTCAAATTTCGTATCGAAATGTATCCTGTCGCACGTACTCCCCCTGTATAGTACGAATTTATTTTTCGACTTGAGTTGGGAACTTGCCGGCAAATCAAAATGTGAAGGGTTCGCGCTGGTTGAAGGCCGGTGTGGGTACGATGGTCGCCATATCTCTCCTGTTGCTATGGCTCGTCGGCGGTCGGGCGCTTTCTATACCAACCGCCGTCCGCCAATCCTCAGAAACGTTCACGCCTGCTCATGCCTCGATAGGCCAGGCAATACAGCATTTCTTTGGGATACGTTCCCATCCGGACCAGCCGATTGCCTTCGATCACAAAAGGCACATTGAAGACGTTCAACTGGATTGCACCGACTGTCATATTTCGGTTACACGGGGTCCGCAAGCCGGTATACCCGACATCCGAACGTGCTGGAGCTGCCATGTCGACACGCTGAGCGACCACGAGGAGATCAAGAAGATTGCGGCGTACCATGATCGCGGCGAAGACATACCGTGGCAGCGAGTCTATGGGTGGAACGATGAATCGCATGTCCGATTCAACCATGCGCCACATATCCGCGCCCAGGTGGAGTGCACCATGTGCCACGGCAACGTGGCGGAGATGAGCGTTGCGGAACGTGTTGTGGACCACACGATGGGTTTTTGCATCAACTGTCATAAGGAAAGAAAAGTATCCAATGATTGCTGGACTTGCCATTACTGAGAAGCGGCTGCGAATGCAAGCCCGATAGGGCGCAGTCATCAAGAGAGGAGCCCTGGAACATGGACCGGCGCAATTTTATCAGGATCTCAGCTGCGTCCAGCGCTGCGGCAACGCTGGCAAGTTGCGGCAATCCCGAAAACCAGCTCATTCGATTCATTCCAGAGGAACCGTTTTTTCCAGGCATCGCGACGTCGAAGACGAGCATCTGTCCGGCCTGTTCGGCAGGGTGCGGCGTTCAGGTTCGTGTCATGGACGGCGAAGCGGAGGTTGTGCGAAACGGCCAGCAAGGCGTTATCCGGATGGGCCTGGCCCGCAAGCTGGAAGGCAATCCTGTTCATCCAGTGAACCAGGGAAAGCTCTGCGCGAGAGGCCAGGCGGCGATTCAGTTGACGTATCATCCGGATCGAATCCGGCAGCCCCTCAGGCGGATGGGGGCACGCGGTGCCTCTTCTTTCGAACCGATCTCGTGGGAAGATGCGATGTCGGAATTCGTTTCAAAACTGGACCAGATCCCCAGGCCCGGGAAGGTGGATTCCCTGGCGTTCCTGACTCGCCCGCTTCGCGGGCAGCGCGACCTGCTGGTATCGCAATTCCTTAAAGGACTCGGAGCGCGGCCGGCCATTACCTTCGAAACATTCGACGATCGAGTCCTGCGTGAAGCGAATGCCCGAAGCTTCGGGTACCGGCAGCTTCCCACGTTCGACCTGGCGCGTTCGCAGTACGTGCTCTCGTTTGGAGCAGACTTCCTCGGCACGTGGAATTCTCCGGTTGCACAGAGCGTCGCCTACGGAGAAATGCGTCAGGGCCGTCCTGGAGTCCGCGCGAAATTCGTTCAGATCGAGCCGCGCATGTCGCAGACGGGAGCCAACGCCGACGAATGGATTCCAGCCAAGCCTGGCAGCGAAGGAGTACTCGCCCTCGGCCTCGCCCATGTGATCCTGAAAGCGAAAATCCGTTCCGCCTCCGATGCGGGGCGTGCCGGACAACTCATTGCGGGTTGGGATCTCGGGCTGCCTGCCTATGCACCCGAGGAAGTGGAGCGACTCACGGGTGTGCAGGCGAACCGCATCGAGCGCCTGGCGCGCGAGTTCGCCGAGCATGCTCCGGCTGTAGCCATCATCGGTGGCGCCCCGCTTGCCCATACCAACGGAACGTTCCAGGCCGTCGCCGTTAATGCCCTTAACGCCCTCGTCGGAAGCGTCGGGAAGGCGGGTGGAGTTTTTTTCACCCCACGATCTGCTGAGTCCGACAGCGTGCCGGTCGTTCGCGGGATCCGCGATGTCGCCAAAGAAATCCTCGCAGCGCCGGCATCCCCGATCGAACTCCTGCTGCTCTACGACACCAATCCCGTTTTCGGTACGCCGCCCGCCTGGCGAGTGAAAGAAGCTCTGGCGAAGATTCCGTATATCGTCAGTTTCGGCAGCTTCATCGATGAAACCAGCATTCTTGCGGATCTCATCCTGCCCGACCACTCGTTCCTCGAATCCTGGGTTGACGATATGCCGGAAAGCGGATCCCTTCAGCCGCTCTTGAGCCTGTCGCCACCAGCCATGAGTCCATTGCATCAAACCCGTTCGATGCCGGACGTGCTTCTCGAAGCCGGCAGTAAAACGGCGCCATCCATGAAACCTCCACTGATGTGGAAAAACTACGAAGAGATGCTGTATTCGGCCTTTCTCGAAATGCCGGGGGCGACAGCGGAGAATTGGGCCTCAGCGAAAGAGCAGGGCGGGTGGTGGACAGAGAGCACCCGATCCTCAGCGCCCACGAAAGCAGAGGTCCCGAATCGCGCCGGCCCCCTGGCGGATCAGCCGAAATTCGATGGCGAGCCCGGCACATATCCTCTCCATTTTCTACCCTATGCCTCACAGGCGTTTCTCGACGGCTCCCTGGCCCATTTGCCGTGGCTACAGGAACTGCCGGATGTCATCTCAACGGCAATGTGGAGTTCCTGGGTGGAGATAAACCCCAAAACGGCTGGCGCGCTTGGCGTCGCTCAGGGAGATGTCGTCGAGATCGCATCGAGCCAGGGAATGATCCGAGTGCCGGCATTGCTGTCTCCCGGGATCGCCCCCGACGTGGTCGCGATGCCCGTCGGACAAGGACATGAGACATTCACGCGCTATGCAAGCGCCAGGGGAGCCAATCCCATTGCGGTTCTTGCGCCGCTTGAGGACGACGAGACCGGAGCCTTCGCATGGGCATCCACCCGCGTCCGGTTGGCGAAAGCAGGAGGTTCCGGGGATCTGGTATTGTTCGCCGGCGGAATGAGGGAGCACGATGCAGAACACCGATAACGCGGAGAAGCAAGGAACGCCCCATCGCTGGGGTATGGGCGTGGATCTCGATCGCTGCACGGGATGCGAGGCCTGCGTTGTTGCCTGCCACGCAGAGAACAACATCCCGACTGTAGGGCCCGAGGAGGCCGCGCGTGGCCGCGCCATGCACTGGATCCGTGTCGAACGTTACTGGGAGGGAGAGTTTCCGGACGTCCAGCTCAAGTTCAGGCCGGTTCTTTGTCAGCAGTGCGACGAGGCACCGTGCGAACCGGTGTGCCCCACCTATGCGAGTTCCCATACGTCGGAAGGACTGAATGCACAGATTTACAATCGGTGTATCGGAACTCGTTATTGCGCCAATGCATGTACATACAATGTGCGCTTTTTCAATTTCTTCAACCCCACGTGGGACAAGCCCCTGCACCTGCAGCTAAACCCGGATGTATCGGTCCGCGAGCAGGGCGTAATGGAAAAATGCACCTTTTGCATCCAGCGGATCAATTCGGGCAAAACGGCCGCGGAATCCGCAGGAGCACCCTTGAAAGACGGAGACATCAAGCCGGCATGTGTGCAGTCCTGCACGTCCAACGCACTCGTATTCGGCGACCTGAACGATCCTGACAGTCGAGTTTCCCAACTCTCCCGATCCCCGCGCGGCAGCAAATTGCTTGAAGAGCTGGGCACCAAACCGAAAGTTACATATCTGCAACGAGAATCATGGAATGAGCCTGGAAACCGATAATCGCATGACGGACGATTTGCTGCGGCCGGTGCTGCAGACTTCGCGCCGTTTCTACATTGCCGTGGCGGTGTTCTCGAGCATCGTGCTGTGCGGCGTGGCAACGTGGGGGTACCAGATCTACAACGGCATGGGGGTTACGGGTGACAACTGGCCGGTCTTCTGGGGCTTTCACGAAACGAACTTCGTTTTCTGGATCGGAATCAGCCATGCGGGAACCCTGATCTCGGCGATTCTGCGCATCGTCAACGCTACATGGAGGCGCCCGGTCACCCGATGTGCTGAAGTGATCACGGCGTTTGCGTTGATGATTGGAGCGATGTTTCCGCTGATCCACCTGGGGCGCCCGTGGCTGGCCTGGTGGCTGATTCCCTATCCGAGCGAGCGCGGAATCTGGCCGAACTACCGATCGCCTCTGGTGTGGGATTTCTTCGCGATCAATACCTATCTTATTTCGAGTCTCCTGTTTCTAATCCTGCCCGCGCTTCCCGATTTCGCCCTGATCCGCGACCGCGCGAAGGGTTGGCGCAAGCGGGTTTACGGATTCCTGAGCCTGGGTTGGCACGGGACCCCAAAACAGTGGCATCGCCTCGAATCGGCGATGCACATCATGGCTCTGGCGATCATTCCCATCGCGATATCCGTGCACACCATCGTTTCATTCGATTTCTCGATGGCGGTGGTTCCCATGTGGCATTCCACGATCTTCGGGCCTTATTTCGTTGCGGGTGCAATCTTCAGTGGCATCGCGGCGCTGATTATCGTGATGGCGCTGATTCGAAAGATTCTCCATCTCGAGGCGTATCTGCTTCCAATTCACTTTCAGAATCTTGGGAAGCTCATGCTGACCATGAGCCTGCTGTGGGCATACTTCGTTTTCAACGAGAGGCTCACCGCGTGGTATGGCAACAGCCCGCACGAGATGAATGTCTTCTGGTCCACACAGACCGGGAAATATGCCCCGTTGTTCTGGGCCATGGTGCTGTGTAACTTTGTCATTCCGTTTCCGCTGTTGACGATCAAGCGCCTTCGATCGATCACGACAGCCGTTATCGCTTCGTGTGGTGTCGTGATCGGAATGTGGCTGGAACGGTTCCTGATCATTGTCCCCTCTCTGTCCCGCAAGGCAACTTCGTATTCATGGGGTTCGTATACCCCGCAGTGGCCCGAAATCGTAATTCTCTGCTCGTCGTTTGCCGCGATGGCGCTGCTGTACCTGCTGTTCTCCAAATTCATCCCGATCATTTCAATCTGGGAGCTCAAGGTTGGACAGCACCCTCAGATAAAGGTGGCAGCCGAGGTACAGGATGCCGAGGCGGCCGGAGAACTGATATGACGGCCATTTACGGCCTTTACACGAAGCCCGATGACGCCCAGCTGGCGTTCGACAAATTGCGTGCGGCAGGAATCTCCGAGAATGAGATCACCGTGATGTCTTCCGAACCGCTGGAGGAGTACGAATTCGGCAGCCACGACCGCAAGACAGCCATGCCGTGGATTGCCATTCTCGGCGCCTTGACGGGTCTGGGTGGGGCCTATCTCCTGACTTCGCTGACCCAGAAAGCCTGGGCTATCGACACCGGCGGGATGCCTATCGTTTCAAACTATACGAACCTGATCGTCATGTTCGAACTGACGATGCTCGGCGCCGTCTTTGCCACCGTACTGACGCTGGTGGCAACGGCGCGCCTTCCCGGGCGCCTGCCGAAATTTTACGATCCGGAAGTCTCAAGAGGAAAGATCCTTGTGGGAGTAGCGGTGCCAGGGGCCGCACAGCTCGAACTCGCAGAGACCGCACTCCGATCGGCCGGCCCGGCGGTCATAAAGTCTGTTCAGGGCACAGGCACGGCGAGCCCTGTTCCCGATCGAGGGGTTTGAGTCTATTTCTCTACCGGAAAACCGGATTGAAGCCAACCGGGAACAACGATTCGTCCCATTGGATCTTTGGCGCCGCCGAATCCGCCCTGCATGTTTGAAACATCCGAAAATCCCGCCTGCACGAGTTGATCCGCAGCGTATTGAGACCGCCCGCCCATTTGGCAGCCGCAGATAATCTTTTTCTCTTTCGGATAGCTGGCCGTCACCGTATCAACAAAGTTCGGATTCGGAGCCATCCGTCTCGATACCGGGTCGGGCAGCATTGCGGGGATATTCACGGCACCCGGCACGTGACCGCCCGCAAATTCTTCCGCAGTTCGGACGTCGATGTATACGGAGTTCTTGTCGTCCTGGAGGACGGCCTGAGTTTTCTGGGGATCGATCTGTTTCACGCTCATGGAGTCTAACTATACTAAACTGAATGGATGCAGACACAGTATATCGGGATCGACATCGGGGGAACCGGCATCAAGGCCGCGCTTACCGATGAGTCCGGCACGGTCCTGGAGGCTGTCAAGACTCCGACTCCGTCCGAGGATCTTCAAGAACTGGTCGCCGCAGTCTCCGGGCTGGTCGCAAAGCTTCGGCCGACAACGGCCGTTTCGGGAGTCGGCGTGGGAGTCGCCGGTCTTCTCAACGCGCGGACCCGAATCCTGGAGACATCGCCCAACATCCCCTGTCTCCGCACCGTCAATCTGGAACAACAACTTCACAACGTCCTGCAAATGCATGTGATTACTGAAAATGACGCCAAGGTGGGAGCCTACGGGGAATGGACTGCGGGCGCAGGCAAAGGTCTGCAGCACCTGGCCTACGTTACGATCGGCACGGGTCTGGGCTGCGGTCTGGTTCTCGGAGGAAAGATATTTCGGGGAGCGTCCGGCTATGCCGGGGAACTGGGGCACACCATAGTCGAACACGAGGGCCGTCCTTGCGCATGCGGGTCCCACGGATGCCTCGAGACCCGCGTTTCGGCGACGGGGATTGTGCAGACGGCACGCGAGTTGAACCTCACCGACGCCAATACCACGGCGGAATCCCTGTATGACGCGGCGAAGAAAGGCGATCGGAAAGCCCAGATGATCTTCGAGACAACGGGCTGGTATCTGGGCATCGCCTGCACGAATTTGATCAATCTTCTCAATCTTGAAGCAATCGTTGTAGGTGGGGGCGTTATGGCGTCCGGAGACCTCCTGCTCGGACCCGCGCGTGCGGAAGTAGAGCGACGGGCATTACGGCCCTCAGCGCGCAATTGCTCAATAGTACAATCACAGTTGTGGCCGGACTCCGGCACCATCGGAGCCGCCATGCTGGCGAGAGATACTGCTAAATAGATGTTGCTACCCCACATTCGAAATTTCTCGATCATCGCTCACATCGATCACGGCAAGTCCACCCTGGCGGATCGGTTGCTCGAGCTGACAGGTGCGCTGACGAAGCGTGAGATGTCCGCACAGGTTCTCGATGACATGGACCTGGAAAAGGAGCGCGGCATCACGATCAAAGCCAAAGCCGTGCGCCTGAACTATCACGCGAAAGACGGCAGGGATTACATCCTGAATCTCATCGATACGCCCGGGCACGTGGATTTCAGCTACGAGGTTTCCCGAAGCCTGGCGGCGTGCGAAGGCGCCCTGCTCGTTGTTGATGCCTCCCAGGGAGTTGAAGCTCAAACGCTGGCCAATACCTATCTGGCACTCGACAATCACCTCGATATCGTCCCGATCATCAACAAGATCGACTTGCCTGGCGCGGAGGTCGATCGTGCAAAGGAGCAGTTGAACTCCATCATCGGGATGGATCCGGATGACGCCGTCCTCATCAGCGCCAAATACGGCAAAGGCGTCGAGGAGGTCCTCGAGGCGATCGTCGCGAGAATTCGCCCCCCTGAAGGCGATGCCGCCGCTCCCCTCAAAGCGTTGATCTTCGATTCCTGGTTCGACGTCTATCGGGGTGTCATCGTCATGGTCCGGCTCATTGATGGTGAAATCTTCAAAGGATTGAAGATCCGCCTGATGTCGAACAACCAGGTCTACGAGGTTGACAGCGTTGGCGCCCTTTCGCCGAAGATGAAGGAACTCGATAAGCTTTCCGCCGGTGAAGTCGGGTACATCATCGCGACGATCAAGGTCGTTGCGGACACAAAGATCGGCGACACGATAACCGGCCACCTCAATCCCACACCAGTGGCTTACCCGGGATTCCAGGAAATCAAACCGATGGTCTTCGCGGGGCTCTATCCGGTCGAACCTAACCAATACGAAGGGCTGCGAGACGCGCTGGCAAAACTGAGGCTGAACGACTCGTCTTTTTTCTACCAACCGGAAACGTCTACGGCCCTGGGCTTCGGGTTCCGATGCGGGTTCCTTGGACTGCTCCACATGGAGATCATCCAGGAACGGCTCGAACGGGAATTCGAGCTGTCGCTGATCACGACGGCTCCAGGCGTCGAATATCGCATAACCCTGACCAATGGCTCCACGGTGCAGATCGACAACCCGACGCACTTCCCGGAGCCTCAAGTCATCGCGAAAATCGAAGAACCTATTATTACAGCCATGATCATGACGACAGATGAATTCGTTGGCGTGATCCTGAAACTGGTTGAAGACAAACGCGGCATCCAGAAGGGATTCGAGTACATTGCGCCCGGACGTGTGCTGTTCACCTACGAAATGCCGCTGAATGAAATCGTTCTCGATTTCTACGATCGATTGAAATCGATCTCGCGCGGTTATGCTTCGTTCGACTATCACCTATCCGGATACCGGGAAGCAGATCTCGTCAAACTCGACATCCTGGTCAGCGGCGAACCGATCGATGCGCTGTCGTGGATCGTTCACCGCGATTCGTCTTATGCCCGCGGCAAAGCCCTGGTGGAAAAAATGCGCGAACTCATACCGCGGCAGATGTTCGAGGTGGCCATTCAGGCGGCTATCGGCAGCCGAGTCATTGCGCGGGAAACGATCGCAGCGATCCGGAAGAACGTCATTGCCAAGTGTTACGGTGGCGACATCTCACGAAAGCGAAAGCTGCTGGAAAAGCAGAAAGAAGGAAAGCGGCGCATGAAACGAGTCGGCAAAGTCGATATTCCTCAGGAAGCGTTTCTCGCCGTCTTGAAAGTGGAATCGTAGCGGCCGAGATAGGGGACGGGGTAATTCGGGGACGCGCACTAAATCCGCGCCACACATTGCTCACGAAAGAAGACTGTTCGCGCGGATTTGGTGCGCGTCCCCGAATTACCCCCACTCTTGAACGTGGAAGCGTAAGAACAGTGGGCGCTAGAGCGGGATTTCCACGCGCAGCACCGTGCGACCTTCCCGCGACAGCACCTCGGTGATCCCGCCAAGTGCTTCGGCGCGATCGGTGATCGACCCCGGGCTGAAGCGCGGGGGCTCCACTTCCCCGGCCAATTCGTTTTCCACCTGCAGGCGAACCGCGTTTCCGGCGAGGCTCAGGCACACCCGGGCGCTGCGAGCGTCCGTATGACGGTGGACATTGCTGAGCGCTTCGGCTGCCATCTGGAACATCTCCGACGTCAGCCGTTCGTTTCCCACGAATCCCTCGGTCTCGTCGACAACTTTCACGTGAATGCCTGTGGCGTGTTCAAACTTCGAAGCGAACCGCCGGATCGACTCTGACAAATGCGCGCCGTTGGCTCGCGATTGCTTGAGGCCGGAAACATACTGGCGGAGCTCGGCGATGCCTTCGGAAGTCATCGCCATCAACTCCTCGAGCAGAACGCCGGATTTCTGCTCCGCGCTGGACTGCTCGGAACCGCTGTTATGCAACACGCTCTTTAGCGCCTTGAGTCCGATCTGAAGCCCGTAGTAGGGCTGGATCACGCGGTCGTGAACACTGCGGGCGATTCGATTGCGTTCCTCCTCGGAGGCATCGGAAGCCAGCCGGTCAACAAGCCGGATATTCTCGATCACGGGCATGATCTGATTCGCGACATGCTGAAGGAACACCGCGTCTCCTACATGAAACGCGTGACGGCGCTCTGAGCTTACCAGGATTCTGCCCCGCAGCCGCTCTCGATAGCGAAGGGGTACACCTAAAAAGGATCGCGCGCTCAGGAATTCCGCCAGAGCCTCTCCGGCTGGTAAGGGACGCTGAGAAGTACTGTTTGTACGGGGATCATAGCTCCAATAGGCCGGACCGCCGGGCCAAAAGCGGGAACGATCGCTGTAGACCACGGCTGCAGAATCCGCAACATCGATGAACGGGATGTCGGCTTGTCCCTGCACTTGAACTCGCTGCGCCTGATTCGGTTCGTCGCTCGAAATCAGGTAAAGCTGGAAGCCCGTATCGTGGGCTAAGAGGAGAAGACAGTAAGACGCATCCCAAAAATTCAACAGGCGGCGAAGAATCAGGTCAATCGTCCAGTCCACGCCGAAACGAGGATTAGCCGCGTGAGACAACTCCGTCAGCAGAATGAGTTTGCGCTTCAGAGCAAGTTCCGCGCCCGCCCAAAACGCCAGAATGTAGCCCAGTCCGACGATGGCCAGGGGCCGCATCACAAGGCGTGTCTCATTGAAAGCCCCGGAAGGCGCCGCGAGAACTCCAACAGCGGTCGACAAAGTCGCAGAAATGACGGTAACCAGAAAACCGAATCGCGGGCCTCCCCGGCTGGAAGCAACGATAACCGCAAATAAATAAAAGAAGAACAAACCGCTTGTTCCGCTGCTGAGTGATGTCAACAGGGTGTACCAGGCCAGGTCTGCGGCCACGATGGCCCGTAAACTGCCCTGCGAAAAATTGACACGGCGCCGCGCGACAACACAAATCAAGAGGCTATAGATCGCGTGGGCACCGAGCGAATAGTAGGTCAGCGTTACGAATCGATCGGGTTGGGAAGGAATGGCATAGATGACCATCAGGGCGGCGACTGCAAGAGTCAGGCGCAAGACCGACAGGCGCCGGTCCGTTACCCCGCCGAGTGTCGTAATAGGGTCTTCAATTTCGTCTCTGTTCATCGCCGTTGATCGGACCCTTTTTATAGCGTCTGGGACGCCGGCGCAAGCGGATTGAGAAGAGGCGGGGCCGTATTGGCGTGGCTTGGCGCTATAATGTCCCAGTGAAGCGTCACATTCAAAGGTACCTGGGCAGTCTCGTATTCATCGTCCTTTTGTGCCTTTCGATGGCTCTTGGCGCAACGGCCGGCGTTCTGTTCGTCTACAACAGCGATCTGCCGCAGGTCGACTCGCTCGAAGACTCGCATCCTCCCCTCATGACCGAGGTGTACGCCGACGACAATCAAGTCATCGGTTCCTTTGCGCTGGAAAGACGCATCCTCGTCAAGTGGGAAGACATTCCGCCCGTCGTCCGCAACGCCATTATCGCCGTCGAAGATCAGAACTTCGAAAGTCACTGGGGCATCGATCTGTTCGGAATCGCACGAGCCGGTTTTCGCAACCTGATGAAAGGGCGGGCAGCGGAAGGGGGCAGTACGCTGACCCAGCAGCTCAGCAAGAACCTCTTTCTGACCCCCGAGAAACGCCTGCGTCGCAAGATTCAGGAAGCCATGCTTGCCATCCAGATCGAGCGCAATTACACGAAGGCTCAAATCCTCACGATGTATTGCAATCTAATCTATATGGGACACGCGCAGTACGGGTTTGGCGCGGCGGCAGATTTCTACTTCGGAAAGAAACTCAAGGATCTGACGATTGAAGAAGCGGCGTTATTGGCTGCGTTACCGCGATCTCCCAACAACTACTCTCCTATTCTCAATCCTTCGCGCGCAAAGGGGCGGCGAGACTATGCCATCGATCGCATGGTCGCTGAAAACAAGATCACCGCGGCCGAGGGAGAGGAAGCCAAGAAGACCCCGATCGTCCTTGCCGAAAAGCAGCGGGTGGACGAGGTCGCCCCGTACTTCGTCGAAGAGATCCGGCAATATCTCGAAAAGACCTTCCGCAGCTATGCCTTCCTGGAAAGCGGGCTCAAGGTGTATACGACCTTGAATGTGGAGATGCAGAAGGCGGCGAGTTCCGCTCTGCGACAGGGCTTGCGCGACTACGACAAACGTCACGGATGGAGAGGTGCCACGCGCAACCTGCTTGCCGAGGGCAACAGCGATCTTCAGAACGTGACGTTGCCGGATTGGAAGTTTCCGATTCGGACCAATGACATCGTGGAAGGTGTCGTCATGTCCGTATCAAAGACGTCCGCCACAGTGAAGATCAAGGAATATGAAGCGAAGCTCGGCCCCCAGGACGTAGCGTGGACAAAAGCCCCGGCGCTCGACACGATTCTCAAGTCGGGCGATGTCGCGCTGTTCATGATTCGTTCGATCAACGTTGCCGAACGAACGATCGCAGTCTCTCTCGAACAAAAACCCCAGGTCCAGGGCGCACTGGTTGCGATCGATCCGGCCACAGGAGACATCAAAGCGCTGGTCGGCGGCTATGATTTCACCACCAGCAAGTTCAATCGAGCGACACAGGCGCTACGGCAAACCGGGTCCGTTTTCAAGCCGTTAGTCTACACTGCGGCAATCGATCGCGGCGTCATCAAGCTGGAAGACACTATCGTGGATTCCCCGGTCAATTTCGGCGGTTACTCCCCCGGCAACTATGACGGCAAATACGAGGGCACCATCAGCATTCGCCATGCCCTGGGCGACTCCCGCAATGTGCCGGCGGTTAAGATCCTCCACAGCCTGGGCGTCGAGAACCTCATCCCCTATGTACGGAGGTTCGGCATCACCTCCAAAATCGACCCGTACCTGCCGATCGCGCTGGGTGCCGCCGATATCACCCTCATGGAAATGGTTTCCGCCTACACCACATTTCCAAACGACGGCGTGCGTTTCGTTCCGCGATCCATCCTGAAAGTAACGGACTACGATGGAGAGGTCAAAAAAGAGAACTTCAATGAGCTCAAAGACGTCATCCCGTCGGTCACCGCGCGGACGATGGTCGAACTCCTTCAGGAACCCGTCAAGCATGGAACATCGACGAGGGCGCAGGAGCTGAAACGCCCGGTTGCCGGGAAAACGGGCACGACCAACGACTTTACCGATGCCTGGTTCATCGGATTTACGCCTTCGCTGACGATGGGGGTATGGGTAGGATTTGACGAAAAGGTGACCTTGGGAGACAAAGAGACAGGAGGGAGGGCTGCGCTGCCCATCTGGCTGGACGCCATGCAACAAATCTACAAGGACCGCAAGGTCGAGTCTTTTCAGACAAATGCTCCGCCTGCGATCAGCCAGGATCTCACAGCGGGGCAAACGGGAGGGCAACCATGAAGCCAACTCTTCGCGTCCTCGGGTTCATCTTTTTCTCGTGCACGTTCGTTCGGGCTCAAACCATCGCCGATCTGGCGCGGCAGGCACGCGCACGCCTTCAGAGCGGTCAGAAGGCCGTCGTCATCACCACCCAGGATCTGAAAACCGGGTCTTCAACCACAACGGCCGAGGAAAAACCCGCAGTCGAGGCATCCACCGCAGAACCTTCTTCTACGGCTGCTGCCCAACCCCCTGCAAGTCCGGCAGCTCCGGCTGGCCCTGGAGGCCACGATGAAAAATGGTGGCGCGGGCAGTTTGACAAGGTGCGCGAGGATATTCAAAGACTGGAGACCCAGACTCCGCTTCTGGAAGCCGATGTCAATACCGCAAATCGGGAGTTCCTCACTCGATCCTACGACCCCGACGGGCGGGGGAAACGGGCGATCGATGAAAGTAAGGCCCGGCTGGAGCAGGCGAAAAGTGATCTCGCGAAAGCCCGAAACAGATTGACACAACTCGAAGACGATTTGCGGAGCGCCGGCGGTCCCGCCGGTTGGGCACGGTGACTGATCGACAGTGACCTTTCTTGGCATCGACGGCGGCGGATCCAAGACTACTTTTCTACTGGAAGACAGCTCCGGCAGGGAACTCGCACGCCTGGAAACCGGCCCCTCGAACTGGCTCTCCACCAGCTCTGACGAAGTCCGGGAATCGCTCGCCACCGGAATTGCAAAACTTCCGACTGTTCCCGATGTAGCCTGCGGCGGTTTCGCCGGGGCGGGCCGTCCCGCAGGAGTCGCCTTCTATCGTGGCTGCCTGGAATCTCTCCTGCCCCAGACACGCGTCCTGATTGAAAGCGACGCCTTCATCAGCTATATCGGAGCGATCGGCATACAGCCCGGCATCCTGCTGATCGCCGGAACAGGCGCCATCGCCATCGCGCGCACGAACGAGGGAACGATGATTCGTGTCGGCGGGTGGGGCCCCGTATTTGGCGACGAAGGCGGCGGATACTGGATCGGCCGCGAAGCGGTCAGCGCGGCTCTGCGGGCGCACGACGCAGCAACGTTGCCCGAGTTCATCGAGGTGATCGCCAGCGCCCTGGGACTTCGACAGATCGTCGAGGCCCCCATGGCCTGGAAGTCCGGGGAAATCGACGTTCGCACAGTCGCCAACCTTGCGCGTGTCGTCATCGGACTATACCCGGCGGAGCCGGGCAAACAGATTCTACGCGAAGCTGCAGCTTCTCTGCGCCACGTGACGGAACTCGCGCGGGAACGGGCGGGACTTCCAGCATCGTGTCTGAAATCGGTTTCCGGATCTGTGGGGACGAACCCCGTGATGCAGGAATTGATCGGCGTCGCGTTTTCTGAGGCCGCAAATCCGCCCGCAAGAGGGGCAATCCTCTGGGCTCGTGATAGAATTCGGCCTTCATGATCACCAGCGAATCCGTAGACCGGGCCTGCTCCGAAGTAAACGGCTACACCGACGATCGTATGATGAAGGAGTTCGACACCTTCTTTAAGGAACAGCCATCGATTTGCGATTTCATCACCGAATTAACCAGCGAAAGCGCAATGAAGATTCAGGAGCTTTCGCTCTTCATGTCCTACATGGTGTACAAAGCTGTGAAGACGGGAATGCCGGAAGGCGCCCCGCCGGTTTCTCCCGAGAGCATCGAGGATGCGTACAGGGAGAGTGAAGGTTGGATTGAACGCATCAATGAAGGCGCCGAGGTTGCGGACATGCCCGCAGATACCGAACCTTATCTGATCCAATACGTGATCTCGGAACTGAATCAACCGCTCGAGGATGGGACACTCCTCGAGGATGAACAGAAAGGCGAAGTATTCTTCGTTCTGAAAACTGTCATTTCATCACTGACAAGGAGCCCTCTTGGGAAAAAAACCTAAAAACCAGAACCAGGCACCCTCCGCGGCGGCAACGAAGATCAATATCCTGCTGTTGGCCGGCGCTCTGATCTTCACCTCGGCAATCGTCTGGTACACGGTCAAGGGGCCGGCGCCGGACCAGCGCGCTGCGCTGCCCAAACCCAACGTTACCACGCTGGATCCCGCCCAATTCAGCGGCCAGGCGCGTACGGCCTATGAAGCGGCCCGAGAGGTTCCGGAAGTTCTGGCCCAACTTCCCTGCTACTGCGGCTGCATGACCGGATTCGGTCACCGCAACAATCTCGATTGCTTCCACGACGGCCACGGGGAGGAGTGCACGATGTGCCAGGAGATCGCCATCGATGCCCGCGACATGTACAAGAGCGGATTGGATATCAGCCGCATCCGCCAGAAAATCAAAGACAAATACGGCAAATACGCTTCTCTGGTGAAGTGAGCCGTGTTGAGCTTTCAAGAGCAGGGCCAGGGACCTGCTCTGGTCCTGGTCCACGCCTTTCCCCTCGATCATTCCATGTGGCAGGCACAGGTGGAGTTCTTTTCCCCACGCTATCGCGTGGTCACTCCCGATGTCTTCGGATTTGGCGACTCCCAACCCCCCCGGCCGTGGACGATGGCCGAAATGGGGGATGCCCTCCTTGCCCTGCTGGATCAGCTGAAAATCGAGCAATGTACGCTGGCGGGGCTCTCGATGGGGGGATACATCGCGATTCCCTTCGCTTTCGCGCATCCCCGCCGGGTTGAACGCCTGATCCTGGCGGACACGCGAGCGCGCGCCGATTTGCTGGCCGAAAAGACCGCCCGGAACGACATGATTTCGGCCCTCACGAAGGACGGGATCTCCGCCCTGCCCGACAAGATGATTCCCCGGCTGCTGGCCGCCAATGCGCCGGACGGCGTTCGGAGCCGGGTCAGAGAATCGATCGAGAGAGCTTCAGTGGAAGCGTCCATTCATGCTGTAACGGCCATGCGAGACCGCATCGATCAAACCGCAAACCTGGGGAGCATCAACTGCCCCACGCTGGTGGTTACGGGTGACGCCGACGCCATCATCAAGGTGGAAGACAGTGAAAAAATGGCGGCCGCTATCCCGGGCGGTGAGATCCGTGTAGTGGAGGGAACGGGACACCTCAGCAACCTGGAAAACCCCTCGGCTTTCAATCAGACGATCGAGGATTTCTTCAGAATTTCCGGTCCAAAATAAACTCCGGAATGCTGAGCACGGCGTCGCGGTAAACAGACGCCGGAAACTCATGCAGGAGCCGTTGCGCCCTGCGCGCATAATCCTCGGCCAAAGCGCGCGTGCGGCTGAGACCATCGCAGGATTCGACCAGCGTCAGAATGTCTCCGCTTTCGACGGAAGCAAATCCACGTTCCTCCAGGACGGTCCTCACTTTCGCGGTGTCGCCGGGAGCAGCCTGGCCCATAACGAAGGAGACGGGCAGGGTCATCTTGCCTTCCTTCAAGTCGCTGCCTACGGGTTTACCCAGAGTCTGCTGCGTCGACGTAAGGTCCAGCAGATCGTCGATAAGCTGAAAGGCCATGCCGAGATTGCGGCCGATCGTGCTGAGGCGGTCGATCGTTTCGGCGTCCAGCCCGGCTGCGATCCCAGGAAGCCTCATGCACGCCGAGAACAACCATCCCGTTTTTCTCTCGACGATATCCAGCAACTCCTGCTGCGTGACGTCGGACTTTCCGAGTTGCATCAACTGCAAGAGTTCTCCCTCGACCATCTTCTGAGTGACTTCAATGAGCGTGGAGAGGATTTCCAGGTTCCCTTCCTTCAGGGCGACAGCGAACGACTGCATGTAAAGCCAGTCTCCGGCGAGAACCGTTTTTGAGTTTCCCCAGTTGGCGTTGGCGGAAGGGCGGCCCCGGCGGGTGTCCGCAGCATCGATGATGTCGTCGTGGACAAGGGTGGCGTTGTGAATGAGTTCGACGACCGCGCCGAGCCGGATCATCGTGGGTGTGACCCCGCCGATCATTTTCGCGGTGAGCAGGAGCAGCATGGGCCGGATCCGTTTGCCGCCTCCGTCAAGCAGATACTCGCCAATCTCGCCGATCGGCCGGATGCTGGAGTGGGTGTATCCGCGAAGTTCGACTTCAACTTCTGCGAGATCCGTGGCCACCAGTTCGTACAGCTTCCGTGCGTTCAAAGCCCCTCCAAAACCCACAAGTTTACGCTCTTTCCTAAGCGGGAGAAAACAGGCGCGTGAAATTCTGTGACGTTTCTTCCGAAAGCTGCTCCAGGCTCACTCCCCTGGCCCTGGCGAGAAACCGGGCTGTTTCCGAGACAAACGCGGGTTCGTTGCGCTTCCCACGATGGGGCACCGGTGCAAGATAGGGGCAATCCGTCTCAATCAAGAGACGGTCTGAAGGAACGGTCCGGGCAATTGCGACAAGGTCTCGGGCGCTGGGAAACGTCACAATACCGGAGAAGGAAATCATGAAACCCAGTCCCAGTGCGGCACTTGCCAGGTTGGCGCCCGACGTAAAACAGTGCAGCACTCCGCGAGACGGTCGGATTTCGCGAATGATCGCTTCGGTATCCTCATCCGCCTCACGGGTATGGATAATGACCGGAAGATCGAGCCGTACTGCCAGACCCACCTGACGGCGAAAGACGTCCCGCTGGATGTCGCGGGGAGAGGTGTTGTAGTGATAGTCGAGACCTGTCTCCCCGATTGCCACGACCTTGGGATGCCCCGCGAGTTTTTCGAGAAGCTCAAAATGCCGTTCCTCGACCTTTACAGCGTCGTGCGGATGTACGCCGACACTGGTGCAGATCCAGTCATAAGCTTCGGCGACGGGGATACCGCACCCCATATCGTCAGGTCCACTGCCGTTACCGATGGTCAGAATTCGATGGACTCCCGCATCCCTGGCTCTCTGGATCATGGCTTCCCGGTCGTCCGCATAACGGGAATCGTCCAGATGGGCGTGGGAGTCGACGAGCATTATTTCAAACGCGCCCCGTTGGGGATGTCTTCATGGAAGCCCGCGAGAACAGGCAAATCCCCCTCTCCCAGCGAAGCCGCTACAATCATGCCGTTCGATTCGAGGCCGCGCAGCTTTCGCGGCGCCAGGTTGGCTACGATCACGACTTTGCGCCCCACCAGTTTCTCGGGCTCGTAGGCCTTTGCGATTCCCGCCACAATTTGCCTTTTCTCGAACCCCAGATCCACCAGGAGGCGCAACAGCTTATCGGCGCCCTTTACCTTTTCGGCCTCGACGATCGTTGCCACCCGCAAATCGATCTTCACGAAATCGTCTATCGTGATTTGAGGCGCCAGCAGCGATCCACCTTCAGGAACAGGGGTAGGAACCGCTGCCGGCGCAGACGCTGAGGTAGCCCCCTGGGCGCTTCCCGGATGAGGCACGGCTTCGACCGCGCCATGCTTCGCATTCATCGCAGCGTCCAGCTTTTCCATGACCACCTTTCGATCCAATCTCGGAAATAACGCAGGACCCGCACGCAGGGCTTTCCCGGTCAGGACAGGTTCCCACCCCAGCGCACCGAGGCGGGCTTCACGAACCTGCCCTTCGAGCCCGAGCTGCGACCAGATCGCCTGGGCTGTAGCCGGGAGTGCCGGCGCGATGAGAACCGAAACGATTCTCAAAGCTTCCGCCGAGTGAAACAGCACGCTGTCCAGCGCGCCGGCACCGTCGGGCTTTTCCGCCAACGCCCACGGCTCGTTTTCTACAATGTACTTGTTGACGCGGGCAATCAGTTCCCAAACGTTCTCCAGCGCGCGAGAGAAGCTATAGTCGTCAAAATTGGAACGAAAGTCGCGGATTACCCGCTCTGCTGTTGCCCGGACTTCCCCGTCACCCCTGGCGGAGCCCGCTGCCGGAACCTTCCCGCCGCGGTACTTCACGATCATGGCCGAAGTCCGGCTCAGGAGATTACCAAGGTCATTGGCCAGATCACTGTTCCAACGTTGGACGATCGCATCGTAGCTGAAGTTGCAGTCCTGGCCGAAAACCATTTCGCGCAGAAGGTAGTAGCGCAGGAGTTCCGATCCGAAGACATCGTTGAGAACGAATGGATCGATGACGTTACCGCGAGACTTGGACATCTTCTCGCCCGATGCAAGCCAGAAACCGTGTCCGAAAACGCACTCGGGAATCGGCAGGCCCGCAGCCATGAGAAACGCGGGCCAGTACACGGTGTGGAAACGGATGATTTCCTTGCCCACCAGATGGATGCCTGCAGGCCAGTAGCGCGCGAATCGTTCGTCGTCAGTCTTGAAGTTGATGGCGCTGAGGTACCCGGTCAGGGCATCGAACCAGACGTAGAAGACGTGCTTCGGATCGTCCGGCAGCGGGATACCCCACTTCAAGGTGACACGGCTGATGGAAAGGTCTCTCAGACCTCCCTTGACGAAGGAAATGATTTCATTGCGTCGCGTTTCCGGACGAATAAACCCTGGATTCTCTTCATAGTACTGCAACAGCCGTTCCTGAAACGCCGACAGCTTGAAGAAGTAGCTTTCTTCGGAGAACCACTCTGTAGGCCGGCCGCAATCCGGACAGTTGACTGGTTTCTCCGGATCGCTCTCTGGAGCATAGGCTTCATCGGAAACACAGTACCAGCCGGCGTACTTTCCCTTTTCGATGTAGCCGGCAGCCTTCGCCCGCAAATACATCTCTTGCACGGCGGGGACATGATGCGCGTCGGTCGTCCGGATAAATGCGTCGTATTCGATGCCCATTTGATGCCAGAGCTGTTTGTATTGGCCGGCCACGCGGTCCGCCAGTTCCTTCGGCGAAATTCCCTGCGCCCTGGCCGATCGATCAATCTTCTGACCATGCTCGTCGGTACCGGTGACGAGGTACGCGTCGATGCCGAGCATCTTCTTGTAGCGCCGGACGGCATCCGCAACAATGGTCGTGTAAGCCCCCCAACTTGGGGGAGCATTGACGTAGTAGAGCGGGGTGGTGATGTAAAAGGGCTTCGACATGACAGGTAAGTATAGCCGGAGACCTAGAGTCAGCACCTATAGGTGCGAATGAAAAGCCGCCTGAACAGCTTCAAATTCCTGATGTCCTTGAAATCCGCTGGGATTAGTGGTCGGATTTGGGCTTTCGCGAATCGCGAGAGCCCTTGATTTGTGGGTGCCCCTCTGCCACCATCAGGGCCTCGTTTTCAAGCAGCTCCTGCTCCAGGGAAGGAAATGGCGATTCTTGATTTCTGCCGACGAACGCGAACCGAGCGTCCGTCAAAGGGCTTCGAAGATCGTGTCTTGCACCACGAACCTTTTGAAAGTAGTGCGTCAGGGGAAGTCGATGGGCGCTCCGCAGGTAACTTCACCATACGGGCCTGGCGATCTACATCGACAGACGCCCTTCAGAGCTGCTTCTGCTCCTTTAACTTTTTTGAGAAGGCCAAAGTCTTCGAGGGTCGATTGTGAACCAGCATCCTCCGTTTCGACATCGATTTATTCCCAGCATCGGCGCCATCCTGTTTGGTTTTTTGTTCGCCGGCACGATCTATGCTCAAGTTCAAGTAACCACCTACAACGGCGCGGCCGTAGTGGCCGACGAAATCCTCATTCGTCTGCGCGCCCCGGACGCGACAGCCTTGGCTCGTGTCAGGAATGTCCTGCCGCAGGCCAACATCGGCCTGATTAACGAACAATTGTCCCAACATGTGGTCCGGGCCCCCGGTCAGAGTCTGCCCGCCCTATTGCAGGCATTTTCCAATCAGCCCGACGTGCTGTATGCGGAGCCGAACTACATCGTGAGTGCGGTGGTAACGCCTAACGATCCGTTGTTCTCTTCGCTCTGGGGAATGACGCGCATCGGCGCGCCTGCCGCATGGAACGTGACGACAGGAGGTACGTCCTCGGTCATCGGCGTCGTGGATACGGGCGTGAACTACAACCATCCTGATCTCGCTGCGAACATCTGGAGCGCTCCGACCGCATACAGCGTCACCATCGGGAGTTCAATCGTCAACTGCCCGGCTGGCTCGCACGGTTTCAATGCGATAACAATGAGCTGCGATCCCCTGGACGACAACGATCATGGCACGCACGTTTCCGGGACAATCGCCGCAACGGGTAATAACGGAACGGGTGTGGTCGGGGTCAATTGGACCGCGCGAATTCTCGGGCTGAAGTTCCTTGACTCGGCGGGAAATGGGTTTACGTCGGACGCAATCAAGGCTATTGAGTTTGCGCGCCAGGTGAAACTCGCTTTTGCCGGAACATCGACGCCCGTAAACGTTCGTGTTCTGTCCAACAGTTGGAGCGGAGGCGGTTACTCCCAAAGCCTGCTGGATGAAATCAACCTGGCAAATTCCGACAACATGCTGTTCGTCGCGGCTGCAGGAAATAACTCCAGCAACAACGATATCGTCGCCACTTACCCGGCAAATTACTCCGCGCCAAACGTGATTTCCGTGGCCGCGACAACCAGTGCTGATTTGCTCGCAGGATTTTCGAACTACGGAGCCACGAAAGTTCATTTGGGAGCGCCCGGTCAGTCCATCAACTCGACGGTCCGATCCGGATACTCGTATTTCTCCGGCACTTCGATGGCGACGCCACATGTTGCCGGAGCGGCACTACTGACTCTTTCCGCCTGTCCGTCTCTCAGTACCGCTGCTCTGAAGAACGCCATACTGAATAATGTGGCCCCCTTGCCAAGTCTCCAGGGCTACACGATTACCGGCGGAATCCTGGATGTCGACAAAGCGGTGCGTTCATGCCAACCCCAGGACACTACCCCTCCGGTGCTGAGCAACGGCGCTCCTTCCGGAACCCTGGCGGCCGGCACCACGCAGACCACGCTGTCGTTGACCAGTGACGAAAACGCCGTCTGCCGTTACTCCACCGTCGCCGGCACTCCCTACGCCGCCATGACCAATACCTTTGCCTCCACCGGAACCACCTCGCACTCCACCCCGGTCAGCGGATTATCCAACGGCAATGCCTACTCCTTCTTCACCCGCTGCCAGGATGGCTCGGGTAATGCCAACACCTCGGACTACACGATTGCCTTCTCCGTTGGCTCCGGTTCGCCGCCCCCCGACATCCTGACGGGGCTTCAGGGCTACTGGGCATTCAATGAAACCTCCGGCAATACCGCCTCGGACTCCTCCGGAAACAACAACTCCGGATTGTTGACCAACGGCCCGGCCTGGAATAGTTCCGGGAAAATCGGCGGGGCGCTTCTCTTCGACGGGATCAACGACTACGTCTCTCTTGGCGATCCGGTGTCGCTGCGTCCCTCGAATTTCATCACGATGGCTGCATGGGCGAATTTCAACGATGTCTCCGGCACCAGCGCCATCCTTGCCAAGGACGATTCCAAGGTGCCGTTGAATGCGACATTCCTGCGCATGCAGGCCGGCTACGTCGTGTGTTCGATCGGAGGAACTCGAATTTTTGTTGCTTCAGGGGTCGCCACCGGGCAATGGGTTCATCTCGCCTGTACTTACGACGGCTCCAATATCCGCGTGTACATCGATGGGATTCAGCAGGGAGTCCTGGCCCGTACGGGAACGATTCCCGACGAGTCCGGCGTCGGCTGGCTCATTGGCGCTCGAACGCCGGCCGGTCCTGCGACGTTCATGAACGGGCTTCTCGACGACGTGCGTCTCTACGATCGCGCTCTGTCCGCAGTCGACATCACCGGACTCCAGAATCCCACCACTCCCCCCGACACTGTCCCTCCGGTGCTGAGCAACGGCGCTCCTTCCGGAACGCTGGCGGCCGGCACCACGCAGACCACGCTGTCGTTGACCAGCGACGAAAACGCCGTCTGCCGTTACTCCACCGTCGCCGGCACTCCCTACGCCGCCATGACCAATACCTTTGCCTCCACCGGAACCACCTCACACTCCACCCCGGTCAGCGGATTATCCAACGGCAATGCCTACTCCTTCTTCACCCGCTGCCAGGATGGCTCGGGTAATGCCAACACCTCGGACTACACGATTGCCTTCTCCGTCGCGCAGCCTGCCGACACCACCCCACCGGTGCTGAGCAACGGCGCTCCTTCCGGAACGCTGGCGGCCGGCACCACGCAGACCACGCTGTCGTTGACCAGCGACGAAAACGCCGTCTGCCGTTACTCCACCGTCGCCGGCACTCCCTACGCCGCCATGACCAATACCTTTGCCTCCACCGGAACCACCTCGCACTCCACCCCGGTCAGCGGATTATCCAACGGCAATGCCTACTCCTTCTTCACCCGCTGCCAGGATGGCTCGGGTAATGCCAACACCTCGGACTACACGATTGCCTTCTCCGTTGGCTCCGGTTCGCCGCCCCCCGACATCCTGACGGGGCTTCAGGGCTACTGGGCATTCAATGAAACCTCCGGCAATACCGCCTCGGACTCCTCCGGAAACAACAACTCCGGATTGTTGACCAACGGCCCGGCCTGGAATAGTTCCGGGAAAATCGGCGGGGCGCTTCTCTTCGACGGGATCAACGACTACGTCTCTCTTGGCGATCCGGTGTCGCTGCGTCCCTCGAATTTCATCACGATGGCTGCATGGGCGAATTTCAACGATGTCTCCGGCACCAGCGCCATCCTTGCCAAGGACGATTCCAAGGTGCCGTTGAATGCGACATTCCTGCGCATGCAGGCCGGCTACGTCGTGTGTTCGATCGGAGGAACTCGAATTTTTGTTGCTTCAGGGGTCGCCACCGGGCAATGGGTTCATCTCGCCTGTACTTACGACGGCTCCAATATCCGCGTGTACATCGATGGGATTCAGCAGGGAGTCCTGACCCGTACGGGAACGATTCCCGACGAGTCCGGCGTCGGCTGGCTCATTGGCGCTCGAACCCCGGCCGGTCCTGCGACGTTCATGAACGGGCTTCTCGACGACGTGCGTCTCTACGATCGCGCTCTGTCCGCAGTCGACATCACCGGACTCCAGAATCCCACCACTCCCCCCGACACTGTCCCTCCGGTGCTGAGCAACGGCGCTCCTTCCGGAACGCTGGCGGCCGGCACCACGCAGACCACGCTGTCGTTGACCAGCGACGAAAACGCCGTCTGCCGTTACTCCACCGTCGCCGGCACTCCCTACGCCGCCATGACCAATACCTTTGCCTCCACCGGAACCACCTCACACTCCACCCCGGTCAGCGGATTATCCAACGGCAATGCCTACTCCTTCTTCACCCGCTGCCAGGATGGCTCGGGTAATGCCAACACCTCGGACTACACGATTGCCTTCTCCGTCGCGCAGCCTGCCGACACCACCCCACCGGTGCTGAGCAACGGCGCTCCTTCCGGAACGCTGGCGGCCGGCACCACGCAGACCACGCTGTCGTTGACCAGCGACGAAAACGCCGTCTGCCGTTACTCCACCGTCGCCGGCACTCCCTACGCCGCCATGACCAATACCTTTGCCTCCACCGGAACCACCTCGCACTCCACCCCGGTCAGCGGATTATCCAACGGCAATGCCTACTCCTTCTTCACCCGCTGCCAGGATGGCTCGGGTAACGCCAACACCTCGGACTACACGATTGCCTTCTCCGTTGGCTCCGGTTCGCCGCCCCCCGACATCCTGACGGGGCTTCAGGGCTACTGGGCATTCAATGAAACCTCCGGCAATACCGCCTCGGACTCCTCCGGAAACAACAACTCCGGATTGTTGACCAACGGCCCGGCCTGGAATAGTTCCGGGAAAATCGGCGGGGCGCTTCTCTTCGACGGGATCAACGACTACGTCTCTCTTGGCGATCCGGTGTCGCTGCGTCCCTCGAATTTCATCACGATGGCTGCATGGGCGAATTTCAACGATGTCTCCGGCACCAGCGCCATCCTTGCCAAGGACGATTCCAAGGTGCCGTTGAATGCGACATTCCTGCGCATGCAGGCCGGCTACGTCGTGTGTTCGATCGGAGGAACTCGAATTTTTGTTGCTTCAGGGGTCGCCACCGGGCAATGGGTTCATCTCGCCTGTACTTACGACGGCTCCAATATCCGCGTGTACATCGATGGGATCCAGCAGGGAGTCCTGGCCCGTACGGGAACGATTCCCGACGAGTCCGGCGTCGGCTGGCTCATTGGCGCTCGAACCCCGGCCGGTCCTGCGACGTTCATGAACGGGCTTCTCGACGACGTGCGTCTCTACGATCGCGCTCTGTCCGCGGTCGACATCACCGGACTCCAGAATCCCACCACTCCCCCCGACACTGTCCCTCCGGTGCTGAGCAACGGCGCTCCTTCCGGAACGCTGGCGGCCGGCACCACGCAGACCACGCTGTCGTTGACCAGCGACGAAAACGCCGTCTGCCGTTACTCCACCGTCGCCGGCACTCCCTACGCCGCCATGACCAATACCTTTGCCTCCACCGGAACCACCTCGCACTCCACCCCGGTCAGCGGATTATCCAACGGCAATGCCTACTCCTTCTTCACTCGCTGCCAGGATGGCTCGGGTAATGCCAACACCTCGGACTACACGATTGCCTTCTCCGTTGGCTCCGGTTCGCCGCCCCCCGACATCCTGACGGGGCTTCAGGGCTATTGGGCATTCAATGAAACCTCCGGCAATACCGCCTCGGACTCCTCCGGAAACAACAACTCCGGATTGTTGACCAACGGCCCGGCCTGGAATAGTTCCGGGAAAATCGGCGGGGCGCTTCTCTTCGACGGGATCAACGACTACGTCTCTCTTGGCGATCCGGTGTCGCTGCGTCCCTCGAATTTCATCACGATGGCTGCATGGGCAAATTTCAATGATGTCTCCGGCACCAGCGCCATCCTTGCCAAGGACGATTCCAAGGTGCCGTTGAATGCGACATTCCTGCGCATGCAAGCGGGCTACGTCGTGTGTTCGATCGGAGGAACTCGAATTTTTGTTGCTTCAGGGGTCGCCACCGGGCAATGGGTTCATCTCGCCTGTACTTACGATGGCTCCAATATCCGCGTGTACATCGATGGGATTCAGCAGGGAGTCCTGGCCCGTACGGGAACGATTCCCGACGAGTCCGGCGTCGGCTGGCTCATTGGCGCTCGAACCCCGGCCGGCCCGGCGACATTCATGAACGGGCTTCTCGACGACGTGCGTCTCTACGATCGCGCTCTGTCCGCGGTCGACATCACCGGACTCCACAATTTTCAATAAGGGCTACTCCGCGCGTTCGTCCCCGGACCGCGCGGAGTGGTGATGAGTCAGATATTCCTTCACAGCCAGCGCTTGAACGTCTTTGAGGGGAATTGCCTTCTCGCGCGCGATCCTCGCGCAATCGTCAAATTCCGGCGTGAAGTTGACTACCTTTCCGTCGAGCTTCGACACCTTGATCGCGATGGTTCCGTGAACCGTCTCCACTCTCAGGATTTCACGCTCCAGCGCTGAGCGCCTCGTTTCGTAGTGACGAACGCCGATGGTTGTCGTCTCTTCAAAAATTCGCCGCTCGAGTTGCTGCCAGCGATTCTGCGGAGCGAGCACCTGGAGCAAATGCCCAGGCCTTCCCTTCTTCATCTGAGCCGGAATCGTGCAAACATCCAGCGCCCCGGTCTCCAGCAGCCGGTCACACACGTATGCGAAGTTCTGTGCCGTCATATCGTCGATGTTCGCTTCAAGCACCACAATCGTGTCCACCGGCGGAGTTTCGCGCTGTTGCGCCGCGAACTTCTGTTCCGCACACACGAACAGGCGCAAACAATTTGGAAAGTCCGGAAACTCCTTCGTACCCGCCCCATAGCCGATCTGCGCGATGGCAACGCCTTCCAGCGGACTGAAATCTTCGACGACGGCGGCAAGGATTGCGGCACCCGTCGGGGTTACCAGTTCTGTGGCGGCATGTTTCGAATAGATCGTCGCATTGCGCAGAAGGTCAGCGGTTGCCGGCGTGGGCACGGGATAAATCCCGTGCTGACAATGAATGAAACCGCTGCCTACGTTGATCGCGGAACAGACAAACTTCTCCACTCCCAGCGCATCGAATCCGATGGCCGCACCCACGGTATCCACGATCGAGTCCACAGCGCCGACTTCGTGGAACTCCACATCTTCCGGAGCAACGCGGTGAACTTTGCCCTCGGAGATTGCAAGCCTGGTGAAAACCGCGATGGCCATTCGTTTGGTATTTTCGTTAAGCGAGCTGTCTCGAATCATGGACAGGATCTGTGAAGCTTTGCGGTGGAAATGCTCGTGCGAGCGGCCGTCGTGCTGCCCTTCATGGTAAGGATTGTGATGATGCGAATGGCCGCGATGATCGTTCATCACGACGTCGAACTTCATGGCACTGATGTTTGAACGCACCACCCGCGAAGCCGATATTTGATAACCCTCCAACGGCAACTTTCGCAGCTCGGACCTGAGGTACTCAAGGTCCAGACCCAGATCCAGCAGAGCGCCGATTGTCATGTCTCCGCTGATTCCGGAGAAACAATCGAAGTACAACGTCTTCATAGGCCACAAATACTACCACTTCCCGGCATGGTAAGATTTCCGTCCTATGCAACTGCAGGCTCACGCACGGATCAAAGAAACGCTGCGCTCCGCAATCCGCGCTCTGTGGAACATCGAAGTGCCCGAGGTCGTTCTAAACCAAACGCCAAAAGTTGAACTTGGCGAACTGGCGACACCGGTCTGTTTCGAACTCGCGAAGAAACTGAGGAAAGCCCCGAGAGCAGCGGCCGAAGAACTGGTGGATTCCATGGGAGTCATCCCAGGTGTGCGAAAGACCGAACTGGCCGGCGCGGGCTATATCAATTTCTTCCTCGACCGCGCGGTCGTCTTTCGCGACACCTTCGACGAACTTGTGGTGCGAAAGGAGCTGGGCCCGGTCTTGCGAGACGAGGGCAAAATCGTCGTCGAGCATACAAACATCAATCCCAACAAGGCCGCGCACATCGGCCATCTTCGCAATTCGACGATCGGCGACACCTTCGTCCGAATCCTCAGGGCCTGTGGACGCCATGTCGAGGTTCAGAACTACATCGACAACACGGGCGTACAAGTCGCGGACGTGATCGTCGGCTTCAAGTATCTGGAAAAGAAGAGCGTCGGCGAGGTCCGTGCGTTGATCAACGACCGCGCCATCAAGTTCGACTACTACTGCTGGGACCTTTACGCCCGCGTCAGCGCATTCTACGATGCCGAGGATCCGAAACATGCGCTTCGGGGGAAGACTCTCCAGGAAATCGAAGAGGATGGCAATGAGACAGCGGAGATGGCGGAACTGGTCGCGATGACGATTGTCGGATGCCATCTGGACACGATGGATCGGATCGGCGTCCGCTACGACTTGCTGCCGCGCGAGAGCGACATCCTTCATTTGAAGTTCTGGGACCGTGCATTCGAGCAGCTAAAGGCCCGCAACGCCATCTTTTTCGAGTCTGAGGGAAAGAACAAGGGCTGTTGGGTCATGCGCATCGATACGGAAGGCTACGATGACGACAAGATTATCGTGCGGTCCAACGGGACCGTCACTTATGTCGGCAAAGACATAGCGTATCAGCTTTGGAAACTGGGTCTTCTCGAACAGGATTTTCACTACCGGCGTCTGGATCATCCCTCTGGCGTCTGGATCACCTCATCAACTCCGGGAGAGCCGATCCATCCTGACTTCGGCCATGGCCGCATGGTCTACAACGTCATCGACGTCCGGCAGTCTTACCTCCAGAACGTGGTGCGGCAGGGGCTGCTGGGACTGGGGTACGGAGACCAGGTCAGGAACTCCATCCACTTTCACTACGAAGTTGTTGCATTGACGCCGTCTTGCGCTGAAGAACTCGGCGTCGAACTCTCCTCCGAGGATCGGAAGCGTCCCCACATTGAAGTCTCGGGCCGGAAAGGCCAGGGGGTGAAGGCGGACGACCTTCTCGACCGTCTGGAAGCGGATGCACGGAAAGAAGTGGAAGAGAGAAACCCTGAACTCTCGCCATCGGAGGTCACCGAGATCGCGCACCAGATCGCGGTCGGCGCGCTCCGTTACTTCCTGCTCAAGTTCACGCGCAACGCCATTATTGCCTTCGACTTCAAGGATGCGCTGAATCTTGTGGGAGAGACCGGGCCCTACCTTCAATACGCGGCCGTACGGGCCGGCAACATCATGAAAAAAATGACGGAAAATGACGCGTCATTTTCCGTCAAAAGTCTTCCAGGATACCTTGCGGAAGCCAACCTCCACGCGTACCTTGACGACGCCAACGACATTTGGGACCTCGTCTATACGGCGTCAAGGATGGACGAAATCGCGGCGCAAGTCGTGGCGACTCTGGAGCCGGCGACACTGGCCAGGCATTCGTTTACAGTGGCTCAGAAATTCAATCTCTTCTATCACCAATACAAGGGCATCATTGAAGAGAAGGACGCGAATCGCCGCATGTTTTACCTTGCTGTCGTTGAACTGGTTCGGCAGGCGCTGGCGACGACACTCGACATGATGGGCATGCAGGCGCCGAAGCGCATGTAATGGGTCCCACCGGAAGGCGTGGCGGACCAGACGCTACACCTCGCTCGTCCTTACCAGCATCTCGAGCTGTTCGAAACGGTCAATGACCGCATCAGGCGGCGTGCGCTTGAAAGTCTCCGTGGCATAGCCCCAGGAAACGCCGCAGGTTTTCACGCCGGCGTTACGTCCCGTCTGCACATCGACAGCAGAATCACCGATCATCCAGGTGTTTCCGGCGTGTCCGCCCGTATCGGCGAGGATCTGAAAGATACCGACGGGGTCCGGCTTCTTCCGCTCGAAGCTGTTTCCTCCGTAGACGGCGCTAAAAGAATTCAGAATACCCAGCCCTTCGAGCATCATCCTGCTGAAGCGGATTGGCTTGTTGGTGAGAACCGCGAGGCTGAAATCCCGCAGACTCTCCAACGTTTCCACAACGCCGGGATACAGGACGCTCTGGTCGAGCATGTGCTCCTTGTAGTAGGAAAGAAACAGCTGAAGGCCCGACTGGACATCCGCGTCGGAAATCTCCGGGCCGAGCGCCCGCCGAATAAGCATTTGGGCACCATCGCCAATGTAACCCGCGATCTCCCGTTCGGTCAGCTGCGGAAACCCGAAGCTCAGCCGGACATGATTGACCGAAGAGGCAAGGTCCTTCTTGGAATCCACCAGGGTCCCGTCAAGGTCGAAGATCAGCACCGGAACCACGGCCTAAACGAATTCCTTTTCCTTCTCGAATCGAATCCGGTCTTCCTCGACGAATTCGCGTACGACCGGATGCGTGCTGGAATAGAGCTCCGCCATCGTTCCGATAAACACAAAACGCCCCTTGTCCATCAGCGCCACGTGGTCCGCAACCTTCTCCGCACAATTCGCGATATCGTGGGTCACGACGATCTGTGTCATATTCAACTGGGCCTGCATCTTGCGGATCAAGGCGTTGATCGTCTGTGACAGCAGCGGGTCCACCATCGTCGTAGGTTCGTCGTAAAGGATTGCCTGTGGCTCCACGGCCAATGCCCGGGCGATGGCGACCGCGCGCTTCATTCCGGTGCTCAGTTCTGAAGGCATCAGATCCGCCAGGTCCTCGATTTCGACGAGCTGCAGCTTCTCCCCCACGCGGCGCTCCATTTCGTCCTCCCGGATACCCAGGTCGGCAAGGGGAAAAGCCACATTTTCCCAAACGGTCATCGAGTCGAACAATGCTCCAGACTGAAAGACAAGCTGCACCTTCCGGCGCACCTCCGCAAAGCCGCGTTCACTCAGGTGCGTGACATCCTGGCCATCGACCAGGATTTGCCCGGAGTCGGGTCTCAGCAAGCCCACAACGTGCGTGAGCGTCACAGTCTTGCCGATGCCGCTCGGCCCCAGAATTGCGAACGTCGTTCCCTTCTCCACGCGAAAGGAGATGCCATCCAGGATGGTCCTCTCTCCAAAGGACTTGTGGACGTCAATAAATTCGATAAATGCCGCCACCAGCCTATTGTAGATTCAACCGCCCAAAACTACGTCACGTCTTTCCACGAAGTTCCGCAAGCTCCGCAAGGATCGGCGATTTCGTGGACGACCTCGGAACACCTCTTTTCGGGTTAAAGCCTGTAAACCGGCTGGAATTGTCTTTATCGCGTGATGAGCTGGTAGTTGAAGTAAGCGACGCGGTCACGGCCATTGTTCTTGGCGACGTAGAGAGCCTGATCGGCAACGCGGATGAGATCTTCTTTTGCGAGGGCATTTACCGGGTAGTTGGATACGCCAATGGATGCCGTGATGTGCCCCACGCCGGGGAATACCATGAAGCGAATCCGCTCACGGATACGATCCGCAACTTGAATTGCGCCGGTCAACGGCGTCTCGGGCAGGATCACTGTAAATTCCTCCCCGCCGTATCGCGCGGCAAAATCGAAATCACGGCAACTTACCCGAATCGTCTCCCCCACGGACCGAATGACTGTATCTCCTGTGGGATGACCGAATCGGTCGTTCACGTCTTTGAGAAAATCCAGATCGATGATCAGCAGCGACAACGGGTGGTTGTGCCGTTGCGCTCGTACCAGTTCCGCCGCCAGCGTGGTCTGGAAGAAGTGGTGATTCGGCAGCCCGGTAAGGAAGTCGGTTCTCGCCCGATGCTCCATCTCTTCGAAGAGTTGCGCGTTGCGCAACGCGTTGGCCGCGGTGAGCGACATCACTCGGAAGAAACGTTCGTCCGCCTCGGTCAGCCGGTCCTTCTTGCCCTTGAGCTGGAAGTGAGTCAGTCCGAGAACCGTGTCCTGAGCCAACATGGGCATGACAACCACAGAGTGCGTCGTACCGCCGCGAACCACCTCCGGCACAAACAGGAGATCCCTTGACTCGTTGGCCTGCTCGAGCTCCGGGTAGGCCTGTAGATCGACTTCCTCGTCCCTGGCCGACGGGTCAGATGAACGAACCAGAATTGTCCCAGTCCGCTTGTGGGCATCCAGACGTACGATCGAGCAGTCGGCGCCGTCGAATACCTCGCGAATACGGCTGACAATCAGAAAACAGATCTCCTGGCTGTTCAGAGATGACGAAAGGGAACGAGTGATCTCCGCCATGACGTCGGCGCGTCGCTTCTCCTCCATGAGCATGCGGGAAAGTGACGCATTATGTTTGAGCCGATCGGAAAGAAACAGGTAGAAGATCGCTACCACCAGGAACAGCAGCAGCTTCAGGAATTGTTCCTGGCCTTGCCCCAGTCTCTGCGTCGCCACGGCTAGCGCCGACCCTATGCCGTAACGCCCATAAAGCCGCATCGTCGAAAATCCCGCGTATAGCAGGATGACGGCACTAAGCGAAAGCGTGACTGTTTTCAAGTCGCGCCATATCGCCGCCATCACATACACGACACTGAACGCCACGAAGACGTAGGCTCCCGGAATGCGCAGAAAATAGAGCGTCACGGACACAAAGATGACATCCGTCGTCGCAATCCCGAGATTGAAAGCGCTTGACTGCAACGTTGCATCCGACACCAACATGCACACAACGTTGCTGGCTGCAAACCCCAATACGAAAACGTAGAGGACGGCAAATGAAGGAGCCCCCGCAGAGGGCAAAAGTGTCAAATAGACTGCCAAAATAAGGAGCAGCCAGCGCAAAAGGAGGAACGGGCGGGCATAATCCCTTTCGGGATGGTAGGAAGCCGTTGCCGGGTTGCTCATGGAAGTGTAGTTCTAAATCCATTAGAATCCATCAGATTGGTCTCCGAGTGGAATCCTGGAAAGGGGAATCCTTGAAATTCATCAACTTCTGCAGAACTCATACGCCAACAGTACAGCATCTTGGATGCCAGTGGGGGGCCGAGCGGCTTGACGTCACTCAGGGGATTGCGGACGGCCTCGTCAAGTTCCCTCATGTTGTTCATTCGTTGGAAGATCTGCTGCGTGTTCCAAACGGACTGAAATCCCTGGAGAAAACCCTCCGAGCGCTGGGAGGCGCACAGGCTGACGTCAAAACGGTGTTGTTTTCTGAAGCCGAAGTCATACTGAAGTCTCCGATCCTTAACCCTCAAAAGGTCATAGGCATAGGCTTGAATTATCTGGACCATGCCGAAGAAGCGAAGATCCCGATACCCAAGACTCCCCTTCTCTTCGGCATGTACGCGAACGCGATCATCGGCCCCAATGAGCCCATCGTCATTCCTCCCGCCACAACTCAAGTGGACTATGAAGCGGAACTTGCCGTGGTTGTGGGGACACGCGCACGAAGGGTTTCTGCCGAAGACGCCCTCGACTATGTCGCTGGCTATTCCATCATGAACGACGTTTCGGCGCGCGACCTCCAGTTCGGAGACAGGCAATGGACGCGTGGAAAATCGATCGACACGTTTGCTCCGATGGGACCGTGCCTGGTGACGTGTTCCGAGTTGGGCGACGGGAGTAACCTCGCTATCGAGCTTCGATTGAACGGCGAGCGGCTGCAGAAATCCAACACCTCGAATCTCATCTTCAACGTTCCCACTCTGATCTCACATATTTCCCAGACCATGACGCTTGAACCGGGAGACGTTATATCGACAGGGACTCCCAGCGGCGTGGGATTCGTGCGAAAGCCCCCCATATTCCTTAAACCGGGCGATATCGTTGAAATCGAGATCGAAGGGATCGGGATTCTCAGAAACCCGGTTGCAGGTTCCGATTGAACAAGTGGTCGATGGTTTCCAGCAGTTCTTTAGTGCGGAAGGGCTTTCTGAGGAAAGTCACACCATTCTGTGCGGAGAACCGGCTACCCTCGGAGTGGACAACATCGCCTGTAATAAAAAGGAATCGATTCGGTGCGCTGGAATCGCCGTTCTCTACCAACCGGTAGAGGCTCTGTCCGCTCAATCCTGGCATGTGCTGGTCGCACACGATCAGGTCGAAGTGTTTGCTCCGGATCTTTTCGTACGCTTCTGAACCGGAGTTGGCGACTTGCACCCGCGCGCCCTGGCGCTGCAGCACATCGCAGACGAATTCCGTGATGTGTACTTCGTCGTCGACCACGATCACATCCTTGCCGCGAAGACGGCCCACGCTGCCGCCTGCTTCGGAATCCTGCAGATAGACTGGAAGTTCCAGGGTCAGGGTCGAGCCGCCCCCGTAGGAACTCCAGGCGTAGAGTTCTCCGCCGTGGTCCTTCACAATCTCCGCACAAATATTCAGCCCGACTCCCTTGTCCCTGGTCTCGAAAACACATGCGGCATCGCGACCGTAGCCGTTATCGCAAACATGGAGTTGAATCCGTCCGGTTCGAACACAGGTCCGGATCTGGATCGAGCCCGGCCTGTCCTGCGCGGTTGCAATGGAGCTTTCGGCGTGGAGCAGAACCTCGAGCACGACCTGTTCGATTTGTGACGGATCCCCGGCAGCCTTGGGAAGATTGGCATCCAGGTCCAGCGTGACATCGAACTGCCCGGTCGGCTGGGGGCGGCCACGGCGCTCCACAGCGTCCCGCACGATAGCATTCAGGTCCACGGCCACGCGTTTGGGTGCGGTAATGCCCGCCAGCGCGAGCAAGTTCTGGACCAGACAGGTGGCGCGCTCGGCCTGTGACAGCATGCTGCCCACCATATCCTGCACTTCGGGTGTCAGGTTGGAGCGGTCCACGAGAACGGCATGGCTGGCAATGTCCGCAAGCGGCGTTCCCAGTTCGTGCGCAACGCCGGTCAGCACACGCCCTACAGCCGCCATTTTTTCAAGATGAGTAATCTGCTTTCGTAACTGGGCTATATCGCTGACATCGGTGGCAAAAACGAATTCAAATCCGTGGTCGTTCAGCGGAAGCCTCTGGACCTGGAATGACCGTCCATTGACTTCAACCTCACATTGAGGGGAGGCCGGCAGGTTGCCGACGCCCTGAAATATCTCCGAAAACGTGGAATTGGAAAGGAGGACGCGACCGAGATCATCCAGGACCGCGACGGGTACCGGGAGAAGCGAGAACATGGCCGAGATCAGTTGCGCCGAGTCCAGCGCCAGGGCCGTACCGTCCATGGTCATCGCCTGTTTCCCCTCTCTGGGCTTCCTGAAAGTTCTTCGGGAGCGACGAGGAGTCTGTTGTGGGGCCACAGGCATTGCAACAAGAAAATGCGAAGATTCGGCGCCGATCGTCCTTATCGGTCCGCCGAGTCAATTCTTTAGACTTTTTCTGCGAGGACAGTTTCGAGATCAAGTCGAGGGCGGGCCGTCGTCGCCTTCTTCGACGATCGAGTCGGATTCGCAGGGTGTGGCTCTGCAGTTGACGTTTCCGGAGGGACGGATCGATAAAGACACTCGGATAGGTGCCGATGCGCCGCCAGCTTCCTGGAGCCGGGACTGCCGACCGGGAAAGCTATTCGGGAAACGTCATTGAGGGCTTGGCGCGTCCGACGTTGGAGTCGGTACCGGAAGCAGGCGATTTATATCGATCTGTGGGACGGTTCGAGCGATCGTTGTCGCGCGCCAGGTTTTCAAGAGTTCGCGCATCGATGCCCTTGCCTTCGTTTTCAGGGCCCTTCTTCACCACGAAAAGCGTACGGCTTGGCACAAGGTCTTCGCCCCTGGCGACGGGCTTCAGTGGAATCTGCCCCGGCGCAACGCCCGTATGCCAGCCTGGATTCAGAATCACTTCGCGTTCCGGCAGCGCGATGTTTTCAACCCCGACCTGGCCCTCAAGACAGAGCACTTCTGTGAATGACGAAGGGTCCACATTCACATCGAAAATGGTGCCGCGAACGGCGATCAGTGCAGTCGGTGTTTCCACGCGATACGGATTGGGGCGCCCGCCAATCTTTTGAACATAGAATCGCACGCGGCCCAGCATCAGGTTGACAACACTGCGCACGCCACCGCTCCAGAAGTCGCGGAGGACGAGGTCCGTGTTTTCATTGACGACCATGTACGAAAGATCGGGAAGAGTGAGGACAACCGAGGCGCCGGGGCTCGTGCGTATCTCGTCGCCCACCTGGACCTGGCGAGCGGCTTGCGTCAGCGGAGTGAAGGTTCTTGCAGCCACTGGCCGAATCTCGACCTTGCCATTGAGAGAGCTGACCTGGAGGAAGCCCTGGCTCCACCCCATAGACGGAACCAGAAGCACCATAATTATCAAGGGCAAGAATCTCTTCATATCTCCCTCCAGTCGATCTCAGGGGGTCGTCGTATGGATTTTCGTGGGCTTCGGCGTTTCCAGCCTGCGAAAATCCAACGTTTCCTGCAGGAGTCCAAAACCGCTTCCCAGATCCGGCATCCGCGTCACCTTGCGGGTTAACCGTACACGCTCAAAGATCCGTGTATTCCGTTCCTCTTCCACACGCTTCAAAAGCTGCCCCAGCGATGAGGCCATCTTTTCGGCGTTCATACCCGCCTTATCGGCATATGCCCAAAGATCCTTATCCACCGCGGAACTATCAAGAGCAGAAAAACTTTCTCCCGTTGTCGCCTGAATGTATGCCAGGGCCGCAATCGAGCCCCAGGAGAATCCGCGACTCACGGCCCACTGCATCTCTTCGGCGGACGCGTCGTACTCCCGCTCGATCATCTCGCCCACAATGCTTGCGCCTTCGGGGGCAGACGCTTCGACATTGAGTCTGGTCATCGTGGCGCTCATTCGGGCGTCAAATTCCGCCCGAGTGGCCTCCGCCCTTGACGGAAGTACTCCGAGGACGCAAGTCAGCGCAACAAAAATAAGCCAGCTCCGAAACAGAGACATCGGCGTATCTTACGCTCTAGGCGTTAGTTAAATCAATGCCCAGGCGCTTGGCTTTGTTGTAGAGTGTGCGTCTTTCAATGCCGAGGATTTCCGCAGCTTTTTTCTTGTTACCGCGAGTCTCGCGCAGGATACGGACGATGTGCTCCCTCTCGAGGTCTTCGAGCGAACCTCCGGATGCCGGTCCGGCGGGCTGCAAAGGCGGGTCAGTTGATCCGGAAGCCTCGGCCACTCCGGACGTCTCTGCAAATTCCAGTTCGGAAGGTTGAATCACCCCGGTGTCATTGAACGTGACGGCCCGTTCCAGGACGTTCCGCAACTCCCGAACATTGCCGGGCCACGCGTAGCGCGTCATCGCGTCCACAGCAGCGGCCGAAAGACGAACGGACTTTCCCTGTAAAGCGTTAAAACTCTTCAGGAAATGACTAGCCAGAAGCGGAATGTCCACCTGACGGTCGCGAAGGGCCGGGAGCGCTATGGTAAAGACATTGAGACGATGGAAAAGATCCTCGCGAAACTGATTCAGGCGCAGCATCTCCCGAAGATCCCGGTTCGTCGCCGCAATCAGCCGGATGTCCACCAGGATCGTTTCGTTGGAACCGACACGGCGTATCTCGCGCTCCTGGATCACGCGAAGCAGCTTGACCTGAAAGCTGAGCGAGGTTTCGGAAATTTCGTCAAGAAAGACGGTTCCTCCGGCGGCACTCTCCAGCAGCCCCTTGCGGATTGCGGCAGCACCAGTGAACGCACCGCGTTCGTGACCGAAAAGCTCGCTCTCGAGGAGAGTCTCGGGAAGGGCGCCGCAATTGATCACCACAAAGGGAGCCGCTGCACGCAAACTGTTGGCGTGAACCGCACGCGCCACCAGCTCTTTGCCTGAGCCGCTCTCACCGATAACCAGCACCGGAGCGTCAACCCGGGCAACTTTCGCAAGTTTTTTGTAAATCTCGACCATTCGCGGGCTCGTGCCGATGATCTCGGTATCGGGGAGTGCATTTGCGAGTTCATGGCCGATGGTCGCGGCGTTCGTCAGCGTGCGCTTCTCCTCGATTCTTTTGAGAATGTCGAGCATCGCATCGACGGCAAAGGGCTTGCTGATGTAGTCGAAGGCGCCGCAATGAACGGCATGGACGGCCGTCTCCACAGAACCATGCGCCGTCATGATCACGACCTCGGCCTCGGGCTGGCATTCCTTGGTGAGTTCAAGAAGGTCAAGTCCGGAAGCATCGCCCAAATAAATGTCGCTGACCACGATATCGAAAGCTTCCTCCGCTATGGCCTGGCGCGCCTGGGCTCCATTGGCCGCAATGCGGCGCGGATAGCCCTCCATCTCGAGGATAGAGTCCACGAGGCGACAGATTGATCGGTCGTCGTCAACCACCAGAATTTTCGGCTTCCCGTTCATATCGGTATCTGCAGTGTGAAGCGGGACCCCTTCCCGAGTTCGCTCTCTACTGTAACCTCGCCACCGTGCCTCAACGCTACTTCTTTGACAAAGGCCAGTCCAAGTCCGAATCCGCCCTGCTCGAGTGTCTCTTTGTTTACACGCCGGTAAAATTTGTCGAAAATTTTTCCCATTTCGTCTTCAGGTATCCCGAAGCCCTGGTCCTCGACATCGAAACACACCCGACCATTCCCATTGGACGCCGTAACCCGCACCTTCGTTCCGGCCGGGCTGTACTTGACGGCATTCGTTACCAGATTCGTCAAAGCCTGGTACAAGAGCGTTCGGTCCGCGGTGACGCGCGAGGCCCCTTCAGCGGAGACCAGCAGCTGGATTTCCTTATGTGCAGCAACAGGGTCCAGCACGGCCTTCAGGTCGCGCAGCATGGGGCCAATCTCGAGGGCGGTCTTGGCAACCTTCTGACGGCCGGATTCGATGTAAGCAATATCGAGGAAGGATTGGATGAGGTTGCCGAGGCGATCGCTCTCTTCGAGGATGGTACTTAGAAACGGCTTTCCCTTGTCCTGAACCAGGTCGTATTTCAGCAGCATGTCGCTATAACCGCGAATTGCCGTCAGGGGCGTTCGCAGTTCGTGCGACACGAGCGAGACCATCTCATTCTTGGCCAGATTGAGTGCATGCTGCGCCGTGGCATCGTGGAGTGTCAGCACTAGCGCGGTCTTGCCGATTGGGGCCAGAGTGGCATGCAGCATTTGCCGTCCGCCACGTCCCGGAACGAAGTTGAGGCTGACGGTCTTCCCTTCACCGAACACTTCCGCAAACTCGTCGGCCAGACTGCGGCCATCCAGCAATTGCGATATGTAGTCGGCAGCAAACGGGGGATCTTCCAGAAAACCATCCAGTCTCTTCGCTGCAGGATTTTGATAGACGATTCGGCCGAGCACATCGCTCACAATTGTAACGTCTTCAATACTGCTCAGGACGGCGCTGTTGAACTGGAGAAAGCGGACAAGTTCGTCGTTGAAAAAGTCGACGGCGCCGAGACGCCACCTGGAGCTCCGCCAGCGAACACCCAGCAGATGAGTGCGCTCTTTCTGACGGCGCGCGGTCGTCGCTTCATAGGATCGAATCGCGTCAAGCCATGCGGCGCGAGACGCCCCCGCCGGCACGATACGTTGCACGATTTCCAGGGGATTCCACGCGGCGTCCAGTGCGTCCTGGACCAGGGGGCCGCCCGGAGACAGCTTTTCTATCTTGGAGTCCAGGTCGCGATTCACATACACAACCTTCAGGACCTCAATGGCCGGCAATCCCAGGACGATCATGGCGACGATCGATGGAAAGGGCATCCAGGTGTTCCACTGCTTCATCAATACCCAGGAGACCAGCACGGCCGCCGGGATCAACATGACGGCAGCAACATAAAAGCGAAACCCTTCGAACCGCCGGTCCATCCATCGAAGCAGCAGCAGGGTGCCGAGCAGAGCCAGGAAGACGAGGTCCGCAGGAACCTCGCGAATCCATCGGCGCGCGAACTGAGTGTCGATCGCATTGGCGTGGATCTCGACGCCGGGAGTCTTAAGCCCGGACAACGAGAACGGCGTGAACCACTGGTCTTCCTGCAGCCCTTCTGCGGTACCACCGACAAGCACAATCCGATCACGCAGCGATGAAACATCCTGTACACCCTCAAGGATTTTCCACGCCGGGATCTGCTGGAACGTGCTCCCCGTATCTCCGGCAAATCGAATGCGCAGGGTGGGCTGCGCCACGCGGATGAAGCCCTCACCTGCCTGCCCTTCAAACATCGCGTCGATCCCGAAGCCCGCCGCACGCAGGACTTCCAGAGAAAATGCAGGAAGAAGGGTTCCTTCCGCGGCCTTGTCCGTATAAATGCTCCTGCTGATTCCGTCCAGTTCCGGTTCGGTATGGACGTGCCCCAGCCGGACGTTCGGTTGCAGAAACTGCGCCCGGGGGCGTCTCCACCGATCCATGCCATCGAGAGTCACGACGCGCGCCGGCAAGACCACATTGGAGTTCGCAGCGATGGCCTGAGCGAGCGCACCATCGCCTTCTTTGCTGCCCGGATCGTCGAGCATGATATCGAGACCGAGCACCAGCGGTTTACCCCGTCCGATGTCCTCCACAAGGTTGGCAAGTTTCTCCCGCGGCCACTGCCACTTGCCCTCTTTCTGCAAGCTCTCTTCGTCGATCGCCACGATCGTGATTGGGGCGGCCGGAGGGATTCTCCCCGCGATCCTCATCGTGAAGTCGTAGGCGCTGAATTCGAGTTGCTGGAAAGGAATCGTATAGGTCAGCAGCATCACTGCGGCGGCCGCAAGTGCGCTCACGGCCAATACTGCGGCGAAGCGCTTCATTGGGCGCGTATTATACAATGTTGCTCATGCGCTTACGCACGCTGCTGGTCGTTCTCGTACTTCTGGGCGCTATCGCGGCGGTCTCCGCTTATTTCTATTTGCACCGTGAAACTGAAAATGTGCTGCGGGCTTCCGGTACGATCGAAGCCACCGAGGTCGATGTTTCCTTCCAAATCGGAGGACGGGTTCTAGAAGTATCTGCCGTGGAAGGGCAACCCGTTAAGGCCGGCGACCTGCTCGCACGGCTTTCTTCCGAGGAACTCACGCAGCTCGTTCGTCAGCTCGAGGCCTCCCTGGATGCGGTGGTCAGTCAGGCACGACAACAGGAAGCGATGGTGGAATTGCGTGCAAGCGTCGTCGAAAGCCAGATCGCGCAGGCGCGCGGCCAGGAAGACGCGTCACGCGTGGCAGTCGAGCGCCTGCGTGCCGGATCGCGGCCGCAGGAAGTGCGTGTCGCTGAAGCCGATCTGGCGCAGGCTGACGCTCAGCTCGTCCAGCGACAGGCAGACTTCGACCGGGCTTCGCAACTTGCGAAGGAGGGCGTGACGGCGCAACAACAGCTGGACGCCGCACAGGCGGCGCTTCGCACGGCCGAGGCCACACGGGAAGCCGCGAAACAACGGCTGGCGCTCTCCCGAGAAGGCGCGCGGGAGGAAGACATCGCGGAAGCGGAAGCGCGGTTGAGGGCAGCCCAGGCCGGCGTTGGGGTTGCAGAGGCGGGTCGCAAGGAAATCGATTTGCAGCGTGCGGCGCTGGATGCCGCGCATGCGCGTGAACGGGAGCTCCGGGCGCAACTGCAAAGCGCAAAAGCACAATTGGGATACACCGAAATCCGTTCGCCGCTCGACGGTGTGGTGCTGACAAAGAATGTCGAGAGCGGAGAGGTCGTCAGCCCGGGAACGCCCGTGGTGACAGTTGCGAACACCGCTGATCTCTGGATGAATATCTACATTCCGGAAACCCAGACGGGCCTTGTAAAACTCGGGCAGGAGGTCAGCGTCAAGGTCGATTCGTTCCCCGATGAAACGTTCAAAGGAACGATCACCTTCGTGTCCTCCGAATCCGAGTTCACGCCGAAAACGATCCTGACGCAGGAGGAGCGCATCAAGCTGGTCTACCGCGCCAAGGTGTCGCTGGACAACACGGCCGGCCGGCTGAAGCCGGGCATGCAGGCGGACGCGGAAATTGCGCTGCAATGAGAACGACCAACCGATCTTGCGACTTATGCCTCGTAGCTACTCGGGGCAGGTCCACTTCCCGCTGAACTCTCGATGCCGCTGCTCTCCATAACGAATCTCACCCGCACCTTCGGCGCCATCACGGCTGTCGATCGCCTCTCTCTCGACATCGAGCCCGGGGAACTTTTCGGTCTCATCGGACCAGACGGCGCAGGCAAGACAACGACCATGCGCATGATGCTGGGCATCCTCAAGCCCGACTCCGGCACCGGCCATGTCGGCGGGTTCGATCTCATCCGTCAGGCCGAATCCATCTCTTCTCTCACCGGCTACGTCTCGCAGCGGTTCAGCCTTTATGGCGAGCTCACCGTCGAGGAGAATCTCGAACTCTTCGCCGACCTCTACGGTGTTCCAGATCAAGACCGCCTTCCCCGCCTGCAAAGACTGATGCAGTTCAGCCGCCTGGACCCGTTTCGCAACAGGCCCGCCGCCAAGCTTTCCGGCGGCATGCGCCAGAAACTGGCCCTCTCCTGCGCCTTGATCCACACCCCCAAGCTGCTCCTCCTCGACGAGCCGACCACCGGGGTCGATCCCGTGTCTCGCCGTGACCTGTGGAAACTTCTGTTCGATCTCTGGCAGGAAGGCGTCACGATCGTCGTCTCCACCCCTTATATGGATGAAGCCGAGCGCTGCAGCCGCGTGGGATTCCTGAATCAGGGCAGGCTCGTCGCCTCCGGAGGGCCTGATGAACTTCGCCGCGTCTTCCGTGGAGCCATCCTCGAAATTTACGCCGATCAGCGTTTCCCCGCCAAAGAAGCTCTCTCGGGCGGGCCACACATCGAGGACGTGAATCTCTTCGGGGAAGGCCTTCACGTCACGGTCCACGGCGACGTCGAAACGGCGATGGCGGAGGCAAGAGCGGCCTTGAGCTCGAAGGGCATCTCGATCCAGTCGATTCGCCAGGTCGATCCTTCGATGGAAGACGTCTTCTTTCAGCTCACGGGCCGGCAAGGAGTGCACGATGGCTAACTGGTCGGTCGAAGCAGAGAATCTCACGCGCGTCTTCGGCGACTTCACGGCAGTGGACCATCTTTCGTTTCGCGTCCGCGAAGGACAGATTTTCGGGTTCCTCGGACCCAACGGCGCCGGCAAATCAACGACCATTCGCATGCTCACGGGTATCCTTCCCCCTACCAGCGGCACAGGACGCGTGGCGGGATTCGACATGCGTGCTGAGCGTCAGAAGATCAAGCAGGTCATCGGCTACATGTCGCAGAAATTTTCTCTGTATGAAGACCTCTCGGTGAGAGAGAACCTGGTGTTTTTTGCCGGCGTTTATGGAGCGACAGATCTGGAATGGGCCGTGCGTGTCTGTCGCCTGGAAGGCGTCATGGGTTCGATCTGCTCTTCCCTCTCCGCGGGAATGCGCCAGCGTGCGGCCCTGGCGTGCGCCGTTGTTCATCGTCCACGCATCGTCTTCCTTGATGAGCCGACAGCGGGAGTCGATCCTGCGTCGCGCCGGTCATTCTGGGAATTGATCTACGCACTCGCCCAGGAAGGCGTGACGGTCTTCGTTTCGACCCACTACATGGATGAAGCCGAACACTGCGACTGGCTCGCCCTGATCGACGCCGGGAAAATTGTGGCGTCCGGGTCGCCGGCAGACCTGCGAAAAACCCAGTTCGCCGCGCGCCTTCTGGAACTCGACGCGGAATCGACATTCCGATGGATCGACGCGCTCGAAAAAGTACCGGGCATCGACGAAGTCGCCATGCACGGCAATAAGCTGCACCTGACTGTTACCGATCCCGCGGAAGCGGAAGACCGCATCCGAATGGTCGGACGTCAACTGAATCTTGGAGTGAACTCGGTTCGCGAGATCACCCCTTCCCTGGAGGACGTTTTTGTTTCGGTGATGACGCGCCGGCGAGTAGGATAGAAGAGCCCTTTGCGGCCTCCTTTACCGGAGGAAGCAAAAATGAGTCTCACTGAATCCTGCATCGCTGCCGCGGTCGTTTCTACACTTATGGCGATAGCCGTCCCCTCACTGGTTCGAGCCAAGGAAACCTACGCGCTGACGTCTGCAGCACAGGAGGTCGCGGCGAAGATGCATGCCACGCGCATCGCAGCCATCGTGCGCAATCAGGACTGCCGCCTGACCGTCACCTCGGCGACGTCGTACGTCATGGAGTGCCAGGATGCCACGTCCTGGCAGACGGTCGAACGGATCGCGCTTTCCCACGACATCACGGTGACGGCGAACGCGCGCCCGGAATTCCATCGCCGCGGCAATGTTTCTCCAACCGCGACTTTCACGGTCCGCAACCCGGCGGGAAACACCGCCCGCGTTGTCGTGAACGTCAACGGACGAGTGAGAATCCAGTGAGACACCAGGCCCTGCGCGCCATCGCGCGGAAGGAATTCATTCAAATCCGTCGGGACAAGGCGACCATTTACATGGTCTTCATCTTTCCTGTGATGATGCTGGTGCTCTACGGATTTGGCATTCGCTACGATGTGAAATCCGTTCCAATGACGATATTGGACATGGACAGCACCGCAGAGTCGCGGCAGTACATCGACCGCTTTGCGCACTCGGCTTATTTCGCGGTGTGGCACTACGCCGCGAACTATCGACAACTCCAGCAGGATATCGACGGAGGCGCCTCACGCATCGGGCTGGTCATCCCTGCGGATTTCAGCGCGCGGATTGCATCCCATCGCGAAGCCGTGGTGCAGGTCATCGTGGACGGCGCCGACAACAATACGGCAACGATCGCGATGAATTACGTCTCCTCCATCACGCGCAGCTACTCGTCCACGATCCTGCTGAAGGAAATGGAAGCCATGCTGCGGCAGACAAACCTTGCCATTCCCGCCATCGAGGCTGAACCCCGAATCTGGTTTAACCCGGATCTCGAGAGTGTTCAGTTTGTCGTCCCGGGAATTATTGCGATCATCATGATGATGGTTGGAACCGTGCTCACGGCGGTGACGATCGTTAAGGAGAAGGAACAGGGCACTATCGAGCAGATCGTCTCGTCGCCCATCGGCCGATATGAGTTGATGATCGGAAAGGTCCTGCCCTACGCGATCCTTTCCTACATGGACTTTCTCCTGATCGTCGGCGCCAGCCGACTGCTCTTCGGAGTGACGATCAAAGGGAGTCTCGCACTGTTGCTGGTCACGGCATTTTTTTACCTGATCGGCGTGTTGGGTCTGGGTATTCTCGTCTCCACGACCACCGAAACACAGATGGCCGCCATGCTGACTGCCATTCTGGCGTCCATGCTGCCGTCGATTCTGCTTTCCGGCTTCATTTTTCCGATTCGACAGATGCCTCGCGTCCTGCAGGCCCTCACGGTGGTGGTTCCGGCACGGTACTTTATCGAGATCCTGCGGGATGTCTATCTCAAGGGGCTGGGCCCGGAGTACTTCTGGAAGGAAACGCTGTACATCCTGATCTTCGGCTTCGTCACGCTCGCTCTGGCGGCACGGCGGTTCCAGAAGAGGCTGGGCTGAAGCATGCTCAAGCGAGTCCGCGAAATGGTGCGCAAGGAATTCCTCCAGATCAGGCGGGACAGGGGCCTGCTGCGCATGGTTCTGCTGGCGCCGTTGCTGCAGCTTTTGATCTACGGCTACGTCGTTGCGACAGACATCCGCGCCCTGCCCCTGGTGGTACTGGACCGATCGCAGTCGTCGGAGAGCCAGAGACTCGTGGATCGCTTCGTGGCAAGCGGTTACTTTGAGCTTCAGGGATATGTACCGACGCTGAATGGTCCCAACAGCGTCGAGCAACACCTCAATTCCGGGCAATCGATGATGGGACTCGTCATCCCGGAAGACTACGCCCGCGACGTGCGGCGCGGTGTCCTCGCGAAGATTCAGCTTCTTGTCGACGGAACAAACTCAAATACAGCGACGATTGCTTTGGGATATGCCGGAGGAGTGATCGGCGCGGAAAACGCTGCGCGCCTCAAGCAGAACCTCGACAGAAAAGGCATCCGAAAGATCGAAGCCGGGATCCGCGAGGAACCCCGGGTATGGTTCAACCCATCACTGCGGGCCATCAACTACATGGTGCCCGGAATCGTCTGTGTGCTGTTGATGGAGATGATGGTGCCGCTCACCGCCTTCAGCCTCGTGCGCGAGCGGGAACGGGGGACGATCGAACAGTTGATGGTGACGCCGCTGCGCAGTGACGAAGTTCTGATCGGCAAAACCGTTCCCTATATTTTGATTGGACTGATGGATGCGGCGATCATTCTGGCCGCAGGGACGCTGTGGTTCGGCGTGCCGTTGCCCGCCAACCTGCTGACGCTGTTCGCGTGCACCCTGCTGTTTATCGTTGTAGCCCTGTCGCTGGGCATCCTCGTGGCCACGTTTGTCGGCACCCAGCAGCAGGCAGCGCTGAGCGCACAGTTTGTCCTGGTGCCGAACATCCTGCTTTCGGGATTCATGTTTCCGATCGAGTCCATGCCGCAGGGGATGCAATGGTTCACGATGATCCTCCCCATGCGGTACTTCCTCATCATTGTGAGAGGCATCATGATGAAAGGGCTCGGGCTGGCAGACCTCTGGGCCCAGATCATTCCACTTGCGTCCCTCGGCATTCTGATTTTTTCGATTAGTTGGTTGCGATTCCGGAGGGTTTTCGGCTAGAAAGGACTGTCCTTTATGACGGAACCGGAACAGGTCCCCGAACAGGTTATCGAAGCCAACCTCAACTTCTATTTCGCCCTGGAAAGCCTCGACGTCGAGTTGATGGAGGATGTCTGGGTGATGGACGCCACCGCATGCTGCATCCATCCAGGCGGTGAACGCCTGGCCGGCTGGGAAAACATCCGAGCCAACTGGGAGCGCATTTTCAAGAGCACCACCTACATGCGCGTGGATATTACAGAAGTTTCGGTCGAAGTGCGTGGATCGGCGGCCTGGGTCACCTGCCTGGAGAACATCACGACAGCCGCGGGAGACCAGATGCATCGTGCCCGCGCCTATGCGACCAATATCTTTGCCTTCGATGACGACGCCGGCTGGTTGCTCGTCGTCCACCACGCGTCGCTCGTAACGCCATAAGAACGACGGTGACGTAGTGCCTGGCCTTGCTGTGGTATCAAAAATGGCAGCGTGGATCTGCGGCAGCGAGAAATCGCGCAGAAAGCGGCCCAGCAGAGCAGCCGGTCAACGGTCTTTTCTGCTCCCCGCCGAGTATAAAATACCCCACAAGATCACCAGGATCACGGTCACCCCCAAAACCACTGTCAGCACCTTCCCTCCCCATTTCCGTCGATGCTATACTGCCCCCCGCCCTTGGCGTCCCCACCGATTTAAGGAGAAACATGTCCCGAAAAGCAAAGGTTACTCTTCAAACGGTGAACGACAGCATCCTGACCATGGGGGCCTTCCTCCAAACATTAGACGGCAAAGTCGGGACCATCGACGCTTCCGTCCAAACGCTCAATGGCAAGGTCGGGACTATCGACGCCTCCGTCCAAACGCTCGACGGCAAAGTCGAGACCTTCGACGCCTCCGTCCGAACGCTCAATGGCAAGGTCGGGACCATCGACGCCTCCCTCCAAACGCTCAACGGCAAAGTCGAGACCTTCGACGCCTCCCTCCAAACCCTCAACGGTAAAGTCGAGACCTTCGACGCCTCCCTCCAAACCCTCAACGGCAAAGTCGAGACCTTCGACGCCTCCCTCCAAACCCTCAACGGCAAAGTCGAGACCTTCGACGCCTCCCTCCAAACCCTCAACGGCAAGGTCGAGACCTTCGACGCCTCCGTCCAAACGCTCAATGGCAAGGTCGGGACCATCGACGCCTCCCTCCAAACGCTCAACGGCAAGGTCCAGACCTTCGACGCCTCCCTCCAAACGCTCAACGGCAAGGTCCAGACCTTCGACGCCTCCCTCCAAACCCTCAACGGCAAGGTCCAGACCATCGACGCCTCCCTCCAAACCCTCAACGGCAAGGTCGAGACCATCGACGCGTCCGTCCAAACGCTCAACGGCAAGGTCCAGACCTTCGACGCCTCCCTCCAAACCCTCAACGGCAAGGTCCAGACCTTCGACGCCTCCCTCCAAACCCTCAACGGTAAAGTCGAGACCATCGACGCCTCCCTCCAAACCCTCAACGGTAAAGTCCAGACCTTCGACGCCTCCGTCCAAACGCTCAACGGCAAGGTCGAGACCTTCGACGCCTCCGTCCAAACATTGAGCGGCAACTACCAGACACTCCATGACACCATGCAATCCCTTTTGGGAACGGTCAATCGAATGTCCGTTCACATCGCGCGGATACCGGAGATAGAGAACCGACTGTCCATCATTGAAGCCGATGTCACGTCTATCAAGGTGCGCCTCGATAATTTGGAAGGACTGTATCAACACCTCGCACACAAGATGGACATCCTCTACGACGAATACTACGCTGTAAGGGCGGGGCTTGAACGAGCCGAGGTGCGACTGGACCGTCAGGAGGCGCAGCGGCTGGCCGAACGGGTGCGACTGCTGGAAGAAAAAGTAGCCGCTCTCGAAAAGACGCACTGACCCAATGTTTGGCGGAGCGTCATCCGCGATTGACCGCCCCGCATACATCCAGTACTCTTAGCAGACGTTCGATAGGGCCTGTAGCGCAGCTGGGAGCGCGCCTGACTGGCAGTCAGGAGGTCAGGGGTTCGATCCCCCTCAGGTCCATTTTAGAATCAGGAAGATAGGCCGGAGTCGATTCCGGCCTTTTTTCATTGTGGGGACTTTTGTGGGGACTGCGACGCGGCGGAACGTCGCTTGCCCTTGGCCGAGTCTTTCCTCTCAATGCCTTTACCTTCGCCAAGTTGTACCTTTCGAGGTTTGGCAAACGCATCCTCCAATCGTTCGGGCGTGGGATGAACGTACCGTTGCGAGATAAGAATGCTCACATGGCCAGCAATCTTTTGGAGCGTGAAGGGATCAGCGCCAGCTTCACCTAACCTGGTCAGGAACGTAGGGCGGAGATCGTAGAGCCTGAAGTGTGGCACGCCTTCCAAATCGACAAGCGTTCGACCATGTTGAGAGTCAATTGTGGAATAGGAAATGTGCCCAACCGGATCGCCTCCTGGGAGCACGGAAGGCGAAAACTATTCGCGCAAAGCCGGTACCCTCGCCGGCGTCTAGTTTTGGGACGTCGAATCGGCCGCTCGACGATGTCCCCCCATGCGCCACACGGCGCGGACAAACGGCAGCACCCACGCCATCACCGCGACGATGGAGGCCAGCACCAATACTCCCGCGATCATCTGATTCAGAGTCGCCAGCGACTTCGCCTGACGTGGGGTCCCACTTCGGACCCGCAACCAATAAATCGCCCGTACGACAGCAGGAAAATCGCCAGCGCCACTCCCGCGACGATCACTCCGGCGCGCAGAAGCCGCCGCCACTTCGCAGCGGCGAAGCGCGTATAGTCGCAAGCCACGACTGAGAAATCCCGAAGAAGGCCAGCAGCCACAAGGGAAATCGCATCGCGTAAAGCGGCCTCTGACGGGACTGAAAATACCTCTTCCTCCCCAAACCCAGAAGAACCAGGGCGAGTACAACGCCATCGCCCAGAAGATCAGCCACGCGATCCCGCCGAGGATCTGAACCATCGGGCGCAAGTCTCGGCGGTTGCGGGGCGGGAGACGGGACAGGACGCCAGAGACTCCGGCTTCCATCGTTCCGAATAGCGGAATTTGAACTCCAGGTATTCCCAGACGGCGAACAGCAGCGTGACGCCCGCAGGAATGAAGATTGCCGCCAGCAAAATGTCGCGGCCAAGCCGCAGCAGGATCGTGCCGGCAGGCGAGGTTCCCTGAAGAGCAAACACCGCCACGATCACTCGGATCGTCACCCACAAGCCAAGAATGGCCCGCAGAGTGAACCAGTAGAGCGGAAACAACGCGGACCGATCAGACCCCGCCCCGGCCGTTCGCGATACTCGGTGGCCACCGTTGACCGGATGGCCGTGCTGCTTCAGAATCGCGCTCACTTCCTCCGGGTCGCAGCTTCCCGCCCCAGCGCCATCGCCTGATCTTCCACCTGCGATTCCAGATTGGACCGGATTTCCGCCGCAATGTCCTCCATCTTGTCGGGCGGCAGCATCATCTTTATGGCGTGAATGTATCGGTCCAGCAACTCCTGATTCGTCAGTTCCCGCTTCATGCTTTTCTCCTTCCCGCGGCCTAGGGGCGCCTCCAGACAGTTTCTCAACCGCCCCGTTGATGTTCCGCCATTCCTCCAGCAGCCACTCCAGCACCGACTTGCCCCTCCTCGGAAAGGCGGTAGAAACGTTTGTTCCGCTTGTCTTCCACGCGCCACGCGCTCGCCAGCAGCTTTTGGTTTTCCAACCGGCGCAGCAGGGGATACAAAGTGTTCTCGTCGATCTCGAGCCCGCCCTCTCTCAGCGCTTTCACCAGCGCATATCCGTGATATTCGGAACGGAGCTTGCGCCAGCACCGCCAACACCAGGCAGCCGCGCCGCAATTCCAAGCGAAGATTTTCGAAGTCGTCTATGCTCATGGCTTGCGATCCCTGCCTCGTCTCGACATCGTGAATATGTCACACAGTGTATGTCACACAGTATAGATCCGTCAACCGGCAACTTGCGAGTGGGGCGCAGGAGCCTGAATCTGATCGGATTCACTTTTCAATGCTCGTGCTGAAGCAACCAGCGCTTGCGCCACAGGCCGCCGCCATATCCTACCGGAGCGCCGTCCTTGCCGATAACCCTGTGACAGGGAATCAGGATCGCAATGCGGTTCATTCCGTTGGCGCGACCGACGGCGCGGACGGCACGCGGGGCGCCTGCAGCGGCCGCCAGAGCTTCATAAGAGCACGTCTTGCCGTAGGGAATGCTGAGCAGCTGCCTCCAGACGCGGACCTGAAACTCGGTGCCGGGATAGTCGAGCGGGACATCAAACACCTTCCGCTTCGCCGCAAAGTATTCCTCGATCTCCTTCCGGAGAAGAACGATATGGGGGTTCTCGCCAGGAACGAGCGCGCATCGGAAGCGGCGGCGGATGGTGTCGAGCTGGGCCTCCAACATGCGCCGATCGGTAAACTCGAGCAGGCAAACGCCGCGTTCGCTGGCCCCGGCGATCAGCGGACCGAGGGGGCTCTCGATCCATGCCAGAAGTACGGGGCTCACCGCCGCGGCGCCTCCCGGTGGCCTGCCGAACGCGCGGGCGAACGCCTCCCGGAAACCGCTATGCGAAGCGTAGCCGCTGTCGAAAATTGCGTCGTCGATAGTGGCGCCCCCGCGAATGGTGGCAAACGCCGTCGAGAGGCGACGACCACGACAGTAGGCGGCGAACGTCAGGCCATAGTTCACAAGGAACCAGCGACGGACGCGGGCGGGGTCCACACCGAGGATTCGCAAATCCGCCGCAGTGACGCGCCTGTCGACGGCTTCGTCGAATCGCGCCAGGACTCGCACCACCCATTCGGGTGGGCGGCCCACGGGCTCGAGCGGCACGCAGCGCTTACACGGCCGGTAGCCTGCGAACAGCGCTTCCTTCACGGTTCCGAAAAATTCGACATTCGCAGGAAGCGGCTTGCGCGCCCTGCACGAGGGACGACAGAAGATCCCTGTCGTGCGAACGGCAGTGAAAAAGACACCATCGTAGCCCGTGTCGGTCGCCAGGTAGGCGCGAACCATTTCTTTATGAGGGGGAAGCGCCTCAGCCGGGTGTTCCCTCGCAGGAATCGTCATGTGTGCATGATGGCAAGGAGCCCGCATCGTCCGCCACCGGAAATGAGTCACCGAATTCGAAGAATGTTCCGGCTTGTCCGTTCGTCGCCGCTTTTTCAGCGTGCGCCTGACAGCCAGCCTGCGTTAACATTTCTTCGCCATGAGCAGAAGCAGCGCGAATACCAGAATCCCACAACGGACTTTCGCAGGTTCGTTCGCTCGCTTCGATTTCCTCGACCGTATGGCGGCGTAGCGCCATAATCGGCCGGATATTCCCAAACACCCGATCCGAGAAACGCCGTCGCCGCCTGGCCCCGCAAGGGCTCCACACGTCACCAGAGCGAGCACAAATCCACAGGAGGAATCATGCGCACATTGAAGGAGATGATCGTTAACAATCAGAAGGTTCGGTTCAAATTCTATCGGGACGGGCAACTCTGGTATGAGACCGAATGCGGTTTTCGTTTCCCGGTTCCCATCTCAGACACGGGAACTGCAACTTTTCTCGACGCAGACCGTGCCATTCTTTTCATGAGGTATATCCGAAAACAGATGGCCACATGCGAAGATTCGCCACCAAGGTAGGTGTGAAGCCGGATTTCGGGGTGCCAGGTGCACGGCCCCGAAATCCGCCCGCAGCGCGCGCAAAAACGGACGACGGGTGTATTCATGCTTTCCTGTCGGAGTGGATTCAGAGATTATTGCAAGATGGCTAAGCCACCACGAGAGCCGGACAACCCCGAAAACGACCAGGACCTGTTCCAGCAGGAAGTGGGCGACGTCAAGCGCCTGAACCACAATCAGGCTTTCGTAAAGCAGTCGGGTACCGGTCTAAAACGGGTGCCCGAGCAGGACGAATTGGATAGCAAGGTCGAAAGCGGAGAAGTTCTGCGGTTCCTGAGGTCCGGAATCCAGACAACGGTTCTTCAGAAACTGCGCCGCGGTCAATTCCCCGTCGAAGCCACGCTCGACCTGCACGGACTTACAACGACCGAAGCCAACGACCAACTGTACCGGTTTGTACAGCATTCGCAGTCGCTGGGACGCCAGGCCGTGCGCATTGTGCACGGAAAAGGTCACGGGTCCAAGGGCCAGCAACCGATCCTCAAGACGAAGATCAACCAATGGCTGCGAGAATTCCCGGTGGTGTTGGCGTTCTGCTCCTCCAGGTCACGAGACGGAGGGACCGGCGCGGTGGACGTGCTTCTCCGGAAATAGGCAGACCTTCCTCTCAACCAGGAGCTGAAATGAAGACGCGGACAGGCCGATCATTCTCGATCGTTGTTGCGGGAAGCACCCTGGCCACAAACGATAGACCATCGCCGAAAACATGACAGGAAAGCGCGTAGTCTTGCCGCTGACTCTGGTTCTGGCCTTCGTGGGCGTGGCCCTGATCTTCGCTGGCCCCTCAGGCCCGATTGATGCCGATCTCTTCGTCCTTCGGTCTGTTTCGCGACTCAGATCACCCGCCCTCAACAACGCGTTTGTGTTCCTGACGGAGTTGGGCCGCACGCCGGTGGCGTTGCTGTTCAGCGTCGTAGCCTGGCGTCAAAGCCGGCCGATGGCGATCCGTATGGCGACGGCAACCCTGGGTGGCGAAATCATCGCGGATCTGGTCAAGCTGGCGATCCACCGTCAACGCCCCATCGAGATTCTTCCATTGGTCGCCGCATCCGGGTACTCCTTTCCCAGCGGGCATGCGGTCGTGGCGGCGGCGACGTATACAACGGCGGCGATACTGGTCTGCCGTACATTACAGCGACGGTCCAACCGCATCCTCGTCATCTCCGCCGCAGTCCTCACAATCGTACTGGTCGCCTTATCGCGAGTCTATCTGGGCGTACATTACGCCAGCGATAGTATCGGAGGGATCCTGCTCGGTACAGGCTGGGCCGCTTTTCTGGCCCAACACTGGTATGATTCCCCGAGGGTCCCGACTAAGGGCTCTGGATATGATGTGTACGATAACAAAGCGAGGGACTAACGGGGTTACCGTCTTTGACCTGGCCGGACGAATGTCTTTTCCGGATCCTCACATTCAAGAGATGCTGGTGGAGCTCCTCAAGAAGGGCGAGAAGGGATTCGTGATCAATCTTGCAGGCGTCACCTATATCGACAGCTATGGGCTGAGGGATCTGGTGACCGCCTACAACTCCGCTAAGGCAGCCGGGGCCAGGGTTGTTCTTCTGGGGCCGACTCCCAACGTGAAGAAAACCTTGGAGATCACCATGAAGTCCGTTTTCGAGATCTTCGTGGACGAAGCGGCGGCGATTCAAGCCGTCCGATAGTCTGCGGATCGGGTAAACCCTTCTTTGCGTTACTTCTCCGGCGTGTCGTAACTGCCGATTCTGCGCACCCAGATGTTGCGATAGCGGACGGGGTTCGCATGATCCTGCAGGACCAGCGGCTCTTCCGCAGCCTGCGCACCGTATTTCGCAAGTTCGCGGTGCACGGTGCCGCCTGATAGTTCCTTCCGGTTGTGGAGCAGTATTCCATTGAGAAACACCGTCAGGTACGCCGGCTTCACAACCTTCGTACCCTCGAAGCGCGGTCCTTCAAACACGATATCGTAAGACTGCCACTCTCCGGGTTTTCGAGTAGCGTTTGCCAGCGGCGGCCATTGCCCATAGATGGCGCCGGCCTGGCCGTCCGCATAAGTGAGATTCTGATAGGAGTCGAGGACCTGAACCTCGAAGAGCCCCTGAAGGAAGATGCCACTGTTTCCGCGATTCTGGCTGTTCCCGCGAACCTGCTCGGGTGAAGCCCACTCGACGTGCAGCTGAATATCGCCGAACTTTTCCTTTGTGCGAAGATCCCCGGCGTTGGGAACCACTTCCATGTACCCGTTCTCCACCTTCCAGGGCTGGCGAGTCGGTGTCCAATGCGAAAGGTCGCGACCGTCGAACAAGGCGATGGCATCGGACGGGGCGCCACCTGGTTGGGCCGCAGGCGTCACAACCGGAGGATGTGGACGCGCGGGATCGTGCACGTGATAAGGAAGATTCGGCAGCATGGGCGTGTCGGTGTAGCCAACAGGAGAGTTTTGGGCGGCACTGAGACAAAACAGGCAAACACGAAAGCCACCGCAACCTTGATTGCATTTCCAGAAGACATAGGCATCGCTCCTTTAGCGGTTCATCAGCACGAAGGAATAGACCGAGTCCCCGGCAGCAACCACCACGTACTGCTGGTTGTCCATTTCAAACGTGATCGGCCCGTTGGTGATCGAAGTGTGAAGACCGGTGTGCCACAAGGGGTCGCCGGTCGACGCATTGAAAGCGACGAAGTTGGACGACGCGTCCCCCGCAAACAGAAGATTTCCTGCCGTGCTCAACAATCCCGAACGAACGCTGGAACTGCCTTCCCACTTGTGCGACCACTTGACCTTTCCGGTCTTGTAGTCGATCGCCTGGAGCATGGCCTCCGACCAGCCTCCCCGATCGTTGCCGCCCCAACCCTGCGGCTTCTCGTCATTTTCGTTCTCGTAAAGGTAGTAGACGCTGAACGCACGCGTCGCATTCGTATAGAACAAACCTGCATTCGGACTAAAGCTCGGCGGCGGCCAGTTGGCGGCGCCCCCCTGATTCGGCGAGACGAGCGCGCCGTCCGGCTGGGGCTCTTTTGCGGGATCGGCAATCGGCTGCCCCTTCGAATCGAGTCCCTTCACCCAATTCGTCTTCACGAACTCCGTGCTGCTGACATTTTTCCCGTTCGTCCGATCGAGCACAAAGAACCACCCATTCCGGCTCGCCTGCGCAATGAGCTTGCGTGGCTGCCCGTTGATCTCGCCATCGAAAATAACCGGTGTCTGGTTGGCATCCCAGTCGTGGGTGTCGTGCGGCGACGACTGGAAATACCACTGAAGTTTGCCCGTGTCCGGGTTCAACGCCACTATGGACTCGGTGTACAGGTTATCGCCCGACCGTTTCAGGCCGTTGATCACGGGCTGGGGATTCCCGGTGCCGAAGTAGATCAGATTCAAGTCTGGATCGTAGGTGGTCGCCCCCCACGTCATACCGCCACCGTGAGTCATCGCCTCTTCGCTGGGCCACGTCTTTGCTTCCGCCGTACCGGGCTGTGGATGCGTATACCAGCGCCATTGCAGCGCGCCGGTCTCCGGGTCGTGCGCCTGGATATACCCGGGGATATCGAGATCATCGCCGCTGACACCCACGATCACGTGGTTCTTGACGATCAACGGCGCGGTTGAGCCGTAATAGAATTGTTCGAGGTCACATATCTCTGTGCGCCATTTCTCGCGGCCATCGCGGATGTTGAGGGCGACCAGGTTGCAGTCGGGCGTTTCAACATACACCGTACTGCCGAGAATCGCGACTCCGCGGTTCGAAATGTGCCAGCCGCCCCTGGAGGGCCAGGTGGAGTGCCAGATCTCGCGGCCGCTGCGGGCATCGATAGCCCAGACGTGATCCGGAATGGTCACGTACATGACGCCATTCACAACCACCGGCGTGGACTTGATCGGGAACGGGGCGTTTCCGCCGCCGCCCGCCTGTCCGCCGCGAGGATTCGCGCGATGCACCCAGGCCAGCGTCATCGCGGTCACGTTATTTGCATTAATTTTGGTAAGCGGGCTGAACCGCCGGCCGGAGTAGTCACCGTTGTACATGGGCCAGGAATCGGCGGATGGTTGAACAATCCTGGCAAGATCAAGCGTACCTTGCGCATAGAGACTCAAGCCCAGCAGCAAAACAAGAAAAACGGTTCGGATGACTTTCGTGGCTTTCATTTCAGCGTCTCCAGATACGTGACCACGTTGTGCATGTCCGCATCGGTGGAACGGTCCAATAGCTCGTGATGCGCCGCAAGCGGGTCGCGGACCTCCACCTTGAGGTTGGGCATGCGCCGGAACGTTCGATATTCACCTGTGGCGTCACGAAGAGAAACATTGAAATCATCGATTCTCTCCAGCGTGCCGGATACGGGCGAAGCGGCTGCCGGCGTGACCGTGACCTCCACCTGACGCGAACTTCCCCGCGTGAGACTCGGGAAAAGCATGCGTTGTTGCAGGTTCACCGGAACTGGAATGCGCGTCGCGATCCCCTCGAGATCGCCTGTCTCAGAGTGACAGGTACTGCACTTCCCTGCTCCGTTGAAATAGGCTCGACCTGCCTCGACATCACCCGTAAGCACGTTGATGGGAGCGCGCGCATTGCGGTTGCTCGCGATGGCCTCGACGCGCTGATGGATAAAGTGGGAAAGATCCACGATTTGCGCGTCGGTCAGCCTGGCTTGATGCGCCCCGCCTTGTTTCAGGATGGGACCGATCGCGTTCCCGAGCCTGTCGCGAAGAACGACAACGGAACGGATCAGGTCCGGCCCGTCGTCGCTACCCTTGCCCGTACTGCCATGACAATTGATGCAATACTGCGTATACAGAAGACGCCCGCGATCGGCGGCAGCATTGTCGATACGCTGCCGCTCCGTGGGCCCGGCCTGTGCAGCCAGAACAAGAAGCATCAGGTCGAATGCAACGCTAAGCATGGTTCCTCCTTCTACTTCGGCAGGCTTTCCAAAGGAGTGATCCTGATATCTCCTTGAAACCGTTTGAAGTCATGAGAGGCGCGAGTTCAGGGGCAGTGCCGGGCGCAACATCCTGCGGACGCCCTCCTGAAAGACAAGCGGCGAGAAGGATTGTCGAAAGAGCCCGCATTGGTATCTACACGTCGCAGATTTCGATCGCCTTGTTCAGCACCGCAATCGGATCTTCCCCGGCGGCCGGCGTATATTCGTGCGTCAGAAATCCCGTGAAGCCCTTATCGAGGATCGACTTGACCACGAAACGGTAATTCAACTCCTGGGTCTCATCGATATCATGGCGTCCGGGATTGCCTCCCGTATGGAAATGGCCGATCCACTGGATGTTGTCGTTGATCGTGCGAACAATGTCCCCGTCCATGATCTGCGCGTGATAGATGTCGTACAGGATCTTTACCCGCGGCGAATTCACCCGTTTCATCACATCGACGCCCCAGTTCATGTGATCGAACATGTAGTCGCGGTGATTCACCTTGCTGTTGAGCAGCTCCATGCAGATCGTGACGCCCTTGTCTTCGGCGTGACCTTTGACTTTGTCGAGGAAAGCCACGCAGTGATCCGCCCCCACGTTGTCGTCCAATCCCCGGCGGTTTCCCGAGAACGTAATAACGTTCGGAACCTGTGCCGTCGCAGCCTCATCAATCGCCATATTGAGCGAAGCCTCCAGGCGCGCATGGTTCTCCGTCCGATTCAGCGCGTCCGTGATTGTGCCTCCCGGGCCGAGCGGATACATCGACGGGACGAGCCCGTATTTTCTCAACGTCGGCCAGTCCTTCGGCCCGATCAGGTCGAATCCCTTGATGCCCAGGCGCGCCGCCTCGCGGCATGAATCCTCCAGGCTCATCCCTCGACCGAAGACGCCGCTGGTGACACCCTGCTTGATCCGCCCCCTGCGAGCGGCAGGAGCAACTGCCTGTTGCGCGAGCGCCCGGAATCCAGGCGTTGCCATCGCAGCGGCTGCGGCCGTCAATGAAACGAGAAAGTGTCTTCGACGCATACGGTCCTCCCTGGGAGCTCCTAGTGATGCCCGTGGCCGTGATCGTCGTGCCCGTCGCCTCCGGCTCCCGGTTGCGGCGTGAGGGGACGCAGCTGATCTTCAGTGGGTTTGAAAACGAATCCGAAAATACCTGCAACGAACACGAATGCCACCGCCAATACGGCAATTTTCATTGTGGATGAATCCTCCGGTTGCAAAGTATCCCATGCCGGGCTTAGCGGAGAAAGAACACAATCGTGACCAGAGTGCTGACCGCGATGACGGCGCCGCGGACTGTCCGTGTGGAGAGCTGCCGGCTGAATCGCGCGCCCGCGTATCCGCCTGCAACGGCGGCAACGAGCATGATCAGAGACTGTGTCCACCAGATCTTCCCGGCAGCGACAAAAATGGCGACGGCCGCCGTGTTGGTCAGGCCGCCAAGGAGAATCTTGTTAGGATTGACGGCCTTGAGGTTGGTCAACCCAAACAGACTCCAGATCGCAAGCGTGATCAAACCCACGGCGCCGCCAAAATACCCGGTATAGATTCCCAGAAAGAAATGAACGGTCAGGAAGGGCGCGGGGCGGACGCGGAATGATCGTTGCATGGCGGGCGTCCTCCCCGGCGCGAGAACAAAGACCAGAGTCGAGCCCAGCAGCAGCCAGGGAATGATCGCATCGAACAATCGTTCCGGAGTGTACAGCAGGAGCAAGGCTCCGGATACCGCGCCTGCCAGCGCCACGCCGAGGATTCCCGTGAATGGAACGCCTTCAAAACGGGCGAAGTCCTTGCGGAAAGCCCATGCACTGGCCAGAGCGCCCGGGAAAAGCGCAACCGTGCTGGAAGCGTTGGCAATGACCGGAGGAACTCCGGTAAAAACGAGCGCGGGAAATGTCAGGAAGGAGCCCCCGCCGGCGATCGCGTTCATCACACCGGCGCCAAACGCGCAACAGGCAAGCAGAAGATACGAGGCCATGTCAACAGGCCCTGCCGCGGGACACCACACTAACGAGGCTGGTTTGTGTAGCGAATCTGCCAGATGCGGCCACCCTGGTCGTCGGACAGCAGCAGTGATCCATCACCGGCAACGATCAGATCGACAGGACGCCCCCATTGGGTGATCGGCACCAGGCTGCCATCAGCATTGCGACCGCCTGCGGTAACAAGGAATCCGGTCAGGAAGTCTTCCACGCGAACCGGCATTCCGTCACGGAATCGAACGAACACCACCCGGTAGCCCGCGGCGGTCGATCGATTCCAGGATCCGTGTAAAGCGACAAAAGCGCCGTTGCGGTATCGCTGGGGAAATTGATTTGACGTGTAGAACGTGAAGCCAAGAGGCGCGGAGTGCGCGGGCAGCAGCACGTCGGGAACAATCGCGCGCTTTACCAGATCCGGCTGCCCCCCAACGTAGCGGGGATCGTAGTGTTCTCCAATGTAAGAATAGGGCCACCCGTAGAACCCCCCTTCTTTGACGGAGGTAATGAAGTCGGGCACGAGGTCGTCGCCCAGATAATCCCGCTCGTTAACCGCCGTCCACAGACGGTTGTTCACCGGCTCCCAGGCCAGCCCCTCCGGATTGCGAAGACCTGAGGCGAAGATGCGATAGCCCGTCCCATCGGGATTGAATTCCAGGATCGCGGCACGACGGCAGTCCTCCCCGGCACGAACGTTGGTAGCGGAGCCGACTGTCACGTACATCTTTGTTCCTGACCGATTGAAAATGATATTGCGCCATCCGTGGAACCCTCCTGACGGAAGGTCGATAATCTTCTGGGCTTCTCCCTGCGCCTCGAGGTCTCCGGGCGTGTAACGGTACCGGACGATGCTGTCCGTGTTCGCGATATAGACAAAACCCCTCTGGAACGCCATCCCCATCGGATTTTGAATCCGGGCGGTCCTCGCAGAAGCCACAGTTGGCGGCGGCGGCGTGCACGGAACTGCCGCCTCGGCCGTATTTGTCGGGCCGAACGTAAGAGCAGGAGGAGGCGGCGGGCCATTTGGAGGCGGGCCATTCGCCCCGCGGCGCGCACCGTTGCGATCGTCACCTTGTCCGCGTCGCGGCTCACCTGAACTCTTTGCGAAGACCGTCCGCAGGTCCGGTTTGCCATCGCCATCCGTATCTCTGAGGACCGTGATGGTGCTGCGGTTGTACTGGGAAACGAAGAGGTCGCCATTGGGCGACAACTGCATCCAGCGCACACCCGGAAGCCCGTCGGCATAAAGGCTGACGCTGAATCCCTGAGGAACTCTAAGCACCGCATTCGCGGGTCTGGGAACGACCTGGCTGAAATTAGGCGTCGGGAGTCCAGGTTCAGGGAGGTTATTCGCCTGGGGCTGGGGACCTTGAGCGAGAAGCAGGCTCGCGACGCATACCAATCCCAAACCGATTTGCAAACCCAGACGACCAGGCATGGCGGGGAGATTCTACTACGAACGCGCGCTAAGGCGAGAGAGAAGGGCAGGAAGGGGAGAAATTGGGGACAGCAATTAGCCGAAGCCTTTAGAGAGTTTCCACATTCGCGCTCGCCTGATTGCTCTCTGTCCCCAATTTCCCCTGTCAGTTGCCTCGGCGGCCACCAGCGGCTGGTGCCGCGCTCACTTTCCAGATGCGGCCACCCGGAAGGGCATCGTCGGAAATCAAAAGCGAACCATCCCGAGCGACTGTTATACCGACCGGACGTCCCCAGGGCTGGATTTGAGTCCCGTTGGAACCATCATTGGCGAGAAAGCCGGTCATGAAATCTTCGAGTGGACCCGGCTTGCCATTGGCCATGGGAAAGAATACAACCTTGTAACCGGCGGCCACCTGGCGATTCCACGATCCGTGCAGCGCAACGAACGCGCCGCCGCGATACTTCTGTGGGAACTGGTTCGCCGTATAGAACGCGATGCCGAGGGCAGCCGAGTGTGCTGGAATAAGCACATCGGGAACGATGGCTCGTTTTACAAGATCCGGGAAGGCGCCGGCATATCGGGGATCGGGGTTCGAACCGATATAGGAATACGGCCAGCCGTAGAAGCCGCCGTCCTTTACCGAGGTCGCGTAGTCAGGAACCAGATCGTCGCCCAGTTGATCACGTTCGTTGATGGCAACCCACGGAATATCCGTACCGGGCTGGAGAGTCAACCCTACGGGATTGCGGATACCGGAGGCGAAGACGCGGTAGCCGGTGCCATCCGGATTGAATTCCAGAACCGCAGCGCGCCGGCAATCCTCGCCGGCATTGTTGTTGGATCCGGACCCGACGGCGACGTACATCTTCGTTCCCGCACGGTTGAAGACAATGTTGCGTGTGGAATGCCCGCCGTTGGGAAGATCCAACAGTTTTTCCGGCGCAGCCTGGGCTTTCAAGTCGCCGTTCGTGTATTTGTAGCGGACGATAGATGTGGTGTTGCCTACATAGAGATACCCATTGTTAAACGCGAGGCCGAAGGGTGCCGTCAACTCTCCGGGTCCGCGGGTCGCAAAATCCGCCGGGGGAGGCGCACACGCCGGAGCGGCCGCGCCGAGAATCGGCCCGTTGATCTCTGGATTCGGTTCGGCTGAAGCCGCTGACGGAGCACCACCGGGCGCACCGGGGCCGCCCCGGCCAGCAGGGCCACGCCCACCGGCGCCCGGACCTCCAGGGCCACCGCCGCGTCCCGGGGCAGTTCCCCGGCCGGCGCCAGGGCCACGCCCGCCGGCGGCTGCGCCGCCAGCACCGCGGGCAGCGGCTGCGGCACTTTGTGCATAGATGCTGCGCTGCTCAAAAACGCCGTCATTGTTCATGTCACGCAGTACGGTAATCGATTGATCGGCCGGCGAACTCACAAACAAGTCGCCGTTCGGCGCATAAACCATCATCCGAGGCGACGGCATTTCAGCGTAGACGCTGACCGTGAATCCGGCAGGCACCGTTGGCAGGACGTCGTCGGGCTTCGGGACATTGACGCTGGTTCCGCGTGTCGGCACAGCGATCTTCGCCAGCCTGTCCGGCCGGGGCTGCATCTGTATGGAATTCTTCTGCCCCAACATCATCGCGCCGAGACTCACAACGCCCACCGTCACAATCGAGACTGTTCGCCAAATCTGCATGGTCTTCCTTTCTGAATTCAGGCTCAATCGTCGAGCCGACACTCCGCTTAGTAAATAGTCCCCAAAAAATGATAAATATTGGTCCACTCATCGTACTCTGTACGGGGCTGCATGCACAATGTTTGGACGGCGAAAACGGGCGGTATTCGCATTGGCAGGAACGCTGCTGCTGGCGGGCATATGGGCTGTTTCGCCCGGTAGAAATTCACCCCCTCCCGACAATGTCCCACCCATACCCGACCAACTTCCTGATCAACTGGCCGATGGAGAATTCTGGACGATGGTCGAGGATTTCTCCGAACCCGATGGCTTCTTTCGGTCCGACAATCTGCTGTCGAACGAGGCCGGACTTCAGGACGCCATATCCAGGCTGAAGGAGCGAGTCAAGCCGGGCGGTGTTTACATCGGCGTCGGTCCGGAGCAGAACTTCACCTATATATCGAATCTGGAACCCAAGCTCAGCTTCATTGTCGATATCCGCCGGATGAACATGCTGGAGCATCTGCTCTACAAGGCGCTGTTCGAACTCTCGACGGATCGCGCAGATTTCCTCTCGCGGCTGTTTTCACGCAAGCGGCCGAAAAACCTCGTCGAAAACGCGGATATCGAGGCGATCTTTGACAGCTACGAAGACGTTGTGCCCGACAACGACAAGTTCGAACGTAATCTTGCCGAGATACTCGCTCACCTCCTGCAGACCCATCAGTTTCGCCTGAGCGGGGAAGACGAAGAGCAGATCCGCTACATTTACAGCGCTTTCTTCCGGTCGGGCCCCAACCTGAGCTACACGTTCAACGATTCCTACTACCAGGGAGCGCTCGGTATGCCCACCTACCGGGAGCTCATGCTGGACAACGATGGCAATAATCCCCCGCGTAATCTGAGTTTTCTCGCCACCGAAGAGAGATTCCGCCGTCTGCAGGCGGTGGAAAGGAAGAATCTTATCGTTCCTCTGGTCGGGGACTTTGCCGGGCCGAAAACGCTGAAAAGCATCGGTCGATATCTTGAACAACACAACGCGGCACTCTCAGCCTTCTATACGTCGAACGTCGAAATGTATCTCTTCCAGGAAGACGACAAGTGGAAACGCTTTTATCAGAACGTGGACAGCATACCCACAACCGGCGCCAGCACGTTCATTCGATTTACCATCGGCCGCCGGAGTTTCATCGACCCGGACCAGGGAAGCCTGGTATCGCGCTCGCACATGTGGTCGCCCGTAGAGGATCTGCTTGCGGCCATACGATCGCGAAGAATTGACGACTACGCCGGCGTGATCGAAATTTCTCATTGATTCGCCCGGTGGAAACCGAAAATAACCAAACTGTGGTAAGAGTAGCGTCTGTGGAAAACCTTTTCCGGACTCTCTTCGAGAGCTCACCTGATGCAATCTTCATAGAAAACCCGGAGGGTTACGTCCTGGACTGTAATCCAGCCGCCGCGATTCTGCATCGGACAGACCGGAGTCAGCTGATCGGGAAACACGTCACGGATCTGGTTCCCCCGGAGTGGGTCGACAAAGTCGTCATGGCTCCCGACAAATTTCCAGTCGAACTGGAAAGCCTGAGTCTGGCCGCCGACGGCGCCTCGATTCCAGTCGGCATCCGGGCCAGCGAGATTGAATACAACGGCAAGCCGGCCCTCCTGCTTAATGTGCGCGACGTCACATATCGCAAACGTCTTGAAGAACGGCTTCGCGCGTCCAACGATGAACTCGAACTTCGTGTGCAGAGCCGCACGGCGGCCCTCGCAAGGGCGAATGAAATCCTTCGCGAAGAGATCGCCGAGCGCAGCCGGGCCGAAGAGGAACGGCGACGTCTCCAGGAACAGGTTCAGGGAGCCCAGCGGGTGGAAGCTGTGGGACGGCTGGCCGGAGGGGTCGCGCACGACTTCAATAACCTGCTCACGGTGATCGTCGGACGATGCGAAATCATGCTCGACCGTCTGAGCCCCAATCATCCCATGCTGCCGGATGTCATGCTGATTCACGAAGCTGCCGACAAGGCTGCCGCCGTAACCCGCCAGTTGCTGGCATTTGGCCGCAAACAGGTTCTTCAGCCTCAAATTCTGGATCTGAACCTCGTCATCTCCAACGTCAAGACGATCATGGTTTCACTGATCCGTGAAAACATTCAGTTGAAAGTCACGCTTGATCCGGCGGCGTGGCGCGTCGAAGCAGATCGAGGTCAGCTTGAACAGGTGATCATCAACCTGGTCGTCAATGCCGTCGACGCGATGCCTAAAGGCGGCGAGCTGGAAATCTCCACCAGCAATGCAAATCTGGACGCCGACAACACCGACTTCGGAGCGAAGCCGAACCCTGGACGTTATGCCGTTCTCTCGGTGCGTGACACCGGAGACGGCATGAATACCGAAACTCTGAGTCACATCTTCGAACCCTTCTTCACGACCAAAGGCGACTCAAAAGGCACGGGTCTTGGGCTTTCCAGCGTTTATGGGATCGTCAAACAGAGCGGAGGATACATCGGAGCGGTGAGTTCTCCCGGCCAGGGGTCGACATTCAAGGTGTATCTCCCGGGCCTCGACCGAACGGCCGATCAGATTCCTCCCGAACACACGGAAACGCCAGGTGGAATGGAGACTGTCCTCCTCGCCGAAGACGCTCACGTCGTGCGCAAACTTACACGCGAATTGCTGGAGAACCGTGGATACCGCGTGATTGAAGCGGCGAGCGGGGAAGAAGCCATTCGCATTTGCGAAACCTATCCGGGAAAGATCGATCTCATCCTCAGCGACGTGATCATGGCGCGGATGAACGGCCATGAAGTCGCCAGGGAGGTCGTTCGAATTCGTCCTGGAATCAAGGTGCTCCTGATGTCGGGTTACGCCGACCAGATCACGCGCAACCAGATCGCAAAAACCGGCGTCAAGTTCATCGCCAAGCCATTCACGTCCAGCGGGCTGGGCCTGAAAGTGCGCGAAGCGCTGGATACCTGACGGCCCGAAACACTAGTCTAGCCGCCATCTCCCGTATCGTCACACTCTTCAGGCGGCGTCGCGTCTGCCAGATCGTTCAGATATCCCGAAGGAAGTGAAACCCTTTTCTGCATTCCCGTCGTCTTACCGCGAACCACGCGCATAGCGGAAGGAGGGAAAGGCTGATCGCGATCCGCAGCTTCGAATAGCCGAACGAGGCCGTCCACGCTATCCACACGCATCGCGCCGGCGCGCAGTTCCGAGGTCATTCGAAATCCCTTCGTGTACCACGACGCATGACGGCGGAACGCCACAATGCCGAGCCGCTCACCAAACCAGTCCGCCATCATCCTGGCGTGTCTGAACATGATCTCGATCACCTCGTGGAATCCGGGCGGGTTCGACGTCTCTCTTCCATCGAAGACGTCGCTAAGATCCCGGAACAGCCAGGGACGGCCGAGACAGCCACGCCCCACGATGACACCGTCGCACCCGGTCTGACGCATCATGCGAAGTGCATCTTCCGCCTCCCAGATGTCGCCATTGCCGAACACCGGGATATTCACGGCTTGCTTCAGACGCGTGATCGCATCCCAATCTGCCATGCCGTGATAGAGCTGCGCCGCCGTCCGCGCGTGCAGACCCACCGCCGCGCAACCTTCGTCTTCTGCAACCCGCCCGGCGTCGAGATAGGTGATGAGGTGGTCGTTGACGCCGATTCGAAACTTGATCGTCACGGGAACTTTTTCGGCATGGGCGACGGCAGCACGCACGATGCTGCGCAGAAGATTCGGTTTCAGCGGAATGGCGGCTCCGCCTCCCTTGCGGGTTACTTTCGGGACCGGACAGCCGAAATTCATATCGAGGTGATCAATGCGGCCTTCGCCGATCAGCCGCTTCACCGCCTCGGCAATATAATGCGGATCGGTACCATAGAGCTGCAGACTACGCGGCGACTCCGTGGGACCGAAATCCGCCAGCTTCGCTGTCTTGCCACCACCATCCACCAACGGCCGCGCGTTGATCATCTCGCTGACGTAGAGGCCGGCGCCAAACTGCCGGCAGAGCGCGCGAAACGGATAGTTCGTCACACCGGCCATCGGCGCGAGAACAACGGGAGGCCAGACACAAATGGGACCAAGGTAGACGGGCTTGAACTCTCCGGGCGCCGCCAGGGGAACATCTCGATTCAGTTCGCTGCGGTAAATCGCATCCATCGAAATGATGGTAACGCAGATACGCCGCTTGCCCTCTCCAGGAACTGCCGGAGAGCCGCCTTCTGACAGGAAGGAGGCTTGCATACCTGTAGTTCGCGCGCAATTCCCAAAGGCCCCCGGTATAGAAGAGACCGATCTTTTCACGTTTCACGTTTCACCTTTCCCCTCCCCCGTCCCCCTCGTGCAGCATGATCCCCAGCACCATGCTGCAGGTTTTCCGAAGCCGAAAGATGGCTGCAATCGCCCTCCTGGGGTTTGCGTCGGGTTTTCCTTACCTGATCACGAACCGCGTCCTTCAGACGTGGCTCACGATGAGCGGAATCAACCTCAGCACCATTGGCTTCCTCAGCCTCGCCGGCCTGCCCTATTCCCTGAAGTTTCTCTGGGCGCCACTTCTCGATCGCTACGCCTTCCCTGGCCTGGGACGACGCAGAGGCTGGCTGCTGGCCTCCCAGATTCTTCTCGCCGTCGCCATAGCGACGATGACGTTTCAAGACCCGAAAGTCACTTTGCAATGGCTGTCCGTCAATGTCGTCGCCATTGCGTTCCTCAGCGCCACTCAGGACATCACGGCCGACGCTTACCGCGTGGATACCCTCAAACCTGACGAAGCAACCGCAGGAGCGGGCGTCTTTGTTTCGTTCTACCGGGTTGCCCTGATTGCAACGGGTTCATTTGCGTTCCTCATTGCGGATCGTACGTCCTGGCCGGCAACACACCTGATCCTCGCCGGGTCGATGATCGGTGTGGCAGTTCTGACGACACGAGTCCCGGAGCCGGCCCAAATCCGGCCCCCCGAAACGCTCCGGGATGCTGTCCTTATTCCGTTCGCGGAATTCGCTTCACGCCTGGGCGCCCGACAAGCCATCTGGACTCTCCTGTTCGTCGTCCTGTTTCGCCTGGGGGATGCGATGCTTTCCAACATGGCGACACCTTTTCTCGTAAAAACGGGGTTCACGCTGAACGACATCGGAGTTATCCAGGGAGGCGTGGGACTTGGCGCCACGCTGGTTGGAGCGCTGGCCTCTGGGGCCATCGCAAACCGTGTGGGTATCTATCGAGCGTTGTGGATCTGTGGCTCCCTTCAGGCATTCAGCAACCTGTCGTATCTTGTTCTGGCCTGGGCGGGTCACAACTATGTCGTCATGATCAGCACCGTTATCGTGGAAAATCTTTGTTATGGGCTTGGCGCCACGGCCCTCGTGGGGTTCCTCACGACGTTGTGCAATCCGCGTTTTTCGGCGACGCAGTACGCGCTGCTGTCCAGCGTCGTTGCCGCCGGGCGCGATCTTCTCGCATCACCCGCCGGCAGGCTCGCCGAAACGCTGGGCTGGAGCGTATTCTTTTTCCTGACGTTCGTGGCTGCCCTTCCGGCGCTTGCGCTGCTTCCCCTCTTTAAGGAAAAAGCCCGGCATCAGGATATGATAAACACCTGATGCGTCTGCTCTTCCGGCTCGCCGACAACGGAAATCTGCTGAAGAACCTCGTACTACGGGATCTGAAACACCGCTACGTGGGCTCCGTGGGCGGCTTTACGTGGTCCGTGGTGCAGCCCCTCGTTCAACTGCTTACCTATTGGTTTGCGTTCGTTGTCGTTTTGAAGGGAAAGCCCGGACTCGATACCGACAACGCCAGCGTTCCGGTCTTTCTGTTCTGCGGAATTCTGCCGTGGTTTCTTTTCACCGATACCCTCACCCGCAACTGCAGCGTGATCACCGACAATGCGTCGCTGATCACGAAGACGATCATTCCCGCCGAGATCCTGCCGATCGCCATTACCCTGTCGAACCTCGTCAATCATGCAATCGGCATGGCCGTGCTGCTTGTCGTCCTCGCGGTATTCGGAACGATTCCGCTGTCGGCTTTCGGAGTCTTGCTTTACCTGCCCATACTTGTGCTCTTCGCTCAGGGACTGGGATGGATTGTGGCGGGGCTTCAGGTCTTTATTCGAGACACGATTCAGGTCTTGCAGATCGCGCTATCGGTATGGTTCTGGCTGACGCCGGTCATGTACCGCCTCGATGGGAAGAGTTTCCAGAATCTGGCGATGCTCAGTCCGATGGCGGTCGTCGTAACGGGCTATCGGAATTCGCCTGCTGGGTGTAACTCAGCCGAGCCTGACTTACGTGTCGCTCGCAGCGGCCATCAGCATTGCCGTCTTCATCCTTGGCGCGATAGTCTTTCGTCAGTCCAAGCCGGCGTTCGCCGACGTTCTCTAGACCGGAATCCGGCAGGAGCCGTCGGGCTAGTGAGTGTCCAGGAAGAGCGACAACGAAGCCGGCGCTGTTCCGCCGGAAGAACTGCCCAGCTAATCCCTGGACACTACACTCTAGCAAACTCGCCCGACCGGCTCAGCGCACATGGGCGCCAGGCGCTCGGTTGAAGAGAACGCCACATGGGACCGCACTCCGTCAGAAGCGGACCCTACATCGAGAAGGAGCAGTGCGAGGTTCATGAAGGAATTGCCGAGAATCTGGAACTCTCTGGCTTGCACGGACTCCAGCGCTGCTCGAGCGATCGCCACAGCGTTACCCGACCAGAGGTGCATCGCGGCACGAGCCGAATCTTCACCGAGCAGCGGCTCCACCATGCGGCGAAGGAAGTCCGGACCAACGGGTTTATCGTCATCAGCCCAAAACACGCAGACCTCGGAATCCGGGGACAGGAGTTCCATTAAATGACCAAGCGACTGGGCGCGCTCCGGACTGATGATCTCCACCTGCGGATAGTCCAGCTCTTTAATGGTTTGTCGGCGGTTTTCAGGATCCCGGCCCTGATACATCCAAACAAGGGTGAGATTTGGCAATCGACTTTCCACACCGGCCCTTATCGGCGGCATCATCCGCGGACTGTAGCGTCGAATTCTGTGTCATAATCGAGGATTGCACATGGCGAAACTGCTTATCCTGTCGTCCGATACGGGAGAAGGACACAATAGCGCAGCCGAAGCCCTGGGGGCCACGGCTTCCAGGGAAGGGCTCCAGGTTTCCGTTCGAAAACCGATCGAAGACTCCGGGAAGTTTCCCAAAACGCTCGGCGGCATATACAACACGATCCTTGCACGTCGTCCGAAATGGATGGGCAATTACTTCTGGCTTGTGAATCGCTGCTCCCCAAACGACAGAAATTTCCTGTACTCCAGTTCGCGCGAGTTCATCGCCGGCCTCATCGCTGCGGAGAATCCGGATGTGCTTCTTTCGGTTCACCCTATGTTGAACCACCTCATCCAGCGATATATCAAGGAAACGCAGCTTGGCATTCCGTGTCACACGTTCCTGACAGACCCCTTTCCCCATTCTGGAAAGGGTGGGTATCGCCATGGGTAGACCGCTATTTCGTGCCGACGGATGAGGCCCTTCAGGCGCTCACCGCCATGGGAGTCGAGGCACGACGCATTGAACGCGTTCCGATGCCGGTTCGACCGCGTTTTCGTCCACTGAGCGAAGAGCAGCGTAGGTCTTTTCGGCAAGAACTGTCACTGACAGGGAGCGCTACGATTCTGCTCAATGGCGGAGCCCGCGGTGGAGGCCCCCTGGCAGCGATCTATCAGGCGATCCGCAGAGCGTCGAGGGACGCCGATATTCTGGTCATCTGCGGGCACAACGATCAGTTGAGACGGCGCCTTGAATCGAAGTGCGATCCGGGGACTCGAACGTTCGGTTTCGTCCACGATATCCATCGACTCATTGGCGGATCGGATCTGGTGTTGACCAAGCCCGGCGCGCTTTCAACCTACGAGTCGCTCGCCTGCGGCGTCCCCGTGCTGCTGCTGGGAATCCGCGGACTCATGCCACAGGAATCCGGATTGTTCTCGGCGGCCCGCCATTATGAGTTTGGCTTCGCCGCGTCTGAATTGAGCGATGTGGAAAACGTCGTTCGCCGCGGACGTCACGCCTGGGATCAAATGCGGGCCTCCCTGGCAGCCTTCTACAAAACCAGCTCCGGTGAAGAACTCATCGAAAGAATCCAGCACGTTCATGCCGTCGCCTAGGAACGTTCTTGTCACAGGCGCAACGGGATTCGTTGGCAGTCATCTGGCTTATCGCCTGCTCGAACAAGGACACCGCGTCACTGCGTTGGCCCGCGGCGGGAAGAACGCATCGGCCCGGGAACGCGTGCTGGAAGTGCTCGAGAACGTCTCCTTGTCCGGCCGGCTCCTGAACGAACAGGTCCGCCGTCTGGATGTGCTCGAGGGAGACTTCACGCAGTCGCACCTCGGCATGGACGACGAAACTTTCCGGCGTGCCGCCGCGAGTACCGATGAAATCTGGCACTCCGCCGCGTCGCTGTCATTTGCAGAAGAAGAGCGAGACGAAATTTTCGAAATGAACGTCGGTGGAACACGGAATCTACTCGGCCTTGTCACGCAAACGCCGACTCGCCGGTTTCATCACATCAGCACGGCTTACGTGGCAGGCACAAAGGAATTTGCCCTGGAATCGGAAATCAACACCGGCCAAACATTCCGCAACGCGTACGAGGCTTCGAAGTGTGAAGCCGAACTGCTGGTTTCGGAGAAACACTCGCGGAAGGACGTCCGCGCGACGATCTACCGGCCAAGCGTCGTGATTGGAGACTCGCAGAGCGGGCGCGCCACGCACTTTCACGGCGTTTACGCCTTCATCCGCGGACTCTATACCGGCGCCGAACGTCTCCGCCGCAAGCTCGGTCCGGGTGAAACCGTGCACCTCCCCATGCGCGTGGTCGGCAAAACGACCACGACGCTGAACTTCGTCCCCATCGACTACGTCGTGAACGGCATGCTCTACATCGGAGATACCGAAGCCAGCGTCGGCGAAACCTATCACCTCGCCAATCCTTATCCAACGCCGAACACGCTCTGGTTGCCCCACATCTGCCGTCTGCTCGGAGTCACAGGAATTGAGCTCGTTGACGCGAGTGTTTTCGAGAAGGAGCCGCCGACGAAACTCGAAGCTCTGTTCCAAAAGCAGATGGCCTTCTACTACATGTACCTGCAGGGTGAGCCGCGCTTCGACTGCACTCGCACGCTCGAAGCGTTGAAAGGCACCGGCATCGAATGCCCGCGGGTCACTGCCGAATTCATTGAGAAGATGGTCGGCTGGTACGTCCATTTCCTGCAGAATGGTTGAGCTTTTCGCCTGTTTCATTTCCCGCGTGAATCGGGCCAAATCCACTTCAGGGCGCCATAGGCCGAAATACAAACAAGAAAATCGAAAGCCAACCCCGGGTCGATTCGAAAGGGCTCATGAACGAACGGGTAGGGCAATGAAGCCCTGACGCTGAAATAGAGGATATTGCCGAGAAGAATGGCAAGCAGCATTCGCAGAGCGTCCCTCATCATCTGGTAAAGCATCTCACAGGGCTGAACGAATCGGGGATCGAGTCACTTTTGATTTTCAAATTCCAGGCGCCGTACGCGGCAGCGATGTTTGTGGTGCATGTCGTCGTTTTGTGGTGGCTCATGATCGTTCAGTAGCCCAGCACCGGTCGCGGGCGCCCTCCGGGTCAGCGCATCGCGGCATTTCCTGTGGAGGGTGTCCCTGGTGCATGGCACCAACCGCCCCGCCCACCTGGCAATGCGGTCATAATTTCTTCTATGCGGAGGGAGTCTGCGATCGATCGCACAAAGCAGGGAGCTCGTATTGAACGAGCTCGAAGGATGACTCTTGAGGAGCGGCTCCTGGCATGCGTGAAAATCTCAAGTGCCGTGCTTGAACTTGCGCGCACCGGACAACGTCACCGGGAGGAAAAGCCTAAGCGCCCTCGTTCATGAGGACCACCGGCGGGAACTTTAGGTCCACAAATACAGGTATTTGCGCGAAGCGGAGCTTGAGTCAACCCGCAGGCCGGACCTGAATCCGATCCGCTCATAGCCTCATACCGGGAGGATCAAATTACGTTGTAGAACCGCGCCATCCAATACGGAAGAATGAAGTCGATGCCCGCGCCCTCGATTTGACCCGCACCTCCGCCGTATAGAAGGAATGGACTCCGTTGCCAGAGAAAGTCCGTAGTCGGACGCAGTTCCACGGGAATTGCCTCGCAGGCGCGGTCGTCCCCGCATGCTGCGAACCGGCCCCTCCGGTCCACGAACGGATCGCGACGGGGCCGTGTCAGCCAGGCCTTCAGGAGTTCGGCGGTCTGTGAGTCTCGACTTCCGGTGGGCCCCTTGATCGCCCGGTCAATCATGTTGAAGTGCGCGTTGCCATGGTCGTCAAGCGTTCGGCGCTGGACGTCGTAGGCGCGCAGATAGAGCTTCTTGAAAAACGAGCGGTCACTTTCAAGGTGAATCAGGCTGTATAAGTTGATGGAGTTCAGATTGAACTTGAAGTAGTGATGGTGGTCGTCGAGCAGCTCGTATGAAATCGGAATAATCACCGAAGCCGCAAGAGCAAACCGCATGGCACTGTAACTGCCGTTAAATCGCCCCGAGTTCGCCTTTCGGGCAATCTGCAGAAACGCCAACTGCTGGTCCGGACGCTGAAGGAACACCGTGCTGATCTTGTCTGGCATCCGCACGACCCAGGCGTGGTCCACCAAATGCCCGGCAAGCCTGTCAATGAGATCCACCACATCGTTACGGACGTCAGGCACGTGCTCCAATGCAACGCCGAGACCAAAGAAGATGCCCGAATACTGGTCGCGAGACGTCCCCCCCAGCCACAGGCAGGGCTTGCCCCGAAGGAACGCTTGAAAAACTCCGTGGCTGCCCTCTTCCTTCTTGATCGCCTCCGCATAAGGACTGTCAGGGGGGAAGACGGCTCTGGCGAGAAGCCCACCTCCAGTGATTTCGACCAGCGAGCGAATGCCGGCAAGAGCGGCTTGAATATTGTCGAGCGCTACAGGACTGCCGGTCACCCGATAGCGAAATGCTTCCGCAGCAAGATAGTGGCCGGTCCAGATGGCAGAATCGGCGGCGTGCGTGTAGCTGACGATCTGCTCGCTTTCCGGGGTAGCGAAAATCGGGTCCATCAGCGTGCCGTGCGGCATGTGCCGGCTTCGGATCTGCGCAGATATCCCCACGGCTGCCGTTTCGAAACCAGTGCTCTCCTCAGGACTTAAGATGGCCCGCCCTGGCATCGCACGACGGCGTCTGGCAGCCACCTTCTTTGCCGGTTTCTTTTTCAAGGAGTACCCTGACGAATTCTATCATCGCGCCCGGCAGGAAACAGTCCCTTGCGGGTCAGAATCCGTTCCGGCCGTCAGGGCTGGCGTTCATCTCAGGCCTCACACAATCCGCGTCCCCGTCTTGCTGGTGTCGTAGCCGGCAAGCGTCTCCAGCTTGCGCCGGAGCGAGGCGCGCTGCAGGACATCCATGAAAGTCTGGACCGAGGGAAACTCCAGAGCGCCGGTGCGAAAAACGAAGTCGTAACGTTCACTGCGGAGCGGTACGAAGCCGAGGTCGAAGGCGCGGGCGGCGGAGCGCGTGGCGAGACAACAATCCGCCTCACCGGAAACAACGGCATAAGCGGCAGCCAGGTGTCCGGCAGCAATGCGGCTGTAGCCTTGAATGGAAGAGTGTGGCACGCCCGCTTCGCGCAGTAACTTGTCGATCAGCAGCCGGCTGCCGGAACCGGGCTGCCGGTTGATAAATACGACATTCCTGCGGGTGAGATCGCCGACGCCGCGGATACTGCGGGGATTCCCTTTTGGGACCACAAAACCCTCCTCCCATTCCGCAAAAGTGACGACACCGATTTCTTCGTTGCCGAATTCGCGCCGGATAAACGGCACGTTGAACTCCGCGGTCCTGGGATCCTCAAGGTGAGATCCCGCAATGTGAACCTTCCCTTCCTTCAGCCAGCGCAGCGCGAGTTCACTCGATGCCGGAGCGTGGATCACTTCCAGACCGGTTCCCCGCTCCACCATTGTTGCGAGCAGGCTCGTCGCGGGATCGCACCCCGCCAGAACGATCCGCTTCCTGACGCCGGCATCAGAAGAAAACACGGCCACCCGGGTACGGTCCGTGATGATGCCGTCGGCTTCAGGGAGGAAGTATGGGGAAGCAGAAACCGGCACACTCACCCGCTTCGTGCCGACCTGTCCCAGACGCACCGCCTGCCCCTTGCTTGCCTTCGAGGGGCTCAGATACTCCGCTGGCAGCGAAACGGCGCCAGAGGACTCCGCCTCTGCCAGCGTAAACAATTCCTCGACGGGAACCTCTAATTCCCGCGCCAGACGGAGTGCGACTTCGGTGTTGGGAACATAATTGCCTGCCTCGATCGCATAGATCGTCTGGCGTGTTACACCCACACGCTTCGCGATCGCCGCAGCCGCAACGCCGCGGCTGCTTCGGATTTCGGCCAGTTTGCTGCGAACTCTGTTCTTCATGGGTTTCATCGGAAGGAAGTTGCCCCGCTCAAAACCTCTGGGATCGAAGCCGATGTGATCGTACCAAATGCTATCGCCCTAAAGCTTGTGTTTGAAAAATCAGGGGAAAACGGTCGTTTGCCTCACGGCGCCCCCATTGGCTGCATCGCCGCACTTCGGTCTAAAACGAGAGCTTCCCCACCAGTTCAAAGACTCTCGGATCGAAGGCCCGTGTAATCGCGCCAAACGCAGCCGTTCCAAAACCTGTGTTCGGAGCAGCGAACGATGGAGTGTTGGTCGCGTTAAAGGCCTCGGCCCGCAGCTCCAGCTTGAGATCCTCGCGGAGAACGAAGGTTCTTCCCAACATGAGATCCAACGTTCGATAGGCCGGCCCGGTCACCGGGTTGCGGGAGGCGTTACCCAGCGTGAATTGGGGGGCCGTCGTAAATGCCGCCGTATTAAACCAGCGCCCGGTGGATCTCTGGCCCTTCGGGAGCTCCGGGTCGGCCACGCGATTTGGACGCTGGATGCCAAATCCGGCAAACGCGTTAAAGTTTGTTGCCTGGGTTACGGGAAGCGGGCTGCCCGATTGTGCACGGAACAGACCGGTGAGCTGCAATCCGATCAGAGGCGTGTTCCAGACAAACGACCCGGACAATACGTGCGGGATACTCCCGGTGGATTGATCCTTCTCAAGCCTGCGGTTGTGACTGTCCGCGACCTGGAACGTCGCGACGGGCCCTGTCAGGATCGCAGCGTCGAACACGGCACCCGCATCGTCGATGAGCCGCGAGAATGTGTAGGCGAGGTTGAACGTCATTCGATGCTCGAGTGTTTTCTCGATTCGCGTCTGAAACGAATGATAGGTCGAGTTCCCGACATTGTTTCGATAGAGAGTCACCGTCGTGAATCGCGGGTAGGGGCGCAGCAACTGCTGGCGCGCCATCGTCGGGCCGCCGATCGTCGAAGACGCCGGAATTTCGCCGAAGTACGGATTGGCAACACTCTGGGTCAGGGCCGCACCTTGCACAAGTTGCTCGACGGTAAGCTGGTTCAGGTTCACGTCGGGTACGCCAAGGTTCGTCAGCTTCGACCCGAGATACCCCAGTTCGAAACTCCATGTTCTGCGAATCGTATGCTGCACGGACAGGTTCCATTGCTGGGCGTAGCCGCTCTTCTGCTTCCGATTTACGCTGAAAACGCCCTGACCAAGGCCGATATCGGGATTGCCGGGATCCAGAACCTGGGTTGACGGCCCCACGGACAGCACAAAGGCAGGAAAGATGTTGTCAGGCGATCTCTGCCCGGCGGTCTGAATAAACGGAAACAGTGGTGTCGTGAAGGGCGTGGTAATACCGGATTGCTCGATCCAGGTCAACCCGTATCCGGAACGCACTGACAGAGCGGTCTGAAAACTTGAAGGCAATTCCGATGCGCGGCGCCACATTCCCCCATTCCAGATTCCGTGCCGTTCGCGGATAACCGTTCCTGCCGAAGTAGTCGAGCCGCTGTGTGTTGAGATTGAAAACCGCGCCGCGATCTCCGTCGATGGTTGAAGGGAAATTCAACGTGTAGCGGAGGCCGATGTTGAGCGACAGCCGGTTCGACGCACGGATATCGTCCTGGATGAAAAACTCGGCGACCCTTGCCCGAAGCTTCAGTGGTTCCTGCTGGATATCGATAGAGAAGTTCTGAACCCGCCCCAGCAGGAACGACGCGAAAGCGTTTCCGGTGCCCGGCGTGGACGTTCCAACGGCCGTCAGACCGGACGTCGGAATGTTCGTAAATTGAAATAGTCCGGTGGGATTTGGCGGTTGCAGAACTTCGAGATGCTCGGCCCGGATGTCGGCGCCCATCTTCATGCTCTGGCGGCCGCGTGACCATGAAAGGTTATCCACAACCTGGGAGACGGATGTCGAAAATTCTGCATTTCCGTTGGACACTGCCCCCAGTTGCTGGAATCCCACGATATCGAACGTCGGGAAAGTGTTGGGAAATGCCGAAGCCGGAATGTTCGGAATGCCCGTGGCAGCGGAAGCCGGTTGGTCTCCGCGAATCGACTCCCGGCTGAATCCCCGGCGGGTGTAGCCGAATCGCAATTGGTTGACCCAATGGGGAGACAGAGTCCACGTATGGTCGAGAGCGAGGCTGTGAGCGCCCGTGCCCGTCACGCCGGTAATTCCGGAAGTAATGCTGCCATCGCCCCCGGCAAATGGCGTGCCGGGAGTGGAGTGGTCGTGGAAATATTCATATCGACCGAACAGCTTCTGCGTGGCGGCGACATCCCGATCGAGGCGGATGCCGGCCTGGGCCTGTGCCGTATTTTCGTTGGCGACCCTGGTGTAGTTATTCGCCGGCGCTTCAGCACCTGAAGAAGTGAAGACGTTCGGTTTGGGATAGCGAGTGATCAGGGCGGCTGCCACGGGGTCCCAGCGGGTGAGCGGAACGGTGTTGGCCGGAAAGGCCGTTTTGGAATAGACGCCGTTCGTCACCGTCGTCGTTGCCGGATCGTAGATCACACTGCTGAAGATTCCCCGGCGTTCGAGGCTGGTCGGAACGGTGCTCGTGCGGGGCGTGCCGACCTGCAACCGAGTCCCCTGAAAATCGGCAAAGAAGAAGGTCTTGTCCTTCTGAATCGGACCTCCGAGAACAAAGCCGAACTGGTTGCGGCGAAATCGAGGTTTCGGTCCCGCGGGCGTGAAGAGATTGCGGGCATTGAGCGCCTCATTTCTGAAAAACTCGAACACCGTGCCATGCAGAACGTTCGTTCCCGCGCGATGGTTGACCATCACTACCCCGCCGTTGGACCGGCCGAATTCGGCGGAATAGCTGTTTGTCTCGACGCGAAATTCCTGGATGGCATCTACGACCGGAAAGTACGCCACCTGGCCGGGTTCGGGCTGCAGCACGCTGATGCCGTCGTAAAGGTATTCGCTGGTGCGCGGCCGGCTGCCGTTGATACGGGGCAGCGTCGAAGCCGGAGGCAGCATAACACCCGGGGAGAGCGCGACCAGCGGAATGAAGTTACGTCCATCCAGCGGAAGCGCTGCAAGTTTTTCCTGCCCGACGGCAAAGCTCACCGTACCGCGCGCAGACTGCAGCAAGGGCGCCGTTTCGCTGACTTCCACGGTCTGCGTGAGGCTGCCGACCATCAGGACAAGGTCGAGAGGAATCTGGTCGCCAACCGACAGCTTGAGACCTGAGCGCCGAAGAACGGAAAAGCCTTCCCTGCGCACCGTCAGTTCGTAGGTTCCGGGCACAATAGCGACGAAACGATAGATCCCATCGGCACCCGTAGCCGCGGATGAACCGGCATGGGTTCCCGTGTTTCGGAGTTCGACGGCCGCACCGGGAACCGCGAACCCCGCAGGATCTCGGACAACACCATAGAGTTCCGCCCGCGTGGACTGGGCAACAGCCGAGGACGAAATGAATAACAGCAGCGTCGAAACCAGATGTCGTTTATTCACAACAACGACTTTTTATCACGACAAAGACTCGGCAGCAAGTATGGGCGTCAGGCGGGAAGGATAAGGCTCTCCACCAGACGCATGTACCGCGAACCCAGCGAAGAGGGATCAAACTCCTTCCGAAAACGTGTCAGGACCGCTGCCGCGGCGCGATCGCGCGCCTCCCGATCGCGAAGCAGCCGCATCGCGATCTCGGCATATTCCGTTTCACCGGACGCGATCAATTCCGGAACGCCAAGGATTTCGGCGCTCAAGTTGAGCGGGCCCGGCGGGAAGCGCAGAGCCACAGCCGGCTTGCCTGCACCCATGGCGTCGAGCATCTTTTCGTCTTCCGCGTGCGGAAACGACGCGAGATAGATGTCGATCACAGCCATGACGGGTGCGACGTCCGACATCCGTCCAAGAAAGCGCACTCGCGGCAAAACACCTTCTCTATGCAGGTAAGCGCGGATCGCCTTCACATCACCCGAGCCCGCGAACAAATGGAAATGCCCGGGAAAGCGCTGCAGGATTCCGGCAACAGCCCGCAGGAATCCCGATCCTTCGGCATTTTGGAGATCTCCGAAGGTCGCAGAGACGGAACCCGCGGATTCCAACCCCATACTCTGGCGGGTATTTGGCGGATACGCCTGCATTCGGCTTTCGATGTCGGAAGCGGGGAGTATCCCGGGCTTCAAATCGAACAGCGCTGCGGCGGTTTCGGCCGGCCGGCCGACGTGAACCTGAATGGCCGCGGGTCGAATTGCAGCAACCCTGGTTGTAATCTGCTCCCGGAGGCCGCCGTGATAGAACGCGACGTCCACGCGGGAAGCGCGAATCGAGGCCGCAATGCGCTCGGCGCGTTCATTGAAATCACCCTCGGTCGACGCCACCACAACTTCAGAGCCGACAGCCAGATTCTCCGCTTCGGGCGGGCCGGTTGGATTCACGAACCAGGATGAGGACCATTCGGTTGTAAATACGGTCGAATCCACGCCGTGCTGCTTCAGGCTCTGAACCAGCAGCCGAGCGTAGGCGGCCGGACGGTGGCTGACGGCAAGGCTGCCCACAACGTGGGCGACTTTCCGGATGGGCCGGACGATCCGGCTTTCACACGCCTCCCTGGGCACCGCCCATATTTCGAAGATTTCCGCCAGTCGGCGCATCTTGGCCGCATCAAGCACGTCAGAGCCGGCGAGGAAGGCCCGCTGAAAGTAATCCATCGCCGAACCCGGATCGGTGTCGACAAGGGATTCCCCGATGCGAAAGGCCGCCTGTGCAAGCCGATCCTTCTCGCCGGCACGATACAGAGCCAGCGTGTAGGCATGATTGATGGGATCGGAGGCGTAGCCGCTTTCCTCGGCGGCTTTTTCCAGCAGTGTTGAGGCGGCTTTGAAGTCTCCTGCCTTCAAAGCCTCGAAGGCTTTTTCGTAGCTCACTACCCCTTTCGGGCTTGGTGGTGTTCCTGCGCTCTGCGCTTCAGACGGGATTTTTTCTTGGCGCGATTCACCCGGCGTCTCTTGAGAATCTCGTACTTCGTTGTCATTACTATTTCTGTCCCTTCAGGGATGCAATGGCCTTTGCTTCGTCTTCATAGACGTCAAAGACCGTTAGCAGTTTTGTCATCTGGAGCAGGTCTTTGGTTTTTGACGTCAACTTTAGAAGCTTCACGTCTCCGCCTTTGTTTCGAATCGTCGTGTAGGACGACACAAGTTCGCCCAGCCCGGAGCTGTCGATATAATTCACCTCGCCGAGATTCAGAATAAATTTGCGCTCGCCCTCGCTGACACCGGAGCGCAAGTTTTCGCGCAGCAGCAGCACGGGCTCTCCGATCGTCAGTTTCCCCGACAGATCCAGAACCACGACGTCTTCAAATCTGCGCGTTTTTAGACTCAGACTCATAACGACACCATCCTCCCAATAGGCCTCACAAGAAAAATGCGATCGAGAGATTATCGCCGATCTTTCCGGCGTTTCAATGCCTTTCCTGCCCCGGGATTGTCTGGGTGCTACACTGAAGGACCTGGCGGGACATAGTGGACGGATATAAGCGACGCATGGCGGCAGGGGCCGCTATCTTTATCATTTCAATAACGATCGGCACGCTCGTCACCCAGGAAGGCGCGCGCGTCCCGTTGCGCGCGGAGCAGGTTGCATCCATCGGCGGAGTTTACGAGTTTGCATGGTCACCCGACGGCAAGACGGTGGCCTACATCGGCCCCGCCGGAGGGGGGTTCGACATCTGGACGGTCTCCAGCAACGGTGGACAGACTCAGCGGATCACCTCCACTCAGCGCTTCAAGAAACAGCTCCGATGGTCAGCTGACGGGAAGTGGCTGGCGTTCATCGCCTATCAAGACGACGGCAACAGCGATCTCCGAGCGATCAACCTTTCCGATGACTCCATCCTCAGCCTGACCGATACGTCGGCGGAAGAAAGCGACCCGGTATGGTCTCCCGACAGCCGTCAGGTCGCATTCACCGAGCGCTCGGGAAGCAAGATGCGAGTGATGAGCGTGGACGTGGGGACCGGCATGGTCCGCAAGCTCACCGACGCGCCGGCATCGGATCTGCAATGGTCACCCGACGGCAAGTCTCTGGTATTCGTCGCCAACCTCCTTCAGTTGAGGGACGAACGACGTGAGAACGAAGACATCTTCATCATTCCGGCCGAGGGCGGAGAGCCCCGCCTGATCACTCCCGGCACACCCCGATTCCGCGATATGTCTCCGAGTTGGGCGCCCGACTCAAGACGGATCGTTTATACCTCCGACGAAACGGGCTTCAGCAACCTTTACATTCTCGACACGCAGAACGGTTCGCGGCAAACCCTGACGTCCGGCACGGCCGACAACGTATCGCCCAAATGGTCTCCGGACGGAAAAATGGTGGCGTACGTGCGCATTGAAAATTCGATCTTCCACGTCTTTGGAATCAACCTCGCCGATAACCACACTGTACGGATTTCAGACGCAGACGGCGTAAACGGCGGATTTGGCGCCGGTTCATCAGGCGCCGCGCGTTTACCGGTCTCTGAAAGCCCCCCGGGGATGCTGGCCTGGTCACCCGACAGCAAACGCATCGCTTTCACCCACTCCGATCCTGCGCAGGCATCGGATGTTTGGGCCGGCGGGCTCGGCGGGTCGCAGGCGCTGCAGCTGACACACTCCATGTCCGGCGAGCTGCGGCGGGAGAGTCGATTCGTCTGGCCGGACCACATCAGTTACCGAAGCTTCGACGGCCAGGAGATCTCCGCCCTCGTCTACAAACCCAAAGGGCCAAAGCCGCGTGGCGGCCATCCCGCGGTACTCCTCTTCCGCGACTCGATCGATGGCACCCAAGCTGTCGCCTGGGACCCTTTCGTCCAGTTCCTCGCCAGCAACGGCTACCTGGTCTTCGCCCCCAACGTTCGCGGCTCCGGCGGCCACGGCCGCGAGTACCGGGAGCTTGTGGCCGGCCACGGCGGCGATTACGACGTCCGCGATGCACTCTTCGGGCTGGATCGCCTTTCCTCGGAAGGCCTGATCGACGTCGAAAAGCTCGCCGTGATGGGGGCCGGGACCGGAGGATTTCTCACCACGGCGGCGCTGATTCGCGGGGAAACCCGTTTCAAAGCGGCCGTTGCCATCAATGCCATCGTGGATGCCGTCACTGCGGCATCGTATCCGGGCACCGAAGACTGGTCCCATTACATGATCGGGTCCACACCGATCGACAACCCGATGGCCTACTACGAACGATCGATCGTGAACTTCGTCGACAAGCTTCGGACCCCGGTGGTGTTCTTCTACGCGAGGCAAAATCCCGCGGCGCCATTTCAGCAACTCCAGCAGTTTGCGGTGCAGGCAGCCGTCAAAGGTCGATGGTATGATTACCGTATCTTCGAAAATGAGTTCGGTGGGTGGAGGACCTGGCGCCCTTCAAGCATGCGTCTCGCACTGGAAGGGATCGACGCCGTGTTCGAAAAATATCTCAAAGGCAGCGACCGGGAAATCCGGTTGAGCCGCGGTCGGTAGAACCTTATGAAACTCTGGATTGGAACTGTTCTGATAGCCGCGATGTTACAACAACCGGACGCCGAAACGCGCGTCGTCAACTATCTGAAGGCGAATGTGAAGCCGGGACAGCCCGTCATCGTTTCGGACCTCGTCAATAATGTGTTCAAAGCTCCGGACGAGCAGCAGGCTCTCCAGCGTCTGTACAACACGTTCTTCAAGATTCCCAATGCGATCGTGGAGTTTCAGGAGCGAACAAAACGCATTCCGACGCTGAAGGAGCTATCGGACCAATTCGCATTCAAGGTTCCCGGCGAAATGGATGTCATTCTCCGCATCATGGAATCTGATCCTCGCATCCCGAAGTACATGACGCGAGATGCGCGCACCGGAGAAATTACGAAGATCGATGTCGCCGTCATCAGGGCCGATCCAAACTTCGGCAAAGCCGTGGAACGTACCATCGTTGGATGGGAAGGCCGCCAGGCTCCGCCGTTTTCAATCGCGCAATTCTCGGGGCAGATCCTGACTTCGGCCGACATCAAAGGCCAGCCCCACCTGGTCTACTTCTGGTTCTCCAACTGCCCGCCCTGCGTTCAAACAACGCCGATGCTGGTGAAGCTTTACAACGCTTATGCCTCGCAGGGTTTCAAGATCATTGCCGTGAACGCCGATCACGTCCTCGAACTGCCCTATGCGGATTCCGTCCGGACAAACTACGTGAAGGCTCAGGGAATCCGGTTCATGACCGGCCACCTGACGCCCACCATGCAGTACGCCTATGGCGGTGTGGCGCTGTTTCCCACGATGTTTTTTGTGAATCGTCAGGGCAAAATCGTGAAGCATCTGGTCAGTCTGCAAACAGAAGCCACGATCGAGGCCGCAATCCGCGAAACATTGAAGTAAGCGGTGCGCTGCAGCGGGGCTCCCTTCATCATCGGCAACGGCAGCCCCCAAACTTCCCCAATCGCGGGCCACACAATCGCGTGCCAACGATTGCTAAATCCCCGGGCGTCGATTAGAGTACCCGCTCTGAATTCAAAGTGAGGAGACTGTATGTCATTTACGCTCAACACCCGTAAGTCGGGCGATGTCGTGATCATCGACATGTCGGGACGCTTGGCAATCGGGGAAGCCGTATTGCTGCTTCGCAACACAACCCGCCGCTTCATCGAAGACGGAAGCAGCAAGTTCATTCTCAACCTGGGAGGAGTATCGCATATCGATAGCGCCGGACTGGGTGAGCTCATCGCCATCTACACGTCGGTGAGAAACAAACAGGGCGACGTAAAGCTGCTGAATCTGGACAAGAAAGCGAAAGACCTTCTACAGATGACCAAGCTATTGACCGTCTTCGACACCTACAACGACGAGGCGAAGGCACTCGAGTCTCTCAACAAATAGACTGCGAGTCCTGGCGCCTGAACAAGGCGCCACCCGCTCCAGATCCGCGCCGAAGAGGCAGCGCCCGGCACCGAAGAGCCGGTGCACGGTTCCACCTCCGGCTTGATCGCGGTCGATGAGCCACGCGCGGACCGCAGGGAACCTGCCATCGCTCGCTGGTTTTCCGAAACCGGAAGAGGAATCCCGGCGGTGGCCCAGTTGAACGGGGCCACTGCCGAAATTGCTCTCTGTCCCTCAATCCAATAGAATTCCGCCATCCTTGGAATCCGCGGAGGTTTCAGTCATGAAATTGTTTCTTTCCGTTCTGCTCTGCCTGGTGTTGTGCGGCTCCCTGTGGGCACAAGCGCCTGCTGCCGCGATTCAGAAAGGTACAGTCGAGCATATCAAGGTACATGGGAAGTCGCTTGAAGGTAATCTCGAAGGCGATTCCCCGGATCGGGATGTTTTCATCTACCTGCCGCCGGGCTACACGACGAACACGGCGCAGCGATATCCGGTGGTGTATATGCTGCATGGCTACGGCCTTACCGCGGAACGCTGGATGCCTTTCACCAGGATGGCGGAGGCAGCGGACAAGGACATTGCGGCTGGAAAAATGAAAGAGATGATCTTCGTGAATCCGGACGCATTCACCCTTTATAGCGGCAGCATGTATTCGAGTTCTCCGACGATCGGCGACTGGGAAACCTACATTGCCGAAGACCTCGTCTCCTACGTGGACAGTCACTACCGCACGATTCCCGACCGCATGAGCCGGGGGCTTGGCGGACACTCCATGGGGGGATACGGGACCGTGCGCATTGGCATGAAACGCCCCGATGTGTTCTCGAGCTTGTACATCATGAGCGCCTGCTGCCTCATGAACAATCCCGGCGCGCGCGCAGGGGGCGGCCAGGCCGGAAATCGCGGAGCAGCGCCGGCGGCGGCACCCGCGGCAGGGGCAGCACCCGCGGCAGGCAGAGGACAGGGAGGCCGGGGCGGACGCGGCGGTGGTTTCGGAAACACTCAGGCGGCAGAAGCTGCAGCATGGTCTTCGAATCCGAACAACCCGCCAACCTTTTATGACATGCCCACGAAGGACGGACAGCCCGTTCCCGCGATTGCCGCGAAGTGGGTGGCCAATTCTCCGTTGGTCATGGTCGATCAGTACCTCACAAACCTGAAGAAGTACCACGCCATCATGATGGATGTGGGACTGCAGGATGGCCTCGCAGCCTCTAACCGCCAACTTGAAGAGAGCTTTACCACCTTCGGCATCAACCACACCTTCGAAACCTACGAGGGCGATCACACGAATCACGTTCCCGACCGCATCGAACAGAAGGTGTTGCCATTCTTCTCGGACAATCTTTCGTTTACGCCAGCCCGGAGGTAAGGAATTCGGGGCACGCTGCCTCGAATCAGGAGATAGAGATGGCTGAAAGTTGCAGAATTCCGATCCCGCAGTTTCCAGACCCGGCACTCGACACTCCGCTGGCGGCAAAGCCGGGCACCTCAGTGGCCGTCTTTGCCGGCGGCTGCTTCTGGTGCGTGGAAGCCGTCTTCAGGGAACTTCGCGGAGTTGAATCCGTGCGGTCCGGATATGTAGGCGGTACGCCGGCGACTGCGGACTACAGGAGCGTTTGCAGCGGCAGCACCGGGCATGCCGAGTCGATCGAAATTGTCTACAACGCCGACCAGGTCACGTTTGGCCAGTTGCTCAAGATTCATTTCTCCGTTGCTCACGATCCCACAACACGGGATCGTCAGGGTAACGATGTCGGTCCCCAGTATCGATCGGCGGTATTTTATGTCGATGAAGAGCAGCGGCGCATCGCCGAAGCCTATATTCGTCAACTCGATCAGGCTGGAGTCTTTGCAAGTCCGATTGTCACAACGGTGGAACCCCTGAAGCAATTTTTCGTGGCGGAGGCCTACCATCAGAACTATGCGGCGCTGAACCCGAATCAGCCGTACGTCGCGTTCGTGGCGCGACCCAAGCTGGCCAAGCTGCGGGAGTCGTTTCCGGAGAAGCTGGCGAAATCGTGAGATTCGTTACTTGTCGCTCTTCTCTTTCAGGCGAACGAGAAAGCGGCTGGTGCCGGAACCGACCGGGCGAATGCTGTTGAACATGATCTGAGCGATTCGCCAGGAGCCTTCTTCCCGTTTCCAGATGGTGAGGAAACGGCCGTCGTCACGGATACGATCGACGCCGCTGAGAGACTGGATCGCCACCAGATAGGCCCATCGCTCCACCGCCCAGTCGTCGAACGCCATGACATCCCGCTCGGTCTCTTCCAGAGTGACGATGCGAAACCCTCCGAAATACTCGGTATGCCATTCCTCGATCTCTTTGCTCCCGAAAATTGTCGGCTCGTTCGGCGCCATCATCACGGCGGTATCGCTGTAAAGAGAGAGGAGCGTGGCCACGTCGCTCTTCAGGCAGGCGTCTACAAAACGACGGTGCGACTCGGCAACGGGGTCCGCACTGGCTTCTTTGCTCATATTCCTCTCCGCATTCAACGTCGTTCCGCGATGACGATGGTGATGTCGTCGGTCTGATCGCGCCCGCGCGTGAATTCTTCGATCGCTGAAATGACAGACTGGTGAACGCGCTCGACGCCTGCTTCGCCCTCTCTCCTGATGATTTCCTTAACGCGCTCCTCACCAAACATGTCGCCATTGACATTCTCGGCCTCGGTAAGGCCATCGGAGTACACAAACAGAAGATCGCCGGGTGCGAGTTCTACCGGCGCGGTCTCGAATTGAACGAAATCGAACGCTCCGAGAACCAGATTTGTGGAAGGCAGCTCGTCGATGACGCCGCTGGGCGATCTGTAGACGTAGGCGGGGTTGTGACCTGCACTGATGTAGCTCCCCCTCCCGTCGGGGGAAAGAGAGCAGAGGAACATCGTGGCAAATCGCCCCGACGACTTCGAATGGATGAATTTGTTCAGCCGGTTCAAGGCGTCAACCGGCGCATCGCCGGAACGCAGAAGGAGCTGGAGGCAGCCGAGGATCATCGAACTGAGGACCGACGCCGCGATGCCCTTTCCTGAAATGTCGGCCAGGACAGAGATGAGCTCACCGGAGGGCATCACCTGAAAATCGTAAAAGTCGCCGCCCACATATCGAGTCGGCCGGCAAAACGCGCTCAATTTCAGGTGGGGCAGATTCGGAATCTCGCGCGGCAACAAACTGCGCTGCGTCTCTTCAGCGCGGGCAAGATCGAGTTCGAGACTCTTCCTGTGCTCGATACTCTTCATCATCTCGACGCGCTCGAGCACATTGCCCGCTTCCACGGCGAGTTTACCCAGGATCTTCTGATCAAGACCGGATAAAGAGTGCATCGCCTTCGTGCTGTCGAGATAAAGGATCCCGAGGATGGCCGCGGAATCGCCGTCTGTTGGAATTCCCAACAAGGGAAGACATGCAATTGCGCGGAGATTCATGCCGACGATACTCGCCTGCGCGGCGAAATCGCCTTGAATGCCTGCCACCATGTAAACTTCGCGTCGCTTCGCAACAACTTCGCGCACAATGCTTTGGCTGGTACGAAACTGGGACTCCGAAAGCCGGCGTTTGTCCCCATCCATCCCTGCCGCGTAGCCGTACCCATCCATCTTCTGCGTCATGATGAAAGCGCGTTCAGCGCCGCTGATGCGGAGAGCGTGCTCGAGAATCTGGTAGAGCGCATTGTCGGGAGTAAAAACCTGATTCCACTCGTTCTGAAAATTGAGGATGCAGAGAATCTTCTCCAGGTCCGAAGCCTCAGACGGCAGAACCCTTCCAAGATCTGTAAACGATTTCTGCACGATACGGGTTGTATCGATCTCATGACGCGGCTCGGAGTTGTCCACAAGATAGTGAAACTCGTCCCCCTTGCCGAAGACGATCTTGTCCCCATGAGAGAGGAACTGGCGGCTGACGCGCTGGCCATTCACGAAGGTGCCGTAGGTGCTGTCGAGATCCTGCAGTTCGTACCCTTCCTGGCTGGCCACGAGCTTCGCGTGATGGCGCGATACGTGCTGGCTGATGAGGACGAGGTCCACGCCTCCCGCACGCCCGATTGTGATTTCACTCGAAGCGATCAGATATTCCTGAACTTTTCCGTCAGCGGCTTTCCATTTGAATCGGGGAGCATTCATCGGGGCTCGGAGCGAAGGTGGATACAGCGAACAGAGCTGGTCACGATTGTCTGTCCCTGGCAAAGGACTTCCATACTGAACCCCACATAGATTCCGCCCGTCTTCAGAAAGCTGCCGCGAAGGGAGCTTCCGCAAAGGCGTGCAGCCATTGTCTCCGGAAAAAATTTTCCGCCGCGAATCAGAATCTCGCGTCCGGCGCCATCTATGGTGGTGATCTGGTAGACGCTGTTGTATGTCTCCACGACAAGCTCCGACAGGTCCGGGAGGGAAGCCAGCTGAACGCCGTCGCTCCAGGCATGGTTCACCCAGGTATCGAGAAACGCAGAGGCGGAGTAGCGTGACGTTTCAGCCATAAGAATTATCTATCCCAAACCCGGCAGGATTGTAAAGGTCGATCCGATTCCCGGGTCAAGGCTTGCGGATGGTGGCAAGGAAGCGGCTGGTGCCGGAACCTACCGGCTGCACGCTGTTGAACATCGCATAGGCGACTCTCCAGATACCGTCGGGCTCGCGCGTCCAGTTCATCAGGAAGCGGCCTTCGTCGCGAATACTTTCGCCGCCGACAAGGGCCTCGATGGCAACGGTGTAGGCCCACCGTTCGATCACCCAGTCCCCCAGGACTTTGATCTCGCGTTCTGTTTCCTGCAGACTCACGATCGAGAAATGCTGGAAATAATCCTGGTGCCATTCGCGCAGTTCCAATTCGCCGTGCACGGTTCGGTCGTTGGGGGGCATGAAAACAACATCCTTGTGAAACAGCGAAATCACCGACTCCACGTCGCCTGCCGTCACGGCGGCCACGTATTTCACATGGCTGGCTGCAACGGGATCGTGGGATTCACCCTTTTCGAGCAATATTCCTCCTGAAAATCGGTATTTCGGCGCTCACTTCTTCGGGCGCGGCAAATCCGAGATGACCTCGTGTGGCTGGTAGACCTCCGACAGCGCCTGCAGTTCGGCGGAGTCCAGCTTTACTGAAAGAGAGCCCACCAACTGATCCAACTGATCCAGCTTGGTCACCCCGACAATCGGAGCTGTGATTCCCGCCTGCTGCAGCACCCACGCGAGCGCGACTTGCACGTTGGGAAGACCGCGCCGGCCGGCGACTTCGGTAATCCGCGCAGTGATGGCAAAGTCCTGCGGCGCGTAATAAAGCTTCTTCATGTAGTCGTCGGTTTTGGCGCGAACGGTATCGCCCCAGTCCGCCTTGCGCCGTTCGCCGGTCACGAAACCGCGCGCGATCGGACTGTAGGGGATAAGCGCAATTCCTTCAGCCCGGCAGAGCGGAATCATCTCCCGTTCCTCTTCGCGATACAGAAGGTTGTAGTAGGGCTGCATGGAAACCGGCCGCGTCACATTCAGACGGTCCGCCGTGTAGAGCATCCTGGCGAATTGCCAGGCGGACATCGTCGACGCTCCGATGTGGAGTGCCTTGCCGGCTTTCACGATGTCGTGCAGGGCGACCAGCGTTTCTTCAATCGGCGTGTTCGAGTCCCATCGGTGAATCTGATAGAGATCGACGTAGTCGGTGCCCAATCGCTTCAGACTCGCGTCGATGGAGTGAAAGAGATGTTTGCGCGACAGCCCGCGATCGTTGGGGTCGTCGCTCATGGGAAGAAAGGCCTTGGTCGCAATGATCGTGCGATCACGGCTTGCGGAGAAGTCTCTCAGGGCGCGTCCCAGAATCTCTTCGGATCTGCCGAAGGAATAGATGTCGGCCGTGTCGAACAAGTTGATACCGAGTTCGAGCGCACGACGGATGAAGGGGCGGCTCTCCTCTTCCTCCAGGACCCATGGACGCCACGATTTCGAACCAAAGCCCATCGTGCCGAGGGCAAGCCGCGAGACCTTCAGACCGGTCAAACCGAAATTGACGTATTCCATCGGCTCCTAGTTCAAAGTGATATAGCGCTCGAGCCGAGCGACTTCCTTGGCGTCCCAATACTTGCCCATTTCCCGGCGGAACTTCTCGATGTCTGCGTAGGGACGGTATTCCTTGAACTCGCGAAGAATACGATTGGGTTGGGCCGCCGGAATGCTGAGAATTTCTTCGTCCGTCGCCGAGTTCAGCCTGACCGGAACGAAGACGTATTGCTCGAGGCGCGCGACTTCCGTTTCGTCCCAATACTTGCGCATCTCCCGATGAAAATCGGCAAGCGACTTATAGGGACGATACTCCTTGAACTCCCTCAGTATCCGTGCCGGCTGAGCCGCGGGAATAGCTCGAAGTTCGTCGTCGGTGGCGGCGTTCAGATTGATGTGAACGAACAGTTTTCCATAGACTTCAGTCAATTGCGCCGCGGGGACCGTCGGGCTGAGTACGGATCCCAACTCGGTGACGTTCGCAAAAGGACGTTTGTCCATAATGGCTTTAGCCAGAGCAGGCGTGATGTGGGGCACGGTCATCAATTCCTGTTCGGTGGCTCTGTTTGCGTCAAGTACACCCACAGACTTCCCAACCTGGGCCTGAAGTGGAGCTAGCACGGCGATGAACGCCGCGAGAGCGAAAACGATTCGTAGCTGTCTCATGTTTCCTCCTGTTTTCGTTCCGATGCCGGATGTTGAAAAGTATAGACAAGGCCCAGCAGGCCCAGCTGGATCAGGCTTCCTGGCGCAAGAGCCGGTGCCGCGCCGGTCATGACTCTTGAGAGCAGTTCCATGCCGCCCAACCGGGGGTCCGCTTCCCGTTCGAAAGCCTCATTGGCCCGATAGTGCAGCGCGGTACCGAGGACTCCCCCCGCAACCACCAACAACATGGTGATTTGAAACACGCGGAGGCTGGCCCATTTCCGATCAAGCGCATGCCACAACAGCGATAGCACACTCATCACGAGTAGAACAAGGGGAACCAGCTGCGACAACCCGGCGGTATGCCCAAGAAACAACAGTTCGATCCCTGTTCCGAGCAGGCCAAGAAGAAAAACCCCCAGAACCATCGCACGCATACTCATGGGCAATGGAATCATATGACAGACGGCCCGGCTCAGAGGGAGCTTTTTTCGTTTGCGGAGAGCGGCCGTTGCGGTTGCAGCCGACCCCATTCGCAACAACTCGCAACAACTCGCAACAACTCCACGGCCTCACAGGCTCCGGAAGGGCCGGGCGCCACAGGAAACCAGGATCGGTTTGCGTCTACCGGCGCGTCTCACCCTTATGGGGACCAGCCTTCGGGTAGCGGTACAGCTTCAAATCGGGGCAAGGCCCGGAGAAAAAGCGTTTTTTTCTTTGACAGATATGGCGCTTGGGACCATTCTTAGACCTGATTTCTAATAGGTTTGCAGACATTTAGAGGAGGTCCGGATGGCAGCCATTACCCTCACGGTAAACGGCCGGCAGCACACTGTCGAGGTGCCGGCACAAATGCCGTTGCTGTGGGTCTTGCGGGACACGCTGGGCCTGACCGGCACCAAGTTCGGCTGCGGCATGGGGTTATGCGGGGCCTGCACGGTCCACATCGATGGACAGGCGCTGCGTTCCTGCAGCACGCCGGCCTCGAATGTCTCCGGAAAGCGCGTCACGACCATTGAAGGATTGTCCGCTGACGGCAACCATCCCGTGCAGAAAGCATGGCTTGAAGCCGACGTTCCCCAATGCGGGTATTGCCAGTCCGGCCAGATCATGAGCGCCGCCGCCCTTCTCTCCAGCAAACCTAAACCGACGGATGCCGAAATAGACGCCGGAATGCGCGGCAACATCTGCCGCTGTGGCACCTATCAAGCCATTCGCGAAGCAATTCATCGCGCTGCGCAGGGAGGCTCCCGATGAGCGCGCTCGAAAAACTCAGCCGTCGCGGATTCCTCAAGGTCAGCACCGCTGCTACCGGCGGACTGCTGATCGGATTCTATCTTCCCGGAAAAGCCGCGCTCGCCCTGGAGGCGGACACGGAGGCAATGCCGCTCAACGCCTTCGTGCAGATCGGCACGGACGACCTGGTGACGTTCATCATTCACAAGCCGGAGAATGGGCAGGGGACCACCACGTCGCTTTCACAGCTGCTGGCCGAAGAACTCGAATGCGACTGGAAAAAGATTCGCTGGGAGTACGCGCCGATCGCTCAGGTCTATGCGAACGGCGGGCTGCAGGGAACGGTCGGGAGTTCAGCCATCCGTAACACCTTCACACCGCTGCGGCAGGCCGGCGCAGTCGCGCGCGAAATGCTGATTCAGGCTGCCGCAGAGCAATGGGGCATCGACAAATCCCAGTGCAGGGCCGAAAACAACAACGTCATCAATACCGCGACGAACGCGAAACTCAGCTATGGAAAGCTCGCGGTCGCCGCATCCCGGCTTCCCGTCCCCGAAACAACTTCCGTCAAACTGAAACCTGCGGCGGAGTTCAAGATCGTCGGCAAACCGACCAGGCGGCTCGATACGCCGGCGAAAATTACCGGCCAGGCCACTTATGCCCTGGACGTCAGGCTGCCCGGTATGTTGTACGCCGTTGTGGCGCGCCCACCGGTTGTCGGAGGTTCCGTCGTCAGCTTCGACGCAACGCGGGCGAAATCCGTCACGGGGGTTAAACACGTCGTTCAGATTCCGGAGGGGATCGCGGTCGTCGCAGACAACACCTGGTCTGCCATTGAAGGCCGGAAAGTCCTGGACGTGAAATGGGACGAAGGCCCGAACGCCGACTTCAACACGGAAGGCATGCGCAAGCATCTGGCGCAGATGATTGAAACCGCCGGTAATGTCGCGACAAAGCGCGGTCAGGGCGAAGCCGCTCTCTCCACCGCGGCAAAACGGGTCGAGGCAGTTTACGAAGCCCCCTACCTGGCCCATGCCCCGATGGAGCCTTTTACCTGCGTTGCCCGCGTCATCGGCGATTCGTGCGAGGTGTGGGTCGGCAGCCAGCTTCCCAGCATCGCCAACGGCAACGCCATTCAGGCCAGCGGGTTGCCGGCAAGTAAGGTCAACCTGCACACGCTGTATATGGGAGGGGGGTTCGGGAGCCGTGGTGGCGGCGCCTACGTCACCGAAACCGTGGGCATTTCGAAGGCACTGGGCATCCCAATAAAACTCACCTATACCCGCGAAGACGACATCTCGACCGATCGATTCCGTCCGTCTGCCTACCTGAAGTTCCGGGCGGGACTTGATGCGGCGGGCATGCCTGTGGCGTGGACGGCGCGGGTCTCCTCTTCGTCGTTCGCAGGCCTGCGAAACGGCGTCGATCGCGAGGGTGTTGCCGGCATCAACGATATTTTGTACGACATTCCCCATATCCAGGTTGAATACAACGAGCCCGGCTTCACCATTCCCACCAACTACTGGCGGTCGGTTGGACACTCCCAGAACACGTTCTTCACGGAAAGTTTCATCGATGAACTGGCTCACGAAGCCAGCAAGGATCCGGTGGAATTTCGGCGTGCCCTGCTGGCGACCCAGACTCGACTGCTGGGCGCGGTGAACCTGGCGGCAGAGAAAGCAGGTTGGGGCAAGCCCGTGGCCGCAGGGCGTGCTCTGGGCATCGCAGCGGTGAATTGCTTCGGCAGCTTCAACGCCCAGGTTGCCGAAGTTTCCATTGTGCAGGGAAAAGTTCGGGTCCATCGCGTGGTGAGCGCGGTCGATTGCGGACAAGTCGTCAATCCCGCGGGCGTCGCCCAGCAGATGCAGAGCGCGATCGTTTATGGGCTCAGCGCTGCGCTGCGCGGTCAAATTACATTCGACAAAGGCCGTGTGCAGCAGACAAACTTTCATCAGTACGAGCCGCTGCGCATTGACGAGATGCCGGTTGTCGAGGTTCATATCGTGCCAAGCACAGCCAGTCCCGGAGGGATGGGGGAAGTCGGAACGCCGGCAATCGCTCCCGCGGTGGGAAACGCAATTTTTAAACTCACAGGCAAGCGCATCCGCAGGATGCCCTTCAGCCTGGAAACGTTTGCTTAGAAACCCCGGGAAATCCCGGGAAGTCCTGGAGGTAATGATGCGAAAGAGACTCTTAGGTTTAGTTGTCGCTGGCTCTCTTATGGCGGCAGTTCCGCTGGTGGCTCATCATTCGCTCACCGCGGAATTCGATACCAATAAGCCCATCACATTTACCGGCACCGTGAAGAAGGTGGATTGGGGAAATCCGCATATCTACACTCACGTCACGGTGAAGGGCGCGGATGGCAAGGTCATCGAATATCGCGTCGAAGGCAGCCCGCCGAATGCACTCTATCGCGCAGGCTGGAGAGCCGACAGCTTGAAGGTCGGCGAAACCGTGACGGTGAAGGGACTGAGAGCCAAATCCGAAACCTCCATGAATATCGGCCAGGCCACCATCATGAGAGCGGACGGCACGCCAGTTTTCAACGGCAGGTAGAGAATTTCGGTGACGTCGATAATTTCGGTGACGTTGATTGAATTCGCTACGCGAATTTAATCAACGTCACCGAAATTCTCTCCGGGTTCTTCGTTACTTCGCCAGAGTGTTGCCCCAACGATTGTTTTCCTGGCAGATGTATTCCTGGATCTCGCCTTCCGGGTCCCAGTTCACATCAAAAGCGACCTTCCATGGCGCGGTGTATGCGCCGGGGTCTTCGATCGTCGCCTCATAATGCAGGGTAAACAAATCCGTGCGAGTAAAACGCTCCACGATGTGCAGTTTATTCGTATGAGGTTTGCCGCCCATGTCGATCCAGCTGCCCTCGTTGAAACCGACAACGTCAATAACCAGCGTGTTTCCTTCCCAGTGACCTACAGAGTGTCCCAGCCAGGTCGGCGTTAGTTCGCCAGCCGGGGGGTGCGGCCGCCCATCCATATAGATATTCCGCCAGATATGCGCGCCGCCTTCATAGATCATGACGATGCGCTTCTGTTTTGGGATCTGAAGAATTTCCATGGGATAAGGCGTGGTCATCAAACGGGGTCCCATCGGCGGCAAACACAATCCATTGGGGTCGTAACGTGAACCGGAGCCTTTCCGTTCGGCTGCCAGCGCGGCAGCCCACGGCTGATAGGGGATCTCCTTTGGCTCAACGACAATAGCCGTGTAATCCTGATACTGCGTCGGAGCCCAGTATCCCTTGTTCGGAACAATACTTCCGAGATTGGGAGTGCCGTCTTCGAGTGTCGGCGCAGGAGGACGGTTCACAGGCGGGCGTGGCGCACGAACCTGCGCCACTGCACCTGCCGAGATCAGAAGAAAGAGCATCCCTGTCAGGGTCTGGCGTTTCATCGTTGCGAAACTATAAGGGACCCACTCCGGTGTCAAGAATGAAGTCCCCTGCTATAATTCCCCGGCATCACCAAGGAGGCCTTTATGAGTCGGAGTAAATCGCGCATCGGTATGTTCCTCTTCCTGTGCATGGCCGCTGCATCCATGTTCGCCCAGGGACCGCAGGGCGGCCGCGGCGGCGGAGCCGCTGGGCCGGGGGCAAGAGGGGGCGGCCGCGGCGGCAGGGGCGGCGCACCGGATAACGTCATGCCCGCGCGGGAGCTTAAACCCGGCCTCTTCCTCGTAACCGGCGCGGGTGCAAACACGATGATTCGGGTAACTAGCGAAGGGCTGATCGTCGTGGATACAAAGAATCCCGGAGACGATCAATATAACGGTCTCCTTGCGCAGATCAAAGCGGTCAGTCCCCTGCCGGTCAAGTACGTCATCAATACACAGCACCATCCCGACCACGTCGGCAACAACCAGAAGTTTATCGATATGGGCGCGACCGTGCTGGCGGTCGAAGCCTTGAAGACCTTCATGGGAAGCGACCCCAGAACGACGGCGATCCCGGGACGGCCGACTCAGACTTTCGCAAAGGACTACACGCTTAAGTTCGGTGGCGCGCAGGTCGACTTGCACTTCTTTGGGGGTGGGCACTCGGGCGGCGACACCATGGTGTATTTCCCCGACGCCAAGATTGTGATGATCAGCGACGAAATGACCGACACGAGTCCCGTCATCGACTGGGCCAACGGCGGAAGCTGGGTTGAATGGGCGAAAATCATGGACGGCGTGCTGAAGCTGGATTTCGAAACGGCGATCCCCGGGCGCGGCGAACCCAAAACGCGCGCCGACGTTCAGGCATTCAAGGCGAAGGTCGACCTCGTGATCTCGCGCGCCAACGATGCCATCAAGGCAGGCGCCACGAAAGAAACTCTTGCCACGCAGGTCAAGACCGACGATCTCGCTCCGTGGAACCTGAACGCGGCCTTCTTCACGAATCTCTACGACGAATTGAAGAAATAACACCTGTCGAAGGGGACGGTCCTGGGCCAAGGCAGGGCACTGGCAACCTTGGCCATGTCCTCTCCCCTTGAGGCACTGCTCTCCAAATTCGACCCCGCACCCCTGCCGGGGTGCGTTTCTCGTTGCGGGGCTCCGGTGGTTCGCGCGCAAAGAGAGCGCGCGACTACCGGCGACCTTCCTTGCACGCCTACGGCGTGCGCCTGGAGTTTAGACATTCTGCACGCCGGAGGCGTGAAAGGAAGGTCGCCCCGGGTGGAGCCGAGCGACACCCGGGGTTCATCTCGCGAGGGGCGTTCGCACCCAGCGGCAGTGGGTGCGAGGAATCCCTGCACCCCTGCCGGGGTGCTACATCTGCGTTACGGTAACCCCGGGTTGCGCTCGCTTCGCTCGCTTAACCCGGGGCTAAATTCCCGGCACGCCTACGGCGTGCGCTGGAGTTTAGACCTTTTGCAGGCCGGAGGCGTGACTGGCGTTTAGACATTCTTGAGTCTGAGCGGGAGCGGAAATACGAGGGTACGTCTCCGGTTTTCAGGTTCGTCCGCAAGCCGATGGCGACGTTGAAACGCGAGTCTGAGCACGCCGGAGGCGTGGTGAGAATTTAGCCCCGGGTTAAGCGAGCGAAGCGAGCGCAACCCGAGGTTACCGTAACGACAACGTTGCACCCCGCAGGGCCTGGCAGGGGTGCGAGGATCAAGAGTCCGTCTCCAATCCGCATGAACTCCAATTGAACAGATGCGCCTCTTGAGAAGGAGTGGCCATTGAGCTTGGTCTGGCCTGAAACCATTGATCGAGATGCCTGCTGAGGACGGTGTGCGTGACCACCCCGCTTCTCTTCATCGGGCACCCTCAGAAGGACCAGGAGGGTTCGTGCCGTCCCAAATAGCCTCCCTGTAGTAACAATATATTCACAACTCGTTCATAACCTGTTCAGCCGCGCTTGAGTAGCTTGTCGTCTACGGTTCGTTACGACTCCTGAATCCATGAGTTCGAACAAACGTTCAAAAACCTAAGGAGGAATCCCTTGAAGGGACCATTCAGACTATTTGCAGCCACTCTTACACTCGTCTTTGGAATGGCTGTAGCCTACGGCCAGAGCGACCAGGGACGGATCGGGGGGATCGTCAAGGACATCAGCGGCGGCGTGATTCCAGGCGTCACCGTGACCGTCGTTAATGAGCGCACGGGTGAAGCGCGCACCGCAGTGAGCGGAGAAACCGGTACATATACGGTAGCCGCATTGAGGCCTTCCACCTACACGGTCAGGGCGACACTGCCCGGCTTCGCCAATGAAGAATCGACCGGCGTCCAACTGGTTGTCGGCCAGAGGTTGAATCTGGATCTGACCCTGCGTCCGGCTAATCTGAGCACGACGGTAAACGTCGAAGCCTTCGCACAGGAAACGGTGGATACCAGTTCAGCGGCAATCGGAGCAAATGTGGACGTGCGGGAAGTTCAGGAACTGCCGATCAATGGACGGCAACTCTCTCAGCTGTACCTGCAGGCTCCGGGCTCACTGAACAGCGGTTCGGGAACCTTTGGCGACATCCGGTTCAGTGGACGTGCGAGCCAGCAAAACGTCGTGCGCTATGACGGTGTCGAAGGCACCGCGATTATCGATGCTTCGCCGGGCAATCTGAACGGCGAAGTTCCTTCTCCGTTCCGCCTCCAGAGCAGCCTGGAAAACGTTCAGGAGTTCCGGGTGGACTCGAACAACTTCCCCGCGGAGTTTGGAACCGGAACCGGCGGTCAGATCAGCGTGGTGACGAAATCGGGGGGCAACGACATTCACGGGTCGGCATTTGAATATCTTCGCAACGACGCGTTCGACGCCCGCAACTTCTTCGATATCTCCAAGTCGCCGCTTCGCCTCAACCAGTTCGGAGGTTCTCTGGGCGGCGCGATCGTGAAGGACAAGGCCTTCTTTTTCGGCAGCTATGAAGGGTATCGCGTACGTTCGGGAATAAATTTCGTGGAGGCGGTTCCGAGTGCCGTTGCCAGAGCCCGCGCGGTACCTGCGGTGCTTCCGCTCCTCGACGCGTTTCGGGATCCGAAAGCGGTGACTCTGGCCGGAGCGTCGACGAATCCGGATCTGGATATCGTTCAGCTGGTCGGCCGGAATCTCGTGAATGAAAACTCCGCGGCCATGCGTCTGGATTTCAAACTGAATTCGAAACACAGCTTGTATACGCGCTTCTTCCGCGATCAGGCTTTCAACGATGCGCCGGAAGGCGTCACCGGCCGTCACGCGGTCGTTCGTTCCACCCCGCAAAACGGGGTGCTGTCGCTGCAGTCCCTGCTTGGCCCCTCGTCGATCAACGAGTTCAAGATCGGCTTCAACGAGGCGCTGACCCGCATCGTCGGGAAAGCGCCGGTGGTCAACGGCATCGACCTTTCAGCGATCACAATCAATACCAGCGGCAGCGTCGCGAACACGGGGATCGCCGGTCAGGGCGCAACTACCGGTCTGGCGATTCCGGGCGGCCTTGTCCGGCAGAACAGCGCAACCAACGGCCGCGGCGCACCTTACACTCCGTGGTCGACCGCCTTCATCGACAACTTTTCCCTGGTGAAGGGCCAACACAACATGAAGTTCGGCGGCGAGTTCCGCATGGTTCGGATGTACACCGACCGGCTGGGCGGCACAACCTACTCGTATTCGAACCTGAACAGTTTCCTCGCCAACACGGCCGCCACCGTCCAGTATCTTGGCGACGTTTCCGAGCCCAGTGTTTTCAACGGTGGCGCCACAGGAGAACGCCTTGCCAAGCAGGAATACTACATCGCGTACGGACAGGACGAGTGGAAGGTCGCTCCCAAGCTGACGCTGAGCTACGGGCTCCGCTACGAATACTACACACCACTTCGGGAGGACCGGAATCTTCAGGTGGTCTTCAATGTCAAAACGGGTGTTATCGAGCCGAACACCACCGTTCCCTACAGAATGCTGAAGACGAATTTTGGACCACGCGTTGCGCTGAGCTACGCGCCGACCGCAAAGACCGTTTTCCGCGGCGGATTCGGCATGTATTACGGGCCAGGTCAGACCGAAGACCAGATTCAGCCGATTGAAAGCGACCGTATCAGCACGACGATCAGCAACGTCAATAACGCATTTCCGCTTGACGCCGCCACTCTTCGGGCGAACTTCATCAACAATCCCGACAACCGGCAGTACCAGCCGCGCGCGTACACAGGCGACGACTACAAGGTTCCGGAGCGGATCTATCAGTATAGTTTCTCGGCTCAACAGGAATTGCCGGGACGGATCGTGCTCACCACCGCCTACGTCGGCAGCCAGGGAAGAAACCTTTTCCTGCGCAGCATTGCGAACCAGATCGTGTCGGTGACGACAAACACGGATCCCACGCAAAACGCCGTGGTCGTGCGCCAGTTCGATATCGTGCAGGGATCGACCATCCTCCGGCCGTTCGCCGAGATCGACTACAAGACCAGCGGCGGTCACGACAGCTACAATGCGCTTCAGATCTCCGCCGTGAAACGCACAAACGTCGGCTTGACCTTCAACTCGCAGTACACTCTCGGCAAGAGCTATGGCAACACTGCCGGTTCGAACGAAGCGCTGACTTCAGGCGATCCACGGAACTTCGATTACGACAACGGTTACAACAATTTCGATGTGCGCCAGACCTTCAACGTGAGCACCCTCTATAACCTGCCCATCGGGCGAAACCACGCATTGCTCGGGAATCTTTCCGGTGTCGGCCAGGCCATCCTGGGAGACTGGGAGATGGGCACGATCGTGAATGCGCGCTCGGGCCTGCCCATCGACATGCGCATCACCAGGCCGGACGTCGTCTACGTCGATGGCTCGGGAAATGTCTTCGGGTCCCCTGCCGCCGGCCGCACCGCGGTGATCAATACTCCGGGCGGCGGCAACAGCCGCAACGTCCGACGGCCGGATCTGGTTCCGGGAGTCGACCCTTACTTGAACGACGATCGGAAGTTCCTCAACCCTGCCGCATTTACGACTCCCGCGCCGGGAACCTATGGCAACCTTGTCCGCAACCAGTTGCGCGGGCCAGGATTCAGACAACTCGATCTGGTCCTCAGCAAGCGGTTTGCCCTGGCGGAAAAAACGAAACTGGAATTCCGCTCGGAGTTCTTCAACATCTTCAACTTTACCAACTTCAGAAACCCGCCCTCTTCCCTGCCGAACGTTCTGGGTACCGGCACGAACCAGCTCCAGCCGGGTCAACCTTTCACATCGGCTGCTGCAGGAACGTTTGGAATCCTGAACAGCTCGGTCGAAAAGGTCGTCGGCCTCGGCACCAACCGGCAAATTCAATTTGCCCTGAAGCTGACGTACTAACACCTCCAAAGCTCAAGGCCGGTGCCTGACGCACCGGCCTTTTTTTCCTTCAACCGGCAGCCGGGCTAACTAGACGGGGCTCCGCCCCGGACCCCGGCTCGGGCGCTTGCGCGGCGCGACAGCCGCGCGCCGCGCCCTCGCGGCGGCGCCTTCGGCGCCTGGAGTTTAGACATTTTGCACGCCGGAGGCGTGAAAGGAAGGTAGCCCCGGGTGGAGCGGAGCGACACCCGGAGTTCATCTCACGCGCGGCGTTCGCAGCCCGGCCGGGGTGCGAGGAATCCCTGCACCCCTGCCGGGGTGCGAACATCTCCGTTACGGCAACCCCGGGTTGCGCTCGCTTCGCTCGCTTAACCCGGGGCTAAATTCTCAGCACGCCTCCGGCGTGCTTGGCGCCTTCGGCGCCTGGCCCGTTATGCCTTGCGGGAACAAAATTCTCGTTACGCCCGGCATAACGGGCTAATCCTGATTCTCGAGAACAAACAGACGGAGCTGAGCCAGTATTTCGTCTCTTACCCTTTCGAAGATCTCCAGCTGCGACTCACCGACGCCCGAGGCTTCCGCGGGATCTTCAAATCCCCAATGAAGGGGCGCAGAGCCCGGGAACACCGGACACACCTGCCTGGCGCGATCGCAAACGGTGATGACAAAGTCGAATTGCTGGCCATCAAAGACGCTCACGTCCTTCGAGGTGTGCTGCCGGATGTCGATCCCCAGCGCGCTCATGACTTCAATCGATAGGGGGTGAAGTCCCTTGGGATGCGTTCCCGCGCTGAAGACTTCGTATCGATCTCCGGCGATATTTCTGAGCAACCCTTCCGCCATCTGACTTCTCGCCGAATTTCCCGTGCATAAGAAAAGCACACGCTTCTTCATCCGCTTCCCTTTCTGAACACCATCCATCGAAACAGCCCCAAAGCAGATGCACCGCCACAGACCTGGGCGGCGATGAATGCAGGAGCGTCGATCAGGCGAATCCCGGAGAACGTATTCGTAAACGCGCGGGCCAGCGTCACGACAGGATTGGCGAACGAGGTGGAAGCGGTGAACCAATACGCCGCCGCAATGTACCCGGCGACACTGTAAGCGGCGGCCGACTGTCGAAACATCCCACAGGCAAGGATTACCAGGAGCAGTCCAAACGTGGCGACAAACTCACTGAAAATCTGCGCTCCACCCGAACGCGCGTGCTGTGAAAGCGAAAGCGGCGGAAGCCCGAACATCGTGTTCGCCGACGCCACACCGACGAATGCACCGGAGAGTTGAGCGCCCGAGTATCGAACAATCTCCCCGAGCGTCATGGCGCGTGGGTATGCCACGGCCAGAGTGACGACCGGGTTGAAATGCGCACCCGACAGGGGTCCGAACGCCGAGATCAGGACAGCAAGCATCGCTCCTGTCGCGATGCTGTTTGCCAGCAGAGCGATGGCCGCATTCCCATTTGCCAGGCGTTCTCCCATGATGCCGGATCCCACTACCGCCGCAAGGAGAAACGCGGTTCCAAAGAACTCTGCGGCGAGCGCTTGTCGGCTACCGCTAGTCACTCCGGCGGTCTGTCTGCCCGATGGTGACCAGTTCAGATCTTCCAGTGCAGCACCCTTCACCCACCGAGACGCTGTCCTGCAGTACGACGAAAACTTCCCATTCGTTGCCGTCCGGATCCCTGACCCAGGCCTTATCCTGCAGCGCATAGCAGCAATCGGTCTGCATCTCGTCTCGGGGTTCGAGCCCCGCATCGCGCCAATTCCGGCGGATCGACAGCACGTCCTCCGTGGAAGGGACCTGGATGCCGAGATGGGACAGTGTTCCACCGCTCGCAGGCGCCCCTTGATTGAGCGACAGGTTTACGGGGGGATATTTCACATCGAACTTGGCGTATCCAGGTCGAACTTTGGCCGGCTCGATACCAAACAGGCGTCGATAGAAATCGATGCTCGCTTCCACATCATGGACGGTCAGGGACACATGAACCTTCAAGGCGGAAACCAGTGCATTCATAGCAACCCTCCGATACATTCGATCAAACGAATATATGGAAGCAGCGTCACATACGTCAATACGAATATGTAGCTATGCTAGAATCCGGCACATGGCCGGATCCGATAAGACCATGGATATGGAGTTGTTGTTTCGAGCCCTGGCTGACCGGACGCGCCTTCGACTGTTGAACCTGATGGGGCCGGACGAAGTGTGCGTGTGCTACTTCGTCGAAGTTTTGAAAACTCACCAGCCGAAGATCTCCCGGCACCTGGCGTTTTTAAGAAAAGCCGGAATCGTAGGAGCGCGTCGCGAGGGCAAATGGATGCACTATCGAATTGTGCGGCCAGACAACCCACAGGCCGCCGAAGTCCTCAAGAACATTCAAGACTGGATGGCGAACGATCGCGACATGCAAAAAGATCGAAACCGGCTGGTTCAGATGTGTTGCGTACGAGTCCCGGCCCACCTGAGGAACGCCCCGAAACCGCCAATGATCATTGCAGAATTCTAAGAAGGCACCCTTTCGCCGGCAAACAGCGGGCGAAATTCCCTCTCTGTCCCCAAATTTCAGGACGTCAGTTCCTTTCGGACGATCTGCGCGCCGCGCACCATCGACTGAAGCTTCGCAAAGGCGACAGGCTGAGGCAAGTGCAGGCAGCCGCAATCGGGCAGAACGAACAGGCGTTCGGGAGGAACCGACGCGGCGGCTTTGCGGATCCGTTCGGCAACAAGGTCGGGCGTCTCCACTTCGTGATCCTTGACGTCGATGACGCCGACGCCGATCTCAAAGCGGCCGGAGAATTCCTTGAACAGATCGAGATCTTCGCCGCCCCGGCGCGCAAACTCCAGGGAGAGCTGGTTAACCTTCGCGTCAAGAATTGCGGGGAACAGATACTGATAGTTTCCTGCCCATGTGGGTTTACCGTAGCGGTTGCCGTAGCAGATGTGCAGCGTGATTCGTGCATCGACGCCATCCACCAGGGTGTTGATCGTCTTTACGCCCCACGGGAGATCTTCGGGAAATCCGGAGTAATACGGTTCGTCGATCTGAAGATACTTCAGCCCGGCACGCACCAGTTCCTTCAGTTCGAGGTTCATGATGCGGGCGATATCCAGGGCAAACTCTTCCTCGCTCTTGTAGAACTCGTTGCGGATGCGTTTGACCAGGGAGTGCGGACCGGTGACGCAGAACTTCGCGGCGCGATCCGTGTTGGCGGCCAGAAACTTGTAATCCGAAACGATCCCCAGGTTGGCCATCGGCATTCTTCCGCGAACGACGCTATCGTAGAAGTCGTAATAGAACTTTTTCGACGAGCGATCGATTTGAACCCCGGGAAGGCGCTCGGCAAAATAGTCGATGAGGTTGTCTCTGCGGAGTTCGCCGTCCGTGATGATATCCACGCCTGCCACTTCCTGGTCCTTGATTGCAGCTTTGACGGCAGTATCGTGGATCTCGTCCAGCTCCAGACGGCTGATGCGGCGCAGGATGTACTCCGTCTTCAACCGTTCCAACCAGCCTGGCATCGAATAACTTCCCACAACTCCGGTGGGCAAAAGAGGCAGACTCATGACGTTACTCCCGTTGTGTCGTATAGAGGACCGACGTCTTCGAGCCCTTGCGATACTTGAAGGGCGCGAAATGCACGTCGTATCCAGCTTGTTTGCCAACTTCAGCCAGCAAAGCACCATTGACCCAGTTGACTATCGATCCGTCCATCTTGCCGGGACCGCGAAAGCCATGCAGGTAGTCGTTCAATCGTTCCACGAAGATGTCCTGCACCTGCAGGCATCCGCGCGGATGCAACAATGGAATCGTATTCGCAAAACTCTCGGTCGCCCCGGAGCTGAGATGAAACCGCATGTTCGCAGGCGCCGCTTCAATCAGGCCTTCGATATGAGATGGCTTCACACCATTCGGAAGATGCGCCTCCGCCAGATTGTGCGCGGAAACCAACCGCTCTTCAAGGCGCACCGCGTCCCAGAGCTCGCGCCAGAAGCCCATCCCCTGCTCGAGCGACTCGAATTTCTCGGGACCGTCTCGAAGCAGTTTCTGAACGAACTCTTCGAAGGCGCCGGCCGGAATAGTGTACTTCTCGCAAATTCGCGCAACCTCGGCCGCCGCCAGATACGCCCGAACCTCCACGAAGAACAGCTTGGCGTCGCGCAGCACCAGTTCATCGGTGGGCAAATTGTCGTAGACGTTACTGAGCGTGATGAGCATCACTTTGTAGCGTAAGTGCGACAGCGATTTGAATGGGTCGACGGCATCGACCTCGACGAAGGTTGCCTTATCGGCGTGCGCCTTCAGCGTTTCCATCACGCGATGCAGAGTAGCCACCGAGTAGTCGCCGGCGAGAAACCGTATCTTCGGGTAATAGCCTGTGCCCTTTTCCTGATCGAGCGCCTGGAAGCCATCGAGAAAGCGCCGCGCACGCTCACCGGTTCCCACGCCGATCTCCAGAACATAGATCTCGGGAGGCAGCAGCTTCTGGCTCTCGATCTTTCGCAGCTGCTCCCAGAATTCCATCACCGAGTCTGCAATTGCCTGAACGTTATGACCGTCCGACTGTCCGCTGGGCAACGCCTTCTCGTATCCCTTGCCCGACGCGGCCTCCCATAAGGGCAGGTATTTCCAGAAGATGCTGTTAAACACCCAGATGATGCTCGATCGCATCGGGGTAAACGACTTCCAGGTAGACGCGCTTCGGGGTTTCCAACGCGTCGGGACCCGCGCCATTGAGTGCTTCTGAAAGCGATTGCCGAATGGTATCCGGCTGAATCTGCCGAAGATCGACGGCGATCTCCGACAGCGGCAGAAGCTCATCGTCCTTGAGGACGCGCCGGATGGAAACGGGTTCGCGGAAATTCGCCTTGTATTGAAGCCAGTCGATATGCACGTTCAGATGACCGAGCGTGTTGGGATCGATTTCCCCGGCTTCCAGAAGCGAGAGCAAGGTGGAGACAACTCCGCTCGTGGATTCCGAGCGGCCCGGCTGGACGTGATTGATATGCAAGATCATGGATCAACCAAAACGAGACTGAAGAGAATAGCAGAGTCGGGGACGCGGGTCAGTCTGAATCGCTCAGCAACTCAGCAACACCTTCTGAGAACTCTGAATCAAGAGGTCTGCGGGACGCAAGACCTCCCCAGGCACCAACGTTTCCGACACGCGCGGCTTTCGAATAGGCCTATGATGGGTTCCCACTGGCTTCCGGTCGAAACTATTCCGAGGCAAGGTGATTCCTGTATGGATCTGAAGAAAATGTGCTGGATCGGCGCGATTGTCGGATCGAGCATTGGAGGCTATGTTCCCGTACTTTGGGGCGGAAGCATGCTTTCCCTCTCCGGCGTCCTTTTTTCGCTGGTCGGCGGCATTGCCGGAATCTGGGCCGGCTATCGCATCGGACAATCGATCCTTTAGCCCCTACTGCTGGCCCCTATTGCTTCAACGCGAACACAAACATCGCATTGCCTGCGGCGACGGCGACATACTGACGGCCATTCGCCTGATAGCTGACAGGGCCGTTAGCGAGTTGTCCTCCGAGTTGCGTTTTCCACAGCAGCTTTCCATCGCGCGCGTCCAGCGCGTAGAAGTAGCCTTCACGTCCGCCGCTGAACAGGACGTTGGTGGCTGTCGTCAGCACCCCCGCGTCGGTGGCGTCGTTCATGGGAAAGGTCCATTTCCGTTCGCCCGTCCGGGGATCGAAGGCCTGAACTGCGCCTGCGGTGCCCGGTGTAAAGCGGTTGTTCGTCGGTGCTGCGGTCATGGCGCCGATTGAATCGGAACCGAAATTCACAGTCGGGTAGATTCCGTTGAACTGCTGTCCTTCGCGATAGGCAGGGGGGTTTCCCGGATCTTTCCTGTAGAGCGACGACGTGTCCGTCCAGGTCGGAATGTAAAACAAACCCGTGCGCGGGCTGTAAGACGGCGGATACCAGTTCGTCGCCCCCTGGTTGTTGGGGAAAACCACGGTTCCCTGCGGAGTCGGGCTCTGCACCTTATTGGGGCGCCCCTTCGCATCGAATCCATCAACCCAGGTGACTTTCGTAAACGGCTTGCCCAGGAGAAACTGCCCCGTCGTGCGATCGAGGACGTACATGACGCCGTTGCGGTTGGCGAACAGCACAACCTTGCGCGGACTCCCCTGCCATTGAATATCGGCGAGCACCGGGACTTGAGTGGCATCGAAATCGAATTCGTCGTGAGGCGTAAATTGGTAATGCCACTTCAATTTTCCGGTGTCCGGATCGAGGGCAACGAGGGAATCGGTAAAGAGATTGTCCCCGGGACGCCCGTCGCCGTTCCAGTCGGGCCCCGGATTTCCTACGCCCCAGTACATGAGGTTGAGATCGGGGTCGTAGGAACCCGTCGTCCAGATCGAGCCGCCGCCGGTCTTCCACGCATCGCCGGTCCAGGTTTCGCTACCGGGCTCTCCGGGTGCAGGAATGGTGTTGAAGCGCCAGATTTCCTGCCCGTCGGTGGGGCTGTAAGCGGCGATGAATCCGCGAATTCCATATTCACCACCCGCAGGTCCGATGACAACCTTATCCTTTACGACAAGCGGCGCGACAGTAACGGAATAACCGGCGTTCGTCGCCCCCACGGAAACATTCCACAGCACAGTGCCGGTTCGCGAATTGATGGCGATCAGGTGTCCGTCGATCGTCCCCATGAAAAGCGTTGTCCCATGAATCGCCAGGCCGCGATTGACGCGGCCGCAGCAGACCAGAGAGCCCGGCGCAGGAGTGTAGTTGTAGATCCAGAAGGTTCTTCCGGTGACAGCATCCAGAGCGACGACCTCGTTCGGGGGCCGAACCGTGTAAAGGACGCCATCAACGACCAGCGGAGACGCTTCCCATTTATCGTTGTTGCCGCGTGCGAGAACCTGGTTGACCCACTGCAGTTCGAGGTTCTTGACGTTATCGGTGGTGATCTGCGTCAGAGTGCTGTAGCGGTTGCCGTTGTAGTTACCGGAATACGTCAGCCAGTTCTGAGGCTCTGTCGCCGACTTCACGAGGCGATCGGAGGAAACCTGAGCGCCAGCAAGCCCCGCAGCCAAAAGGATCATCAGAGCTGCACGACGAATAATCATCAATTGGTCCTCAGGGAAACCAGGTAGCTGACCACGTCGGCAATTTCCTGGGGCGTTAGCTTGTCCTTGAACGACGGCATGGGGGACGGCATGAAGCCAAATTCCTTCAGGTCTGTCTTCCAATAGGAGATCAACTTGTCATTGGCATCGCGCATCTGGACGGAGAACGTGTCCTGGTTCAGGAGGGTTCCGCGCACTGTGGCGTTGGTTTTCGTGACCAGCTGATAGACGCGATACGGGGCTGCGATCTCGGCACTCGGATCGACAATGGAGCGTTCAATTTGAGCCGGATTGGGCGGGTTTCCGCCACCCCGGCCGCCGGCTCCGCCACCCCGACCCTGCAAGACGGCCGGAGGGCCCCCTGCCGCCGGCGGACCGGCCGGCGCACCTGCCCCGCGTCCCGCGCCACGGGCACCACCTGCTGCTGCTCCACCCCTGGCACCGCGGGCACCCGCAGCGGGAAAGGGGGGACCGCCGGCGGCGGCGGGAGCTCCGCCCCGTCCACCACGCTGGCCACCGCGAGCGCCACCAAGATCCGGTCCAGACGTCCCACCCACGCCATTTACAGCATGACAGGTCGTGCAGGTGCCTTTCCCTTCGAATATGGTTTTCCCGCGGTCGGGGTCGCCGGCGAGTGCGGTTGCCGTAATGTTCGTGATCACTCGCCCTCCGACCAGGGAGCGAACGAATGCGACGAGTGTGCCGGCATCCGCTTCGGTAAGCGCGGGGTTCGGAGGCATTCCGGTGTTTGGGACTCCGCTTCGAACAATGCGGGCGATATCTTCGTCGGATCTCGCCGTCTTGAACGTGCTCTTGCTGAAGTCGATACCCACGACCTTGTCGCCGTTCTCACCGTGACAGCTTCCACAGTTGGAATCGTACAGTTTGCTGCCGGCGTCGATTTCCGCCTGTGTGTAGCTGTGTTGTTGAGCCAGGAGCGCCACGCCAAACGCGAGAACGACACCCAGCATCCGAGACAATCTGAGTTGGCCTCATAACAGCCGCCTTTCAATCCGTGTGGTTAACATTGAAATCCGAGTTCACTGATACTACCTGCCGCACCGGGTCAAATCAACCGCGGCGCCTCGAGAAATTGGGTGTTGACCAGACAGCGGCCTTGGCCAAGAATGGAACGCTCAAGTACGCAGGTGTACTTGGACAGCCGACGCCGTCGTCAGGGCTTCTGAAGATTTGCGGAAAGTGAGGCTTCGGTTATGACAGGTCTTATTCTTTCAAATGTTCCCTCTAGCTCGTTATGCCGGGCGTAACGAGAATTTTGTTCCCGCAAGGCATAACGGGCCAGGCGCCAAAGGCGCCGCCGCGAGGGCGCGGCGCGCGGCTGTCGCGCCGCGCAAGCGCCCTAGCCGGGGTCCGGGGCAAAGCCCCGTCTAGTTGGACGACCATGAGTCAGACAGCGTGAGTCTAACCGGCCGCCCCACAGACTACGTCCTCACTCTCGAGGAAATCGCCAATCTGGCGAGAGAATCCGGCAAGCCAGGCGAGACCCTGACAAACGTGGTCGCGCTGATCGCAGACCGCTTTCATGCCGACGTCTGCTCCGCCTATCTGCTGGAGCCCGATCGCGCCAACCTGATTCTGGCGGCAACCCTTGGCCTCCGAAAGGAATGCGTCGGGGTGCTGCGCCTCTCGCTGACAGAAGGACTCGCGGGACTCGTCGCCGAACAGGTGCGGCCGGTTTCGGTCGAGCAGGCGCCGTCGCATCCGCGATTCAAATACTTCAGGGAGTCGGGCGAAGACCCTTTTCACTCGTTTCTCGGCGTTCCGCTTATCGATCGTGGCGTACTCCAGGGAGTCCTGGTGATTCAGACGCGGGCCCCCCGTGTTTTCACGGAGGAAGAGATTCAGGCGATGACGCAGGCGGCAGCGGAAGTAGCTCCACTGGTGAGCGAGGCGCGCACCCTGGACCGGTTCCTGGCCCCCTCGCAGGAACGCCTTTGGACGCTGGCCCGGAATCTCTGGTGGAGCTGGGATCAGGAGACGGCCAGCCTGTTTCGCGAACTCGATCCCGTGCAGTGGCGGCAATTGAATCACAACCCTATCGCCCTGCTCGGAAAGTTTCCAGTGAAGGCCCTCGAACAGCGGGTAGGCGAACTCGTTCTGCACAGCCGCATCAACTATGCCTATCGTCGCCACCAGGAGTATCTCCGTGCCCACCATACCTGGGGGGCTATCCATGCCACTGTACTCCGGCAGCGGCCGGTCGCCTATTTTTCAGCGGAGTTCGGTCTGCATGAATCGATGCCGATTTACTCCGGCGGCCTCGGAGTGCTCGCAGGCGATCACATCAAGAGCGCTTCGGATCTTGCTATTCCGCTCATTGGAGTCGGGTTGTTCTACGGCCAGGGGTACTTCAGACAACGCCTCAATCTCAGCGGGTGGCAGGAGGAAGAATACCTTGCCACAGACGTCGATGAGTCTCCGATGGAACCGGCGATCGGCACCGATGGCAAGGCCGTCACCGTACTCATCGAGACGCGGAGCAATTCCATCGAGGCGAAGGTCTGGCGTGTTCGAGTGGGGCGCTGCGACCTGTTTCTCCTCGACTCTAACGTCCCGGGAAATGCCCCGGAGGACCGGGAACTGACGTCGCGATTATATGGAGGTGACGGGCGAATCCGCATCAGACAGGAGTTGCTGCTCGGGATTGGCGGATTCCGCGCCTTGAAGGCCATGGGGGTGACCCCCGGCGTATTGCATCTGAATGAAGGGCACAGTGCCTTCGTCGTGCTGGAAGCAGTTCGAGACAGGATGGTGGAAGAGGGGATCCCCTTCTCAGAGGCGGCGTCACGGGTTTCACGTGAAGTGGTGTTTACGACCCACACTCCCGTGCCGGCCGGTCATGATCGATTTCATTCGACGCTCATAGAGGAGCACCTGGGGCCATTGGGCGAACAACTGGGGATCCGCTTCGACGAGTTGATGGGGCTTGGACGGGAGAATCCTCACAACGAGAACGAGCTCTTCTGCATGACCGTTCTCGGGCTCAGGTTGTCGCGCCGGGCAAATGCGGTGTCTTCCCTTCACGGGCAGGTGTCACGCGCGATGTGGACCGGCTTGTTTCCGGAGAAGACGGAAGATGAAGTTCCCATTGGGCACATCACCAACGGCGTCCATGTTCCGAGCTGGCTTGCGCCGCAAATGTCGCGGCTCTATGACCGTCATCTCGGCTCGGGCTGGCACGAGCGGAGCGGGCGGGCAAGCCTGTGGGAAAAAATCGAAGGCGTCGATGACGGCGAGTTGTGGGAAACGCACCTGAGTCTGAAGCTGCAGCTGCTGCAATTCGCCCGGCGGCGCGCCGCAGAACAGGCGGCGCGCCGCAACGAACCGGCGGAGGAGATTCAGCGCGTCAGCGGCGCGCTTGGCCCGGATGCCCTGACGATCGGCTTTGCCCGCCGCTTCGCAACCTATAAGCGCGCCAATCTGATCCTTTCCGATATCGAGCGGCTGGCGTCGATGGTGAATGATCCGAAGCGCCCCGTCCAGTTTGTGTTCGCCGGCAAAGCCCATCCCCAGGACGATCCCGGCAAACGCGTGTTGCAGCAGATCGCCGATCTCATGCGATCGAAAGAATTCGGCGACCGGTTCATTTTCGTCGAAGACTACGACATCAACGTCGGGCGATTTTTCGTTCAAGGTGTCGACGTCTGGCTGAATACCCCGAGGCGTCCGCTGGAAGCTTCGGGGACCAGCGGACAAAAAGTGGTCTTGAACGGCGGACTGAACCTTTCGATCCTGGACGGCTGGTGGGCGGAAGCCTACGACGGGTTGAACGGGTTCGCGATCGGCGCCGGCCGGACTCATACCGACCAGTCCATCCACGACTCGCGCGACGGAATGGATCTCTATCGGGTCCTGCAGGAAGAAGTGATTCCACTCTACTATCAACGCGACGTGGACGGCCTTCCCCGCGAATGGATCAAACGCATGAAACGAACGATCCGGACGCTGGGATGGCGTTTCAACGCAGACCGCATGGTTATGGATTACACGCTCAAGTGCTACGTTCCTGCCGCCGGTGGCACCTCCAGCAGCTCCATTCCGACCTGAGAACGCGATAAGCTCGACAGCCGTCCCCGCGGGAAAATCGGAAACGAGCTCTTTCCGTCCCCGGATATTGAAAAATCACCGGCAGAAGTGAAACAATACCCCCACTTTTAACGCACTGGACTCAAAAATCTTGAAGACGGCCAGGCAGGGCACGGAACGGGTTCCGGACAACCGGTGGATCGCCGTCGATCGGCGTCCGTTTCGATTGACGTTCAGGTACGGGGATCCTCATTTCGCCCATCAGACACGCATCCTGCACCGACGCCTCGGAGTCGCTGCTACCGATGCCCGACTGCCCGGCAGGTTATTTCTGACAAGTCAGGGACACGACGCCTCGCTCGCGGATCCCATGGTCCTCTTCGCTCTTTCCGTCTCGACCTGGTCGCCTGTTCCGCGGCGCCATGGTTGCGGCAAGCGGCGGCATTCGTCGATCCGACCATCGGGTTGTCCCCGCCCCCGGTTTCGGACCACGGCGGCCTGCTCGGATCCCTCGCGATCCAAGAGTCCTTTTGTAAACTTCTGCCGGGCTGGAGACGCATTCGAAACATAACGCTGCTCAAATTTCGGAGGTGCGCTGAAACGCTGGCCAGGAGATTGTCAATCCGGGCAGGATCTTGCGCTCCAGGAGTTTACGCTGCTCCGGCGCCAGTCTCCGGCGACTTGCCACGTGGACGACCTCCGCCAGGCTGCGGAACTGGACTACCTGGCCCTGCTGCAACCGCTCGAGCGTCGTGGGGCGACTAGTCATCGTGTGCATTCAGGAAACTGGAGGTCCAATTGCCTCTGTCTAGGGCGGATACCCAATGATGTCGACGATCTGCGGCATACTGGACGAGTGTTTCTGATCGAAATGATCTTCCGCCCGGTCAATTGCGGACTTCAATCCGCAAAACGGCAACTTCGCGCGACCTGCCGCTGCTATCCAAAGATCGTCTTAGCGAGGCTGTTTCTCGATGGACGTCCAGTACGAGGACGTAGTTCCGCTTATCAACACGCATCTTGAAGAGCAGTTGCCGCCCGGGCTGCCTGAACTTCAGGTCTTTCAGGCGCTGAATTGCTCGCGGGGCCGGCGAACACCGGCTGCCTGTGATCTGCTCGGCGACTTCAACTCCGATCAACGGCAGTACGGCACCAGCTTTTTATCCGATGCTGCCAACGGGGGTCAGTTGACCGCTGCCGGCGGGTTGCACGGCCCAACGCCCCGGGCTTGACATGGGGACCGGCGCGTGCTCGCTGGTCCCACGGTTCCTTTCGATCTTTCGGCTCAAGAAAACCTTCCTGTTCCGCGGCGCCATGTTTGAGGCATCGCCGGCCGCATTCGTCGATCCGACCATGGAGTGTCCCCATCAATCTGGTTCTCGGACCACGGCGGCCTGTTCGCGACGCTTGCAATCCACTAGAGTGGTTTTGTAAAAGCTCTTGCCGAAGGAGTCGCTTAAACGTCGATGGCAGCATCGTCGGAATGTCACCCCCGAGAACTTCGCAGACCTTACTTTTGCAGACCTTCTTTGCTTACTTTTGCAGACCTTCTTTGATAGATGGACACCTGCCTCCAGGGGTCTGTAATTCGCCGTCGTAGCCCGGGCCCGAAAGACCGCTTTTCCAGTGTCCCGGAAGCGGTCCCGCGCCTGCATACCGAAGAGGTTTTAATTCGAAGAAATTGATGGACTTCCGAGCCATCCACCCATATTCTGGGCGCGTTAGAGGGATCATCAAAATTCCAAAAAGACTTCCACTATGAAGAGTATGAAGACAACGTTACTTCTCGGTGCCCTCCTTGCGTCAATTGTGACTTCCCAGGCTGTTCCCCAAACGCGTTCCGCGGCAGGATCCCCGCCCGCAGCAGCGGCGAGTTCTGCGGGTTCATCGGAACAGGCCAAGGCGACGATCGGTGCGTATTGCACGACCTGCCACAGCTCTCAGGCCAAGATGGGCGGGCTGGCGCTGGATAACCTGAACGTCGATGCCGTGGCGAATGATGCGGCAATCTGGGAGAAGGCGGTCCGCAAGCTGCGTGGCCGTCTGATGCCTCCTCCCGGCGCGAAGCAGCCCGAGCAGAAGGAAGTGGATTCGCTCATCGGATATCTCGAAACCAAGCTCGACGCCAACACGACGTTGCCGAGGGCCGTGTTCGTGGGCGTTCAGCGCATGAGCCGTACGGAATACATCGCTGCCGTCAAGGCACTGGTGGGAGTCGATGTCAAAACGAAGGACATTCTGCCGCAGGACACCACTATCGGCGGTTTCGACAATATCGCCTCCGGGCTCGGTGTCTCGCCGGCATTTGTCGAGCAATATGTCGAATCGGCGCGCGTGATCGCAAAGCAGGCCGTTGGCGATACCAGTCTCGACGATATCACTTATCTCGCCGGCGCTAACCGCGGTGGAGAAGCGATGCCTCTTGGATTGCGTGACGGCGGTATCCGGGTAAAGCACAACTTTACGGCCGACGGCGAATACCGTTTCCAGATTCACTTCCCCGACCAGACGCTTGGCCTCTACACAGCCAACCTTGAAAACGAAGCGACGGTTGTTCTCTTGATTGATGGCAAGGTGGTGTTCAAGCAAGCGATCGGTGGCGTCGACGATTTGATGCTCAACAACCGGAAGGCCGGCGACGGGCGTGCGCAGATTCAGGCTCGGTTCGACAAGATACCGATTCAGGTTCAGGCCGGCATTCGCGAAGTCGTGGTGGGGTTCGTGGAGCGTTCCCGATTTGAGTCCACCTCCTATTTGGCCGGCGGCGGATTGGGCGGCGGCGCCGTATTCGCCGGTAGTGGCGGCCTACAACCCCTCTTCCGCGATGACGCCAACTCTTTCCTTCAAATCAAAGGACCCTACAATCCGAGTGGCATTTCCACTCTGAGTCGCTCCCTGATCTACGTCTGCGATCCCAGAAAAGTGGGCGAAACCGCCTGCGCGAAACAGATCGCGGAAAACCTGGCGCGCCGCGCTTTCCGCCGGCCGACGACGGAAACGGATCTGGCTGCCCTGATGGCTTTCTATGAATGCAGGCCGGAAAGAGAAAGACTTTGATCGAGGAGTCGAGCGACTCGTCGCGGCTGTGTTGGCGAGTCCCGAGTTTCTCTATCGCGCCATTCAAGGACAGCAAACCCCCACGGCAAAGTCCGGCGAGGTTGCTCTCACCGACTACGAACTCGCGACTCGGCTGTCCTTACTTCCTGTGGAATACGGGCCCGGACGATGAACTGCTCAAGCTGGCCGCAACGCAAGGAACTGAGCAAGCCCGCAGTGCTGGACGCTCAGGTCAAGCGCATGCTTGCAGATCCGCGAGCCGCGAGCCTTGCCACCAACTTTGCCATGAAGTGGCTTGGCCTGGACGGCATCGAGGGAATCAAGCCGGATCAACAGATCTATACGAGCTTCAACGACCAGTTGAAACGGGATCTGGTCACCGAGGCCCAGACGTTCATTCAAAGCATCTTGCTCGAAAACCGGCCGCTCGTTGAATTGCTCACATCGGATCAGACCTATCTGAATGATCGAGTGGCGCGGCACTATGGCATGACGGACGTTGACGGCAGCCAGTTCCGATGGGTGAAACTCACGGACAAGAACAGATTCGGCTTGTTGGGCAAGGGCGCGGTTCTGATCAAGACGTCTTATCCCGATCGCACGTCGCCGGTTCTGCGCGGCGCCTGGGTACTCGACAAGATCATTGGAACGCCGCCGACTCCTCCGCCTCCTGGCGTCGAGACCGATCTCAACCAGAAGCCGGGCGAAACTCCGAAGACGGTGCGCGCGCGTTTGGAACAGCACCGCGCCAATCCGACCTGCCGTCAATGTCACGGTGTGATCGACCCGATGGGGTTGGCCCTCGAGAACTTTGATGCAGTCGGTCAGTTCCGCACGGCCGACAGCCGGGCGGCTAACGCGCCGATCGATGCGAGCACCGTTCTGACATCGGGCCGCACCATCGACGGGCCTGCGGAGTTGCGCGAGTTCCTGGCCGCGACGCCGTCGAGATTCGCGCTGTCGTTCGCGGAGAAACTGATGATGTACTCCATCAATCGTCCGCTGGAGTACTCCGATATGCCGCAGGTGCGCGCGGTCGTGCGCGGAGCGGCAAAGGAAAACTACACGCTCTCTTCAATCGTTCAAGGTATCGTTCGTTCCGATGCATTTCTTAAACAGGGCCCTGCTCCCGCTCCAAAGGCGGCCGGGACGACAAGACGATCAAATAGATGAGGGACAGCATTGCTGTCCGCGAGAGGAGATATTCCCGATGTTTATTTTCAAGAAACATATTTCCCGAAGAACAGTGCTCAAAGGCGCTGGAGTGACGTTGGCGTTGCCGTTCCTGGATGCCATGGTGCCGGCATCAACCGCACTTGGCGCAGACAGCAGCCGCCCCGAAGATTCGAGCGGGCTTCTTCTACATCCCCCACGGCGCCGTTCAGCACGACACCAAGTTTGGGCCTGAGGGCGATCTGTGGACGCCTAAAGGAAAGGGCGCAAGCTTCAAGTTGAACAAGATCACTGCGTCGCTGGAGCCCTTTAAGAAATATGTGACGTCGATCGGGAATCTCGAGAACAACAACGGCTCGGGCGTGCACACGCGGAATCCGGGCACGTGGTTGAACTGTGCGCAGAACACCACGACGATCGATCAGATCATCGCCAGGAAGATCGGCCAGGAAACGGCGATGCCGTCCCTGGAGCTGGCCTCGGAAACAAACAACCAGCAAGCGGCCGGCTCCGGTATCGCCACGACGCTGCTGTCGTTCCGCGACGCCAACACCGCTCTTCCCGCGGAATACAACCCGAAGAAGATCTTCAACGAGCTGTTCGGGACAACGACGCCAAAGGAGCGCGTCCTGAACGCACGCGAATCCGACAGTCTGCTCGACATGATTCTGGAGCGCACGAAGGCATTCCAGGCGAAGTTGGGACCCGAGGATCGCGCAAGGATGGAGGAGTACCTGGAGAGCGTGCGCGAAATCGAACGACGGACGGGGATTATTGCGGCCACCGATATCTCCAGCATGAAGATTCCCGAACGTCCCGTCGGTGTGAACGACAAGTTCGACGAACAGGTTGATCTCATGTTCGATCTGCTCGCAATCGCGTACCAGGCGGATATCACTCGCGTCGCCACGTACCTGATGGTGGCTGAAGGCACGAACCAAACCTACAACCACGTCGGTGTGGCCGATTCGTTCCATCCCATTTCTCACCACGCCAATGAGCCGGAGAGGATTGCCAAGGTTTCGAAGATCCAGACCTGGCACATGGAGCGCTTCGCCAACTTCCTCCAGAAGATGGCGTCGACCAAAGACGGCGACGGCACGCTGCTGGACCACTCGGTCTTCATGTACGGATCGAACATGGGCAACAGCGACAAGCACAGCAACTGGCCGATCCCGACGGTCATCGTTGGCGGCGGCAACGGCAAGTTGAAGCAAGGTGGCCAGCACATCGACTTTGCGCAGCGCGCACCTCTGGCCAACGTGCTGCTTACCCTGTTGCACAAGTTCGGTATCGAACAGGACAAGATTTCCGACAGCACGGGCGTCATTTCAGACATCTAGAATTCGGGAGGCGCAGTGGATCGCAGACAAGTACTCAGAGGGGCAATGACGGGGGCGCTCACGCTGTGGGCGTCTCCGTTGCTTCGTGCGGCCCGACAGGCGAGCGCTGCCGCAGGCGTAAAGAAGATTGCGGACAGGATTTCGGTCATCGATGCAGGAACGAACGTTGTTGTGTTGTCCGGCGGCGACGGGCTTTTGCTGGTCGACACCGGCGCCCCGAAGTCGGGCGACAAACTCGCTGCGGCGCTAAAAGGCATCGCGGCAAATTCGAAGGTCACCACCGTTTTCAACACCCACTATCACGTCGATCAAACCAGTAACAACGAATTGTTCTCCGCAGCGGGCGCAAAGATCATTGCGCATGACCGTACCCGCCAATGGATGGCGAACGATTACTGGATTCCCGAAGAGCTGCGCTATGAAAAGGCGCGGCCGAAGGCCGCGTGGCCAACCAAGACGTTCTTTAACCAGGAATCCATGAAGGCCGGCGAGCGAACAAATCGATTACGGCTATCTGCTCGATGCGCATACCGGCGGAGACGCTGTATGTGTATTTCAAGAATTCGAACGTACTCGCGGTCGGCGACGTCGCGTCTCCTGTGAAGGATCCTGAACTGGATTGGATCACCGGTGCGTGGATCGGCGCCCGGGTCACCGCGATGGACCTGCTGCTGAAAATCAGCAATGAGAAGACGCAATTCGTTCCCGGTACCGGGCCGGTCATGACCCAGGCCGAGTTCAAGGCGGAACGGGAATGATGGAAATTGTCCGGCAGCGGCTCTTCAAGCAAACCCGTGCCGGAGACGGCCCCAGGATATGTTGGAGGCGGGGGTATTGAATGGCCTGCGCGTACCTGGAAGGATCCGTACAAGTTCCTGTATTCCGCCGCAAAAGGTACGTGGGGAAACAATAACAAGCTGGACCCGGACGTTGTTTAAGAGGTTTGGGCGAAGCTACTAATAGTGTCCCAGTCCGAAGCGGACCGCACAGAAAGTTGGAGGAACGAGTGAAGCGTTTCATTGTCAGCATTGTTTTGATGGCTGCCTTGGTTACACCATCCCTGCCCCAGGGTAAGACCGGGCAGCTGGCCAACGCGATTCAGGATGGCAAACGCGCAGCGGCATTGGAGATGATTCGGGCGGGAGCCGACGTGAATGAGGCGCAGCCCGACGGGACGCGTCCGATTCACTGGGCGGTTTACCGCTTCGACTATGACCTCATGGATGCCTTGATCGCGAAAAAAGCGAAGGTGGACGTCACCAACGAGTTTGGTTCGACGCCTCTTGCCGAAGCGACGAAACAGGGCGATGCACGCATGGTGAAGACGCTCCTGGCTGCCGGATCCGGAACCGAAGGCGCGAACGCTGACGGTCAGACTGCATTGATGATCGCCATCAAGAATGGCGACCTGTCGGTCTTCAACCTGCTGATCGATGCCGGAGCGAAGGTCAACGTCGTCGAAAAGGTGCAGGATCAGACGCCGTTGATGTGGGCCGCCGCAGCCGCTCGCAATGCACCGGAGATGGTGAAAGCCCTTATTGCAAAGGGCGCCAATGTGAATGCTCGCGCTAGGTTCAACGACTGGCCCGGCCAGATCACTTCGGAACCTCGCGCCCAGTATCACACCTATGGCGGTCTGACCCCGCTTCTGTACGCGGCTCGCGGCGGTTGCTACGACTGCGTTGAAGCTCTGGTAAGTGCGGGCGCAGATGTCAATCTGCCCAACAATGAAGGCATGACGCCCATGATGATTGCCCTCGACAACAGCCATAATGGCGTCGCGAAGTTCCTTCTGGATCATGGCGCCAATCCGAAGGTCTGGGATATCTATGGGCGCACGGCGCTCTACGTTGCCATCGACCATGCCCCAGGGCCACCCCTGCCGGCGGTGGTGCTGGCGCGGCCGTGGTGGCGGACGTGGAGGCGCTGGCGGCGGTGCCGTCGCGGTGGCGCCGTGGACGTGGCGCAGGCTGGTCAAGGTGCAGCTCGAGCCCCGCGGTCCCTGGTGCAGCCGCTCCGCTGGGCTCCCGCTGGTCGAGGTGGCGGCCGGCTGCGGCTGGCAGAGGTGGTGCTGCTGGCGGCGGCGGCCGGGGGCGGCGGTGACGTGGCGGTGCGGCTGCCGCAGCACCAGCAGTAGCGGCCCTCAAGTGTCGAGCATGGAGATCATCAACTTGTTACTGGCTGCCGGCGTTAATCCGAATACGGAACTGAACCAGCGCCGCCCGGAAGCCGGTAGTGGAGGCCGTTTTGCAGATCCGCTCCTCAGTTCGGGCACGACGCCGCTGCTGCGCGCCCTGGTCGGCAACAATATTGAAGTTGCGCGGCTGCTGTTGGACAACGGCGCGAATCCGAACATCTATGGCATGGGGATTTCGCCGTGGCTGTATGCTGCCGGTCTTACGAGTGGGGTTCTGAGTACAGGCCGAGGCGGCGGCCCTGGCGGTGGAGGAGGCGGCGGCACCGTCAATACTGAGCTTCTGGATCTCATGATGAAGCATGGAGCCGACGTTAACTCCCAGGTGAACGGCGCCAATAAGTATTCCGGACGCGTCTCCTATGCGCAGCGCGACCCCAATTTCACACAATCCAACGAAGGAATGACTGCGCTCCATGTCGCCGTTCGATCCCAGAATTCGACTCTTGTTCGATACCTGCTGGATCACGGCGCGAGTACGAACATTATTGATGCATCGGGGAGGACTCCTCTCGATGTCCTGAACGGGGTTCCCGCGCTTCCGCCCCGCGGTGGGCGCCGAGTCGGAAGGATTGATCCCACGGGAGGCCCTCGCCACAGTCGCGCCGAACGCTCCCGCTACTATTGCGGGAAGAGGTGGTGGCGGTGCAAGAGGCGCCGCTTCTGACAGCCCGGTCGTTCAGGAGATCCGCACGATGCTCCAGAACGCTGCGACAAAACCTCAGTAGCTTTGATGTAAGGCAAAGGCCCCGCAGTCGCGGGGCCTTTGCCTTTTATGGAGTGTGGTCCGGATCGGTTCAAACCCGCCAGTTCCGGCGCACCCACGGGAGGAGCTCTTTCGCCAGGAAATCGGCGAAGGCCGCGTGATTATCCAAATCTCCGGCGCTCTCGCTCGCGTCTCCGTTATCCACCAGGACCTCGACCGTTGGCCAGATCTCGTCCGCCGGGAGGAGACTGTTGAGGATGGTCGGCACGGGGATCTCGCTCAGATAAGACACCCCGTCGAAGCAAGTGTCGTGAAATGAGTGCCTGGGGCGGGAATCGAACCCGCACGAACCTTGCGGTCCTCCGGATTTTAAGTCCGGTGCGTCTGCCAGTTCCGCCACCCAGGCTTATGGGCAGGCAACGCAGACATTGTACAGCCTCTAGTTCTCTTGTGGCAGCGGGCGGACCAACAGTGTCAACACGAACCCCACAGCCAGCAATGCCGCCAGCACACGCAGCGGCATGTCGTAGATGTGGATCCGGCTGGCGCCCGGTGCCAGCGCGGCCTTCGCACTGTCTGAAAGGCTGGTGATGATGAAGGGGCCGGCGACGGCGGCGGCGCTCCAGGCGGTGAGAAGCGCGCCATGGATCGCTCCGACGTTGTCAGGACCGAAAATATCCGCAAGGAATGCTGGAATTGTGGCGAAGCCACCACCGTACATGGTGAAAACGATGAAGAGGCTGGCTTCGAAAATTGCCCATTGGCCGCCCGCGGCAAAACCGGGGATCAGAAGAAAAAGAACAACCTGCACGGCGAAGAAGATCGAGTACGTGTTTCGACGGCCGATGTAATCCGATCCACTGGCCCACAGGAAGCGGCCGCCCGCATTGAAAATGCTGATCAGGGAAACCAGAACGGCCGCTTCAGTCGCGGTCTTGGAAAACATATCCTGCGCCATGGGCGCCGCCTGCGCGAGGATGCCGATCCCCGCTGTCACGTTGATGCAGAGGATTGCCCAGAGCAGATAAAACTGCACGGTCTGGAGGGCGTGGTTTCGAGACACACTCCGGTCTGTAATCATGGCATGGAGCTTCGTCGCTGGCGTCCACCCCTCGGGCTTCCATCCGGCCGGCGGGCGCCGCAAAATGAGCCCCCCAATCAGCATGATCACAAAGTACGCCACGCCGAGCGCCATGACCGCCCGTGCAATCCCGATACGATCCATCAAGTATTGGTTGAGATAACCGCCGATAAACGCGCCGCCACCAAAGCCCATGATGGCCATTCCCGTGGCCATGCCACGGCGGTCGGGAAACCATTTCACCAGCGTGCTGACGGGAGCGATATAGCCAAGGCCGCAGCCAATTCCGCCAACCAGTCCCATGCCCACGAAAACGAGCACGGATTGCCTGAACGCAAGACCGGCGCCGCCAATCAACAATCCGGCCCCGAAGAAAACCGCGGCAGCGGTTGCGGCGACGCGAGGCCCGCGTCGTTCGACCCAGGGGCCGCCGAAGGCTGCGCTCAGACCCAGCAGGACAAGGGCAGTGGAGAACGTGGTGTACGGCGGACTGAACCACTTCGGATTGTCGGGAAACAGCGCCAGGATCGGCCGATTAAAGGTGCTCCAGGCGTAAACCGAGCCGATGCAGATGTGGACGGCCACCGCACCGATTGGAATGTACCAGCGATTGAAAGACGAGGACATTTCGTGGGGGGCAGTTTATATCATGCGTCAATGGATGCCGTAAAACGAGAAACGCACCCGGCAGGGGTGCGAGATTTCATTTTGGCGCCTCTTGAGGCGGGGACAATCTCAGTTTGCCACGGGAAACTGGATGTAGCCCTTGCGGTGGGTGACTCTCATACCGGGTTTGTCGACCTTGACGTTGATCTCGCGATACACCCCGCCAACCGTGGAGGGTTTGTTGTCCGACAAGTAACCCAGGACATATTGGTTACGAGCCTGCTCGGTGATGCGCGTGAAGGCTTTTTCCATGTCATCGGTGGAGCCACCGCCGTAGACATCACCGCCGGTCGCGCGAGCATAGGAGCTAAGGACCCCGAAGCTTCCCTCCCGCAGGGCGAAATCCATGGATATGGCGTAGACCTGAATTCCGTACCGAAGAAGGAAATCGGTATTGTTCGACAAGGAATGGACGTTTGCGCCGCTCACCTGCCCATCCGAGATCAGAAAGATGATTTTTCGCCGATCATCAGGACGAGTGCTTAGCTGATCCGCGGCTTCGAAAATCGCATCATGGAGAAGGCGGCTTGTCGGAGGACGACGTGGCGGATCCGCGGCGGACGGGACAGCGCTCGGTGCGCCATTCGATCCAATGGTGATCAGGCCGGCGATCGTCTGCAGCCACCCGGGCGCTGCGGCCGCAGGTTGACCGGGTTCGCCCAGGGCCGGGCGCGTTTCGGCAATTCTCGGAATTTCGGAGAAGGCTCTCTGGATTGTGGCCGGATCGTGGGTGAATCCCGAGAGCTTCCAGACGAAATGGTCATACCGAAACGCCATCATCTCGTCTTCCGGAGCAAAACCCGCCGTCATCGTCTGCATGATCGACACGAGGCGCTTCAAGGCATTTCCACCCATGCCATCATCAATGATGATCGCTGCCGAGAGCGGCGTAGGATCGATGGAAAAATAGGAAATCGACTGAGGTTTGCCGTCTTCCGTTACGGTGAAATCGTCCCGGGTCAATCCGGGGACCAACTGACCGTTCGAATCGCGGACATTTGTCGGCACGACCACCAGGGGCACACTGGCCCGCACCTGCCCGTAGACGTATCCGGCCCATCCCGCGCAACCCAGAAGAGCGGAAAGCACCACGAGCAGCCGAAAATGTGAGTTTGACCTCATGTGCTATTGGACTCTAATTGTCTCATTTTGGGGTGGCGGCCCGCGCAGGATTTCGTGCGTGCTAGAATTACGAGGTTTATATGAAGGCACCAGAAGTGACGTCTGCCGAACCCGTCGAGCGCGAAAATTTTTTCACCACTACGGCCTCCACGCTGATCAATTGGGCGCGGAAGGGCTCGCTTTGGCCCTATCCGTTCGGCACCGCGTGTTGCGCCATCGAATTCATGGCCACGGTCTCGTCGCACTACGACATCGCGCGCTTCGGCTCCGAGGTCGTGCGGTTCTCACCGAAGCAATCGGATGTCCTGATGGTGCTGGGCACGATCAACGACAAGATGGCGCCGGTCCTCAAGCAAATCTACGATCAGATGGCCGAGCCCAAGTGGGTGATCTCGATGGGCGCCTGCGCCACATGCGGCGGCTTTTATCGCGCGTATCACGTCATGCAAGGCATCGATGAAATCATTCCCGTGGATGTGTACATCCCTGGTTGCCCGCCCGTTCCGGAAGCGGTTCTCGACGCCGTCATCAAACTTCAGGAACAGATCGTCGCCGACACGAGACTTTCCTACGAACGCCATCCGCGGCAGACGCGTCTGAAGACCCGGGAAGGAGACGCGACGGTTGCCGGGCTGGAACCTCCGCCACGCGCGCTGATCCGCTTCATCGAAGAGAAGCAGGACATCGAAGGACCCATCGCGAAGGCCTTTAAGGAAAGATTCCCGGACGAACTCCTCGGCATGCGCGAGTTCCGCGGAGATCTGTCGATCTCGGTCAAACGCGACAGCATCAAGAAGGTCCTCCGCACACTGAAGACCGATCCGGCCTTCGATTTCAAGATGCTGCTCGATGTGACGGCAGTCGATTACCTTTCTGAACGCAAGGACCGGTACGACGTGGTGTATCACCTGCTTTCGCTGTCGAACAAACATCGGGTGCGCATCAAGGCTCCCCTGCCCGAAGATGACCCGTCCATCGACAGCGTCGTGGACGTGTGGAAGGGCGCGGACTGGTCCGAGCGCGAAGCCTTTGACATGTTCGGAATCCAGTTCAAAGGGCACCCGGATCTGCGCCGCCTTCTGACACACTCCCAGTTCCAGGGCCATCCTTTACGAAGAGACTTCCCTCCCGGCCAGCGCACGGTGTGCGACACGACAATCGACTTGCCGGTGGTGGAGCGCGCCAGAAAGTACGCGGAATCGATGGGGCTCGCGCATCCCCAGATTCTCAACCTCGGACCTCAGCATCCGGCCATGCATGGGACGTTCCGGCTGCAGGTCGCTGTTGACGGCGAGCGGATCATCGACGCGGATTCCGAGATCGGGTACCTGCACCGTTGTTTCGAGAAGATGGCAGAGACTCACATGTACTGGCAGGTGATTCCGTTCACCGATCGCCTCAACTACATGTCGGCGATGATGAACGGCGTTACCTATGCGATGACGGTCGAAAAAATGTTCGGCGTCGAGATTCCGAAGCGTGCGCAGTACATCCGCGTCATCCTCTCGGAATTCAGCCGCATCGCGGACCATCTCGTCTGCATCGGAACCAACCTTGTCGATCTCGGATCGATCAGCAACTTCTGGTACGGATTCCGTCCGCGCGAAGAGATCTATGATCTGATCGAATCCTGCTGCGGCGGGCGCCTGACGGTGAGCTACGTCCGAATCGGCGGCGTGGCTGACGATGTCCCGAACGACTTTATCGCGCGGGCGCGGCAGTTGCTCAACACGATTCCGAAATATGTGGACGACATCGAAAAGATGAACCGTCACAACAAGATCTTCAAGATGCGCACCGAAGGTGTCACCGCAGTGTCCGCGGAAGACGCCATCGACTGGGGATTCACCGGCCCCGTGCTGCGCGCCAGCGGCGTCCCCTATGACATCCGGAAGTGGTTCCCGAACTACGATTACGACAAGTTCGAATTCGACGTGCCGGTCGGCGAGCGCGGCGATGTCTACGATCGCTACCTCGTACGAATCGAGGAGGTTCGGCAAAGCCTGAGAATCATCCGGCAGGCGCTGGAAAACCTGCCCGAAGGCCCGGTACAGATTCTGGATCGCCGGATCAGTCTGCCTCCGAAGAAAGGCGTGTACTCGAACATCGAAGATCTGATGAACCACTTCGAGTTGATCCAGGACGGCATCCTTCCACCGATCGGTGAGGTCTATTCCTACTGGGAAGCCGCAAACGGCGAACTGGGATTCTATCTGGTGAGCAACGGGAGCAAGCGCCCCTACCGGCTGCGTTGCCGCGGGGCGTGTTTCTATATCTTCCAGGCGTTCAACCACATGGTGAAGGGTGGGTACATTTCCGATGCCGTCGCGGCGCTCGGCTCACTGAATATCGTCGCCGGCGAACTCGAAAAGTAGCAGCAGACGGGCTGGCTCTCCGCCATGCAGATCTATTACCTGACCAATAGTCCCCTGTCACCCAAAGCCAGGGACCTCGTTCAGTTCGACGTGGACTCCATCCGGCAGGCTGCGGCCGGCCGGCATGCCCCGCCGCCTACCGTCTATGTCGCCGATCCCGATCTTTACGAGAAGAACGGCAGGTTGCTTCGCGACAGTGCTTCCCCGCGATTGCTGGGCTATTCCCCTGCCGACCAGGTTCTCTATGCCAATGACGGGTGCAATTCGTGCACGCACCAGCTGTCCGCCAACCTCCAGTCCATCGACCTGAAACAACGGCGCGCATTCGCCCTCGCCAACAGGATTCCTGAGCAACTCCTGGATAAGATCGCGGAACTCGCCGCCTGAGGCCACCCGAGACGGCGACCGTGATAAGTGAGATCAGAGCGTCGTCGTACCGGATTCTGATTCCAGCCGCTTCCCGAATACAAAGGAGTGCAGCATGAAGTAATTCCAGAACATCACCGTCCCGATCGCAGCGGCTTTGGAGAAATTGGCGAGCACATAGTGCGGCACTGCGGGCAGAAAGTGCTCGCCGATAGTGATGTAAATCGCCGTGAAACTCACGTTGAGGATGTAGGCAAGCGCATAGACCATGATGAACCGCTTCGCCTGAGAGCCTGCAGAGCCTTGTCTCCCGCGGAACGCGAAAAACTTGTTGAGGACAAAAACGCAGCTGATGGCGATCAGTGTCGAGAAAATATTGCCGATTCGCGCATCAACCCTGAAAAACCATACGAAGAAATTAAGCAGGGAGAAATCGATCGCGGCGCCCAGGCCGCCGCTGACGAGAAATTTCGAGAGTTGCGGAAGATGTCTATGAAAACGCGAGATAAGCGACTGCATAGAGATTAAAGAACTATTAAAGAAGCCAAAAGACGCGGACGGAACCCCGTCCGCATTGACTCGGAAACCCTTGTGTCAGTCATGGCCCACTCGAGATGGCTGCCAATCGCGATGGAAACTCCGCAGCGGATTTTAGCAGAGCCGAGGCCGTTCAGGGCAGCACTTCGGGTGAGTTTCCGTCACGACACCTTAAATCAATACAGTTTTTTCCGGAATACCGCTTAAAGAGGCCAGCTTTTAGTTGTTCCGAGTCTCGTCCGCCTGTGTTTTGATAATCTCACCAACTCGATTCGAAAGGAGCACCATGCAATACGAACGACTCGGGAATACTGGCGTTTTCGTTTCCCGCCTGTGTTTTGGCGCCATGACGTTTGGCGGCTCCGGTACGGTCTACGAAGCGATCGGCGGGGTCACCCAGGAGGAGGCGAACGGTCTGGTGGCGGCCTGCCTTGACGCCGGGGTGAACTTCTTCGACACCGCCAATGTCTATGCGAACGGCGATTCCGAGGTCCGCCTGGCGAAAGCCCTGGGCTCGAAGCGCAAGAGCGTCCTGGTGGCGACAAAGGTTCGGGGGCGGGTGGGTCCCGGCCCGAATGAGGTCGGCCTCTCCCGGCTTCATATCTTCGAGCAGGTGGAAGCCAGCCTCAAGCGGCTCAACACGGATTACATCGACCTCTACCAGATCCACGGCTTTGATACCCTCACCCCGCTGGACGAGACGCTGACCGCGCTCGATGACCTCGTCCGGCAGGGAAAGGTCCGGTACCTCGGCTGCTCCAACCTGGCAGGCTGGCAGATCATGAAGGCCCGCGGGATTTCAGAACGCCGCGGCCTGGAAAACTTTGTCACCGTCCAGTCTTACTACTCGCTGGCGGGAAGAGACATCGAGCGCGAAATCATCCCCGTTTTGAAAGATCAGGGCATGGGCCTGCTGCCGTGGAGTCCGCTTGCCGGCGGCCTGTTGACCGGAAAGTTCACACGGTCCGGCACTGCAGATCCCGGCGCGCGGCGCAACTCCTTCGACTTTCCACCGGTCCCAATGGAGAAAGCCTATGAAATCGTCGATGTATTGCAGGCAGTCGGCGGGCACCACCATTCGACCGTGGCCCAAACGGCGCTAGCGTGGCTGCTGCATCAGCCGCACGTGACGAGCGTGGTGATTGGCGCCAAGAAGCTGGCGCAGTTGAAGGAGAACCTGGCCGCAGTGGACGTCAAGCTTTCCGCGGACGATCTGGATCAACTGGACAAGGTCAGCCGTCTTCCCGCGGAGTATCCGGGTTGGATGCTGGATTTTCAGGCGGCGGAGCGAGTTCCGGGGGCTATCCGGGACTGGTCGAAACTCAAACGCTCGTAAGACTCTGGTGGAAATGGAGGAGAACGGTCGCAAAACAACCTGCTTCTCCGGAGCCGAGGTCGGCCCCCAGACCGGAAGGCCTCCATCGTAGTGGCCGTCTTCGGCCCACCGCCCGGATAACCACTACTTCTTCGGTGGATACTTGTCGAAAGCCTTCTTCACCATCTCATCCACTTTGTCGGCCACCTTCGAAGGATTCTGCTCATTGTCGGTGACCACCGCCTGCCAGATGAGATCGCGGCCAGTCCGCTCCAGCATCTCGATCACCAGCGTGCCCTCGGCATAATTGTCGCGGACAACTCCCCGAACGCGGCCCCTCGCGCCGCGCACCGCGGTCGCGTCCACCTTCTGGTTTGCCCCCAGGTTGGACCGCACCAGCACATCAGGCATCGCCTGCGTCTCCGTGAGCCCCTTCGCTTTCAGCCGCATCCGAATCTCGTTCTCGATTTTCTTCTTTACCAGGTCGTTGTTCAGCGCGGGCGCCTTCGAGCTCACGTTCGTTGCACCAATTCGAAACGTCTTAAATGCCGCGAAATTCGCGCTCTCGTCGAACTGGATCTCGGCCTTCTGCGCCATCCCCGGTACCGGCGTCAGTAAAAGCAAAGCAAGTAGCAGTTTCATAGGGCCAATTGAACCACAGCCCGGCGTGCCGGTCCAGCTTTGGGAAGGGGGTGGCGGCCAGGAAACGAAGCGCAACCCCCGGGTCAAAAGATCGCACTGAAAGCGCGTGCGAGGAGTCCTCGCGCCCTTTCAGGGCGCTTGGGAGTTTAAGACATTTTGCACGCCGGAGGCGTGAAGGGAAGGTCGCCCCGGGTGGAGCCCAGCGACACCCGGGGTTCATCTCACGAGGGGCGTTTGCACCCCGGCAGGGGTGCGAGAAATCCCTGCACCCCTGCCGGGGTGCAACATTCCCGTTACGGTAACCCCGGGTTGCGCTCGCTTCGCTCGCTTAACCCGGGGCTAAATTCTCAGCACGCCTCCGGCGTGCTCAGACTCACGTTTCAACGTCGCCATCACCTTGCGGACGAACCTGCAGACCGGAGACGTAACCTCGTGTTTCCGCTCCCGCTCGGACTCAAAATGTCTAAACTCCAGCCCGACTAAGGAGAAGTTTCAGGACAGAAACTAATGAAGAGGCGCCGATCGGATTCGAACCGATGCATAAAGGTTTTGCAGACCTCTCCCTTACCACTTGGGTACGGCGCCAGACACCGAAGAGCCCAGGCAACCATCGCCTGGGCTCAGGATGAGACCGGAACACGGGATTCGAACCCGCAACTTCGACCCTGGCAAATTCAACTGCAATTGAAAACCAAGAACATAGCGGCCAGGGTGTTCTTCCCGAATCAGCTGAAAGACTACAGAATTCCGGTTCTTTGTGCAAGTGAGGCAGAACAGCGGGAACCGCGGTGGAACGCCGCTGTCGATGTTCCGAGATCTGTGATCTTCCCCGTAGCCTTTTACCTCGAAGATCGTGATCGTGGACGCCGCCGCGACGCCGGCACCCGGCGATGCCTTAACACTACCCAAACACCGGGAGTCCCACTCATAATGGAGGCGACTCGGCTTAAGACCGCGTACCAAAACGCGGAGACGACATGGGAGTATTGAAGTCAGCATGACATGGACCAAGCATGACTATGAAGACATCCCCGGAACCTACGTGTTTGACGGCAAGCACGCACACGGCGCATATCCGCTGAACAAGCTCCTGTTCTCGTTCTGCGACGAGGCCAATCGCGATGAGTTCGACCGGGATCCGGCTGCTTACTGCGACAAGTACGGGGTGACGGGCAAGTACAAGGACTTTGTGCTGAAGAAGGACTTCCTCGGCATGCTGCGCGCCGGCGCAAACATCTATTTCATGGCGAAGATGGCCATCCCGCGCGGCACGTCGGTTCAGGATGCAGGAGCGCAGTTTCAAGGCATCACGACGAAAGAATTCCAGGCCAAGCTGCTGGCCAAAAGTGAAGGCCTGATCGAAAAACTGAAGGCGCGGGGAGGGTACTGGCTTGGCTAAGATCATTGGTGGCGTCACCAGCTCGCACATCCCGGCGGTGGGCAATGCCATCGCCGACGGGCGGACCCAGGAACCCTACTGGAAACGGTTCTTCGATGGCTACAAGCCGGCACAGGACTGGCTGCAGAAACACAAGCCGGACATCGCGATCGTGGTTTACAACGATCACGGCCTGAATTTCTTTCTCGACAAGATGCCGACCTTCGCGCTGGGTTGCGCGGACACCTATTACAACGACGACGAGGGCTGGGCGCTCAAACCGGTCGCGCCGTTCAAAGGCAACGTGCAGTTTTCCTGGCATATCGCCGAGAAACTCGTCGAACAGGAGTTCGACATTTGCACCTGCCAGGAGATGAAGGTCGATCACGGGTTCGTGAACCCGATCCGCGCGCTGTACGGCACGCACGAGATATGGCCCATCACGGCAATCCCGCTGGCGGTGAATACCGTCCAGCATCCGGTGCCGACGGCAGCCCGATGCCTCAAACTGGGTCGCGCGTTGCGCAAAGCCATCGAGTCGTACGAAGAGGACCTGAAGGTTGTCGTGCTGGGCACCGGTGGCATGTCCCACCAGCTCCAGGGGGAGCGCGCCGGTCTGATCGACGTCGACTTTGACCTGGAGTGCATGGATCGCATCGCCAGCGATCCGGAGTGGCTCACACAGTTCTCCAATTCGCAGATCATGCGCCGCACCGGAACCGAAGGTATCGAGACCATCATGTGGCTGGTGATGCGCGGAGCGCTGCAGGAGAACGTGAAGGTGATCCACAAGCACTATCACGCGCCGATTTCCAATACCGGAGCGGGGGTTCTGGTGCTGGAAAATACCTTTCTTTAGGGCTGGCGGACGCCCTCGTTGCGCGCACAGGGGCGCGCAGATCCTATGGAAGCGTGCCGCCAGCCCCCCGAAGGTGCCCTCGACCAGAAGATCGGTGGATCCGATGATCGCGGATGGGCAGCCCTCATTCCGTTGGTACATTGATGAACCGTTCATTGCCCGCATCCAGCCACTCGTTTAAAACCTATCAACTCTCGCCGATATCGCCTCCTACAATCCTGCTGCCACGGGTGTAGCACTAACGTCATCTATTCACTGAGAACGGGAGTACACATGAACCTATCGAAGAATGCAGTTGCTGCAGTGATGTTCGTCCTCCTCCTGTCCGTCATCACAAGGACGGCGAGAGCCCAGTCGATCGCCAGCGGAACGGTGGATGGCAAGGTCGTCGATCCTTCCGGAGCGGCCGCGGAAGGAGCGACTGTGGAAATCCGCAATCCCCTGACCGGATATCAACAATCCACGATTTCAGATGCGATGGGCGCCTTTCATCTGTCCAACATTCCCTTCAACAACTATCACATCGATGTGACTCTGCAGGGATTTGCGGTATCCAGCCAGGACGTGAATGTGCGGTCCACAGTTCCGATGAGCATCAAGGTATCGCTCGCCCTTGAAGGGCTCAAGCAGACAGTCAATGTCGAGGCTGCTGCTGCGGACATTATTGAAACGGTGACGTTCGCTCATGCCGACGTGGATATCTCGACTCTCCAGAAGCTGCCTGTTGCCGCTCCGGCTTCGGGGCTCAGTGACGCCATCGTGCTGTCTTCGCCGGGGGTTGTAGCCGATTCCAATGGATTCTTCCATCCTTTGGGCGACCATGCGCAGACATCGTTTTCCATTGACGGTCAACCCATCACCGACCAGCAGAGCAAAGCATTCTCGACGCAGCTTCCCGTGAATGCGATTCAGGCGATGGAGGTCACGACTGGAACGCCGAACGCCGAGTTCGGCGACAAGACGAGTCTCGTTGTCAGCGCCACCACGCGCTCCGGTCTCGGATCAACGAGTCCGAAAGGGCGCGTGCAGGCCAACTACGGATCGTTCGGGACCCCCTCTTTCAGCGCCGACCTCGGCGTCGGCGGGCAAAAGTTCGGTTGGTTTACCGCGTTCAATGGCCTGCGATCCGGCCGGTTTCTCGACACGCCAGAGTTTCAACCGATTCACGCGAGGGGCAACAACGAGAACACATTCAACCGCTTCGATTTCCGCCCGGGCATAGCCGACGCCGTCCACGCGAATTTTTTCTACGCCCGCAATTCATTTCAACAGCCCAACAGCCTGGACCAGCCGACGCAGGATCAGCATCAAAGGGTCAAGACATTGAATCTGGCGCCCGGATACCAGCACACCTTCGGTTCGAAGTCGCTGTTGACGATCAACCCGTTCGTCAGGCAGGACCGCGTAAACTACTATCCCAGTCCTGATCCCACCGACGACACGCCCGCAACCCTTGCGCAGACTCGCCGCCTGACAAATTGGGGTGTGCGCGGCGATCTCTCTCACGTCATCGGAGCACCACAATCTGAAAGTCGGGGGACAATGGATACAGACGCGGTTGACTGAAGACTTCAACCTCGGCATTACGGACTTCGCTTTCAATCGCCGTTTGTCTCGACGGCGGCGGCGACCCGCAGGCGCTGCCGGCGGTCACATCGCCGTCTCAATGCGCATCGCTGGGTTTTGCCGCCAATCCGGATTTCAACACGGATCTGATTTCGCTGGACTTGACTCGCGGAGGCACGCCCTTCAAGTTCGCGGCGAAGGGAACCATCAAGGAATATGCTGCCTATATTCAGGATTCGATGACCTTCGGAAAGGTAACTTTGAATCCTGGACTGCGCATCGATCGCTATGACGGCGTCGTCAGGAAAACACAGGCGGAACCGCGCGCAGGAGTCTCCTACCTATCTGCGCAAGAGCACTGTCCTTCGAGCTGGATACGCGCGGACGATGGAGACGCCCTACAACGAGAATCTCCTGGTCGCCACGTCCCCGGACTCCGCAGCATTGATCGCCGCGTTTTCGGAGGAAGGCGGCGCCCCGGTGGACACCGGCAGGCGAAATCAATACAACGTCGGGCTGCAGCAGGGCATCAGCAGATACATCCAGGTGGACACCGACTATTTCTGGAAATACACGGACGAACGCCTACGACTTCGGCGTTCTGTTCAATACGCCGGTCGCATTTCCCATCAGCTGGCCGAAGTCCAAGATCGACGGCCTCTCGATCCGGGTGAGCACGGCCAACCTCAGGGGATTCCAGTGGTATACGACGATGGGCCATAACAAGTCGCGCTTCTTTACTTCCGATGGCAGCGTGTTCAGGATCGATCACGATCAGAATTTCCAACAGACGACAAACACGCGATATCAGTGGAAACGCAACGGTCCCTGGGTTTCGTTCACCTGGCGCTACGACAGCGGTCTCGTCGCAGGCGATGTCGCCAGCATCGCCGACGCCGAAGCGCTGACCCCCGCAGAACAGGCTGTGATCGGGTTCAACAGGAACCGGCGCCACACGAGTGAAAATCCCTGCGGACGGAACCGCCAACGACGATCACAATCCTCCGCGAATTGCACCGCGCCACTTGCTCGATATTGGTTTTGGCACGGACAATCTGTTCCAAACCGACCGCACTCACGTGACTTTTCGCGTGGGGATCGCAAATCTGGCGAACAAGGTGGCGCTCTACAACTTCCATTCCACGTTCGCCGGAACCCACTTCGTCGCCCCGCGGGCGTATACGGCTTCACTCGGGTTTGTCTTCTGACTCAGTAGTCCGTCTTCAAACTTTCCTTAGGGTGTCCGCCCACCTGGCGGTGAGGCGCTTGAGCCGGCGCTACAGCTTCAACATCCGTTCCCGCAGAACGCGAGACTGAATCCGGCTGACGCTGAATTGCTGATTATGTGGCAGAAATACGGTAAAGGTCCCGCCCGGCATCGGCACGATCCTGCGGATCGCGCTCACGCTGACGAGGGTTCCGCGACCCAGGCGAACGAATTGCGAACGCTCGATGCGCGCTTCGAGGTCGCGAAGGCGGTAGTTGATCGTGTAGTTCTCGTTATCGAATGTGCGGATGTGAAGCAGTTCGCCATCGGCAACAACCGACGCAATTTGTGGAACCGGAACCAGCACGATGCCGTCGCGCCGGCGAACCGGAATCCGTTCGAGCGGCTCGTGCAGCGCACCAGTTTCCAGTAACGCGGCGGCGGCGCGGACGTGCCGAAATTCGGCGGTGCGGCTGTCATCCCGGTCCAGGCGTTCGCGGACCCGGTCGAGTGTCTTTCGAAGGCGGCCCGAGTCCACCGGCTTGAGAACGTAATCGATCGCATTGAGTTCGAATGCTCGCACGGCGTACTCGTCGTAGGCAGTGACGAAGGCCACAAGAGGCATGCGGCTCTTCTTCAGAAGCGCGACGACACCGAGTCCGTCGATCTCCGGCATTTGCAGGTCCAGTAATGCCAGGTCGGGGCGTTTAGCCTCGATCATTTTGACAGCGTCTACGCCATTGGCTGCCTCACCCACAATCTCGACATCGGTGAAAGTCCGCAGTGCGGCGGCAAGAAAGGAGCGTGCCGGGCGCTCATCGTCGGCAATGATGACGCGTATCTTGTCCGTCACGGGCGCTCCGCACCCGCAAAAACGGCAGTTTCAACAGGATAGCGAATTTCCACAACCGTTCCTGCTCCCGGTTCGCACCGGACCGAGAGTGAGGCAATCGTTCCCCCGTGATACGTAAGACGACGTTGAACATTCTCGAGTCCTAAGCCCTGCCGGCCATTCTTTGTGAAGCGAGTCCGCCGATCGTCGTCAGCGCCCGTGTCGATCACCGTCAGAATCAACACGTCTGCCACGCGCGCTGCAATCCGGATGGTGCCACCCGCAATAGAGCGTCCAATGCCGTGTTTGATGGCGTTTTCGACGAGAGGCTGCAGGATGAGGGCGGGAATCCGCAATCCCCTTGTATGGTCCGGAACGTCAATACTCACGTGCAGCCGGTCTTCGAACCGTGCGCGTTCGATATCGAGGTAGGCTTCGACCACGGACAGTTCCTCACCCAGCGTGACGACCTCCCCACTCGACTTCAGAACGGATCGCAGCAAACCGGACAACGTAAGAAGCGTTTCCAAGGCTTTCTTCGGTGTGGTCTGGATAAGGTGCCCGATCGTCGTCAACGCGTTAAAAAGAAAATGCGGATTGATCTGCGCTCGCAGGGCCCGGAGTTCTGCCTCGGCAGCGAGCTTGCGGACTTCCTCCTCGCGCAGGTCTCTTTCGTAGCGTTCTCGTGCTGATCGCAACGAATCAATCCTGCGACCCACAAGCAGCGCGACGCGGTCAACCATGGCGTGATCGTCGGAAAGGAGCCGCCGCCCGCCCGACAAAGGCCCGATGGAAAAAACGAAACGGGGTTCCTCCACCGTCGGCACTGGGATCTGAGTGAAATCACGGGCGTTTCCGGCAACCCCTTCCGTCCAGGTGATAGATCGAGACGACAGGGCCGGCTCCAGGATTGACGCACCCTTAGTGAGGGCGGTCGCTTCGCTGTCGCATGCCTCAATGGCATTCGCCGCATACATCAACATCTGCCGGTAGTCCCCGCGCCTCAGGACGACTTTGTCGATGAACCACCCCGCTCCGGCCTGCAGCCAAGGGTACGCAAGCGCCGTGGCGGTCCACATTCCCAGCAGGAGAAGAATAGACGGCTCTCCAGCAGGGGTGGAATCGAGAAACGGCGATGCGCCGAACGTGTATACGCCAAAGACAAGACCGACGAGAAGGATGAGACTCAGGGCGCGTTTGAGGAAGAGATCGGCCAGTGCGAACTTGTAATCCTGGTACAGGATCGCCAGCGCCAGCGGCAAGGACGCGTGATGCCCCAGCAGGGCCAGCCACCACGGATCTTCGGTCCCGTGCTCAGCGCTCAAATGCAACGCGGACACGGCAAACACGGCAAGCGCCGCGACCCAGAGGCCGCGGGCCCATCCATCCTGCCCTCGCGCACCTAGAAGAAGGATCAATAATAGAACACCAAAACCGACGGTTAGTCCCCGCAACGCCAGTTGCGAGGGCGCCACTCCCGACACGATCGCGGAGTAGAAATGCACGATCGTTGCTGCGCCGCTCATCGCGTAAGCCGCGCTGACCACGAGACGGCTCCATGGATGCGCCCATCCCTCACTGTTTCTTACTGACGAGTGAACAACGGCCGCAGGCAGGAAACTCAGTGCCCCGAACGCAACCGCCAGCAAAACCGGCAGGGGCATGGAAACCCTCACGCCGGCCACAGCGTAGGCGACAAACGATCCCAGGTTCCACGTCAGGCCGAACACGCCAGTTAGTAACACCAGGCGGTTGGAAAACGGCCGCGAACTCAAAACCATCCACAGCACCAGGCCGTACAGAATGATCCCCGTCAGGAACCCAAACAGACTGATCAGGGATAACGCGCCATGGGGAAGCATGATCGAATTCTAGGCGGGCCGTCCCGGACCGACAATCCAAAAGCCAATGAATGGTCGTTTTCAGCCAATGAGTGGCGGTGTGGCTGCTCAAACGCCTGTGGCGGGATAGATTGAGGCTGCACCCTCGTAGAACTATACTAACGCCATGTCGAAAGACCATGGGATCACGCGGCGCGAATGGGCGGGTCTGATGGCGGGCGCATTGGCCGCCGTTCCGCTCGGTTTTTCTCAACTGCAGGCACAGGCTCAGGCAGCCGACCCGGTGCTTGATATCGCCGAATGGTACTTCTACTACTACGGCACCCAGCACGTGCCGCAGGGGCGCGGCACGGGTCTCGACGGCGGCCACATCTATGTGGAGCACTGGATCCCGAAGGATGTGCGCCATCCCTATCCCGTAGTGCTGGTACACGGCGGCAACCGCCAGGCCATCGACTGGCTCACCACACCCGACGGCCGCCGCGGCTGGGCATCGCTGCTGGTCGAGCAAGGCTACAAGGTCTACATCGTCGACCGGCCGGGCCAAGGCCGCTGCCCCTACAATCCGAACGTGCATGGCGCCTTCAGTCCCCAGGCACAAACGTTCGAGGACGCCACAGCCGACGTGCGCAGCGCGCAGTGGCCCGGATCGGGTGCTCCCGACAGTGTGGAGATCGCACAGTTCACTTCCGCCGCCTGCCAGCCGCCGCAATCCGGCGACAAACTCGAGCAATTCTGGACCTCGCGCGGCGTCGCGCTGCTCAAAGATATCGGCCCGTCGATTTTCATCACGCATGGCGACGGATCGCTGCTAGCGACCGGCACCGCAACGGCGCGCCCCGATCTGGTAAAGGGAATCGCGATGATCGAGCCCGGCCGCCTTGCCGAAACCCCGGTCGTCACGGCAAAGCAGTTCTCCTTCCGCGACACCGGTAACGGCCGGTTCCCGCACCTGGAGAAGAACAACCGCGACACTTTGAAACCCGTCCTCGAGTGGATGGGCTCCGTTGCCGAAGCGGGCGTCGCGAAGACCGTTACTCCCGGCATCGACCCGGCGCGCAACGTCGAGCCCACTGGCTTCCGCCTGCGCGGCCAGGGCCACTTCTGGGTCGGCGTGCGAAGGAAGAAAATGCCCTACGGCACCATCCCGATGGGCCAGATGTTCGTGCAGTACATGCTGCCCGAAAAGAAGACGCGTCCACTGCCCGTCGTGATGGTGCACGGCGGTGGCGGCCAGGGCACGCACATGATGGGCATCGACCGCCGGCCCGGCTGGGTGCACTTCTGGGTGCAAAGCGGCTACGACGTGTACTGGGTGGATCGCCCCAGCTACGGACGTGCCCCCTACCATCCCGACGCCCTGGGCGCCAGCCATGCGCCTGCGATGCTTACGTACGAGCCCTTTGTGAACCACCCCGCCGTGTTCGCCACGGGGCAATGGCCCGGGCCGGGCGGCATGAACGATCCGGCCATCGACCAGTTCATCGCCTGCGAGCGCGGCAATACGCGCGACGAAGTGTTGCACTCGAACCTCGTCTGGCCGGGCGGCGCGGAACTGCTGGACCGCATCGGGCCCTGCATCCTGTTCGTCCACGCCTTCGGCGGCTTCTTCGCCTGGGGCGTCACCGATCTCCGCCCCGATCTGGTCAAAGGCATCGTCTGCATGGAGATCAACGGCGACCCCTTCGCGCGCCAGCTCCGCTGGGGCCTCACCGCGGCGCCCATCACGTTCGACCCGCCCGTAACCAAAGTCGAAGACTTCCAACTCGTCAACGTCACGCCGCCCGACGACTCTCCGCCCCCCATCGCAAACCCGTACAAGCTGCAGGCCCAGCCCGCTCATCAATGGCCCAGGCTGCGCGGCAAGAAGGCCGGTTGGATCACCAGCGAACACGGTGCGGGGGGCTCCCCGGTGGCGCAGGTCGCGTTCCTAAAACAAGTGGGAGTTGATGCGGAAATGATCCGCCTGCGCGACTACGGAATCCACGGCAACGGCAACCTGATGCTGATGGAGCGCAACAACCACGAGATCTATCGCGTGATGCAGGATTGGCTGGATGCGAACATTCCCGAGAATCGACCGCGCTAAGGTGGCGAGTCAGAGAGCGGGACACGGGATTCGAACCCGCGACTTCGACCTTGGCAAGGTCGCACTCTACCACTGAGTTAGTCCCGCAGCGAAGGATCCTCATTATAGAAGCGAAACCCGCGTCTCTTCAAGGGCCTTCCCTTCTGCCTGCCCCGGCAGGACAGAATCTCATCAGAACAGTCTGCGGAACTCACCGTTGTTCCTTGTTGCCCTTGGCCGGTCTTTTGAACGCGCATCACGAAACATCAGCTACGACATCAACCTGAAACCCAGTGGACGGCCGTGAAAGAGCGGACCCAGGATTCGGAAGACCGGCAGGCAAAAACAGACCGTCACGCACATTTTTGCTTACTCCGGAAATGCGATTTGATCTAGAGTGCGGGGCATGCGCAGACTCTTTTTCAGGCCCCGGCTGACGACCGCCTTTCTCCTCGTGGCAACCGCCCTGGGCATGAGCGCCCCGGCGTTCGCCCAACTGGACTTGACGGGCGCATGGGCTCCCGTGCGGCCCTACGAGGAAGACGAACCGGAACGCGGCCCCGGGCCGTCGCTCGTGGAGTTCGTGGGATTGCCGATCAACGACCATGCGCGGCAGTGGGGCCTTGCCTATACGCCGAGCAGGCTTTCACTTCCGGAGCATCAGTGCCAGGTTCATGTGGTGGAATACATCCATCGCGGGCCAAACCAGATAAGACTCTGGGAGGAGAGGGATCCGGTCACGCATCAGCTTATTGCGATTCGCGAAACCATCAGTACCTACGAGCAGGACCGGACCATCTGGATGGATGGCCGACCGCACCCTTCCGTCAATGCTCCACACACCTGGATGGGCTTTTCCACGGGAGTGTGGGAAGGAAACATGCTCACCGTGACGACCACACACATCAAACAGGGCTGGCATCGAAGATCGAACATTCCCGCCAGTGATGAAGTCACCTTGATCGAACACTACGTCAGGCGCGGCGACCTGATGACCCATATCACAATTACGGACGATCCCATTTTCCTTTCCGAGCCTCTGGTGAAAAGCGAAGAGTACATTCCCATGGATCTGGATTCGTTTGTCCCGTTCTGGCCGTGCGAATACATCGAGGAAGGCGAGCGCCGGAATGACGAGGTGCCCAGTTACCTGCCCGGAGAAAATCCCTGGATGGCAGAGTATGCTGCCACGCATGAGCTTCCACAGGACGCGACGCTCGGAGGCGCGGCAACGACCTATCCCGAATACCGAGCCAGGCTGAAAGAGCTGCCGGTCGCGGTGTTCCCCACGGCGCCTTAACGAAAGGCCTGGCGCAGCAATCGGAAAACCGGTTTCTGTCCCGGAAGGACGGAGACGGCAAGAATATCGAACCGATAGAGGGTGTCGTTTAAGCGGTATTGCGTCAGGTAGGACCGCGCAGCCCTCCTCACGCGCTGCTGCTTTCGGCGGCCCACGGCGTTTTCCGGCGGCGCATTCGAATGCAGAGCTTTGACTTCGACAAAGACAAGGACGTCGCCTTCCCACGCCACGAGATCCACCTCCCCCGCCCGTGTCCGATAGCCGGACGCGACGACTCGAAAACCGAGGGATCGAAGGTAGCCGGCCCCGTCAATTTCGGAGCGGCGGCCGAAAGGGATGAACCGTCTCCACCAATCCAGCAACGGCCACGGCATTACGCTGTTACGGCAGAGATCGCTTCAGAAAGGATGTTCACGGCGCAGTCCGCCTGGTCCACATTGATAACGAGCGGCGGCGAAAGCCGGATCGTCGATGGGCCTGCGCCGAGCACGAGCAATCCGCGGCGGAAGCATTCCGACACAATCGCGTGACGCAGTTCGGTGCCTTGCGCCTTGCTGGTGCGGTCGGTGACGATATCCACGCCGAGCATCAATCCCAGACCGCGGACATCTCCGATCACGGGATGAAGGTCCATGAGTTGCTGAAGGCGCAGCTTCAAGTGAATGCCAATGGTCGCCGCGTTAGCCCTGCATTCGGACTCGATCAGGCGAACGGTTTCCAAGGCGGCCGCAAGACACACGGGATTGCCCCCGAAAGTGGACGCATGAGCGCCGGGCCCCCAGGTCATGAGTTCAGACCGTGCCATCATCACGCCGAGAGGCATACCGGAAGCGATCCCTTTGGCCACGGCGACGATGTCCGGATGAAAGTCGTGAAAGTGTTCGAAAGCAAACATCCTGCCTGTGCGGCCCATACCGCACTGGACCTCGTCGGCAACAATCAGGATCCCGTGCTTGCGCGCGACGCGCTCGAGTCCGGCCAGAAAGTCCATCGGCGGCACGATGTAGCCGCCTTCCCCCTGGATGGCTTCCACCACGATCGCCGCCACCTCTTCAGGATTTACCGTAGTCTTGAAAACAACCTCTTCGAGATAATGGAGCACCGCATCACCCGCTGTCTCAGGAGTGGCGCCCAGCGGGCATCGATACGGGTTGGGATAGGGAATGTGGGTCACACCGGGCACGAGCGGGCCAAAGCCCTTGCGCTGGACCGGACGTGAAGACGTCAGCGAGAGCGCGCCCATCGTGCGGCCGTGGAACGCCCCTGAAACGCGATGAACTGATAGCGGCCAGTGGCGTACCGCGCCAGCTTCAGAGACGCTTCGATCGCCTCCGCGCCGGAATTTCCGAAGAATGCCTTCCACTGGCCGCCTCCGGGCATCAGGGACTCCAGCTTCATCGCGAGCTTCGGCATGTGCTCGTAGTAGAAGTCTGTTCCGGACATGTGGATCAGGCTCGCCGCCTGATCCTGAATGGCCCGAACCACGTCGGGATGGCAGTGGCCGGTGGAGCAAACCGCGATACCGGCGCTGAAATCGAGAAAGAAATTGCCATCAACGTCTTCAACGATCGCGCCCCGCGCCCGGGATGCAACGAGCGGATAGGAGCGCGTGTAGGAAGGGGAAATATAGCGATCGTCGGAGGCGATAACCGCCTTCGCGCGAGGCCCAGGCAGGGCTGTCACGATCTGCGGAAGGTTTACTTGCGCCGCCATTTCGTCCCCTCACGGGTATCTTCCATCACAATGCCGCGATCGAGCAACTCCTTCCGCAGTCGATCGGACTCCCCGAAGTTGCGATTGCGGCGCGCCTCGTTGCGCTGGGCGACAAGGGCCTCGATCTCCGAGTCGGACTCGACGACTTCCCATTCCGGAACGATGGCCAGCCGGCTGTCGACTTCGGCGAACCATTCAAGAATCTCCGCCCGATTGTCCTCTCGCATGGACTCGCGATCCAGCGCGTTATGACCGTCGGTGATCAACATGAATACGGCGCCCAGCGCGCGCGCCGTGTTGAGATCGTCGTCCAGTCCGTCTTCAAATTCGCGGCGTGCAGCAGCCACCGATCCTGGAGTTCCGGGTCAGATCCTGCCGGAAGATGGGCCGTTGTCAGACGCAGGAGGAACCGCTTGATGCGATCGAGGGAATTCTGCGCCTGTTCCAGGCCCGCCAGAGTGAAGTTGAGCTGCTTGCGGTATTGGACGGAAAGCAATAGATACCGAATGGCCAGCGCCTCGTATCCCTTGTCCAGCAGATCGCGCAGGGTGTAGAAATTGCCCTTGGATTTCGACATCTTCTCGTTTTCGACGAGCAGATGTTCGCCGTGAACCCAGAATCGGGCGAACGGCTTCGACGTCACCGCTTCGCTCTGCGCAATCTCGTTCTCGTGGTGCGGGAAAATGTTGTCCACGCCGCCGCAATGGATATCCAGCGTTTCGCCCAGATGCTTCATCGCCATGGCAGAGCACTCAAGGTGCCAGCCAGGGCGCCCTTCGCCGAACGGCGCGGCCCAGCGTTTCTCGCGTGTCTTCCTTGGGGCCCTTCCAGAGGACGAAATCGTTGGGCTGTCTCCTTTTCGTATTCGTCGGCGTCGATGCGCGCTCCGACTTTGAGTTCGCGGCGGTCGAGATGCGACAGGCGTCCGTAGGCCGGAAAACTGGATATGCGGTAGTACACCGAGTTCCCTTCCCGGTAGGCATGGCCGCTCGCAAGCAGTCTCTCGACGAGGTCGATCATCTCCGGAATATAGTCCGTCGCAGGCGTGATGACGTCCGGTCTCTCGATGCGGAGCTTCGCGCTGTCTGCGAAAAACGCCTCGGTATAGGGTGCCGTATATTGCCGGATATCGACCCGCTTTCCGTGGCTTTGCGGATGATCTTGTCGTCGATATCGGTGATGTTCATGACGTGGACAAGTTTCCACTTGCTCTTCAAATGACGCCGCAGGACATCCTCGAAAACGTAGGTGCGGAAGTTTCCGATATGCGCGAAGTTATGAACCGTGGGACCGCAAGTGTACATGCGCACCGTGGTGCCATCAGCCGGCGAGAAGGTGTCGGCTGCACCTGTGAGCGTATTGGTCAACTTGAGCATCGCGCATGATAACATGTAAAACCGATGAAACGAGTTACCGCCATCCTCACTGGATGGCTGCGCCCTACCGGGCTGGCAGTCGCTCCGCTCCTCACTGGATGGCTGCGCCGAAACAGGCTGGCAGTCGCTCCTCGCTGCTCACAACTCTGCTGGTTGTTGCGGCCGCAGTGGCCGTCGCAAAGCCCGTCCAGTACAAGATTCAGGTCGCCGTCGATCTCGTGAATATCAACTTTTCCGCCACGGACAAGAACGGCCGCATGGTGCCGGGGCTTACGGCAGACGATTTCATCATTGAAGAAGATGGCGTAAAGCAGCAAGTCTCCCTGTTCTCCAGGGAGCGCGAGCTGCCGCTGACACTCGCTTTGCTGGTCGACGTCAGTCCCAGCGTCGCACCTTTCTTTGCAGAAGAGAAGCGAACGGCGGCAGCGTTTCTGCACTCCGTGCTCGGGGAGCGGGATCTCGCCCTTGTCATCGCGTTCGATCGCTACGTGACGCTGATGCAGGACTACTCGGAAGATCTTCCCACTCTCATGCGCGCCATCACGGATCTGGATCTCTCAAAGAGCGGGACGTCCCTGTTTGACGCGGTATACCTCGCGGCAAACGACAAGCTGGCCCGGGAAGCCGGAAGAAAAGCCATCGTCATCCTGTCGGACGGCGAAGACACCACCAGCAAGTTCGACATGGGAAAAGCAATGATCGCGGCGCAAAGAAGCGACGCAGTCATCTATTCCATTTCCAACAGCGGCAACCCGAAAACCCTGCGCGTCATGTCTGAAGATACCGGCGGCGCCTTCTTCAAGATCAAGCAAACCGGCGACTACGAGAAGATATTCGACCAGATTGCCCTCGAACTGCGCACCCAATACAGCATCGCCTATCACTCGAGTAATCCCGCGAGAGACGGAAAATTCCGCCGGATCAAGATCGTTGCCCAAAACGACAACCTGCACGTCCGCGCAAGAAAAGGATACTATGCCCCGACTGAGGCGTCCGGCCGCTAGTGTGGTGTCTCATAATTACCTGGACCATTGCCGAGAGCGCGACAGCCCCGGACTCTAGGAGCGACGCGGGCGCAATGCTCATTCATTGTAACCGAGGAGCGACAACGAAGGCGGGGTTGTCCCGCCGAGGGAATGGTCCAGGTAATTATGAGACACCACACTAGAACGATCGCGTTTGTCCTGGCATCGTTCAGTTGTTCGGTCCTCGCCGCCCAGGACGTTCAGATTCGCAGTCGCGTGGAACTCGTTCTGGTTCCGGTTACCGTCAAAGGGCCCCAGGGCACGCCGGTGGCTGGACTGACAAAGGACGCGTTCTCCGTCAAAGAAGCCGGGAAAGCTCAGACGATCACCAGCTTTTCCATCGATCCGGTTCCGATTTCCGCCGCTATCGTGCTCGATACCGGGGTCTCTGAAACTGCTCTTACGCGAGTGAAGACTTCGTTCCCCGCTCTGCTTGGCGCGTTCGCCGAAGACGACGAAATCGGCGTGTACCGGTTCGACAAGTCGGTCGAGAAAATCAGCGACTTCACCGCGGACCGCGCGAGACTCCAAGCGGCACTCGAGACGCTCAACCAGGCAACCTCGTCGTCATCGACACTGGCGGGCGGACCGTTTGCCTCTCCAGGCCCCGTGATTAACGGCGTGCCCGTCATCCCCGGGGTCCAGTCCGCCGGAAGAACGGCTGCCACGCCTACGAAGGTGCTGAACGACGCCCTGTTTCAAGCGGCGGAAGATCTCTCCGCTCGCGACAGCGACAGACGCAAGATCGTGATTCTTATCTCCGACGGGCAGAATCACAACAGCACGCATTCCTACGACACGGCTCTTGAACGCCTGCTGATGCACGAGGTCCAGGTCTTCTCCATCGGCGTCGATACCACCGTTTTTCAGCGACTTCGCTCTGCCCTGAGTTCCTACGCAAAAGACACGGGCGGCGAGGCCTGGTTCCCAGAATCCCAGGCCGGCATCGAATCCTGCTATTCCATTAGCACCGATGGCGCGCGAAATCAGTACGTCCTGGGATACCTCTCTTCGAACCAGCGTCCAGCAGCAAAACCGGTATTCCGGGAAATCAAGGTGCAGGTCTCGGCGAAAAACGTCAGCATCCGGCATAAGCGAGGCTACTATCAGGCTCCCTGAAAGCCCTTACAATTCAAAAATTTAGGTTGACACTCCAAAGTTTCGCCACAATACTAGTGGCCATTGGTATGACCGACCTCAATATATGGGAGGCCGTCAACCTCAAGCAAAGGAGGAAAAGGTATGAAGAAGGCTCCGAAGAAAAAAGCAGCAGCCAAGAAAAAGAAGAAGTAATAGTTTTACAACAATTTAGGCGCGAAGACCGAGTAAGGGCCACTTGAAAAAGCGGCCCTTTTTTTGTCTCAAAACAGCTACAATCCCGCTTTAGGCCCAATTCCAGCAAGGGTTTCCAAACATGGATGTCTACATCTCAGCGAATGCTTTCTGGGCTCTTCTGACCTCCGCGATCGAGGTGTACAAGAAGGAGTGTTTCGGAATTCTTCTCGGCTATCGCGACAGCAGCAACATCTACATCATCGAACACGCGCTCTCGTATCAGACCGCTCGCCGCACACATGGAAGTGTCGACAAGAATCGACGCGCATCGAAACGCATCAAGAGTTTTCTGGACAGCATCCCGCACCTTTCTTTGGTGGGGGACTTCCATTCGCATACGGGTTGGGGAGAGCTGAAAGGCGTGGGCCAGCCGAGCGACGCCGACATCACGGACATGAAGCCTGAAGTGTTGTCGGTGATCATCGTTGTGAATGACAAGCGGCGCAGCAGCGGGTGGCAGTACAACAACGATGGCACCTTTTCGGGAACCGTGGACAGGTATCACTTTCGAATCGGAGCGTACTACCTCGATCCGAACGCAAGGACCAAACGGGCGAGCATCTACTGCCCTTATGCGATCGGGTTCAGCGCCAAAGAGATTCCGCAAAAGGTCTTCATGCGAACCTCCGAGAATCCGCGATGGTTGAGATCCAAAGTGTGACGAAGCTCTGCGAGCCGGTCGTTTCGTTCCGCTAAAGTTAAACCTTTGTCCGCAGTTTCATCTTTTCGGCGTATCGCTCCATCGCGAGCTCGATGAGCCGGTCGATCAGGCGTGGATAGGGCACTCCTGAAGCCTCCCAGAGCTTGGGATACATGCTGATCGACGTGAAGCCGGGGAGTGTATTGATCTCATTGACCAGAAATCTTCCGGTGGGCCTTTCCAGGAACAAATCCACCCGGGCCATCCCCGAACACTCCAGGGTCCGAAACGCAGCCTTGGCGAGTTCCTGAGCCTGATGGATCTGATTCGCATCCAGCGGGGCGGGAATCAACAGGCGCGAATCGTCGCTGACGTACTTCGCCTGGTAATCGTAGAACTCGCGTGCGGGGATAATTTCGCCGGGAACCGAAGCCTGAATCGCATCATTGCCCAGCACGCTGATTTCAATTTCACGGGCGTCGATGCCCTTTTCGATAACAATCTTGCGGTCAAATTCTGCGGCAACCCGGAGTGCGGCCGGCAACTCCCCTGCGTTGTGCGCTTTGGTTATTCCCACGGACGAACCGAGATTGGCCGGCTTGACGAAGACGGGATACGGCAAACTATCGCCGGAGTCGCGGGCGAACACCTCGGCATCGCGCGCACGGATCACCCAGAAGTCTCCGACCGGCAGGCCAGCGTCGCGAAGCAGGCGCTTCATGACGTCTTTATCCATACCAACAGCCGATCCCAGAACGCCGGCGCCGACATAGGGGACGCCTGCAAGTTCGAGGAAGCCCTGGATCGTTCCATCCTCCCCGTACGTTCCGTGCACGATGGGGAAAACGACGTCGACGGGCCCGTCGCCGCGCGGTTCGGGAGGGATAGCGATCGAATCACCGGTGAGCGCCTGCGCTATGGCTTCTCCAGCGGATAGCAGGGCCTCAGCGTTCTTCGTGGAAAGCCATCGGCCCTCCCGTGTAATGGCTATGGGCACTGCTTCATACTTCGCGGGATCGAGGGCGCGGATCACGGATTCCGCGGAACGCAACGACACTTCATGTTCTCCGGAGCGTCCGCCAAAGATAACGCCGACACGAATCTTCTGTTTGCTCATCGCTCTTTCATCACCTCGGCAACAGCGGAAATCGCGGCCTCGATTCCCGCACGATCCACATGAAGGTGGGTCACCATGCGAACACGGGAAGCATCCACCGGCAGCGCAACCACGCCGCGTTTCTTCAAGGCATCCAGAAATCCGGCAGACTGCATTCCGCCCTCCAGTTCAAAAATAACAATGTTGGTCTGTACCTTTGCAGGGTCGAGACGCACTCCGGGAATCGCCGCAAGCCCACGGGCAAGAAGGGCCGCATTCTCGTGATCGATCCAGAGTCGGCCGGGCCCTTCCTGGAGTGCCACAAGCGCGGCGGCCGCCAACACTCCGGCCTGGCGCATCCCACCGCCAAGCATCTTGCGAATCGGGCGGCAGCGTTCAATGAACTCCCGGGAACCCACGATCAGCGAACCCACCGGCGCCCCAAGCCCCTTGCTGACACAGAACTGAATGGAGTCGAACTTTCGGGTGATGTCCGCGACATCTGCCTTGAGGAAGACTGCGGCGTTGAAAATGCGCGCGCCATCCAGATGGACGGGGATCCCCTGGGCGTGGGCTCTGTCGCATATTTCCTCGACCACGGCGGTGGGATAAACCGTTCCGCCGGCCATGTTATGGGTGTTTTCCAACGCAACAAGAGCTGTCTGGGGCCGATAGTAAATTTTGGGGCGAATCGCCGCCGCGATTCCTTCCCACGAAAGGATCCCGTCCTTGCCTGGAACGACTCGAGGCAGAACTCCGCCGACGGCGCACATCGAAGCCATTTCGTAATTGTAAATATGACCGGTTTCCTCGCAGATTACTTCCTGACCCGGCCGTGTGTGGGCCACGATCGAAGTAAGGTTTCCCATCGTCCCGGATGGCACAAAAAGACTGGCCTCGCGCCGGAAAACTTCCGCGGCACGCTGCTGCAGCCGATTGATCGTGGGGTCCTCCAGAAAGACATCGTCGCCGACCTCGGCTTCGGCCATCGCGCGGCGCATGGCGGCGGAAGGTCGGGTCAGGGTATCACTGCGCAGGTCTATAGCGTCGATGACGGAGTCGGCCATATCAGTTCCTCGATCACAGAATTTGCGGCAAGCCTGCCCCTGGCTGTCAACCGGACGATTGTGCCATCAAACAGGATCCAACCGGCATCCTGGAGTTGCTCGACACGCACGCGCCATTCCGGGGGGTAGTCGATTCCAAGGCGTTCCGCAACCGCACGCACATCCACGCCGCAGGCTTGCCTCAGTCCGAGCATGAAGGCTTCTTCAAGACGGAGCGGCGCCGTCAGCTCCTCCTCGCCGGAAACCGGAAGCTTGCCGGCATCGAGAAGATCTGCGTACGTTGCCAGAGACGCGGTGTTCCAGAAGCGGCGGAGCCCGTCGTAGGAATGAGCGCCAACGCCACATCCACGATAGGGCGCACCCGACCAATACCCCACGTTGTGCCTGCACTCCCGGCCGGGCAGCGCCCAGTTGGAGATCTCGTAGTGGTGATATCCGGCAGCGTCTAACCGCAATTCCGCCTCCGTGTAAAACTCCGCAAAACCGGTGTCCTCAGGAACTCCCGGAGGCAGCTTCACCCACGCGCTGCGCTCTTCGTGATCCAGCAGGTAGATGGAAATGTGTTCGGGCCTTAGCTTCAGGACGGACTCCAGACTTCGAGTCCACGTCTTCAATTCCTGATGCGGCAGTCCTGCAATGAGGTCGAAATTGATGTTTCCAAATCCGTTCTGCCGAAGCAGTTCGAAATCCGCATAGACCGCGGAGGCTCTATGAAGGCGGCCCGCACGCTGCAGATCCTCGTCTTGCAGGGACTGGGCGCCAAGGCTAACCCTGTTGATCCCCAGCTCCCGGTACTTCGCGACCTTCTCGGACGAGAGTGTTCCCGGATTCACTTCGATACTGATTTCTGTGGCCGTGCTCGCAGGCGTGGCGCCGAGGACACGTGCAATCAGGTCCGCGGGAAGCAGCGAAGGTGTTCCGCCACCGAGATAGATTGTCGCGGCCGCATTCCCGAAGTCAGAGAGTTCGATCTCCCGAACCAGCCGCTGAATATATGCCTCAAACACAGGCTCGGGAGCCACGGCGACCGTGAAGGCGCAGTAGTAGCAGCGCTGCTCACAGAATGGAATGTGAATGTAGAGTCCCGGGTTCATTTTTCGATCTGGGAAGAAGCATCAGTACGATCAGACCACCGATGAAATCGTAGCCGACGTCCATCAACGTGCTCGTCCTCGAGGCGACAAAAAGCTGATGAAGCTCGTCACTGAGGGCGAAAGCGAGGACGAAAGCGGCGGCAAGCAGTCTCGGCCTCAGACCAAACGACGGATAAGCGGCGAAAGTCCGCCACGCCAGGAATCCCAGAATGGCGTATTCGGTCACGTGGCCCGCCTTGCGGCATAGGGTGTGCAAAAATTCCAACTGGGATATCGACAACGATGGAAACAGGAACTTTAATGCGCCCTCAATGATGCCTGCGGTGTGAGCGCTGGAGAAGGTATCGGTGGAAAAAAAGAAAATCACGGCCATCCAGGCGGCCAGGGGAAGCCAGACGCTGCTCTTAGTATTCCTTGATGGATACAACGACATCTTGCTCGAACGTGACAAACGTCTGCCGGCGGCCTTTACCGACATAAATCCAATCTTCCTGCTCGACGCCTTTCTCGTTCTTTTCACGATGCCGACGGTTGGGTTGCCCAAGGGCGAGCATCACCGTGTTGCTGTCCATCCCGATCCTGGCTTCCTTCGCCGCCACCGCCTCCTGAAACTCCGGCGGCAACGCGTCAATGCCGGCTCTCGCGGTACTCTGCTTGGTGAAATCAAGCACGGGGCCGAGGAGATCCTTCAACTGATCCGCAGAAAGAGTCGGTGGCACTTTTTCCGAGAACTTGAGAGTGATCTTGGAACCGATGGCCTGGGCTTCTGGCTGCGACGATCCCGCCGACGAAGCGCCGCCCACATTGATCTGGATCCTGGAAAGTATGTTTTTCTTCTTCGTCCCGCCGCCATTGAGTTCAAACTCGATGGACCTGTCGCCGAAGTCGATTCCCGTAATGCTGACAATCTTCCCTGGTGTGATCGCCTGGCCGTTTTTCGCGATTTCCTTCTGCAGTTTGTCCCGATCGATGAGGCCGTTCTCCGAGAGTTCCACGCCGTTCTTGCCAAGCGGCATCGGAATACGAGCGGCGCCTTCGGAAGCGTACAGGGACCCCAGAACCGCAAATCGCGATTCCTGGTTTAGCTGTGCGTGCGCAGACAGGGACGTCCCGACAACCAGGATGGCCACGAGATTGCCCCGGAGAAACATGGTGTTAGTTTAACACCAGACTGTTAGGGCCGTCAGTTTTCCAAACTGACCAGATTCGCGAAAAGCCGATAGGCCCCCTTGATACCGGCGGGAAGCTCGCGGAAGAAGACGTACCCCGTGTACGTGTAGGTTCCCTTGCCATACTTCGCCGTCACCAAACCGCCCTGAAGCGGCGGCTCTCCGGGATCGCCGCTTTCAAGCAGGGGCGTGTACTGCGGATCGAATGTCCGGAGAAAATACGTCCCGCGCTCCTGCACCCACCCCTCGAAGTCCTGCTGGGTAATCTTGTTGGGCACGTTGAAGACGGAGGCGGCAGGCTGAAGGATCCTGACTGGAGCTTCTTCCTTGGTAATTCGATCGTTGTTGTTGATGGCAAACGGGAAGGGACCATACTGAACATTCCCGACGTCTTCGCTGCGGTTGTATTGCACAACCAGGTTGCCGCCGTTCGAAACGTATTCCAGGAGACGATTGTTGTAGGTTCGCAGGTCTTCCCGCGCCTGATAAGCGCGCACGCCGAGAACAATAGTCGGAAACTTGGAAAGATCCCCCGACGCAAGGTCCTGGGGGGAGAGCATCGTGACGGCGATTCCGAGCTGTTTCAATGCCTCCGGAACGGTGTCTCCGACGCCTTCGACATACCCGAGCGAGCTGATGCCGGTTTTTACATCGAAAACCTCGGCTTTCGATTCCGCGGGCGAGTAGATGTAATGCGTTTCGATGTGGGGATAGGCAACGGCCGTGTATCCAGTCTCGTATTCCTGCGTTCCGACCTTTGCAATGGCACGCACGGTGAAATCACCCGAAGCAGCCGGTGCGGTGACGTTGAACTGAACCGAAGTCTTTTCGCCCTGGCGGGAAAACTTGACGGGCTGAGCCGGCGGAACGACCGTCCATCCATCAGGCGTCACGAGCCGAACTTCGCCGGCGACGTCGGTCGTGCTTTGATTCTCGATGCTGACCGTGAACTCCTTTTTTCGATTGCCGTCGACAGGGATCACGGCAACGTCCGGAGTCAGTCGAACGGAAAGCGCTGGAACCGCTTTCACCTGGGCACGTTGCTCACCATACATGCGGTCGCTGGAGCGGAATTCCGCGGGATGCTCCATCGAAATAGCAACGCCATCGTAGCTCACGCTCGCGTGGGTCATCAGCAGAGGGGGATCAAACGGCATGTTCGCCGGAGAACCGGCGGGCCACACGAAACGGTCGCCCTTGCGCGGCTCTCGCAACCAGTAGGGCTGGGTGAACGTGGCGTTGGCAGGAACGCGAACCGTATAAGCCAGATCGTATTTTTGCCCCGGCATGACAACGCCGGGCTGGGCCGGCTGGGCCGGCTGGGCGGCTGGGGCGGCCGCCGCACCTCCGCGTGGTCCTCCACCGCGTGGTCCTCCACCGCGTGCGCCACCACCTCGCGCACCGGCAGGACCGCCAGCGCCACGACCGCCACGACCTCCAGCGCCGCCAGCCCCCTGGGGTGCACCCGGCACCGCGACCCATCCGGGAAGGAGATCAAACGTCACCGCCGCGTTGGTAAATGTATAAGGGCCACCATTGATAATGCTGACCGTAACGCCGAACTCCTGACCCGGCACAACGGTTTCGTCCGCCGCCAGAACATCGAAAACCAGTCCGGCGGCAAGCCTTGCGGCCTCATGGAAATCGCTTTCCTTCAGGTCCAGCAGGAACTTCGCCTGTTCATTTGTCGCCCGGGAGCGGACCTGCTGGAGCTGCTTCAATGCAGCGGCGAGATCGGGCACCAGTTCCGCCGGCGTCACCAGATTCGCCTTTCGGCGGATGGTGCCAATGCGCTGCTCCAGCTGATTCAGATCTGCAGCCAGAGCGGGTTCCAACTGCGCCAGATCGGTCAGCCGGTAAATCACTCCGGCAAAAAGGTCGGCGTCATCGGCGACGTTCACCGTTTTCTGAACAAGCTGAAGACTCGTCGAATTCGGTCCGCGATTCTGGATGGTTCCCTGGCCCTGGGAACGATGCAGGCTGCGTCCTTCCGCCGCGATTTCCGAATAGGAGCGGCCGAGCGCGGCGTCGAATTCACCGGTGTTCACCGAGATCGTCACTGGGGCGGGAGGGTTACCTTGCTGCGCTCCACCTCCGCCTCCACCTCCACCTCGTCCTCCCAGATAAAGCTTTTTAGCCTGCCAGGGCCGGCCATATTCCGGAAAACGGCTTGGATCGGCTGCCGCCTTGAAGGCTTCCTGAGTGATAATTCCGGCCGCCTGATGATGTCCGTGTCCGTCGGCCGGGGTGCCGCGGAATTGGGAGACGATGATCTCCGGACGAAATTGCCGGATCACGCGAACAAAGTCCCCGAGCATCTGGTCATGGCCCCACTTTTCGAAGGCTTCATCCGCGCTCTTGGAAAATCCAAACTCATAAACCGGCGTAAAAAACTGCTGCGCGTGATCGGCCCGGCGCGCATCAAGAAGCTCCTCGGTGCGGATGACTCCGAGCGCCTCAAAAAGCTCCGTGCCGAGCAGGTTTTGCCCACCATCGCCCCGGGTTGCAGCCAGGTAAGCGGTCCGCACTCCCTTCCCTCGCGACAGCCACGACAATAAGGCGCTGTTCTCGTCATCCGGATGCGCTCCCGTATGCAGAACGCTTGCGACCACATCCAACCGTTTGAGGGCTTGCGACAGCCCCATCGCCCCGCGATCTTCCGGAACTTCTGCCGGAAACACGGTCCAAACCGTGAGGAAAACGAGAAGCCCGAATAGGAAACCCTTGATTTTCATGATGCCGGAATTGTAATCCAAAGCAGTGAAGTTCAGCGATCCGATCGTATAATGAACTCGCCTGTAGGCGAAGACACCTTGCAGATTCATCCATGAGACGCCGCCGCAGCTTCTTCAAGAAATCCGTTCTTGTTCTGGCGCTCCTCGTCGTCGGCGTGGGCGCCTATGCCGCATACTCCGTGGCTTCCTTACCAGACGTTTCCGGGCTGAAAAGCAGGAATCCTGCCGTCACGGCGCTCATGGAACAGCGGGCAGGCGAGCAGCACGTCAAGGTGCGCCCCTTGCGCTCATGGGTTTCCTACAACAACATCGCTCCTCATCTTAGGAACGCCGTGCTCGTCGCGGAGGATGGCGCGTTCTTTCAGCACTCCGGCATCGACCTGGACGAATTGAAGGAAGCCCTCAAAAAGGACTGGAGGGAAAAACGGTTTGCCCGCGGCGCCAGCACCATCACCCAGCAACTCGCAAAGAATCTGTATCTTTCGACTTCCAAAAATCCCCTGCGAAAGATCCGGGAGTTCTTCATCGCGCGCGAGCTGGAAGACCATCTGAGTAAACAGCGGATCTTCGAGATCTACCTCAATGTCATCGAATGGGGGAACGGCGTTTACGGCATCGGCGCGGCGGCGCAGACCTATTTCGGCAAGTCTCCGGCGGCTCTGCTTCCCGAGGAGGCCGCAGTTCTGGCCGCAATGATTCCAAGTCCGCGGGCCTACAGCCCGGCCAGGGGCATCACGCCCTACCTGCAGAAAAGAAAGACCGAGTTACTTCACAGGCTTGTGTTGTACCACTATCTGAGCCAGGCAGAATACGAGCAGGCGATGATGCGCAAAGTGGTATTCCGGAAAGCCGACTAGTTTTCGAAAGACGGAAAAAAACGAAAGGCGCGGCCGGGGCCGCGCCTCTCGTTTCTCTTGTTCCCGAATCTACCTCAGACCGGCGAGTTCCTGGAGGAGGTTCCAGTTCTCGAGGCGATCCTGCTTGGAGGCAAGCAACGTGGCGGAAGGGTTCCCCTGCTTGTCGAAGTGCTTTGCGAAACGGCCTTCGGTGCGGGCAAACGAAACGAAGTCCACGGCTTCACCGGTCTTCGGATTTACATACCAGTCTTCCTTCATGTTGGGGTTTCCGGCGAGGCTCAAGCGTTCCTTGATTTTCTTGCCCTTTCGGGGGTCGTAGATGAAAACCGGAAAGCTGCGGGAATCCGCTGCCAGCTTGGCCTGATGTTCGGCCATGTTATCGGCAACACCATGCTCCGGCTGGCAGGTCGTGAAAACGTTCACGATGGCCGGGCCGGGATACTCGTTCGCCTCCATGACGGCCTTATAGAAATGGTTCATGTGCGCACAGGTGGTTTGCGCGACATAGACGTCCTTATGCATCAGGGCGATGTTGGCGATTTCCTTGCGGTTTTCCTTCTTCCCGTCGAGGACTTTGCCGTGGAAGCTCATCTTTGCATCCTGGCCCTTGAACGAGCCCGTGGACGTCTGGCCGCCCGTGTTCGAGTACACCTGCGTGTCCAGAACGAGGACCTTGATGTCCATGCCAGAGGCAAACATGCGCGACAGGGACTGGAATCCGATGTCCAGCATGGCGCCATCGCCTCCGACAATCCACAGCCGCTTGTTCTTCCAGCCCAGTTGATCCCAGCGAGCCCGCACACCCATGGCATCCGCGGGGGCGTTTTCGAACAGGGAGTTGGTCCACGGAATGATGTACGGATTATAGGGATACGTCGACGTGTACACGGTGTTGCAGCCGGTGGCTGCCACCATACCGATATTTTCCGGGCCGTACACAAAGCCGGTTGCGGCGAGCATCATGCGAAGCGCCGTGGCTTCACCACAACCCATGCAGGACCCGGCGCCACCGACATAGAGCAGGGCGCGCTGGGCGAGCATCATATCGGCAAGGGCCTTTTCGTTGATGAATTTCCCCGGCGTTTCAGGAACGGCGTTGTAGTGTTTCCATGCGCGTTTGTACCAGCCGAGATTCTCATCGTCTTTGCGCACCATCTTGAGAGCATCGTGATCGCCGCAGGCGTCCACGCATTCCGCGCAGCCTTTACACTTGCTCGGGTCGATGAAGATACCGAACTTGCCGCCACCAACGCCCTTCTTCTCGAGCACGTTGAAGTACTTGGTCGTGGTGGCCCACTGGGCCCCCATGGACTCGCGCTCGGCCGCATCACCGATCTGGCTCAGGCTCTGTTCGAGGACGGAGGGCTCCACAACCTTGCCAAGAATGGCGGTATCGGGACATTGCGTGACGCACTCCATGCAGCCGACGCAGTTCTCCGTGATGAATGCCGGAATATCGGGAGCAATGTAGCTGAAGTCGCGAAGAGCGCCGGTGCCACCGGGAATAATGCTGCGGGCGACCTGATCGTCGGCGGGGAGTCCCTTTTCAGCGCTGCCGTCGTTGTACGCGCCGACCACCCGGGCGTTGAAATCTTCCAGGTCGACAACATTCAACCGAATGTCTTCTTTGATCTGATCGAGAGTTAGTTCCGTTCTTTCCAATTTGTTTCAATCCTCCAGTTTCGCACTATCGCGCTCTCCGCGCGGGCCTTCTCAGCCGCTGTTAATTCGTCTTCGCGGCCGCGGGGAGTGTCATCACTTCGCGCGGAATTTCGATGACCTCTCTAAAGCCGCGCGAGACGGCCTTCAGGTTGTCCTGCACGACCTGCTCACCGCGCTTTCCGAAATACTTGCGCAACGATTTCTCCACGCCTTTGAAGAGCACTTCATCACTGATGGAATGTTCGGTCTGGAATGGCGTCACCCGCAGAAAAACGCCCAGCAGAACGATACCTTGCATTCGTTGCTGCAAATCGGCCAGAGATGAAACCTCGCGGGCGATCGCGACGGTGTCCAGCGCCAGAAGCCGGGCGTTCTTCTGCACCAGCTCCTTCTTCGCCCATGCGGGGATCGCCTTCCAGACTTCAGCAGGATCCGTCTTCTGGCTCTGTACGAATACCATTCCGTTCTGTGACAGTCCGGCAAGAGGATTCTCAAGATTGAAGGCATTGACGTCATTGAGAGGGATGAATTCCACATGCTCGAGTTCGGAATGAACCCGGATATGCTCCTTTGCGATAGTGAGGTAATACGTCGTGGGAAGGCCCTTCTTTTCCGATCCGTACTTGGGGTAAGCCTGCACATCCATCCCGAACACTTCACCGGCGATGGTCGCGATGACCTTGTTGGTGGTCACCGAGCCGTATCCGCCGACGGAATGGCCGCGCATGGAGAACGATCCCGCGCCACGGACATCGGGATCATGCCCCACCGGGAGTGCGGTTTCGTGTTTGATGCCCAGCGTGAAGTAAACCCGCGGGCTCTGGCTGCGGATGTTCTCGACGACCGAGATGAAATCGCCGGCCCGAACATCGCGGCTCCCCAACCCTGCTGCGCCGCTGAAGAACTTCGGCATGCTTGCCAGTCTCGGGTATCCCGGAGTTCCCGACGCCGCGTCGGCGAACGAGGCCTTCACTTCCACCAGCTGCGGATTCGACTGCATCATCGGGATGTCGAGACGCTCGAGTACCACGACGGCCTTGACGTGACGCAAGGCTTCGACGATTTCGATGGACGGGAACGGCCGGAACGAGGTGATGTGCAGGAGGCCCACCTTGACGCCCATGTGCTCCCGGATATAGTCCACAGCGGCTTCGGCAGTTTCCATCATGGAGCCGGACCCCACGATCGCATAGTCTGCGTCCTCGAGTTTGTACGGAATCACGACGTCGTATTTGCGGCCCGTCAACCGTCCATACTCGTCCATGACCGACTTCAGAGTCGGGAGCACCCGATCGTAATACTTGCGCTGCGCGATCTTCCCCTTCATGTAACTGTCCTGATTCTGAACAACGCCGGACATCAGAGGAACTCTCGGGTCCATCAGGTTGCGAACTTTCGTGGAAGGGTGTCCGATGAACATTTTCATCAGTTCGGGTTCAGGAAGGCGGACATTCTCAATCGTGTGCGTCGTCAGAAATCCATCCTGCACATTCAAGAACGGAGTCTCAGAATCCTCGGCTGTCCGCCGGGCAATCAATGCCAGATCGCCGGCTTCCTGGGCATTCCGCGCATAGAGAATTCCCCACCCCGTGTCCGCAACCGCACAGATATCGTCGTGCCCCGTATGCACGTTGAGCGACTGCGACGTCAGAGCGCGCGCCCCTATATGGAACACAATCGGAAGACGCTTTCCTGAAATTGTAAAAAGCACTTCCTTCATCAGAACCAGCCCCTGGCCCGAGGTGAAGTTCGTGACGCGCCCGCCGGCCACGGCGAAACCCTCACAGGTGCTGGCAGCGCTGTGTTCGGACTCCGGCTCGATGAAAGCCAGTTCCTCACCCCATAAATTGTGTTTGCCATTGGCCACTTCCGCCTGATATCCCCCACCCATCGTGGTGGAGGAAGTGATGGGGTAGGCGCACGCCCCCTGCGTAATGTGGGTTTCTGCCCAAACCACCATCCCTGCCCCGTCCGCCGTCGTTGGAATGCCGGGATAAGGTGCTTTTTGCTCTGTTCCCTCATCCGACAATGAGATCGAAGAGACGGGGCCATTGACGGTCGTACTCATACTGCCTCCTGTGAACTATAAGAAACTCCGAAGTGACAATAACTTTACCAAATCATCAGAGCTAATGCGACGAGGAACTTGTCAAAATGGCGGAAGAGAAACTCCCCCAGACACAAAAAAATACCGGCGCTTCCCCCCGAAAACGCCGGCATCATTCAGCGACTGTCCGAAACAGCTGGTCTTCTCTCTCCCCCCATCACCTCGCCGAAACGAAGTGCAGATCGAAAAGGGCTGCCTCGAAACAAGAGTCGCCCTATTGCATTGCACGAATGAGACCATTTCCCTGATCGTTGTATATCAGCACCTTCGAAAGATCGCTCGCCAGAAAACTTCCAAAATCCGGAGAATTCATATGGAATTCAGCAATACTGTCGGTTCACCGTTTCGTAGAGTTCCGCATAACGCGCGGCGGATCGCGACCAACTGAAGTCCATCGTCATCCCGTTCCGAACAATCCGATCCCAGGTCGGCTTGTCGTCCCAGTGATTCAGCGCTTTCACAATCGCATCCCTGAAAGGCTCCGGGGCATAGTGATCAAATCGAAACCCGGTCCCCTTCCCCGTTGCAGGATCGAATTCCTGGACGGTATCCGCCAGACCGCCGGTAGCGCGAACCACCGGGACGGTTCCGTACCGCATGCTGTACATTTGATTCAAGCCGCAGGGCTCGTACTTCGAGGGCATCAGAAAAATGTCAGCGCCGGCTTCGATGAGATGAGCAAGCTCGTTGCTGTAGCCAAAGCGCAGACCCGCGCGATCGGCGTAACGTCCCGTCATCGACTCCAGCCGGCTCTCGATGTCTCTGTTGCCGAGCCCCAGCAGAACCAGTGAAAGGTCTCGAGTGAGGATGTCGTCAAGGACGGCAAGAAGAAGATCGAAGCCCTTCTGTTCCTCTATTCGGGAAATCATCGCCAGCAAGGGCCGGTCGTACCGTGTTTCGTCGAGACCGAATTCCCGCAGCACGGCTTTCTTGTTCGCCTGTTTCCCTTCCATCTCGAGAGGCGAATAATGTGCGGGCAGCAGGGGGTCCGTCGTGGAGTCCCAGACGTCATAGTCGATGCCGTTGAGAATGCCGACCGGAGGCTCGGAACGGCCGCGAAGTACGCCCTCCAGGCCGTAACCAAACTCGGCGCTCATCTGAATTTCCTTCGCGTAGGTTTCGCTGACCGTCGTTACCGTATCGGCGAACGTGATTCCGACCTTCATGAAGTTGAACAGCCCATGAAATTCAAACGGGCTCAGCGGATAGAACTCGCCGTAGTCGAAGCCCGTTCGAGCGATCGTCTCGGCCGGGAATACGCCCTGATAGCCCATGTTGTGAATGGTAAACACCGAACCCGCGCGTTCCAGAACGGGATGCCCCCGATAGAAGCGATCAAGATAGGCAGGCACCAGCCCTGTCTGATGATCATGACAGTGAAGGATGTCCACTTTCGGAAGGCCGACGCGGATGAGCTCCATCGCCGAGCGCTGAAAAAAGATCCAGCGATCGGCCTGATCCGGATAGTCCCGGCGCGTTGCAGGATCGGCGTAAATGCCCTCACGACCGAAAAACGCATCGTTGCCGATCAGGTATGCGGAAGCTCCCGAGCCGGGCAATTTCGCTCGATAGGTTTCGAACGGCAGGGACTCGGCCGGCCGGAAGAGCTCGAACCCGAATTTTTCGAGGTCTATCGAGCGGTAGCGAGGGAGGACGATGCTGACCTCGAAACCCAGTTTCTCAAGTTCCGGCGGGAGGGCGCCCACAACGTCGGCGAGTCCGCCTACCTTGGCAAAGGGCACCGATTCCCCTGCCAGCATGACGATATGCAAATCGCCCCCCTGACCTCAGCCGTTGACCAACTCGCGGGCGCGCTTCGTGGCCCGATCGACAGCCTTGATCAATGTGACCCGCAGGCCGCCTTCTTCGAGCTCCAGTAAACCGTCCACAGTACAACCCGCCGGCGTCGTCACCGTGTCTTTCAGCTTCGCCGGATGTTCGCCGGTTTGCAGCACCATATTTGCCGCGCCGTGCACCATTTGAGCTGCCATCAACGTGGCAACCTCGCGCGGCAATCCCACTTTCACACCACCTTCTATGAAGGACTCGATGATCGTGTATACAAAAGCCGGTCCGCTGGCGCCCAGTGCCGTGACCGCGTCCATGTGTTTTTCATCGACAATCAGGCATCTGCCAATCGCATCGAACATTTTTTTCGCAGCGTGGACCTGCGCCGTCGTCGCGTGTTTGCCGGCTGCCACAGCGGTCATCCCTTCTTTGATGAGACACGGCGTGTTGGGCATGGCGCGAATGACAGGAACAGGCTTGCCGATAATGTTCTCCATGAAACGGGTGCTCACGCTGGCGGCAGCCGAGATCAACAGGTGGTGGGGGGTGAGATCGTCCGCTACCTGCCGGAGCACTTCTTCGACGACCTGCGGTTTGACGCACAGCAGAACAAGTTGGGCCTTGCGCACGGCTTCCCCATTGGAGAGCGTGGTCTTGACACCCAGTTTCTTCTGTAAAACCGCAAGGCGTTCAGGATGCGCGGCCGTCGCGATAAATTGATCTTTCCTGACGATGCCCGCATCGATCATGCCGCCGATCAAGGCTTCTCCGAGCTTTCCGGCTCCGATAACGGCTATTTTTGTCTTTGCAAACATGCAGCACCTTTCCCGTCCGGACGAAACATAGTATCGTAACGCTCCACCATGCTGATAGGACTTACGGGTCGTAACGCCGCCGGGAAAGGCGAAGTCGCCAAGCACCTCCAGACGAAGGGCTTCTATTCCTACTCGCTCTCCGACGCGATCCGCAATGAGGTTCGCGCACGCGATCTGCCGATCACCCGTGAACGACTGATCGAAGTCGGCAACGAACTGCGGCGGAAATTCGGCTCGGGCGTTCTGGCTGAGCGTATCCTCGACCTCGTGGAGGCGGACAAGAATTACGTGATCGATTCGATACGGAACCCCGCGGAAGTGGAAGCTTTTCGAAAAGCCACCAGGAACTTCAAGCTTCTTCTTGTCGAGGCTCCATTGAAGGTACGGTTTGAAAGAAGCATTGCGCGCAATCGCGAAAGCGATCCCATTTCTTTCGACGACTTTGTCGAGATGGAAAACCGGGAAGCGGCCGGAGATACGAACGCTCAAAATCTGGTCCAGGTCGAAAAGCTCGCCGACGAAGTTCTTGTCAACGATGCTTCCCTCGACGATCTCCGCCCCAGAGTCGACGCACTCGTCAGCCGGTTGATGCAGCTGGAGAAGCGGCCGGACTGGGACCAGTACTTCATGGACATTGCCAGGGTGGTCGCGTCGCGATCCAACTGCATGAAACGAAAAGTTGCAGCCATCATCGTGCGGGACAAGCGGGTGATTTCCACCGGCTACAATGGCACCCCGCGCGGCACCAGAAACTGCAACGAAGGGGGATGCCCGCGCTGCAATAACATGGCGGCTTCAGGAACAAACCTGGACGAATGTCTCTGTTCCCATGGAGAAGAGAACGCGATCGTGCAGGCCTCGTATCACGGCGTATCCCTGAAAGACGCTCTCATCTACACGACTTTCGCACCGTGCCTGATGTGCGCAAAAATGATCATCAACTCGGGCATCCGTGAGGTGATCTATAACCTCGCGTATCCTCTGAACGACAGTTCGTTCCGACTGTTCAAGGAAGCCGGCGTCAAAGCCCGACAATTGAAGGTGGAATAGGCCGGAAGCGAGGGCCGGGTCTTAAACACCAGGGCGCCGCGCGCGTTTATTTCGTGGCGTAGTATCCGGCTCGGGTGTGAGCGGTGAGTTTCCTGTCTGTCAGTTCGACACGAACCTTGCGGTAGACTCCGTTGAATGGGCCGGTGGGGGTGTATGAAAGCAGATACTGCGAGCGAAGTTCCTCTTCTATTTTCTGGAACTCCAATCCGAGTTCCGTGAGTCTGGTCGGGTAGTAAGCCTTGCCCCCGGTTTCCTCGACCAGGTGCTTGATGGCCTTGTTCCCTTCGCTCTTCCCCTCATTGTTTGAACCCGGAATCTTGTTGATGCTGATAGCGTAGATGACGACGTCGTGCTTCTGCGCCATCTCCGTGGCTTCCTCCAGGGAATAGGCGCTCGCGGTATCGTATCCATCACTGATCAGGATGACCACCCTTCGCGCGATCTCCCGCTTCCGAAGCCAGCTTCTTATCTACAGTCTCCCGGATCGCATCATAGACCCCCGTTCCGCCGTCTGCATCGAGCTTCTTCAGCCCGCTGGAAAGCTTCGCCAGGTCGTCTGTGAAGTCGGTCATCAGACGGGGGGTGACACTGAACCCTATGACCGCCGCCCGGTCCTTGCGGGGCTTGACGACCTTGGTAAAAAAGTCCATCGCAGCCGACCGCTCGAACTCAAGCTGGCTGAATGCGCTGGAGCTTGTATCGACGAGCAGCGCGATACTCAGCGGCCGGTCCAACTCCTGGTAAAACGCATCGATCTTCTGCGCCTTCTGGTTCTCGAAGATCCTGAAGTCTTCCTTCTTGCAGACCGGTAATGAGTTGCCCTTTGCTGTCACTGACCGTCACCAGCAAAGGCACCTGAACGACGTTAATTTCAAGGCGTCCGGGTGTCTGAGCACAAAAAAGGCTGGCGGCTGCAACCATCAGAAACGCAAAACTCAGGGCCCGCATCCACATCAGTTGCTATTCTTCAGCGCGAAATACCCCTGACGAGTTCGCGCCTTGTATTTTTTGTCGGTCATTTCGACACGAATCTTGCGATAGGTCCCGTCGAGGATGGGGTTGGTCGGAGTGTAGGAAAGGACATATTGCGAGCGAAGTTCGTCTCCGATCTTCTGAAAGTCCGAAGCGAGGTCGTCGAGTTTGAGGGGGAAGTAGGCCTTTCCGCCCGTTTCCTCAACCAGCGTCTGGATGACTTCGTCACCTTTCACCTTTTCGCGGCTCCTGGTATCCGATGTCTTGTTTGTGCTGATGGCGTAGATGGTGACGTCGTGGCGCTGGGCCATCTCCAGCGCTTCAGTCTGCGAATATCGACTGGCGGTATCCTCGCCATCGCTGATGAGAATCAGCACCTTGCGGCGTTCGCCCTTTTCGAGCGCCAGCTTGGTCTTCACCGATGTGTAAATGGCGTCATAGACAGCGGTGCCTCCGCCCGCACGAATCCGCTTCACCGCGTCAGAAAGCCTCTCCGGTTCGTCGCTGAATCCATCGGGGTTATCGTCGGTCTGCAGATACGCTGTCGAATCGAATGAGATTACCGCGGCACGGTCTTTCTTCCTTTTGACCGTGTTGAAGAAAAAATCGGTCGCAGCCGCCTGCTCGAACTTCAGCTTGTCGACAATGCTGCCGCTGGCGTCCACCAGCAGCGCGATGCTCAGGGGCAGATCCGTATCGGTCCTGAAAGCCCGGATCGTCTGCAGAACGTCGTCTTCGAAGACCTTGAAGCTTTCCTTCTTCAGATTCGTTGCCATTTTCCCCTTGCTGTCCGCAACCGACACATTCAACTGAATATCGACGACGTTTACATCGAACTGGCCACCGCGGTCCTGCGGATAAAGCGCGCCGGCGAGCGAGATGACAAGAGCCAGGCCGACGATAGCCAAGCCGGAGATCCGACGGATTCGCATGACTGCAGATTATAACATCGCAAACCCTCGGTTACGCGGAGGTCCCGCTCATGTTTCGAAGGGTATTTTCATCGATGACCTCCACACCAAGCGCTCTGGCCTTGTCGAGCTTGGATCCCGGGTCCTTCCCTGCAACGACGAAGCTGGTTCTCTTGCTCACCGATGAGGTCACGCGGCCGCCACGCTGTTCAATCAGGGCAGTAGCTTCCTCGCGAGTGAGGCCGTCCAGTGTACCGGTAACGACAAATGTCTTTCCGGCAAAGACCTGAGGAAGACGTTCGCGCTGGACGGCAGCCTTCATCGTGAGCCCATGATCCTGGAGCCGTTGGATAAGGCTGCGGTTCTGGGCTTCGTGAAAGAAGTGATGAATGCTTTCGGCGATCTGAGGTCCAACCTCGTGGACCTGCTCCAGTTCTGCCTGCGGCGCTTTGGCAAGGTCGTCCATCGAACCGAAGTGGTCGGCGAGCAACTGAGCGGTTCGCTCCCCGACATGGCGAATCCCGAGGCCAAAGAGCACACGGGGGAACGCCAGATGCCGGCTCTCATCGATCTCCTGGATCAACGCCTGGGAGGACTTCTTCCCCATCCGCTCGAGTTCTTCAAGTTCAGCGGCCTGAAGCTTGTAGAGATCAGATACATCACGGACCATCGCCTTGTCGACAAGCTGGTCCACAATCTTCTCGCCCAGGCCGTCGATATTCATCGCCTTCCGGCCTGCCCAGTGCAGCAACGCGCCTTTCAGCTTGGCCGGACAGGTTTGCGACACGCAGCGACGCACCGCTTCGCCCTCAGGACGATAGACTTCTCCCCCGCAGACAGGGCACTGGGTCGGGATCTCGTATTTCCTCCGGTCCGGCGCCTCCTCCACAACACGCACCACTTTCGGAATGACATCGCCGCCGCGCTCGATCAACACGCGATCGCCGATCTGCACGCCAAGCCGTTCGATTTCATCTTCATTGTGAAGCGTGGCGTTTCGGATAGTGACACCCCCCAACCGGACGGGCTCCAGGATGGCGACCGGCGTCAACGCCCCGGTTCTTCCAACGTTGGCGATGATGTTCTCGAGCTTTGTCTCCGCCTGCCGGGCCCGAAACTTTACCGCGATCGCCCAGCGAGGGGCCTTCGATGTGAACCCCAGCGCCTGTTGAAGAGCGATGTCGTCCACCTTCACGACGAGCCCGTCTATTTCGTACTCGAGAGAATCGCGGCGCTCTTCCCATTCCACATAGACCCTCTCGACTTCGGCGATCGTCCGGCAAAGCTTGTGATGGGGATTGACCTTGAGGCCGAGTTCGGCGATCCATTTCAAATTACCGGACTGCGTCGGGCGTGAAGGCATGGGGCTGTATCCAAAGAAGTCCAGCGATCGGCGCGCAACCATGGCCGGATCGAGCTGTCGCACCGTGCCTGCGGCGACGTTTCTCGGATTGGCATACCGCGGTTGTCCGGCCAGTTCCCTTTCCTCATTGGCCTGCCGAAACGCTTCAAGGCTCAGATAGATTTCGCCGCGAATCTCCACGGTCTGGTTCTTCCGCAGGCGAAGCGGAACCGACTTGATCGTCCGGACGTTCGCGGTCACGACTTCTCCTATTCGGCCATCACCGCGCGTCACCGCCTTCACGAGCGCGCCGTCCTCATAGATAAGGGCGATGCTCAGCCCATCGATCTTCAATTCGACAACATAGTCGACGGACTCCTGTTTCGACAGGGACAGCACGCGATCGTGCCATTCCCGCAGTTCTTCCACCGAGTAGGCGTTGTCGAGGCTGAGCATGGGCTGGGTGAATTCGTGGGTGGGAAATCCGGACTCGGCGATGCCTCCGACGCGCTGCGTGGGAGAATCCGGAGTGATCAGTTCCGGATGTTCGCTTTCAAGTTCTTCGAGCTGGCGAAGGAGCTGATCGAAATCGAAATCTGAAATCGTCGGTTGAGCGAGAACGTAGTAGCGGTACTGGTGTTCGCGGATCCGCTCGCGCAGAGACTCAATCTGCGACTTTAGCGACATCCGCCTTTCGAACCGCCTGCGCCACCTTCTTCAGGAAGAGCCGCCGCGCCTCCACAAGGATCTCGTCTTCCTGCTCCCGCGACGCAGCACCATGAGTCTTGTCCAGCCAGAACTGAAGATTCGTAATGTCCGGGCTGTTATGGAACCCGTCTCCCACACCCCAGCACCATTGAACGAACTCGCGTGCGAGAACACCGGATGACGATTCCGCGCTGACTGCAGGTTCGTCCATTTTCAGCAGGTCGGGTGTGAACAGGTTTGGTGGATCGACGGAAGTGATGTTGCGCATAGCCCGGTTATTATCGACTGAATGCAGGACAGGACTGGTCCGCTCCCTTCCTGCAGTGTTCATCGATGATCGGGAGAAAAAGGACTCCCCCGGCAAAGTGGCATTCCGGGGTTATTTCCAGGCGACGAAGCCCTGCGCCGTGCCGGTTCCGGCCTCGGTGCGGTAGCAGGGAACGTAGTCGATGCGCTGCCCTGTAAGACGGGTTTGAAAAAGGCAGCCCGACGCGGAAATCCAGTTCAGCAGTTCGGACGTCCCGTCTTTCATGAGGTTGGGATTGATGGCCCTGAGATACGCCGCGTCCCGGCCCTGAATGGCTTTGAACAGGGCCTGGTCGAAGTCTTCGTTGATCACGAAGTGCGACATGCCGCCGGAACCGAAGACAGCCACACGAACGTCTCTTTTCCATTCCGTCAGGACACGATGCACGAGTTGGCCCAGTTCAAAGCACCGCCAGGGTCGCGGCTGGTTCGGCGGGAAAAATGTGTTCGTGATAATCGGCAGCACGGGAACCGCGTGGTCCTCCATGACGCGCCGCAGGAGGAAGGCAAAAGCATGCGGTGTCCCGACGTGGTGGTGTGGTGAGGGATGGTCAGGCCATTCGCTGGAAGCGGCAAAGTCCCATCCGCTGTCGAGTCCGCGCTCGATCAGCAGAGCTGCAAGATCGGGCAGCCCCTTGTATTCCGTTCTGTCCTTCGGACGATTGGCCCATTCGGCTTCGCCGATACCCGGCGGGAGAGTGGCGGCCCGTTCCTTCGGTAAAGGACCATTCCAGAAGCTTTCGCCGTGGAAGATGGTGAACGCCGGCTGCATTTCCGGGAGCACAAGCTCCCGCTGGTCGTTGCCGAAAACGACACAGACATCGGGATGGACCTCCTTCCAGATCCGCGCAATCCGCGCGATTGCCGCCTGACATGCTTCATGATTGCGTGTGCGCGCGTCCAACGCGGATCGCTCCGCCAGATTCTCGTGCTGCCGCAATTCGACAAGCTCGTCGAACGAATAGAGCTTCCCCTTGAACCAGTGTTTTCGCTTTAAATCGGCAGGAACACGAAGCATCCACTGCTCGGGAGTGGTGCTCAGCTGAGGGCCGTGTGTTGTCCAGATACCAAGAACTATCTCTGCCATGTTTACCGGAAGGCCAATTTCGATTTGCGATCAATTTCCGCCTGGATCCCGCTGCCAAAGAGCTTCTCAAAGAAGCCTTCTTTCACCAGCCGGTCGATCACGCTATTGTCCACGACGGTCTTCAGGTCGAAATTCCGGATCTGCGTTGCCTGCTGCGAACCGGCTTGTTCCTTCGTGGCTTGTATCGATTTGGCCAGAACGTACGGAATACGCTCCAGAAGATTTTGTTTGAAATTCGTGTCGTAGATTCGTTCGACGTCCGCCTGGTTCTGCTTGTCGTAGGCGATATAAGCTTTGACCGCGAATGCCTTGTCCTCATAGAAACGTTTGATGGCCTCGGCGTGTGCCTTGATGATGAGCTCCGGCAATCTGGGATTTGCGGCGATAGTGGCCTTGCGGAACAGGTAAACATTGGAGGCGTAGACATCGTCGTAGTCGGCGAGGTTGGCAAGATTCCTGAATCCCTGCTCCTCGAGCCGGAAGTACTGCGGCGCGGTTACCAGTGTCGCATCGGCACGGCCGCCTGCCAGGGCTGTCGCGCGCGCCGTCGCATCCGTGCCGACCGGAATCCATTGAACGTCCCTGGCGTTGAGACCGAACTTCCCGAGGAGCGCAACGGAGTAGTTATACGGTGCGTCGCCCAGCTGGCTCACCGCAAGGCGCTTGCCCTTGAGGTCTTTCACACTGCCGACGCCCCTGGCGGCCATCAGCGAAAATGGCCCTTTATTGAGCATGCTTCCCATCGAAACGAGTGAGCCGTCACGCGAACTCGCCTGCAGCGCCTGTTCCATCGATGAATTGGTCATCACCGCTTCGCCGCTGACGATCATGGCGACACCGACATTGCCGGAGCCAAACACCAGATCCACATCAAGGCCGTATTTCTGGTAGTAGCCACCCTCCTTGGCAATGAACAGCGGCCAGGAACCGGCACTTCGAGTGGGGTAATTGATCTTGACCTTCTGCAGCGAAGTCTGTTGCGCCAAAAGGCTGACGGCTAACGCAGCGGCAAGCGAGACAGGCAACGCGATTCGCCTGAGCATGAGACCCTCCTTTCACCCGGGTTTGCACCGTATCACAACTCTAAGGTTTCTCCGCTTCCCTGCCGATGTTCAGGGCATGGCGACAATTCTCGAGCTGGCACGTGAGGTTCGCCATCGACTGGTTGTCGGAGATACGGGGTGTCTGACCATCGACTACGATCAGGATGCCCTATCGATCCACTTCTCTGACGGTGCTGTGACAACCGAAAGAGCGATGTTCCTCTCGTGTTTTGCCCGCGCCCCGCTCGACTTTCGTTTTATTGCGCGGGACGTACCCCCTTGCCCAGCACCTGAAAGATCAAAGTGCCGTACTCGATGTTCTTGTCTATGGATCGGCGAAGCGCTCCGGCCAGGTTCTCCCTGATGTTGATCATGGGCACGACGAACTGCTTGATTCCCAAGTTCTGCAGGCCATCCTTCGGGGTTCCGCTTATTTGAACTTGACAACCTCTCCTTCGGAGAATGCAGGAATTTCGGTTCCATGCATGAACAGGCCGGTGAGCAAGGTCACCGCGAGCACCACGTTCATCGCCGGACCCGCCAACGCGACAAGGAATCGCTGCCATTTTGGCTTCGAAAGAAATTCATGAACTGCACCCGTATTCGTATCCGAGGGGTACTCCGATGCCATCCTGACGTACCCGCCGAGCGGGAACGCACTGATCCGGTAGTCCGTCTCGCCGTGGCGAAATCCCAGGAGCCGCGGGCCGAAACCGATAGAGAAGGTATCCACACGTATCCCGAAGAGTTTTGCGGCCAGAAGGTGCCCCAACTCGTGAATGACAATGACGATACCGAGGACGATAACTGCGGCGAAGATGTCCTCAGTGATGGTGGATATCACATCCGGAAGTATCGCCTATTGCCATCTGGTAAAGCCGGAATTTTTGATTGGGGGCCTGTGGGGATGCGGAGTGGAGGGAATAAGGGACAGAGAGCCATTTCGTCTGGTGAAATGGCTCCCTGTCCCTCATTTTCCGGGGCAAGCCCCGGGTCGGGTTAGTAACCCATCGGAGGGCCGCCGCCACCAGGCATCGGTGGGGCTTTCTCTTCTTCCGGGATCTCGGCAACGAGAGCTTCCGTTGTCAGCATCAACGCAGAAATGGATGCGGCATGCTGCAGAGCGCTCCGGGTGACCTTTGCGGGATCCAGGATACCGGCTGCGATCATGTCGGTGTATTCCTCGGTCGCGGCGTTGAAGCCGTAATTGGGGTCCTTCGACTCCCGGACCTTGCCAATCACAATCGCGCCCTCAAACCCGGCGTTTGACACGATCGTGCGAAGAGGTTCTTCGAGGGCGCGCTTCACGATGTTCACACCGATCTGCTCGTCGCCTTCCAGTTTGAGCTTGTCGAGCGCCGGAATAGCGCGCAACAGGGCCACGCCGCCGCCGGGAACGATTCCCTCCTCAACCGCCGCGCGTGTCGCGTGCATGGCGTCTTCCACCCGCGCCTTCTTTTCCTTCATTTCCGTCTCGGTTGCAGCGCCAACCTTGATGACGGCAACGCCGCCCACCAGCTTGGCAAGTCGCTCCTGCAGCTTCTCGCGGTCGTAGTCCGAGGTTGTTTCCTCGATCTGAGCGCGCAGTTGCTTCACCCGACCATCGATGGCACTTGCCTTCCCGGCACCTTCCACGATCGTCGTATTGTCCTTGTCGATGACAATCTTTTTGGCCTTGCCGAGATCTTCAACGTGCAGATTCTCGAGCTTGATGCCCAGGTCTTCGGTGATCGCCTTGCCCCCGGTGAGGATGGCGATGTCTTCGAGCATGGCCTTGCGCCGGTCGCCGAATCCGGGGGCCTTCACGGCTGCCGCCTGCAACGTACCGCGCAGCTTGTTCACGACAAGAGTGGCGAGGGCCTCCCCTTCGACTTCTTCCGCGATGATGACCAAGGGACGGCCCATCTTGGCGACCTGTTCCAACACGGGAAGCAGATCCTTCATCGTGCTGATCTTCTTCTCGTGGATGAGGATCAGTGCATTTTCGAAAACGCATTCCATGCGGTCGGGGTCCGTGACGAAATAAGGAGAAAGATATCCACGATCGAACTGCATACCTTCGACGACGTCGAGAGTGGTTTCGATCGACTTGGCTTCTTCAACGGTAATGACGCCGTCTTTGCCGACCTTGTCCATCGCTTCGGCGATGATGTTTCCAATAGTGGAATCGTTGTTCGCGGACACCGTCGCAACCTGTGCGATCATCGGGCCCTTCTTCACTTCCTTCGCCAATCGCTTGATTTCACCGGCAACCGTTTCGACCGCGCGTTCGATGCCGCGCTTCACGGCCATCGGATTGGCTCCCGCGGCCACGGTCTTCACGCCTTCGCGGAATATGGCCTGGGCGAGGACAGTGGCGGTGGTGGTGCCGTCGCCGGCAACGTCGCTGGTCTTTGACGCGACTTCCTTCACCATCTGCGCCCCCATGTTCTCCAGGGGATCCTTCAATTCGATTTCCTTGGCGACGGTCACGCCGTCCTTCGTGATCTGCGGAGAGCCGAATTTCTTGTCGAGAACGACGTTGCGGCCCTTCGGACCGAGCGTGATCTTGACGGCATCCGCCAGCAGATTCACCCCGCGCAGGATGATCTGGCGGGATTCTTCACCATGTACGATTTGTTTTGCTGCCATTGGTACCTCCTACTTCTTTCCCTTAGCCGAAGCCGCAGTACCCTCGATAATGCCGAGGATCTCGTCTTCACGCAGAATCAGAAACTCTTCTCCATCCAGCTTGATTTCCGTACCGGAGTACTTTCCAAACAGCACACGGTCGCCGGCCTTCACTTCGAGAGCAACCACCTGGCCATTTTCCAGACGCTTGCCCGTGCCGGCTGCCACGACTTCCGCTTCCTGCGGTTTTTCCTTCGCCGAGTCCGGAATGATGATTCCGCCACGGACGGTTTCCTGCTCTTCGATTCGTTTGATCAACACACGATCATGCAACGGTCGCACTTTCATCGATCTGCTCCTTTAGGGTTATTGAATTGGGTTCTGAACTCTTAATCAGGAAGATTGCCAGTGCTCTTAGCACTCCTAGTATATAGAGTGCTAATTTTAGGGTCTGATGTCCAGCCTGTCAATAGGGTTACGGAAGAATCGAGTAACGCCAGCGCGTCAGCCGTCGCCACGGCCCCGGTCTGCGGTTCTACTTTTTCCGCACAACCAGAAAGAAGAGGGAGGGAGCAAGCGAGCCGATCATCAGCGCGGCCCTTTCCTTCAGGCTGCCGATGAAGACTTCCCGCGTTCCGCGCCGAGCCGCGGAAATAATTCGCCTGGCGCAAAGATCGGCGCTGACACCCTGGGCAATTTCCCGCTCTTCGCGGCCGAAACGCTGGCCTTGTCCGGTCAGCGCGTTCACCCCGATATTCGTCCGCACAAATCCGGGCACTGCGAGAGTGACAGAGACACCGTCCTGCCACGACTCGGCACGAAGCGCATTGAAGAATCCATGAAGAGCATGTTTGGAAGCGCAATAGGCAGACCGGGTGGGTATGCTGAGCCTTCCAAGGACGCTCGTGACGACGACGAAATGTCCGTTCTTGCGCGCAATCATGGAGGGCAACAACGCCTTGGTCAGGGTCATGGGCCCGAGGTAGTTCGTGCGCATGATCACGTCATCCACTTCCGGGACGGTTTCGCGGGCTTCGGAACGCTGGCTCACGCCGCCATTGTGGACCATGATGTCAATGGGCCCGATGTTCGCAAGCACGGATTCGGCCAACGCCTGCAAGGTCTCCGGCTTGCTGAGATCAAGGGGAACGACGGAAATATCCGGCGCGCCCTGGCACGACGCCGCCACTTTTCTTAATTCAGGTTCGCGGCGGGAAGAAAGAATGAGGCGACAGCCCAGCAGGGCAAACTGGCGGGCAAGCGACTCGCCGATGCCGCTGGATGCGCCGGTGATCCAAACTGTTTTTCCACGAAGATTCTTCAATCTGTCATCAACTCCCTGATTTGAACTGCGACCAGTCCCCCGGAATGGGCTACGAGGCGCGCCGGATCAACGCTTCGGCAAACTCCCTTGTGGAAGCGGATCCGCCGAGGTCCCTGGTTCGGATGGAATCCTTGTTGAGTGTCTGATCGATGGCCTGCCGTAAACGCCTGGCCATGTCGTGAAGGCCGACGTGACTCATCATCATTGCGGAGGCAAGGATCAGCGCCAAAGGGTTGGCGATCCCCTTCCCGGCGATATCCGGGGCGGAGCCATGGACAGCCTCGAAGATCGCTACATCCTCGCCGATGTTCGCCCCGGGGGCCATGCCGAGCCCGCCGACAAGACCGGCAACTTCGTCGGAGAGAATATCGCCGAACAGATTCGTCGTCACCAGCACATCGAATTGCCATGGATTCAATACCAACTGCATCGCACACGCGTCGACAATCCGCTCTTCAGTCTTCACGCGGTCTTCGTAGGAACGCCCGACTTCTTTGGCCGTTTCGAGAAATAACCCCGTCAGCGCCTTGAGGATATTGGCTTTATGGACGATCGTGACCTTCTTCCGTCCATTGGTGACCGCATAATCGTAGGCAAACTTTGCGATGCGCCGGCATCCGGCCCGAGTATTGACGCCCGATCCAATCGCAACGGCATGATTGTCACCGTCGATCGGGATGTAATGCTCGAATCCCACGTAGAGGCCTTCGGTGTTCTCGCGAATGGTCACCAGATCGATATTTTCGTATCTTCCCCCCGGCATCAGGGTCAGCGCGGGACGGACATTGGCGTAGAGATGAAACTCCTCGCGCAGCCGCACGTTTGAAGACCGATAGCCGCCGCCCACGGGCGTCTCGAGCGGTCCCTTCAAGGCCAGTCCCGTTTTCCGGATGCTGTCAAGTGTTGCAGGTGGTAACGGGTCGCCACAGTCTTTGACGCCCGCCATCCCCGCCCTGCAGGCCTGCCATTCAAATGGCGCCCCCAGGGCGTCCAGAACACGAATCGTGGCGTCCATGATCTCCGGCCCGACACCATCCCCCTCAATCAGGGTTGCAGGAATCTTTGTGGAGGGATCGATCGTTCTCATGCCGGCATTATGGCATCCGATACGCCGGACGAGAGGGCGCATTCGCAAGGACTTCGACCGCACGGTACACGAGTTTCACGATCTTCTCCATTTTGAGATAGTTGATCTTGTCTGCGGTGTCGCTCGGACGGTGGTAGTCGGGATGCTCGCCGGTGTGAATAAACAAGGACGGAATACCTTTCTTAAGAAACGCCCATTGGTCGCTCCGGCGGAGCAGATTCTCCGGAGTGTCGTCGTATCTGAATTTGAGGTCCAAAGCGATGGGGGTGTTCACTTCCTCCATCGTTCTTCGAAGGTCCGGGCTGAAGGTGGACCCAACAATGTTCACGCTGTTGGCATTCTGCGATGAAGTTTCACGTTCCAGGCGGAGTTCGCGACTCGCTCCATGTTCCTCGTTGCGGCCGATCATATCCATCTGCAACATCGCCACCGTGCGCTCGAGCGGAATCACCGGATGATCGGCATAGTGTTGGCTGCCCACTTCGCCTTTTTCCTCGCCGGCAAAAGCGCACAGGAGAATGCTGCGGGCAGGCGAATGGCTGCCGTTCCCAAACGCCCTGGCAAGAGCGATCACACCTGCTGTTCCTGAGGCATTGTCGTCCGCGCCGGGCCAAATCTCCCCGTTGTACTCGCCATCGTGATCGTAATGTGCGCCCACGACGACGACTTCGCCACGCAGACGCGGATCGCTGCCCTCGATCAGGCCCAGGACGTTTTGTGTTGCGAAGGGAACGCGCTGGATATCCACCTTGAGGGTGGCGCGTTTCCTGAGATCGAGAAACTGGGGCTGCAGGGTGGCATCTATCTGGTGTTGAAGATCGCGAAGCCCGGGAACCAGGTTGCGTCCGGCAGATTCCGACATCAGCACGACGGGAATTCGCGGGTTTTCGGGGTCCGCCATATTTCCCATCGGTGCGTCTTTGCGGGGATAGTCCGAACGGAAAGTCGATGCAGAATTCGAAAGGCTGTCGTTCAGCAGCTCCGGATTCTGGATGACAATCAGGCCGAGACCGCCGGCTTTGGCAACATTGCTCGCCTTCGTTTTAATCGATGCGAAGTCTGCAGGGTCGATTCGATTGAAGAAGGAATCGAAATCGCCGGCCCGGGGATTCCGATCAATAACGACGGCGATCCTGCCCCGGAGATTCGCGCCCGAAAGCTCATCGAATTTCAGACGCGGCGCCGAAACCCCGTAGCCGACAAAGACCAACGGCGCCTCCACCTCTGCCCCCGCAGACAGATAATGAGGGACGTAGTCGGAACCGAGTTGCAGAACCGTTCGCTCCACTCTGAATTCGGTCGCAGTTCCGAGCCGGGCGGTGAACATCTGGAAGTTCTGGAAGTAGGTGCCGGCATCGCCCGCAGGCTTGACACCATTCCTCCGAAACTCATCTGCAATGTGTTGGGCGGCAATCTTCAGTTCCGGAGAGCCGTCCCCCCGCCCCTTGAGTTCTCCGGAAGCCAGGTAAGTCACTTCGTCGCGGAGGTCCCTCCCGTTTATGGCGCCGATTCCGCTCGGCGGCGCCTGGGCGGCCGCCGAAAGCAGAACCCATGCCAGAATAAGGATGGCTTTTCGCTTCATACGCTGAATGGTTTCCAAAACCCCTTTGACTTTGAAAATACCTTCTCGCTAGTATCTACAACCCATGAAAACCGATATCTCTTTCTGCCCCGTCTGTGCAGGGAAGCTCGAAGCTGCCGACGACGAACAATTCACGTGCGAGGACTGCGAATCAAAGTTCTTCATCCAATTGGTGGAAGGAGACGACGACGAGGACGACGAAGAGGAGGATGAAGAGGACGATGAAGACGACGAGGAGGAAGAGGACGACGACGAATACTGAGCCGCGTTCGCGTCAGTCTTAGAGTCGGCGGGCATTCGGACCATACTTCTCGCGAAAATCATCGCCCGACATGATCACCGTCTTACACATTTCAAGCAATCGAGATCTCATCGGCGCCCCGATTCGATCGACCAGCGAGTGGTTCATCGACCTTCTGGCCGCTTCCAGATTCTCGTTATCGTGAAAATTGGTAGTCAGGATCGTGACCTTGTTCTCCGCATAGCGGTAGTTCAGGACGTAGGCTACTGTTTCCAGAACCCAGGCTGAAGGTTTCTGCGCCCCCAGTTCATCGAGAAGCAGCACTTCTGCATCCAGCACGGGTTGCAGCAGGGATATTTCCGAGGTCATCGAGACAGAACTGTAGGAGAGCTGGATCTCTTTCAGCAGGTCGGGGAAGGTTCGAAACATACACGGTATCGACTTCTCCCGGATCAGACGCTTGATAATACCCACCGCAAGATGCGTCTTGCCGACGCCCGGAGGCCCCATGAAAAGAAGGCCGAAGGGGGTTGACGTCGGATACTCCTGTGCGAATCGTTCCGCTATGGCCTTGGCCCGTTCCAGAGACTCGTTTCTCCACTCGGCCGTGAAGGCATACCCTTCAAGTTCATATTTCTTGTAACGACTGGGTATACCCGCCCGTTCCATGAGCAGAGGCGATCTCGATTGCCTGCGGCATTCGCATCGCGCAACGCCCGACACGCCATCCCGTTCGACTCGAGCCCATCCAGTCCCTTTGCATTCGGGGCAAATTTCCTGTGCCACGAATGCCATTCTACTCGAACTTCAGTTCAGATATCCGGCAAGCTGCCGGGCGCGGCGGGACCGCCGCAGTTTGTCGAGCGCGCGCTCCTCAATCTGACGGATGCGTTCGCGGGAAAGCTTCAGGTCGGCGCCAATCTCGGCGAGAGTCTCCGGCTCGCGGTCAGACAGTCCGAACCTGCGCTCCACGATGAGCCGTTCCTTCTCGTCAAGCTGCCCCAACAGGAGAAAGAGCTGCTCTTCGAGCGATTTTCGAATCAATAATTCATCGAGAGGAGTCAGGCTTCCATCGGGCAACACATCCTCGAGCTTCAGTTCGGAGCTGCCAACAATGGGCGCTTCGAGCGAGACCTCCGACGGCGGCCCCTGAATCATTTCCTCAACATCGGATTCCTTCATCTGGAAACTGCGCGACATCTCTTCCACGCTGGGGCTATGCCCCAGTTCCTGCGTGAGGCGTGAGACTTTCTGCTGAAAGCGATACAACTCATGCTTCAACTTCGGGGGAAGATGAAACACCTGACCGTAGCGTGCGATAGCCGACAGAATGGACTGACGCACCCACCAACCCGCATAGGTCACAAAGCGAACCCCGCGGGCGGGATCGAAGCGGGAGGCGGCTTCGATCAATCCGAGATTCCCCTCATTGATCAGCTCGTGGATCGGATAACCCGATCGGGCATACTTTTTCGCCAGCGATACGACGAAGCGCAGATTCGCCTCGACGAGGCGCCAGATTGCACCGTCGTCACCCCGTTTCGCTTGTGTCGCCAGTTCCTGCTCTTCCTCAAACGTCAATTGAGGGAACTTCGAAATATCCTTTAAATAAAGACGAAGCGTGTCCGGTCCATCGACGACAGGTTCATACGTCAGTGTTTTCATATGCTCCTTCCTTATCCGTCCTTATCCGTCCTTCTCCGTCTTGCTACTCGGCTTTCCGAGGGGTCCGGGCAAGGACCACATGCTGAGGAGTGACCTTCACCAACGCGTGCTGGATCTTCTGGTCCAGCTCGGGTGAGCGATTTGCGATCTCCTTCTCGATGTATTCGACGAACTCATGCAACTCTCGTTGCATATCTTCCATACGGCGCCTCATGTTCAAGACCACTTCGACACCGGCGAGGTTGACTCCCAGGTCGCGAGTCAGATTGAGGATCAGTTCCAGCCGCTCCAGATCCTCTTCCGTGTATAGACGTGTGTTGCCCTCAGACCGTGAGGGTTTCAACAACCCTTCTCGTTCATAAAGCCGCAGGGTTTGCGGATGAATACTGTAGCTCTCCGCCACGGCACTGATCATGTAGGCGGCCTTACCCTTCTTCCTGGTACGTTCCATGACTACACGTTCCCTGACGGCCAAATGTGTTTGCGGGGATTCTCGGAATTTAGAAGTGCAAACTCCCTGAGAATCTCCTTCGAGCGCTCATCGCCGATGCGGGGCACGGAAACATGAATCTGCACGAACTGATCGCCGCGCATTCCAGGCTGCATCAGGGATGGCGCGCCTTTTCCGCGCAGCCTGAAAGTTTGACCGTTCTGAGTCCCTGGAGGAATCCGGACAACCGTCTTGCCGTCCACCGTCGGCACCTCGATCTTGGCGCCGAGCGCTGCTTCGGAGAACGTCACGGGCAGGAGACACTGCACGTTGTCCCCGGTTCGGGTAAAGAAGGGATGTGGCGCGACATTCGTCACCAGATACAGATCTCCGCCGGCGCCGCCATACCGTCCGGCATCACCCTGACCGGGAAATCGAATTCGAGAGCCCGCGCTTACACCGGCGGGAATCTGGAGTTCCATCAGGTCTGTTCGCGGAACTCGTCCTTCCCCGCCACAATTTGGACAATCCGTGACGACCTTCCCCGTACCGGAGCAGTCGTCGCAGGGGGCCATGAATTGCAACCGGCCCCGCAGGCGGGCCACCTTCCCGTCGCCTCCACATGTTGCACAAGGACGGCTGCTCTCTGCGCCGGTACGGCCCATTCCCGCACATTCCTGGCAACTATGCCTCCGCTGCACACTGATTCGCGTTTTCAAGCCCGCAATCGAGTCGGCAAACGAGATCGAGATCTGGCATTCCAGATCCTGTCCACGTTCCGGTTCGCGGCGTGACGCCTGCCGCGAAAAAAAGCGGGAAAATACTTCACCGGCCGCGGAGTGTGCTGTGCCGGAAAAATCGAAACTCTTGAAGCTGAAGCCCCATGTACCGTGTGCCGTGCGTGCGCCCTGCTGTTCAAGGACCCCTTCGGTGTAAAAGCCGTTCTGGTCGTAGAACTGCCGCTTCAGCGGGTCGCTCAGGACCTCATACGCTTCGGAGATGAGTTTGAAGTGATCCTCCGCCGTGCGATCACCCGGATTGACGTCCGGGTGATACCGGCGGGCCAGCTTTCGGAATGCTTTCTTGATATCGTTTTCGGAGGCCGTGCGGACGACTTCCAGGACGACGTAAAGATCGCTCGGGGTACTCACAGACTTTCTGATCACTCCTTCTTCTTATCATCGGCATCGACGTATTCGGCATCGATGACATCGCCTTCCGCTTTGGAATTACCGCCTTCGGAACTCGCGCCATCGGTCGCGCCCCCGGGCTGCTGGCCGGCTCCCTTGTACATGGCCTCGAAGGCCCTGTTCGACGCCTGATTCAGAGCGTCCGTCGCCTTGTTCATCCGGTCGGCGTCGCCCTCTTCAAGTGCCTTCTTTGCGTCCGCCAGAGCGGCTTCCACCGCCTTCACATCCGCTTCAGAAATCTTGCCGCGGTTTTCGTTCAGCGCTTTCTCGACGGAATAGACCGTGGAGTCTGCCTTGTTCCGCGCCTCAATCTCTTCCTTCTTTCGACGATCTTCGTCCGCATGAGACTCGGCTTCCTTGACCATCTTGTCGATATCGTCCTTATTGAGACCGCTGGACGACGTGATCGTAATCTTCTGCTCCTTTCCCGTTCCGTTGTCCTTGGCTGAGACATTCACGATGCCGTTCGCATCGATGTCGAATGTGACTTCGATCTGCGGGACTCCCCGCGGAGCGGGTGGAATTCCGACGAGGTGGAAGCGCCCCAGCGTGCGATTGTCCCGGGCCATCGGCCGCTCTCCCTGCAGCACGTGGATTTCGACCGATGTCTGGCTGTCCGCCGCGGTCGAGAACGTTTCGCTCTTGCGCGTCGGAATCGTGGTATTACGTTCGATCAACTTGGTGAAAACACTTCCCAGGGTTTCGATGCCAAGCGACAGCGGGGTCACATCGAGCAGCAGCACGTCCTTCACTTCCCCGCCCAGTACGCCCGCCTGCACGGCCGCTCCAATCGCGACAACTTCATCGGGATTCACGCCTTTGTGGGGTTCCTTACCGAACAGGTCTTTTACGATTTGCTGGACCTTCGGAATGCGGGTGCTTCCGCCAACGAGTACGACCTCGTCGATGTCACTGGCCTTCACGCCGGCGTCGGAAAGAGCCTGCTTGCAGGGACCGGCCGTGCGCTGGAGAAGGTCGTCGACGAGCGCCTCGAATTTTGACCGCGTCATTTTGAGGTTCAGGTGCTTCGGTCCTGACGCGTCCGCCGTCACAAACGGCAGCGTGATTTCGGTTTCCTGCACGGTCGAGAGTTCGCATTTTGCCTTCTCTGCAGCTTCCTTCAGGCGCTGCAGCGCCATCTTGTCCTTGGACAGGTCAATGCCCTGGTCCTTCTTGAACTCGTCGATAATCCAATCGATGATCCGCTGATCGATGTTGTCACCGCCCAGATGTGTATCGCCGTTCGTCGCCTTCACTTCAACGACGCCTTCGCCAACTTCGAGGATGGATATGTCGAATGTTCCGCCGCCGAAGTCGTAAACCGCGATGGTTTCATCCTTCTTCTTGTCAAGACCGTAGGCTAGAGCGGCAGCCGTGGGTTCGTTGATGATGCGCAGCACTTCGAGCCCTGCGATACGGCCGGCATCCTTCGTGGCCTGACGCTGCGCGTCATTAAAATATGCCGGAACTGTAATCACCGCCTTGTCAATCTTCTGGCCCGTGTAGTCTTCGGCCGCGGTCTTCAGCTTCTGGAGAATCATTGCGGAGATCTCCGGCGGAGAAGATTCCTTGCCGTTGACCTCGACACGGGCATCGCCGTTTGACGAGCGAACAACCTTGTACGGGACCATCTTCATCTCTTCGTTGACTTCGTCATAACGACGCCCCATGAATCTCTTGATCGAATACACGGTGTTTTCAGCGTTCGTCACTGCCTGGCGCTTTGCAACCTGGCCCGCCAGACGCTCTCCACCCTTCGCAAACGCCACGACCGAAGGTGTCGTTCGCCCGCCTTCTTGATTGGCGATCACAACCGGCTCTCCACCTTCCATTACGGCTACGACGGAATTGGTCGTACCCAAATCGATTCCGATGATCTTGCTCATGGATAAAATTCTCCTTCAAAGATGAGGCTAAATATAGAATATGAGTTCGTCTTTGTCAAGATGATCTCATACGACTCGTGTCATATTTTATAGCACAAGAATAAGAAACACACCTTAAGTGGTGCGAATGCAAGTAATTCGCCGGGATTTTGAGTTTAGGGTGCGCTAAGAAGAGGCTTTTGTGCGACGAAACCCGTAAATGCCCTGCACTTTGCGGACATAGTCATCAGCCGCCTGCTGGGATTCCGGAGTGGAGAGGCGGCCTTTATAGCGGGCGACCCCTTCCCACACTCCATTACTGGCGATGTAGTCCCTGAGGATCCGGACGCCGAAATCGACATTGTCCTCGATCCTGAAAAGATTGATGTTCTCCGTGTCCGCAATCTTTCCCCAGGTCTTCAAATGGATTTGCATGACGCCAACGGAGTCCATTTCGGACACGGCAAACGGATTGGCCCCGCTTTCGACTATGACAATACTTGCGATCAGCTTGGGGTCCACATGGTACTTCACGCTACTGGCGATAATCGCCTGTGTGACTCGAGTCAACCTGTCTTTATCAACGCCATTGCGGGCGAGCATCGTCTCAACGGAGGCGGACTCATCGGGCTGCGGCACGGGGGCCGGAGTCCCTTCAGCAACAGGAGCGGCAACTTTGGAGATCGACGAGTCCGTCAAAGCAACACCGGTCGTCACCGGGAACGCCAAAACGAAAGAAGATAGCACTGCTGTTAAGATCAATAGTTTATATGACTTAGAAACCAATCCCTGGCACCCCAGGACATGGAGAATATATCGCTCGTTCCAACCGACCTTCATTCCCCGGCACCGATTGCAAAAAGCTATGGGTTGCATCAGAACCTCCTTTTTTGGATAGGGTCCACGTGGGGTAGGACTTGGATTCCCATGGACAAGGTGTACGTGGAAAGGATACGGACCCCCGTCTAAAGATTGCAACAAAAGAGTGCTCCCATCAGTTAGATTTATGTTGATGCGCGACCTGCTGGCAGAGGGGATACTTCTCTTTAACAGTGGAAAATTCTATGAAGCCCACGAGGTATGGGAGGATCTCTGGCGGGTATCGGCCGGCTTATCGAAAACCTGTTATCAAGGGTTGATTCAGGCCGCGGTCGGCATGCATCACCTCTACAACCTCAACGAGGCCGGTGCGGCCAGCCAGTTCCAGAAGTCCATCCGCAATCTTGAGGCTGGTGTGGAGGCCGCTGGAGACCTGGATATCGAGGGCCTCGTTCAGCAACTGCAGGGGATTCTCATGGAAATGCACACCGGCGTTGCTTTATGTCCCCGGATCGGGAAGAAGCAGTAATTCGGCGATCAGATACAGCTTGTTCACTTTAAGTGGCGAGCGCGACAGCCTCAATCTGGCAGTACATGTCTCTCCAGACTTCACCCATCCCTCCCCTGAGCGGTTTTAGCGCACCGCCGCGGCATCAACATCCCGTCTCCGACTTCGGATGGTTCGCCGCGCCGCTACGCTAAAACCGCTCTGCCTTATGTTTCTCTGGGAGCGAGCACGCCGCTGGACGCCGCCCGTGCCGGTTTCCCTCTCTGCGTTCTCCGTGTCTCCTCTGTGTTCTCCGTGCCTCCGTGCCTCTGTGGTGAACTCAATTGGAACCAGGGGCCTACTGGCCGCGCCGGGCGCCGCCGCGCCGGGGAGCGTTGTCTCCCCATGGCATGAGGGCCGGACCAGGCCAGGGATCGACGTTCGTTCGCTTTGCCCAGGCTTCCCATTCGGCGGCCAGCATCTTCACCACATCCATGTGCTGGGCCGCCACGTTGTTGCGCTCGACCCGATCCGCGGCAAGGTCATAGAGCTCCCAGTCATCAGGGAACCTTGAGACGATTTTCCAATTGCCGGAACGCGCGGCGCGATTCCCCTCATGCTCCCAAAACAATGGCTGCGCACGATTGAGCGCACCGCTGGTGAGCGACGGTAGCAGACTGATGCCCTCCATCGGATGAATCGCGTGTCCTTTGAAATCGCTCGGGTACATCGCCCCGGTAGCCGCGATCACCGTGGACATCACGTCGATAACATGGGCCGGCTGTTGCTCGATGGCGCCCCTGCGGTTTGCCGCGATGCCTTTGGGCCAGTACATGATGAGTGGAGACGCAATGCCGCCTTCGTGGGTGAAGTGCTTGAAGCGGCGGAACGGTGTGTTGCCCACGGCTGCCCAGTTCATTCCCAGATACAAATCGGAGTTGGGACCGCCCGGCGGATCACCGTTGAATCGGCCATCCGGCCCGGACTCGGCGTTGGCGCCGTTGTCCGACATGAAGAAGATCAGCGTATTGTCCAGCATACCCCGCGATTCGAGTCCCTTCACGAGCCTGCCGACTCCGGTGTCAATCGCCTCGATCATCGCGGCGTACACGGCCATCTGATAGTCGAAGCGATCCTTCATTTGTTCGGAAAGCGAATCCCATGCCGGTGTATCCGCTTCGCGCGGACTGAGCGGCCATTTTGCATCGATCAGCTTCATTTCGATTTGCCGCTGGTACCGCTCCTGACGCAGCCGGTCCCAGCCCGCTTTGTACTTGCCGCGGTACTTCGCAATCAGATCGGCCGGCGCCATCAGGGGAAAGTGCGGCGCATTGAACGGCAGGTACAGGAAGAAGGGCTTGTTCGCCTGGCGCGCCTCGTCGATGAACTTGAGTCCGAAATCGGTCCACAAGTATGTCGCATACCAGTCCTTGCCGAAGACGTCCGCATCGCGAGGCGTTGCTGTACCGTTCAAATACAACGGTTCCTGCGCCCGGCTGGTCAGCGCATTATCGCCGCCCTGATAATTCTGGTTGGGAAAATACATGCCGCCCGCGCGAAGACTCAGCGTGCGCTCGAAACCGCGAACCCAGGGCGGCGTGCCATTGTCCTGACCAAGATGCCACTTGCCGGACATCGCGGTGAAGTATCCCGCGTCGTGGAGGACCTCGGCGATTGTGACAGACTCCTCGTTCAGGCGCCCGGTGATGCCCAGCGACCCGCGGCGGATCACGTTGTCAAGGTGGCCCATTCCCGCTTCATGAGAATAGAGCCCGGTGAGCAAACTTGCGCGCGTCGGCGAACAGCGCGGCGTAGCGTAAAACTCCGCGAATCGCACGCCGCCCGCCGCGAGTTGACTCAAATTGGGTGTGGAGATTTCGCTGCCGAACGGCGCGATGTCCGACCAGCCCATGTCGTCCACCAGAACGACCACGACGTTGGGCCGGGAATCCGCTTGCCCCATCAACTTCGGAGCCTGTCGTGAGACGAAGGCCCACGCAACAATAACGCTGAACACGGCAGTCAGCCATAACGTACGGGAACGCCAGATCACCAGCGCACCTCCTGCGGGGAATTGGCGCCGATTATAGCGCTGTTGGGGGTTGCCGGCCCCCCGCCGTCTAATTATTTTGCTCCAGACTGCCGTTGGTTGAATGCGGGAATCGAGCCGGCTTAAGGTAGAAACTCGATCACGATACAGCCAGCGCTATCGAGCGCAGGCCGGGGCGACGACACGAGCAAATGCGCCGCTGCGGAGGCGCTGGCGAACGACGCGTCCGCCAGCATGCCCTCGCCGCCAACCCAGTCCCCGGAGCGTAGGCGATTTAAGCGAGGGTGGCCAGATAATGCTTCCCTGGTTCGGCGTCATCGTCGATCGCAACGCAACTCCTGACGCCATCGCAACCTACAAACCAGGCGATCTGGATGATCCGTTCCCGATGAAGAATCCTCCGCTCGCGGTAAGCAAGGGCATCTTCTTTAAACAGAAGCCATGCAAGCGCAGCAGCCCTGAGAAAGAACCCCGCAGTCCAGAAACCCGCGAAATTCATCCTCGACAAAACTTGGCACATCGTGCCCGGCCGACCGCTGCTCGCACAAATAGGTTTCCAGTTCTCCAGCCACCACGCCATACAGCAGCGTTTGTTCGGGCGAATGGATTTCGTATGACGGTGCGGCAACCCGCATGGTTGAAGGCCTGGCAAGCCTCAGGCCATCAACCCCAGCACCGCATCAACAACTTCCAGGTCGGACCTGAAAAAGTCGCGGAAAGACATTACAAGATTTCCGCTTTTTCCGCGTTATTTTTCGGACTGCTTTTGAGATCGCAATGCGACGAACCCCGCATCAACCGGGATCTAAATGGTTACCCGGCATCCACAGTGAAGCGCGATTGTGACGGGCTCCGCATAATCGCGATAACCCGACCCAGTAAAGTGACGCGTGGCTCGGGAATAGGGGTTATGTACAATGACGTCTCTGACGCCGTGCTTGAAATAGAACGGCGGCGCGAGTTCCAAATCCTTCCGCTCATATCCTTTGCTCAGAACTTCGATAACAGCAGGCGGTACTTCCGTGACCGTAGAATCCGTCTCTGCAGGTCTATGACAGAAAATCGAAACGTCCGGACGCTTATTCGATCCATCGGGAAACCTGATGTGCAGGTCCGCGTAGTGAAGGCATTCGCAGCCCCCGCCTTTCTCGTCGGCCCTGATGGATTGCCGGACTCGGTCAACGGATTCCTGGTGCGTCAGCCCCGGGGACACTTCCCAGACCGGCAGACCATCGATGACTTCCAGACGAATACCCGCCTCATCTGCAACCATGAACAGATCTTCAATGTCGGACATAATGAGCTCGGGCACGATTATAGCCACAGGCTTACCCCCGCCTCATTCTTCTTTTGCCGGTCGTCGGATCCTCGATGTAGTCACCCACGACAAGCGTAGCTGTGAGCGTTTCCCAGACACCTGCAAGAACGTCACGATCCTGCATCTGAAAATCGAAAACGAGGATGGCCTGAGTACCCTCCGCACGGGCCGCGCACACCCGTGTCACCACAAGCCAGTCGCGCGGGGTGTCGCAGCGAACTCCGCCGTGATCGACGACCAGAATCCGGCAACCGGGCGACGCTTTCCAGTTGTGGTTGGGTGCAAGCTGAAACACATCCATAGAAATTTCCGTGCATGCGAAGTACCCGAGGAAAGGTCCTGCTTCAGGAGGGCTCTCGAACTAAAGTCGCGACAATGGAGAAGTTTTACTCAGACTTTTCCGCGATAACTTCCCGGTGCATCGATTCCCACCGGAGTTCCGCCGCACCAAAGTTCAAAGAAGTCCGAAAGGATAATTCGCAGCCTGCAGGTAGGACGAAGTTGCGCAACATGAATTGGAGCCAGACTGTGGCTCGCCTTCAGTTCAACAATCGCCGTCCGCTCCACGACCAGATCAGGACGGTGCCTGCCAACGACCTTAACTCTTTATTCGCGAAGGGGCCAAGAAGGTTCTCGACAGCGATCTCGACTTCAGCAAGCCCCAAAGGAAAGGCGTTTGTGGTAGAGTCGTTTGGCCCTGGAGAGATGTCCGAGTGGTTTAAGGAGCACGCTTGGAAAGCGTGTGTGGGGGAAACTCCACCGTGGGTTCGAATCCCACTCTCTCCGTTTAGCGGTCACGGTTAGGCTGGGGGGCTGTGCAATTGGAGCCTGAAAACCCCGCCAGGTCCGGAAGGAAGCAACGGTAGCAGGTAATTCAATGTGACACAGTATCCCCCGAGCCTGATCCCCAACTCGCACCATGAAGTACCAGGTCATAGCCCGGAAGTTCCGCCCCCAGGTTTTCGCTGAAGTGGTGGGACAGAAGCCCGATCGTCCAGACCCTCCAGAACGCCATTCAACTTGATCGGATTGGCCATGCCTATCTCTTTTCCGGACCGCGAGGCGCCGGGAAGACAACGACAGCGCGAATCCTTGCCAAATGCCTGAATTGCGCGCAGGCCCAACCGTCACGCCCTGCAATACGTGTCCCTCGTGCAAGGAAATCGCGGCGGGCAAGTCGCATGGACGTGCTTCGAAATCGATGCGGCGTCGAATACCGGCGTCGACAGCGTTCGTGAGCTGCGCGACAGCGCGAAGCTATGCCCCGTCGCGCGATCGGCACAAGATCTTCATCATCGACGAAGTCCATATGCTTTCAACCTCGGCATTCAATGCGCTTCTGAAGATCCTGGAAGAACCGCCTCCGCATGTTGTCTTCATCATGGCCACAACGGAGCGGCATAAAGTGCCGGCAACCATCCTGTCGCGCTGCCAGCAGTTCATTTTCAGTACGATCTCTCCGGCCGAGATCCAGGCGCATCTTCGCGAAATCGTCGACACGCGAAGGAGTAAAGATCGACGACCGCGCGCCTCACCTACATCGTCAAGGCTGTCCGAAGGCAGCATGCGCGACGCGCAGTCGCTTCTGGATCAGATCATTTCCTTCAGCGGGCAGGATGTCGCAGACGACGATGTGCGCGATGTGCTCGGGTTCATTCCCAGCGAAATCCTGGACCGCACGGTTGATGCCGTCGCCGGACACGATTCCCGGGAGCCTGATCGAGATTGTCGGCATTGTTGTCGACCAGGGTCTGAGCCTGCAGCAGTACAGTCGGGAGTTTATCTGCCGCATGCGCGATCTGTTGATGATCAAACTCGGCCTCGACGAAAAAGTGCTTGGCAGAGATGAAGAAAAGGCGGAACTCGCGCGGAAGGCGGAAAACTTCTCCGAGCAAGACCTGATCCGGTTCTTCGACCTGCTGCTGCGGCTCGAAAACGACCTGCGCTACACCTCGCAGCCGCGGTTTCATCTTGAAATCGGCCTGGTCAAGCTGGCAAAGGCAGGACACATGAGGGACATCGAGGAGGTTATCCGGGACTTGAAACAGGGCTCACCACCGTCCGTTTCCTCGCCCGAGCGCCCCGCACTGTCCTCACCTCCGCCAAAGCGTCCGGAAGGGTCCCGTCCGTCGCCGGTTTCTGCCCCGCGGTCGGTCCCTGCGAGGGCCGTGAAGTCCGATATAATCAAACGCGAAGATCTTTCGCGTCCCCCTGAACGGCGGCCGTCCGATAGCCTGATGGAGTCTGTAAGAGAGGAGCCCCTGGTCAGGAAGTTTCTCGAAACGTTCCGCGGAGACATCGCGCAGGTCAAACCACCCAAGGGAGAAGACAAATGAATATGCAGCAGGTGATGAAACAAGCCCAGAAAATGCAGGAGCAGCTGCAGAAGCAGATGGAAACCACCACTGTGGAAGCTACCGCCGGCGGCGGCATGGTTTCCGTGAAAATGAACGGGAACAAGCAACTGATCTCCGTTCAGGTTGATCCCGAAGTCTTCGCGAGCGGCGACAAGGACATGCTCCAGGACCTCATTGTCGCGGCGGTGAATGAGGGTATTCGAAAAGTGGATGAAGCGATCAACAGTTCCATCGGAAACATGACCGGCGGTTTGAAGATCCCGGGGATGTTCTAGGGATGGATGTTGCAGAGCCAGTCAACCGGCTCATTGAACATTTCAAGAAGCTGCCTGGCATCGGCAGCAAGTCCGCCCAGCGTCTCGCATTTTTCATCCTCAAAATGGACACGGTGGAGGCCACTCAGTTTGCCGAAACCATCATCGAGGTGAAGCATTCGATTCGACGCTGCTCCGTTTGCAACAACTTGACCGATGTCGATCCGTGCCAATTTTGCAGCGCGGCGAACCGCTCCGACAAAGTATTGTGTGTCGTCGAGGAATCAAACAACATTTTTCCTGTCGAGAAAACCCACAGTTTTACGGGCGTTATCACGTCTTGATGGGATCGCTCTCTCCCCTCAAGGGTGTTACTCCCGACCAGCTTGCCATCAACTCGCTCCTGCGGCGACTTCAGTCCCAGACGATTGAGGAGGTCATTGTCGCCACGAATCCCAATGTAGAGGGTGAAACGACCGCTCTCTACTTGTCCCGCCTGATCAAGCCTTTGGGAATACGTGTCACACGGCTCGCACTGGGTCTTCCGGTCGGCGGAGACCTCGAATATGCCGACGAAGTGACGATGGCAAAAGCACTTGAAGGCCGCCGGGAGCTTTAACCGGTATCGACGCCGTCAAGGTATCTCCGAACAAGGCGGCAATCTCACAGGCGGCAAATTCTACTGCGCCGTAAGAGTCTGGACCAAAACACAAGGAAATGCCGGCGACTCCTGCCAAGGTTTCTAACTTAACTAGACGGGGCTCTGCCCCGGACCCCGGCTCGGGCGCTTGCGCGGCGCCTTCAGCGCCTGGAGTTTAGACATTTTGCACGCCGGCAGGGGTGCGAGGAATCCCTGCACCCCTGCCGGGGTGCGAACATCTCCGTTACGCCAACCCGGGTTGCGCTCGCTTAACCCGGGGCTAAATTCTTAGCACGCCTCCGGCGTGCTTGGCGCCTCGGCGCCTGGCTCGTTATGCCTTGCGGGAACAAAATTCTCGTTACGCCCGGCATAACGAGCTAAAGGTCGATCCGCGGTACGGCGGGAAACGAGTCAACCGCGGGCCGCAGCCTGGCTGAAGACGTCTTCCGCGTGATAGGAGCTGCGGACGAGCGGGCCTGCAAAAACCCAGCGTAAACCGAGCCGCCTGCCTGTCTCCCGAAATGCGGCGAACTCGTCGGGGTGGTAGTACTTTTTGATTTCGGCGTGCTTCGGTGAGGGGCGAAGATATTGACCGATCGTAAAGATGTCGACGCCGGCGCCGGCCGCGTCGCTCATGAGCTCGACAATTTCCTCCGATTCCTCTCCAAGACCTACCATGATTCCGGTCTTGATGAAGATCCGGGGATTCATCTGTTTGGCAGATTTCAGCAGTCCGAACGAGGTCGTATAGTCTGACTTGAAGCGAATTACGGGATACAGACGACGAACAGTTTCGATATTGTGCGAGAAAATATCCGGCCCCGAATCGACAATCGTCCGGACGGAACTCAACATCCCCCGGAAGTCAGGAGTCAGCAGCTCGATTTTCACTTCGGGATCCCTTTGCCGGACCTGGCGCACGAGGTCGGCGAACACGGACGCCCCGCCGTCGGCAAGATCATCACGGTCAACCGACGTAATCACGGCATGACGTAGCTTAAGCTCAGCGATAGCTTCGGCCACGCGGACCGGTTCAGCCAGGTCGTACTCCATGGGCTTGCCGCTGGTAACGGCGCAAAAGGCGCAGGCCCGGGTGCAAATGTCGCCCAGGATCATGAAGGTGGCGGTGCGATGCGTTCCCCAGCACTCCGCGATGTTCGGGCACATGGCGTCCTCGCAGATGGTGTTGAGCTTGTGCGAGCGGAGAATGCGGCGGACATCGAAATAAGCCTCCCCGCTGGGAATGCGCACCTTCAGCCAATCGGGCCTCTTTTCCATCGTGATAACTATACATCGTCTGTTGTAGAGTGCGTCGGCAGGTCCGAAGGAGGGTGCACACCATGTTAAGAAACCGCGGGAATCGGGGAGGCATTCTTAAGGTCGTTCTGATCATCCTGAGCGTCGTCTTTCTCTGCCTGGTGATTGGGGGGATCTACGTCGGCACACATTGGAAGGGGTGGGCCGCCAACGCCGCCAATATCGCTGCCCAGCAAATCGTTAATGAATCGGGACTCCCACAGGAGCAGCGGGACTCGATCATCGCCGATATCCGTCAATTGGGCGACGATTTCGTGTCCGGGGCAATCACGACCGCAGAACTCGGCCGGATTACAAAGACCCTTGCCGACAGCCCTTTGTTGCCTTTGGCCGGCGTTCAGGCTGCGCGGCAAAAATACATCGAACCCTCCGATATGACGGCCCAGGAGAAAGACGCGGCAGTCCTCACCCTGCAGCGTTTCGCGCGCGGCATACACGAAAACAAAATTCAAAAAGAGGTCATCGACGATGTCGTGAAGCCGGTCACCGAGATCATGCCCAACGGGAGGTGGCGGTTGAAAGAAAAGCCGACCCGCATGGAGCTCGATCAGTTCCTGGAAAATGCCAAAGCGAAGGCTGACGAGGCCAAGATCCCCGAGGAGCCGTTCGATTTGAACATCGCGGATGAACTAAAGAAAGCGATCCACGGCGTCTAGCTCGTTATGCCGGGCGTAACGAGAATTTTGTTCCCGCAAGGCATAACGAGCCAGGCGCCAAAGGCGCCGCCGCGAGGGCAGCGGCGCGCGGCTGGCGCGCCGAGCAAGCGCCCGAGCCGGGTTCCGGGGCAGAGCCCCGTTTAGTTAAGTTAGTTCGGGGCGTACACCTCGCCCCCCGAATCCTGTTCCTTGAACTTCGGGGTTCGAGGCGGCACCGGTTCACATATGGATGGGCGCACCGAAGACGCCTTCAAGCGCTTCGTGGATGCTTTCGGAAAGCGTGGGATGGGGGTGAATAAGATGGGCAAGATCGGCGACGGTGCCTTCCAGGCCCATCGCGGTGACACTTTCTGCAATCATCTCGGTCACCCCCGAGCCGATCATATGAACGCCAAGAATTTCACCGTCCTCCTCATTGGCGACGATCTTTACAAATCCGTCGGTCGCGTCTTCGATCCTCGCTTTGGCGACGGCAGTGAACGGGAACTTCCCGACTTTCACCTTGTAACCGGCAGCCACAGCTTTTGCTTCGGTCAGGCCCACGCTGGCAATTTGGGGATCGCAGTAGGTGCAATTGGGAACCTGCTGATAGTTGATCGCCGCAGGATTCTGTCCGGCAATCTTCTCCGCCGCGATAACACCTTCCTGAAAGGCCACGTGCGCCAGTTGAGGTGAGGGCGTAACATCCCCGACCGCGTAAACGCCGGGCACGCTGGTTTGCATGTAGCGATCGACTTTGATGAAACCGCGTTCGGTTGCGATATCGAGGGCTTCCAGGCCGATACCGGAAGTGTTGGCTGCACGCCCCGTAGCCATCAAAAGCTTGTCGGCGACGACAGACTTCTCCTCTCCGCTGTCGGTCTGAAACGCAACAGCCACGCCATCGCCGGAAGCCTGCGCAGACCGGAGTTTTACTCCTGTAAAAACATCGATCCCCTTGCGCGTAAACACACGCCGGAGCTCCTTCGAAATTTCCTCGTCTTCGAGCGGTACGAGCTGGGGAACGGCTTCGAGTAAAGTAACCTTTGCGCCAAAAGTGCTATAGAGCGACGCAAACTCCACGCCGACGGCCCCGGCGCCGACAACAACCAGCGATTGGGGGACCGCGGCCATGTCCAACGCTCCGATGTTACTGAGGATGTATTGTTCGTCCACCACGTAGCCCGGCAACGACTTTGCTTCCGAACCAGTGGCAATGATGATATTGCGCGCTTCCACGTCAAGAGGAGCATCCCCCACGACACGGACCCGGGTCGGGGACACCAGCGTTGCGACTCCCCTGATGACAGTGATCTTGTTTTTCTTGAAGAGATACTCCACTCCACGGTGGGATTTGCCAATGATGTCGTTCTTGCGGGCCTGAATCTTCCCGAAATCGAAGTCAAGGGCTCCGGTCTTGAACAGGCCCTGCTGAACCGCTTTCTTCACCTCGTGCAGCAGGTGCGCGTCGCGCAGGAGGGCCTTGGTGGGAATGCAGCCTCGCAACGTACAGGTGCCGCCGAACCGGGAATCCCGCTCGATAACAACGACCTTCAGCCCCAGCTGGGAAGCGCGGATCGCAGCGACATAGCCACCCGGGCCGGCACCAATAACAGCGACGTCGAACTGAGGAGTGCTCATGCCGGTATCCTAGAAAATATCGAAGTGTTCTTCGTGGAGAAGCGCATCCGATTTCACCACGATATCTTTTTTCAGCATCTCTTCCATGTCGATAAGGGAGACGAATTCTCCACCCTTGAGGACCTTCGCAACTTCCGGATTTACCCGGACGGTGATCTCTTTTCCTTCCAGGAAGGACGCCATTTTGCGGAGTTCACTCTGGATTTCGTAGCATACGGTCTCCGGAGACTTCACCCAGCCTGATCCGCCACAGTAGTCACACGGAGTGCAGATCGTACGTTCCAGCGAAGCCTGGGTTCGCTTGCGTGTGATAGCGACGAGACCGAAATCGTTGAACTGAAGAATTTTCGAAGGTACGCGGTCCTTCCGCAACTCTTCTTCGAGGGCCGCCATGACCTTCTGCCGGTTCTTCCGTTCTTCCATGTCGATGAAATCGACAACGATAATGCCGCCGAGATTCCTCAGCCGGATCTGCCGGACAATTTCGTGGACGGCATCGACGTTGGTGCGGGTGATCGTGTCTTCAAGCCGGTTGGACTTCCCTACGTACTTGCCCGTGTTGATGTCGATCGCCACCAGGGCTTCTGTCTGATTGATGACGATATACCCTCCCGACTTCAGCCACACCTTCGGCTTCAGTGCCTTGTCGATTTCCGCATTGAGACCGAACTCTTCGAAGATCGGCGTATCTTTCACGTGCAGCTTGACCCGATTCACGAGTGCGGGTTGGAACTTGTTGACAAAGTCGAGAATGGTGGCGAATTCCTGTTCGTTATCGATCCGAATGGCTTTGAAATCATCGGTGAGTTGATCACGAAGCATCCGTTGCACAAGGGTCAGGTCGCTATGAATAAGGGCGGGGCCCGACTTTTTCTCAGACTTGGCGCGGATGTCCGACCACAGGTTTCCAAGAAACCGGATATCGTTGACGAACTCCGTTTCGGCCCGTCCCTCGGCAGCCGTCCGAACGATAAATCCACCGGGCAAGCCGGTGCGGTTTTCGTTGATGACCCGCTTCAGGCGTTGCCGCTCTTCATCGGAAGCTATCTTGCGCGAGACCCCGACATGATCGACTGTCGGCATGTAGACGAGGTAGCGGCCGGGCAGCGCAATGTGCGATGTGATTCGCGCGCCCTTCTTTCCCAGGGGTTCCTTCGAAACCTGAACCAGGATTTCCTGCCCTTCGCGCAGGAGTTCTGCGATCAATGGGCCGGACTTGGCATAGTGTCCACCGGCGCGCGGGTCTTCTGTCCGTGGCGCCGGCCGGTCTCCGCGATCACCCCGGTCTCCACCGCCGGGCCCTCCGGGACCTCCGCGACGGCGTCCTCCACGGCGTTGTTGAGGCCGGTTCGCCATGAATGCGTTGTCGGAATCGTCGCTGATGCGCGCACTCGAACTGGGCTGATCAGTCTCCGGCTCCGGTCCGGATGCAGGGGAAAAGGGCTCCACCGCAGGGACCTGGTCATCGCCTCTGGATTCGCCTGGGGAAACCTCCAATGAAACTGGCGGACCAGCATCGGCTGAAGACGGCTGGACGGGCGGGCGATTCGAGTACTTCTTCAGAGTCTCTCCGGGAAGAACTTCGAGGGGGGCAAATGGCCCCTCGTCGCCGCGAGGTTCGTAGGTTCGTGCTTCAAACGAAGGAATCTTGGGGGTCTTGCCACGCCGGTCTCGCCCCCTGTCCCTGCCTCCACGATCACGGTCCCGGCCACGATCACCACGGTCCGGATCGCGAGGGCCGCGATCACGACGCTCAGCCGAGAGGTCGAAGGCTCGAACCTCGCTTTCACCGCCCGCCGGAAGGCCGGCGGGAGGTCCGGTCCGCACCTCCCCGGCGAGCAGTTCGCTGACCGGAGATGCCGGCTCTGCCGATACAATCGGCGCAGCATCCGTCGGGGGCTCTTCAACGGCCTCGAGTTCCTCCGCCGCAGCCGATGTTGGAAACAAGGGCGCAGGCACTGTGGGGGCGGCGATGGGCATAGGTGCGGCCGGACGTTCCACCTGAGGAATCGGTTCCTGAAGACTGGCGACTACTTCGTCTTCGGCAGTGCTGACAATCTTGTCGTACTCGTCGGCATCTTCGAGGAAGTCCGATACGTAAAGAAAGGCGTCCCGCTCCAGTCCAATATCGACAAACGCCGATTGCATGCCAGGCAGAACCTTGGTGACTCTTCCCTTATAGATGTTGCCGACGATCCCTTCAGACCGCCGCCTTTCGATCAGATACTCGACGAGTTCGTCGTTCTCGAGGATGGCAAGCTTCGTCTCCTGCGACGTTGCCGCGATAATCAATTCTTTGTGCATCGACACTCCCTTTAAGTTCCGGGAGGCCAGGCTCGCACAGACACGTCCCTAGACAGTCGCGTCCGACATTTCCTGATGGCTGCGCCCTACGCTGGCGGTTGCGCGCTATCGCGCTCACGCTTTTCACGGGCTTGCATTCGACAGCCGCTCATGAAGTCACGAATTGTCATGGAACCCCTGTACCCGGGAGGAGCAGGCTCCGCTCAACTCCGCGCCTCGGCGCTCACGGGCAGTTCGAAAAATCTGGCGTTCTCGGTGGGGCTACATCGCCCGACCCGCCCCGGTTATCGACCGGGGCACAACGAAGACCTACGCCGACGGGCACTATAGCACGGTCCCGGCTAATTCACGTAACGCCGACGGCGAACACTGATCACAAGGCCCAGCCCCACAAAAGCCGTCAATATGGACGATCCGCCGTAACTCAGAAACGGCAGAGGAATCCCCACGACCGGGAAAAACCCGATGACCATCGCGACATTGACAACAATGTGAAAAAGGTAGATGCCCACGACTCCGAGGACGATGAACAGCCCCAGCTGATCCCGGGCGGTCTGGGCATTGTATATGGACCGAAACAGAACGAAACTCAGCAGGCCAAGGGCGATCATCACCCCGAGGAACCCCATTTCCTCACCGACGACGGAAAATATGAAGTCGGTGTGACGCGCGGGCAGAAAGCCAAGCTGGTTCTGGCTTCCCTTAAACAAACCCTTACCTAGAAATCCTCCCGAACCAATCGCAATCTTGGACTGAAACACCTGAAACCCCTTCCCCTTGAGATCGCGTTCAGGATAGATCACGGTAAGAACGCGCTCTTTTTGATGTTCCTTGAGAAGGCTGTGACTGGTGAGCCATGTGAGTCCGGCATCAAGCCTGTCCTGGTCCTGGACCAAATACAGGAAAACGGGAACTGTCAGGACAATAATCACAACGACGGTGACAATGGCCGCCGGCTTGACGCCCCGAAGAAAGACGCCGACACCCAGAATCGGGAGATACGTGAGAGCAGTACCCATGTCGGGTTGCAGGAGAATGAGGGTGATTGGAATTCCGCAAATCAAACAGGCCTTCGCAATCTGGCCGAGGCTCATATAGCGGTCCAGATGCAAGTCCGCGAGATAGCGCGCCAGTGCCACAACGGCAACCATCTTTACAAGTTCCGACGGTTGCACACTGACCGGTCCGAGCTCGATCCAGCTATTGGCTCCTGCAATTCGCCGAGCGGCAAGTGGCGTATAGATCAGAACGGCCAGGCTTGCGAGATAGAGCCAGGGGATTTGCTCCGCGATCGTGTGGTAGTCGATCGCGGCGATGACGAACATCATGCCGACTCCGACGAAGACGAACGCCATCTGCTTGTAAAACGCGATATCGCCACTGATGTTCTTTGTGGCGCTATAGATCTCGGTGAGCCCGATCGTACATAGGAGCAGAACGGCGGCGAACAGGGCCCAATCAAAGTCCTTCCAGAATCCCTTGACCCGGATCGCGTCGTTCATGGCCGAGTCAGCTGCGCAATCTGGCCGCTTCCCGGAGGATTGAACTGGCCCGTTTTCTTGCGGTAGTAGGTGTCAAAAATGGCATGGGCCACCGGAGCCGAGGCTGTCCCGCCGTGGCCGCCATGCTCGACGAACACGCCGACCACAATCTCAGGATTTCGGTAGGGGGCAAATCCCACAAACCAGGCGTTGTCGGCAGTTTCCTCGTCCTTGGTCTGTGCTCCAAGAGAGACGACCTGCGCCGTGCCGGTCTTTCCGGCAACGTCAAATCCGGGAACCGCAGCCTTCGCACCCGTCCGTCCAGACTCATTCACATCGTTAACGACGCCCCACATGGCCCGCGTCACGATATCGAGGGTTTCGGCACCGATCTGGTAGTTCTCCTCGCCAACAGGCCTGCCTTTGAATCCGAGCTTGTTGAGATATTCCGGATTCACCAGGTGCGGCTGTTTCAATCGCCCGCCCGATGCCAGTCCGCCCATTGCCCAGGTCACTTGAATCGGGGTGACGGCCACCTGCCCCTGGCCAATGGCGACGTTGATGGTTTCGGCATCCCTCCAGACCTGTTCGGATTTGTTCCTGGTCCGATAGGCGTGCGCCTTCCACTCCCGTGACGGGATCAAGCCGGGGTCTTCCCCAAGAAGATCGATTCCGGTCGTGCGGCCCAGTCCCATCTGTCTCGCATAGCTGGCGATTTGGTCAATATCGAGTTTCTTCCCGACGTTGTAGAAAAAGATGTTGCAGGAATTTACCAGCGCTTCGTACAGCGAGATCGGACCGTGTCCCCCTGCCTTCCAGCAATGCTTGGCCTGGCCGTAAATAACCTCCACGCCGGTGCAATTGACATGATCCAACGGATCCAGCGTCTCGGATTCAAGTCCCGCAACGGTCATGAACACTTTAAAGACAGAGCCGGGGGCGTACTTGTCCTGAATGACACGGTTTCGGAACGGGTGCCGCTTATCATCGTTGAGCGCCTGTATGTCCGCAGCCGAGACTCTCGAGGCGAAGATGTTGGGATCAAACGAGGGTTTGCTGGCCATCACCAGAACTTCTCCGGTAAGCGGGTCAATCGCCACGGCCGCTCCGGTCTGATCGCCCAGGGCTTCTTCAGCAGCTTTCTGGAGATCCAGATCGATTGTCGTGCGGACATCGTTGCCGGGTATGGGGTCCTCTTCCCCGAGAACCTCAATCTGGCGCTGTCTGTTGTCGACGACGACCTGCCGATAGCCATCTCTTCCGCGGAGAATGTTGTTGTAGACGCGCTCGATGCCGGTCTTGCCCACCTGGTCCCCGGACTTGTACTCCCTGTAGTCGTCCTTTTTCAGTTCCTCGGTGCTGACTTCTCCGACGTAGCCGATCGCGTGCGCAGCCAGGTCGCCCAGATACCGCCGGCGCGGCTGAAACTCCACGCGGATCTCGGGGTAGTCCATCAGGCGCGGTTTAACAAACGCGATATCCGCAACGTCGACATCTTTCTTCAGAACGATCGGCCTGAACTTCTGCTCACCCCGCTTCTTGTCGATGATTTCGAGGAGTTCCTCTCTGGTCATCCCCAGTCCGGGCGCGAATGCGTCGACGGTCTCTTCGATGGAATGTGGGCTGCCTTCGCGAACGAGAATGACGTCAAACGATGGACGGTTGTCTACGAGGATCCGGCCCTCGCGATCAAGAATCCGGCCACGCGGAGCGAGAAGCGGAATTTGTTTGTACTGGTTACTGTTGGCGAGTTCGATGTAGTAATCCGTCTGGGCCATCTGGAAATGCCAGAAACCCGCAGCAAGGATGAGCATCGCGGCGACGATCGCATAAGCGATAACACTCATTCTTGAATGCAGGAGATCTAGCTCGTCACGCTGCACGGCTAAACCTGTCGTGAAATCCAAACATAATCAATCCTAACAATGTATTAAACACCGCGGACAACAGCAGGTCCACCAGACCGGCGCCCGCGAGCAGGCTCTGGCCGGTTCCCATCGTCAGCCCCAACATGGTAACGAGAAGGCCATTCGCCAAGGTAAACAAAAATAAGGCGATAATTCTTGTTATGCCCTGATCGACGTTGAATTTCAAGCTGGTTGAGGCGGCGACGAAACAGAGAACCGTCTTGCTGAACCCGTTGGTTCCCATCGCAACGCCCGACAAGCTGTCCTGCATGAGACCAAGAACGCTGCCGATGAAAATCGACGCCATCGGGCGATTCATGGTGAACCCGAAATATACGCAATAAATCAAGGGCAGGTCGAAATATCCGAATACGCGGAAACGGTAGGCCAGAAGGCCCTGGACTACAACAATCACGATCAGCGTTATAGCGGTCTTCCCGATGGCCCCAACCCTGTGAATTCGCTTCATTCCAGTCAGTCGATGGGGGGCTGGGAGGGCGGCTTGTCCGGGTGTTCCGGCACCGGAGAAGGTGCGGGCTGCTCATCAAGGATCAGAACCTCCTCAAGCCGGCCCATGTCAACAAAGGGATGGGCCAGAACCACCTTGAAAAGGCCATGCCGGGGTCCAACGGAGGTCAATCGTGCGACGGGAAGTCCCTTGGGATGAATGCGGTCAAGCCCTGAAGTGATCAACTCGTTGCCTTCGGCGATGTCGCTGTCGTTGTCAATGTAATCCAGTTCGAGATCCCTGCCCCCTGTCCCCTTGAAAACGGCCTGGACGCGAGTATCCGGCAACAGGACGGCTATTTCGCTCTGCGCGTCGGTAATCAGTTGCACAACTGCCGACAGGTTCCCCACGCTCATCACACGTCCGACGACTCCGTCAGGAGTAATCACGGAGGCATTCACCTTCACACCGCTCGTGAGGCCTCTGTCTACAGTGACGGTCTGAAGGGATAGGGTGGGATCACGGCCAACGACGCGGGCCACCACAAATTTTCCGACGCCGGTATCCGACAACCCGTACAGTTGTCGGAGCCTTTCGGCTTCCCTGATCGCTTCGTCATTGCCGCGAAGTTGCATCTTCAAGAGATCGTTTTCCAGCCGCAGCCGTTCGTTATCTTCGCGGACATCCAGAAGCGCGACATACCCCTGCCAGACGCCCCTTACACTGCGGACTCCGTAATCCACCAGTCTTTCCAGGGGAACGAGGCCATCGAGCAGCCACCGGCGCATGAAGCCGGGCCCCGAGCGATGGTTGGCCGGCAGAGACAGGAGCAGAATGTGAAAAACCATGGCGCTTCCCAATGCAATCCAGACCGGCCTTTTCGCGGGAAGCACCATACAGACTCCAGTCTAATTGACAGCAATCTTCCGCAACAGATTGAAATCCGTGAGCATCTTTCCGGTGCCGAGGACCACGCAGGACAGGGAGTTTTCTGCCAGTGTTACGGGCAGACCCGTCTCATCGCGGATTCGCTTGTCCAGATTCTTGATCAAGGCGCCGCCCCCGGCGAGCACAATGCCGCGATCGGCAATGTCGGCAGAAAGCTCCGGCGGAGTTCTTTCGAGCACAACACGGATCGAATTGATGATGATGTTGATGCATTCGTCGAGCGCCTCGCGGATTTCCTCGTCCGAAATCTTGACGCTCTTGGGCACACCTTCCATCAAATCGCGTCCCTTGATTTCCATGGCAAGCGGTTCCTCGAGCGGAAAGGCGGAACCAATCTCAATCTTGATCGCTTCGGCAGTCCGCTCTCCGATCAGCAGGTTGTACTTCCGTTTGATGTATTGCGTGATGGCTTCGTCCATCTCATTGCCGGCAACTTTGTCCGACCTCGCATGCACAATGCCGGACAGCGAAATCACCGCGATCTCTGTGGTTCCGCCCCCGATGTCGACGATCATATTGCCCGAAGGTTCGGTCACGGGCAGACCCGCCCCGATCGCCGCAGCCATTGCCTGTTCCACCAGAAACGTCTCGCTGGCCTTCGCGCGATAGGCCGAATCCTGAACCGCTCGCTTTTCGACCTGCGTGATTCCCGAAGGCACGCCAATCACGATACGCGGGTGGACCAGCACCTTGCGGCTGTGGGCCTTTCGGATGAAGTAAGTCAGCATCTTCTCGGTCACTGTAAAGTCGGCGATGACGCCGTCCTTCATGGGACGAATCGAGACAATGTTTCCGGGCGTCCGGCCCAGCATGTCCTTGGCTTCCTTGCCAACGGCTTCCACCTCGTTGGTCACCTTGTTAATCGCCACGATGGAAGGCTCGTTAACCACGATTCCCCGGCCCTTTGCATAAACCAGAGTGTTTGCGGTACCGAGATCAATGGCGAGGTCGCTTGAAAACAGGCTGAAGACACGGCTGAGATTCATGAATTTATCGAACTCCTATATCCCATCAGACAGAAAAGCCTCGATCATACGGAAAAGGCACTCTGAGCGTCCAACAGAATTCATTTTCTGCTACGATATTGGGTTATTTGAAGGTCGCAGGAGGTCCGTTCAATGCTGGATTTCATGAGGAGACAACATTCGAAGCTGAAATGGGTATGGATCATTCTTATCGTCGTCCTCGGGGGCGGCATGGTGGTCGCCTACATTCCGTTCAGCGATCTCGGGTCCATCTCACTCACAGGCAACGACGTCGCGAAGGTTGGAAGTGAAACTGTAACAGCCGTCGAGTTCAAGAATACGTATACCAACTACGTCAGGAACATGCAGCAGCAGCTCACTCCTGAAATCCGCAAGGCCTTCGGCTTCGACAAGCAGATCCTGGATTACCTCATCAGCCAGAAAGTGATGATGGCGGAGGCCAGGCGCCTTGGTCTCGAGACAACCGAAGCCGAAATCCAGCAGAACATCTATTCCAATCCCGCGTTCAACAGCGGCGGAAGTTTCATTGGCAAGGAACGGTACGAAGAGCTGCTCCTCCAAAACAACATCAAGGCCGAAGAATACGAAAACGCGATCCGGAATGAGCTGACCGCAGCCAAGATTCTCAGCTTCGTCACGGCCGGGGTTTCTGTCAGTGACAAGGAAGTGGAGAGCGAATACCGCAAGCGCAACGAGAAGGCGGTGTTGAACTATTTCGTCATCGATCCCCAGAAACTTGAAGCCAAGGTTACACTCAGCGAGCAGGACGAGAAGGACTATTACGAAAAGAACAAGGCAAAATACACCGTTGGCGAAAAACGAAAGGCCCTCTATATTTTTGTCGATCTGGTGAAATACCGCATCGACGCCAAGGCAGACGACAGCGAACTGAAAGCCTTCTACGACGAACACGCGGAGGAATACCGCCTTCCGGAACGAATCACCGCCCAACAGATAGTCTTCAAGACAGAAAACAAGAAACCCGAGGAAGTCGAAGCAATCCGAAAAAAAGCCACAGACGTGCTCGCGCGCGCCAAGGGTGGTGAGGATTTCGGGAAACTCGCAATGGAATTCTCGGATGATCCTTCAGCCAAACAGGGCGGCAATCTTGGGACTTTCGAACGTGGAACGAAAAGCCCGGAGTTCGACCTGGCCGCATTTGCTCTCGGAACGGGCGCGATCAGCGATGTGGTGAACATGCAGGACGGCTTGCACATCATCAAAGTGAACTCGAAAGAAGAAGGACGTCTGAGAAGTTTCGATGAAATCAAGGAAGCCATTCGGCCTCGCATTCTTTTCGAGAAGGGCAGCAAAAAAGCCAAAGAGGTGGCTGACGAGATTGCCGTGGAACTCGTCACAAACAAGGATATCAACGCCGTCGCCGCGAAGCATGGGGCCACGGTGAAGGAAACGCCTTTACTTGAACAGAATCAGCCGATCCCGGAACTGGGCAACGCCGTGCCGTATCAGACAAGCGTCTTTTCACTGGCGAAGGACGCCTTTGGAACCGCGATCGAAGTCCAGAACGGATACGCAGTCCCACAGGTTGTCGAGATTCAGCCTTCCCATCCTGCATCGTTCGATGAAGCGAGAACTCGAGTGGCGGCGGATGCGAAAGCCGAAAAGGCTCGGGAAATGGCCGCCGAGAGCACGGCCAAAGCGCAGGAAGCCATCAAGGCCGGCAAGGTCGCGCTCTCCAGCCTCGCCAAAACCCTGGGTGCCGAAGTCAAAACAAGCGATAAGTTGACGCGAAGCGGATCCATCCCGGAGTTTGGTTCCATCGCAGAGCGCGACGAAGAAATATTCAGCCTGCCGCTCGGACAGGTTGGCCCGACGGCCACGCTCGGAGGCAAGACCCTCGTTTTCTCAGTCAAGGAACGCGATGCAATCAATGAGGATGAGATGAAGAAGGCTATGGATAGCCTGCGAGCGGAGATGCTCGACGCCAAGCGGGAGCGATACTTTTCCGCTTACATCAAAGAGGTGCAGACGAAAATGGAAGCCTCCAGAGCAATCTCCGTCAATGAGAACGCCCTGGCGCAGATTGCAGAAACCGTCCAGTAGTAGAAAGAGGGAGTCTGTTGCGGGAATTCGGGGCCGTGCACCTCGAACCCCGAATTCGTTTTTCGCTCTTGAGAATTCGGGGGTCGAGGTGCACGCCCCCCGAATTCCCCCTCGCCCGACTAGAGGGCGCTCCGCCCCGGCCCCCGGCTCGGGCGCTTGCGCGGCGTAACGGCCTAAACCCCGATGATATCGGTCAGTTCCTTCACCGCAGCCGCGGACTTGTGCAACGCCGCCCGTTCTTCATTGGTCAACGAGATCTCGACCACCTGCTCCACTCCTCCGCTTCCCAACTTCACGGGCACACCAACATACAACCCGGTGATTCCGTATTCGCCTTCCAGGTAGGCGGCGCAGGGCAGGATCTTCTTGCGGTCATTCAGAATGACATCGACCATTTCCACAATGGATGACGAAGGTGCGTACCAGGCGCTCGTATTGAGCAACTTCACGATCTCGGCCCCGCCATTTCTCGCGCGATCTGCGAGACGGTCGATGGTTTCCCTGGGCAGGAGCTCGGTAATCGGGATGCCGGACACGGTCGAATAACGCGGCAGTGGAACCATCGAGTCCCCGTGACCGCCCAGAACGAACGCATGAATGTTCTCGACCGAAACCTTCAGTTCCATTCCGATAAAAGCGCGGAATCGCGCCGAATCCAGCACGCCTGCCATGCCGATCACCCGTTGCTTCGGGAATTTACTGACCCGAAACGCCGTTTGCACCATCGCATCCAGAGGATTGCTCACCACGATGATCACGCAGTTCGGCGAGTGCTTCGCCACCTGCTCGGTGACCCCCTTCACAATGTCGTAATTCGTGCGCAGCAGGTCGTCGCGGCTCATCCCGGGCTTTCGGGGAATTCCGGCCGTGATAACCACCACGTCTGAATTGACCGTATCCTTGTAGTCGTTTGTTCCCGTGATTGCGCAGTCGTAGCCTTCGACCGGAGCCGACTCCGCCAGATCCAGGGCCTTGCCCTGCGGCACACCCGGAACGATGTCTACCAGAACAACGTCGGCGAGGCGCTTGTCCACAACGCGTTGCGCCGCGGTCGCACCGACATGACCTGCTCCAATAATCGTAACCTTACGTCTTGCCATTACTGTTCTCCACAATTGCCAGTTTCAAAACGGGTGAAGTTACCATGCACGAACGGATCGCGTCCAGCCTCCCGCTTCTAATTGCTCCCAGTCCCCAATTTCCCCAACAGGCTGTTGAGTGTCGGGCTGGCGCGCATGGCCTTCGACGTCAGCAACTCATCCGGGTGATAGTAGCCGCCGATGTTCACAGCGCGGCCCTGGGCCGCGTTCAACTCCTCTATGATTTTGGCCTCATTGGCCTTCAACTGCTGCGCAATGCCGGTGAACATCAGCTGGAGTTCCCTATCCTCTGTTTGTTCTGCCAGCGATTCAGCCCAATACAGCGCCAGGTAGAAATGACTCCCCCGCGTATCCATTTCACCGACTTTCGGTGACGGCGACCTGTTGCCTTCCAGGAATTTGCCGTTTGCGCGATCCAGAGCGGACGCCAGGACGCGGCCCCTGGCGTTTCCTGTCTTGTTTGCGAGGTCTTCCACGGAAACCGCCAGCGCAAGAAACTCCCCGAGCGAATCCCAGCGCAGGTGTCCCTGCTCCAGGAACTGTTGAACGTGTTTGGGAGCCGAGCCCCCGGCGCCCGTTTCGTAGAGGACGCCCCCTTTCAGCAGGGGAACAATCGAAAGCATCTTCGCGCTGGTTCCCAATTCCAGGATCGGGAACAGGTCGGTGAGGTAGTCCCGCAGCACGTTTCCGGTTACCGAAATACTGTCCCGTCCTTCGCGCACGAGCTTGAGCGTTGCGCGGATTGCCTCTACGGGGGACATGATTCGAATGTCGAGACCGCTGGTGTCGTGATCCTTCAGATAGTTTCGCGCCTTCGCGATCAAATTCGCATCGTGGGCGCGATTCTGGTCCAACCAGAAGAAGGTTGCGGCTCCGGTGGCTCTGGCACGGCTGACGGCAAGTCTTACCCAGTCTCGAACCGGCAGATCCCTGGTCCGGCACATTCGCCAAATGTCGCCACTCTCCACCCGGTGTTCAATCAGGGTCTCCCCGGTCTCATCGATGACGCGCACCTGCCCGTTCGAGGCGATTTCGAACGTGGTGTCGTGAGAGCCATATTCCTCGGCCGCCTGAGCCATGAGGCCCACGTTGGCTACATTGCCCATGGTTGGAACGTCGAAAGCGCCGTTTTTCTTACAATCTTCGATGGTTGCCTGGTAGATGCCGGCATAACAACGGTCGGGAATGAGTGCCTTGGTGTCGTGGAGCTTTCCGTCCGCTCCCCACATTTGGCCGGACAAACGAATCGCCGCCGGCATGGAAGCATCGATAATGACATTGCTTGGCACGTGCAGATTCGTAATTCCTTTGGCCGAATCCACCATTGCGAGCTCCGGACGACCCTCGTAGACTTTCCGAATGTCCGCCTCGATCTCCGCCTTTTTCTCGTCCGGAAGGTTTTGGATCTTCGCATAGACGTCCCCAATCCCGTTGTTGGCGTTGACGCCGATCCGTTCGAAAACCGCAGAGTGTTTGGCAAACACATCCCTGTAGTAGACGGTGACCGCGTGTCCGAACATGATGGGGTCCGATACTTTCATCATCGTGGCCTTCAGGTGCAGCGATAGCAAGACCCCTTGGCTGCGGGCGTCGGACATTTCCTTCTCATAGAATTCGCGTAGCGCACGGCAGTTCATCACCGCCACATCGATCACGTCCCCCTCGAGCACCGGAAGGGCGTCCTTGAGCACGGAAACAACACCCTTTTCGTCGGTAAACTCGATGCGGATTGAGCCGGCTTTCGGGATCACGACGGACTTCTCGCTCCCATAGAAGTCTCCACCCGCCATGTGAGCAACGTGCGATTTCGAATCTGCACTCCATTTCCCCATCGAGTGCGGGTGTTTTTTCGCGTATTGCTTTACCGACGGAGATACCCGGCGATCGGAGTTTCCCTCCCTCAAGACCGGATTGACCGCACTGCCGAGCACTTTGCCGTATCTGATTCGAATCGCCTTCTCTTCGGCACTCTTCGGTTCGTCTGGAAAGTCCGGCAGCATGAAGCCCTGCCCCTGCAATTCCTTGATCGCCGCTTTGAGCTGTGGCACGGAGGCGCTGATATTGGGCAGCTTGATGATATTAGCTTCAGGGGTTTTCGCCAGCTCACCCAGCTCCGCCAGATCATCGGACTGCTTCTGATGGGGTTTGAGATGATCGGGAAAATTGGCGAGAATCCGCCCGGCCAGCGAGATGTCTCTCGTCTCCACGACAATCCCCGCCGGTTTCGTGAATGCATCGATGATAGGCAGGAAGGAATAGGTCGCCAGCGCAGGCGCTTCATCGACCTTCGTATAGATGATCTTTGCTTTGTTCATGTTCCTCGGATGATCAATCGACTTGCCGTAGGCAGGGCGTCAGTATCTCAGAACGCGAAGCTGAGATAAAGGGCGAGACGAATGCAGCCGGGCTTGCCGGATTGTCTCGGAATTCCAGTGCTCTTCAGCTGTTCGAATTGGGGCTCTCCCGTACGTCAAGGTAAGTGTATTCGTGAAAGGCCTTGCTGTATTGATCCAGCAGGTGGACGCCGACCTTGGGGCGAATCAACCCTTCCTTCACCTTCTGCTGGATGATCTGCTCCATCCGGCGTTGCAGATCGTTCGGAAAGTACTGGACGAACGCCAGAATCTCCTGAACCGTCGTGCCCTTGATGACCTTCTCGACGAAATAGTTGTCGGGCTCGTCATCGTCCGCATAGACGTGAACTTCCGTCACCCGTCCAAACAAATTGTGAATGTCACCCAGGATGTCCTGGTACGCACCCATGAGAAAAAAACCAAGGTAGTACGATTCCTTGTCGGTCAAACGGTGCAGCTCGAGCGCGTTCTTCGTTCCGAGCGGCGAAACGAAGCGATCCACCTTTCCGTCGGAATCACACGTCAGATCCACCAGTGTGGCGAGCCGCGTAGGCTGCTCGTTCAAACGATGCACCGGCATGATGGGGAAAACCTGGCCGATAGCCCAATAATCCAGGATCGACTGGAAGACGGAAAAATCGCAAAGATACTGATCGGTCAGCTGCTCTCGCATCGCGACAAGATCCTTGGGAAGCGACTCGGAATTCCGCTTCTGAAGGAGACGATTGATCGCCACGCAGGTTGCCCAATAGAGCTTTTCGGCAAGCGCTTTTTGTTCCAGGGTAAGGTATCCCAGTTCAAATAGCAGCGTCACTTCCTGCCGCTTTTCCACCGCATCGTGAAACACTTCCAGCAGGAACGGCAGGGATCGGCGCCGGGACCCCTTGTCGCTGACCGAGGTCAGCAGCCGTGCCAGTTCTTTCACGGGAGGGCCTTCGACGGACTCGACGGGAATGACTTCTTCCGCCGCATCCCGCGTGTTGGCGCCGATCACCTCAACGATCAACACGGAGTGGTGCGCGGTGAGGGCCCGTCCATTTTCAGAAACCAGGATGGGATGCGGCACTTTTTCCGCGTCGCAGATTTCCTTCACCGAATACACGACGGCGTTGGTGTATTCCTCCAGAGTGTAGTTGATGCCGTGCGGAGACGTCACCTCTCCGGCTTCGTAGTTCACACCGAGGCCGCCTCCGACATTGAGGTATTGAATATTGACGCCGCGCCGCAGCAGCGTGGCATAGACGCGTGCGATCTCCTTTACGGCCTGCTTCAGGTTCTGGATGTCGAGGATCTGGCTCCCGAGATGAAAGTGCAGCAACTTGAATCCGGAGAGCATGTCGTAGGACGCAACCTCGTCCACGAGTCGCACCAGTTCGGTGATGGAAATGCCGAACTTCGAAGAGTCGCCTCCCGAAGCGGCCCACTTCCCCGACCCCGTTGCCGAAACCTTGACGCGCACGCCGAAGCGTGGACAGAAGCCCAGTTCTTTGCCGTGCATCAGCAGGGGCCGCAATTCCGAGTACTTCTCTAGGATGGGAATGACGTTCTTCCCGAGTTGCTGGCCTATAAGAAGGAGACGAATCATCACCGCATCTTTATAGCCATTGCAGATCAGAAGCGTGCGGTCGTCTTCCAGATGCGGCAATGCGGCGACGAGCTCGGCCTTTGACCCACATTCCAAACCGAATCCGTAAGGACGGCCCGCCTCAAGGATTTCCTGAACGACCTCGTGAAGCTGGTTCACTTTGATGGGATAGACACTGACATACGCGTTCTGGTAGCCGGACTCCTCGATGGCTTTCTTGAAAGCGTTGTTCAGCTCGGTCACACGCGAGCGAAGAAGATCCTGAAAACGGATAAGCAGAGGAAATTCGATGCGCTGGGACTTCAAATCCTGGACGACTTTGTAGATGTCGATTCCGATCGGGTCGCCCAGAATCGGCCGAACACCCAGGTGCCCCTCTTCGTTGACGTAAAAGTAGTTGTCGCCCCAAAGCTTCACGCGGTACAGCTTTTCGGAATCCTCAGTCGTCCAGATGGCTTCTTCTTTTGTCATTAAACGTTCCAGCTTAACCGAAAACCAACCTCAGATGGAGGGCTGTTGTTGGGAAATACAATGGAGGGTGCCAGCCCCGTAAATGATGTCCGTGCAGTCGATGCCGATGATGGCCCGTCCCGGCAAAAGTTCCCGAAGAATATCGCGGACCTTTTCATCATTGGGATGATTGAACGCAGGCACAAGCACAACACTGTTGCCGATATAGAAATTGGTGTAACTCCCCGCAAGACGAGTCTTCTCTCCTCGCACGATGTCACTTATCGATGGAGGCATGGGAAGTTTCACGACGCGAAGGCCCTGGCCATCCTGATCGCGGGCCTGTAGCAACACATCATGATTTTCCTTGAGCACGACGTAGTTTTCGTCAGACTCGTCTTCCTGGAAAGCGCAGACGACGGTTCGCGCATCGACGAAGCGAGCGAGATTATCGATGTGACCGTCGGTGTCATCACCCGCAAGCCCCTGCTTCAACCAGATGGCGTTCTTCGCGCCCAGGAAATCGCCGAAGTACTGTGTTGTAGCCTCTTTCGAAAGGCCGGCATTCCTGTTCGGATTCAGCACGCATTGCTCGGTGGTGAGCACCGTGCCGCACCCGTTCACATCGATAGCGCCACCCTCAAGGATGATGCCGGGCATGAATAGCGGTAGGCCCATGCGCTCACTGATAAAGTAGGGAACATTGCCGTCTTTCAGCAGAGACGGGTACTTGGTTCCCCAGGCGTTGAATCGCCACTGCACAATCGCAACCTTGCGAGTCTCGCGATTGACGACGAAAGTCGGGCCGTAATCGCGAAACCAGACGTCCGCATAGTCCCACACTTGAAACTGAACCTTGCCGAGGTCGACGCGGGCGTCTTTCAGCATGGCGCGAACCTTGCTTCTTGTGTCTCTGTCCCTGACCGCCAGATGCACGTGCTCGCCCGTAACCAGGTGTCGTATGATCTCGATATAGCGCTTGCGAACGCGCTCAAGGCGCTTCGGGAAGGTGACTCGATCTTCCGGCCACGCCAGCCACGTCCCTTCGTGATTCTCCCATTCCGCCGGCATCACGTAGCCCTGTCTGGCGGGTATCTCGGCCTGTACAGGCTCAATCAGGGCTCCGTAGGTATCGGGACGCCGATTCCTGATGAAGCGCCAGCCCTCGCGAATCCTCGCATTCTCACTGATGTCCAGATCGGCGATGAGCGTGTCTTCCTTCGTTCCCGCCTTGCTGATCGGCCTTCCAAAGGGACTACAGACAAACGAATTCCCCCAAAAAGTTGTCGGCCCTTCCGTGCCCACGCGATTCACCGCCGCGACGTGCACGGCATTCGCAATCGCGTGCCCGCGCTGAATCGTCATCCATGCATTCAGCCAGTCGGTATACGGCAGGGGATCGTTCTTCAGGTAACCAATGGCGGTTGGATAGAAAAGCACGTCTGCGCCCGCGAGCGAGGCCGCGCGTGCGGCTTCGGGAAACCACTGGTCGTAGCAGATCAAGACGGCGAACCGGAGGTATCGCGTCTGGAAAACCTTATATCCGAGGTCGCCTTCCTCGAAATAGCTCTTCTCGTAAAAGAAGGGATCGTGCGGAATGTGCAGCTTCCGGTAAATTCCGAGGACCTGGCCATCCGCATCGATCACAGCCGCCGTGTTGAAGTACCGGCCGTCTGACGCGACCTCGAAGATTGGAACGATGATCACAACTTCCAATTGCTTCGCCAGATCGGACAACACCGCGGTCGATTCCCCGGGCACCGGCTCGGCAAAATGAGCGGCGTCGGCCCTTTCGTCGATGGGAAAGTAGCGTGTACGGAACAACTCCTGCAGGCAAATCACCCGCGCGCCCTTACGCGCGGCTTCTCGAATGCGGCGCACCGTCTTCTTCAGGTTCGCCGCCAGATCGGCGGAGACGCTGGTCTGGATCAGCGCGATTCTCACTGTGTTTTTCTTCCCGACAGGCATCGAGGGAACATAACACGACTGGTTCCCGTACGGACCGCCCAACCTGTGCAAATCCTCGAGACATTTCCGATTCGAACCGGCGCCGAAGCTCGGCAGCATCGGTAAAGTTTGGCAAACACGACCCACTTTCTGGGAAACTCAGGGTATGCGCATTCAGCAATACAATCTCAGCTGCCTTTCGCACATGTCCTATATGCTCATGGACGAGAAAACAAGGACAGCAGCCGTCATCGACCCGCAGCGCGACGTCGAACAATACCTGAAAGACGCCGCTCAGGAAGGCTACCGGATCCGGCATGTCTTCCTCACGCATTTCCATGCGGACTTCCTCGCAGGTCATCTCGAATTGCGGGATAAGACGGGAGCGGCCATCCATCTCGGGCGCCGCGGTGAAACGGAGTATCCGGTAGTCCATGCGAAAGATGGCGACCTTATCGAGTTCGGCGATCTCCGCCTTCAGATCCTGGAAACGCCCGGCCATACGCCTGAAAGCATTTCGATACTTGTCTACGACCTCGCGAAATCCGCGGAAACGCCTTACGCGGTGATGACCGGTGACACGCTTTTCATCGGCGACGTCGGCCGCCCCGACCTGCTTGCCTCCATCGGGGTCTCGGCGGATGAACTGGCCGACATGCTTTATGCCTCGCTAAGGGAGAAGCTCCTCACCCTGCCGGATTCCACCCTCGTCTATCCCGCTCACGGCGCGGGATCCATGTGCGGCAAGAACCTGAGTACGGACACGGTTTCCACGATCGGCGAGCAGAAGGAAGTTTAACTACGCCCTTCAGCCGATGAGCCGCGACGAGTTCAAAGCCATCGTCACGGCGGAGCAACCGGAAGCTCCCGGCTATTTCGCACACGATGCCCTGCTCAATCGCCAGGAGCATCCCAACCTCGACGCCGCACTCACGAAGTCCCTTCGAGCACTTGGCGTTGAGGAAGTGTTGCAGCTGATCAACCGAGGGGCGCAGGTCGTGGACACGAGAAGCGGGATCGACTTTGAGGGAGCGCATCTGGCAGGCGCGCTGAACATCGGCATCACCGGGAAATACGCCACCTGGTGCGGCACCATTCTTGAACGGGACAAGCCCATTGTTGTCATTGCGGATAACGGACGCGAAGAGGAAGCCATTGTGCGACTGGGGCGTATCGGCTTCGACAATGTCGCGGGCTATCTGGGCGGCGGCATGGATGCGGTCGAACACCGGCCGGATCTGATCCGGCGAATCGACCGTATCACCGCGCTCGCCCTGAAGAACCAGCGCGCAACTCCGGACAGGCCCGATGCGCCCCTGTTGGTCGATGTGCGCAGCGAGAAAGAGTGGGCGGCCGGTCATATTCCCGGCAGCGTGAACATTCCCCTGAATCATCTGCGCGAACGTGCGAAGGAATTGCCCGCTGGCCGCCGTGTGGTGGTGTACTGCGAAGGCGGTTACCGTTCTGCCATTGCGGCAAGCCTGCTCGCCAATGCCGGACGTCCCGAAACGCTCGACCTGGTTGGAGGCTTTAAAGCCTGGGGAGCCTCAAAACTACCAGTCGAATGAAACCCCGGCGGGATGGGGCTGGGCGGCTAACGTCGGCGTGCTCCCCTTGGGTGTCCCCCTCCGGGGGCACGCTGGGAATTCTCCAGACAGGTCCTTCAGACGCTGAGGTAGGCTCGGACAACTTGATCCGTGAGGTCGTCGATCGCACCGTCAGCCACTTTTCGGCCTTTATCCAGAATGCAGAACTCACTGGCCACGCGGCGGGCGAACGGCAACTTCTGTTCCACCAGTAATACGGTCAGCCCTTCTTCCTTGTTGAGCCTCAAAACAATGTCGCCGATCTCGTGCACGATATTCGGCTGAATCCCTTCGGTCGGTTCATCGAGAATTAGAAGCTTCGGCTCCAGAACCAAAGCGCGGCCGATCGCCAGTTGTTGTTGCTGTCCACCAGAGAGATCTCCGCCCCGCCGCCGCAGCATCTGCTTCAGCACCGGGAACAGCTCAAAAATTCTCTCGGGGATTGCGCGCGGGCCATTCTTCCGAATGCCCAATCCGGTGCGCAGGTTTTCCTCCACCGTCAGATGGGAGAAGATTTCCCTGCCCTGCGGCACATATCCGATACCGAGCCTTGCGCGTTCCTCCGCCGGGCGATGGAACAAGTCCGTCCCGTCAAAGGTGATGCCACCGGACTTTGCGGGCAGAAGTCCCATGATGCATTTCAAGAGGGTCGTCTTCCCCATCCCGTTACGGCCCATCAGACACATGCGCGACCCGACCGGCACGGACAGATCCACATCCCACAGGATGTGGCTGCCACCATAGAACTGATTGAGGGCCTGAACCGAGAGCACCCTATTCTCCCAGGTAAACTTCTTTGACGCGCTGGTCGTTTTGAACGTGATCCATGTCGCCTTCGGCAATCACGCTGCCTTCGTGGAGCACCGTGACACGACGGGCAATCGAACGAACAAACTCCATATCGTGTTCGACGACCACCACAGAGTGTTCCCCTGCCAGCGACTGCAGCAGGGCGGCGGTGCGCTCGGTTTCCTGCGGTGTCATGCCCGCGACCGGCTCATCGACCAGCAGGAGTTCCGGTTCCTGCATGAGGAGCATTCCAATCTCAAGCCATTGTTTCTGGCCATGTGAAAGAATTCTCCCGGGCGCATCGCGCTGGGCTTCGAGTCCGATGACGTCGAGCACCTGGCTGATCTTTTCCTGCTGGGCTGCGCTAATGCGGGCGCGGAATGTCCTGACGAACGTCTTACTGCCGGCGAGAGACAATTCCAGATTCTCAAACACCGTCAGCTGCTCGAACACCGTGGGTTTCTGAAATTTTCGTCCGATGCCTGCCTCGGCGATCTCAGGCTCGGACATTTTAAGGAGATCAAGGTCGCGTCCAAACCACGCCGAGCCGGAGTCAGGCCGCGTCTTGCCGGTGATGACATCCATCATGGTCGTTTTTCCGGCGCCATTGGGACCAATGATGCATAGCAGTTCGCCCGGCTCCACATACAACGTAAGCTCGTTGAGAGCCTTGAACCCGTCGAAGCTGACGGTCAGCTTTTCGAGGTAGAGAATCTTGTCCCTGATGGTCATTCCCTGTTCTCTCGCGCCCGCAATAGACCGGCGATTCCACGGGGCAGGAACAGTGTCACCAGCACGAACAACGCGCCCAGTGCGTAAAGCCAGACTTCGGGAAACGCGCCAGTAAGGTAGGTTTTCGCATAGTTGACGAGTACCGCCCCAATGGCAGCACCGTAGAGAGTACCGCGCCCCCCCACCGCGACCCAGATGACGACTTCAATGGAGTTGATGGGTGCGAACTCGCTCGGATTGATAATCCCGACCTGGGGCACATACAAGGCGCCGGCGATGCCGGCGACGACCGCAGAAAAGACGAAAACCCATAGTTTGAAGGACTCCACAGAATAGCCCAGAAAACGCGTCCGGCTTTCGGCATCCCGAATCGCCCGCATCACGCGTCCCGCTCTCGAGTTGACGATCGCGCGGCACGCCAGGTAACTTGTGGCAAGCGCGATCGCGGTGGCGATCAGGATGCCGACGCGCGTACTGTCGGAAAGCAAATCGTAGCCAAGGATTTCCTTGAAGTCCGTAAAGCCGTTGTTGCCGCCAAACCCCATGTCGTTCCGAAAAAAGGCGAGCATGAGCGCGTAGGTGAGGGCCTGGGTGATGATCGAGAAATACACGCCCGTAACACGCGATCGGAACGTGAGCCACCCGAAGACCAGCGCCAGTGTGGCAGGAACCAGCACGACCATGATCATGGCAAACAGGAAGTGATTGAAGCCGTACCAGAACCACGGCAGAGACTTCCAGTTCAGAAACACCATGAAGTCGGGAAGTATGGGGTTGCCGTAGACCCCGCGCGGGCCGATTTGACGCATCAGGTACATGCCCATCGCATAGCCGCCGAGAGTAAAGAAGGCGGCGTGGCCGAGACTCAGGATGCCGCAATAGCCCCAAATCAAATCCACGGCGAGTGCGAGCATCGCATAGCACATGTACTTGCCCACCAGGGTAAGCGCGTACGTGGAAAGATGGAGGGCTGAGGTCGAGGGCACGGCGCTGTTCAGAACAGCGACGAGCGTAGCGACCAGTGCAAGGGCCCCAAGAAATCCTGCGCTGCGGCGATCGTCTCCGGCAAGAAGCCACGGTTGTCTGTGTAGTTCCACTAGGAGTTCTCCGACGAACGGCCGGTTTGGGGGAACAGGCCGCGCGGCCGCCTCTGGATGAAAAGAATCAAAGCCACGAGCACCAGAATCTTGGCGAGCACGGCGCCAGAGTAAGGCTCAAGCAGTTTGTTGACAATTCCCATCGACATGCCGCCTACAAAAGCGCCCCAAAGATTTCCGACGCCGCCAAATACCACAACCATGAACGAGTCGATGATGTAGGACTGGCCAAGATTCGGGCCGACGTTGGTCAGTTGGCTCAACGCCACTCCCGCCACCCCGGCGATTCCGGAGCCCAGGCCGAAGGTCATGGCATCGACCCACTCGCTGCGAATCCCCATCGCACGCGCCATTGCTCTATTCTGCGCGACCGCCCGGATATCGAGCCCGATTCGAGTGCGCTTCAAGACCGCGAGAAGAATGGCGAAGACGATCAACGTGAAGAAGACAATATAGAGACGGTTATAGGTAATGGAAAGCGCATCATTCAGCTGCAGGGTGCCGCTCATCCACTCGGGCGTTTTCACTTCGCGATTGAGCGCTGAAAAGATCGAGCGCACCAGTTGCTGCAGAATCAGGCTGAGGCCGAAGGTGGCCAGCAGGGTCTCCAGAGGCCTTCCATACAAAAAGCGAATAATCGTGCGCTCGATCAGAATACCGGTCAGGCCTGTAACGACGAACGCAGCCGGGATCGAAAGGATGATGGAAAGACCCACTCTATCGGGCATGGCGGATTGCACGACATAGGTTGTGTACGCGCCGATCATCATCAATTCGCCGTGCGCCATGTTGATGACGCCCATGACGCCGAAGGTAATCGCCAGTCCAATGGCGACAAGCACGAGCACGGAGCCAAGGCTCAGCCCGAAAAACAGTGTCTCGATGGCCGAGTAGAACGCGCGCCACTGGTTGATTGTCTTTAGAGCACTTTGGGCGGCGGTTCGTACGCGTTCATCGCTCTCAGCGAAACTGCCATCAGGCGACTTTTCAAGGAGCCCGGCCAACCTGTTCCGCACATCGGAGCTGAGGCTGTCGCTCAAAGTATTTACCGCGTCGAGGCGCTCCTGGGGATCTGCACTGTCCAGCGCACCCAACGCCAGGACCGCGGCAATGGCCTTTTTGACTTTTCCATTGGTTTCAACGCCAGCCCGTTCCCGCAGCAGTTCCAGAGTCCCTTCATCCAAAGACCGCGCCATGTCGCGAACCGCCTCGATCCGGATGGAAGGGTCTGGATTACCCAGCGCAAAGTGCGCCACCGTGGTCCTGATCATTCGTCTCAGCCGGTTATTGGTGCCGATCTTGGTGAGTTGGTCCGCTGCCAGAGAGCCCGCCGCCTTGAGAGTCAACGGATCGATCAGGTCGAGAGTCGGCGGATCCCCTTCTGTAGACTTGACGATAACAACCTTCTGATCGTCATTGCGGAAAAACAGCCGGTCTTCCAGAAAGGCCGTCAGAACCGCACGAACGCTCGAGTGGCCTGTCTCGGCGAGGCGATCAACGATGCCTTCCTTAGCGTCAAACTCTGCTTCACGCAACTCCCCCAGAATCGACAGGAAGGGGTCATTCCTGGACTGCGCATGAACAGGGAGAACGCCCCAAAGGGCGGGCAGCAGCAAGACGAACAGCCACCGCGCGCCCTTTCGGAGCGGGGGGGTTATTTGTAGTTCTGACCTGAGCACTTCTTGGTTGTCTTGTCGTAATTACCACACTTCAAGGTGACCCAATCGGCTTCAATGTTCTTGCTGGCCGGCAGGTAGTCGGACCACGCATCCCCAGCGACACTGGGGATGCTCTTCACAACATCGAACTGCCCGTCAGCCCGCACCTCGCCGATAAGCACCGGCTTGGTGATGTGGTGATTCGGCAACAACTTGGCAACGCCACCGGTGAGGTTCGGCGTTTCCAGGCCGGGAAGAGCCGCTATCACCTTCTCCGTATCGACGGTGCCGGCCTTCGTGACGGCCTTCACCCACAGATTGAAACCGATGTATGTCGCTTCCATCGGGTCGTTCGTGGTTCGCTTCGGATTCTTGATGTAAGCGTGCCACTGATTGATGAACGCGGTGTTTGCAGGCGTCTTCACACTTTCAAAATAGTTCCATGCCGCCAGGTGTCCGACGAGGGGCTTTGTGTCCAGACCCGAGAGCTCCTCTTCACCAACCGAGAATGCAACCACCGGAATATCTTCGGCCGAAACTTTCTGATTTCCAAGCTCCTTATAGAAAGGAACGTTGGCATCGCCGTTGATCGTCGAGACGACAGCCGTCTTCTTGCCGGCAGAACCGAACTTCTTGATCGCGGCAACGCGGGTCTGCCAGTCGGAGAAACCGAAAGGCGTGTAGTTGATCGAGATGTCTGCAGCCGCAACACCCTTCGAAAGAAGGTAGGCTTCAAGAATCTTGTTTGTAGTGCGCGGATAGACATAATCCGTGCCTTCCAGCACCCAACGCTTTGTGCCTTGGGCCATCAGATAATCCACAGCGGGAATTGCCTGCTGGTTCGGGGCAGCGCCGGTGTAGATAACATTCTTGGAGGATTCCTCACCCTCGTACTGGACCGGATAGAAGAGGAGTCCATTGTCCTTCTCGAAAACCGGCAACACAGACTTCCTGGACACCGAGGTCCAGCATCCGAACACAACGGCGACTTTGTCTTTTTCCAACAACTGCGCAGCCTTTTCTGCAAACTTCGGCCAGTCGGACGCAGGGTCCACAACGACAGCTTCGAGCTTCTTGCCGAGCACGCCACCCTTCTTGTTCTGCTCTTCGATCATCATCAGAACGGTGTCCTTCAGCGTCGTCTCACTGATGGCCATCGTGCCTGAAAGCGAGTGCAGCACGCCTACCTTGATTGTGCCAGTCTGGGCCGTGGCCACCCTGGCAGGGACGATGGAGACCACCATCCCGACTGCCATTAAGCAGGCAGTCATAAACATCTGTCTACGCTTCATTTGAAAACTCCTTCGGTGTTTAAAGGTTAAGGAACGAGGCATTACATCTGGATCTGCAAACCGGCACCGCCTTGCCAGTTGTCGCTTTTGATTGCCGTGTAGTTGTTGTTCTTGAAGAAGAACATCACGCGGGCATTAAATTGTTTGATGACGTAGTTGAAGTTGATCTCTGTGGTTTTCCATACGTAAGGGGTCGCGCCCAGTGTCCTGCCCCGGTAGAACTTGGCTTCGCCATACTTCCCAAGAATTTCGAACTGCCCCATGCCGACTTTCTTGCCGAACATGTAGCTTCCCAGAACGTAAGCGCCCGCACTCTTGCTGTAACCGGAGTCGTAGCCGCCGAGGTTGTCGTAGTAGGAGTATTCGCTTTCGACCGAGACCACACCGCCGCCGGACGTCTTCTTTTCGAGAAGGAAATCGGCCGTCGTTGCGGTGTCGCCGTCCTGAACCTGAGTCGCGGCAGCAAGAGCCAGCAGGTCCTTGTCGCCGTAATAGGTGCCGTTGAGGTAGTAGCCGTCCTCCTTATCCCAGAAGTCCACCTGGACGCGTCCCGCGCCGATAACATCGGTCTTGCCGGTTGCCGTCAGGCCGTCGAATGCCCCGGCAGACAGCTTCACCTTGCTAAAGTCGCCCCACCAGACCACACCGTTGTCGCGACCGGCGGCAATGAACGGATGACCGTTCTGAATACCGTCGGAGAACGTGGCCCAGTGATGCGCGTAGTACGGACCATAGAGGTTTGCGCGATCGCTGGGGGGAAGCAACCGGCCCGCCCAGACATTGAACCTGGGGTTCACTTCGATCCTCGCGGCCGCGTCCAGGACGCCGATCTTGTTGCTGGCCCCGTCGTATTCGGTGTTGAACATGAATTTGATCTTTTCTGTAGCGGACCCTCCGAAATAAAGGCGGGCGCTATTGAGCAGAAAGCGATCCGTGTAATTCGAAGGCCCTGTCGGATCCGTGTGCACGAAACTGGTTTGCAATCCCGCACCGACGGTGACAGGCGGCAGCGTTACCTGCGCCTGCAGAGGCGACGCGGCTACGATGAGCAAAGTAAGGAGTAAGGCGGGAACAAATCGGCGAAGAAGAGAAACAGGACTCTCGCGAAAACAGCTTGTGAGCATCAGTCATTTCCCCCGTCTATTGCGCTTTAGCGCGTGTTGTGATTTTCGCCAGTACACTTGTCGGCCGGCGTGGCCTGTGCGATGCAAGAGGCATGCCATTAGCTATCTCGTTGAAAGCCATAGCCCCTGCCTTAAGAGCAGGACCACTCGGAAGGACAAACATGTCGGATGGATCTTTTCAGTCCGACGATTTCGTAGGAGTCCGGTCCGCGAACGCAAAATTGGCCCGCAAACAGACTGAAATCGACGAGCGGATCATGTCGAGATCGGCGGATGGGTGAGAAAGCAGCCGGGGATTCCGGCAGGCTCCAAAATGGCCCACTTTCCCAAAAACCGGGATTCTGCGGCTCCTCTTGAGGGTCCCTTAGCCGCCAACCGCGAACCCCGCGCAAACATTTTTGTCGCGCTGTCGCTTCAGGATCCTACGAAAATGATGGATGCTTTGTCGGTAAGTGCTGTGTTATTAAGGCGCGGTCTCTTATAACACGATGCACCTGACACCTCGCGAAGTCGACAAACTCATGATCTTCACGGCCGGCGAACTCGCGCGGAAGCGGAAGGGCCGCGGGCTGAAACTCAATTACCCTGAGGCAGTGGCGTTGATAACGTCCGAGTTGCTCGAGGAGATCCGGAACGGAAAGACCGTCGCCGAATTGATGAGCCTTGGCACGATGATCCTCACTCTCGATGACGTCATGGAAGGAGTGCCCGAAATGATCTCAGAAATCCAGGTCGAAGGGACCTTTCCGGATGGCACCAAACTCGTCACCGTGCATCATCCGATCCGGCTGAAGTCATGATTCCCGGAGAGTACTTCCTCAAAGATGAGCCGATTGATGCCAACGCCGGTCGTGTCACTTCGCGAATCACGGTAACCAACGGAGGGGATCGCCCCATTCAGGTGGGCTCGCACTGTCATTTCTTCGAGGTGAATCGCGCCCTCCGTTTTGACCGTCAGGCAGCCTATGGGATGCGGTTGAACATTGCGGCGGGAACCGCGGTGCGATTCGAACCCGGAGACACCAGAGAAGTGGACCTGGTGGCCCTGGGTGGCACGCGCACGGTCTTCGGTATCAACGGCCTGGTGAACGGAAAGCTCCGATGAAAATCGATCGACACACCTACGCCGACCACTACGGCCCCACCACGGGAGACCGCATCCGCCTGGGAGACACGAATCTCATCATTGAAGTCGAAGCCGATCGAACGGTCTACGGCGACGAAGTGAAGTTCGGTGGCGGCAAGGTTATTCGAGACGGCATGGGGCAGTCTCCGCAGGCCACACGCGCCGGCGGCGCGCCCGATCTGATCATTACGAACGCTCTGATCCTCGACTATACGGGAATCTACAAAGCCGATGTCGCCATTCGAGACGGCCGGATCGCGGCGATCGGCAAGGCGGGAAACCCCGGCATCATGGATGGCGTGACCCCCGGGATGGCGATCGGAGCTTCCACGGAAATTCTCGCAGGTGAGGGCCAGATCCTCACGGCGGGCGGTATCGACAGCCACATCCATTTCATTTCACCCAACCAGATTCCGGAAGCCTTCTACTCGGGAGTGACCACTCTGATCGGAGGTGGAACCGGACCCGCCACGGGAACAAACGCCACAACGTGTACGCCGGGCGCGTGGAACCTGCGCCGCATGTATGAGGCCGCCGAGGCGTTTCCCCTGAATTTCGGATTCCTCGGCAAAGGCAATTCTTCTCTGCCGGAGTCTCTGCGAGAGCAGGTGCGCGCCGGGGCGCTGGGCCTGAAGCTGCACGAAGACTGGGGAACGACACCGGCAGCGATCGACCAGTGCCTCAGCGTCGCCGAAGAATTCGACGTCCAGGTGGCGATTCATACCGACACGCTGAACGAAGCGGGATTCGTCGAGGACACGATTGCGGCATTCAAGGACCGCGCGATACACACCTACCACACCGAGGGGGCGGGCGGCGGGCATGCCCCGGATATCATTCGCGTTTGCGGTTTGCCCAACGTTCTGCCGTCGTCCACAAATCCCACGATGCCATTTACGCGCAACACGATGGACGAACACATTGACATGTTGATGGTGTGTCATCACCTGTCGCCGTCCATTCCCGAAGATGTCGCTTTTGCGGACTCGCGAATCCGCGCCGAAACGATCGGGGCGGAAGACATCCTTCACGACCTGGGTGCCATCAGCATGATGTCGTCGGACTCCCAGGCAATGGGCCGAATCGGAGAAGTCATCTGCCGTACATGGCAGACCGCCGACAAGATGAAGCTCCAGCGCGGCGGGCTGAAGCAGGACGCTGCAGACAATGACAACTTCCGGGTGAAGCGCTACGTGGCGAAGTACACGATCAATCCGGCGATCACACACGGGATCCGCGAGCACGTGGGTTCCGTGGAAGTGGGGAAGCTTGCGGACCTGGTGCTGTGGAAGCCGGCGTTCTTCGGCGTCAAACCGGAGCTCGTGATCAAAGGCGGGTTAATCGCCGGCGCTCTCATGGGTGACGGGAATGCGTCGATTCCGACGCCACAGCCGTGCATCTACCGGCCAATGTTCGGCAGTTATGGCATGGCCGTAAATCCGCTATCCCTGCATTTCGTCTCCGCCGCCGGGATCGATGCGGAAAACCTGAAAGGACTTCGGCGCACCCTGACTGCGGTCCGTGGCTGCCGAAGCGTCCGCAAGACAGACCTTCAACTGAACGATGCGCTGCCCCACATCGAGGTGAATCCCGAAACCTATGAAGTGCGCGCCGATGGCGAAGTACTCCAGTGCGATCCCGCCGAAGTGCTTCCCCTGGCGCAACGCTATTTTCTTTTCTAGCAGGACCGATGACAGTCGTTGAAAAAATTCAATCCACGGCGGAGGTTGCGACGCTTTTCCCGGCTTACCGCCGCGACACCTTAACCCTTGCCTTTGAGGATCGCCGCCAGGGACATGGGAAGCGACGTTCCGACGGCGGGATCGAATTCGCGATTTCATTACCCTCGGGCATTGTTCTCAAAGCCGGAGACTGCCTCGTGCTCACGCCGGAACAGACTGTCGTCACGGTACAGGAGGCGCAGGAAGCCGTCTATGTGATCCGCCCGAAAACGCCGCAGGAATGGGCGTACTACGCTTATCAGGTGGGCAACCGGCATCAACAGGTCATGATTGGAGAAAGCGAACTCATCTTCCTTCAGAATCCCGCGGTGCGAAGCCTGCTCGAACAGTTACACGTTCACTTTCACACCGACGTCCGGGCATTTACAGCTGCGCTGGCGAATGTGCATGCCCACTGAATTACGGTGTTTGAGGGACACGGCGATCGCCTTGAAAGCCTCAGGGAGGAAATTCTGACGTGGACGCTCTACCCTTCCTTCATAGCCTGCAAGTCGCGGACTCCTTCTTTCCAGTCGGGAGCTTTGCCTATTCCGAAGGATTGGAAACCGCGGCTGCCGCCGGCCTGGTTCATGACGCCGCAACACTTGAGGAATGGATGAACCATTTCCTCGAAGCCGTCTTCATTCCCTGCGAAGGGCTGGCCCTTCTGAAATGCACGATGGCTATGAAGGCCGGGAATCCGGACGTCCTTTCCGTGATCGATGAAGAGCTCACCGCAATCCGGCCCTCCTCGACCGGGCGCGCGGCGAGCGCCGGCGTCGGCAAACGGTTGCTCGCGCTTTCCACATCGATATGCGGTGATGACCGTTTCGCCTCTTGTGCCGGTCAACTCCCTCACGGAAACGCTGCCGCCGCTTATGCGGTGGTGTTCTTTCATCGGGGTGTTCCAGAACGGGATGCCGTGCTCGCTTTCGGGTACAATCGTCTGGCCGGCATCGTTTCAGCGGGACTGCGATTGATCTCGATCGGTCACCAGCAGGGGCAATTGCTGCTGACCAGGACGATCGCTCGCCTTCCGCCGGCTGCAGACCGCATCATGCAGATGAAGGACGAACCCCTGCGGTCCTTTACCCCCTTCCTGGATGTTCAACAAATGAATCATCAATACGTTTACAGCCGGATGTTTCGATCCTGACCATGAGAAAACCTCTAAAAATCGGCGTTGGCGGCCCCGTGGGTTCAGGAAAGACGGCGCTCCTCGATTGCCTCTGCAAGGCCATGCGCGACAGCTATCAACTTGGCGTGGTCACGAACGACATCTTCACACGTGAAGACATGGAGTTCCTGATGCGCAGCAAGGCTCTCCCCTCCGAACGAATCATCGGCGTGGAGACGGGCGGCTGCCCACACACCGCGATACGCGAGGACGCTTCCATCAATTTCGATGCGATAGCAGAAATGCAGGAGCGCTTCCCAAACCTCGACATCCTGTTTCTCGAAAGTGGCGGCGACAATCTCGCCGCGAGCTTCAGCCCGGAGCTCGTCGACGCCTCCATCTACGTCATCGACGTCGCCGGCGGCGACAAAGTCCCGCGGAAAGGCGGTCCTGGCATCACGCGCTCCGACCTCCTGGTCATCAACAAGATCGATCTCGCGCCCTACGTCGGCGCCGATCTTGGGGTGATGGACCGCGATTCGAAAATCATGCGCGGCACGAAACCTTTCGTATTTACCAATCTCAAAACTCGCGACGGCGTCGACCGTGTCATCCGCTGGATTCGCCAGGAACTGCTGTTCGAGTCCTGACCATGCGAGTTCCTCTCGCAGATGTGGGCCGCAGGGGGCGCATGGACCTGGTCTTCGGTGTCGAGGACGGCCGGACAATCCTTCGCAGCTCCTACTGCGAGGTCCCGTTCAAGGTCACCCGACTCTTCAACCGGCATACTTCGATGGCAGGCCTCATCCTGATGCATTCCACAGCAGGCCTCTTTGGTGGCGACACGCTGCAGTGCTCCATTCGCGTCGAAAAGGGAGCCCGCGTTCGTATCACACAGCAGTCCGCCACAAGAATTCATCCCTCCGAGGATCGCGTTGCGATCCAACGCACTCGGGTTCACGTGGAGAGCGGCGCCGAACTCGACTTCCACCTCGAGCCGATCATTCCCTTCGCCGATTCACGACTTCGGCAGGAAACGGACCTGCACATCGAGGCCGGCGGCCGGCTCTCGTACTGGGAGGGCTTTATGACCGGCCGCGTTGGCCGCGGCGAGTCGTGGCGTTTCAGGGAACTTGCCTCGGAAACCAAGCTCCGATGTGGAGACAAGCTGCTCTATCTGGATCGCTTCCGTCTCATTCCGGACGCGCCGCCGAACCAGTCCACATGGGCGATGGGAAATTGCGATTACACGGGTATCGGATTGCAGGTCAGGGAAGACGCGCGAGCCCGGGCTGCGGAACTACACGAGGTTTTCCCGGAAGCGGGTGTCGATGCGATCGCCAATAACGTCGTCGTGACACGAATTGTTTCACCCAGCGGTCCCCACTTTCATCGCTGCCGGGAAATATTCTGTAACCCGGCACTTCGAGGCATAATCACCCCATGAAGAAGCTATTCCTGTTGATCCTGCTGAGCGCCATTCCTGCGACCTTCGCGCAACAGAAGCCGTTGAAGAGGGGAACTTACGCGCACTTCGAAACCTCGCTCGGAACATTCACAGCCCAATTGGAGACACAGCTCGCGCCTAAGACTGTCGAAAACTTCATCGGGCTGGCACAAGGCACCAAAAACTGGACGGATCCCAAAACAGGCCAGACGGTCACGGGAAAGCCCTTTTACGATGGCCTGATTTTTCACCGCGTCGTCAGCGGCTATCTCATTCAAAGCGGCGATCCGACAGGCAACGGCAGCGGCGGCCCAGGCTACACAATACCCGACGAATTCTCGCCGCAGCTTGTCCACGACAGGGCGGGAATCCTTTCCATGGGCAACAAGGGAACGCCAAACTCCGGGGGCAGCCAATTCTTCATCACCCTCCAGGAGATGCGCGATCTCAATAAAGTGAATTCCGCGTTCGGAGAAGTGATTCGCGGAATGGACGTGGTGCGGAAAATTGGCTCGGCCCGCACGCGCAACGAACGGCCGGTGACCCCGATAATATTGCAGACGGTCCGAATCGAGGTTGTGCCGTAGCAACGCGGCCGTCATTCAACCCAGGACATTCGACAAAATCAGCGAGCGTGTATTGCCGTGAAGCCGTGCCACAAACCGGGGTTCACGTCGAGCTGTCGAGCTTTCCGGCATTCGACTTCGTCGGCGGCCGAAAATGTCGCATTGCCGGCTTTGAACTGTCGCCCTCCTTTTCACGCGCGGCCCGCTCAATTTCCGCGAACATCGCCAGGCCGACGGATTCTTCCCAATCGACAACCTCGTACTTCAATGGGTGTGGGGAGCAATCCACGACGCCGGGACGGCTGATCCAGTTGGCCATTACTACTTCAGGACCACGACCGCCGGCACACTGGTTGCGGATCCTGCGGCGTTCGTCACCGTAACCGTGTAGCGCGCGGCGTCCGCAGGCTTCACGCCGGTTCGGGCCAGCGTCGGATTCGTCTCACCCTGGATCGGCGCGCCGTTCTCACGCCACTGATAAGTCGCGTCGGGAATCGCGGCAACCTTCACGCTGATCGTCATGGACTGCCCGGCGCCCATCATCACGGCTTCCGGCGGCGCAAGTATCAACGGCGCCATCGCCGGCGTCCAGCCCAGTACGTAGGTGGGATTGCTGTAGTTGGCGATCGTCTCCGCATCTTTCTCCCGAGTCGGCTGCTTCGATTCCGGCCTGCGCTGACGGACATCGACCGGCTTGCCGTCGCTCAGGTTCGTGCTGTTGTACTCCCAATAATGCATGCGCGTGGTATCCCCGCCCATCCCAGCCCACAGGGCTGATTCCCTCCAGCTTCGCATGGATCAGCACCGCCTCCGCATCGGGATAAGCGCGACCGTTGTTCACCGGCGCACGGGCCAGTTCTGTAACGCCGGGCCCGCGTTTGCGAAAAGTGCACTCGAGGAAAACGTTGCCGTGATTGGCCGCCGTATTGCGAATCCACATGAAAACGCCGCCGGACTGAATCTCACAACGATTAAAGAATGCGGGACCACGGCCGAGAATCGTATCGCCGTCGCCAACGATCAGACTGTCGGTGATGTAGACGGGCCCGTTCACCTGCAGCGCATCACCAGAACCGAAAACGCTGACGTGGCTCAGGATATTTCTATCTCCCATCAGCAGCAGCCCTTCAGCCTGGCCGCGCGCCGTCGTCTTGATGGTGAGATTTACCAGATGAATATCGGTGGAGTTGTCGCCCATGAATGCCGCACGCCGCGAAGGGAAGGTTCCCGGCCACTCGTTGGTACTGATGTTCGAGGGATGCGGATTGAAAACCTCGTTATTCGCATAGGAGACGACCACCTTGTCGCGATCCTCGCCGAGCAGCGTCATGTTCGTCTTATTGCGAAAGTAGACGATCTCTTCGTAGTTGCCGTTTCTGATAAAGATCGTCACGGGTCGAGGGCTCCGGTCCGGCACAAAATCAATCGCTCCCTGCACGGTGTTGAAATCGCCGCTTCCGTCCGCTGCCACCACAACCCGCTCGGAAGCGCCGGACAGCCCTGCCGTCTTTGTCGCAAAGGACCAGCCGGTATCGCCCGTGATTCCTTTGAAACTGCCATCGGCGACGCTCAGCACGCCGGGATCGATCTGAACGTAGTAGGACTTGTTGTACTGAAGGAGATTGTGGTGGGGGTAGATCGTCGCAACGTTGTCGTGGACGATGACCGGATAGAAGTGAAACCCGTCGGTGAACCCGCCGATTATCCGGCCGGGAAACGTGACTGGCCCGTAACCCTACCCGCGAGCAGCAGAAAACATCCCGCAGGAAATGCTGAAGTACGCATGTTCGTATTCTGGTCGCCGCCCTATAGCGGACCGCCTTCCGCATGCGGCGAAAGCCTCGCCGGCTGAAGACTCCGCGAGCATCGAAGAATCTCTTGCGGCAGAACCCCGGGTGAATATATACATTTCGCTATGCGAAGAACAGCTCTGGTCCTTGCTTTTGCTTTGCTGACTGCTGTCGGATTAGGCTCCTGCGCAAAGTGGCATCCATTGTCCGTCTCACCGTCATCCGCCGGCAAGTTTGCTCCGACTGCCGAAACCGGCCCTTACAGGGTCATTGGCTATCTTGAGCATCGGGATCATGTTGTAACGATCAAGACCGGTGCGCAAGGGACCGTCTATAGCGCCAGGGACAAGGCGGGGAAAACCCTGTTCGAAAACCTCACCGCCGAACAACTGAGCACACAGTCACCCGAAATCCACGATTTCATCGAAGCTGCCATCGCAGGTAGCGCCAGGCTGGATATGAAAGTCAGGGAGCCGGCCGGGCCGCTCATCACGAAGTAACTTCCGCTCACCGGACAGCCCTGTTCCCCGGAGGAACGGTGCGGCCTCGGATATAATCACCGTCATGATTCTCTTTCCGGCCAATGGCGTGTTGTGCGCCTTGCTGGCTGTCACCCTTCAGCAAGGGATCCACGTTGATGTTTCGCTGGTAACGGTCGGCGTCCGCGTCGAGGACTCTCGAGGCCGCGATGTTCGCGGATTGAAACCTGAGGATTTCACTCTCACCGAAGACGGTAAGCCGCAGCGCATTGCCTCGTTTTCAAGCGAGCCCCAACCGATCACCCTGGGCATCGTCTTTGACCGCAGCTCGAGCATGGAATCCAACAGGAAGATTGACCGCGCCAAGGATGCGGCACAGGCTCTGATTCAAGGAGCAAGGGAAGGCAGCGAGTTCTTCTTTATCGATTTCAATGAAAAGGTTCGAGTCGCCGCGGACCTCGGTTCTGAAAGGTCAACCCTCATGTCGGCGATTCAGAAAACGGAACCGGAAGGAAGCACCAGTCTCTATGACGCCATCCTCGAGGGACTGACGGTGACCGGGCGGGCGAACCTTCCCCGCCAGGCTCTCGTCGTGATTTCCGATGGCGCCGATCAGCACAGCACCCACGAACTGCAGGAAGTTATCGACATCGTCCGGGAGTCCGCGATCCAAATCTATACAATCGGATACTTCAGCAAAGAAGAAGAACAGATGTTTCGAACATCCGGAGACAAACTGTCCCTGATAAACGGCGCGGAAGTCGACAATCCGCGTCATGCGCTGCAGAAAATTGCCGAAGAATCCGGAGCTATGTCCTTTTTCCCGCGTTCCGATGAAGAACTCTCCAAGGCAGTCGTTCAGATCAACCAGGACCTGTTAACGCAATACTCTCTCGGGTTCTACCCGGAAAGCGCGAGCGCTGAACGCACCTATCGCCGGTTGAGCGTCACGGTGGTGGGGAATCGGTATCAAGTCCGCTCGCGGCCGGGCTACGGAGTCCGGCAATTTGCGCCTGGCAACACTCCCCCGAAGGCGGAAGTGTCGCGCGCGTATGAAGCCCGGGTTGAAATAAAGGACGGGAGACTGGTCTATCGCGAAGACTTCAAGGATTCGAGTTCCGGCTGGCCTGAGCGGGAAACGGCCGGGTACACGCGAGACGGCTATCGTCTCAGCGGGGAGGATGTCATGGTTTCGGGCGGTCCGGAGCTCCGGAACTTCAACGCCTCGGTTACTTTTTCCGTTGAGGAACAGTTGCCCTCCTCCAACCCGCTTCCGCGCGTCGGAGAGCGCAACCTTCCCACGACGGGCCTGCCGGCCCTTCCTGTCGGCGGCGGACTGGTATTCCGGCAAACGGAACGCAGCTACTATGCCTTCGTTGTGTATCCGCAGAATGGGCTCCGCCCGGGATTTGCCGTTGCCGTGTATGCGGAAAACAACAAAGAGCCCGCGGAACTGGCACGGTGGCCGTTGCTCAGCCGTCCCTCCAGGGACCATACCATTCAGGTTCGATGCCAGGAGCATACCTGCGAACTCCATGAAGGAGGCTCATTGCTGGGACGACTGAATAACGTTGCGGATGAAGAAGGCCGGATCGGCCTGGCTCTCGGCGCGGAAGGCAAAGCGTTATTCAATGACCTGACTGTCGAGGAAATCGGGGATCGACCTCGTTAGTGCGCCCTCAGGCGAGCCCTGTCATGAATTCGCCGATCCTTTTCAGCCCACGATCCAATTGAGCCATCGACGTGGCATAGGAAACGCGGATGTGTTGGGTCGTACCGAAGGCCGAACCGGGAACAACGGCAACATGGGCCTTTTCGAGGAGCTGAACGGAAAAATCGAGACTGTCTCTGATGCCGCGTTTGAACGAGGACGAAATGTTGGGATAGGCGTAGAAAGCGCCACCGGGATTCGTGCACTGAATCCCGGGGATGGCGTTCAGGCCCCTGACGACAAAGTCGCGCCGTCTGGCGTATTCCGCAAGCATCATGGAGACGGAGTCCTGAGGACCGCCGAGCGCCTCAAAAGCGGCCTTCTGCGAGATGGACGGGGGATTCGATGTCGAGTGGCTCTGAATCTTCTCAACCGCGGCGATCAGCTCTTTGGCGCCGAGGACGTAGCCGATTCGCCAACCTGTCATAGCATAGGTCTTTGAAAGAGACCCGCAAATCACCACGGTATCCTTGAACTCCGGGTGGGAGCCGAGCGAGAAGGGTTTGAGCCCGTCGTAGAGAAAGTGGGAGTAACACTCGTCCGAGAGCAGAATGATGCCGCGGTCGCGGCACAGAGCGGCGACGCGCACGAATTCCGCGTCATCGATCACGGCGCCGCTTGGATTGCTGGGAGAGTTCGCGATGACCAGGCGCGTTCTGTTCGTCAGAGACTTTTCCAGCAGGCTTGCGGTAAGCCGAAAGCCTTCAGCCTCTTTCGTCTCCACAAAGATCGTGCGCCCGCCCGCATAACGCGCGATATCCGCGAACGAAACCCAATACGGCGTCGGGATGATCACCTCGTCTCCGTTGTCGACAACCGCAGACACCGTATTGAAGATGGAGTGTTTTCCTCCAACGTTCACAAGGCATTCGGAAACCTCATAGCGCGAACCGAACACCCGCGCATGGCTCTCGACGATCGCCTGGCGGAGTTCGGGCGTTCCGCCGATCGCCGTATAACGGGTGAAGTTCGATTCGATGGCGCGGACGGCAGCCTGTTTGATGTTGTCCGGCGTCGGAAAGTCCGGCTCGCCGGCCCCGAAGTCCACGATATCGACACCCTGTGCGCGCAGACGCAGGGCCTTGTCGTTGACGGCCATCGTTTGCGAAACGGAAATGCGGGAAACGCGTTCCGCGAATTTCATGACCTGCGAAATCGCTTTCTGAGGCGTTTCTCAACCTGCGGTGGCACCAATCCCTCCACCGAGCCTCCAAGACTCGCAATCTCCCGCACAAGCCTGGAGCTCAGATACGAGTAGGCTTCGGCGGGCATCATGAAGACTGTTTCGATGCCCGGAGCAAGACGCCGATTCATCAGGGCCATTTGAAATTCGTATTCGTAATCCGTTACGGCGCGAATACCGCGGACGATGACCTGCGCATCCTTTTCCTTGACGTAGTCCACGAGCAGACCGTGAAAGACGTCCACTTCCACTTCGGGAAACCGCTTCCTCACAGCCTTGTCGATCATGTCGCAGCGCTCTTCCACGCTGAAGAGGGGCTCCTTTGACGGGTTTGTAAGAATGGCGATGACCACGCGATCAAACAGGCGCACGGAGCGTTCGACGATATCGAGATGACCGAAAGTGATGGGATCGAAAGATCCCGGGTAAACAGCTTTTGTCACACGGACTCCGCTCTGTAAAAAGACAATGTACTATCGCCTTGCGGCAATACACGATACCGTCGAAGCCGTCCAACCGACTCCGCCAGTTCGAGGCGCTTCGAGTGCTCCATTACAACAATTCCTCCGTCGGCCAGCAGGGAACGCGTTCCGAACGCCGCCAGGCTTTCGGCGTACAGAGCTTCCTTCTGGTAAGGAGGATCGATGAACACGATATCAAACACCGTGCCTTCGCGCTCGAAGAGATCCAGCGCCTTGCCCAGATCGCATTCCAGTACGCGAAAGCCTTCCTTCAAATCGAGGCTGCCGAGATTGTCCCGAACGATGGCGCTCGCCTTTCGCGACTGATCTACAAAGTAAACGAACCTGGCGCCGCGGCTGATCGCTTCGATCCCGACACCGCCCATGCCGGCGCAGGCGTCGAGAAACGTGCATCCCTCCACGTGCGGCGCAAGAACGTTGAAGAGCGTCTCCCGCAGCCTGTCACTGGTGGGGCGGATGCCTGCGGGAGGGTTCCCCCGGAGTTGCCGGCTACGAAAGAGACCTGCAATCACACGCATGGTTTGTCACCCGACCGTCGCCAAAGCGGCCGCACTGATCGTGCTTGATCGCTCCGCGAGCGCGGAGAGCAGACGGCGGGCTTCATCGCCCGACTCCGCCCATTTTTTCGCCTCACGCTGCGCCAGCGCCAGCAGGGCCGTGTCCTGCATCAGGTTCGCGACACGGAATTCCGGAAGACCGGACTGTCGGGTTCCCGCAAGCTCGCCCGGACCTCTCAATCGGAGGTCCACTTCCGCAAGGCGGAACCCGTCGGTCGTGGAGACCATCGCCCGTATCCGCTCGCGGGCGGTATCGCTGATCCTGGCGGGCGTCATCAGAACACACAGGGAGGCTTCGCTGCCACGGCCAACCCTGCCTCGCAATTGATGCAGTTGCGCCAGACCGAAGCGTTCGGCGTGTTCGATCAGCATCACAGTCGCATTGGCAACATCCACGCCAACCTCGATGACGGTTGTCGAAACCAGCACGTCGATTTCGCCCGCGGCAAAGGAACGCATTATAGCTTCCTTCTCCTCGCTCCTGAGGCGGCCGTGCAGAAGCGCCAGTTTGCGGTTCGAGAACACCTTCGAGAGCTTGTCGAAGCCCTCCGTCGCGGACTTCATATCCACCTTCTCCGATTCCTCGATAACGGGATATACGGCATAACACTGTCTTCCCTTCTCCATCTCGCGGGCCAGCATGCGATGGATGTCGGAATCGTCGTTTTCGGTCGCGTGAACCGTGCGTATCGGAGTGCGGCCGGGCGGCATCTCGTCGATCACCGACAGGTCCAGATCTCCATACAGAGTCATCGCCAGGGTTCTGGGAATCGGGGTGGCCGTCATGACAAGCGTGTTCGGCCGGGCGCCCTTCGCCATGAGTTGCAGCCGCTGGACGACGCCAAAGCGGTGCTGCTCGTCGATAACCACCAGGCCGAGCCTCTTGAACACGGTGCTCTCCTCCACGAGAACATGGGTCCCGATGACCACCTGGATCTCCCCGGCTGCCAGGCTCTCGAACAGTTTCTTCTTTTCGGCCTTCCTGATGCCCCGCCGCAACACCCCGATGGAGTAGCCGAGATCTGCCAGCACGCGTTTTGCGTTGAGGTAGTGTTGCTCGGCAAGAATCTCGGTAGGAGCCATGATCGCAGCCTGAAATCCGTTTTCGACGGCAATGACCACCGATTCAAAAGCGACAATTGTCTTGCCGCTCCCCACGTCTCCCTGCAGGAGCCGGCTCATCGGGTGCGGCGCTTTCAAGTCGTCGACGATTTCCTTGAACACGCGCTTTTGCGCCGATGTGGGATGAAACGGCAGAATTTTCTTCACGCAGGCGCGGATGCGCTCGTTAGTCTCGAAACGAACGCCCTCGGCAAGTTGCGACGCCTTCTTTCGAAGAGCGAATACCAGCTCCAGCAGGAAAAATTCTTCGAAGATCAGACGGCGATGCGCCGGCGACGCGCGGCGATTCAGGTCCTCGACATTGTCTTCAGTGGCAGGAAAGTGAATCCGCTGAAGGCAGTCGCGCAGATTCGGGAAACCCTGCTCGTCCCGAATCGTCGCCGGAACGGGATCGTCCAGGGGGTCGACAAGATCGGCGAGCGCAGCCCACGTCATGCGGCGCATCTGACGGCTTGTGAGGCCGCCGAGTTCTTCGTAAACAGGAACAATTCTTCCGATGTCGAGTGACGCGGAGTCGCCCTGCTCGTGGTCCAGAAGCTCGAATTCCGGGTTGAAGAACACCAGTTTTGACTCATAGCTATCGCGGTCCACCCGCCCGTAGAGCACAACGTCCCGGCCTGCGGTAAAGGCCCGCGCCTGCTGCAGATACCCGCCGTGAAACCATTTGGCGTGCGCGAAACTTGTACCATCTGTAATGACGACGTCGAGAATTCGGCCGCGTGTACGGGTTTGAATAGCGCGACTCGTATAGATTCTGGCATGTACTGCAGCGTCCTGACCCGGCTGCAACGAGTCCAGGCTGACGAACGTCGAACGATCCTGATACGACCTTGGAATGCGCAGAAGCAGATCGCCTACAGTGCGGACACCTCGCGAGGTGAGAAGCGCGGAACGCCGGGGGCCGACTCCCTTGACGAACTGCACGTCGGTATCAAGGCGGAGCATGAAGGGCTCCTATCTCGTTCCCGCCTGCTGCTGCATTCGAGCCTGAAGGTATCCCTTCATGAAGACGTCGAGATCGCCGTTGAGCACGCGGTCCACATCCCCGACTTCGACCCTGGTGCGGACATCCTTGACCAGGCGATAGGGCTGCAGGACATACGAGCGAATCTGGCTGCCAAACCCGATGTCGAGTTTGCTGTCCTCGATGTCTTTGGACTCGGCTTTCTTTTTCTCGATTTCCAGCTCATACAATTTCGCCCGCAACACCTTCATGCAGACGTCCTTATTCTTGTGCTGCGAACGCTCGTTCTGGCACTGAGTCACGATCCCGGTGGGAAGGTGCGTGATTCGAACGGCGGAGTCCGTGGTGTTGACGTGCTGTCCGCCTTTCCCTGAGGACCGGTAGGTATCGATCCGCAGATCCTTTTCATCGATGTTCACCTCGATCGTGTCATCGATTTCCGGGTAAACGGCCACGGATGCAAACGACGTATGACGCCGCTTGGCCGAATCGAAGGGGGAGATGCGGACAAGACGATGCACACCTGTTTCGGACGCCATCATCCCATACGCGAAGTCGCCGCTAATCGTAAATGTCGTTGACTTGATGCCGGCCTCCTCGCCGTCCTGAACCTCCAGAATGCGAGTCTTGTAGCCACTGCGCTCGGCCCACCGGAGATACATGCGCATCAGCATTTCCGCCCAGTCCTGTGATTCCGTGCCGCCGGCGCCGGGGTGAATATTGACAATCGCGTTCAGTCGATCGTTCTCACCGGAAAGCAGCAATTGCGTTTCAACCTTCTCGACGAAGGCGCGCGTTTCGGCAAGGACGGATTTCAGTTCGGCTTCGACGGGCTCGCCTTCACGCGCAAGATCCACCAGAGCCTGAGCATCATCGACCTGCTGTGAAATCTGCCGGTCAAGCGCAAGGCTTTCCTCGAGCCGGGCACGTTGCTGAAGGGTTTTGCTGGAACGGTCATGATCGGACCAGAAGCCGGGATCGTTGATCAGCGTCAGCAGTTCGTCGAGCTGGCGGCGGCGGGCAGGGGCGTCAAAGAAACCTCCGGACGTCTTCGCTCCGTGCCTGGACCTGGCCAAATTCCTCGATCAGTTCTTCGTACATACGATCTCCTACTTCTGCAATACGTCCTTATAGCCTTGCGACTGCAGGTCCTTTGTTGCGACCGCGGCTTCCGCCTTGGTGTCATAAGGTCCCACCTGAACCCGGTAAAGCTGATCCTTGTCTCCAGGTTTGGGCGGCAGGATCAGCGCCCGAAAACCTTTTGATTGTACCTTGGTCTGTTCCTGATCGGCCGCTTTCCGATCCTTTGTCGCAAAAATCTGCAGGTAAATCCTGGCGGCAGCCGGCTCTTTGATCGGTTCCGGTTGCACGGGGGGATCCGGGGCAACCACGGAACCTCTGGCCGTGGCGGGGGGCGCAGGACGCGGGTGAAGCGTATCATCCGGAGTCTCGTTAGTGGTCTGCCTGAAGAAATCGAGGGGCTGGGACTCGACCAGCGCCTCTGGCGCGGGTTTCCGGGCTGCCTCGTCGGCCGCCGCCATCTCCGCGATGCGTTGTCCCTGGCTTCGTCCCACCAGCATGCCCAGCACGAAAAAAATCGAACACAACACGACGATGCCGCCGAACACAAGGAGCGTAAAGCTGTGACCTTTCCACGATGGGGATTCGGATTCGTCCATGACTCTTCCTTTCGTCCTGTTAGGGTACTCCTTCGAGGGGGCCGAACGGGGTCCATTTGGCCAGGTTCTCTGCTACACTTTTGCGCCGATGGCCACCGTGAGATTCACCCAAAACATTCAGCGTCACGTGAATTGTCCTACGCGCCAGGTCTCCGGCACAACGTTGCGCGCGGTGCTGGAGGAGTACTTTCGCGACAATGAAAGGGCGCGCGGCTACGTCCTCGACGAGCAGGGCAAAGTCCGGCAACATATGGTGATTTTTATCGACGGGGAATTGCTGCACGACCGCAGCGCTCTGAGCGATCCGGTGGGGCCAACCGCCGTCGTCGACGTGATTCAGGCATTATCCGGAGGTTAGCAGGCATGAGTAATCGGTGTTACGTAGCGACAAGGAAAGGGCTGTTCACCCTGGATCGCGGCGCCTCGAAGTGGTCGATCAGCAAGGCGACGTTCGTTGGCGACAACGTCACGCTTGCCATACAGGATCCCCGCAACGGCGATCTGTTCGCGGCGCTGAACCACGGGCACTTCGGCATCAAGCTTCACCGCTCGCGCGACGGCGGCGAAACGTGGCCCGAGATCCCCGTGCCGCAGTATCCCCCGATGCCTGAAGGTTACACACCCCCGCCGCACCCCTTTACGGGCAAGCCCATCGAATGGACGCTGAAGCTGATCTGGGGCATGGCTGCGGGCGGCGACGACGAACGCGGCGTGATCTGGTGTGGGACAATGCCGGGGGGACTATTCAAATCGACAGACAGCGGCGACACCTGGGAACTCTGCCGTTCGCTGTGGGACGACCCGCTGCGCGAGGTCTGGGGGCCCAATGGCGCAGAACACCCCGGCGTTCATTCGATCTGTGTCGATCCGCTCGATGCGCGACACGTCAGCATCGGGGTCTCGACCGGAGGCGTGTGGATCACGCGAGACGGCGGAAAAACCTGGAAGATTACCGGCGAAGGCATGCGCGCCGACTATTTCCCTCCTGAGCAAATGGGACTGCCCAACAATCAGGACGTGCACTGCCTGGTTCAATGTGCCGCGAACCCGGAAGTCTTCTGGGTGCAGCACCATAACGGCATCTTCAGATCGACGGACGGGGCATTGACGTGGAAGGAAATCACGGGCGTCAAGCCATCGGCGTTTGGATTCCCCGTGGCGGTGCATCCGAAAAATCCCGATATCGCCTGGTTCGTTCCCTCCACCAAAGACGAGAAGCGCTGTCCCACCGACGGGAAAGTCGTCGTCAATCGAACGCGCGACGGCGGCAAGACGTTTCAGCCGCAGACCAAAGGGCTGCCGCAAGTGCATGCCTACGACCTTGTCTATCGTCACGGCCTGGATGTCGATGAGACGGGCGATCGTCTTGCCTTCGGTTCCACTACAGGTTCGGTGTGGATCAGCGAAGACAGTGGCGATTCGTGGCAGTCGATCTCCTCGAATCTGCCCCCGGTGTACTCGGTCCGCTTTGCGAAATAGCACACGCCTGTCCGTGGGAGCGATTCCCGTCCCGCGATTTCTGTTTCACGATGGCGCCCTGAGCGTGACGTCGTGCTTCTGCACAGGAACAAGGACCTGGCGAGAGGCTGGTCCAACCGCGTTGCAGCCGAAAAGACGCGATCCGTTACGGACGCCGGCCGTTCAGGACATCGCTGGCGTCCTGCACGGCAGCTTTTCGGGCAAGTCGGTCCTCCGTCCATAGCGTGGTTTCGAAGGCCATTCGCAGCTCTGTTGCGTTGAATTGCGTTCGGAGGCGCGCGAGGTTGGGAATGGGCTGGCCCGCCCATTTTTCCAGCCGCGGCGACAAACGGGTCGCCTGGGCGATAAGCCGCTGGGACTCGGCAGTCCGGCCGAGCCGTTCGTACGATCGTCCAAGAACAAAGAGCGCTTCCGCATCGCGGCCGTGCGAACCGACAAACTCGGTCCAGCGGCTGACGGCGATCTCCAAATCCCCCCGCGCAAAGGCGATATAAGCGACGTTGAACAATGCCTCAAGTCCGGAGGGATTCACCATCAGCGCGCGGCGCCATGTCGCTTCCGCTCCTGCCGCATCTCCCTCCGCCGCCAGCGCCGCACCGAGATCCACAAGCACGTCATAGCTTGAAGGCAGGGACCGATAGATCACAACGGCCCGGGCGAAGTCTCCAAGACGGTAGTAGTCCGTCGCGAGCATGAACCGCGCCTGAGCGTACTCCGGGGACGCGGCCGAGACTTTCTCCAGCATTTCGCTTGAACTCTTATAATCGGAATCCAGGTAATACGCCTGGCCGAGCTGATAGATCGCAGCCGTATACGGCGGATGGAGGCGAATGGCGTCCTTCAGCAACTCGGTTCGCCGCTGAGGATCGGAAGCCAGCACTCCGCGGACATACGCTTCAAAAGCACTGCGAGGAATCGGCGGTTGCGCCGCATAATCGGATTCGGGAAGGGCCGAGCCCGGCACCAGTCCCCTCGCCAGCTGAGACGAAAGGCTGGCAGCCATCGAGATCACGTCATCCAGCTTTCCGGTGGCGTTCACATCGAACGCCAGGGTGGACTCGGTGAGATCCAGAACCCGCGCATCGATCCGGAAGTCGTCGTGGGTTCCGGAAATTCCTCCGGTAATAATGAAGTCCGCGCCCATGTCCCATGCGATCTTCAGCGCGGTTGCCCGGCTGACCGAAACCGTGTCCGGAATGGCAAGCCGGTCATATTCCGCCATGCGCTCATCGAGCCCGAAGACATACAGTTGCGGCTGGGCAGTGAGCCGTTCGGCGACAAGGATCGCAAGACCTTCCCCGATCCAATCCAGGCTTCGCTCCGAGGTCTGATTCTCAAAGGCGTTGACAAGAACAGTCGTCTGCTGGGCCGACAGAACGGATGGCACCGACACCATGGCGGCAACCGCCAGAACAGCGCTGAGAATACGGATCATGCGCTTTTCATTATAATTGCGCGGGCACGATTCATGCGCATTGCAATCGACATTCGGAGGATCAAGGAGTTTGGCGTGGGGACCTATATCTGGAACCTCGTGCGAAGCCTTTCGGACGTCGATACGCGCAATGAATATCTCCTTCTCGGTTCCCCCGGAGATTTCGAGGAACTCGGGACCCTGGGCGCAAACTTCAAACTGTTCCCCCGCGAAACCCCGGCCAGAGGCTGGCGCGAGCATTTCGCCCTGCCCCTGACACTGCGAAGACAACATCTGGACGTGATTCATATCCCGCATCACGAAGGCTTCTTCGTGTCGCCGGGAAAGTGTGTCGTCACCATTCACGACTGCGTCCACGTGAGGTTTCCGCTCGAAGGCCTTTCGCGTTTTGGCCGCTATCGGGTCTACCTGCGGACGAAAAGAGCCGTGGAAACTGCCAGCGGCGTGCTCGCCGTTTCAAATTCCACTCGCGACGACCTGATCAACATCTTTGATCTCAATGCCAGTCGAATCTCGGTCATCCATAACGCGCTCGACAAACGTTTTGCCGGCGATATCGGCGGCGAGGACCGCCGGCAAGTGCTGGAGCGCTATCAACTGAACGATCCGTTCGTGCTCTATTCGGGCAGGATCCGGCCTCACAAGAACATACATCGGCTGATCGAGGCGTTTGCAGTACTGAAAAGCGAACTGGTCGGCGACGATCGCTATCGAAACCTGAAACTCATCATCATCGGCGACGAATTGAGCCGTCATCAATACCTGCGTCTTACCGTCGTCCGCAGCGGAGTTCAGCAGGATGTTCGTTTCTTTGGTTTTGTGCCGTACGCGATCCTGCGCGTTTTTTACCAGGCCGCCGCGCTCTTCGCGTTCCCCTCGCTGTATGAGGGCTTCGGATTGCCTCCTCTGGAGGCCATGGCGAACCACACCCCCGTATTGGCTTCCAACACATCCTCACTTCCGGAGGTTCTCGGCGAAGCCGCCCTGCTGGTCAACCCTGAAAATGTTTTTGAGATCGCGCGGGGCATGAAGTCCATCCTGACCGAGGACAGCCTGAGAGAGCGGCTGATTCAGCAAGGCCTGGAGCAAATCTCGAAATTCTCATGGACGTCTGCGGCCCTTCAGGTTGTCGCGGCCTACGAAAAAGCGGCACAGGCCGGATAGAGAATCGGGACGCGCTCAAGCGATACCGGCACACCAAACATCCCGCAGGAACGATGACACCTACTCCAGGTCGAGAGGCGTACCCGGCCGGTTCTCTTCATACGTGAAGTTGGAAACGACTGCAATGCGCTGACCGGGGGTCTCGATCCTCGTCGTCTTCGTGCCGCGCGTCACGATCACACTTTGACCGACAATGCTGATCGATTGCGACCCCGGAATCAGATTCAGCGAGATGCGTCTGGTGCCGAAGGGCGTGACATAACGATCGACGTCGGCCTTGCTGACCTTGTCGATCTTCTCATCGAAAGAGTCCCCTGAGTGGATCGTGCTCGAAATCGTATAGGTGCCAATGCTCGTCGTACCACCGGACAGCACTTCGATGTTTGTGATGATTTCGGCGGGGTACACGAATGCCGGATCGAGCGAGACGCGGTGATGCAAATCAAACGAAAACTTCGTGGGAGACCGTGTGTAATCCAGCTTGATCAAAATTCCCTGCGTCGGCTGCCGAGTAATGACAACATCATAATAGTCGGCGCCGGAAGTCTGGCCCTTCCCCATCAGAAGCTTCTCTGCGGCCCGATTATCCCATTTCAGAGTCGAGTTCAGCTGCCCCAAAGGCGTGAGGCCCATCAGAACAAACAGGACCATAACAAGCATCGCACCCTCCAGAATGCCAAGACTATAGCACCGGACTCCTCCTCTTGACGACGCCTCCGTGGGCCTCCGTGGGCTGGCCGCCCCCCGTGCGCACCAGGAACGAGATCTACGCGTCCCGGAGGGACGCCAATGAAAAAAATCGCGCGCGCGTCCCGTTGTTATACTGAAATTCAATGCCGTCGCCCGTCGCCCATTCGCTGGCCGCCATCGCACTGAGCAGTTTCAGCCGGAAAATCCGGGTACCTTGGGTTTGGTCTGTGCTTTTGCTGGTGGTCCTCGCCAACGCCGCAGACCTGGATTTCATTCCCGGCTACATCACCGGGAGTCCCGGGGCCTATCACTGGGGGCCGACCCACAGTTTGTTTGCAGCATTGACCGTTGGATTGATTGTCGGAATGGCAATCGGCAGGAGAACGGGGACGTATGCGGCAGGAATCGCGCTTGCGACCGCCGCCTACGGTTCTCATGTTCTGATGGATCTTACCGTGGGCGGACCGTCCCATATACTCGTCGGCCTGCAACTGTTCTGGCCCGTCAGTTCACAGCAAATCCGCCTGGGATGGGCCGTATTCCGGATGGCGCCGATATCCATTTCCACGGCGCCCTTCGCCACTCTGTTCAACCCTCAGATGCTGCCGGTAATCCGGCGAGAATTGTCGGTCATGGCCGTACCCGTGGCCGCGCTATGGATCTTCAACTGGAGACGTACGAGAATTGGTGCGCGACCCATAGAACCCACCAGGCACATCGGCGAAGACCTCGAACAGAATCCGCGATAACCCGGCCATTGTCCTTGTGCGGACAAATCTGCCCCTCATTCGGGGTGGCTGCGAGAGTTTAGCGAGCACCCCGCAGGGGTGCCTGGAGTTTAGCCATTCTTGAGTCTGAGTGGGAGCGGAGACACGAGGTTACGTCTCCGCTTTGCAGGTTCGTCCGCAAGGCGATGGCGACGTTGAAACGTGACTCTCAGGACGCCGGAGGCGTGAAAGGAAGGTAGCCCCGGGTGGAGCGCAACGACACCCGGGGTTCATCTCACGAGCGGCATTTGCACCCCGGCAGGGCTGCGAGAAATCCCTGCACCCCTGCCGGGGTGCAACATTCCCGTTACGGTAACCCCGGGTTGCGCTCGCTTTGCTCGCTTAACCCGGGGCTAAATTCTCAGCACGCCTCCGGCGTGCTCAGACTCACGTTTCAACGTCCCCTTCATCTTGCGGACGAACCTGCAAACCGGAGACGTAACCTCGTATTTCGGTGACTGGACAGGGAGCAGGTCTGCTCCGCCATTTCGAAAAGCGCTCGCGCGAAGTTGTCGTCCTCTCCGGTTACCAGGGAGACACGCGTCTCAAGCGGGCTGATCCGGCAGGCCGTTCGTCGTCGGAGCACTGCGATCCCGAACCACACGGTCAGCGTTTTGAGTGATCTCCGGCAAGGGGGGACACTTTGGAGTGGAACGGGGTCTGCTGGGCAACACCCTTTCCTTCCACGACGGTCAAGATCTGGTTCGCTTTGACATCTCGAAGGACGTCGGTAACGCCGCTCGGCCAGAGGATTTCAAGACGGTCTGCGCCCGCCGCTTTTCCCATCCCGAAATGAACGCGCCGATCGTTCTGTCCCAGATAGCTGGAACCGGCCTTCACGTCCCTGGTCAGAACCTTGGCGCCAATCGAAAGCGTCAACCGCGCGCCGATGCCCGCACGATTGCTTTTGGAACCAACAGTTCGGACGAGGAGGGAATTCGAGCGATTTCCACCCTCGTTGCGTAGAAGATCGGGCGAGTCCCCCACGTTGGCGACCACGATATCGACATCGCCATCGTTGTCCAGGTCACCCACCGCCAGGGCGCGGCTCGGTTTCTTGATCGCGAAGCCGGGTCCGGCTGTGCGTGCGACATTCCTGAATCTCCCTGCGCCGTTATTCTGAAGCAGCAGATTGAACTGTGCGTAGTCGGTATCGTCTCTGCCAAGGCTGACGTTGTCGATCACGTGACCAGCCGCCACGGCCAGATCAAGATCCGTGTCGTTGTCATAGTCGAGAAAGGCTGCCCCGAAACCCACAAATGGAAGTGTTGCTTCGCCGATCCCGGATGAAAAGGTGACATCGGCGAACAGTCCTCCTCCGAGGTTCTTGTAGAGGTTGTGAGTCTCCATATTCAGATTGCTGACGAAAATATCCAGCAAGCCGTCGCCGTCGAAGTCCCCCATGTCCGCACCCATACCCGCGAGCGGCCTGCCATCACCTCCGAGAGCAACGCCGGCAACAAATCCCACTTCCTCGAAGACACCCCCGCCCTTGTTGTGAAAAAGGAAATTGGGGGTTGAATCGTTGGCTACATAGATGTCCGCCCACCCATCATTGTCGTAATCTCCGAAGACGACACCGAGGCCGTTGCCGGGAGTATCCTGTATACCCGCGTCACGGCTGATGTCGGTGAAAGTGCCATTTCCGTTGTTGCGAAACAGAATGTCGGGCAGGCTTTTGTACTCGTTCGGGTGGCAGTAGGCGCGAGTGACCCCAGGGATGGAGCAATATCTGTTTTTTTCGGGTGCGAAGTCCACATAACGCGCGACATAGAGATCGACGTCTCCATCATTATCGATATCGCCAAAAGCGCAACTGGCGCTCCAGGCCGTGGAATCGGCCCCGGCCCTGGTGGTCCAGTCTTCGAAACTTCCCTTGGTGGTATTTCGGTAGAGCCTGCTGGAGCCGGCGCCCGTGACGTACAGGTCGGCCCAGCCGTCGTTGTCGTAGTCCGCTGAGCACGCCCCCATCCCGAACCCTGTAACGCCAATACCGGACGAAGACGTCACATCGGCAAACGTACCGTCCGAGTTGTTCCGGTACAGTCGGTGCTGTGCTCCGGCCGCCTTTTCTTTATCCGCAAAGGAGCCACCGTTAACGAAAAAGAGGTCGAGCCAGCCGTCGTTGTCGAAGTCGAACACGACAACGCCGCCCGTCATGGTTTCGGGCAGATATTTTTCCGGCGATGCTCCATTCTCCTGCTTGAAACGGATCCCCGCCTTCGCGGTTGCGTCTGTAAAACGCACGGCCTCCGCCTTTTCAACCGCGGGCGCAACAGCAGGGGGTCCCGCGCAAATCAGGAGCACCGACCAAAAGATGATCGTGCCGCTTTTCATGAGGAGGGTTCGGAACGTCCGTTTAGTCTTGCCGACAGCGCCGCGTCGTATTGCTGCAGGTAGACGGCCCGTTCCTTAAGCATGCGGGAGTCGGATAGCCCTTCGTATTCTGCCGCAAGACTCCTGTGAATCAGGAAGCTGCGGATTCCCTTATCGACCGCGGTTTGAAAAGTCTCAGCTGCCTCCCGGTGCCGTCCCAGACTTGCCTGCGCCAGGCCCAGCTTCAAATAAAGGGCCGATTGGGCTGCAGCGTCGGGGTGTAGCTCGAGGGCTCTGCGAAATAACGCAATCGCGTCTTCCTGCTGTCCATCCACCAGCTTCGCCGCGGCGCTTCGATTGAGTTCCGCAATCTCTCGCCGGCGCCGGTCGGCGGCGAGCCTCTCCGCCTCCAGGCGTTTGTATTCGCGCACGGCTTTACGACCTTCTTCGGTCCTGTCGGAACGGATCAGCGCGATGCCGTAGAGGTAACGTGAACGGCTGTCGCCGGGATCGAGTTCGAGGGCCCTTTCGGCAGCAGCGGCCGAGTCTCGAAACCGGCCCCGTTGCGCCTCCGCTTCAGCAAGGCCGTGGTAGGCGGCGGCGCTTTCCGGGTGGGCCGAAGTGACACGCTTGTACCCGGCCAAAGCCTCATCGAGCATGCCGCGGCGCAAAAGCAGATCGGCTCGCGCGACCTGCGACTCCACGTTTTTGGATCCATCTGCAGGGACGTGTCATACGCTGCCAAAGCGGCGTCGAACCGAACCAGAAGCACGTTCATTTTGCCGATATTTTGATAGATGAGACTAAGTTGCTGTTTATCGACGCCGGAGTCCTCCGGTCCCGGCAACGCTGCCGCCGCTTCGAAGGCGTCCAGCGCCTTTTCAAATCGTTGGGCTCGGACGAACGTATCGGCCTGTTTACTGCGAACTTCCCTGGAATTCGGAAACTCCAGGACCGCCCGCCGCATGATCGCCTCCGCTTCCGCCGGAAGCGCGGCATTCAACAGGGCGTCGCTGATCGCTGCGTAAAGATCACTGCGGAGCTCCGCCTGCGAGAGCATCTCTTCGAACTTGCCGAAGACGTCGTCAAATTTCGCATCCTTTGAATATCCCGCGAGGAGCACTGCCGCGAGTTCCTCCAGCACCTCCCCGGCGTCTACCCGCACCGCTCCCGACGGCGCTCCCCACCGAATGGCCAGAATTTTCCGGTACAACTGTTCCGCCTGGCCGAAATCTCCACTCTCTTGCCCAATGGCTGCGAGATTCTGGAGGCTGGGAATGACTGCAGGGTGGTCCGCACCCACCAGACGTTCAAAGATCTTCAGGGATTGCTGCGCCACGAGCTTCGCGCCGGCGTAATTCGCCTGAAGGCGGTAGACCTGAGACAACGCGCGCATGCTCCTGGCGACACGGTGATCTTCGGGGCCGAACTCTGCGGCATCTGTAATGGCGGCCAGGAACGACCGGACAGCCGCTGGGTACCGCCCTTGCTGAAGAGCCTGAAGTCCGGCGCTGTACTCGGATCTCCAGCGATCTTCTTCGGCCGTGGACCAGCGAAGCAGGAGATACTCCGAACCGACTCTTATGACCGGGCTGACTTCGCCGGGTTTCATTCGTTCAAGCGGCGTTCGGAGCTCGGATCTCAAGTCCGAAGCGCGAACATTGCCGATGTAACCGCCATCGGCCCAGGATCTGCCGACAGAAGACTTGATGGCGGACAGTCCGAACGAGTCTCCCGCACGAACTCGATCGCGAAGCTCCTCGGCTTCGGCGTGGGTCTTCACTTCAATCACGCTTACACCGTGACGATCGCCCTGTGGTGCCCCTGAGGCAGCCGGGATGATCCAACACAAAGTGACGAGCGACAAGACCATTCGATTCATACACGTAGACCTGGTGAATTTCCTGCGGACGTGCGTTGATCGTATTTCCCCTGCAGGCGGTAGAACAGGGAGTGCACTCCCAGCGTGAGTGGGATTCGATTGGAAAGATCGCAATAGCGACTGCCGTCGGGTTTCACGCGTCCATGAGCCCTTCGACGCCGTTCTAGGATCTGCGTCCTTCCTAAAACAGGATTTCGCTCCGATGCGAGTCATGGGCGGAAACACTAAGCTTCCGGCAACTCTAAGCGAAAAACGGAAACACATGAGCCTTGGTTTTGTCTGTGTTGGGGAGATTTTTGGAATGAAGAACCTTTTTTCAGATTCAAACATAGGGGGGAATATGTCGAGATATTTTGCAGGAGCAGTGCTCCTTACCCTGTTAGCGGCAAGTGCGGCGCTTTCTCAGGGCACCAGTGCTCAGTTGGGTGGCGTGGTCACGGACCAGAGCGGAGCTCTGATTCCCGGCGTTACCATTACGGTAACCAATGTCGACACAGGCATCGTGCGTACCGGACTGACTAACGAGGCGGGGGCCTACACCTTCCCAAGCCTCCAACCGGGCACCGCGTATCAAGTCCGAGCCACTTTGCCTGGCTTTCGAACAAACACCGTCAACAATCTGGAGTTGAGCGGCGGAGTGAGTGTCCGCCAGAATTTTCGGATGGAAGTGAGCGCAACGGCGACCACCGTCGAAGTGCAGGTGGATCAACAGGGCGCGTTGGCGGCATCCTCCGCATCGGTCGGAGATGTCCTCCCCGAGTACCGTATCCGTAATCTGCCCCTGGTGGGAAACAATGTGCTCGATCTGCTCGATATTCTGCCGGGCCTGCGGCTCAGCCCGATTGGCTCCGGATCGAATACCATCGGCGGTCTGGGCATCGACTCCATCAATGTCACCCGGGATGGGTTGACCCTGACCGATCAGACTTTCAGCGCCCAGGGCGGCACTTTGGATGGCCAGGGCGGGTTCTTCAACCCCACGGCGTACTCCGGTGACACACGTCAGCTTTCGACGACAACCATCAACCCGGATCTGGTGGGAGAAATCCGGCTCATCCTCTCCCCTGTGGACGCCGAACTCGGGCGGGGCAACTCGCAAATCCAGATCCAGACCCGCTCCGGAACCAACAGGTTCACGGGAAGCGCCGTTTGGAACATTCAAAACACCGCTCTGAACGCCAATACCTGGGGCAACAACAACGACACCGTCAACGGCGTATGGACTCCCACACAGCCGGATTGGAGAAACAACAACCAGTACACGATCAGCTTTGGCGGACCAATTATCCGGAACAAGACCTTTTTCTACGCGCTGTGGGACCAGAACATCTCCAACACGCGCCAGCTTCAACAGAATCGCGTTCTGACAGATGAAGCTCGAAACGGAATTTTCCGATTCTGGGAGGGCTGGGTTGCGGACAGCGGAGACCCGGCAAACAACCCCACAAGTTATCCGGTCGCCGTTGGCGCCAGCATCGCGTCCGTCGATGATGCGGGCAAGCCATTGATGCCCGAGTTCTGGCCCAATGGCACGCCGTACACGGGCCGCCTGGTGTGTTTCAGCGTCTTCGGAAACGTGACCGCCAGCGGGACCCCCTTCACAGCCAATGACTGCCCCAGTGCAACCGACAGCCGCGGCAACGCCTATGTGGGTGCCGCCATGTTTCCTTCCTCGGGTTCTTCCTGGGATTTGAACCGGCCGGGAACTTTTAATTCCGCCGGATACTTCGCCAAGATCCTGGCAAAGATGCCGCACCCGAACGATTTCATCAATGATACGAATGGAGACGGACTGGTCTCTGCGAATTTCCGCTGGCTTCTTGGCCGTTCCGGCAACAACACCAACAGTTCGATCACCGGAAGCGAAGCCTATTCGAATCGCAAGCAAATCAACATCAAGGTCGACCAGAACTTTGGAATGCACCGCATTGCCGGAAGCTGGACCTACCAGCGTGACAATAACGTCGATAACGTGGGGGATTGGCCAGACGGATTGTCCGGACAAACCTACAGGCGTCCGCACGTCTTTACGGTCAACGTCACCTCGACGTTGAGTTCGACGCTCCTCAACGAAGGCCGGTTTGGGTTGAATCTGAACCAGACCAACAGCGTTCCCGCGTGGCTGTCCCCCGACGCGAAAACAGCCGAGGAAGCGCGCTCTTTCCTGGAGAATGGAGGTACGAGAGACGGCGTCATCTACCCCGTTGTGGTGGCGCCAACCGTAGGCACGGGGGCCAGCGGTTTACCGTTTAACACCGGCGTCATGGAGACAACGACAGGCGTCACGCAAATCGGCTTCAACGACCCGCTCTACAATTTTGCCGATACCCTGAGCTGGACACGCGGAAAACACGCGTTCAAGTTCGGCGCGGATTTGCGGTATCCGCGATCCAAGGGATACAGCCTTCAACCCTATCCAGTCGCGACCTATGGCAATGTGGCAGGCTCTTCCAACACCGTCAGTCCTTTTGGAGACGCGGGCCAGACGGGGCAATTAGGCGCAACCACCGGGACTTCGGGCGCAGTCTTTCCGCAGGGAGGCCGGGACCTCGCCGCGAATCTGGCTTACCTGATGACGGACTCCATCGGCAGTATCAGAATGCCGTACTGGATCGAGAACCATGATGACGTTGCCGGCGGGGTGTGGCAGGACACCACGACCCGATTTAACCAGTACCGGGAGACCGTGTCTTCAGACTACGCCTTCTTTGGGAAGGATGACTACAAACTGACTCCCAGTCTTACCCTGAACCTGGGATTGCGCTACGAATACTACTCCTCTCCTTACGTCAGGTCGGGCTTGACGTCGACGACCCTTGATCAGGGTAACGGTTTGTTCGGCGCCAGCCGCAGCGCGAATGCCGGAGGACAGCTTTTCGACAGCTGGTTGCAACCTGGAGCTCTGTATCTGACCGGCTACGGGAACAATGCCGCCAGCCTGGCGCCGGGAACAAGCTTCCTGGACTGCAAGCCGGGAGTCCAACAATCGGCTCTGCTTCCAGTTTCGACCTGCGACCCGAGCTTGATAACGGATATCGAGTTCGTGGGGCCGAACTCGCCGAATCCGAATAAGACGGTTGTGCCGCGCGACCGCAACAACTTTGGCCCGGCGGTCGGTTTCGCCTGGCAGGTTCCCTGGTTTGGAGAAGGCAGAACCACGGTGCGCGGCGGCTATCAGGTCACCTTCTCCCGCACTTCCGTCAACCAGAACACCCTGGCTTCAGCGCTCGGGGGCTCGCTGACGCAGAACTTGAGCGCCAACGACCCGAATGTTTCGGCCATTCTGGCGACCCGCGCCCTCCAGGTCAGCGATATCCCGGCACTGGTGCCGCTGGCGCCATCCCGCGCTCCAGGGCAGGCTGTTCCGATTTATGCCAGAAGCGCGTCCACGGCGTCTTACGACCCGAACTTTGTGGCTCCGTATACGCAGAACCTGACTCTGTCGGTGACGCGAAGTCTCCGGCGAAACATGACCCTGGATGTCCGGTGGGTCGGAACGCTGGCCAGAAAAATGCCCGGCACACTGAACGTGAACGAGAACACGGTCATGTACAACCCCGAGTTGTTCGACGCGCTGGAGCAAACCCGGCTCGGCCAGAATGTGGCATTGTTCGACGAGATGTTTGCGGGGCTTCGCTTGGCTGGGGTTCCCAGCAGCTACGGCACGGTCAACGGAACCACAAGCAGAGGTTCGGAACAACTTCGCCTAAGCACTTCCGGCGGCGGCAACAGCTTCGCAACGCTGCTTGCCAACGGCAACTTGCTCGGAGTTGCCAATTCTCTACTGAGTTCGAATCCCGCCGCAGGTTTGCAGGGGAATCCCGCCGGACTCGATGCTCCTCGGTCCCAGGTCCTTCTCCGAAACGGATGCGATCGCCTGGCCAATGGTCTGACGAATATCGCAACCCGCTGCTTCCCGGAGAACTATCTGATCGCCAACCCCCAGCTGAACTCGGCGACGTACAACGCCAATCTCTGGAACAGCAACTATCACGCGCTGCAGGTCCAGTTCTCGCTTCGGCCGACGCAGGGCATCAGCTTTCAGTCCACCTACAGCTGGGCCAAGTCGATGCAGAATGGGCAGGGCGCCATTACCGATCCGCTGATGAGAGATCTCGATCGCGCCCGCGGCCGAGAGGGCCCGCACTCGTTCCGTATGAACGGCACGTTCGAATTGCCGATCGGGCCCAACAAGCTTCTGTTTGCCAACGCGTCGGGCTGGGTGGCAAGACTCATCGAACGGTGGCAGACGAGCTTCATCCTCAACATGGCCAGCGGTTCTCCAGCCGACATTCTGGGCGCCCAGTCCATGCGGTACGGCAATGGAAGGTACGTCGTGGCCAGCCCGGAGTGGAAGATCCCGAAAGGAACGGTCGTGTTTGACGGCCCGTCGGGAACGTACTATGGAGATACTTTCGCAAGCATACGCGACCCGCAATGCGACGACCCTTCACTTGTCGCTGCGTCGCTCGCTTCACGCTGTACTCTTACCGCACTGGCCATGAGAGTCCCCGCAGGTACGGCGAATTCCTTTGAGCTGACGCCGGGAGACCCCACATCAACGGCAGTCTATGCTCTGGTGAACCCCGCGCCGGGAGAACTCGGCACGCTTGGAATGCGCACGTTGGAGTATTGGGGACAGTTCTCGCTCGATGCCAACGCGCAAAAGACGTTCCGGCTTACCGAATCCAAGCAAATCGCGGTCCGGGTCGATTCGATCAATGTGCTGAATCATCCCCAGCCCGGTATTCCGAATTACTTCACCAATTTCGGCGGGCCGTTCGGGTCGATCTCAAGCAAGTCGGGCTCCCGTACTTTCCAGGCCCAGCTCCGCTTGACGTTCTGACCTGGAGAGACCTGGTCTCAGGTTGCTAAGGTTTTTCTCTTCCGGCCTTCCTCGAACAAGAGGAAGGCCGGTTTTTTGTTGTGGAGGCAGAGCCAAAGTTGCCGCAAAAGAGACAGCACTTTCTTCTGGCGTCCGACCGGTTTCCTCGGGTAACGTTCAGGACAATATGAAGACCCTATTCGTTTCCCTGCTGGCCGCGGCGGCTTTGGCGCCGGTAGCCGCATATGCGCACCACTCTTTTGCGGCGACCTACGACGAAAGCAAGTCCGTCACAATTCAAGGCAAGATGGTTAATTTTTCGTTCCGCAATCCCCACTCGTTCGTCACCGTGGAGGTCACGACTGGAACGGAAACCGTTCGTTGGTCGGTGGAATGGGCCGGCACAACGCAGTTGAACAACACAGGCGTCCAGAATGACACGCTGAAATACGGAGACGCCGTCGAGATCGCCGGGAACCCCGGCCGCGAGCCCGATGACCATCGCATCCGGATGCGCACGGTGAAACGGATCGACGGAACTTTCACGTGGGGAACGCGTCCCGGAGAAGTCATCGATCCGGGCGAGAAATAGACGATCTACCGGGCTGCGGCCCGTGCCAGACTGCCTATTTTTGCCGGCGCCGTCTCCTTAACAAACAGCGAGACAAGTGCGCCCAGACCGACGCCGATCAACGGCATCCAGAGAATGTTCTCGATGCCGCGGCTCTGCGCGATCGCGCCGCCGATCACCGGAGCGATACCACCACCGAAGACTTCACCGGCTGCCACCACAATGCCAATCGCCGCAGAAATGAGTCCGGCGGGGGCCGCCTCCGTGGCGATGGGTCCGGTGATCAGCGCGACATTACCCAGTGAGAAGAACGACACCAGGAACAACATGACGAACAGGGAGTTTGGCGTGGCGCCAATTCCCATGAACAACCAGACCGTGATCGCGGCGCCGAGGAAGGCGAGTACCGCAGTGGGCTTTCGTCCGAGCTTGTCGGAAATTCCGGGAACCCCGAACTGGCCTACGAAACCGCCGAACCCCAGTGCTGACGTGACAAAGCCCATCTGGTCCTGAGTGAGTTTCAGGTAGTCCACCAGGTAGTTCGGCAGCATGCCTCCCAGCACGAAGATGCAGGCCATGGCGCACATCAAGGAGATCATGCACAGTACGATATTTCGGCTCTTCAGCACTTCCAGATAGCCTCCCCTGCCACCGTTGGAAACGGCGCCAAGTGCGGCGCCGCCCTGGGTGTCTTTCGGCTCACGGAGGACGAAGAACAGCAGACCGCCCACGATGAATCCGGGAATCGCAACAACCCAGAACACCTGGCGCCACGAGACAAACTTGAGAAGCTGGGTGGCGATAATCGGCCCGAGACCGAAACCGAGAAGGGCAAATCCGCTCTGCTGCAAACCCTGAAGGAATCCGCGACGCGAAGGATGCGCGGCGGCAGCCGTCGCCGTGAAGCTGGTCGGACAGTAAGATCCTTCCATCAGCCCCATCAGACCGCGCACGGCAACAAGGCTCGCCAGGCCCGCGGCCATGCCGGAGATGCCCGACATCAAAGAGAATAGAAGGATCGCCGGAATGAGGATCCTGCGGTGGCCCACTTTATCCGACAAGCGGCCGCTGAGCGCGGCGAACACTCCCCAGACGACACCGAGCACGCCCACGAGCGTGCCAATCTCCTGGTAGTTCAAACCGAGTCCGGCGGCGCCACAACCCGGCGCTACATCCGTCGCGACCATGCACGGGAACAGGGGAGCGATGATCCAGCGATCAAGCCCCACAAGACCGAAGCCGAGCCCAAGAAGCAGGACAGCTTTCCATTCGTAGGCTGTATCCCAACGTTGTGTTGAACGGGACATGGTCAACGACTCCTTCTGCAGAATTCCGCCACTACTCTGAATTCGGGCGGGGGAGGTCAGGGAACGGGGAGTAATTCGGGGACGCGCGCTAAATCCCGGCGAACAATCTTCGTTCGTGAGGAATCGTGCGCGGATTTAGTGCGCGTCCCCGAATTACTCGTCCCCGAATTACTCCCCTTCCCCTGATCTCCCCACTACCTCACTGAACAGGGCTGAGGATCCCAGCCATTGTTGGTTTCCGGTAACTTTTTGTAGTTCGAACTCGTGATCAATGGGCCCGCCAGATACTCGGGATCTTCGATAATGGTGGTCACGATCATGTAGCGCACACCGTAGGTCTCCGGTGTGGGCTGAAAGTATTCCGTGATTTTTGCCTTCTCACTATACGGGAGGCCATTCTTCCGGAGGTAGCCCGACTTCACATTGGTGGTGATAACCTCCAACCAGCCGTTTTGGTTGTTGCCTCCGCGGCCGCCGGGCGCCGGAGGACCCGTATTTGCGGCCGCCGGAGGACCCGTATTTGCAGCCGCCGCCGGTACGGGAGCACCGGGGAAACCGCCGGGGCCGCCCGGACCTCCACGACCGCCGCCTCGGCCACCTGGGCCGGCGGGCTGCCACTCCGCCACGGAAAGACCCTGCCAGGTGGGAGACCCCGGATTGGCCTCAGCCTGCTCGGCGACTGCGCCGAATTTGAATAGCCGGGTCTGCATTCCCTGATCGGTTTCCCACTTCAACGTATTGCCGTCCTGCCAGGTGACATGAGCGCGTGTCGGAAGCCGGCTGATCGCACCCGCACCGTATCCCTTGCACTGGTTGCCCTCCGCTTCGTCCTTCGCGGGATCCCATGCATTCAGGATGGCGGTACCCGCGGGGCTCAGAGCGATACTGTCCGCATTGCCTTTCGGCGGCACAACCATCAGCCACCGCCAGTCCTCGGTAACGAGTCTTACCCAATAGCCTGTGAGGTCATTGGTTGCGGCAGCCTGCGCGGTCTGGGGAGCGGCCTGAGCACCGCCGCGTCCCCCGCCCCGTGGCGCCCCCGCCTGCCCCCTGCCCTGCGCCTGGTACCGTCCCGCCAGGCAAAGAGTCATGGAAACGAACACGGCCAAAGCCACCCCGCCCGGGATCCTGCGGCTCATTATTGTTCTGTCGCTTTCTGCTGCTCCGGCGTAAAGCCGAAGCTGAACCCATCGGGCCGCTTCATCGTGCGGAGTCGAAGCTTCTTCTCGTCCGGGGTGCGTGAGGGATTTCCAGTGACCACCACTTCATCTCCGTACCTCAGCGTATCGTTCTGAATGTTGCTGTTGGCCAGCTGAGTCGATCCGGGACCCTCGACACCCCAACGTACTTTCTTGCCGCTCTCCTCGGTAACCTCGACGGTCACGAAGGAATGGGGGTTGCGAAACTGAAACACCACGATCCTCCCCTTGATCTCAATCGTCTTTGACTCGTCATACGTAGCCGCGAAAGAATGATGTGCGTAGGCTGCTACCGACGTCGCCAGTGTTCCCAGCGCAAAAAGAAGAGCTACCTTGCCTTTCATGTGTTTTTCTCCCGTCCAGCAATTCAAAAATTATTTCTGAGTGAGGCTTTCGTACACCGCCTCAATAAACATCGCCGTGGTCCAGGAGCCCGTTGTGGCTCCGTACCGGCCGTCATAATCCTTCGTCAATCCTGCAGATTGTATTTGTTGCAGGGTTCTGCCTTTCTTGACGGCGTCCTGAATGCGGTCGCGGACAATCGTCAACATGTCCCGATACTCCAGCACATCGGCCTCGTCACTGATTCGGCCGTGTCCCGGGATGACCATCGTGCCGCCTTCCTGTTTCTCCTTCACGATGCAGAGATCCAGGAGTTTGTTCAGACCGGCAATGACGCCGTTGATGGTGCCTCCCGCCTTGAGATCGATCACGGGATACGTGGTGGTCATGAAGATATCGCCGGCAGCAATGACGTCGGAACGGCGAAAATAGACGAGGCTGTCGCCGTCGGTGATGGCATCCGGGACATGGATCATCTGGATACCCTCGCCATTGAAGTAGAGGTCATGAAACGCCGAGTTATACGTTTCGGAGGGCCACGCATTAGGGGGAGTCGGCGCGGTCTTTCCAGTAGGTGCGCTCATGCGACCGAGGACGTTCTCATGAGAGGCGATCGGGACGCCGCCTCCACCTGCGCCTCCGCGGCCCCCTCCGCCGCCGCCACGGCCGCCGCCCGCGGGAATTCCCCGCAGGGCTTCGTTTCCACCGGTGTGATCCGGATGATAATTCGTATTCAGAATGTAGCGGATCGGCCTTGTCGAGAGGGCGCGCAGGATAGCCTGGACTTTCTCGGTTGCTGCTCCATTTCCCGTATCCACGACGAGGACGCCCTCATCGCCGGTCTGGACGGCGATATTCGCGCCGGCGCCAACGATCATCCAGACGTTGTCCTGTACAGGAAGAGCGCGGACCGTCCGATCATTAGCGTCGGCGTAATAGATCCGCTGCTGGGGGTCGTAGATCGCCGTTCGAATCTGCTCTGCTTGTGGCGTGCCCCCGCGTGGCGCGCCCCCCCGCTGGGCCTGAAGCGTGGCAGCTCCGCCGGCCAGCGCGGCCGCGACACTGAACAAAACCAGGAAATACTTGATGGATTTCATGCCGTCCCTACTGTCCCCGTCCCGCGGGAGCCGCGGGGGGCGCCCCGCCACCTCCACCGCGAGCACCGCCACCACGAGCACCGCCACCGCGAGCACCGGCTCCACCTCCGGGGCCAAAGCCGCCGCCCGCAGGGCCTCCGCCCCCAGGGCCGCCGCGGCCACCGGCAGCAGGTTGCGCCGGCGGGGGCCACTTTTGGGCGGCAACGACTTTCTTGCGGAATTCCGGGAGCATGGTTTCAGGCCCGCCGCGCGCTCCTTCCTGGATGACGTCGTAAGTCTTGGAGTAAAGCTCGAGCGTGGGATTCGTGCCTGGCAGCCAGTGCGGCACCCAGCCCTGTTCGTGATCGAGCTCAGCAACGATCTGGCAAGGATAGGTCAGAACCTGTTGTCCTGGCGCCCAGCGGAAATCGGAGCTTCGCACCATCGGTTCGGTCAGGTAGATGGGATCATTGATGATGACCGTCCACGTCAGATACTCGCCGTGACGATAGAAGTACTCCGTCAACTCCGCCTGATCGCTGCGCGGAATGCCGTTGCGCCGAATCCATCCAGTCTTCAGATGCGTGGTCGTCACCTTCAGCACCTGTCCCAGCCACTCGCCTGTCGAGAAGCCCTGCCAGGTGTGCGCGGCGAATTCATCCGGATGAGGCCGCCCATCCATCCAGATCCATCGTTCCGGCGCCTGCCATGAGATATGAGTGCGCAAGGCGACCATCTCGCGTGTGAGTGGATCGAGCTCTTTCCAGATTTGCACCATCGCCGGTCCACGCGGAGAGTAGTCTGAAGGATGAGGGATACATTGGCGTTCGGGCTCGGAAAGGACATCGGCATTCCACGCGTCCGCTTTCATCCGCGCGGCGTCATTGAGTGGTATGCCGGCATAGTCCCCGACGTCGGGACCGCCAAGGCGCTCCGGCTGATCTTCGTGGAACAGGTTGGCCCACTCTCCTACCAGATCCATTTGGGCGAACGCCGCCGTGTTAAACAGCACCATCAACGTAAGAACGGGGATAAGAGCCAAAACTCCGCGCTTCAGACCTTGCATAGCCGTACACCTCTAAAGCCCTAAAATCGAACCTCCGGAAGATCTGCGAAGTGTATCGAAACTTGGTGTCAACCGCCAACTAATGGTGAACGATTCGGAGAAAACCTTCGCGCCCCCGCTGCCGGGATAAACCGGCCAGCCGTGCCTCAAGAGAAGGGGCGCTCGCGCGAAGCATTGCCGCGATTGCAAAGCGCCGGCGGATGCCTCGCTCACGGCTTCACACAGTGCGTCCTTCCGCGGAAGACGCGGTGACAGTTGGAACAGGAGTCGTTGAGCTGATTGGTGGACTCGCTGACGATTTCCTGGTTCCGGGTCTGCGACGCCTTGTACGCCGCCTTGCCGGCATCCGCCAGCTCAAGGGTGAACTTTATCCAGTCCGGATCGGATACGGGAACCAGCTTGCCGTTCTCACACCGACGGCCCGGAGTCAGCATCAGCTTCGCGGATTCGGCAACAGAGACGGCGGCGTAATCGACGACATCCCACCCTTTGTACACGCCCTGTCCCCAGCTCAACCAATCGAAGCCTCCCGCTCCCGAATCGGTTGGCGCCTTCTTGGCTCCGGGGTCGATGCTCTGGACCGTGAAAATAATGTTGGCACTGGGAAACAGAATGCCGCGCATCACTTGTGCCACGTTGCCGTCGGGAGGAAGCGACGGCAACTGCCCGACAATCGCCGGGGCCTTTTGTTCTGAAGCAGCCCGGGCAGGAAAACTCAAACTCTTCAATGCAGCATCGTCCGCACGGAGTTCCGCCCCTCCACTGGGAAATTTTCCGACCTGGAGCACGTAGGCCAGAATGTCGGCCGTTTCCTGTGGGGTCAGCCGTTCTGACTCGTCTTTCGGCATGGTCTTGCCGATCTTGTTGGCTAGGTCCAGCAACGGCCCGGTATCCCAGTTGGCGAGGAAATCGGCGCCTGTCAGGGGTGGCCCGGTGCGGCCTCCGAGACTGTCCGCGTGACATGACGAACAACGCGCCTTGTAGATCGCCTGGCCGCGCATGGCCTGCTGGTCTGTGTACACTCCGGCCGCGACACTCTGCGCCCGGAGCTGCAAAACCAGTAAGGGAGACCCTGCCAGACAAAGGACCAGCACACTCCCCAGAAATCGGCGCCACTGTAAAGCCATTGAACCTTCCTCCTGAGAATCGCGGGAATCATAGCCTCCGCGTCATGCTTTTTACCAGCCGGGACTCGTGATCCGCTTCCCCTTATCCGCGCATTATGTTGCCGCAGTGGCGGCGTATCAACAACGATTGAACGACGCCGACGACGCCGGAGCTGAGTGAATAAATGGCGACACCGGCGCTGATACGCCACAGGAACAGCAGGGTCAGCGCGGCGGGCAGGAAGATCGACACGATCCGGTGCGACCCTGCAGCATTCGGCGCAAGAAAAGCCGACAACGCAGCCAGAACCGCGCAAATGCAGGCGAGCAAAGGGTCGGAGTGGGTCAAGTCTTTGAGCCAGAGGAACCGGCTACTGCCGGACAAACCACGCCGTACGGCCGCGAAGAGTCCAAGAAACAGCGGGATCTGGACGACGCCACCGAGCAGGGTCCGGCCGTCCGGGGTCTTGATGCCATGTTGCCGGTGAAGGTTGGCCGTTTCTCTCCACATTCGTTCGGGATCATCCTGATGTTTCCGTCGAATGGTCATCAGTTCCGGCTCGATCTTCTTCAACACCGCCTGGGCTTCCAGCGACCGCTGGGCGATCCACAGCGTCAGCGGCAACATGGCAACGCGGACACTGAGCGACAGCAATCCAATCGCAAGCCCCATATTGCCGCCGAGAAATGTCGAGAGCCCCATCAAAGTTGTGTAAATCACATCAACGAAATCCGTCCAAACTGCCATTGCCAGCCTCCTGAGATGTCGAAATTCCTGGAAACAGACCTGCTTCCAGTACGGCGCCATAAATTTTTCGCTGCAGGGATTCAGGAAACTGGAGGAGCCCGGGAAGCGAACGAGGGGAGAAATGGAGAAGGCGCGGGAATCCGTCTTTCGGATGGAACCGACCTTCTTGCAACGGCTACGGCGATGCCGAGAGGAACAAACAGCGCAGCGAACACCAATTGAACAGCGATAGGGTCAACCAGCTCGGCAGCAAGAGAAATTGCGAGCAGCGCGGCGATCAGGATTTCCGATCGGATCGTCATCATGGGGCCCAATGGCGCCAAGGGCATCACTTGGCGAACGATGAGCAGCATTCCCACGGACCGGAGAAATCCCATGACGCCAGAGTAGCGCCCCCAGCGCCCCGGTGCACGAGTATTCAGCCGTGCCGGGAAATTACTTGACGAGCGTTCTTACTGCCTACAATATAGGCAACAACATGGCAGAAACACTCGGCATTTTCGAGCAGGCGGTTCTTCTCGCCATACTGCGATTGCGGGAAGACGCATACGGACGCGGAATTCTGAGAGAGGTCCAGGAACGGTTGAAACGCGATATTGCTGCCGGAGCGATCCATGCAACGCTCGAGCGGCTGGAAGGAAAGGGACTCATCCGTTCCCGGCTCGGCCTGGGAACGCCGATTCGCGATGGCCGCTCAAGGCGATTCTATCGGCTTGAGCCCGCAGGCGTGTTGGCGCTCAACGACGCACGAGCCGCGATAAATGACATCTGGCATGGCATTCGGTGGCCGTTGAAAGGATTCGTATGGGACCCGATGTAGAACTGCCCGAGCGCACGCCCCACCCGCCGCGATGGGCGGACTCTTTGTTGCGCAGCTTTCTAAACTCTGCCGAAGCAGAAACAGAGTCCGGGGATTTGCTTGAAGCCTACCGTGACTCGATCCTTCCGGACCGAGGTCGGTGGCGCGCCGATTTTTGGTATGTCCGGCAGGTCGCCGGTTACATCGTGCGCGCACCCAGCCCGATGAACCTTCGCAACTGGCTACTGGCAGGCCTGGCACTGTGTGTCCTGACAATAGTCTCGAGCGTCCTGTTGTATCCCGATCCCAACCCGAACCGGGACCTCCAGGGTCTCGCCAACGTAAGTTTGGGATTCCTCTTTTACGCGTATGTCGCCGTGTGGCGGACTAGACCAAAGACTTCTGAAGACCTATTGGTCCTGCAACTCGGAACGAAGTGGGGTCTGACAATCGGCACGGTGTGGATTGTCGGTTACATCTCCGCGAACGGGTACACCCCCTTTGGATTTCTACCGATGTTCTCCGCACTTGCGCTTTCCTTCATCTGCGGCGCCCACGGAGCCATCAAAACCGGAAGGATGCGCAACGGGCTGCGTGTCGGTTTCTGGAGCGGTCTGGTCAGCGGCCTGATGGTATTCGTAGCGTTGATGGCCTTTGGGTACGTTCTCGCTTTCGTGCCCGGGCTTCCCGGCGCCGAGATTCCCAAAACTCCCTCGTATACCGCGACGGAATATCAACGGCTGAATATCTTCGATGTCCTCGGCGGCTCGCTCGCTCATCTGTTTGTTATTGGTGGCCTCCTCGGAACAATCGATGGAATGGTGGGCGGCTGCGCTGGAATTCTGCTGGCGCGCACAGGACTCAGCCCCGAAGAGAAACGAACATGGGATTTGAGATAAACATGAAGTCCATGTTGCTTGCCGTACTCGCTTTGATGTGTGGGACGCTCTTTGTGATCTTTGGCGGCGTTCTGGCCGTACTCGTCACTTTGCTGGGTTCGGTTGCGGCACTGGTAACCGTCCTCGTCTTCTGGCTCAGTGGCAAACGCCGCAGTGCCGGCAGGCTCCTCGCCTTTTGGGGAGGTTATCTGGCGTTCTATGTTGTTGTCTCAACGGGAATCGCGGTCTTTGGCCCGCGGTTTGAGAATCCAAAACCGATCGGAGAGGAGGTTTGCGCAGACACCGGTTGTTTCGCCGTGGACAAGGTCGACAAGACCACTGCAGGCCCGACCATCGCGTACACCCTCTTCTGGCATCTCGCCAGCACCGACTCCCAACAGACGAAGCGCTTCCCAGGCAAGGGCTTGGAATTATTCATGTTCGATGAACGCGGCCGCACCTTCAAGCTGCCGCAGGATGCCAATCCTAATCCGCTGGACCTGCTGCTTCCCGCAGGCCAGACCGTGCGTCAATCGATCACATTCAATGTTCCTGCAGACGCCCGGGAACTCTTCCTCACCGCGAAATACCGCCCCTTCACCTACCAAAGTCTCTTCCCTGGCGAACTAAGCCTGGTGCCACACAGGCCTGCAGCCATGATTAGAATTCAGTAGCCGCAGAGAGAACCCACAGCCGCAATGAGGACTCTGAACGTCGAAATCCCCGCGGTTTCGGGGTTCATTCAATCCGCGCTGATCAGGGAGGGAGTGTTCTCCGGAATGGAAACCACGTCCGTGGGGCATCCGCCATACACGCGGTCCGGGAGGAGTCGTTCACGCTTCATCACGACGCTGTGGGGGATAACGTATGTTCCTTCTCCTATGTCGCAACCGTAGAGCAGGAGGGCCACATGGCCAATCGTGGCGTCGCGACGAACCGTGACACGGTCGATTTTCAAGACCCGATCCTCGAAAGTATGTGCCTGCAGGAGGCAACTGACAGTCGTTCCGTCTTGAAACTCAAGCATATCCGGGTCCACCACGTGAACGAAGCTGGGGCCCAGAACAACGTTTCGTCCGATTCTCATTCCCATCGCTCTCAGATAAACATTCAGCAGCAAGGTTCCCTCGAGGGCTGCCAGCGGAGCGCTTGCGCAGAAATCCCAGGCCACATACAGGAAGTCCCAACGGCTGCACCAGCACGACCACAGAGGGTGTGTGCCGGGACGAACCCGGCCCAGCAACATCCATTTCAATCCGAGTACAAACAGAATCAGGATGGCGAATACGGCGATTTCCGCAGCCGGAATCACGGCCAGCAGCAGGACAGGAAACGACACAGTTTCAGCGGCGCGCTCGAGGAACAAGTACGCAGGCGGTGCAACCAGCACGGGCACCAGGGGCAATGTGAATCGGAGAAGTTCCCAGAACACTCGATTAAGGTAGCGGGGCCATGACGGGTCGTGCGTGAACGCCCGGTCACACTCCACGGTTTCACGATTGTGAAGTTCAAACGGTGGATGCCCAAACCACGAGCTGTTCTTTCGAATAGAGGGGCCGTCGGCTGCGGTGCAGACTCCAATCAACACATCATCAGGAATGTTCAGCCCCGAATCAACGACGGCATGGTTGCCAAGAAACACATTCGTACCAAGCCTCACGGGTTCGAGCCGCACTGTTCCGCGAGATACTTTCGGCCCGGCAAGATGGATTCCATCGGCAAAAAAAGTCTCCGGGCCGATCTCGACGAGTTCCGGAATGGTATCGATGATCGTGCTGATCTCACACCCGCGCCCAATCTTCATTCCCGCGGCCCGAAGCCAGACAGGCCAGAGCAGAGTTCCGCACAACCAGCGTCCAGCCGACTCCACGATGCCGACTTTCAATCTCACGCGCACGTAGGCCAGGCTCCAGCGGCTGATGACCCCGGGGCGTACCGCACCGAGCAATCGCAACGCGATCAACTCAAACATCAACGTCAACGGCAGAGTGGAAAATACGAGCGTCAGTTCGAAAAGAAAAACCCACGCGTGTGAAAAGGGGTCGGCAAACGACTCGAAAAACACGGCTCCATCCACGCCGCCGGCCCACACGAACAAAAGGGCAAGCATCTGAACCGGCAAGGTTACGAAACCTTCCACAGCCAGCCGTCCCAGTATCAACGCCAGGCCATGAAGGATCGGCGTGAGTTCGCGCGAGTTGCTGTCCGGCGCGGGGGCTGCCGGCGCCCTTCCCTGCTGTTTTGCCGGCACTCCATCCCACGTTTCGTTGTCTGGTATGTGCGAGTCGGGGCCAAGAAATGACCACGCCTTGAGGATGGAGTTGCTGCCGACAGTCGTGTTCCGGCCGACGCCCGCGCGAACTTCCAGGGTTGCGCCCGAATGGAGAGCGATGCAGCCAAAGACGACCTGGCCGTCTTCCAGAGTCACGATCTGCAGCGTCGCATCCTGACCAACCGTCACGTCGTCGCCGATCTCCAGCAGGTCCCATCCGCCTTGTGTCAGGTTTACGCCGCGATGGAGGTGCACTCGTTTGCCAATGCGTGCTCCCAAGGCACGCAACACAAGGTTCTGAAACTCGGTGATTTCTATCAAGCGCCATGGCACCAGGCGTACACATCGCTGAACGATCCAGTTTCGGACATACAGGCTTCCCCACGCCGGGACGCTTATCGGACGGTAATGTCCGATAAGTAACTTCTTGAGCAGCACGGCGGCAGTTATCGTCAGCGCGGTATAGGCGAGCAGGCCCGCGATGTAAAACACGGGAAGCAGAATAAGAAATGGAACGATCCCCACTGCCCCAGGCACTCCGGGAAGAACACGAAGCGTCACCATATAGGTTAACGGTGCGGTGACGATCACTCCCACGAGCAGCCCCAGGGTCTGGAGCACTGTCGCGATAATCGGTTGTCCTTTTGGACGCGAAGCAGTGCGGCGCGATCCAGGCAGGAACGCATGGTTTTCCGGAGCGGTAGTCCCCTGGCGCAGACGTTTCGCCAGTTCGGCAATGGTCCGGGATTCGTAAACGTCGCGAACCGTTAGTGACGCCGTCTCCGGATCCTGCCGAAGCAGGGAGATCAGGCTTGCGGCCAGAAGCGAGTCTCCACCGAGATCGTAGAAGAAGTCGTCATGCACCGACAGAACCCCGCTCGTCTGAAAAACGGTTTGAAGGGCAATCATCAACTTTTCTTCAACCGCGTTTCTCGGTGCCGTCAACTCGTCGGGCTGCTCATATTCTCTGGGTTCCAGAACCGGCAGAGCCTGGCGGTTCAACTTCGCGCTTGTATTTCTTGGAAGCTCAGGGATCAGCCCGATGCGGACAGGCACCATGTAGTCGGGCAGCACTTTCCGAAGGTGGCTGCGGAGCGCTTCCAGGCTTGGGGGCGCGGATTCGATTTCCGGGACAACGAAGCCGACGACCTTCTTGTGTGCACCTTCACCCTGAACCGTGCAGGCTGCCTCGCGAACCCCGGCGCATTCGACCAGTCTCGCTTCGATCGCTTCGAGTTCAATGCGATAGCCACGAACCTTAACCTGCGCGTCGATCCGGCCATGGCAGTAAAAGTTGCCCTGGTCATCGCGGCTCGCCAGGTCTCCGGTTCTATAAATGCGTCCAAGTTGAGGATGCAGAGGAAACTTCAATGAAGTCAGTTCGGGTTCGTTGTGGTATCCGCGAGCCAGGCCGACACCACCGATACATAACTCGCCATGTTTTCCATGCGCCACTTCCTGCAGATTCTCGTCCAGGACCCAGGCGTACATCCCAGGCACAGGCTGACCGATCGAAATCGCACGCCCGGGTTGAATGTGGCATCGCAGGGCCGTAACCGTGGTTTCCGTAGGCCCGTAGTCGTTGAGAAGTCTGCGTCCCGGCGCCCAGCGGTCCGCAACGTCCTGCGTGAGTGCCTCACCGCCGGGGTGGACCATGCGAAGATCCGGCAACTGGCGCTCCGGGTTTTCGCACCCCGTGCTTCGCAGGAGCGTCGGAGCCGGGCAAAACATCGTAATACGCTCCCGCCGCAGCCAGGGAACGAGATCGGGGCCGAGGCGCGCTGCCTCGTTGTCCATCACGACAACAGTGGCTCCGGCAGCTAAAGCGAACCATGTTTCTTCGATGGACGAGTCATACGCGGGCGAGGAGTTTTGCGCCACCCGGTCCTGGGGTGTCACACGCAGCGTCTGCAGATCGCCTCGCACCAGGTTCACGATACTGCGGTGTTCGATCATCACTCCCTTGGGCTGGCCCGTCGTGCCGGAAGTGTAGATGAGGTAGGCGAGGCAAGAGGATGTGAGCCACCGAGGGTTTGTCAGAGGAGCGACCGATTCGCTCACCTGCTCGCCCCGCGACACCACGTCCAGTACGGGTATTGCAGGTCTGATCCGGTTCAGTCGTGCTGCTCCGGCCCCATCTGTAAGGATCGCGACGGCCTGCGAATCCATGAGAATCGTGCGAACCTGCTCGTCGGGAAAGGACGGATCAATGCAGGTAAACGCTGCGCCCGCTTTCAAGACTGCCAGCTGAGCGGCATAGAGGTGTTCGCAGGCACGGGGAATCAGAATAACGACAATGCGATCCTCGCCAACAACATGGTCCAGAAGCCAGTGGGCAAGAGAATCGGCCAGGCGCTGGAGGCTGGCGTAGGAGACAAGGCGCCGCTCCGGACGACCGGTGGCCGGAGGAACATCGATTGCGACGCCATCCGGGCACCGGCGGACCGCCTCCTCAAAAAACTGATGCAGAAATTCGAATTCAGTCGCAGACAAGGGGTCACCCCGGATCAGCACATTTAAGAAGTCGGGCAAGGTTCTGTCGCATGAAGGAAGAACAGTATCCACGATCGAGCGCCCAGCGCATTTGCCGCGGGGTCAGATAGAAGCCTCCCTTCAAGTGCCCGAGGCATTCGGGACTGCCGCAGTGGCATTCGAAGTCCTGAGCAAGTTCTACCTCCGTACCAGGATAGAAAAATGTAATCCGCTCGCCCACGGGAATAGGCTTCAGAGCAACAAGTTTCAGATCTTCGGCGACAAAAACGGCGTTGGGCTCGCAGCTGTGTTCAACATAGTCCAGGAACTCGTTCTTTACATGACGTTTGTAGTCGACTTGAACGGTTCGCCACGTCCTTTCGCTGGTTATCTCGTGCGCCGCGCATGAGATGACCACTTCTCCCGGAGCGATATACTCGCACGCCGTGAGACACAATCGGAGTCTGGGAGTCAGGGCAGCCTGAATCACTTTCACCTTGTTCACAAGTGCTTCCTTCGGTCGAAAATAGTTAACTTCAGTCATCGCAGCGGGGAGTATCGCCGAAGGTCAAATGGCGATCAAGCCGCTCGCAACGGTGCCAGCCGGCCGAGAGAAAAGGCAGCAAATAACCCTGGGACTAACAGAACAAACTCAAGCTCTTCGAACCGGCGGTCTCGAATGATGACCGACTCTCCCGAAAGAGATGCCGCCTCCGATCCGGTCCAGACCGAGCTACGCAGCTTTCCACTACCCAACCGGCAGGCGACGGTTTATCCTGCGGGCGCGTGCTCCGGTCTCGAGCGTAGCGACGGCGTTTACTAAAACAACGATTGCGCTAAGGAGCCACAATTGAAACCTACAGGAGAGATCATGACGCAGGCTGCCCCGTCATTGCCCCGCAAGAGTCGCGAGGTCCGGAGTGTCATCTGCGATTCCACCCGCTGGAACGGATTCAAATTCCGTCCCGACGACATCGTCATCGCCACCTACGCCAAGACCGGCACAACCTGGACACAACAAATTGTCGGTGAAATGATTTTTCGCGGGGCGAACCCTACGATATTTGCCGCCGGAGTCTCTCCGTGGGTGGACGCTCGATTCCTTCCGATCGAAGAGGTCGTGAAGGGACTGGAAGCGCAGCAGCACCGCCGCTTCCTGAAGACGCACCTCGGGCTGGATGCGCTGGAATATCAGCCCCAGGTCAAGTACATCTACATCGGGCGCGACGGAAGAGATGCCGCCTGGAGCCTCTGGAATCACCACGCCGGATTCAGCGACAAGGCTTATGAAATGTTCAACGGCATCCCGGGCCGGGTTGGCCCTCCGCTTGAGAAGCCCAATCCCGACATCGTCCAGTACTTTCGCGAATGGCTCGACGGCCGCGGCGGGCTGCCGTTGGGCGAATCGTTCTGGGAGCACAATCAGGGATGGTGGGATGCGCGCCATCTGCCGAACGTTCTTCTGGTCCACTTCAACAACCTCAAAACCGATCTTCTCGGCCAAATGAAACGAATTGCCGCCTTTCTCGGTATTGAAATCGAAGAAGACCTGTGGCCCACCCTGGTGGAGCACTGCAGTATCGAATACATGCGAAATCTTGCGTCGCAAAGCGATTTGCTCGAAAAGCTATTCAACGGAGGATCGAGCACGTTCTTTCATAAGGGAACGAACGGCCGCTGGAAGGACATGCTCACGCCCGAAGACGTGAATCGCTACGAAGAGAAGGCGCGCCAAAACATGACCCCGGATTGCGCCCGCTGGGTCGCCACCGGCGAGATCCTGTCGTAGCTGTTGACTCCGTATCGAGGTTCCCGCAGATCGCTGCGGCGGCGCCCCGGCGAATGAGCATTTCTCAGCATCACTTGGCAGGCTCCGGCGCGCACTTACTGAGGTGGATTCCAATTCACGATCACTGTAATCGGAGCGACAGGCTCCTCGACGATGGTGTCGACCAGGAACCTCTTCCCGTCGGGTGACACTGCGTACCTGCGCCTGAAATCCTGAACCGAGTTCACATTGGGCTGAAACAGGCGGACCGGGGCGCCTACTTTCTCGATACCCGCGCCGCTTGTTGAAAAAGAAATCTGCACTTCCATCAGAGTCCCGTCAGGGGCGAAGTAGAACAGCTTGTTGTCATCAGGTGCCCAGCTCACGCTGGTGCCGCCGTTCTCCGATATGCGCGTTTTGGGGCCAGGGCCGGGATAAGCCTGAACATAAATCTCAAAGCGGCCTTCTAATTCGTTGGACTGATACGCGATCCACCGCATGTTCGGCGAGAAGCGTGCATCACGCTCTTCCGCTTTCGTTCGAACAACAGGGAAGGCTTTGCGGGTTCCCATGTTCAGCGCCCAGATGTCCCAGTCCAGTGCGGGGTCTAAACTGCGGAAAAGCAGCGTGTCTCCAGCCCAGTCTGTCGGCTGCTTGGCCTGACTTGTGACCAAAATCTCCGTTTTCGGCGATCCCGTTAGATCCACCTCGTAGAGGTTGAACCCATCTACCGTCCTGAGACGCAAAAGCCACACGGTCTTCATGCGGTGACCAGACCGGCACGATATTGGTGTCATGATCCGATGTCAGCTTAACGGGACCGCCGCCTCGCTGTATCGGCCACATGTAGATGTCCGTGTCTCCGCCTGCGGTCTGCTGAGTCACCAGCAGTCGACCACTTGGCGAGAGTGAGAGATAGCCGGGACCAGAGTCCGCCGGGGCCCCAAGCCGCTCGAGTTCGTTTCCGTTGCGATCGAACCGCACGAACTGCCGCCGCCCCGAGTGTCCTGTGCGATAGGCAATCAAACCCGTATCCGATACCGACAGCGCGGCGATTCCGGCGCCGCTGCCCCACGCCACCGATTCTGCGATGGGATGGACCTCTCCGGAGACTTCGAGACTGCCGGCGTCGAAGCGCTGCGCAAACAACGTTCCCTGTCGAAGAAAGAGCAAATGGCCGCCAACGTATACGGCAGGGGTGTCGGCATTCTCAATCACTCGCCTGGAGAACTGGCCGTCCAGAAGATCGCCGACATAGACGCCGCTCACAGCCGAGTCGGTCCCCACGGCGTAATAGATGAAGTGACGCTGATCCGGCAGGAACTGCGGGGCCCGATGTCCGTTCTGGCCCGGCAGGAATCGCGTCAGCACTGTCGGCCCGGCCCCGTTTTCGTCGGTCCTAAAAAGGGGGCTATTGGGAACCTGTGGAAAGATGATCGTCCCATCCTTGTTCCATGCGCCACCTGCCGGTACGATCGCTCGCGTGAGAGGCTTAACAAGACCGCTCTCGATATCGATCCGCTTCAGCAGACCTTCGGCAAAAAACGCGATGGAACGGCTGTCTGGCGACCAGAACGGAAACGTCGCACCCTCGGTTCCGTCGAGGCCGCGCAGCTCCGTTGTTGAATCTATCGGGCGCAGCCAGAGCCTTGGACGCCGGTCTGAAGCGGCGACAAACGCGATCATCTTCCCATTCGGAGATAGCGCCAGGGACAGCGGATCCGTCGTTGACGGCGTTTCAATCGACAATCGCATCTCGAATGTCGGCAGCACGACGCCCGATCGAATCCTGGGCAGGGCCACAAGAAGACCCAACACCACCGCCAATACCATCAGTGAAAGTACAGTGCGGAACACCGCCTTGCGGGAACGTTCCCGCGGCAAAGATGCCGGAATTCCGCCGGGGCCGGTGGCAGCTTCTGCCGGGCGCCACTGCTCAAACGAGGGGACGTATCCTCCTTTGGGCAAAGTAATCCGGACCGGATCGGCATGACCTTCGGTGCCGTAATACAGCTCCAGCCGCGATCGCAACCGGGACGCCTCTACACGTGCGATCGGATCGGTCCGAGGGTCGAAAGAATCCCCCCGCCCCAGGGCCTCCGCCCCGAGCGTGTAGTCCTTGAGTCTGTCCGCCCGCCCCGCAAGAGTTTCCTCAACCAGAAACTTCAGGAGTTTTGCGGAGCGGCCCGATGTGCGAAACGCCGTGCTGGCCAGCACTCGTTCCAACTCTTGAGAAACAATAGAATCGTCAGGGGAGCTCATAGACTGGATGGCCGATTATACCTACAACCATGTTTGCGCAAGAGGCGCTTCACCCAGGTCTTGCTGCTGGTCATGCCCCCGTCTATATCAGTCCCTCGAGAGGAAACCGTCAAGCCGGGTCAATTGGGAAGAAAGAGACTTTAACGCAACGGGAATATCCCACGCATCTCTGTTTCTCCGTTCAACATAGTTGGAGATTGCGCGTAGCTGGAGCGAGGGCACCCGGAACATAGAACAGCAAAAAAAGAATGCGGCGCCTTCCATGGACTCGATATCCGGCTGCAGCCGTTCTACAACCTGATCGATGGATCGAGCGTTCCCGTGCACGGTGTTCACGGTGATGGATCGAACCTCGCGCAGGCCGTGATCCCTCCAGGAAAACGTCGGACGAAAGGTGTCTTCGCCCGGAATCCCGATCTCCCGCAGGCGTAAAAACGATTCCCCATCTTCTGCACCCAGTTCAGAGAGCCGGTCTTCACATACGATCACGGTATCGCCCAGGTGAAGAGTCCGATCGAAACTGCCGGCCAGGCCGATGTTGATGGCCAGCGCGGGATTGTTTTCCGCAAGGTACTTCGACAGTCGATACGTGGCAGCCACCATGCCCACACCCGTCACCAGGAAATCACAATCGGGAAGAGAAAACGCTTCCCTCGCAACGCGAACTTCTTCATCGGTAGCGCCGGCGATCACGATCTTCATGACGGCAAAGATAACGGAAGATCACGCCCGCATCCAACTTTTGGAAGAAATTTGATCGGTAACGCGATTTCCGATGTTGTGGAGAGTTTCCTCTACGCCTGCTACCGGTCCGAGTGTCGTTCGTCCTGCTCTTCGTGATGGCGGACGCACCCTGCACCGTAGGGTGCCTTACCACTCTGCGGGTATCACGAAATCAGCCGCGGGACGCTGGAGCCAGCCGGTGATGCGCATGGCAAGAATCATGTTGATGGCGTATTTCAGCTTGTGAATGCCGTTCAACTGACTCGGGCTGCAGCGGATCTCCGCTGCCAACCCTGCCCACTTGAGTCCGCGCTTGAGGCGCTCGTCGTTCAAAGCTTCGTACAAGGCGGGCAAGTCCCACCGTAGCAGCTTGTCTGTACCGGCTAGCGGCAACTTGACGGGACTGACGTTCCCACCCCTCACAAAATCTTCCGGCGCGCGGTCGAGCCAGCGGAGCATGATCAGTGCGTGCTGGCAGGTCGTGTTCCTGCGTTTCACCATAGTCTTTATTGTCGACAATGCGAAAGGATGCATCGGTCGCCCCGCCTTCCTCATCTTGTCCGCGAGACCGCGGGAGGCACTGGCGAATTCCAACAGAACTTGTTGCCAGCTAAGCCCTCGCGTCGCACGTTGTGTCTCCAAAGCGCGGTAAAGCGCTGCGACGTCGAAGAACGGTTCCTGCTGGAGGTTCATGCTGTCGCTCCTTCTGATACCGGCAGTATACGTTCCCTATTTCTTTCCGGTATCCCTGCCAGAGGGCATGACGGCAGGCGACCTCGCGTGGCGGGGAGCCCTTGTGGGAGCTTAGGCCTGCCGAGAGATCCGTCCCTCCGAAGGAGCGCTGTTCCTTCTCCGCGGTCCGTTTCCCCCGAACGAGTCTGACTCGTCTGTCGCCCCATTCTCTCCTCTCTCCTCATGCTGCTATACTTCCGGTCCACCACAACAAGAGGAAAACCACCATGAAAGCAAACACCACGAAAGCTTTCGCATTGACGGCCATCCTGTTGCTGTCCTTGCTGCACCTCCAGACCGCCGGCGCGCAGACTGTCCAGTGCGACCGCGCGTGCCTTACCGGCTTCATTGACGGCTGGTTCAAAGGTTTGGTCGATAACAGCTCAAAAGGCATTTCTGTGGCCAAAGAGGTGAAGATTACCCAGAACGGCCGCCCTACCAACCTGATGGGTACCTTCTGGGAAAGCGCGGAAAACGTGCCTTATCGCTGGGATATCGCCAATCCACGTCTTGGCGACACCGGCAGCGAAGCCGTTGTCGGAAATGCCGATGGCACCATGACCATGCTGATCGTGCGCTTGAAAGTGAAAAACGGCGCCATCACGGAGATCGAAACCATCAAGGCCAACAAGGGCGAGGCCGACGGATTGTGGGGACCGGAGGCGCTGTTGCAAAAGGGCGTTTCCCCCGGGCTGCAATTGTCGATTCGCGAAGCCGATCGCGACTCCTACTATCGCTTGATTGCCGGGGCCGAGAGTTACTGGCGTGCGTTCCAGACCAATGGCACCCCGGCCTATCATCCGGCCGACCTGCTGCCGGACGCCCAACGTTTCGAGAACGGATTGCAGACGACGGGCCTCGTGCGCAACGGCGCCTATGCCTCCGCCCCGGAGGGATTCGATCAGGGACGCTTCGTCGGCCGCAACCTGTGGGACCGCCGATATCCGGTGGTGGATGAAGAGCGGGGCATCGTGTTGTCGATGGTGCGCTTCGGCCTCAAGGACGGCACGAGGAGCCAGAGTACCTCTACCGCCAACAGCCGCATCGTCGGCGAGTTTTTCGCAATGAAGCGTGGCTGGATCCATGAGGTGCACGCGGTGCTGTTCAATGTGCCGGACACCATGGAAACCTTCTGGCCGGGCGACTACGGCCCGCCTCGCGGCGGCGCCGGCTGGTAACGAGGTCCTGGTGCCCTGTAACAGAGATAACGGCAGCAGGGTTGCGAGCGCAGCGGGTCGTCTTCGTCGCCGCCGTGGCGCTCAATCGTTCCCGGTCCTTTCACTCCCATTCGGCTCTGTCCCCTTTGACACTTGACGTTATTGGATGGGCGCCGGTGTCTTCACCGGACATCCCGGTGGAAAAGAATCTGCGGCGGCCATTCTCGCACACAGGTCTTGTGCCGCCCGAGTTTGCCGCCGGATTCCCTCCATCACTTCCTGAAGCGTAGAGACACGGCCGTGGACCGGGACATCCCGCTCCACCTGCAGATTGCGGTACCGGACATTGTCCATGTACGTGTCTTGCCACCAGTAGATTTCCCAGGATAGGTCATAGAAATCGCCCTGAATCAGCAGGCGATCCTGCGGCACGTAGGCGAACACACCCTCCGCCATGTGGCTGTTCGATACCGTGTGGTAAATGTCTACGGTCATCGCAGCGTCTTTGAGTTGCAGGTGATCATCCACGGCCCGGAACTTCAATTGCGCTGTCGTCGACCCGATCGCGTCGGGATCGACGGTCGACTTTCGCGCAGCGATTTCCCTGAACAGCGCCTCATTGCCTTTGTGGGCGATGATCGTCAATCCGGAAGCTATGGCCTGGCGAAGTCCCCCCGTGTGATCGAAATGGTGATGCGAAACAATGACCTCCGTCACTCGCTTCCCCGGCACAACGGACTGCGCCTTATCGATCAGGGCCCGCGCCCACGCCTGGCTCGACGGGAGCTCGAACAGCGTGAGGTGATCCGCGAACTCAAACAAGACCGAGTTGGCACCGCCTCTTCCGGTCAACAGCCATATCCCCTTTGCCACCGGAGTCGCGTCGGCTACCGGCGCGGCGGGCGCCGGTAGGGTCGCCGCACGCACTGGAGCGGGAGCTGCGAGATCCGGGATCGTCCCATCCACAGTATTCGCGTCCACATACAACTTGCTCTGGGAGATGTCGCGAAAATCGATCACCGTGTTGAAACCGGTCGGAAGCATCACGCCCTTGACGGGAAGGTACCCCGTGAAATGCAGGCGGAACGTGACGTCGCCGAGATTTTCATTTCGCGCGACCCAGCTCATCCAGGACGGCAGGCGGGATGCGCGGTCTATGGCCAAGGTAAGTTTGTCGCCTTCGGCAGTCACGACATCGACGACATCGAGCCCGCCTTCGCTGCGAAGGTTGCTGACTCGGGCACGCTGCTCCAGAATAGCCCGCACCAGAACGATGGGATGGGAAAACATCTCGATGCGGCGCGGGGCAACCGCGGTGGTTGCCGCGCGCGTTGCCTGTCCGTCCGCGCCGACGTTGTAGGCCACGTCGCCATCCAGCGCGGCCACCGTCACGTTGCGTCCGAGGTAGCCATCGACGGCGGCAAACACAAAATGGTTTCGCTGGCGCTGGCGAACCCGCAGACGCCGGTGTTCAAGGTCGACGATCTTCTCGTATTCAGGAACGTCGATCCACTTTTGCGGAGCGTCCGGCGAGCCGGAAATGTTGCCGCCGCCGTTCATATAGGCGAGCTGGCCGTAGCCCTCTATCTTGATCGACCGGATCGCCAGGATCTTTTGCCTGCCCCCAAGCGCCTCGGCCGCGCCATCAAGGACTCCCGACGCTGTCCGGTTTGTCTGCCCCGGAAGTGACAAGGCAGCGCACGACATCGCAAGCACCACGATCAGTTTCCGCATGACACCCCTCTGGAATGCAAGATTGAGACGGCCCATTTTCAATGCCCGCGCGGGCCGCTGCAAGAGATTATCAGGGTCCGGGTCAGACACGGTTCCACCGACCACAGATTGCGTATCTCGAACCTCACTTTCAGCGTGACCTCGCCGGCAGTCCATGATTCTGACAGGCAGAGAGTTTGCGGTGAATGCTTGACTAACGGTTGAATCATGTTGGGCCACTCGGGGGGCCTGATCAGAACCCGTGCGTACATTTGCCTCCCGAGCGTCAAAAGGCTTAGCGCAGATCCGATGACGACATTGTGAAAAGCGTAGACTTTGTAGATGGTCTTTTCCAAACGACTACGCGAGGGTGTGCGCCGTGGAGAAATTACCTGCAGTGTTCGGATCTGGTTGCGTCCCCACGTCAAAGTGGGGGGCCGCTACCGAGTGGACGATCAGGGGGAGATTGAAGTCGATTCGATAGAGCCGATCGGTTTCACGGATATCACTCCCGCGCTGGCCCAGGCGTCGGGTTTTCTGGGCGTTCTGGATCTTCTCAAGGTTGCGAAGCACGGGAAAGGAGAGAATATTTACCTGATTCGCTTCCACTACATCCACGACCGGACTTCCAGGCCCCGGCCGAAGGTCAGGAAATGACTTCCCAGGGTCGGCATAGAACAACAACGGGAGGGGAAGTTAGAAGCAGATGCGCGTCAAAGTGGTCGAAACTCCTGTGGCAAATCTGTGGCGCAAAAATCAGATAAGTCCGATGAATACTGCGCCTTTTTATTGCAGGGGGTGGGCCGTCGTGATCTCATGCCTGATACGGAATCAGACTGACGCGAGCAGTGGAATGGTACAGGCCGCGGCGGTCCGTCCCGCGGTAAGCGGCGATGCTCCCAAACGCGCACGCGAACTCACGGCTCTTGGATTCACGCCGCTCGACGCATTGCATCTTGCGTTTGCAGAGCAGTCGGAAGCGAAATGGTTTGTGACGCCCGATGACCGATTGCTGAGGCGTGCTGCAGCCCACGAGGACAACCTACGTTGTGCACGTGCTCAAGGCTGATCAGATTCCGCTGCCGATCGAAGGAGGCCCAGAATGAGCGAATCATCCCCAATGTCTCTGTATGAGATCCCCGATGGAGGGATGGAAGGCCCTTTCCGAACGACTCGGGCCGGCTGGAGCCATGCGCTTCATGATGCAGTACGATCCTGGGCGGGACGACTACTCGGCTGGCAAAATAAGAATCTCGATGTTTGCCCCCTGTAGAATTACTGCACTGCGCTTCGTATTACGGGAAACACCCGGGAAGCCGAAGACACACTGCAAACACTCTTTCTCCGTCTGTTGAAGCGTGAGCCTAACGACGTCTTCGAGCTTGCCAGCATCAAGTTGCTTTCGCCGTCTTCGGAAGCAGCCAAAGACGCGGACCAGGCCGAAGCGTTTCAATTAGCGTTTACGGGCTGCAGTGCCGGTGAAGTTGGAGTCCGCGAGAATGCCCCTCGAAGTTCTGGTCATTGAAAGCGTGGAGAGGCCATCCGAAAACTGAGGGCATTCATCGGCGGGCCGCCTATTCAAGAATCAGCGAACCACCGGGCAATGTCCGCAAAGAATCTGTCCTGGAAAGAACGATTTCAAAATTGCGGCGCGACAATTGAGCGTGTTCCCGCGCAAGACTTTCCGCGCGGGCTCCCTGTCGCTTGCTGATCGCCTCGATGATGCGGCAGTGATGTTCCTGGCTGATCACGTAGAGGTTCGAAGTCTCGTCCAGTATCGGTTGGATATTCACGAGAGCGGATGGGGAACCGAACGGAAATGTGAAATGGCGATCGAGCGCCTGTCGCAGCATCGGGCTTCTGGCGAGTGCCACGATTTCGTCATGAAATGCATCGTTTAATTCCAGGAACCGCGGGAACCCTTTCGGCGTAGGTTCGCCCATGGCGTCCATGTTGCTTTGGGCTCGGCGCAAGGAATCCAGATCGCTGCCGGTAATCCATCGTTGTGCCGCAAGTCTGGCGGCCCCTCCTTCAAGCAAGCCCCGAATCTCGATCACGTCCCAGATGTCGTTCAGTGTGAACTTGCGGACAATGAATCCGCCCGTCGGGTAGGCTTCGAGCAAGCCTTCGTGCGCCAGACGCTCCAATGCCAAACGTATTGGCGTGCGGGATACACCGAGCCGAACGGTCAAAGGGTGTTCCGAAATCCGCTTCCCTGGGGCAAACTCCCCTGTCAGAATCAGTTCCCGCAGACGCATGACCGTACGTTCGAGCTGCGAATCTGCTTCCGTCCGCTTCGTGGATGCAACTTCCTCTTCGTTCCTCAACTAAAACCTCCCAGGCTCTTGGTTTTACTAGTGTAGCGCCAGGAAAACGAAGGGCGCGGACGAAACCACGCCCTTTTTCGTCATGCTACTTGCCGCTCGCGGGGTCCCGAATCAACCGGTTGAACTTCTGCTCCTCGGACGGGACGCAGTAGATTTGCTCATCCCAGGGTTTTTCGAACTGAAGAGCATTGAGCTTGAATACTTTGCGGTCGCTTTCAAACGGCTTCGTGTAGTACTGCGGATCGGTCAGCACCATGGTAAGTTCGAGAGTGTTGGCGTCCACGCGGCGATACCGCTCCTGCAGCTTCATTTCGTCGGTGTGGGGATAGCCAAACTTGTCGAGCCATGTCCTTTCGTCGAATCCATTCGAGTCCACGACAAAGGTATCGCCTTCCCAATGGCCAACCGAGTAGCCGTTCCACTTGGGATCCAGCGCCGCGTCCACATCGGGGAGCTTTCGTCCATCCGTATAGATGACGCGGTATTCGTGATGCCATTCAAAGAACTGGATCAGACGATCCGGGGCGGATGTAATCTCCCACCAGTTATGGGACGAGACCACTTCCGCATTCAGGTTTCTCGGGATACCGAGAGGATCGCACGATCCCATCGGATCGTTGCGCAGGGTCGCGTTGGCCCGTGGCCCGTAACCGGGATAGTTCTTCTCGTAAGCGGCGCGGCCGGCCGGGGTGAACGGCGCTTCCGGAAAGTTACCGCGGCCGGTTTCGGGCACACTAGCGAAGCCTTGATTATTTGAGGTGCGGACCCACTTCCCCGTCAGGTCGTGCGGATCGAACGTTCCCGCATTCTGCCCGAGTGCGACGACGGAAAATGCAAGCGAAGTTGCAAGCGGAAACAGCAGTGTACCTTTCATCGTGATGCTCCTATTGACGCTGGCCGCGTTGTCCGTTGCCCGCCGGCCCCGCGCCGGGACCTCCACGTTGCGCTCCGCCCGGCGGAGGCGCCACACCGGGCCCACCGCCCACATTGATGGGTTTCCCATTGATGGAAAGGCTGGCCAGGGCGCAGACCGGCTTGCCGGACTTCGATGGATGGCAGCCGAGCGTCACCTTGTCATTGAACTTGATGGTTTCCTTGTTCCATCCCAGGTTCTTGAGTGCAGCGGGAGTAGGCAGGAACTCCGCGCCCCACTTCACCACCTGCCCCTTTTCGTCGGTCACGTCGAAGAACAGCGACGGGTGCGGATAGCCAAAGTCGAACTCCGTGACGGTTCCGCTTACGGTTATCGTCTTATCCATTTCGTAGGTAATGGACGTGCCGTGATGCGCAACTGCTGCAATGGGCAAGAACACCACCGCCAACGCGCCAACAATCGATTTCAAATTCCCTCCCATTCTTTCCTCCTAAAAAAAAGCGATCGCACGTCCCGCCACACCGACGCCGAACCAGAGCAGGAGCGTCAGCACCCCCGTCGTCCGGCGCAGCCAGGGATCGAAACGGCCCTCATCCGCATAGGCCACGATGCGAAATGCGGTGAAGTTGAAAACCAGCGCAGCGGCGAGAAGAATCATCTTCCGCCTGAACCAGGCGCCTTCGAAATAACTGACCGCCCCGCCGGTGAAAATCAGCGCGCCGCTGACCAGGCTCAGCAGGAGCCCGGCCATCCGCCAGGGCGCGATGTCGCGGGCAAGGGTTGCAACAGGCTGCGACCGCAGGCTGATATCGAGCAGCCGAAGAGCGATCACGAACGTTCCTCCGAGAAGCATCGTCAGGCCGACCAGATGCATCACGAAAAGCCACGCGATACGGTCGGTCGACTGTCCGATCCACTGCCCGAACTCACTGGAGCCCAGCCACTCCACGAACGGTTGAAGAGTTCCCCACACCATCGGCGTCACAGGTTGTACGCAAAAATTCGACCGGCCGCGATCACCGAAAACCACAACGCGAGAGAGACCAGCCCGGCGGCGCGGGCTGCCGGCGGCGGAACGGGATCCTCGCTCCATTCCGCTCTGCGCCGGTCAATCGTGAGGTGAAAGACGGCGGTGTTGACTCCCGCCAGAACGATCAGCGCCATCTTCGCCCGGAAATAACCACTGGCGTACGCCTTCGCCGCGTGCGCCGTGAACAGCAGAGCTCCGCTCAGAAACATCAGAGAAAATCCCGCAAACATCCACCCTTTCAAATCCTGAAAGACCTCCGTCACCGGTCGCGAGCGCATCGTCGCCCCGGCGAGTCGCAGATCGAACCAGATGACGGTTCCGACGGACAGCGCCAGCGCCAGGACGTGCACACCTTCGATATAAGGAAAGGCAGACTCCCGAACGATCTCGCCGATGCGGGTGTTTTCGAGCGCCTTACACCATTCGACAACCGTCATGAATCAGTTGACGACCTGGCCTGGATCGAACCCCCAGCTTTGCCCGTCTGTGCGCTTGATATTAACCATGCGCAGACGCAGGTCTGCGGCATCGCGCGCCGGGTTGCCACTGACCGTCACAAGATCGCCGGATTTGATGGAACTGGCGATGGTTCCGCCCAACTGTCCGGCAGCGGCCCACTCGATGTTCCAGACTTCCGTCTTTCCGTCTTTGTTCTTCACCTCGATATGCAGGAACGAATGCGGATTGCGCAGCAGGAACTGCACAACCTTGCCCTCGACGCTTACCGTTTTGGAGGTGTCGTAAGTCGCGGTAAACGAATGATGGGCCGACAGGCTGATTGCGAGAAGCAATGCCATCGGAACAACAAAAATCAAAGCACGTTTCATAGGAGTTCTCCCCCGCCAGCTACCTGGCGTTTTCGGTCTTCGGCAGATTCTTGAGACTTGTATAAACCGCTTCTACAAACATGTTGGTGGTCCAGGGTCCGCTGGTCGCGCCGTAACGGACGTCGTAGTCAAAGGTGGGCCGGGCTGCGAGCGTTTGCTCGAGTGTCGCGCCGGCTTTGATCAATGACTGCACGCGATCTCTGATGATGACCATCATGTCGCGATACTCGGCGACTTCCCATTCGTCGGTCACGCGGCCGTGACCGGGAATGATCATCGTCCCGCCGTCTTCATCGTGGACATAGACGGTGCGATCCAGAATGAAGTTGAGCGCATCGATCTCACCCTGCACGCTGCCGCCGTTTTTCGTGTCGATCTGCGGATACTGGGTTGTGGTGAAAACGTCCCCCGCCACGATCACATCGGCCCTGCGAAAGTGCACAATGCTGTCGCCGTCCGTCGTCGCATTCGGCGCCGGGAATGCTTCCACCGCTTCGCCGTTGTAGTACTTTCGCCGGCGATCCTCGACAAAGGTGTCGCTGGGCGGCGCGGGGAGCTTCTGCTCCATCATGTGCGTCTGCGTGTTGAGCTGACTGATGATGGTGGCGGTGCTGCCCGCTCCCTGGAACTGCATCGAGAAAAACGTGCCCGTCAGGCTCGGATCGGCGCCGGCCATCTGCAATTTCGCGTTTCCGCCGGTATGGTCGGGCCGGAAGGTCGTGTTGACGATGAACTGGACAGGCTTCGCGCTGAGCTTCGCAATCGCGGCGACGACTTTGTCGGCCAGTTTTCCCGAGCCCGTATCGACCACGAACGCGCCCTGCGGACCCACCTGCACGGCGATATTGGCACCATCTCCCGCCAGCAGATAAACGTCGCCGGAAACACGCATCGTGTGGACTTCGCCGTCCTTCGGCGTCGGATCGGGAGCCCGGCTGACGGCGGGTGGACCCGAGGGCATCGTTCGCGCCTTGGCCAGGTTCTCCGCCGCGGCGGTATCGCGCACCGCGTTGGCGAGTTCCGGATACATCGTTTCGGCGCCGCCCAGCGAAGCCAGCAACGGGATATTTCTGCGGTCGGCGAATTCACGCGTGTAAGGGTTCTGTCCGAATAGGTGGTTGGGCACCACATCCGCTTTGCGGCCGAAAATCTGCTCGCTGTCGTCACACGGATAGAGCCATGCATCCGGGTCTTTCGCCATCCGGACCAAAAGCGAGGCCTTGCTCAACGGCTCGCTGAGGTAAACAGGATCGTCAATGACGGCCAGCATCGTGATGGTGTCGCCGTGGCGGACGTAATGTTCCACCACCGTGGCGGCATCGCTCTGCGGAACACCGTTCGCCTTGATCCACCCGCGCTTGAGGTGCGTTGTCGTCACGGTCAGCGTATTCCCCTGGTACTCGCCGGTCGAGAATCCGGCAAACGTGTGCGGCGCATAGGCCGGGGGATGCGGGCGGCCGTCCATGTAGACGGTCCGGTCCCCCTGCGCGATCTGACCGTAGAAGCGCCAGGCGACGAGGCGCTGCGTGAAAGGATCTCGTTCTTCCCATATGCGATAGTTTGCCGGCGCATACCAGAAGTACGGCGTGACATATCCCATACATTGATGTTGCTTGACCGTCTGGCGGGAGGCCGGCCACGACAGGGCATAGAGCCTCGCGGCATCGTTCAGCGGAATCCCGCCGAAATCGCCAAGATCGCCGGCCGCCGTTTGGGACTCCGTCACAAGCTGCTGGGGACGCCATGATCCGGAATAGTCGGTCCCGGCAACCGTGGGTCCGAGCCCTGGTCCCTCTTCCGGCGCCGCGCCCGGCGCTTGAATTTGCGCGCCCACGGCGGCTCCCACAACCAGAAGAACTCCCAATACCCAGTAGATCTTTTTCATGCTCGTCCTACTTTCCGTCACAGCCCACGGGGATGAAACCAGTGGCGTCCGCCTGTTTCTTGAAGTGCGTTGCTGTCCACATCGGTTGACTCATGTATGTGGAGTCGTCGAGCGAAGAAGTGAGAATGAGATACTCCACCCCATTCTTCTCCTTGACCAGGTCGTAGTACTCGGTGAGCGTCGCGTTGTTACTGAAGGGGACGCCATTGCGCGTCGCGTAGCCGGGCTTCATCCTGGTCGTCACCACCTTGAGCGAACCGGAAGGGCCGGCCGCTGCTCCACCGCCGCCAAAGAAGAGCCCGCCGGCGCCGGCGTTGCCGAGATCCCATTCCGCCTTGGAACTGCCCTGGTAGTCTTCGGCTTTGTTGTCGGGAACATTGGTGAAATAGAACAACCGCGTTTGCTTGCCGGCATCGGTCTCGATTTTGAGGGTCTGGTCATCCTGCCAGGTGATGTGCAGGCGGCCTGGAATCCGCATCACCGAGGGCGCCGCGAAAGCCTTGCAGGCTTCTCCGGCCGCCGCATCTTTGGCTGGATCCCAGGTGCCGGCAATCTGACGCGCCGCCTGATTCAGCGGCACGGCTCCGTAGTCTCCGCGGGTGGGAAACGCCCGCCAGCGCCAGTCTTCGCCGACGACAGAGACCCAGTAACCGGTCATGTCAAACGGTGCGCCGGCCTTACCGCCCCGTGCACCCCCACGACCTCCGCCGAAACCGCCCGGCGGTCCACCACGCGGCGCCCCTCCGCCGCCTGGAAACCCGCCACCCGCGGGTGGCCCTCCGCGCTGCGCTCCGGCTCCAACCGGTGGCCCTCCGCGCTGCGCTCCGGCTCCAACCGGTGGCCCTCCGCCGCCTGGCGCGCCCCCTCGAACCTGGCCGAAGACCTCCATTGCCAAAGCCAGCGTGAGGATCCCGATTGCCATGCGTTTCATGTCTATTCCTTTCAGATCTGCCGCCGCTCTCAGGCGCCCTCGCGTCGGGCGATCTCAGCCTGAATGCATTCGGAAACGATGTTCCACATTTTGAGATAACGGTCGTTGCCAACCGCGAAGGGGTTGGGATCACCGGGCCTGGCAGCCCTGATCCGCGCGAGCCGATCCGGTGTTCCATCGAAGATCGGATGGTTCTGCAGTTCCACCTCGACGTTCATCTTCCTGGCCGTTTCCAGATAATGCGCGATCGACTGCGTGTACTGCTTCAACGCGTCGGTAGTGAGAATGCCGGTCGTCAGTACCGTCCCGCCAAAGAGTCCCGCCATCAGCGTCTTTCCGTTCTCCTTCACCGGGAAGATGAACGCGAGCGAACCGGGCGTGTGACCCGGAATCGCAATCGGCGTGATCGTCAGATCGCCGAAGACAAACGGCTTGCCTTCAACCAGCACGACATCCTTTGCCGGCTTCGCGCCACCGCCGCCGCGTTGCGGACCGCCTTGAGCTGCCGGCCCATTGATCAGGTCCCAGTCTTCGGCCGCGGCCGCAACCTTGGCTCCATACTTGTCCTGAAAGAATTTTGCGCCGCCGAAGTGATCGGCATGCCCATGCCCGAGCAGAATGAATTTGACGCGCGCAGGATCGAGTCCGGCCTTTTGCAGCTGCGCGGCCAAAGCTTCCGCCTTGTTCTCGAACCCGGCATCGAGAAGCAGAATCCCCTCTGAGGATGTCACGGCATAGACCGCCGTTTCGGAATTGCCGACCGCGTAAACGTTGTCAAAGAGCTTTGTGGGCTCAAGGTCGGGCGCATTGTTGTTTTGCGCTCGTGCATTTCCCGGAACGCAGAAAAAGTTATAGGGATTCGCCAGGAAAAGATCGTCGCCCGCGGTCTTTTTCGCCACGTCGATATGCGCCAGGGACTGGGGGTTATCCGGGCGGTTCGGCGGTGGGGCGCCCCGCTGGGCAAACGCGGTGGTTCCGGCGCAAAGCCCTATAAGAAGGATGCCGACCTGTTTCGGTATATGGGTTTTCATGTTCGAACAGCCTCACAGAAATACTTGCGGAAACGGAGATTAGCACGCATTTCGACAAAATTGCATGCCAAACGTTGATTTTAGGAGCAATATAACGAACTAAATCGACGCTAAAGGCGCTTTCGGCATGCAATAAAAACACAGAATGCCGGCCGGCAGGTTGTCGATGAGGACCAGACCTGGGAGTACACATGAAACGAATACTTGGTGGATTTGTTGTGTCGGCGGCACTGGCAGGCTTGGCGCTGGGTTATCAGGGCCTTCCGCGCGGGGGAGCCCCCGCCGGAGCCAGGGGCGACGGGCAGCGTGGCCCCATCGCCGCCGGACGGGGCGCACAGTCACGAAGCGAGTTTATCCTTCTCGGAACTGCCAGCGGGCCCAATAGCGAAGCAACCCGCGCACAACCTGCGAACGCCCTTCTTGTAGGCGGTCAGCTCTATCTTGTCGATGCCGGAGACGGTGCTGTGGCGCAACTCGCCAAAGCGAATCTCCGCGTACCTGCGGTGCGCGCGGTGTTTCTGAGTCATCTGCACTTTGATCATACGGCAGGCATGCTTGCTGTTGTCGGTTTGAGGATGCAGCTCGAAGCGAGGGGGACACTGCGCGTCTACGGGCCTCCCGGCACCAAGACGTTTATTGACGGCTTGATGGCTGCGTCTGCGCCGGCAATGCGCGCCGGTTATGGCATACCGGGGCAAGGATGGAGTGCCGACGTGCAGACCGTAGAACTGCAAAACGGTTCCGTGGTCACGGTGGATGGTTTCAAGGTTACCGTTGCCGAAAACAGCCACTTCAGCATGCCTGAAGGGAATGCGGATCGAGCCGAAGCAACGTCCTTATCGTACCGGTTTGATCTGGCGGACCGCTCGATTGTCTATACCGGCGATACCGGCCCAAGCACCGCTGTCGCCGCACTCGCGCGCGGCGCCGACCTTCTCGTAAGCGAGATGATCGACGTCGATGGAGTGCTCGGAGCCATGCGGCCGGGCGGAGCTCGGGGAGCTGCAGCCAATGCAGCGCCAACGGGGTTCGAATGGCACATGCACGCCCATCACATGACCCCGAGCCAGGTCGGCGAACTTGCAAAAGCAGCCGAAGTGAAGCGCGTCGTGATCACGCATTTCGCTCCCAACCCCACAGGACCGGAGCAGGCGCGCCGCTACCTCGACGAGATTCACGCGCAGTTCCCCGGCGACGTACAACTCGGTGCCGATCTGGGACGCTACTAATCAGATCCGGGTCCTGTCCCTGAACGGGCCCGGAGAGCATTGGATGACCCGAAATCCCAAAAATGGCATGCCAGATAAAATATTCTGCATGCTGAATTAAGCTTGACACCGATATTTTATTGATCTTAAGTTCCACGAAATCAATTTCGGCATTCCAAAATGCAAAGCTCTGCATATTTAGGAATGCCGTCAAATGGGGCGGGGGGAAGTCCAATGAATCAAATACGGATACGGGGAACGCTGCTGGTGGCTCTTGCACTACTGGGCCTGCAGGTTTACGGGCAGTCGACGAATGGTTCCATCGGAGGAACGGTAGAGGACGCAACGCGCGCGCTGCTGCCTGGCGTGCGGATGACCGCGACAAACACGGCTACGGGCGTGGTCTCGACTTTGTTGACCAACGAAACCGGCGCTTACAATTTTGCCAACCTCCCGCCAGGCACCTACAAGGTTACGGCGGAGCTTCCTTCTTTTCAGACTGAAACCAAAGTCAATGTGGAAGTCGGAAACGGACAGCAACTGCGATTGAACTTCTCGCTGAAGGTCGCTGCGACTCAGCAGTCGGTTGAAGTCACGGTCGCCGCCGATTCATTAATCGCCACCTCGAGCGCTTCCGTGGCAGGAGTTCTGAACGAGCAGCGCGTCCGGGACCTTCCCATCGTCGGGAACAACGCCATGGATCTGTTTTCGACCCAGCCTGGTTTTGTCACCGGCTTTAACGGAACGGCAGGACAGCCGCGCTCGGAAGCCAGCTATGAGACTTCGATCAGCGGACTGAACGTCGCGGGCAATGTGAATATCACCCGGGATGGAGTCAACAACAGTGCAGCCGCGAATTCCACTCTGGCCGGCTATCAGGCGGCCACCGTCCTGAACCCCGACATGATCGAGGAGCTGCGCGTGGTCGTCGCGCCGGTGGATGCGGAGTTGGGCCGCGGAAACGCCCAGATGCAGGTCCTGACGCGTTCGGGAACCAATACCTATCGGGGTAGCGCCGCATGGAACGTGCAGAACTCCGCATTGAATTCGAAGACGTGGCAGGAAAACACGACCGGGCTGCCGCCTAGCGCGCAGCCCGGATGGTTCAACACCCATCAATACACGCTCAGTTATGGTGGCCCGATCAAGAAAAATAAGACGTTCTTCTTCGTGCTGTGGGACCAGGCGTTAGACTGGCAACGGTCCAACGTTGTATCCACCGTTTTGACTCCCTGTGCGCGAAACGGGATATTCCGATTCTTCGACAACGTCATCAACGGAAATGCCGCCATCCCGAACAGTTCCACGCAGGCGAGGTCGGTTGACGCGACGGGAACTCCGGTCTCGACTCTCGGACCACTCCGGTACGCCAGCGTTTTCGGTTCCCTGCCGGCAAATTTGCCGGCGCCGAATGCCGACTGTTCCAACATTGCGGCCCTTGTAAGTGGCGCGTCATGGGATCCCAATCGTACGGACTTCGACTCGACGGGGTACGTCAAAAAGATTGTCAGTCCGGAATTTATGCCGCTCCCGAATCGTTGGGATGTCGGCGATGGCCTCAATACCGCCGGCTTCACCTGGGTGCGCAGCGTTCGCGGGAATGGGGACCTTGGTGGTGTTTCGTTTCAGGGAACGGATCAATTGAACCGCCGTCAGATCAACGGAAAGGTCGATCATAACTTCAGCGTGCGGCACAAGCTGGCCCTTGGATATACATACGAATACACCTATAGCGAAGGTCAAAACGTTCAGTTGGGTTTGCCGGCGTATCCGAACAGCGCTCCGGCATCGAAAGCTTATCGGCGCCCGCAGGTGTTCACGGCGAACTTCACTTCGACCCTGACGTCGAACATGGTCAATGAGGCGCGCGTCGGGTTGCGGCGCACCGCAAACGAATCCGCGCCGCAAACAAGCGACAGCCTCAAGGATCTCTTCTTCACCGTGAATGGTTATTCCGTCCTTCCCAGGCTTGGCTCCGGATCGGCCTTCAGCGGCACCAGCGCAGTGCCTTTTCAGAATGTCGCGTTCAACTACTTCACGCCGTCGCGAAACGCCGCGCCGTTCTGGACGTACAGCGACACGCTCAGTTGGGCAAAGGGAAAGCATGCTTTCAAGTTCGGCGGCGAAACTCGCCGGAACAGGCTCACCATCCAGGATAACGGCGCGGGCTCCAACGCCACTCCGATGGCCCTGGGCCGAACCGAGACCGACACGCTGTTTGCTCAGGTCTCCGGTATTGCCGGTAATACGCCGTACGTGTCCGGCGTCTCTTCCGTTCTTGCCGGCACGACCGCGACCGGCAACGTGCTGGCCATGCGCCAATTGCTGAGCTTTCTTGCCGGGTCGGTGGGCAACGTCACACAAAACTTTTACCTGAATGGGTCCCAGGATCTGAAATGGTCGGATATCGAGAGTTCGCCCTATCGGAAACGGACAACGCAGCAGAACGAATACAGTTTCTTCGCAAAAGACGATTGGAAGGTGGCGCGAAGCCTGACGATCAATCTCGGGGTCCGCTGGGACTACTACGGAATTCCGTGGGAGGCCAACGGCATGACGGCGGGCCTTGTGGGCGGGGCCAGCGCGGCCTTTGGATATTCCGGCCGATCCTTCAATGACTGGATGACTCCTGGACAGCGTGGGGATCTGACCAGCTTCGAATTCATCGGACCCAACTCACCCAATCCCGGCAAAACGCTTTTCCCAAAGGATTGGAACAATCTCGGCCCGGCTGTGGGATTCTCATGGCAACTCCCCTGGTTCGGCGAAGGCAAAACCACCGTCCGCGGCGGCTACCAGGTTACCTACCAGACCCGGACGACTCTGGGAGCGGCGGCCGTGCCTGAACCCGCAACGACGAGTTGGAACGGCACGCTCGCGGATAGTGCCGGACGACCGGCATATCTGGACCTCGCGAAACTGCAGACCTCCGGCGCGTCCCTGGTCCCCGTGCTGATACCCGTGTCTCCCGATCGTCCCTTGCAGCCGGTCCCGCTGACTCGCAGCCAGGCGCTCACTGTTTTTGACCCCAACCTGGTGACGCCCTACGTTCAGAATTTGACGCTCTCTGTCACGCGTGCGTTGAGCTCGAAGGTGACCCTCGATCTCCGCTACATCGGCACACTGGCGAGAAAACAGTTCTATGGCTCGCTTTACAACCTCAACATCCCGAACTTCCGCAGCAACGGTCTGAAAGACGCGTTCGACCTTGTGCGGGCCGGCGGCGAATCCGCTCTCTTGAACAGTATTTTCAAAGGGCAGACCGTCGCGGGGCAGACATTCGACGGCACAAACGCCGGTGCGAGAATGCGTGCCAGCACGATCTTCGCCAATAATCTGGCCAACGGCAATTACGCCGGCCTGGCAAGCTCGCTCAATACGCTTTCGACAAACGCGTGCAGTGCAGACTCATCCGTCGTCGGTCAGGCAGGCAGTGTGCTCCGATGCAACGGATTCCCGGAGAATTTTGTGGTGGCCAACCCTCAATTCAGCACGATCACCTACAACACGAATCTGGCCAGCAACAACTATCACTCGATGCAGGCTCAGGTTACCTTGAGGCCGTATCACGGCCTCGGGCTCCAGGCGACCTACACGTGGAGCAAGAATCTCGGCATCCAGAATTGCTGTTCCGGTCCTGCAAATGGCGGACAGTCCGGAAACTTCGTGGGACTGACAGATCCCCTCGACCGGGAACACGACTACACGCTGACCGGAGACGACCGGACTCATGTCCTTCAGACCAACGGCTCGTTCGACCTGCCCGTCGGGCCAGGCAAACAGATCTTCAAGAATTCCTCTGGTCTCCTTGCTCGCGCGACCGAAGGCTGGAAACTCGGCTGGATCTTCAATCTTGTAAGCGGGCCGGCATTGGATATTCAGGCTGCAAACATGCTCTACGGCAACGGTGTGCCGGATATCGTCGGCCCCTTTCCGTTTGATAAAACCGGAGTCCGATGGGGGCAAAACGCCGGCACGTATACGGGCGGGAACTACTTTCCAACCGATGCGTTCCGGATTGCCAAAGACCCGCAGTGCTCGAACACGAGCATCGTCGCCGCGAGTCTCGCCGCCAATTGCAACCTTGCAGCAGTCTACGACGCCGAAACCGGGCAAGCGCTGCTGGTCCATCCTCTGCCGGGCAACCGCGGCACCCTGGGCCGTCGCGTGCTGCGTGGAGTCGCCCTGCCCAGCTTCGACATGAACCTGGCGAAATCATTCCGCGTCAGCGAATCGAAGAGTATTCAGTTACGCGTCGACGCCAGCAACGTGCTGAATCACCCGATTGCCAACACGCCGCAATTGAGCCTTGCACCCTCGCCGGCGACCAACGCCCTGAATACCAATTTCGGTCAAATCTTGAATGCAACGGGCTTCTCGACCGTTGGCGCGAAAACCGGGTACAGAAAAGTTCAGGTCGCGCTTCGATTCAGTTTTTAGGTCCGTTTAGCAAACCGTGGGAGAAAGCCGGAAGGGAATCCCCTTTCTCCCAACGGAAACCTCTCGATCAACTCCAAGTCGCCTGGACGCAGCCGTGATGCGGGGCGGTGAGTGACGCCCGCGAAGAAGGCGGATCGTCCGCAACCGGTACTTTGCCGAACAAGAAGGCATCCACGAGATGGCGAACAGAGTTTTTGTGAAGAGAGTGTTATTTGGCGTCGTCTGGCGGTAGGATTCGGACCCACGGGGAAACCACCAATGAAAAGACTTGCACTGGTTCTGACGATGCTCCTTTTGGCCCGGCTCGCGCAGGCGCAGACGGCGGCGCCTGCGTCTGCCGGCCCAGCACCGACCGGCCTCGTTGTGGGCTCGGGGAACTACTTCAGCCCCATCGTCGCGAACCTCGAGAAGGCGATCGCGTTCTACGGCGCAATCGGGTTCCAGTTCCAGGGTGAGCCGGCGAATGCCGACGCGAATCCGCAATTGCGCGCAATGTTTGGCTTGCCCGATGCGCGTCTGCGTTACCAGATCGGCCGCGCTCCGTCGATTGCGGGCGGCGTCGAGATCATCGAGGTCTCGAAGGCGAAGGGGCAGCCCGTCACGCGTGACGTACAGGACCCGGGGGCGGTCACGCTTGTAGTCACGGTTCGTGACGTCGATGGCACGTTCGCGCGCATGAAACAACTCGACGCGCCGACCATGACGCGTAGCGGCAGGCCGATCAAGGTCGGCACCGTCGGCCGAATGGTCGTGGTGCAGGACCCTGCCGGTCACTTTGTCGAGATCGTCCAGCCCGACAAGCTGACCGAAGCTCAGACGGCTGCGACAGGAAACGTGGTCGACGTGCGTGTGCGGTTCACCGTGAGCGACGTGGAGCGCGCGGTAAAGCTCTATCGCGATGCGCTCGGGTTTCACGAGCTCGCCCCCGTGGGTCAATACGGCGGCGACGGGGCGGTACTGGACGTACTGGGATTGAGCGGCGGTCAGTACCGTGTCGGCCAGCTACAGGTGCCCGCGTCGGGCTTGCAGTTCACCCTGATCGACTTCAAGGGCGTCACGCGCAAGACGAAGCTTGCGGGGATCAAGGACCCAGGCTCCACACGAATCCAGTTGCGCGTCGCCGACATCGACGCGGCGGTTGCTGTGCTCGGCAAGGCCGGTGGCACGTTCGTCTCAACGGGCGGCAAGCCGCTTGATCTGCCCGCGGGCGAAAACACCCTCAAAGTCGGCATCGTGCGCGATCCCGACAACCTCTTCCTCGTCCTGATCAATGCGGCGCCGCGCTGACGCGTCAGCCGCAGGTTTGCACGGGAGTCAGATCGCGGCAAGGATCAACCGGCCCGAACTCATGTTTGATTGCGCTGAAGTATGTCGACTTACCGCAAGGCAGAAGACCGAACCACGGATTCGTTGGACTGCAGGCGACGCATTCGCTGCTTCAGTAGAGGCCCGGAATGAATCGGTTGGTGTGTTCGCAATAGTCTCGATAAGCTGAACCGAACGCTTGTCTGGTGCACGCCGTGGAGAAGCTATAGACCCGGGACCGCGATTTCAGCCTTTTCCCGGAATTACGCACGGAGAATCCATTCGCCTGACGCAGCGGAGCGCGCGCTTCCCGCGTCCTCGACGGCCCGCTGTCAGTTGTGGGCACCTTGACCGGTCTCGACGATCTCCAGGCGAAGGCTCGTTACGGCAGATCAAGTTCGCATCAGAAATCGACAAACGGACCAGGGTGGGTTGTGTGAGTCCTCATCGGAGCCGTTGTGACACTGAAGAACCTCGCGATGAAGTTCTCGGCGGTTCAAAACTTTGCGAGCCGTTGCGGCGGAGAGTATGCTGGAGCCCGCCACAGGAGGGAAGATGAGCGTGATTCCGCTGCGTAGGGGGGGATTGGCGGCTGCGACTGCAGTGCTGACGCTGGGTACGGCGCTGGCGCATCATTCGACTGCTGAATTTGACTACTCGAAGGAAGTGACCATCATGGGCGTCGTCAAGGAGGTGCAGTGGACCAATCCGCACTCCTACATCCAGATGCTCGTGGATGGACAGCCGGGAGAAAAGGTTCAATGGTCGGTAGAGATCGGTTCGCCGACTCTCAACATCAACCTCGGCTGGCGCAAGGACAGCGTCAAGCCTGGCGATGTCGTGACGATGAACCTGGCGCCTGCGCGGAATGGCAAGCCCCACGGAACACTCCGTGTGCTGACGTTTGCCGATGGCAGGCAGCTCAAAGGAGTCGCAGCTCAGGTAAGAGGGGCGGCGTCCGCGCCGCCATCCGGCGCGGCGAAGCCCTAGAAAGGCAGCGTATCCATGCAGCAGAAAGGTTCAAGTCGCTGGCCAAAGCGGATGCTGCGGGGACTGGTGACCTGCTTCGTCGTCGTGACGGCATGCATCCTGGAAGCGGCCGCCGGTGCGGCGATCGCTGGTCCGGAGTCGCTGATGGGAATTTGGGTCCCGGATGCCGCGCCCCAGCAACTCGTTACTGTGGGTGGATCGACGCCTCCACTGAACGAAGAGGCGGCGAAGGTGTATGCGGCGCGCATCCGGCGCCTGGCGGCTGGCGACACATCCTTCGACCAGACCACATGGTGCGCGGGTCCCGGCATGCCGCGCATGCTCACAATGCCCTATCCCTTCGAGATACGAAGCGACGGCAGTTTCATGGCGTTCATCCATGGCTGGTATCGCTGGTTTCGAGTGGTCGATCTGTCCGGCGGGTCCGTGGATCCGCCGCTTCCCCTGACGATGGGCTTTCCGGTTGGCCATTGGGAAGGCGATACCCTGGTTATCCGTACAGTCGGTCTGATCGATGCCACCGTGCTGGACGCGGCGGGAATGCCGCATTCCGACCAGATGACGCTGACGGAAAGGTTGCGTGTCCTCGACGATGGCAGATTGGAAGATCGCCTCAGCATCGAAGACCCGGATACCTTTACGAAGCCGTGGGAAGCGGTGTTGTTTTTCCATCGCGATGCAACGGCGCAACTGACCGATGACGTCTGCCCTGACCGCATTGCCAACGGGCAGCCCGCGGTGCTCGTTCAGCGCTCTCCTGAGGCCGCGCCGTCGAGGAAGGCTGCCCCGGCCGGCGTCACCTCGAACGCCGAAGCAACGGCGCCGCGATTTTCGGGAATGTGGGAGCCGAAAACGTTCGGAATCATGGTACCGGAAGCGCCGCTTTCACCCGCCGGAAGCGAACTGGTGGATCGCGGCGCCGCGGCGATGCGCAACGGCCAGATCATGCACACCGCCTGGACGTCCTGCCGGCCCGGCGCGGTGTCCACCATGACCATGCCCCGCGAGAAAATCCTCATCCTGCAGTCTGCGGAGGAAATCACCATCCTCTTCGAAATGCCGCGCATGGTTCGACGCGTCCGCATGAACGCGGCGCATCCCGACAACCTCGACCCCAGCTACGTCGGCGACTCGGTGGGACGATGGGAGGACAAGACGCTGGTGGTGGATACCCTCGGATTCAACGGCTATGCGGAACTTGATGCGCGCGGACAGCCGACCAGTCCCCGGTTGCACACCGTCGAGCGAATGACCCCCTCATCCGACGGCAACAGCCTTGACATGGAAGTCACAATCACCGATCCCGAGTACTACGATCGTCCGTTCACCATCAAGAGGAGCTGGAAACGAAGCGAAGCCAGACACCCTTTCGAATTCGACTGCATGGAGAATCCCCGCCAGGAAGACTTCGAGAACGCCTACTACGTGCGCGACCGCTACCGGCCAACCTGCATGCGCGTGGAGGGCGAAGGCCTGGAGCCGTCGAAGATCGTGTGCAACCCGCTGAGATAGTTAATTCCGGGACGTTCTCGAAAAGAATTAAGGATTCTTGCCGCGCGCGGGAGTCAACTGGCCGAGAGCGGGAGACCTGGCGCGCCCCGCGGCAAAAACCGATTACGTTGAGGTTGGGGAGGCTTGCCGAAGCGCTGTCTCCAAAGCGCGCCGGGAGCCCGCTATTTCCCGGGCAGGCCGGCTCTGCCCTCGCCTTCACGGATTCTTCCCGATCTCTCGCCTGACTCACCCGAGATTATCCAGCGTGCCGGAACGAACGCCGTGTTCGACGCGAGAGTGATGTTACGAGCGTAGACAACCCCCAAGAGCCGGATCGCTGAAGAGAAGCCCGCCAGCCCCCTTGCTGCCTGCTGCCCGCTTTCGGCGGGAGACCCTCAAGTACCGGGAATTTCATAAAAATTGTTCTGACGCTACTCTGGGCCTTCCTCGAAAGTCTCTGCTTATGCCGACTGATAAGGCAACACGTTCCCCGCTTGCCGTGAGCCTCCTATCTCGAGTCGGCATAATCGGGAAGTCGGCATGGCGCATTCTATGCGACATGGAACTGGAATTTGCGTTTCGGGCTCCTATCGTTCCTGCCCTTTGATTCGACAAGGATCGGCCACCCAGACAACTTTGTTTTTCAATTCGCCCTCCGGCAGTGAACCCGTATCGGGCTATTTCAATGGATCAGCCAGGTTGCAAGGGCATGCCATGCCTCCGTTGATCCAAGGAAGGTTCGCAGGGGTACAGAGACCAGAATGGCCAGCCCTCCCCAGACGCTGACAGGGTGCAAGCGCCCTCGTGACAAGCGGTCGTATAGTGGACCTGCGACGACAAAAGCTAGAAGGAGAGTGAAAGCAACAGGCAGACGAGCGGCTCCGAGTGGGACACGCGTAACAGCCGCCGGGAGGACATTTATCGTCGCCAGCAGCATCAAACGTTTGTGTATTTCAGGCTTTGATCTGTAATAAAAGCCGAGAGCGAAGAAGACAAGGAAGAGGAGCAGATCCCCGAGGCCGATGATCAGAAAACCCAGCGGGTCCGATGGCGAACCCGTTTCATTCGGAAATTGACCCAGGAATCCACGCCTCGCGCCGGCAATCGCAATCTCGTAACCTAATACGATCATTAAACATGCGAGGGCGGCTCCTAAAGCTCCCAACCGGCGATGCATGTCGATCCGGTCTCGGCCTATGAAGACTGTCTGACCGAGGAATAACAGAGTCCATGCTGTGAAGACGATGCCGTGTAAATGGACCGACACGGGGAGTGAAGGTGTTCCTGTGTACGCCTTCAGGTAATAGGTTCGGGCAAAACCCGCAAACACCGTCGCGATAACCGCAACGGCCACACCTGTGTAGAAAACGTGATCGCGTCTCGGCCTCGCCGCGGTATAGCTCATGGTTGCCTCCCTCGCCGCGATTAAGTCAAAAAGTCCGAATCGGGAGAAGTAGGAACCGGTAACGGCACAGTACGTACGCCGTCGTTTCTGCGACTTAACGGATGACCTATAATGCGAGTCGTCTTTCATGAATGTCCCGGCAATGCCTTCGGAGGCCATATTGGAAGAGCTCGAAAGAGTGCTCGGTAGTGGTGTGTTTCGCAGTGCTACCCGATCGAGCCAGCTCCTCCGATTTCTTGTTGAGCAGACCGTCCACGGAAATTCCGACCATCTGAAGGACTACACGCTTGGTGCGGAGGCTCTGGGGAGGGGGGAGGATTTCGATCCACGCACCGACCCTATTGCGCGAGTTGAAGCATCACGGCTCCGTTCTCGACTGGAGCTGTACTACGGCACGGAGGGCGCGACCGACTCGGTCGTCATTACACTGCCCAGGGGTGGCTACATTCCACAGTTCGAGACCCGACGGGTCGCAGCCGAACCGCCGAAGGCGCGGCGCCCAAACAGGTTGATCTGGTTATTGCTTGCGATAGTTGCGCTGATCGCCTCAGTTGAAAGCGTGTGGATCTGGAGTTCGGGGGCAAGTGAACCTCCGCCGGAAATGCGGCTGGAAATTGCGACGCCTTCAACCAACGATGCGGTATCCCTGGCCCTTTCCCCCGACGCCAAATACGTCGCTTTCGTCGCCACATCCCAGGGTCGTTCCCAGATATGGTTGCGCCCGCTCGATTCTGCTTTTGCCCACCCGCTTGAAGGAACCGATTATGGCGTATCGCCGTTTTGGTCCCCTGACGGCCGTTCGCTTGGTTTCTTCGCCGATGGCGAGCTAAAGCGGATCGATATCCATGGCGGTACCGTAAAGACCTTGACGAAAGTGCCCGTGCCTGCCGGCGGTTCCTGGAATCAGAATGACGTGATCGTGTTTCCCATGGTGCCCGATAGTCAAATCTTCCAAATTTCGGCCGCTGGCGGCGAGCCCCGCCAGTTGACAACGCTGGAACCGCATCAGAACGGACACCGGGCGCCGCAGTTCCTGCCGGATGGCCGCCACTTTCTCTACCTCGCAACGGGCAGTCCGGAAGTGCGTGGTGTCTACGTGGGAGACCTCCAAGGCTCGCACCCGCGGCGCCTGATCGATTCAGAGTATCCGGCCGTGTTTGGTCCAGCGGGTTACCTGTTCTTTGTCAATCAAGGCACGCTTTTTGCTCAACGCTATGATGCCGAGCAGTTGGAACTTGTCGACCATCCCATTCCTGTGGCCGAACATGTCCTCTCCGGCGCAAGGGCCGGACTCACGGCAGTTTCGGTCTCCAAAGCCGGCCCAATCGCCTACCGAACAGGGGAGGGTGGGGAGAAACGGCAGCTTGCTTGGTTTGACCGATCGGGAAAGGAGCTTGCGAAAATAGGCGATGCCGAAAGTTTTGGCGTTTCGTACCTTTCCCTTTCACCCGATGAGCGCCGGTTGGCCGTGCAGAGGACATCCAAAGGAAACACTGACATCTGGCTTCTCGATCTTAGGAGCGGTAGCGATCTTCGTTTCACTACCGATCCCGGACCGGATATCGCTCCACTCTGGTCGCCGCGTGGTGACCGAATCGTTTTCGCTTCTCACGCGACGGGTCTGTTTGATCTCTTTCAAAAGCCCCTGGGCGGAGGTGAGGCGGAACAGTTGCTTATGACGCCACAGGCCAAACAGGCGACCGATTGGTCGGTCGACGGCCGCTTCCTTTTGTACCGAAGTTTCGATCCTCAATCGGATTGGGACATTTGGGCTATGCCCATGGCCGGAGACCAAAAACCATTCCCGGTGGTGCGGGGGAAATTTGAAGAACGGGACGGTCAGTTTTCGCCCGACGGGAAGTGGATCGCCTATCAATCCAATGAATCGGGGCAATTTGAAATCTATCTTCAGCCCTTCCCAGGTCCGGGTGAAAAAGTGCGGGTGTCCGAGAATGGCGGAGCCCATGTGCGATGGCGTCACGACGGAAAGGAATTGTTCTACATCGCATTGGACGGGCGGCTGGTCTCTGCTTCACTGCATATTTCTTCAGGAGGCTCGCTCGAAACCGGAACCCGGACTCCATTGTTCTTTGCTAATGTCGGTCCTGTGCAGGACACCTCCGAAAGCTACGTTGTCTCAACGGATGGTCAGCGATTCCTCGTAGACACCGTGGTTGAAGAGGCTGCCTCCCCGATCAGTGTCATTCTGAATTGGAAGCCGCCCTCCCAATAAATTCAGCAACTTACAGAATGGCGTCACACCCGTAATTTCGTCGTGATCAACGACAGGATCGTCTGTTCGGCGGTCAATCCGCTGCGTCCGGTCTGCGGCTTGGTCAGTCCGCTATCCAGTTGTTGGTGGACGGACTCCACCGGCGCAGCATTGCGACTGACAAATCCCAGGATCTGCTCCAGTACAGGATCGAGTTGAATGCCTTGGCTGAGGAACTCCAGATCGGCAAAGCTGCGGCCGGCGGCAAGACCTGGCTCCTTTACCATCGTTCGCGAGAACTAAAGGGTCACATGCACAAGCCAAGACTTCGTATCTCTTTAGGGCTTGCAGAAGATAGGATTTTCAAGAGGCCGGTCGAGAGCATACTCCGATGCTTGGAGCCGAGTTTTTCACCGTCGCATAAAGAATTAAGGATTCTTGCCGCGCGCGGGAGTCAACTGGCCGAGAGCGGGAGACCTGGCGCGCCCCGCGGGGAAAAAAACCGATTACGTTGAGGATGGGGAGGCTTGCCGAAGCGCTGTCTCCAAAGCGCGCCGGGAGCCCGCTATTTCCCGGGCAGGCCGGCTCTGCCCTCGCCTTCACGGATTCTTCCCGATCTCTCGCCTGACTCACTCGAGATTATCCGGCGTGCCGGAACGAACGCCGTGTTCGACGCGAAGGAATTCTTCTGAAAACAACCGGGTGCACGAAATCGAGAGGTTGGTGATTCAAGCGAGGTGCGCCAAGTATCAATCGGCGAAAATCCGCGGGATTCCAAAGAGTTTGCCCGGTCTTCGGGTGTCTTCTAAGGCAGAGCAGTTTTAACGCGGCGCGCGGCGAGAGCCGTGGAGGTAAAGAGGAAATTTTTGTCGCCGCGCGGTGCGTTAAAACTGCTCTGCCTTAGGAGACGCATTTGCTGATTATAGCCCCGTGGCCCAGCGCGGCATTCAAACTGTCAGCGCCCAGCCGGAAGGTCTTCCGCCATTGCCCGCTTTTGAACCCGTGTCGGGCAACATGTCGGCGGGGTTCGTTACAGGCACCGCATTCGACGAACTGAAGACCGTCTTTGAAAGCTGGCGGTCGACGCCGAATCGCCAGCGTTTCTGCACGAGATGCCGTTCGGGGTGTACGGACAGTTCTATGATGAATATGGGCTTTATAAGAGGACGGTCGAGGGTATACTCCGACGGTCGAGCCTGGGTAAGCGGTGATGCGTAAGCCGATTACGTAAATCGGGTGTGTTTTCCCTTTGGAGGATGTCTTCGGGAGGCCGTGAGAGGCCGCGATTTGCCGGGTTGGGAGGAGATGATGACCAGAAAGTATTCGCTGACCGTCGCTGCCGTTGGGCTCTCAATCCTTCTGTCCGCGTCGCCGCCGTTCGTGGCGTTCGTGGAGCAGGCCGCCCCAGGGAACAAGAACATCCTCATAATCTGCGGGGACGAGAACGGCACGACCATGCTTTGCACGAGTATTGACGACGTCACTCTCAAGAACCGTCTGGAGCTCAACATGGGTCACCATGTGAAGATGATGCCCCACAACGTGGACGCCGCTCAGATGCTGGCGGCGGCCAATGCCGCGGATCTGGTGATCATTGTCGAGTCGGTGAACTCCGGGACAGTCGGCAAGAAACTCGTGTCAACGCCGACACCGATCCTCAGTTCCGAGTCGTTCCTGCAGGATGAATTCGGACTCGTGGTTCCGCCCTTCGTCCCTGTCGATCCTGGCTATCCCGGCGGTTTGACCGAAGCGCAACTGAGATCAGCGGCCCAATTGCTTCAGAACGCGGGATTCATGCTCGACATCGAGGTGCCGCCCGCCGCACCGGCGGCTGCCAACGCGGCGCCCGGAGCGCCGCCGCCGGCTGGACGTGGCGCGAACCCGGCTGCACCTGGTGCGAACCCGGCGGGACGTGGCGCGAACCCGGCGGGACGCGGTGCCAATCCGGCGGGACGTGGCGCCAATCCGGCTGGGCGTGGAGGGATCCCGGGCGGGCGTGGCGGGAATCCGGCATATACGGCGGCCCGCAATGCGGCGATCGCGAAGGCCGTCGCCGGCGCCACGGCGCCCTCCCATGGCGTGACCGTCGACCAGTTGTACCTCGTCATCACCAACCCCGATCATCCGCTGGCGGCGGGACTGTCGGGTCGCGTGCAGGCCTATCGCGTCCCGCGGGAGATGAACTGGGGCGCCCATCTGGCGCCTGGGGCACAGGTGGTTGCAACGCTTGCGCCTTCCCTCGAGGCTGCTGGTGATGCCGCCGCCAACACTGCAACCGACTACTCTGGAGCGGCCGTGATTTACTACGTTCCCAAGGGCGGGGCACTCGCCGAGGGCGCAACCGCCGCCGGTCTGCGCATCCAATACTTCGTCGAGAACGAGAACGGCCCGGGCACATACAACCTGCTCACGCCGGAGGGCTTCCGCTTGTTCGATGCTGCGGTGACCTGGGCGTTGACGCAGAAGTAAAGGCGTCAACCGGCCCAGCCCTACATCGCGCGATCTCGGACAATCGCCAACGTGCTGGCTCACGTCTGCTGCGATTCGTCCGTCCGCACCAACGGCCTTCGAACGTGCGAGCGCTCCGTTGGCTCGACGTTGAACGCGAATCGCGAGATCCTCGGATACGGTGGCAGTTGCGCAGCGCTATTTCCTGGCTTCGACATCTTCGATCAACGCCGTCAAGGTCTTTCCCAGCAACGGCGGGTCTCTGACGGGCGGAAAGATTTACTGCTACGTGAGAAGTTAAGCCGACAGGCGACGCTGCCCTGATGCAATCACCCGTGTCAGGATGATGCACACTGTCACGCGCCACAGCATGGACCAGGAAATCTTTCAAGGATAGGAGTCCATGCGGCGGGTGCGGCGGTGGCGGGCAGCATCGTCTGGATGAATGCGACCCTCGGAGCAGAGTGGACTTGAAGGCGCCAGGCGACGCATCTCTGCTCCGACGAGATCCAGGAGATCCAGGGCAGGAGATCCAGGGACAGACTCCGATTTGCCACAGCAAGTTTGAATTCGGAGGCTGTCTCTACATCCTCCCACATCCTCCTCTAATTCCTCGGGCCAACTGGTTGCGAGCGAAAACCATGCAAGACCGCTTGAAAGTCCTGTACCTCCGCGATATTCTTCGCCTGCTATAAACCGAATCATTTTTCAAGTTAGGGGATGAACGCCATGAGAAAACATTACGTCTCGCTTCTCACACTGCTCTTTGCGGGCTTTATCTTGCTCGGCGGACGTGCCGTGCTGAAGGCTCAACAAACAAGTTCGACTGCCGTCAAGGCGGGACGCTGGTCTGACGCAGCCATCTGGTCCGACAAAAAGGTACCAGCCGCAGGCGCCCTCGTCACCATCAACCAGGGCGTGGACGTCTCCCTCGACGTCACGCCGCCGGCGCTGAACGGTTTGACGATCAACGGCAAACTCAGCTTCGCCAACAATAAGGATCTTGAACTGACCACGGAATGGATCATGTTGCACGGGGAGTTGGAGATTGGTACGGAAAAGTCGCCCCACACGCGCAAGGCCACAATCACCTTCACCAACAACGTCAAAGACGAAGATATCAGTGGAGTGGGTGGAACAACCGACCGCGTAGACCGCGGGATCATGCTCATGGGCGGAACTCTAAACCTGCACGGTGACCGGACCAACACCTGGACCAAGTTGTCCAGCACGGCTAACGCAGGCGCGACCTCGATACAGGTCCTGAACGCCGCTGGCTGGCGCGCCGGCGACGAGATCGTCCTCGCGTCCACGGATTTCGATCCCCGGCAGGCAGAGCGGCGAACCATTTCCGCCATCCGAGGAAATACGATCACGCTCGACCAGAAGCTCGACTCCATGCACTTCGGCAAGATCACCTTCGACGTGGATGAACGCGGCGAAGTCGGATTGCTCACGCGCAATATCAAGCTGCAGGCGTCGGCCGACGCGGAACAATCGTTCTACGGCGGGCACGTGATGGCGATGAACAACAGCAAAATGTTTGTCGAAGGCGTCGAGTTCAACCGAATGGGCCAAAACCTGACTCTTGCCCGGTATCCGATCCACTGGCATCTGATCGGCGATGCGCAAGGCCAGTACATCAAGAACGCGGCGCTGCACGACACCTACAACCGCTGCGTGACCGTGCACGGCACGAATTTCCTGCGCGTTGAAAACAACGTGACCTACAACACCGTCGGTCACTGCTTCTTCCTCGAAGACGGTGCGGAGCACGGCAACGAGTTTGTCCACAACCTGGCTATCCAGACCAAGTGCCATACCAGCAAGGCCTGCGTGCCGACCGCCCTCGGCCCATCCGGAGAAACCTCAACCAGAGGGACTGGTGGCCAGCAATCCAAGGATGTGCTGCTGCCCTCGGACAACACGGTGGCGTCTTATTGGATTACCAACCCGGATAATACTTTCCGCGACAACGTTGCCGCCGGCTCCGACATGAACGGCTTCTGGATGTCCTTGCCGGAGCACCCGCAAGGTAAATTCGTAGGCACGGAAATCGCCGCAACGACCTGGCCGCGCAACATGCGTGTCCGCGAGTTCAAGGGCAACACCGCCCACTCCAACTACGACGCGTTCATGATGGACCGGAACATCGCGGCCAATAACACGTTCGGCGTGACCGGCAACATGCATATCGCCCGTGAAAATCCGGCAGACTCTCGCAGCAAGATCGTGGAAACGGTCTTCGAGGATCTCACCGCCTACAAGAACCGCAATGGCGGATTCTGGGGCCGCGGCGAAATGCGGACATACCGGAACATCAAGTCGGCCGACAACGCCATCGGCTATACGCAGGCGTCGGGCCTGGCGGGTGGTGCCAGTCTTGAGGACCCCTATACGTCACGTGTCCTGGATTCGCTGTTCGTCGGCGAGACCGAGAACATCGGCAACCCCACGACGGATGCGGAAAAGGCTTACGGCCGCAGCGTGCCGAAGCGCGAACTGCCGGATTTCCCGATCCGCGGCTACGAGTACTACGACAACCGTCATGACGTGGTGAACACCACGTTCCGCAACTTCGAGGACAACGCCACGCGCAAGACCGGAGCACTCTCTTACCTGCTGTATACCAGCTTCGGGGTGAGCTCCAACAACATCATCGAGCAGGTGAAATTCGAAAACGCCAAGCCGGTGTACTTCCCACCGATGCAGGGCAACGCCAGGTGGGCCAACGATAATGGAAACAGCTCGGCCTACAGGACCGCGGTCATCCGCGACAAGGACGGTTCGATCTCCGGTGGCGTCCCCTCCTACATTCTCATCAACGACGGCGTCAACGACAGCATCGCAACCGACCCGCAGGCCTGTGAGATCAAGGCCACCTGGAACGCTGCGGTCTGCAAGGGCGATGTCGGGCGGCTGAGTCTTGGCGGCGGCGCTGCTGGCGGCCGCGGCGCAGGGCCTGGCGCACGTGGCGGGCGGGGCGCTCGGGGCGCGGCTCCTGCTGGACCTGGTGCTGCTCCTGGGGCGCGAGGCGCAGCGGCTGGTGGACCTGCCGGACCGGCTGGACCGGGCGCTGGCGCACGAGGTGCGGGTGGTCCCGGACCGGGGGCGCGAGGCGCTGGTGCTGCTGCAGCTGCTCCGGCCATCGTTCTCAACCGGAATGGAAAGGACTACACCCTGCCGGGCACCAGCACCAACGTACGAGCCGGTACCGAGATCAAGGTGACTACCGAAAACCCCTCCGTGACGTTGACATTGACGGAGTTGGACAAAGGCTCGTGGGTGATCTTCCAGCTTCCGGGCTTCAATACTGCAGCCTCGGGTACGTCGCAGACCAGCCTGGATGCATTGCGCCAGGCAACCGAGACGTCCTACTTCAAGGACAAGGATGCACTCTGGGTCAAGCTGTTCTCCCCTGACAGCGGTCCCCTCGGCCTTGGTGGTCGAGCCGCCCTCCAGGTCAGCCGCTGAGCTGAATCCTGCTGTCTGAGCAAGAGCCCCCGGCCTGAGGCCGGGGGCTCTTTTTTATTGCACGGCAATCTGCCGGTTCGGCGCGCTGGAGAGGATTTGCCAAGCCTCAACGTCGACAACTGTTGAATTGTCGGAGCAAACGCATCGCCGAGCAATTTGGCGGGGGGATTCTGTCCATTCTGAAAACCATCGATTCCAACACGGGCGTGGGGACAGCCCCTTGGCCACCCGCTCCCTGGACGGCTCGGGAAAAGGCTCAGATGAACACGGACTTCGCTCGGGCGTTGCGCGCGGACACGTTGATGGATTCGAAAGTGACAGAAGACGTGGATTTCCTCCCCGCACTGCAGCTCGATTCCGAGGCCCTGGATCCGACCTGTCCGAAAGAGTCCGTGCTGCGCGATCTCTGGAATCGCGCATTTCAGGAGTTGCGCTGGACGCGCGTGGTACCGCGGCCAACGCTTACGGTGCGCCACCATACGGGCTGCGAGGCCATCAAGGTCGCCGGGGTCGATCCCTACTTAAGAGTGGTCCATCACATCTACCTGACGGAATCCAATGTTCTGTTCGAAGTGAAAGGCGAGGTGTTTCGCCAGAATGTTTCAATCGATTTCGACATGCATTTGGACGCTACAGATCGATCTGACGATGAATCGGCTAATCGCACCTGGGCGCAAAAGGGGGCGTACGATGCCATTCAGGACATGACCGCGGGCTATTCGATTCCGGACATCTCGCTGAAACCCCGGCCAGATCTTCCGGGCGCGGATCCTCCCGGCGCCGAGCTTGCCGCGTTTGCTGGGGATTCTCCCGGCATGGCGCTGGCTGGACGCTTGATTCTCGGCGGCGATGTGCGATCCGATCGCGGGCGCTGGCGGTACGCCAATGGAACCGAAGTTCCGGACACGCTGCTGGATAAGTCTTCCGGCAAGCCACCACTTCGACCCAAGACGCAGCGCCCGGTAACGCAACCACCGGTTTCCTCAGCCATCGCGTCCATCAAGAGCACGCTGGGTGCGATCAAGAGCTGCCAGCTCTATACGAGCGCCACTAAAGAGAATCTGCTCTGGTCGGTGTTGTCGCCGGCATTCGAAATGGACGATGCCGACGTTGTGGTGTCGCGTTATGTGCTGTCGACGCGACCGTCTGAGGGTTATGCGCAGGGGGCGTCTATCGCGAATTTGGCGCTTCCCAGTGCACAGGTGCAGGATCGCGGTGGATGCCGGGTTCTGAGTATTCCTTGTAAGAACGGTCAGTGCGTTCGATTTGAAGACAACGCCAATCCGTCGTTGACTTTTTTTGTCGAAACAGCGGAGCAGGCAAACCGGATTCTGAGTGAACTGAAGGTACTCGCGCCGCTGTATCCGGACGGTGCGGGGGAAGTGCGAAAGTAACAAAAGTAACAGAGGGTGCGGCTGCGGCCGCATGGAGAACTCATGAGTAATGCGAGGACCGTAGCGATTGCTCTGCTGCTCTACACTGCAGGGCAGCCCGTCGGTTATGCCCAGGGACGGCAAGCGTGCGATCTTGTTACCAAGGCTGACGTTGAAGCGATCATGGGCGGGCCTCTCGAACCGCCACAGCCAGGCACGCCCTATCGATCCCTGTTCGATGCGGAACGGCGGGACCCTGCCACGGGCCGGATCCTGGGGGGTGGCGGTGCGGGCTCCAGTTGTTCCTACACCAATTTGCCCCAAGGTGCGTCGGCGCGGTCGATGACGAATGTGCTTTCAGCCTATATCGAGCTTCGTGATGCGGCGGCCCCGGACGCTGCGATTATCGATGCCGTTCTCCAGAACATCGATGAACAAACCTACGATGACCCCCAACTCCTGCGGGAATCGACGACGCTGCGATTTGGGTCGGCCCGCAGACAAAGGCATTGATTGCCTTTAGCGGTGGAAAAACAGCGGTGTTGATCTCGGGTGTCACGTTGGATCAAGCCAGGCCCCTTGCGATCAAGGCGCTGGGGCCCGCCGCGAAGACCGGATTCGTTTACGGCACGCCGAGTCCGTTCAAGAAGCCCGTGTTGGGAGCGAGGCCGGCAAAGCCGAAACAGGAAACCCGAAGGCCCAGTTTGCGCTCGGGAACTTTTGCGAGAATGGTATGGTCGGCCCCGACGGCATCCCCAAACCGGACTATCCGGCTGCGGCGTACTGGTATCAGGAGGCATCGGATCGCGGAGAGCCAGCTGCCTCGTTTGCCCTGGCGGTGATGTACGGCGCGGGGAGAGGTGTCATGCAGGACAATCTCATCGCCCACCGGCTGTTTCAAAGGGCCGCGATCGCTGGATTCACTCCGGCAATGATTCAGTTGTCGTATTCCTATGGCCTCGTGAAAATGGAAACCAGCCTCCAGCATGCGCAAACGTGGGCCAAGGCCGCCGCCGCGGGCGATACCGAAGGCGACGTGATGATGGGTTATCTCTGGTACAAGGGATACCTGACCCTTGGGGATCGGACCCCCGGCTACCAAGAGGCCATGAAGCTGTACACCAAAGCTGCCAACGCGGGCGATTGCGTCGCGATGATGAACATCGGCGGGCTGTATTTCAACGGCGACGGCGTTTCCCAAGACAAGAACCAGGCGCAAGCATGGTTTGCCAAAGCGCAGGCTTGCGACGGTCCCGGCCTCGAGTGGATGCGCGACAAAGCCGCAAAGTATCAGCAACGCGCCGCGAACGGCAAGTTGCCCGCGATCCCGGTGCCTGCCCCGGGCGAGCCGCTCGTGATACCCATCAAGACCAGCGACAGAGGAGCGAACCGCATTTATGGCGTCGCCGCCGGAATAACGCGAAGAGTCGCAGTACCCGTCGTTCCGCTGTTCACCAGGATCTTCGTTCCGCGCGCTTCGAATGGTTTGAGGAACTCCAGGTTTCGAACAGCGTTGGGCTCCACATCTTCTTCCCAGGCCAGCAAAATGTACTCCCCCGGCGCGACACCGCGAATGGAGAAGCGACCATCCTCCTCAGTTTGCGCGGTCTTAAAAAGCAGCAGATTTCCGCGACGACTTTCGGATGGAATCAAAGCAACCAGACTGTCCGAGGCCGGGCCGTCTTTGGCGTTTCGAACAACACCGGTAACCTGGCCACCCATGCGAATCGTCAACTCCAACGGCGACACCGGCGAACCGTCCAGAACAAGTCCGCCGTCGAGAGTATCGCGTCCATCGGCCGCCTTGGCCGAAGCGAGATACAAATCTTCATCGAGGCCCGAAGAAAACTCGTACAGATAACGCCCGATGGGGAAACTCCCCCCAACCCCGCGCATTCCCAGTTTGAATGTTCCGTCGGCATCGATTGGCGGACTTGGCTGGACCATGTACAGGCCTCTTATATTTAGAGGCACAATGCGGAGGGCTAAACGGGCTGGAGTCCAATCTTGCGGCAATGGACCTTCACCTCTTATGCGCCCCTGGACCAATGTTGCTGCCGGAATGGAAAGAGTGCCGGCGTCCAGATCCCGATCTACGATTTCGAATCGCATCAGCCCAACCTCGCTTGCCAAAACCCCGGTGTCAGAGACTTCGAGTTCATAAGATCCTGGCGGCAATGCGGGGCTGGTGTAGGTGTCGCCTTCGAATGTTCCTGTGCCCGCACCCTGATAGACCATCGTGCGCGCGCCGTCAGGACTGACGCGCGTGATCTTGGCGACCAGCGGCTGTTCGAAAGGATTGGGCGCATGGATGGGTTTCTCGATCTTGAGTTTTACAGTGTGCCGTGTCGCGCGCGTGAGGCGCAGGTCTATACCGTTCACGTCGGAACTCTTCAGCGCGAACGGAACTGCGTTTGCCGGATCCCATACGCCGGGATAGAGCAGATTGCTGCATCGCGAATCCGCCACTCTCGTTTGAGGCACTTCACGACCGCCAATCACCGTTGCTGATCGATAAACCGGCGAACTCGGCTCCGCCGTTCCAAGGTAGTAGGTTCCCGGTTCGAGGCCAAACAGGCGATACTCTCCCCGGTCGTCCGTCGTCGCGTGATAGGTTGCTGAACTACACAGATCCAGGACACGTTCGTTGATTGCATACATCAACCGCCCGGCTCTGACGGCTGCACCGCGAACCGGCATACCATCTTCATCGAGAACACGGCCGGTGATCGACAATGTGGGTGCGAGCTGAATGCGAACGTCTTTGAGCGTCTGTCCAGCCCTGAGGTTGAGCGTGGTTAGCCCCCCGTTCTGTCAAACTGAGCTTTAGGGACACTTTTCTAACATTTCTAGTTGAGAATACAATTCTCAACAGATTTCAAACATCCGTATCTTCTCGAAACGTCATGCTCAAGCTAGGGCCTTATAGTTTGGCATTCTCCGGAGTCACTTCTCGGATCACGTTTTGGAAAACAGATAGTGGCTGAGCGCCGATAATAATCTTTTGGATTGCCGCGTGCCCTCCCGAATCAACACGTCCCGCCGCGAATGATGGAGTACCCTGCAACTCCAGTTTGTCTGCTTGCTGAATATCGCTGTTAATCTGTTTTTCATATCGGGATTTGTTGTGAGGCACTTTTGGAATTTTTCGGAATCCAATGACAGGTCTGCAGCAATTTTCAGAATCTCGTCAGTGACTCTGGGTTGCTTAGTAAATAAGCATTGTGCATTTCCCAATAACGGTTCTGACGACCTGAACAAAGCGCCGCGGTCGCTAAGAGAGCGATTATGTTTATTGCGGCTCGGCAGCCGCACTCTTTGGGTTGCACAGCGGTAGCTTCTCTCATAACGACCAGCGCTGCGTGGCTCTCGTCCCCCAAGCTGGTGTATCCTTAGCCGCATGCCGAATCCGATTCGCTCCCGACGTCATCAGGCGGTCGTCGCCGCCGCATTCGTCTTTCTCGCCGTTTCCCTGGGGTCGGCTCCATTGGCCGCTCAGTGGTTGAACTATCCCACGGCAGGCGTGCCACGAAAGGCCGATGGCAATGTGAATATGACGGCGCCCACGCCCCGTTTGGCGGATGGCAAACCCGACTTCTCGGGTATTTGGACGACCGCAGAGCCCGATCGCCCGCAAGGCGGCAACGCTCCCAATCCGCAACGGCGTCCCTGCAGATCCCAGCGCGATCAGAGGGTCGCGCCAGATGGCGAATCTCGGAGTCGATCTTCCCGGAGGTCTGCCCTATCAACCCTGGCTCGTCCCGATCGTGAAGGAGCGCACCGCCAACAAAGCGATCGACGATCCGCACATCCGGTGCCTGCCGGACAATTTTCTTCGCGCGTATGGGCTGCCGCATTTGTTGAAGTTCATTCACACGCCGGGTCTCCTCGTGGTCCTTAACGAAATGAACGCCGGATACCGCCAGGTATTCACGGATGCGCGTCCTCTGCCTGAAGATCCCGACCCCATCGTGGCAGGGATATTCGTCGGCGAAATGGTCGGGCGATACCCTGGTGGTCGACACGATCGGATTGCGCGACGACACCTGGATCGATTGGAATGGAAGTGTGCTGACCGAGGCCGCCAAAGTGCGTGAGGAAATCCGGCGTCCGGACTTCGGACACCTTGAAGTCCAGGTCACCGTGGATGATCCCAAGGCTTACACAAAGCCGTGGACCGTCACTCTGAAGGAACGCATCGTCGTCGACGCCGAGTTGATCGACGAAATCTGTCTGGAAAATGAGAAGTTCGAGCAGACCTTAAAGTGAGGCAGTGCCCGTCCCCGCGGGCTCTGCCTGTACCTCCTCTGATTTCTTAAAAGTCCTTCCATTGAGCGGCCACACCGTTCAATGTCAATGCGGCGCCCATTACGAGAAGCAACCATCCGGTGCTACTCCACGGCCAGGCAGGACTGGCGATGTAGTCGTGGCATTCCACCATGCCCAGGTCGCGCCCATGATGAAAGCGACCGGAATGACAAACGCCATCAGACGTTCGTCGACCACCAGGACCAGGCTTCCTACGGAAAGCACCGCAGCAACAAGCAGCGCAGCAAGCAGAGTGGACGCAGCCATCGCACCGATTGGAACCGACTCGCCCATGATGAGCAGAAAGCCGGCATCCAGAACCAACATGGTTCCCTGGAGTTTAGACATTTTGCACGCCGGAGGCGAGAAAGGAAGGTAGCCCCGGGTGGAGCGCAGCGACACCCGGGGTTATCTCACGAGGGCGTTCGCACCCCGGCAGGGGTGCGAGGAATCCCTGCACCCCTGCCGGGGTGCAACATTCCCGTTGCGGTAACCCCGGGTTGCGCTCGCTTCGCTCGCTTAACCCGGGGCTAAATTCTCAGCACGCCTCCGGCGTGCTCAGACTCAAGAATGTCTAAACTCCAGAGAACCAACATGGCTCCAAGCAAAACGGCCGCAGCAATACAACCCAATGCAAAACGGGTCCAGAGCGCGCTTACCAGTCTTGCCACCCAATACCAGCCGTGTTTCGGGAGAAAACAAAACGGTACAGCCATGCCTTCCCAGCTACAGAAATTACGTCTCTACGCAAAACATGCTTCCATACTTACTGAACTGACTGGTATTTTCGCGGGCATGCTGCAATGCAGCCTGATCGGGCAGATCAAGGACCCTGGAGGTCAAATGAAAGACAACATCATCTCCCTTACACTCGGCTTTACTCTCTTATCCGTTCCAACAGCCTATGCCCAGACCCAAACTCCGAAACTCCAGCCAGGCGCCAAATACGTTGCCATGGGAAGTTCCTTTGCTGCCGGGCCCGGTATTCCAGTTGTGGGACCCACATGCGGACGCTCGGATCACAATTATCCGCATCTGGTGGCTGCCGCGCTCAATCTCGATCTCACCGATGTGAGCTGCAGCGGCGCCACCACCGATCATATCCTCAACACACCGCAGGGTGCGGCAGCCCTGCAGATCAATGCGGTCACCCCGGACACCGCGCTGGTGACAATGACCATTGGTGGCAACGACATCGGGTTCACCCGCTGGACAGGTTTTTGTTCCGGCAAAGCGGCAGCCGAACATTGCGCGGCCAATCTTGACCAGGCCAGCATCAGCAACTCGGTGGCCCTGCTTCCAGGCAAGCTTGCGGCCACGGTGGATGCCATCAGGGCCAGGGCACCGAATGCGATTGTTGTGATTGTCACCTACCCGCGTGTGTTTCCTGAGGATGCTGCAAGCTGCACCGAGATTGCGATGAGTGCCGAAGATACAGCTTTCCTCGGAGCCCTCGGCCAGCGTTTGGAAGACGCCTTTGTGCGTGTGGCTGCAGACCGGCAAACCCTCATTGCCGATGCCTATGTGCTTGCGGAAGGCCATGGTCCCTGCGCTGCTTCCGGGCGATGGACCAATGGCAGCACGGTTGCAGAATCCGGCGCTCGCTATCATCCAACAGCCGAGGCGCATATCGAAATGGCGCGACTGGTTCAGGCAGCGCTCGGGCGGTAATGAGAATTGCGGTGAATAACGGGGACAGCGGAGAGTCATTTGTTGCGGACTGCGCCAACGCCCAGAAGAATCAAGCCCTGTTCCCACGTTCCGCCAACGGGCAAGTCCCGCATCTTCCGGACTTCTCGCGGCTTTCCACCTGGAACCTCCATCACGAGAAGCGGGACCCCCTCGTTTGTGGGCATGCCGAAAAAGGCAATCTTCCCGCTGTCGGTAGACCACAAAACAAAAGAATCCTGCGACCCGTGTTCGGTACCTTCAAGGGCGGTGGGCGTTGTCGAACCGACAAAACTTCGCAGCCAGAACCGCGTGACGTTGTCGGGGCCGAGTGCGGAAAAAACCAGCTTCGTTCCATCCGGTGAAACCGCGAAATCGGGGGCTCCGTTAAACGCCGGATTTGGCGGCAAATGCACCTGCAAACGCATCACAGGCCCGGTAACGGCGGGCGAGCGACTCGATCGGAAAAACGACCACCACAGTCCGAAGACTACTCCCGCAGCCGCGATTGCAACGACAGGGATCAGCCACTTCCCTTTCCGCCGCGCGTTCCGTGCCAGCGCGGTATGGCCGGATCTATTTGACTGGCTTTGTCGAACAGGTTACCGCGGAGGCTTCGAAGTCGCAGTTTCCCATCTGGATGCCAATCACTCACGAGGTTGGCGGAAGGAGAAATCGGCAACGCGGCCCGGAACTACCGGCAAGGCGCCGGTCAAGAGTCGCGAGCGGCAGCCCTAACTCTTCGGCCAGGGCGACATACCAGGCGTCGTAGCTCGTCACATTGGCCCGCAATTCCCATATCCGTTCGGCAAATGGGACAAAGGGCGCCAACTCCAAATCCAGCGCAAGCAAATCGTGGAATGCCGCTGCGGCTTCACCGTGCTCCAGCTTGCCCGATATTTCGAGACGACGCAGGATATTGGCGGCCTCGGCAAGCACCAAATGCGGAGCGACTATCGGACCCGCGCTTACGACGTCTTCGGCCCACACGCCTTCCTCTCCAGCGTCACATACCGTCGCGACGAGCAAAGACGCGTCCACTACGGCGATCACCGGCGATCCCGATCCCGTGCCGACAGGATTTCCCGCGGAGCAATTCGCTTACTGACCCTGGATTTGCGCTCGCGAATGCGATCCAGCGCTAGATCGATTGAAGGCCGAGACGCTAAACGCTCCATCTCCGCCCGGAGGTATTGCTGCATCGACTTACCCTGCCGGGCGGCTCTGGCCGCCAATTCGTCTCGAACAGCATCCGGAACATCGCGAATGGTAATCTGCACACTCATGCATGCATAATGACATCACAGCATGCACCATGCAAGCACGCGGGTTTATGAAATTTGAACAGCCAGCGTGCCCTGCCGCCCAAACAGCTTCACGGCATGTGCGTAGGGCTCGGAGTCGAGTCGATGCTCGCGCAGGATCTGGCAGCCAATCTGAATGACGACCGTTTCGTCTTCAGGCAATCCCTCAATCGGGCGGTTGAACTTGATTATGTCGACGCAAAGGCCAACCAAGAGTATCAGGCGCGCACGGGCTGGCATGGTCGCACCTGTTTACAATAGAGCGTTGGTTTATTGGGAAAGCGCAAACACGAACACGTTGCTGGCGTTGCCAGGATGTAACTCCTCGGCCAGGCGATTAAGGCTGGAACTGACCAGCGAGTTGCCCACGCTGACCGCAACGTATTGCTTGCCGCGCGCCAGGTACGTAATGGGGTAGCCGGTTACCGGAGATCCCAGGTTCGATCTCCCACAGGATCTTGCCTGAGTCCTGATCGAAGGCGCGGAAGTGGCCGTTGGTATCGCCCGCGAACAGCAGTCCGCCGCCGGTGGCCACCGACGGACATCATGCCGGCGCGCTGGTCGTAGCGCCACAGCGTCTTCCCTGTCTCCGCGGAAATCGCAAACAGCGTGCCGATGTTTTCGGTGCCCGGCGCAATCTGGGCCCGTGCGTTGAATGGCATACATCGAGCCTTTGTCCATTGCAGGTCTGGCTCGGCGCACAGTGTTCTGCAGGCCGTAATACATGGCGTTCGTCGTCGGACTGTATGCGCCGGCCTGGAAATCCTTGCCGCCGTTGACGGTCGGGCAGATGAAGTGCGTTTCTCCGACGGCGGTGAAAGTCGTTTCAGGATTCACCGTGACCTTGCCCGTCGCTCCGTCGATCTTCTCCACCACGTTTTGCATCACCGTGGGCCGTGCCCACAGAAACTCGCCCGTCTGGCGGTCCAGCGTGTAGACGATGCCGGTCTTGCCGGGAATGCCGGTGATCACCTTGCGGCGCTCGCCTGGCCGAATCCGCGGATTGATCCAGGTCACCTCGCTCGGCATCGGGCGCGACCGCGGTGTCCACCAGCAACCGTTCGAAGGGATGATCGAAATCCCAGTGATCGACCACGTGCTGGTAATACCACACGATCTTGCCTGTGTCGCGCGTTCAGCGCCAGCGTCGAGTTGTGATACAGATACTGCTTGTCGTTGCCCGCCAGCAGAAACTTGGGAGCGGGAGAGGTCACGGAGGTGCCGACGTACAGCAGGTTCAACTCGGCGTCATAGCTCGGGACCATCCACGCGCCCACATGGCGGCGCTCTGGTCGGGAATGCCGCCCCAACTCTCATCGCCGGGCTCGCCGGGTCTGGGAATCGTGCGCGTGCGCCACAGCTCCTTGCCGGTTTCGGCGTCGTGCGCGGTGATGATGCAGCCGTCGGGGCTGAACTTGTACTCGCAGCCGCGGGTCGAAAAAATCTTGCCGTTGGCGATGATGGGTCCTGCGGTTTCCTGCGCCGGAGTTTCGCGATAGTCGACGATGCGAGTTTCCCACTCCAGCTTCCCGGTCGCTTCGTCGAGCGCGAACATGAAATCGTCGGCGCTGGTGTCGATGATCTGAGTCGCCGTAGATGGCCAGATTGCGGTTGATGCTGGGCACCGGGATGAACTTGCCGAGGTCCTCGGGCAGTTTCGCGCTTGTATTCCCATTTGAGATCGCCGGTGGCCGCGTCCATGGCCTGGATGTAGTCGCTGGGTTGGGCAGATACATGACGCCGTCGTGCACCAGCGGCGTGCCTTCCTGAATGCCCGGCCCCATGCCCCGGGTCCACACCATCTGAAGCCGGCCCGACGTTGGCGCGTGTTGATCTGGTTGAGCGGGCTGTAGCCCCAGCTATTCAGCGTGCGCCGCCACATCAGCCAGTCGGCCGGATCGGGCTCCAGCAGTTCGCGATCCGTCACCGCCCGCGGCGCCGGCGGCCCCTGCGGAGAAGACTGCGGGTACATTACGACTGCCAGCAGGATCAAGGCGACGGTGCAGCCCGCCGAAACGGGTCTATGAAGGATGTTCTTGAGGGTCATGTGTTCTCCTCTCAGAGTCCGGCAAATGGCGCTCTGCCGTCTACTGCGGTATCGAACTCCATCTTCTAAGCCTTTTTGTCGCGAATATGCTCTCAGGTTGAGACGGACCGATCAAGAGGGCAAATCGAATCGGCTGCGGCGAAGAAGCGGCGCCTAATAACGGTAACGAATCCCATCCATGCGTTCGTCAATCAACCTAATCGCAGTGGTCCCGGACCTGAGTCTGCGGCCCATCCTCCTCTTTGGTGGCGGTCCTTGTTATCCTTCATAAAGAATGCCCACCAACGGAGGGAACAAATGAGTTGGCTGACTGCACTGGCGATGCTCGCGATCGTCGTTAGCCAGGCGGTTGATCGGGCGGAACTGCCGCCGCCGTTTCCACGGCCGGGGACAACCCAGGTTTTGGAGAATGACGTCGTCGCCGTCTGGAACGTCTCCTGGCTCAAGCGGCAGTACCCGCTTCACACCCACCGCTACGATCTGATCGGTATCTCGTTTGAGGAAGGAGATCGCATCATCACGCAGGGCAACGCGCCTGGCAGGCTGGTGAAGACGAAAGCCTGGGAATTCCAGACGAACCGAGCCAACGTTACCCACGTGGAGGAAGGCGCGAGCGATCCGCCACTGCGCGCGATTCTGATCGAACTCAAGAAGCCCTCGCCCACCGGCGAAGCCGGCGGAGGCCCGGAGGGGTTGCGCAGCGTGCTCGGCGCGCCCTCTTGGGAAAACAACAGGGCAGCCGGTTGGATGATCATGCCCGGCGCCCCCGCGCCCGCACACCGGCACACCGGCAATGCGGTCGAGCTTGTCTTTGATGGTAACGTTCCGAAGGCGACCTTCGTGACCGCGGGAACTGCTCATGCCGCGCCCGCGGTTCCACCCAACGGACGTGCGGTCATCTTCGAAATCAAATAGTCGTGTCAGAAGGAAAATCTTGCCGTCGCTTCGGACATCGAGATGACCAACGACGGCCCCACCGGGCTGCGCCTGAACCTATCCGGAACCTCCCGGATTCCGGAAATTTCTTCTGCTCCTCTGATGCTGATTGCATTCGGATTTCTGGGAGCCGGAGTTTTCCTTCAGCGCACTTTCCGAGCGACTGCGTAGTTCTTTCGCAGGCTCGTATTCCGGACTTCGCATTTCGACTGCGGGCAGAGGGTGTTGGAATGTCGTATATCGGGCATTATGTTTATTGCGGCTCGGCAGCCGCAATTTTTGGGTTGCACAGCATTTCGATGGGGCTCGGCGTCCAGGCGTATTCGTTGTTTGCAGGTGAGATGTCCCTGAACCTCAACTCGCTATCGGAAAGGATGGCTGCGATACCCCGTGGCGGACCGGCCCTCCTTGTGTTCATCGCCGGATCGTTGCTCTACCTCGCGGGCATTTTCCGATTAGGTCGCGCCACGAACCCAAGCAGGGAGAAGCCATGAATCAGCAGCTCAAATCTGAGGTCGCCTCGGAACCGACCGGAACGGAGACCGTGAAGGTGTTCGCGTTTACTCAAAAGCCGGGCTTTTACGATGCTCTGGTCCAGCCCCCTTCCTTGAATACGTCTCAGTTGCAGAATCTCATCCAAACCCTCATTCGCGATTCTGCCAGTCTCGACCGATCCCAAACCCAGCGGATGACATTCACTGCCCCCGCACGACACTGAGTGCGGTGCACATCCCGCTTGAATTAGGCCGGGAAACATTCGAAGATGAGTCCGAAAGCCCTTAAGACATGCGCAGAAAACACCTATCTGTGACAAGTGCACTGCTTCCGCTGCTCTTGCTGACGATGTCGCGCACCAGTGTCTCTCAGAACAACTCCGGGAAGTTGGAAGGCGTCGTTCTGGATGGACGAACTCAGACGCCGCTCGCGGGAGTTCGGCTGCAGCTCGCACCTGTCTCTCGACCCGTGACAACAGCGGCAGACGGTCGATTCTCGCTGGAAAACATCGCACCTGGGCGGTACGTCCTTTCGGCGCAGAAGCAAGGCTACATGAATCTGCGGCGGGAGAATCTGAAGATTCCGGGGAACTCCGGAGTGCCGTTGGTCGTGAAAGCAGGAGACAAATTGGAGTGGTCGCTCCGTTTGCTGCCGGCGCCGGTGGCGAGCGGCAAAATTTTCGACGATCGGGGAAGGCCTGTTCAGGGCATTCGAATCGTCCCCGTGCGTCTTGTTTACGACGAGCGAGGCGTGATCGTTCCCAAGTCATTCGCGCCGGCAACCACCAACGATCTTGGAGAATATCGACTCACCAATCTGGACGCTGGCGACTACCTTCTTAAGATCGAGCCGTCATCTTCACTGGGCTTTCGGCCGAATGCCTCGCTTTACTATCCCGTCTACTACCCCGGGGTCTCTGAAGCACAGCAAGCCGACACCGTCGAATTGAAGAGCGGGGAGGAAGTGCAACTGAGGAATCTGGTGTTGAGATCGGCCCGGGGGGCAACTCTCCATATTGAGGCACTCCTCCACACCGGTGTGTCACCGACGCGGGATTTTGCAATCTTTGCGCGAAGAGAAGGAGGGCTGAGCCCGGCCGACTCCATCAGCAAATCTTCCCCGGCCGGCAAGGCAGACATCGGACCTCTCGGCCCGGGTATCTGGGGACTTCAGATCGACACGGCCGCCGGCAACGAGAGGCTTGTCGGAACTGCCCGTATCGAAGTCCAAGAGGAGGATCTTTCCATTGCCGTGCAGCTTGATCGGGGAATCGTGCCGAGAGGAACGGTAAACATCGTTTCAGGTGGTGGAACCGCGCAGCCGCTCAGCGGAGTGACCGTGCGCTTGACCGATCCCCTGGCGCCCCGGACGCTGCCTCTTCTCCTCACAAGTGGAGCCGACGGTTCGTTGCGGACCACGCTTCCGATCGGACTGGCGCCCGGCGCGTACTTTGCCCAGGTCGCAGGCTTCCCTCCAGACTTGTTTGTGTCGGCGATCGAGGCTGGTGGCTTCGACCTCCTTCGAGCCAGTGTCACGCTGCGATTCCAGGAGGATTTGAATCTCAATGTGACTCTCGGCATGGCCGGTAGAGTTCAGGGCATGGTGATCGATGCGGGGGGCGCCCCCGTTATCGACGCCGTGGTGGTGCTCGTGCCGGAGCACCGTGAAGACTCTCACCTCTTTCGATCCGCAAGGTCCAATGAGACCGGCGCTTTTGAAATGACGGCTGCGCCTGGTCGTTATCGCCTCTTTGCGTGGTCCGAATTGGAAGGCGCCGCCTATTTCGACCCGGCGTTTCTGCAGAAATATGAAGCGCAAGGACGCCCGGTGACCCTCGCAAGCGGTAAACCGCTAGCAGCCGATCTCAAGGTCTTGAACTGAACCGGAGTAAAAGAATGGCACTTCGACTTCTGATGCTGATCCCACTCCTACTCACGCCACAACTTCCGACGGCAAGCAATGCCAGGGTTTCCGGCGTGGTCATCAACCAGGCCACGAAGGAACCCCTCGACGGAGCGGAGATTCGATTGAAGCCGGACAATGGCTTGGCGCAGACGTCGCGTACCGACGGGAACGGTCAATTCACGATAGAAAATCTCCCTGCCCGAAGTTACAAGGTCACGGTTTCACGTTCGGGATTTACAACTCCAGAGAGTACAGCCGGTCCGCGGTACTTAACCGTCAGACCTGATGACGACCTGAAGGGTCTTCATTTCGAGTTGGCTCCGACATCGGCGGTCAGCGGTCGTGTGACAGACCCAAACGGAAACCCCTTCTCGCCGGCGATAGTCGTTGCCCTCAAGATGGAATACCTCAACGGCCGCCGAGTACTTTTGCCGGGGGGGTTGATCTCGACGCTTCTCTATGTGCCTTTCGACCCCGATCCTCTGGCAACTGAGTTGACTCCTGAACTCCTGTCCATCCTGGACCTCTCCCATCAGGCACGAACGAATGAGGCCGGAGAATACCGGATCTTTGGACTCGAGCCCGGCGAGTACTATCTCGGGATCTGGCAAAAGGGCGGTGAAAATCCCACTGCCGACCTGCCGCCGATTTACTATCCGGGCGTGATGGACCCGTCTGCCGCTGTCCCTATTCGAATTGGCGGCAATACCGATGTTCCGTCAGTGAATATTCAAGTCCCGTCGATAGAACGCTATTCCGCAAGCTACACGGTGTCTTCCCCCACAACGCCACCATTTGATTGCCTCAGACCTGAAGCACCCAGCTTGCCCGTTTTCGAATTCTTCATGCTCGTGCAGCACGCTGCGGATTTCGATGTCGTTCATTTCGCGAATTCTAGAATTGCCGGACGAAGTACGGATCCCGGAAACGACAGTGTGACGCCGATTCGCCTGCATTCCATCGGGGAGAATCGATGGGAGACAGCGAACTTGGCGCCAGGCTCCTACGAGCTGTATCACTCCTCCTGCCAGGCGTTTGGAATCGGTCTGGTCGGCCGCCTGCCATTCGAGATCACGAATCACAACGTGGATGCCGGCACCATCACCATACCTGCTAACGTCATCCTGAGAGGACAAGTCCGGAACCCAGGCGGAGTCTCCGTACGACTGGAAGACCTGTTCCTCCGCTTGCGCCCCTCAGACTGGCGCGGCCTCAACCCGGGTCTGGCGCCCAATCCGACGCCCATAGGCCGAAAGAAGGTCAACGCGGACGGGACCTTTGCTTTCCAGCTTGAGCGGTCTCAGCCGACAGGCCCTCTCGTCTTTGGAACCGTTGCTCCGGGACACTATCAGATCGACTTGGGAGGGCTCCCGCCCGATATGTACGTTGCATCGATCAAGTACGGAGCGAAAGAAGTGCGGGATTCCGGAATCGATATCAACGCCGAAGACACGGACCTTTTGGAGATCACGCTGGGGTCTCCCGGAGGACTCATTCAAGGCGCGGTGCGGGATAGCAAAGGGAACCTTGTCCGCGATGCGAAGGTCGCTCTTATTTCTCAAAACCCCGATATCAAGTCGCCGTTATCGCCAACGACCTTAACGGAACAAGACGGCGCCTTCTCTTTCCAGGGAATCGCTCCCGGCAACTATGGCATATTCGCATGGACGAACGTTCCAACCGGCGCCTGGGACGACACACATTTCATGCAGCCACTGCAGAGTCGGGGAACAAAGATTCGTGTTGAGAAAGGCGCCAAAACAAATATTGACCTCCGGATTATTGAAACGAACTGATTTCCGTCTCCATCACTCCTTATAAATGCGTTAAAACCCTCCGATTGAGGGGGTTTATGTCATTAATATCGACTGCAATTCCGGTGATTTTGCGCCGTGCCGGGGACGTAGAAGTTCGCGACTGCAGGTTGTCAATATTCACCAGATCGAGTATATTCACAGTCGTTGTGAATAAGCCTTATTTAGTGAATATTAAGGGCCCCTTGAACAAAGATGCGCTTCGGCTTCTCCAAGAGATCCCTGGAATGATGGTCGAGCCAACCGCCCTCACCAAGCGGCGTCCGGACATCGTGATCCGTGCCGGAGACGTCACCCACGTGGTAGAGGTCAAGGCCCAACGGCTAACGAACGCCGCGGCTGCCCACCAAATTATTGAGTACGCCCAGCACCTGCCGGAGGGCACCTATCTACTCCTGGTTGCCCGGACAACTACCGAGGAGGCTCGTCGCCTGCTAGAGGAGCATGGGATTGGGGTCATCGACACCCAAGGAAACATGCGCATCAAATTTCCCGGACTTTTCCTATGGACCGAAGGCAGGCTGCCCCTGTAACCAGAGAGGGCCGAAAGGAACCTCCGGTGAAACTCACAGGTAAGGCTGGGATCGCTGTCCAGGCGCTTCTCCGCGAACCCCAGCGAGAGTGGCAGGTTCACGATCTGGCAAAAGCTGCAGATATCTCGATGGGACTGGCGCACCGCGTCCTGGCACGTCTGGATCGTGAGAACCTCGTGGAGGTCGGTGGCGCTGGGCCAAAGCGGACCCGACGAGTCAAGAACCCCACCGCGCTGCTCGATCTGTGGGCGGAGGAGATGCGAGACCGTGGCGTCAAGCAACTCCGGGCGTTCCGCCTCGCCCGCGACCCGCGGACACAGGCGCAGACTCTGAGCCGTGCCCTGACAGAGGCGAAGATCGAACACGCCGTCACCGGCGCGGCAGGTGCCGCTCGGCTCGCGCCATTCATCACAGCAATTCCGGTCACCGACATTTGGGTAATGGATACAGTATCGTTAAAGGACGTGGCCGCCGCCATACACGCCGAGGTGGTTCAGGAAGGCCATAACATCATGCTGCGGCAGGCGCCAGGAGATGCGCCTCTAGCCTTCCGCACGAAAGTGGACGGTATGTGGACTGCCGACCGGTTCCGGCTCTTTCATGACCTGCGCCAGGATCCACAGCGGGGGCGTGAGCAGGCAGACCGACTACGCAAGGAGGTCATCGGCTTTTGAGCAAGCGGCATCACACGGACTACGACGAGATCACGACGGCACGCTGTGAGCGGGCCCTCGTCACGCTGCTTGGCGACATCGGCCCGTGGAACCAGCGAGTTTACCTCGCTGGTGGGCTCGCACCGCGCTACATCGTGGGGACCCTTCCTGAAGGGGCTCGCCCCCATGTCGGAACGACCGACATCGATCTCGTCATCGGCTTATCGGTCGACAGCGAGAGCGCAGAGGCATACAGGACACTCGAGAACAACCTGAAGAAGGCGGGGTTCGAGGCAGAGTCGTCCTTCCGGTGGATGAGGAAAGTCGAAGGTGTGA
>CAWIJI010000007.1:0-196096 GCA_963836435.1 uncultured Acidobacteriota bacterium | reverse complement strand
TCATCGAAAGTGGCGCGAAGGGAACTTTTGGAAATGCGGTCGTGATCCAGACGGGATGACGGCCGGCGAATGCTTTATGCGCATAACCAGCAGAATTTTGTTCGAGTTGGGGACCATGTCGTGCGGGTGATGCGATTGCGGCCGTCGGCTCGACCGGACGGTCAACCGGGCCCCATGTGCACTTTGAGGTGTCGGGAATAACGAACGGGTTTGCGACTTTGCCGATAACGAGAACCGGAATCGGCACCCCACCCACCGCTCCCAAGGAAGGATAGTCCAGGAGCCATAAATGAGCATCGATAGAGTCAGTATCAGTAACGCGGCGATTGACCGGGCCCACCAGTCCAGCGGGATTGAGGAAGCCCGGCCGGCAGAACAGTCTCAGGCAGCCTTCGGTATATATTGACGAAATCAATCTTGTCGAGTGCAGCGCGGGATGCTGAGCGGTTGTCAAATCTGGTTACACAAAACGTAATGACTGGTCTGACGCAGTGCGTCAGGCAATTTCGAATGGCATGTACTACGTGTCGGGGCGAAGACATCGCTCAAAAGCTGATTGAATTGAATACGAGGTAAGGAAGGTTGGGCGCGCGAACTCGGAGCGTGTTGCCGGAGTTCCCCCGCCTCTCTTCGAAGTCTCTGAAGGTGGCTTCCATGGACGGGATATTAGATGAGCGATTGCGTCTTGAAGACGCAAAGCATCACGCGTTGATCGGTCTCGACCCGGCAGCGTACGAACTTTCTGTTCGGCAGCAAGCCGCTTTGGTCGAAGACGCCCGCCTTGCTGCTGAGGCTCCCAGGGCTTCAAGAAAACTGCTCGCCTTCTCGAAGCTCGCGCGCCTTAATTCCAATCTCTATCAAAATCTCCTGACGACCACGACCTGGCTTGCGATTCCGCGCGCCTACACAGGCAGCGGCCTGCCTTCGATGACGACTGCCCCGCGCAGTTTTTCGGCGGAGGGCTGATCATGCAGGGTTTGGGAAGCGCTCGCGAACTCGGCTCTTCGCGCGCTCGAGGCGAACCAGGTGGGTTGCTGCGGCATCGAACAATATTTCCAATGCGCAGACTCCCGGTTACACGAGGCAACGCGTGGTTCTGCGTCCCGGAGAAGGCACAGGCCCGTACTCCGTTGGCTCCGGTGTCGAGGTCAGCAGGCATCGAAGCGATTCGCAGCCAGTTGATCGAGCTCCGCCTCCAACAGGAAATTTCCAGCCATTCCCAGGAACAGACCAAGCAACAGAGCCTTTCCGACATCGAGTCTGCTCTTCAACGAATCCGGCAGTTCGGGAATGCTGCCTCCCATTGCTGTCGGATTTCTTCAACAGCTTCCACGCGCTAAGCACGGCATCCGACATCGCTGAACTACCGCCAGGAAGTTCTGACCAACGCTTCCAAGCTGGCAGATTTCTTTAATTCCAGAGCGCACCAAGGTCTGGCCGACATTCGAACCAGAATCGATGGGTCTCTAGTGACGACGTCTCCCAGGCGAACACCCTGGTGGATCAAATCGCCGCCCTGTCCCAGCGGATCATCGAGGTGGAAGTATCTCAGCCGGCCAATGAATTGAGGGATCAGCGCTCCGTCCTGGTCCAGAAGCTCTCCGAGATCGTCGATGTTCACGAATTGGAGAGCCACGGCAATTATCAGCTTACGATCGGCGGCAACCGGCCTCTCGTGTACAACGGCACGGCCACGCATCTGACGACGGCCAAGAATGCCAGCGGGCTTACGGAAATCATGCTGGGCGTGAATGACATCACTTCCGAAATCGGCGGCGGTCGACTTGGCGGCAGGCTGGAGCTTCGCGACCAGAATATTCCTCAATACCTCGGTGCTTTGGACCAGTTGGCTTTTGAACTGACACAGAACGTGAACGCGATTCATTCCACTGCCTACGACCTCAACGGCAACATGGGAAACAATTTTTTTACACCGCTCACCGGTGTCGCCGGCGCCGCGCAAGCCATCGCCGTAGATCCCCTGGTTGCCGGCGACCCACGAACCTTGCGGCCAGCGACACGGCCAACGGGACAGGAAACGGGGCAGCAATCACACTGGGGAACCTGCAGAACGCCTCGGTGTTTCGGGTGGAACGGTCATCGACCAGTATCGTGCGTTCATTTACAACGTGGGAACCGACTCCGCCAATGCTGACGACGGAACCAGGCAGCACGAAGCGTATCTGACCCAGTTGGAAAATCGCCGGCAGGAAGTCAGTGGCGTATCCATCGACGAAGAGACGGTTAAGATCCTCCAGTTCCAGCGATCATTCGAAGCGTCGGCCCGCGTTGTAAAGGCGGTGGACGACCTTCTTCAGGGTGACGCTGTCGCTGGGTCAATGAGAAAACCATGAGAGTGACTAGCCAAAGCGCCTACAACAATCTTCTTCGCGACATCGAACGCATTTCCGAACGGATGCAGAACACACAGCTCGAGCTCTCCTCGGGAAAAAAGCTGCACAAGCCATCAGACAATCCGGCTGCCGTCTCTGACGTCATCCGGATTGCGGCCGAACAGGGAGAGGTCGCGCAATACCAGGACAACCTCGCGTCTGCCAAGGGCCGACTGGGCGTCGCCGACACGACGCTCCAGGGGGTCGAAACCATGGTTGAGCGGGTTCGCACCCTCGCCCTTCTTTCTTTTAGCAATCTCTCCACGGCAAACCTGCAGACGTCGGAGATTTCAGGATTGCGGGATCAGATTTTGTCCGCCGCAAACACCGCCTTCGACGGGCAGTACCTCTTTGCCGGAAGCAATGTGGATAGTCCGGCCTACACGCAGGCAAGCAACGGGACGGTAACCTACAGCGGCAACAGCGACGTTATCAAGTTACAGGTTGGCCGTTCAGCCACCTTGCAGGTTCAGGTGCCCGGCGACCAGATATTTACCGGGCCGGTTGACGTGTTCGCAACCATCCAGAACCTCATCACGGCAATGAACAGCGGGAACCAGGCCGGGATCTCCGCCGAGGTTGCCAACCTCGAGCAATTCTCGTCCGTGATCGGCAGCGCCCTCGGGAAAGTTGGCGGGTTGGAAAATGTGGCGCAATCCATCGATGCGGATCTGACCCAATACAGCCTCGCGCGAACTGCACAAAGGTCACGTCTCGAGGATGCCGACCTGGCAGCCTCATTGTCGGACTACACACAGGCCGAAACCGCTCTGAGGGCTGCCACCGCAGTCGGAGCACGAATTTCCAATATCAGCATTCTGGACTATCTGGGCTAAGGACACGACTATGAAGGGGAGCGCGATCTGGGAAAAGAGAACTGAAGGACTGGAGCATTCGCCCGACACCGTCATTCGGTTTGAGGAGGGGCTGTTTGGCTTCTCCGACTGCAAGACCTTCGTGTTGATGGAGAATGACGAAATAGCTCCATTTCGCCGCTTGCAGAGCACGGAGCGCCCCGACGTCGGATTTCTGGTGATCGATCCGTCGCTAATCGTCGCAAACTACCACTCCATTATTCCCGAGCGGGAATGGGAGTCCCTTGACCTGAGCACCTCTGCGGCAGGCATCACCCTGATCATCTGCATGATCGGCCCAGTCTCAGCCGAAAGCAGCGGAAACCTCCAGGCACCGCTAATCATCAACTATGAAAAGATGGTGGGGAAACAGATCATCCTCACCGATGTTCAGTTATCCTCGCGACATCCCCTGCTGTAGATTCATGGCGGCCTGAGCGATCCCCAGTCCTTTTTCTTTACAGAACCTCTGCTTGCTGGAGTATGCACTCTCCTATATGATTCGAGGGGACTACCGAAGTCGAAGCCAGCAAGGAATGCGGAGGGATCTCCCGGCATGCTCGTTGTCACCCGAAAGAAAGACGAAAAGCTCATCATTGGAAATGAGATCGAGATCCAGATTTTGAGGATCGGGCGCGACAATGTCCGGCTTGGCATCAAGGCCCCTTCTCACATCTCAATCTACCGCTACGAAATTTACGAAGCGATCAAACAGGAGAATGTCAGCGCCGTTCAGTCGCAGATACCTGACAAAGACACCATCGAAACGCTCAAAGGCGTGCTGAAGGGTGAAGCCAAACAAGAGTAGGTCGCGGGATTTGAGAAATGAAGGGGAGCGGAGCGCTCCCCTTCCACTTGCCTAGCTCAAGAATTCCAGGCTCGGACCAGGGCCCACCCCGGCAGAGCGGCCGTATCCGGCGAGCGCATTGGATCCCTTGTTCAAGGATCGCAGCTCTTCGGCGGATCGCGTCTTGATCAGATCGAGTCTCCAGTGCGTTTGCTCATCGATTTCCACCACGAGGTTGGCCAACTGGACGATCTCCTCGTTCACGGCCCGCAGTTCGGACATCATCTCGTTCGATACCGTCGGATCCGACTTCACCTGATCGATCCACGTGCCGAGCGTCGCTTCGATCGCCGTCATCTCGAGCATAAGGTCGGCGCGCTGGTCGAGAAGGTGGTTGACCCCTTCAATGTCTTCGACATCCAAAAGGACAAGTTGTTGTTGTGAGAGGCCGCGGAACTCCCGAAGGAGTTGTCGTTCGCGCTCGAGCGCAGCCAGAATCTGAGAAGCGTTCATCATATCTCCTTGAAAACACGCCTACGCGTGGAGCTCGAAACGTCCTCCGGCAACCTTCTGCGTCAATATGCCTGGGACGGGATCTTCCTGTTTCCGGGCAATCTCTTCCCAGGCCGACAGGAGTACTGTCAGCAGTTGAATTACCTCTTCGAAGGCCTTCAAATCGAGCTTTGCGGAGCCATCGAAGATGCGTGTGCTGAAGTATGTATAAAGTCTGTCCAGGTCGGCGGCCACTTCGCCACCCTTGTCCAGGTCCAGCGTTCCCTGCAGGTGTTGGATAATCGCCATGGCGCGGTCAACAGACTGGCTCTTGTTGACGATATCCTTCCTGCGGATGTCGTCTTCAGCCTGTTTCAGGAAGCGGATGGCGCCCTGGTACAGCATCACAACCAGCTTGGTGGGGCTGGCCGTACTAATCGAGATCTCCTTGTAAGCCGAAGATCCGTTGTTGGGGTAACTCATACTGTTTTGTTTATTGTTGTCCCAGCCCGGCGATCTGGCTGGCCATGGCGCTCAATCGCGACATTGCCTCGTCGGCCGCGGCGTACATCTTTTCAAGTTCCTGGCGGCGAACATCGAGGCGCAGCTGCTGGGACTCGATGCGAGACTGAAAAGTCTTCAACGTATTGTCAAGTGCCGTTCGTGACGACTTGATAAGACCGGCCGTGCCGTCAAGGCCGTCCAAAACGGTTTTCATGGTATTGAAAACGCCGTCAGAGGCCGTCCCCTGGAACAGTTTTGCCACGTCACCGGGATAGGAAGCCATGGCCGAGTCGAACTTGGTTTCATCGAACTTGAGTTCGCCGCTCGAAGTCAGCTCCAGGCCGACTTCTGCGAGGTAGTTATAGCGCCCGCCGTTGCTATTCGATCCAAGAAGTACCGAACGAAGATCCGACACGGTTTGACGCAGAACCGAATCGCCCGCCAGGGGCCCTCGGTTGCCGGCTGAATCGTTGCTCGACTGCTGCGTGAAGAAGGCTTTCAGGTTGTTATATTGTGCGACGATCGATTTCAGGGAATCCTTCACCGCGTTGTTATCCGGCGTCACATCGATGACCACACTTCCGGTCGTGAGCAGGTTCACCGTCATTCCGGGAACCGCGTCCACAACGTTGTTCGATGTACTGGTGATGGCCATACCGTTGACTGTAAGAGCAGCATCCGCCGCGTTCTGAGTGTTGCCGACCGTCGGACTCTGCCCGGCGGCGAAGCCCACAACAGTGCCGGCACTATTCGCCAGCGTGCTGTTAATCGTAAATCCGTTGGTCGCGCCGGTGGCCCGGCTGGAAATGGCCAGCTTGTAGCTGGAGCCCGTGTTGACAATCGAGGCGACAACGTCAGAGGCCTGGGCGTTAATTGTGTCCTTGAGCTCTGTAAGCGTTGTCGCCGCTGTAATACCGATGGCTGTCGTAGTATTTCCGTTAATTGTGAATGAGATGGACCCGCTGTCTGCGACGACGTCATCCAGAGCCGCATACCCATTCGTAGAGGAGGTCACCTGTGCTTTGGCCAGGGAGGTAATGGTCACGTCGTACCGGCCCGCCAGAGCGCCTGAGCCTAACGTTGTGGTGGCAATGTTGGAATTACTGGTCGCCGCTGCAACGTTGGATAGCGTGCTGGCGTTGGACAGCTTGCTCGCTTCGGTCTTTAACCCGGTGACGAAGCTGTTGAGCTGCACGAACGCCGAGTCCTTGTTTTTCACGGACTGTTGTTGCGTCTGAAGCGCAGTCAAGGGCTGGCTCTCGTACTGCATGATTGCATCGATGATGCTTCCGAAGTCGAAGCCGTTAAACCCTGAAAACGATACGGACATAACCTTTATTCCTCTAGATCAAATACACGGTTTGATCATGATTACCGAAGCAGGGTCAGCACTGCCTGAGCCGACTGGTTCGCCTGACTCAGTGCAGCGAGGCCGGACTGGGTCAGAATGTTGTACTTCGTCAGATTCGTGGCTTCCTCTGCGATGTTAGCGTCCCGAATCCGAGACTCGGATGCCGTGACGCTGACCGACATGGTCTGCGCCTGGGCGATCGCGAATTGCAAACGGTTCATTGCGGCACCGACCCGGCCCTGAGCCGTACCCAGGCTACCGACCGCGTTTTGGATTGCCGCGACAGCCGTCGCTGCATTCGCCTGGCTGGTGATGTTCTGGGTGCTGATGCCGAGGCCCTGGGCGTCCACGGGGGTGGTCAGCGCGAACGAGACGTAAGTGACGCTCGCCGACGTTGCCGTCTGGGTGTTGCCTACGAAGACCGAGCGCGCATTCAAATTTGTGTTGCCCGTCTCCAGGCCCGCAGCCGTCGCGTTTCGCGTAATTTCGGCGAGGACCGACTGGAATTCGTTGTCCAGCGTCGCACGCGATCCCGTGAATGTGGACGAGGCGGACTGTGCCGCAAGAGTCAGGGCGCGATCCAGCAGGGCGGTGACGTTGTTCATGGCCCCGTCTTCAATTTGCAGTTTGCTGATTCCGTCGTTCGCGGCGCGAATACCGACCTGAAGGCCGGAGCTGTCCAGATGGTGCCGGTTGGCGACGGCAAGGCCGGCGGCATCATCTGCCGCGCTGTTGATGCGCAAACCCGACGTCAGGCGGCCCAGGGTCTTTTCGAGACCCATGTTGGTCTGAAGAAGTTTAGCCTGAGCATTCAGGCTAGCGAGATTGGTTACTACTGAGAAGCCCATCGATCTATCCTCCGTTAAAAGGTTCTTTTCTTAGTTCCGGTTCGTATGAACCGGCCGCACGCTTTCATTGCGCACAGATCCTTCATCGGAGAGGCCTCCCTCCTTCATTAGCAAAATGTGGGGACGCGAGAAAAATCAAGAGGATCTTGACTTCCCGCGTCAGCGTTTTGGACAGACCAGACTTACCCTTCCATTATTTTCAATCACTTAACAGTGGCATCGCGCTTGCCACTCCTGTCGACGGAGGTCTGTTATGGAGCAAACAGTCGCAACGTCCACGGACGGACAGCAAAAGCTGGCGCTGCCGGGTTACCGCGACGAAGACGTTATTACCTTTGACGAAGGCCTTGTCGGTTTTCCAACCTGCAAGCGATTCGTCGTTATGGAGAACGAATCGTTCTCTCCCTTTCGCATCCTGCAAAACGTGGACCAGCGCCACGTTGGCTTCCTGGTCATCGATCCCCGGGTCATCGTCAAGAGTTACTATCGTTCGATCCCCGAAGACGCCTGGAGAGCCGTGGGAGTTTCGCAGGCATCGGACCGTCTTGCTTTCGCGATATCGATCATCGGGACTGTTCCCGAAGAGAGCTCGGCCAATCTGCGCGCCCCGCTGCTCATCAACTATCAAGAGATGAAAGGCCGTCAGCTGATCCTTACAGGATCCCGGTACTCGGTGACGCAACCCCTGCTGTCACGGCGCCCGAAAGCGACCGCGCGCCGCGGCGTCGCTCGCTAAAAAAGCCCAATCCCCGCCCGCTTCTCAAAAGGCGGGGATTGGGTTTGTCTCTACTACCGGAGCAGAGAGAGAACCGACGCTGAAACCTGGTTCGCCTGCGACAGGGCCGCAAGACCAGACTGCGTCAGGATGTTGTACTTGGTCAGGTTCGCCGCTTCTTCAGCGATGTTGGCGTCACGAATACGAGATTCGGAGGCGGCCACGCTGACAGACATCGTCTGAGCCTGCGAGATGGCAAACTGCAACCGGTTCATCGCAGCACCCGCGCGGCCCTGAACTGTTCCCAGGTTGCCAACCGCGGCTTGAATCGCGGCGAGTGCGGTGGCGGCAGTCGCCTGGCTGGTGATCGCCTGCGTACTGATACCGAGACCCTGTGCGTCCACGGCTGTAGTCAGGGCGAATGAAACGTAGGTGACGCTCGCCGACGTCGCCACTTGCGTGTTACCCACGAAAACCGAGCGCGCGTTCAGGTTCGCGTTGCCCGTTTCGAGGCCAGCGGCTGCAGCGGTTCGCGTGATTTCGCTCAATACCGACTGGAATTCGTTGTCCAAGGTGGCTCGTGAGCCTGTGAACGTGGAAGAAGCAGACTGCGCAGCCAGGGTCAGCGCGCGATCCAGCAGGGACGTGATGTTGTTCATCGCGCCGTCTTCAATCTGCAACTTGCTGATACCGTCATTCGCGCTCCGGATCCCCACGTCGAGGCCGGACTTGTCCAGCTTGTGGCGGTTCGCAGCGGCCAGACCGGCAGCATCATCGGCTGCGCTGTTGATGCGCAGACCGGACGTCAACCGGCCAATCGTTTTCTCCAGATTCATATTGGTGTCTAAGAGCTTGGACTGGGCGCTCAAGCTCGCCAGGTTAGTAACTACTGAAAATCCCATTGCTAATAAATCCTCCGTGATTTTTATTGGCCGATGTCCCATCGACCTTTTCGCTTTGACCATCATGGTCAAGCTGGTTCACGCGAACCAACATAGCCCTTATCGGGGAACCCTCCCGGGCACATTAGGCAAAAATTGCCTATGGCAAAAATTGCCCATTCCTGCGGTCTGGAAGCCGACCTGCTCTACCCACATCGCTTATGTCCATTTCGCTCTGCATGATCGTTAAGAATGAGGAAGATTGGATTGAAGGGGCCCTTGAGAGTGTCAGATCCGTGGTCGACGAAATCGTCATTGCCGACACCGGCTGCACGGATCGAACGCTCGAGCGTGTCCGCCGGTTTTCTCCCAAAATCATTGATTTTAAATGGACTGAAGACTTCGGCGAAGCCCGGAACCGAACCCTGACCGAGGCCCAACATCCGTGGATCCTGGTTCTTGACGCAGACGAGCGGATTGCCGCACGGGATCTTCCGCTAATCACAGGAGTTACCCAACAGCCTCTGGCCGGATACCACCTCATCCAGCGAAACTACGTGTTCGCCAACCAGGTCTTTGGTTGGACCGCAAATTCCGGGCAGTACGCTGAAGGCAAGGACTATGCGGGCTACGTCGATAATCCGTTGATTCGTCTCTTCCGCAACGATCCCCAGCTGCGCTTCCAGGGAGCCGTCCACGAAATCATCGATCCCACGCGCCTGCCATCCCACTTCCAGTTCGATTCCATTCCCGCCGTTCTTCACCACTATGGCAAGGTTCGCGGGGAAGAGCGTCTTGCCGCCAAGCAGCTGCACTATCTTGCACTGGGCCTTAAGAAGATTCAGGAAGACCCTGCGAACGCAAAGGCCCATCTCGACCTGGGAATCCAGTATCAGGAATTGCAGCGTCACGTTGAAGCCGTCAAGTGCTTCAAAAAGACCTTTTCAATGAACCGCATGCCCGTTGCCCTGCTGTATGCGGCAATCTCCGAGAAGCTCATGGGCAATCCTGCGGATGCACTCGAGTTGCTCGATCGCACTTTGCGGGCCGGTTTCAAGACTTTTCAGGTATATCTCGAGCGCGGCAACGTCTTGCTCGCAATGGGACGTGTCGTCGATGCCCTGAGCGAGTACAGAACAGCCGAGGGTCTGGACCCAACGAATCCCATCGCGATGTTCAATTGCGGTCTCGCTTTTCGGAAATTGCAGGATGCGAAGTCTGCGGAGGAGTGTTACAACCAAGCGTTGCGATTGGATCCGGGGTTCGATAAGGCCGCTCTGGAACTGGCGACGCTGCGCGCGTCATCAGGAAGAATTGCCGAAGCGGCGGAGTCGCTGGAAACACTGATCGCTCGCCGCCCCGACTACCGTGACGCCCGGCTGACGCTGGCAAAGACCTATATCGAGTTGAACAAATCCTCGAACGCTATCGCGATGCTGGCTCGCGCCTCGGGCGAGGATGCGGTTGCCCGGTCGCTTCTGGGCGCTGCCTACCTGCAACAGGGAAACCTCGATGACGCGCAGCGTCACCTGGAGTTTGCCTTGCGTAAAGACCGATCGCTGCTTGACGCCCGCATCAATCTCGCACAGCTCTACGCTCTTCGCGGAGACACCGGCAAAGCCGAGCGGTTTCGCCTCGCGGCGGCCGCCGAACTAGCCCGGAGAGGCACAGGAGAAACCAGACCTTCCGCCTAGCCGCCTACCGGCGAACACTGTGGAAGGGATGCGGCCGCCCGGGCCCAGCCCATCGTGCCATGGCACCCCACCTGCTATCCCGTCCGTGTATGCGTACCCGACTGAAATGGTTCGTTGAGGATGAAAGGGTTACGCGCCATTCCCGTCGTGGGGGTGTCACATATTTGATCGGCGTAAACCAAGTTTCGAATGTCCCACGGTTTAGGAACATGCTGGCCATTCAATGGCAATTCGTTGATTCTAAAATGGATAGTGCTGACCTTCCCGATTCCAAATTGTCTTCAGAAGCCAGGCCTCCGTTGAGTCCTGTTCTTGACGCAGCGTGCCCGCAACAACAATGAAGATCGCCATTTACAACCATGGCATCGCATTTGACGGCAACACGCCGTCGAAGCGCCCCCTGGGGGGCAGTGAGAGTGGAATCGTTTACATGGCGCGAGAGCTTGCCGCCTGCGGCCATTCCGTTTCGGTTTACTGCAACTGTCCGGAGCCGGGCCCCGCGGACAGGTACGGTGGCGTTGCCTACCTGCACTATCACCAGTTCTTCGCGGACTACCCGTCGGCGCCATGGGATGCGGTGATCGCTTTTCGATCCTTCGACCCTCTGTTGCTTGGCCGCATCGCGCCTCGTATGATCTACTGGACGGGCGATGCCAGTGACCAGCCAGCTCTGGAGAATTTTGCTCACGCGTCGCTACAACAGAACATAGATCTGGTCTTTTGCGTCAGCAACTGGCATCGCGATTCATTCATTCGCCGGTTCGGCCTGCAGCCCGAGAAAGTCGTCGCGACCCGTAACGGTTTTTCAATCGACTCGGCCCCAGACGGCATCCCGCGCGATATCGCGACATCGGTTTATACCAGCACGCCGTTCCGCGGACTCGATATCCTTCTGGAAGTTTTTCCGGCCATCCGCCAGCGCGTCCCGGCGGCGACGTTGAATGTTTTCAGCAGCATGCAGGTCTATGGATGGACAGCAGAGCAGGATCAGCAGGCCTACGGCCCCATCTACGACGCCGCGAACCAGCCTGGTGTAACGCTGACCGGCAGCGTCAATCAATGCGAGCTGCTGCGGATTCTCGCCAGGACGGGGCTCTTTCTTTACCCGAACACGTTTGAAGAGACTTCCTGCATCGCAGCCATCGAAGCACAGGTTTCCGCCTGTGTCCCTGTCACCAGCTCAAAAGCTGGTTTGAAGGAAACCGTTGTGCACCAGGAGACCGGAATTCTTATCGAAGGCGACCCCAGGTCCACCGAATACAAGCGGCGTTTCATCGACGCCGCGGCGGGCCTCATGACGAACCCGGAATTGTTTGCCGGGTTCTCCGCCCGTGCCCGTGCCCGCGCCCTTCGGAGGCACTCGTGGAGAACGATCGCCTCAGAGTGGACGGACATTCTCCAGAACATGCCGGCACATCGAGTGTCGGGCCGCTTCACCGGTCCCTTGAGTTTGATTGATCGGGCGTGGATTTACCTTCGCACCGGGAACGTGAATGCCGCTCAGCGCATCCTCAGGGACATCGATACAACGCCCTTCTTCAGACAGGAGATCAAGGGCCTCAGGGAGCGTATGAGCTCGGCCGCTGAATCGACCGCCGGATGAGCGCGTTGCAGTACGAAATCATGGAGGAGCCCAGGTATGGAATTGTTTGTCAATGATACGCGGATGAGTCCGCCTTCGGAACTGGTCACCTGGGGTGACGTTCTCGACTGGGTGGAAACGCAGCATCTCAAAGCCGGCCAATGCATTACCCGGGTCGAGTTCGAGGGGCAGGAAGAAATTCATTACCGCAAGCCAACGATTTGCGGCCAGGAAATCCAGGGTATCGGCGCGATCACAATTGAGAGTGGCGAGTTCGATACGGTGCTTCGCGAATCTTTCGCCGAGTTGGAAACCGAACTTCGATCCTCGCTCGAGACTGCGGGTGAAATTATTCGGCTTTTTGAAAAGCGTGACGAGGAGGCCGCGTATGGCCGTCTGGCACAACTGATCGATTCCGTCCGCATCTTCTATTCGCTGTTTTCGGAGGATCTGGGCTGGGCCGACACCGGAGAGTCTGAGCGCATTCAACAGACAGCTACGCTTGAAAACGCCATCAAGCAGTTGATTATTGCCCAGGAAAGCCGCTTTTGGGTTTCGGTCTGTGACGTCCTTGAATACGAACTGACGCCTGTTCTTGAAACCTGGCTCGCGACGGTGGAGAAGACGCTTGCACGGGTCCACTGAAAAAGCCGACAGCGCAATCGGTCTCGTCGTGGATGCTGGTCCGCGGATCGGATACGGTCACGCGGTGAGGTGTCTGCGGCTCGCGCGAGCGCTGCGCGGCAGCGTGGAGATCTTTCCGCTATCTGAAGAGTGCAGGGCCTTTTTTGAGCTGAACGGTTTCACCGTACAGCTGCGCCATTCACAGAGCGATCCTTTTCCGAGTCTCGTGGTTACGGACCTTCGCGAGTCCCATGGCATCACCGCGGCGATCCGATCTCAGGGTGCCGTCCACGTCAGCATCCATGATCTTGGACTCGCCCAATGCCATTCGTCGGTTGCCATCGATGGTAGTGTCGTTCAGTTGATTCCCTTCGCAGAAGACAAGAAACGGGCCTTGTTTCTTGGTCCACCCTACATGATTACTCGTCCGCCAGTCCCACGTTCCCAGAACAGAGATACCGTGCTTGTCACGCTTGGCGGCGGAGCCAGTGCGCAGGCAGCGAAGGAAATCGCGGAAGAAATCAGGCCGCTTGGCCTGCGTGCGTTCGCCACTGCGGGATTCGGTTCGGGTGCCACGACACCGGATGCGGAACTCGTAGATGCCATGTCGCGATGCCTGTTCGCCGTATCGGCATCCGGCACCTCGCTCTACGATCTCCTGGCATCGGGCATCCCAACGCTCGCGGTTGCCATCGATCGTTTGCAACTTCGCACGGCAGACGCGTTCCACGAGCTGGGTGCCGTGCTGTCGGCAGGTCTACTCGACCGGATCACACACGTCGATCTGATGGCCAGATGTCACGAACTCATCGGCAACCACGCTCTCACGACACGGATGATTGCGTTGGGGAAAAAGGCCGTGGATGGCCGGGGACTTTCGCGAGTGGTTGGAATTGTTGAGCACTTAAGGAGAGAAATATGGTCGATGAAGCAAGCCAGAACCTTTACCACCTGCTGAAAAGCAATTCGAGCCGCGTTTACGTCATCGCGGAAGCGGGTCTCAACCATGGCGGCTCCAAAGAGCGAGCGCTTGCGCTCCTGCGTGCTGCGAAGTGGGCGGGTGCGGATGCAGTCAAGTTCCAAACGTTTCGCGCAGAGCGCCTGGCATCCACGCGTCCGGCCGTTCTGAGCCACACGAAGGATCAGCCCAATCTTCAGGAGTTGTTCAAGAAACTCGAATTGCCCTACGACGCCTTTCGCTCGCTTTTCAAGGAGGCCCGGCGGCTGAATATCGACTTCCTTTCCACGCCGTTTGACGAGGAGAGCGCAGATTTTCTCGACGAGCTTGGTGTAACGGCGTTCAAGATCGCGTCCGGCGACATCACACACCGTCCTCTGATCGAGCATGTCGCCCGGAAGGGCAAGCCCGTGCTGATATCAACGGGCATGAGCACTGGCGAGGACGTCGAAAAAGCCATCGACTGGATGCACACTCAGGCAAACGATCAGGCAATCCTGCTTCACTGTGTTTCGTCCTATCCCGCTCAGCCCGAAGAGCTGAACCTGAAATCCGTCGAGTACCTGCGGGATCGTTTCGGGGTTCCCGTTGGATTCTCGGATCACAGCGTCGGAAGCCTCGGCTCCACGGTTGCGGTATCCCTTGGCGTACAAGTGATCGAACGCCATTTCATGGTGGAAACCCGCGGCGATCTTCCCGATCTGGCTGTCTCCATGGATGCTAAACAGTTGCGCACGCATATCGAAGAACTGCGGACAGTAGGAAAGATGCTGGGAACCCGCGGCAAATTTGCCTCGGAAGCGGAAAGCCGGAACCGCACGGCATCGCGCCGCGCGCTGTATGCCCGCCGCCCGATCGCTCTCGGCGAAACCATCAACGCTGAAATGCTCTACGCACTCCGTCCGGCCATCGGAATCTCGCCGTCGGAGATGAGCGACGTTGTCGGGAAACACGCAATTGCGCCCATCGAGGCCGACGCCCCGGTGCGATGGGAGTTATTGGGATGAACAAGATATCCGTCCTGATCACCGCGGCGTCCCGCCGCGTGCCCCTTGTTCGAGCGTTCCGCACGGCTGTGGAAGAATTCGGCAAAGGGCGCGTCATCACGACGGACATTAACCCGCTGTCTCCAGCGCTGTATTTTGGCCATAAACACCACATCGTACCGTTGACGACGGACCGCTATTACATTCCAATCGTCGAAAGCATCTGCGATGTGGAAGATGTGAACCTGATCATTCCGACGATCGATGACGAGCTTCCCATCTTCGGCCGGGTCCGCCAACAATTCGAGACTCTCGGCGTCCGCGTTGCGATCTCCAGCGAACAGACCGGGCGAATATGTAACGACAAGTACCTCACCTGGCAATTCTGTCAAGACAAGGGCATCCGGGCGCCTGAGACCTGGCTCGGCTCGGATTTCGATTGGCAGAAGGTCCGGTATCCCCTGATTGTAAAACCTCGTTTTGGCCGCGGCAGCGTCAACGTGTTTACGGTTCGCAATGCGGAACAGCTTAAGCTGTTTCTCAACTACGTCGGCGATCCCGTTCTGCAGAATTTCGTCGAGGGAACCGAGTTTACGGTCGACCTTCTCTCGGATTTTCGCGGCCGTGTGATTTCAGTTGTGCCCCGGGAACGGCTGGTCATCCGCGCGGGAGTGAGCGACAAGGGCGTCACTCGAAAAAACCAGGCGGTTATGGATTTCGCAGTTGAGGTTGCCGAACATCTGCAAATCGTGGGTGCCGCCAACATCCAATGTAAGTGGGACGGCAAAGATGTAACGCTGATCGAAGTAAACCCTCGCTTCTCCGGCGGCATCCCCCTCACCCTGGCTGCCGGCGCTGACTTTCCCTCATGGCTGGTCCAGATGGCTGCCGGCATGGAAGTGTGGCCCCAGCTTGGAAAATTTCAGGATGGCCTGGCCATGATGAGCTTCGAAGAAAGCATTTTTGCCATGGAATCCGATCTTAATCTCCGACAGACAACTAAGCGGAGAATGCTTTCACGAACCCGATACACATCCAGTTTCGTGAACTGAAGGGCCAGATGACTTCAAAAAGCAAACACTCGGAAAAAGATCTGCTCCCGGCCATGGTCGGCGACTTTCAAGAAGTTCAACCCCTGCCTGTCGTATGAGCGGGCGGACGGCCGCCATTATTCAGGCCCGAATGGGTTCTACGCGCCTTCCCGGAAAAGTCATGATGAAGCTGGGCAACCGTTCACTTCTGGGACATCTCGCGGCACGCCTGGAGTCGGCTGCAAGCCTGGATGCCGTCGTGGTGGCCACCACGACTCACTCTCGTGACGATATCCTCGCCAGGGAGACGGAGTCCCTCGGCCTGACCTGCTACCGCGGCAGCGAATCCGACGTGCTCAGGCGATACCTCGATGCCGCCACCGTGATCAAAGCCGACATCGTCGTTCGGGTGACCGCCGACAACCCGTTTTCCGATCCGCAAAGTATCGATCGCGTGGTGGCCCGCCTGAAAACCGGATACGACTACGCGATCGAGACAAACCTTCCTGTCGGAACAACCGGCGAAGCGCTGACGTTTCAGGCCCTCGAATTCATCGATGCCGCCGCAACGACCGAAAGGTGGCGCGAACACGTCACCTTGTACGCCAAGGAAAACCCGCAGATGCTGCGCTGCTCGTTCGAGGAGGCCCCGCGAGGTCTTGCCCGGCCGGACCTCAGCTTCACGGTCGATACGTTGCGCGAATATCTGCAAATGAGGGATTTATGTGAACGCGTGCGTGATCCCAATTTTCCCCTCAAGGATCTCATCGCTCTGGCCGATAAGACGGCTGTGGTGTAGCCGATGATCATTGTCAAAAAAATCAACCAGCAGCAAATCATGGTGAACTCCGATCTTATCGAGACCATCGAATTCAGTCCCCATGCCGTCATGTCGCTGACCAGCGGCGTGAAGATCATCGTGGACGAGACGGCGGAGACACTCTATGGAAAGATCATTGAATACAAGAAGAGCGTTCGTGAACGGGCCATGGAGTTTCGGGTTGTCCCCAAAACCGGCACTGAGGACTGATCAGTCATGGATCTCGCAACCATACTCGGAGTTGTCATCGCTCTTGTCGGAATCCTTCTCGGCCAGGCCATTGAGGGTGGATCCGTTCTTCAGATCCTTCAACCGACGGCCGCGATGATCGTGTTCGGCGGAACGCTGGGCGCGACGATGATCGGCTTCCCCATCGCCGTTATGAAACAAGCGGCCTCGATTTTCTGCACGTCTTCAAGGAAGAGAACATCGAGCCGAAGGCGGTATCGATGAAGTGATCAGATTCGCAAACAAAGCGCGGCGCGAAGGAATCATCTCGCTGGAAAAGGACGCCGAACCGCGATCGAGGATGAATTTTTTCAAGCAAAGCAATCATGATGGCGGTGGATGGCAGCGAACCGAAAGAACTGCGGCAGACGATGGAGCTCGAACTCCAGTGCATGGAAGAACGCGGCGAACATTCCGCAAAAGTGTACGAAGCCGCCGGCGGCTACGCGCCGACTATCGGAATCATCGGCGCCGTGCTGGGACTGATTCAGGTCATGCAGCACCTGGACAACATCGAAGAGGTCGGCAAAGGTATCGCAGTGGCTTTCGTGGCCACGATTTACGGTGTGGCCTCGGCAAACATTCTTTCCTGCCGGCGGCGGGCAAGCTGAAGATTAAGCACCGCAAACGCATGATCCTCAAGGAAATGATGCTTGAAGGAACGCTCGGGATCCTTGAAGGCCAGAACCCGCGTCTGATCGAAGGCAAACTGACATCGTTCCTTGATGAAGAGTTCAGAAGCTAGGGCCGAAAGCTACCGGTCAAAGGAAGAAAGCAGCGGCGTGATGGCGCGCAAAAAAAACATCCCGAACATGTGAACCATGAGCGATGGCTGGTCTCCTATGCCGACTTCATCACGCTTTTGTTCGCGTTCTTTGTTGTCATGTTTGCGGCGTCGAACTCCGACCAGAAGAAGGCCGGACAGAGTGTCACAGGCGGTTGAGGGAGCGTTCCACGACCTGGCGATCTTTTCTCCGTGCGGGAAAGTCGTCCCTCTTTTTGACGACGGCGGCGTGCCTTCAAACCGAAGGTCCTTCTCGGGAACATGCATAACGTTCGACGAAGACACAGGTTGTGCCGGGAGCCGGTCAAGAGAGACGGCGGAATCGCGCGAGACCAAGGCGCTTGATGAAGCGAAGCGGCCGAACTGGAGGAAATCGCTCGCGAAGAACTCAGATGGCGGATCGAAGTATTCGAATCACCGAAGATAGCCGCGGCCTGACCGTCAGCCTTGCCGAAGCCGGGTTTCTTCGATCCGGGCTCCGCGGTCATGAATCCGAGGCCCTTGAGTTCTCGACCGCATTGCCGGACGCTCCGCATGCCTGCAGCGACAGGTTCGTGTCGAAGGGCACACCGACAACACCCCGATCCATACCGCCCAGTTTCCCTCCAACTGGGAGCTCTCATCCGCCCGCGCGAACCACGTGCTGCAATACATGCTGGCGAATGCGAAGTTCCAACCGATCCGACTCTCCGCCGCCGGTTATGGAGAATACAGACCGATTGCTGATAACGCGACCCCCGCTGGCCGTTCTGCAAATCGCCGCGTGGACCTCGTTATCCTCGGACCAGCTGCACAAAGCTCGAGCCCTGATAGAATTCTCTGCATGACTTGCGATCTCTGCACCACGGACGATGGCGACGGTATTCATTATCACGCCTTCATCGACGGCAAACACCGTTGGGTCTGCGAAGCCTGCAAGAAGAAACTCAAAATCGAAACCGAACACATGGACGACTGAGACTGCACCATAATTCGGAGTTCCAGGTGCCACGGCCCCGAATCACCCCTTCGATGGTTGCCGTGTCTCTTGTGCCGTAATCCCATGGCCCTCTTTCTGTCCAATCAGGAAGCCCCGAATCTTCAATCCGGCAATTGCCTGAAACGGAAACTTTCCCATGGTGTAGTGGCCGCATGCCAACCAGTCTCTGCGAACAGACACGGAATGCCGATCGAACTCGTCGTGTCCGAGTTGGGTAAGGCGCGCAGGGAAAGTGAGATCGTAGCGTCCTGACAGCATCATCAGCGGGCGGCGATTTTCCCGCAGCCGCCTGATGAATGGAAATGGACTAATGGGTTCCCAGAGCCGTCGAAGCCGCTCGAGGGGAATTGCTCCTTCCAGCGCCTTGCGAACGTGCGACGTCGAGAGCCCTTCCCAGACCACATCTGCATAGTAGGTGGACACATGAATGAAAACACCCGTCGAGAACCGCTGGTCATGAGCGAAGGTGAGAAACGCGATACAGGACCCGATGCTGGTACCCACCAGGCCGACTTTTCTATATCCCTGCTCGAACAGCCAGTCTGCGGCCCGCCGCGCGTCGACCACCGCCTGCCTTGACGCCGTCAGAGTCCGTCCCACGTTAGGCGAGACCAGGTATTCGGATCGTTCGGTTTCCGGAGGCTTTCGGTCATGGTGGTAAGGCATGCTCAGGCGGAGAGCGCTGATTCCGGAGTGCTGCAGCATTTTACACAACCCCACTTGTCCTTCCCATTTGCAGTTCCACTGCGGCAGAACGACCATCGCGAAGTCCTTGTTTGGCGCCTCGAAGAAGCGTCCGTAAACGATGTTATTGGCAGGGTACGGTGTCTCGACGTAACTGGGAAACTTCAGGAGATGGCCATCGAAGCTGTATTGGCTGGTGGGTTCGTAAGAATAGAACGCATCGCTGTCTGCGAGCGCCCTGTCGGCGTACCCTTTCAGCGCTGACTCGGGGTTGTCAGTGGCGGACAGCCCGACGTGCTCCAATCCCCATTCAAATGGCAAGGTGCGGCGGTCCGAGTCGCGCGCATGATGCGCGCGTTCGCGATTTTCAATGAAACGCTTATACAGGTTCGCCACTTCTTCTCAGGAAGGGGGAACTCCCAGAGCCCTCACCAGCGCTTCCGCCGGGTGCAGCGCCTTTCTGCCCGTCGCGTGCTCCAGCTGCTGTCTGCATGACACCCCCGGCGCGACAATGATCGCTTCCGGCTGCTTTTCCACCGCAGGAAACAGTCTCCGGCTGCCGATCGCCATCGAGATGTCGTAATGTTCCTTTTCGAAGCCAAACGAGCCTGCCATGCCGCAACAGCCCGAATCGATCTCCTCAACCGGATAGGCCAGCGCCACAGTCTCTTTCAGATATCGCGAACCGATGAGGGCTTTCTCGTGACAATGCCCATGGATAAGGCTTTCGCGTCCTGACGCCTAAGCTCCAGCTTCCAGCGGCCCTCCTTCTTTTCCCGGACAACAAATTCCTCGAGAAGAAACGATGCTTTGGCAACGGCGTCCACGCCATGTCCCTTGAGTAAATCCGGATATTCATCACGGAACGTCAGGATACAACTCGGCTCGCACCCCACGATGGAATAGCCCTGATCGACGAAAGGAGCCAGCTTTGGCACATTGAACGCCGCATTCGCGCGCGCCTCCTCGGGTAAACCCTTCGAAATCATCGGTCGTCCACAACACCGCCGTTCCGCGAGCCCCACCTCATAGCCCGCCGCTTCGAGCAGTGTCGTTGTGGCTTTGCCTATTTCCGGATAGTTGAAATTGACAAAGGTATCGTGAAAGAAAACAACTTTGCCGACGGGATTCGCTGCGGCCGGCCGCGATCGTTTCCGGAACCAGGCTTCAAACGTCTGCGGCGCAATGGGCGGCAGCTTTCGGCGTGCGTCAATGCCCAGGAACCTATCCAGCGCCTGCCGGACCAGCGGTCTTGCCATCATGGAGTTCGCCATCCCCGGCCAGACCGCTGCCATCCTGCTCAAGCTGTGAATTTCCGCGAAAAGCTTTGACCGCAGGGGTGTTCCGTGCGCTTCGTTGTAGTGAGCCAGGAACTCGTATTTCAGCTTCGCCATGTCCACGTTGGAAGGGCATTCCGCCTTGCAGCCCTTGCACTCCAGGCAGAGATCGAGCGCGTCGTGAAGCTTCTGGCCGCTGAATTCCTCGATATCGGTCTTGCCGGAAAGAATCTCGCGCATAGTAATTGGCGCGGCCGCGTGTGGAGTGCTCGTCCTCCAGCGTGACCATATAGGATGGACACATCGTGCCTTCGTTCTTTTTCCGGCAAACTCCCGCGCCATTGCAAAGCTCGACGGCCGTCGCCAGCCCGCCTTCGCGCGAGAAGTCGTAGTGCGTGTTCACGAAGGCGCGTATTGTACTTTTCGCCATAGCGGAGGTTTTCCGTCATGGGCGGCGCATTGACGATCTTGCCGGGATTCATCCGGCCGTGCGGATCGAACGCGAGTTTCACGTCCTGGAAAGCCTTGTAGATCTGGTGGCCGAAGAGTCTTTCGTTCAAGTGACTGCGGGCCAATCCGTCGCCGTGTTCGCCGCTCATGCTGCCGTTGAATTCGAGGACAAGATCGGTAATGTCGTCGGTCATGTCCTTCATGACCTGAATCTCGCGCCTGCTTTTCGTATTGATAAGCGGGCGGATGTGCAGACAGCCGACACTGGCATGACCGTAGTATCCGGCGCTGGTGTCGTACTTGTGGATGACGTCCTGAAAGCGAACCAGGAACTTCGCCAGTTTTGACGGCTCGACGGCACAGTCTTCCACGAAGGCGATCGGCTTTCTCTCCCCCTTCATTCCCAGCAGCAAACCCAGCCCGGCCTTTCGGAGTTTCCAGATTCTCGCTTGTTCCGCTGCGTCGAATGCCCGGACGTAGGAATACCCGAAGTTTTCGCGTTTCAACGCGGCCTCCAGGCCTTCAATCTTTGAGCGAAGCTCGGATTCGTTCTCTCCGTAGAACTCGACCAGCAGAATTGCGGCGGGGTTGCCGTCGATAAAATCCATCTGGCGCGAAAGTTCCAGCGAGCCGCGCGCAAGATTAAGAATCAGGTCGTCGACGAGTTCGATTGCCGAAGGGTTAAAGGGCAGGATCACGTCGGTTGCACGGATCGCTTCCACGAGATCCTTGAAGTGGACGACGCACAAGCCCGCCGCCGCCGGCCGTGGTTCGATGCGGACCCTGGCCTGATGGACGGCGGCCAGGGTGCCTTCCGAGCCCACGATCAGCTTGGAGAGGTTGAATTTGCTGCCGCGGACGAACTCGTCGAGGTTATAACCGCTGACGCGACGCTGGATTCGCGGGAAGCGCCGATCGATTTCCTCGCGGTTGTTCGTCACGATGTCGGCGATGCGCCCTTCGATGTCCGTCATCTGGGCAGCCGTCTCGAAACTCATATCCTTGAAAACTCGCCGTTCACCGGACGCGAGGACCACGTGCGTCTCAAGGACGTGATCGATGGTTTTTCCATAAACGATCGAGTGAGACCCGGCCGAGTTGTTTCCCATCATGCCGCCGAGCGTGGCGCGGTTGGCTGTGGAAGTATCCGGGCCAAAAAGATATCCCAGGGGCTTGAGATGCAGATTGAGCTGTTCCTGGACAACACCGGGCTCGACGAGGGCCCAGCGCTCTTCGGTGTTCACCTCGAGGACACGGTTCAGATACTTCGACATGTCCACGACAACAGCCTCGCCCACCGTCTGGCCTGCGAGGCTTGTTCCGCCGCCACGGGGCAATAAGGGCACCCCGAAGTCTCGCGTGATCTCCATGGCGGCGAAGACGTCCTCGTGTGTTCGTGGAACAACCACGCCAAGAGGTTCGATTTCGTAGATGCTGGCGTCTGTGCTGTAGAGAAAGCGGGAGACTTTATCGAAGCGAACTTCGCCGGAGATCCGTTTCTTGAGCGCCTGGTATAAATCGTCGTTCATGTGCCACTACTCCTCGCGTCGCACCCACCGTCCGGCTCGCTTCACAGGCCATCGGAAGGTCCCTCCGCAGTTACATTTGGCACATGCCAGGCTCCGCTGCGCCGCAGCGGCCGCAGCCGGGGCCCGTGTCGAAGGAATCGCTGGTGTCGCCTGACGGCGAACCGGATCCCGCCACAGCAAAGACGGAAAGCTGCTTTTCGACCCGGACACTTGCGCAACCCGGGCAATCCGCAGGCGAGTCGTGACGGGGAACGATTCTCTCGAATTCCTTCCCGCAGTCCTGGCACAAATATTCAAATAACGGCATAGGTCTCCTAATTCACCCAGTCTGCAATGAAAACGTTCGTGTTGCCTTCCGTTGCGCCATTTCGGTTGGAAGCCCAGACGATCTTTCTGCCGTCGTTGGAGAACATCGGAAAGGCGTCGAAGTTCTCGTCAAACGTAACCTGGTCCAGGCCGCTGCCATCACGGTTGATCAGATAAAGGTCGAAATTCGGAATGCCGGGGTTCTTTGCATTGACGTTCGAGGCAAAGATGATCTGTTTGCCGTTGGGATGAAAGTACGGCGCGAAGTTCGCGGCTCCGTTGGACGTCAACTGCCGCTTCTGGGTGCCGTCCGCTTTCATAATCATGATCTCCAGCTTTGTCGGCATCACCAGCTCCTTCGCCAGGAGGTCCTTGAACTGTCTGACCTCTTCATCGGTTTTCGGCCGGCTGGCGCGCCAGACGATCCATTGGCCATCCTGCGAATAGAAGGCGCCGCCATCGTAACCGATCTCGTTGGTGAGTCGATGCTGATTGCTGCCGTCGATGTTCATTTCGTACAACTCGATGTCGTTGTCGCGCGTGGAGGTGAAGATGATCTTCTTGCCGTCCGGCGAGATTGTCCCTTCAGCGTCGTAACCATCGGCGGTTGTCAGCCTCTTCATGTCGGAGCCGTCGGGTTTTGCGGAGAAAATGTCGAATGTCTTGTAGAGGGGCCATACGTACCCGGCGCTGCGATCAGGGTTCGGCGGACAATCCGGAGAGCCGAGGTGGGTGGAGGCATAGATGATCCGGCTGCCGTCCGGAGTGAAGTAGCTGCAGGTGGTGCGGCCCTTGCCGGTGCTCACCATCTTCACACCGCTGCCGTCCGCGTTCATGGTGAAGATCTGGTCGCATTTGTAAGGCTCGCGCGTGGATTGCAGGATGATTTTCCTGCCGTCAGCGGAGAAATAAGCCTCCGCGTTTTCGCCACCGTAGGTGAGCTGCCGGATGTTGCGGAGATGACGTTCCTTCGGATGTGGTTGAATACTGCGGCCCTGTTGCGCAAGCAGCAGCGTTGTGGAAAACAAGAGGACAAGCAGTCCCCCCCTCTTGAGGAGGGGTCTCCGAAGGCCGGGGTGGTCAGGCATACCGAAAGTGCCCGTTTTCTGCATCTACTTCCTCACTTCCAGAGTCACGTTCACCTTGATCGACTGTGTTCCCCGCTTCACCACCACGGCGACCACATCTCCCGGCTTCTTCGCTGCCAGCGCGTCGGTGAAATCGTAAAGGTTCTTGATCGGCTCGCCGGCGAATTCCACCAGTAAATCGCCGGCCTTCAGTCCGGCTTTCCCGGCCGGGCTGTCCGCGTGTACGTCTGCGAACAGGACTCCCATGAGATCATCGCGAAAATCCGGCACGGATCCAAAATAGGTTCCGTAAGGGCTTCCTCCCCCGGTTCCTCCCTGGGGCCGGTCTTCCTTGACCTCTGTGTACTGCAGCTTTACTGGAGCGTTGGCGATCCGTTCGGCCGCGCCGGCCGCGAGCGACAACACGCGGATCGCACCCTTCGAATCAATCTTGTCTGCCGTATCCGAGGGCCGGTGGTAGTCCGAGTGCAGACCTGAGAAGAAAAACAGTATCGGAATATGTTTCCCGTCGAAGGAAATGTGGTCGCTGCCTTCGTGGCCGCCGTTGGAAAGCGTAATATTCAACCCGAGGTCTTTGTTCGCTTCCGCAATCCACGAAGGAAAATCCGGAGACGTTCCCGTGCCCATGACATTCAGGGAGCGTCCTGAAAGGCGCCCGATCATATCCATATTGATCATGGCTGTGATCGAGGCGAGGGGCACCGTCGGGTTGTTGACAAAGTAGCTTGATCCGAACAGGCCCAGTTCTTCGCCTGCGAAGGTCATGAACAATATCGAGCGCTTGAACTCCTTCCTGTTTTTCTGGAACAGCCGTGCCAGCTCGAGCACGCCGGCCGTTCCGGAAGCGTTGTCGTCGGCGCCGTGATGGATCTGGCCGACGTCGGCGGGATACATCTCGCGACCCGCGTCACCCATTCCCAGATGATCGTAGTGCGCCCCAATCACCACCCACTCGTCCTTCAACTTCGCGTCGGAACCGGCGACCGACGCCAGCACGTTACGGACAGTCTTGCGCACGGGCCTGACATCGCTCACAGCCCGAATTCTCGCGCCGTTGAACTCAAAAGACTGAGGCTTTTGGCTGCCGTCGATTTCTTTCTGGACGTCCGAGGGTGTTTTCCCGCTTTGCTGGAAGAGCGGCAGTACGGCGGCTCGTGTGGTGTACATTGCCACGATACTCAGATCGCGCGCATCCAGTTGCAGCAGATCGTGCGCCAGAACATCCCCGGCGGACTCGTGATTATTGGGATCGGTAATGAACAGAATCGCCTTTGCGCCATGCTGCCGGGCATTCCGGGCCTTGCTGACGAAGCTGTTGGGTTCCGCGGGATCTTTAGCAAATCGATCGTTGGGACTTGCCTCTTCCGGATCGTGGCGAAACACCACAACCGCCTTGTCTTTGGCGTCGATGCCCGCGTAGTCGTCCCACCGCAGTGCCGCTGAAGTGATTCCATAACCTGCAAACACGACCGACCCTTCATACGTGCCGGAAGAGGAGATCGGCAGCGTGACAAAGTCTTTGTCCTTTTGCCTGGCTACGCCATCGATCTGAAGCGCATTCTTCTCACCAAATTCCACACCGGTTGTGATCTCGAACTTCTGGAAGAACGTTCCGCCGTCACCTGCGGGCTTAAGACCGGAAGTGCGAAATTGCGCAGCGATGTATTCAGCCGCGCGGTCAAGTTCGGGTGTCCCATTGCCCCGGCCTTTGAGACTGTCGGAGGCGAGAAACGAAACGTGCTGCAGGTAGCGTTCTGCGGAAAGGTCGCGGATTGGGAGGCTGCCGGCGTTGAGGCCGGAAATCGCAAGGAGGATGAAGAGAACGAATGCGGCCCGGGAACGAATTCGTCTCATACGGTCCGGACGTCGACCTGTGCTCCTTTACCCCAGAAAGCTTTCAGGTCGTGAATGCATGTCATCTGGTGCGGACCAAAATCAAGGCCGTGAAGCCGCGTCTGGCCCAGATGTTTGCGAATAAAGGCCGAGAGATCGTGGGCGCGTTTTTCAATCGTTTTTTGAAGGGGTTTGGGTGTGTTCTCAAAGAGAATGAGGTCAATATTCTTGTCGGATTCGTTCCACTCCCACACGCCGATAACCTGGCCTTCGCGGATGATTGTTGCTATCGGATCGTTGATCAGTTTTCCCTTCCATCTCGAGAACGGCTTGTCCGCATGTTCCATGCGCAGGAAACGATCCACGATCTCGCGCTGTCCCTTCAGGTAAGTGTCGCGATACGGGATGAGGTTGAAAGAATTTTCGTTAGGGGAAAACCTGTGAAACTCGTCAACGTCGCTTTCCGGGATCAGATATTCCTCTTTGGTGCCTTCCACCAGGATGGGGACCAGCCTGGGCTTTGCATCCTCGATGCCCTTGATGGCGTCGGTCACGTTGATGCCCGCCCACCAGGCGAAATCTCTTGCGCGCGCCGGCGACTCGGCTCGGAAATACTGCGCCGCCAGCCGAGTACAGGCTTCGTGACTTCGCATCGCGAACGGGTCCACTTCGGGAAGCAGATCGGACAGCAGAATATGGGAGTACTCGGTGGAGTCGAGCCGCCGTTCCGTCTGGATCTTGATAATCCGGCCGTCTTCCTTCAAAAGATTCAGGGCCAGAGACATACTGCTCAGAAATCCAATACGCTTGAGTTCCGGGCCGAAATCCTTGAGCAGCGCAGGTGGCACGGCACGCTGGAGCTGCGCGGAGGTTTTGGCTCCTCCTTCCAGCGCCCGAAGCAGGGAGGTCTTCAGCTTATCCATCTCGGCATCCGTCACAGGCATCTGTTGCTTGGCTTGCTTCGCAAGTTCAGTGAACGTCCGCGGACGAATTCGAAGCGCTACCGCCGCCTGGTCTCGCGGCACCAGCATGGTACAACCGCGAAGAGTTTCCAGCTGAACCAGCTTCCGCTCGTCGAAGACAAGCTTGTGGAGGTCTTCAGTTTTGAACGAGTTTAGACGGGCGAACAACGACAGATAGGGAGTGGAACAACCGGGGGAATAAATCCATCCTACGGCTTTTATCAGTTCCAGCAGGTTCTTGGATTCATAGGGGCGATCCAAATACTGGCGATACATTCGCCACGAGTTTAGTCGCTGTAAAGAAACGGGTTTCTTGGGTTTCAGCTGAGGCATACTACAAATATCGCTGGAGCTTCCCAGCAGTGTACAGCATTCATTGTAGGTTTTGCGGAGAGTTTAAGTCAATGCAACCTCGGATTTTAGGCCTTCGCCATGTGGCGTTGAACGTGCGTGATGTCCAACATTCCGTGTCCTTTTACCGCGATCTTTTCGGGATGCGGGTGGAGTGGGCACCCGATCCCGACAATGTCTATTTGACCTCCGGTTCAGACAACCTTGCGATCCACAAGCTGCCTGAAGGCGCACAACCGAGCGCTATTCAGAGTGTTCATCACATCGGCTTTATCGTAGCCAAAATCGAGGACGTCGATGCCCTGGCGGCACGCGTGCTGGGGCGCGGTATCGAACTGGTTCATCCGCTCAAGACCCACCGCGACGGCGCCCGTTCGTTCTATCTCCATGATCCCGACGGTGTCCTGATTCAAGTGCTGTATCATCCGCCGATTTCGCACGCCGGGTAGTCGCCCGCCCGCACATCTAAGGTCAACTCCAGATGAACCTTGGACACGCTGCCTGCGCATAGGCAAAGCGCAGGAAGAATGAACAAGCATTCCGTGGCACCGGCCATTCACCAAGAATTCACTTGCCAAAAGGGCACACACGCGTGTAAGTAAGTACTTACTTACATGATAACGAGAGACGTACGACGACAAGACATTCTGAAGGCGGCCATGGAACTCTTTGCAAAGAATGGGTTTCGTGGCACAACGACTCGCGACCTTGCTTCTCACGCCGATGTTAATGAATCAATTATTTTCAGATATTTTACTAATAAGACGGAGCTCTACCGGGCTATTCTGGAAGAAAAGGCTCATCAGACCGACGATCATCACAAGGAGGTCCAGGAGCTTGCCAAGACCAGCGACATCCAGACCTTTCTTGAATTCATAGGTCACCGGTTCCTGGAGCGGCACGAGCAGGACAGCACGTTTATGCGGCTGCTGCTGTTTAGCGCGCTTGAAGGCCATGAACTCGCGAACATGTTTCTTTCCGCGATGGCGATTCGCGATCCGATGGTGACCTATCTTCAGCGGCAGATGGATGCGGGAACACTACGCCAGATCGATCCTGTGCTGGCGGCGCGCGCCTTCCTTGGGATGTTTGTCTGTCACGTGCAGATGCAGGAGATTTTTGGCCAGAAAAAGAATCGCGAATTTGATCGCAACGAAGTTGTCCGGACCTTTGTATCTATTTATCTAGCGGGAATGAAAGCATGAAGAATGTTCTAGTTATGGGGCTGCTGCTCATCGTTTGTGCCCTTTCCGGGGCCTGCGCCGCGTCCACTTCCAAAGAGGTGGCCACTGTTGCCGCGGCCGCGGTGCCTACGGCAATCTCTGTGGACAGCGCTCCAATCCAGGAGCGAGAGCTGCAGCGCACGGTTGAGGCGATCGGGACGCTCGACCCGAATGAAGAAGTGACCGTCAGCAACCAGGTAGAGGGACCAGTCTCGAAAGCCCTGGTTGACCTGGGTGACTTCGTCAGAGTGGGAGAGGTTCTGGCCGTCATCGATACCCGTGAGCTTGAACTGGCGGTCCGCCAGCAGAGCGCCGCACTCCAGCAGGAGATGGCCCGAATCGGTATCAACGACCCAGGCGCCAACATCGAAGAATCGGCCACAAGTCAGGTGAAGCAGGCGGAGGCCACGCTCTCCGAGGCCAGGAGCCGGTTGGCCCGAACGCGGCAGTTGACCGACGAAGGCGTTCTATCCAGACAGCAACTCGATGAGCAGCAGGCCAAATTCGATGTCGCCGACGCAGCGGTGAAATTGGCACGGGAGTCCGTTCGTAATATTAAAGCGACCGTAGAGGCGCGCAGAGCTGCGCTCGATCTGGCCCAGAAAAAACTGGGAGATGCGCGGATTACGGCCCCCATGAGCGGCCTCGTAAAGGAACGTTTGGTGTCGGAAGGAACCTACCTTAAAGCAAACAGCCCGGCCTTCATTCTGGTTCAGAGCAATCCGCTGAAACTTCACGTGGACGTGCCTGAAACGGCGATCGAATCGGTTCGCGCCGGGAGACCCGTTCAGTTCACGGTGGATTCTTTTCCGGGCAAATCGTTCAACGGCAGGATCTCCCGTTTGTCGCCTTCCGTGAATCAGCAGTCGCGAACGTTGAGACTGGAAGCCATTGTCAAAAACGACGATGGCACTCTGAAGCCTGGATTTTTTGCCAGAGTCACGATTCTTACCGGGAAAACGGAGAAAGCGCTCGTCGCTCCTCCGAACGCGCTTTTCACGGTGGCCGGTCTGGAAAAGCTCTTCGTCATTGATGCCGGAAAGGTCAGCGAGCGGATCGTGCGCACGGGTTCGCGGGGTCCGGACTATGTGGAAATCGTCGAAGGTGTAACCAAAGGCGACGTCATCGCTACTTCTAATCTCGGCAGTCTTCAACAGGGTCGGGAGGTCACCACGCGATGAAGCTTGCAGAAGTCTGCGTCAAGCGTCCCGTATTCGCGACGATGCTCGTCCTTGTCTTCGTCGTTCTGGGGTTGTTTGCTTACAGCAAGTTGGGTATAGACCTCTATCCCAAGGTCGATCTGCCCACAGTCACTGTCCAGACGCGTCTGCCCGGCGGAAGTCCCGAAGAGATTGAATCTCAGGTGACGAAACCCATTGAAGAAGCGATCAACACGATCAGCAATATCGACGAACTGCGCTCCACAACACTGGAAGGCCTGTCCCTGGTTACCGTCCAGTTCTCACTCGACAAAGATTCCGATGTGGCCGCCCAGGAAGTGCGCGATAAGGTTGCCACTGTTGTTGGCCAGCTTCCGCGGGATACCGAAGCGCCCATCATCGAACGCCTGGATTTCGACGCCTCCCCGGTGTTGTCGATCTCTGTCTATGGTGATCGGCCGATCCGGGAAATCACCGAACTGGCCGACAAACGCATCAAGCAGCGGCTAGAGTCCGTTGACGGTATTGGATCGATTCAGATCGTCGGGGGCCAGACAGCGCGAGATCCAGGTATGGCTCGACGCGCAAAACTGCAGGCGCTATCGCCTGAGCATCGACCAGATCCGCAACGCGATTCGCGCTCAGAACACGGAAGTTCCTGGCGGACGCATCGACCAGGGCCCGAACGAGCTGGTCCTCCGCACTCTCGGAAGGATCGAGGCGTTCGGGATTTCGGGCAATATCGCCGTGTCCACGGTTGGCGGAAGCCCGGTCTATTTGCGCGACGTCGCGCGGATCGAAGACGGTGTCGAAGAAGCGCGGAGCCTTGCGCGGCAGGACGGGAAGCCGGCGGTTTCGCTGCTGGTTCGGAAACAGTCCGGCACCAACACCGTCGCCGTTGCGAAACTGATCAAAGAGCAGCTGGACGGACTGCGTCGCCAGCTTCCACCCGACGTTCATGCCGACATCATCCGCGATCAGGCGCGGTTCATCGAGGCCTCCGTCCACGCCATCAACGAACACCTGATCGTCGGCAGCCTGCTGGCCGCGTCGTGTGCTGCTGTTCATGCACAGTTTCCGCAGCACCCTCATTGCCGCCCTGGCCGTTCCGATCTCGATCATCGCGACGTTCACGGCCATGCGCGCCCTTGATATGACGCTGAACAGCCTCTCCCTGCTGGGTCTCACGCTCGCTGTCGGCATTGTCATTGATGACGCGATCGTCGTGCTCGAGAACATCTATCGCTATATCGAAGAAGAGGGGTATCCCCCGATCCGGGCCGCAATCGCGGCGACGCGAGGAGATCGGCCTGGCCGTTATGGCCACAACCCTCTCCCTGATTGTCATCTTTCGTTCCCGTGGCCTTTCTTGGCGGGATCCCCGGACGCTTTCTGAAAAGTTTCGGTTTGACGATGGCCGTTCCATCGCCGTCTCCATGCTGGTCAGCTTCACGCTCACGCCCATGCTGAGTTCGCGCTGGTTGAAGCGCAGCGATACCGGGCACAAGTCCAGGGGAGTCCGGCTTTTATCGCCTCATCGACCGAAGCTACGGAACGCTGCTCGAATGGGCCCTTCGCCACCGCATCGTGATGGTTGGCGTATTTCCTTCCTTGTCGTGATCTCCATCGTTCCGATGTTCATGCTGGTCGGAACGGACTTCATCAACCAGGACGATCAGAGCGAATTTGAAATCGTGGTCAAAACGCCGGACGGCACATCGCTGGCTGGGACGACCTTGTTCTCCAGAAAATCGAACAGGAAGCCTGGAAGCTTCGCGGCGTGAAGCATGTTCTTTCAACAATCAACGGAGGCGGCAGTTCAGGTGTCACGGATGGTTCGGTGTACGTTGGGATGACAGATCTCACCGAGCGCAAGTTCACGCAGTTTGACGTCATGGAAGACGCTCGCCGGATGATGAATCAGCAATTCCCCGGCTTGCGGGCGGCAATACAGGTCGTGTCCAACGTCAGCGGAGGGAACTTCCGGAATCAGGCGCTTGTACTGAATGTACGCGGCCCGGATCTTGAGGAACTTGCGAAGTACTCCAGCCAGGCGCTGTCGTTGATGAAGGAAGTTCCGGGCGTTGTTGACCAGGACACCACTCTGAACATCGGAAACCCGGAGGTGCACGTTCGCATCGATCGTGCGAAGGCTGCCGACCTCGGGGTACGCATCGAAGACGTTGCCGGTGCGCTTCGCACTCTGGTCGCCGGCGAAGAGGTATCGAAGTACAAGGACGGAGAAGATCAGTACGCTGTGCGGTTACGCCTTCCTGCCAGCGACCGCGACCGCCCCGAGAAAATCCGGAATTTGTGGGTTCCCTCCAGCCGTCTGGGGCAGGTACAACTCTCGAATTTCGCTTCGCTCCAAAAGGACCTGGGTCCTGCCCAGATTGAACGGATGGGCCGGGAACGGCAGGTGACACTCGTCGCTAACGTCGATACGGGTGTCGGTATCGGCGATGCGGCCGCCTTGATCGACAAGCAACTGGCCACGCTGGACTGGAAGCCCGGCTATCGCACGGAATGGACGGGACGAGCCAAGACTCTTGCAGAGTTGCAGAGCAGCTTCGTGACCGCGTTCCTGCTCTCGGCGATCTTCATGTACATGGTGCTGGCCGCGCAATTCGAGAGCTTCCTGCATCCGATCACGATCATGTTGTCGCTGCCGCTGAGTATTCCGTTTGCGCTGTTTTCGCTGTGGATTTGCAATGCCAAGCTCGACCTTTTCAGCGGTCTTGGCATTCTTTTGTTATTCGGTATCGTCAAAAAGAATTCGATCCTGCAGATCGATTACACGAACACTCTTCGGGCGCGCGGCTTTGGCCGGCACGAAGCCCTGATCCAGGCGAACCACGCGCGCCTGCGTCCCATTCTCATGACGACGCTGGCCATCGTGGCCGGAATGATTCCGATTGTTCTTAGCCGCGGACCGGGATCCGGATCGCGCGCCCCTATCGGTATAGTGGTGATGGGAGGGCAGATGCTCTGCCTGCTCCTTACCTTGTTGTTTACACCCGTAGCGTATTCCCTGTTCGACGATCTCATCGCGCGCTTTCGTCCCGTTCGCCTTTCGAACGAGGCGGTTGAGCCAATGAAAGCGGACTGAAGGCTTATGGAATGACCAAGAAGACACTGATCAAGATCACGATTCCCGTTTTCCTCCTCATCATCGTTGTGGCTGCTGCTGCGGTCGCCTTTCGGCTGAGGAAATCCACCAACACTGTGGAGTACTTCACGGCGACGATAACCCAGGGTTCCATGGCAAAGACCATCAACGCAACCGGCATCGTCCAGACCGTGGTGACCGTTCCTGTCGGCAGCCAGGTATCCGGCCAGGTTCAGGAATTGTTCGCGGACTACAATTCCGTCGTCAAGCGCGGCCAGCTTTTGGCGAAGCTTGATCCCAGAAACCTGGAATCGGCCGTAACCAACGCCAAAGCACAGCTTGCCTCCGCGCAGGCCCGGCTGCGCAGTGCGGAAGCGGAAGTGCGCACCCACGAAGCGAATTACAACAGCTCAAAGGCGAGTCTCGAGGGCGCTCGAGTCACCATGGATAACGCCAAACTGCAACTCGACCGGGCCAACCAGCTGAGGGAGAAAGGGCTGCAGGCGCAGAATGATTTCGACACCGCCAAGGTCAATTACGATTCCGCGGTGGCGCGATACCAGCAGGCGGAAGCGGCGTTGCAGCAGGTCGATGCGCAAGGTGCGACAACTGAAGCAGGTATTGCTCAAGCCAAGGCCGGATTGCAGCAGGCGGAAGCCGAGTTGGATCGCACCCAGGTGAACCTTGAATATGCCAACATCTTCTCGCCCGTCGATGGCGTCGTGATCTCCCGCGACGTTGACGTTGGCCAGACAATTGCGGCCAGCATGTCGGCGCCGACGCTGTTCACTATCGCCACGGACCTGAGCGAAATGCAGGTCAAGGCCAGCGTCGACGAAGCCGACATCGGCAGTATCTCCGAAGACGCAAAGGTGACGTTCACCGTGGACTCGTACCCGAATACCATCTTCACCGGCAAAATTGCGGAGATCCGGCTCAATCCCCAGACCGTCCAGAACGTCGTGACTTACGGCGTCATTCTCAGCATCCAGAACAAGGAACTGCGTCTGAAACCGGGGATGACGGCAAGCATCAAGATTGTCGTGGCCGAACGCGAGAATGCGCTGAAGATCCCGAATGCCGCGCTTCGCTATCATTTGCCCGGCACGCCGCCGCCGTCATTCGCGGACACCATAGCCTCCGAGAATTCGGCTGATGCCATCGCGGCGCAAGGGGGCGGAGTCTCCCTGCCGCAGGCTCCCGGACAGCGATGGAATCCGGTTGAGAAGTTACGCTTTGCGACGCTCAACCACGATCCACAACATGAGGGCAGCGCCTTCGTTCTTGGTCCCGATAGAAGACCGGTCGAAAAGAAACTGGTTCTGGGGATCACCGACGGTGCGATGACCGAGCTCATTTCGGGCGACTTGAAAGTGAACGACGAGGTGATCGTGGGCGATGGGACGCAGGTGGACACCCAGACTCAGGTCAATATCCAACGAGGCCAGGGCCAGCGCGGGCAGTGATGGTGGAAAACACAGACAACATCGTTATCCGCATCGAGCGGGTAAGCAAGACCTACTATACGGGGGACATCACCGTTCATGCGCTGCGGGCCCTGTCGCTCTCCGTTCGACGCGGCGAATTCGTGGCGATCATGGGGCCCTCGGGATCGGGAAAGTCGACCCTGATGAATATCATCGGATGCCTCGACCGGCCGACGAAGGGCCAGTATTTCCTCGAAGGCGTGGATACGTCAACGATGGGCAAGGCGGCCCTTGCCGACACGCGTAACAAACGCGTCGGATTTGTCTTTCAGAGTTTCAACCTGGTTCCGCGGACATCGGCCCTCGAAAATGTCGAATTGCCCCTTCTGTATGCGGGCGTGGGGGCGGTGGATCGCCAGCGCCGGTCGCGCGCGGCACTGGCTGAAGTAGGCCTCTCCGATCGGGAGAAGAATATGCCGAATCAGCTCTCCGGCGGACAGCAGCAGCGGGTCGCCCTGGCGCGCGCCCTTGTGAATAATCCGTCGATCATTCTTGCCGATGAACCCACGGGTGCGCTTGATTCCCGAACCTCTGTCGAGGTCATGGGGATATTTCAGCGGCTGAATCGAGCAGAAAAATCTTACGGTTATTGTTGTCACGCACGAGCCGGACGTTGCCCGCTACGCCGAACGCATCGTTCATTTTCGCGATGGACGCATCAACTCCGACGAAAAAGTTATCGAACGCAGCGTCGCTTCCGAGGTCCTGAAAACAATGCCTCTGGTCCTTGTAGATGGAGATGAAGACGAATGAACTTCTGGGCCGTATTTAAAGTCGCGGCTCGCGCCCTGCGCGAAACAAGATGCGTTCCGCCCTTACCACGCTGGGCATCATCATCGGTGTTAGCGCCGTTATCGCCCTGGTCTCCATTGGTCAGGGAGCGCAATACATGGTCCAGGGCCAGATCAGCAGCTTCGGCAGCAATCTGCTGTTCGTGATGCCCGGAAATGTCACCCAGAATGGCGCCAATGTCACAACCGGGGGCGCCAATTCGCTGACAGTCGAGGATGTGCTCGCTATCGAGCAGGAGTTGCCGGGAATCGCCGCAGCGTCTCCCATGTTGCAAGCCGGCCGCCAGGGAATCTACGGCAATCAGAACTGGAATCTCAGAATTCAGGGGACTAACGAAAAATTCAGCAGGATTCGAAACTGGAAAACAGAGAAAGGCTCCTTCTTCACCGACGCAGACGTCCGTTCGGCCGCGCGCGTCATCGTTCTCGGCAAGACCGTCGAGGAAAAGCTCTTTCCTGGAGAGGATCCTGTGGGTAAGAGCTTGCGCGTGGGAAACCTCCAGTTCCGCGTTGTCGGAGTTCTGGCGGAAAAAGGCAGCACGTTTGGCAATGATCAGGACGATGTCGCCGTGGTGCCCTACACCACCGTGCAGAAGAAGCTTCTGCAACGAACGATTCTGTCGATTCAGCAGGCCATGGTGTCTGCCACTAGTGAGCAGGCGTCGTCGCTGGCGGAAACTCAAATTGCGGAGTTGCTGCGTCAGCGGCACCACATTGCCGAAGACGAGCCGGACGATTTCCGAATTCAGAACATGTCCGATGTGGCCGCAGCTTCCGGGAACGTACTGGAAATCATGACGCTGCTGCTCGCGGGTATCGCGGGCATTTCCCTGCTTGTCGGCGGCGTGGGCATCATGAACATCATGCTCGTATCGGTCACGGAACGGACCCGCGAGATAGGGATCCGCATGGCTGTCGGCGCACGACCAAGCTATATCCGGATGCAATTCCTCACAGAATCCGTCGTCCTCAGTCTGGCGGGCGGCGTTGTGGGCATGATTATCGGCGGCGTCACCGCCGCAGGCTTCGCCTGGTACCTGGATTGGCCCACCCTGGTGTCGAAGTTGGCGGTGACGATCGCATTCAGCTTTTCCACTGCTATTGGGGTCTTCTTCGGGTATTACCCGGCTCACAAGGCTGCGGCCCTCGATCCGATTGAGGCCCTTCGGTACGAATAGGCGGCCTTTTGTCTCACCTTCAAGGAGTGAATCTATGTTGAGGAGAATCTTGCGTGTTGGGCTCGTGTTCGGTGCGCTTGGGGTGATGTCCGCCCCTGCGTTCGCCGGGGAGAACTGGGTCGATCAGTTCCTGCGGCGTTACAAGCCCTCGCTGTTGACTTTCCCTGCCAGCCAGGTCTCGGCCCAGGACACGTTGCCCACGCTCATCCAAAACGGATTGATTCCGCTGTCGATCAACGACCTGATCGACCTGACGCTAAGCAACAACCTCGATGTCGCAGTCAATCGTCTCGCCCCGATCCAGAGCGGGTTCATCATCGATACGAACTATCGTCCGTTCGAACCCATGCTTCGTCTCGGCGCGAGCGTGTCTCGTGACACGTCGAAAAGCCGGACGCAGCTGACCGGTACAGACTCCATCAGCCAGCTCTCGCACAATTACACCATTGGATATGGCCAAACGCTGAAGACAGGCTCGGACGTCGCCCTTGATTTCACGTTGAACCGAACATCGTCCAACAACGGCTTCAATACCTACAACCCATCCTGGGTTGGTTTGATGCGCTATTCAATCACGCAGCACGTGCTGAACGGTTTTGGCCGCAGCGTAAACACCCACGGTATTCGCGTCGCCCAGAACAACAAGACGATATCGGAGATTCAGTTCGAACGCCAGGTGATCGACCTGGTGACACAGGCACAGAAATCCTATTGGGATCTGGTGTTCACCGCCGAAGACCAGAAGGTGAAACAGGCATCGCTGGAATTGGCGCAGAAGACTCTAAGCGACAATCAGGCCCAGGTAGACGCCGGCGTGATGGCGAAAATCGATCTTGTTCAAGCGCAATCACAGGTTGCGACCCGCAACGAGGAACTGGTTGTCTCCGGATTTACGCAGACGGAAATCGAGGATCAGATCAAGAAAATGCTCAGCAAGCAGCCGGATCCCGGGCTGGTGCTGGCGAGACTGACTCCGACCCAGACCGCACGTCTCCCGCAGCCAGGAGATGTCCTGCCCGTTGGAGACGCGATCAAGGTCGCGATGGAAAACCGCCCGGAACTTCGTCAGGCGAATCTCCAGTTGAGGAACACGGAAATTGACATCGATTACGCCAAAAATCAGCTTCTGCCGACGCTCGATCTCAACGCAAGCTATACCCAGAACGGCGTCGGCGGAACACAAACTATCCGTCAGGGATTTGGTCCCACCGCGCCGATTCTGGACGTGATTCCCGGTGGTTTCCGTGATGCGTTCGGTGACCTTTTCAGCTACGGCAACACTGGCTACAGCCTGGGATTCAGTCTGCAAATCCCTCTGAGCAACAGAGCGCAGCAAGCGCAATATGCCCAGGTTTCCGTCCAGAGAATGACGGCGGAACAGTCCATTAAAGCCACCGAACAGCAGATCGTCCTGGAGGTTCGTAACGCGATCAATCAAATCCAGATGAATAAGGCACGAATCGAGACGGCGCAGACAACCAGGACACTCGCCGAACAACAGTATGCGGCCGAGCAGAAGAAGTTCGAACTCGGCGCCTCCACAATCCGATTCGTGCTCGAAGAGCAGCGAAACCTCGAACAGGCTCAGTCCAATGAGCTGGCGGCAAAGGTGAATTACGAGAAAGCCCTCGTGGATTACGACCACGCCCTCGGATTGACCCTCAAGAAGAACAACGTTTCGATCGAGAAGGCTCTCGCGTCGCTGCAATAGGGGAATTCGGGGCCGTGCACCTCGAACCCCGAATTCAAATCCGTTAAGCCTGTGGCCGAATTCGGGTTCGAGGTGCAACGGTCCCGAATTCCAAAGTTTGTGCTCGCAGTTCTTGTCAGCATGCGAAGGCTTGCCCCACAGACGTGGGTCTGTCCCCATCCAGGAGGGAAACTCCCTTTCCGCGGACAGGATGCGCCCTGTTGCGCGCAGGCGACTTCCGAAATACACTTTGTGTCATGCCAAAAGTTCTTATTGTCCTGGGTTCAAAATCAGATATGGAATACGCCGAGGTCTGCTCGAAGCAGCTTGACGAACTCGGAATTGAAAGTTCCACGGAAGTGTCGTCGGCCCATCGACATCCGGAGCGGACTGCGCAATTGACCTCGGGTGCCGAAGCGAACGGGTTTGAGGTGATTGTGGCGATGGCCGGATTGTCTGCCGCGCTCCCTGGCGTGGCTGCTGCGCATTCGAATCTTCCGGTGATCGGTGTACCGCTGCCGGCCGCCCTGGATGGATTGGATTCGCTGCTATCGGTGGTTCAGATGCCGCCCGGCATCCCTGTGGCCGGCGTTGCCATCGGCAAACCCGGTGCGAAAAATGCCGCGATTCTTGCAGCGCGGATTCTCGCGCTCAAATATCCCGATACCCGCAGGAAGCTGGACGCCTTCCGCAAAGCACTCTGAATCCACGCAGGAGAATGAATTCGGGGCTGTGCACCTGGACGCCGAATAGGGGACAGGACCAAAACTGTCCCCCGTTCCTTATTCGTAGCGCAGTGCTTCGATCGGATCGAGAGAGGCCGCCTTGTGCGCGGGATAGTAGCCGAAGAAGATTCCTGTCGCGGCGGAGAATCCGAACGCGATGGCGGCGGCTTGTGGAGAGACAAAGCTGGGCCAACCCATGAAGCTCGCGATCGCGAGAGACAATCCGATGCCTGCGGCGACGCCGATCAATCCGCCGATCATGCAAAGAATCACAGACTCCGCCAGAAATTGCATCCGGATATAGCTGCCGCGTGAACCGATCGCCATTCGTATGCCGATCTCCCGTGTTCTCTCCGTTACGGAAACCAGCATGATGTTCATAATGCCAATCCCGCCGACGAGCAGAGAGACACCGGCAATACTGCCAAGAAGCAGGGTCATGACCTGAGTCGTCGCTTCGGCTGCCTCGGCGACTTCCGTGATGTTATTGACGCGGAAGTCATCTTGTTGTCCGGGACGAATCTGGTGCCGTTCGTGAAGAAGGGCCGTGATCTGGTCCTTCGCCGGACCCGTGGCTTCCGGGCTGATTGCAGAGACGGTGATTTGCTGGATGCGGGGGAGCGCGGCACCGAGCATCTTTTTCTGAATCGTGGTGTACGGCATGATCGCCGTATCGTCCTGATCCTGCCCGTTCGCGGATTGCCCCTTTGTTGCGAGCACGCCGATGACTCGGTAAGGCAGGTTGCGAACTCGAATCGTTTGACCTACGGCATCTCCGCCTGGGAATAGCGTATCTGCAATCGTCTTGCCCAGGACCACCACGCGAGCTGCAGTACGAACGTCGTTGTCCGTGAAGAATTCGCCTTGCGCGATCTTCCAACCGCGGATATCGAGGTAGGATTCATTCGACCCCTGGACACGGCTCGACCAATTCTGATTTCCGAACACGAACTGCCCCTGCGCCTGCACGATCGGTGAGGCCATGGCGACGGCAGGAATCTGTTTTCGGATCGCATCCACGTCCCCTTCAGTGAGCGACTGGCTCTGGTCTGCAGACTGGCGCGCGCCGCCACCTTGCCATTGGCCTCCGCCCTGAACCTGGAGGACGTTTTGTCCCATGCCGGCAACCTGGTCCGTTACAAGTTTCTGCGCGCCTTGCCCCAGTGACACCATGGCGATTACGGCGGAGACGCCGATCACGATGCCCAGCATTGTCAGCGCCGTCTGAATCTTGTTTTTCCCGAGGGCGTGAACGGCCATTTTCTGAATATCAATAAATCTCATGGGTGTCAGACCTCCACAGGCGGATGCAGTGTCATCGGATTATCTTTGTGCGTGATGGGCCGGTCTTCCTGGATTTCGCCGTCAAGGAACCGGACCAACCGCTTGGCGTGAACCGCGATATCGGGTTCATGCGTCACGAGGACGATGGTCATTCGTCGCTCCTCGTTGAGTTGCTGGAAAATCTTCATGATTTCCTCGGCGGTTTTTGAATCCAGCGCACCTGTCGGTTCATCAGCAAGAATTATCGCTGGATTGCTGGCTAGTGCGCGCGCCAGGGCCACGCGCTGTTGTTGCCCGCCGGAAAGCTGATTCGGAAGGCTGTGCTCTTTCTGGGAGAGGCCCACGCTTGCGAGTGCAACTCGTGCACGTTCTCGCCGTTCACTGGGCGTTACTCCGGCATACACCATCGGAAGTTCCACGTTGGCAATTGCCGAGGTACGCGGTATCAGATTAAAGGACTGAAAGACGAAGCCAATCTTCGTATTGCGAGTGTCCGCACGCTGGTTTTTGGACATCGTTGAAACGTCAACACCGTCGAGGATGTAGGTGCCGCTGCTGGGGCGATCGAGGCAGCCGATGAGGTTCATCATGGTGGACTTTCCGGAGCCCGATGGACCCATCACCGCGACGAACTCCCCCCTGACCACTTCCAGGGACACGCCACGCAGAGCATGGACTTCGATCTCACCGGTCCGGTAGATCTTGTGGACGTTCTTCAACGAAATAACGGATGACGGTGAAGGCTCAGGCATCAAAAGCCACCTCGGCCACGGTTCCCGGGGAAGTTGGGAACCAGCGGATTGTTTGCCGGCCGTTGTTGCTGCGTCGTTGTGGCAGTCTGCGCGAGATCGCCAACGATGATCTCCATTCCTTCCTTGATGTCTGGCCCAGAAACCTCGGTCCGCGTGCCGTCGTTCAATCCAAGCCTGACGCGCACCGGCTTGAGCTCAAGGGTTGCTGGATCCTGAATCCAGAGGACGGAACGCTGATTTCGTCCGCCGCCACCGCCGCGTCCGCCGGCACCTCCGGGATTGCCGCTCTGGGCCCCTCTGAAACCCCCGCCAGCGGCACCACCCCCGCTAAAGCCGCCGCCTGCATTGCCGCCGCCATTCCCGCCGCGTCCGCCACGGCCCCGGCGTCCGCCGTTACCCTGCCCCTGGTCGCTGCCGGAGGCCTGCTGCCCGTCCTGCCCCGTCACTGCTCCCGCAGGCGCCGCGGCTGCAGGGAATGGGAGTGGGGGAAGATCCTGGATCATCTTCGCGATCTGCTCGGCCGGGATACTCGCAGGATTGAAACGAAGGGCAGCGTTGGCTACCGTGAGTACATTTTCGTGTTCATCGACAATCATGGTCAGATTGGTTGTCATACCGGGTTTCAACTTGAGTTGCGGATTTTCAACGCTGATGATCACACCGTACGTCACGACGTTCTGAACGGTCTGCGGCTCGAGCCGGACCTCCCGGATTTTCCCGGTGAATGTATCGTTCGGATAGGCATCCACGGTAAACGTGACCCGTACATCCGGCGAAATCTTTCCGATGTCGGCTTCGTCGATGTTGGCCTTAACCTGCATTTGAGTCAGGTCGTTGGCAATCAGAAACAGAACAGGCGCGGACAAACTTGCCGCGACGGTCTGGCCAATGTCGACGCTTCGCGAAATCACCACGCCATCCACCGGAGAATAAATCTTGGTCAGGTCCAGGTTGATCTGGGCTCGCTCGAGTTGCGCTTTGGCCCCGACGATATCGGACTTGACCTGCTCGACCGATGCCTGCCGCGACCGGATCTGTGCCTGGGCCTGTCGCACCCCCGCTTCGGCCTGGACAACCTTGGCTGCAGCAGACTCCGAGTTCGTACGCGCGACATCAAGGTCCGACTGCGGAATCAGCCCTTTTTCCATGAGTTGTTTCGCTCTCTCGTACAGAAGAGTGGCGTTGTCGTTGGCGACCTGGGCGACTTTGAGGCTGGCTTCAACCTGAGCGAGATTCGCTTCCTGATTAATCAGATCGGCCTGCGAAGACTGCATCCTTGCGGCAGCCGCGGCGTTTTGCGCCTCCTCCGTCAGGACCTGAGACTGGAATGTTCGCGGATCGATTTCTGCCAGTAACTGTCCTTTTTTGACCTGAGAGTTGTAGTCCGCGTGAAGGGCAGAGATCTGGCCGGATATCTGGCTACCCACCTGGACAGTACGGACGGCTTCGAGTGTTCCTGTTGCCGTGACGCTGATGCGAATTGCCCCGCGGTCCACCGTACCTTTAATAAACTGCGCCTTGCTGGATCTGTCGCGACCCAGTGTCCAGTAGCTTAGAGCCCCGCCAATTGCGACTACCGCGAGAACTCCGACTGTAGCTTTTGTTTTGAATCCCATCCAGTGAACTCCTTAGCGCCTAGGCCATCAGAAACGCCGTATTAGATCATAGGCCGGCAGGTACGGAATATCGAATCTGCAGAAAGGCAAGGCAATACTACCCCTCTCTTGTTTTACGCTGCTCCCAGCATGGGGGTTACGCCTGGAAGACACTTAATCGCTGCAGCATCTCGATTTCTCGCCCCGGCCTTTATATACTCCCGGCCCATGACATGGATACCTGAAGCTTTTGAAAAGGCGGCGAGAGCGAACTCCTCGCGGACGGCTCTCGTAGAAGAAGACAAACAATGGACTTTCGGCGAACTGGCGGCCGAAGTGGACGCCGTTGCCGGCATGTTGCGCGAAAAAGTACCGGGCAAGACGGTGGGCATTCTCCTGCTGAACTCGCAAAAATACGTGACCACTCTGCTGGGAGTTTGGAAGGCTGGCAAAACGGCGGTCCCATTGAACTATCTCCTGCCCCCACAGGAACTTGCGTTCATTATTAAGGACTCCGGCATGTCGGCACTTGTCACCTCGCAGTTCTTCTCCCAGGCCGTTGCCGCGTTGAAGCCGCTGTTTGGCGACAAGGGAGTCCTGCTGATGGCGGATGCTCCAGACTTTGCGCCGCCGGCCTCGGAACCGCCCCCGTCCAGCTTCAGTGATCCTGCCCTCTATCTCTACACGTCAGGAACTACCGGAAGGCCTAAAGGCGTCGTGCTGACGCACCGCAACCTTGTGCACAATGTGGAGGCCTGTCAGAACGCCGGGGAGTTCGACCATCGCGACAGCTTTCTATGCTTGCTTCCGTTTTTTCACACCTACGCGATCACCGGCACCATCCTGTTGCCGCTGTTGAGCGGCTGCAAGATGGTGTTGGTAGACCGGTTCCATCCTGTCAAAGTTCTGAAATTGATCGATCAACACGCGGTCAGTGTTTTCCTGGCGATTCCCTCGATGTATCGGGTTCTGGCAATGAGCGACGGCGACTTCAGCGTCAAGTCTGTGAGGTTCCCGATCTCCGGAGGCGAGCCTCTGCCCATCGCAATTGCACAGGCCTTCGAGAAACGCTTCGGCGTTCCTATTTTTGAAGGTTACGGGCAGACGGAGGCCGCCCCGGTCATTTCGCTCAATGTTCCTGGAAAACACAAGCTCGGCACCGTGGGCCTTCCCCTGCCCGGAGTGGAAATCGCCATCTGGGACGAACAGAAAAGCCCACTCGAGACCGACGTGATCGGCGAAATCATGGTTCGCGGCCCGAACGTCATGCAGGGCTACTACAACCTTCCTGACGAAACGGCGAAGACCCTGACGCGGGAATGGCTGCACACCGGGGATCTCGGAAAGATGGACGTTGACGGCTACGTCACCATCACAGGCCGTAAGAAAGACCTGATTATTTCCGCCGGAGAAAACATCTATCCTCGTGAGATCGAAGAGGTCCTCGCGCAGCATCCCAAGGTGAAAGAGGTGGCGGTGATCGGCGTCAAAGACGAAGCTCGCGGCGAGGTACCCAAAGCATTCGTCATTGCCCACGACGGCATGTCCGTTGACGAAAAGGAACTCCGCCATTTCTGCCGTGAAAACCTTGCGAGCTATAAGGTTCCGAAGCACTTTAACGTCGTACCGGATCTTCCCAGGACCCCTACCGGAAAGATCCTCAAACGCATGCTGCCTACCGATTGAGCGTGGGACGGCGTTGTATGACACTCGTGCCTCGAACAGGCTAAGTTCCTTTCGGGACCGGGGGGCTTTCGCTGGGGGTCGCGTCTGGCGGCGTAAGCGGTGTCCACGGCGGCGTGAATTACAGGTTTCGTGAGAAGGTGGCCCGCGCCTGGAATTTCGGGACATCCATTCGGTACGCAAGCTGGACGGATTCCGATTCTAGCGCTTCAAAAGGCCGGCAACCGAAGGCATTCGAGCATGTTCGATACGTCCGCAGAGTTCTATGATCTGATCTATTCGACGTTCAAGAACTACAAGAACGAAACAAGGCAGATCGCAAACTTATTGCACCGGTTCAATCCTCGCTGCCAGACCGTCCTCGATGTCGCCTGTGGTACCGGTGAGCACGCGCGACTCCTGGCCGCTGAAGGCTTCACCGTGGACGGCCTGGATCTGAATCCGGCTTTCGTGCGCAGTGCGAAGCAGAAACACCCTGACGGACGCTTCTTCAAGGCAGACATGAGCGAATTCCGCGTTCCGTACCGGTACGATGCCGTGCTGTGCCTGTTCAGCTCTATTGGCTATCTCCAAACGCTCGATAGGATAGCCCGGGCGTTGAATCGTTTTCGAGAACACCTCTTGCCTGCCGGCGTGATCCTTGTCGAACCGTGGTTTGAGCCTGGTGCGCTCGACCCAAAGCGTGTAAGTCGAATACAGGCCCAGGGCGATGGTATCTGCGTCACCCGCGTGAGCGGAGTGGAAATCGAGGACCGGATTTCACGTCTTCACTTTGATTATGAAATTGTCGACGCTGCGGGCTGCCGACGCACGAGTGAGATTCACGAACTCGGCCTGTTCAGCTCGGCAGAGCTGTTAGATGCTTTTCGCAAGGCGGGACTTGCTGCCGACTATGATCCGAAGGGTCTGACCGATCGGGGTCTCTACGTGGCTCGAGTGGCCGCCTGACATGCCGCTGGAGCCCGATCAATGGCGCGGAATCACCTGGGGCGGGCGGTTCTCTGGGCTTTGCCGATCCGGAGGCCGGCATCGGCTATGCATATGTCACCAGCCAGATGGGGCCACACTCGAAGGGGATCCGCGGGATGTGGCGCTGCGAAACGCGGTGTATGCAATCCTCTGACCAGGGACTTACGCTTGATTTCATTGGAGCGGAATGTATAATTCTTCTTCGCTTTTGAACGGGACCCCATCTACAAGGAGATTCTATGGCATACATCATTTGTGAGCCGTGTGTGAAACCAAGGACACGGCATGTGTCGACGCATGTCCGGTAGACTGCATTCATCCAAAGAAGGATGAACCAGACTTCGAGGCGGCAACGATGCTGTATATTCAACCCGGCAGAATGCATCGATTGCGGCGCCTGCGAACCGGCTTGTCCCGTTACGGCGATTTTCCCGGAAGACAATGTCCCGGAACAGTGGCAGAACTACATCCCGATGAACTACGAGCACTTACGGCCAGTCCGAAGTAAGCTCGATACGACCGGATTTCAGTACCAGAAGAGGCCCGGAAGTGCACAAGCGCCTGCTGGTCTTGCGGCTCTTTTGTGGCTTTACTTTGTGTACGTTAGGTGATATCTCATGGCTGAAACCAATATCGAATCCTTCTCAAGGAAAAGCGCAGTTTTCCCCAGCCCCGTGAGTTTTCAGCCAGACGCCCACATCCACAGTCTCGAAGCCTACCAGCGATCTGCAAACGAGCAGACGCCGATCCGGAGGGCTTCTGGGCCGGCATCGCTTCGGAATTGCACTGGTTCGAGACCATGGAAGCAAGGTGTTCGAGTGGGATTTGCCGTTTGCCAAGTGGTTTGTGGGCGGCAAAACCAACATTTCGTACAACTGCCTCGATCGGCATCTGACCACGGCCCGCGAAAAAACAAAGTCGCCATTCTCTGGGAAGGCGAACCGGGCGATGTTCGTGCTCTCAGCTATCAGATGTTCACCGTGAGGTCTGCCGCTTCGCGAATGTTCTGAAATCCCTGGGACTGCAACAAGGCGACCGCGCGACCATCTACATGGGGATGGTTCCGGAGTTGGCGATTGCAATGCTCGCCTGCGCGCGCATGGGCGTGACCCACAATGTCGTGTTTGGCGGCTTCAGCGCGGAGGCTCTTGCGCGACCGCATCAACGACTCGCAATCGAAAGTGCTGATCACGGCGGACGGCGCCTATCGCCGCGGCGGCGTCGTTCCCCTGAAAAAGAATGTGGATGAGGCCCTGACGGATGCGCCGATCGTCAAGAAAGTCGATCGTGTATAGACGGACGGGCGAGCCCGTCAACATGGTGCACGGCCGCGACGTGTGGTGGCACGAACTCATGGATGTCGCTTCCGGAGGTCTGTCCAGCGGAGCCTCTCGATGCCGAGCATCCGCTGTTCATGCTTTACACGAGCGGGACTACGGGGAAACCCAAAGGGCGTGGTTCACACGACCGGCGGCTATATGACCAGCGCCTACATCACGACAAAGTGGGTATTCGATCTGAAGGAAGAAGACACGTATTTCTGCACCGCCGACATCGGATGGGTGACCGGCCATAGCTACATTGTCTACGGGCCGCTGCTGAACGGCGCGACGTCGCTCATGTACGAAGGCGCACCGAACCATCCAGACGCCCGATCGTTTCTGGTCGATCGTCGAGAAATATCGAGGTCAGCATCTTCTATACCGCGCCGACCGCCATCCGCGCCTTCATCAAATGGGGCGACGAGTGGCCCGCTAAACACGACCTTTCGAGCCTGCGGCTGCTGGGAACGGTCGGCGAACCCATCAATCCGGAAGCGTGGATGTGGTATCGCAAACACATCGGCGGCGATCGATGTCCGATCGTGGATACATGGTGGCAGACCGAAACCGGCGCGATCATGATCGCGCCGGTACCTGGCGCCAGTCCCTGACGAAACCCGGATCGGCGACGCGCCCGCTGCCTGGAATCATCGCGGACGTCGTGGACCGAGCGGGCAATTCCGTCGGCGTCAAACGAAGGCGGGTTCCTGGTGGTGAAGAGACCCTGGCCCTCGATGATGCGCACGATATATGGAGATCCCGGAGCGCTACAAGAGACAATACTGGAGCGATATTCGAAGGCGTGTACTTCACCGGCGACGGTGCGCGGCGTGACGAAGACGGTTATTTCTGGATCATGGGACGGATCGACGATGTCATCAATGTCTCCGGACATCGCATCGGAACCATGGAAGTGGAGAGCGCCCTGGTCAGCCACCCCACCGTGGCCGAAGCCGCGGTCGTCGGCCGGCCCGACGATCTCAAAGGCCAGGGTATCGTGGCGTTCGTGACGCTGGCAGCAGGGCATGCAGTATCGCCCAGCCTGAAGGACGATCTACGAGACGCCATGTCGCCAAAACCATCGGGAGTTTCGCCAAGCCCGATGAAATTCGCTTTACCGACGCGCTTCCGAAGACGCGGAGCGGCAAAATCATGCGGCGATTGCTCCGGGATCTCGCCGCAGGTCAGTGCAGACGGTCGGAGACACGACGACGCTGGAAGATTTTTCGGTAATGGCAAAACTCAGGGAGGAAGAGGAATAGCCCCTGTCCCCTTATCTCCCCTCTGAATTACTTAATGAGCGCCTTTGCGTAGGATGCATATTGCTCGGCGGACATTGCGTTCGCATCCAGCCACTGCTTGTACTCGGCCTCCGTCTGGCCGAGGGGAGTAGGGTCTTTTCTCATTGTCGCGATGATTGTCTTGGCCTTTTCCGCATATTCCACGGCTCGTTCAAGGTTAATTCTCTGTGTCGCCAGATTTCGGCTTACCCGCAGCAACGCGGAAACGTTTTCGGGATCCTTCGCAATGGCTTTGTCTCCATATTCCGCCATCTTGGGCTGGTCGGCCTTCTCCGAATAGATGTCCATAACCATTAGAAAAATGTTGGACATGACCTTCTCATTTGTCGACGGAAACTGCTTCTCGAAGTCGAGCAGCAAAACCAGCTTGGCATCGCTGCTCGAAGCAGCTTCTATTTTCTGGTAGGCCGCTTCTTCCGGGCTTCCGGCTTTCAACTGAGCGTTGGCTAAAGATGAGAGCCCGAATAAAACGGCAATGATAGAGGACGTCAAAGCGACACGGGTCTTCATGACTACTCCTTAACTCGGGTTGAGAGCACTCTATAATAACGGGGCCAAAATTCGCAACACGTGACCATGAAACCGCAGATTGCCGTCCGCCACCTATCGAGGTTCTACCATGTTCACCACAAGACCCCGGTTTTTGCCGGCCCCCCGGGTGACAGCTGCCGTACTTTTCTACGCATCATATCGTTTTGGCACTATGCCATTCGGTTCTATTCGAGCGCGAGCGGCTGGGAGATTGTGGTAATTTCTTAAGTTTTGAATTGGAGGAATCATGGCGACTCATGCGATCGATGTCGAAAAGATAAAAGCAGCCGATTACGCGCATCTCATTCATCCTCTATTTCATCCCGTGGATCAGAAGGATCCGTACGTGTGGGTGAAAGGCGAAGGCGCGATCCTTCACACGGCAGATGGAAAACAGCTCATCGACGGGCTATCCGGTTTGTGGAATGTGACACTCGGCCACGGACGCAAAGACCTGGCGCAGGCTGCGGCGAAACAGATGGAGGAGCTCGCTTTTGTCTCGGGATACGTCGGGGCAACCAACGTGCCGGCCGTGCAACTGGCCGAAAAGCTGGCGTCGATCTGCTACCCGTCCATCAGCCACTTCTTTTTTACGGCTGGTGGCGGCGAATCCAACGAAACCGCTTTCAAGACCGCGCGATTTTTCTGGATCACTCAAGGCAAGCCCCAGAAGTCCAAGATCATCAGCCGCGACTTCAGCTATCACGGCGTCACCCTGGCCGCGATGAGCGCCACGGGCCTGCCCGTGTTCTGGCCGATGTTCGGCGGCAAACTGCCGGGCTTTCTCCATATCAAGTCGCCATATCCGTATCGTTTTGTTTCGGAAGATCCTTCGGTGAGCCCGGGAGTTGCCGCGGCAAATCTTCTGGAGAAGGCCATTCTGGAAGAGGGGCCCGAAACCGTTGCCGCCTTCCTTGCTGAACCCGTGCAAGGCTCCGGAGGCCTCATGGTTCCCCCGGACGACTACTTCCCGCGTATTCGCGAGATCTGCACGAAGTACGATGTGCTTTTCATTGCGGATGAAATCATCACAGGGTTCGGCCGCACGGGCCGCTGGTTCGGCCTTGAACATTACGGCGTGGAGCCGGATATCCTCACGTTCGCGAAGGCCATAACGTCAGGGTATATTCCGCTCGGCGGCGTCGGAGTGTCCGACCGCGTTTATCAGGTCATGAGCGATGCGCCCCCTGCACAGCGCTGGATGCACGCCTTTACATATTCCGCCCACCCGGTGGGATGTGCCGTGGCCCTGGCGACGATCGCCGCCTACGAAAAGGAAAACCTCATTGAAGCATCGGCCAGCAAGGGCAGGAAGCTGTTTGAAGGTGTGAAGCAGCTGCTCAGTTTGGACCACGTGGGTGATGTGCGCGGTCTGGGTACACTCGTGGGTCTCGAGCTGGTCGAGGATAAAGGCACGAAGAAAGCCTACGATCCGTCGAAAAAGATGGGCGAGAAGCTGCACAGGGAGTGCTGTGCCCGTGGCCTGTATAGCAGGACCCGCGGTGACATTTATTGCCTTGCCCCGCCATACATCACCACCGACGCTCAGATCGACCAGATTGTGAATATCCTTGGCGAGGCGGTTAAGGTGGTTACGAAGTAGTCGGCTGTCTGGGCTTTGCATCTATCGGTGCTCCCGTGTCGCCGCAGCAGGAGGCGGCGGTCGTGAACTACCTCTTCAGGACCTACGGAAAGCAAACCAGAAATTAGCCGTGTGGTTCCGTTGACTTCGACTGGGCAAGCAACCTGAGGGAAGGGACGAGTACGGAATTCAGCGGAGGCTGGTGGTTGTGTGAGGACAGGGAGGAGAGCTCGTTTCCTCCCTGTCCCGATTCTCTTCCGGCGGCATTTCCAAGGCCTCCTTTCGACCGCTGCTCCTGTCGAGGAAACGTCCTCGTTCGCTTGCCCTGAGGGCTGCGCCCGTTGGGCGTTTGCAGCTCCTTATCTGGGGCACAAACGTTGAGTTAGAGCAGCCCAGTCTTCTTTTCCACCGTGAACACCGGACCATCGGATTTGATAGCCGGCCGGTGGAGGAATAGCTCGACTCTATCACACGCCGGAGGCCTACGGCACAAGAGAAGATCATCAATAATTCTTTAAGATACTTCCCTGAATCGACGTTCCAAATATCTTCGCTCACTTTCGTTTGTCACCAGCGCCAGGGCCTGCCTATAACTTTGCGCAGCCTCGAGAAAATTGCCCGAGCGGCGCTGCAAATCGGCTTTTGCCGCATGCAGCAGATGATATCCGTCGAGATCCGCAGCGATGTTCTCTATCAGTGCCAGGCCGGACGCCGGTCCTTCATCCATGGCAACCGCCACCGCGCGATTGAGCGAAACAATTGGGGAGTCCTGCATACGTTCGAGTAACCCGTATAAGGCTGCGATTCTGCGCCAGTCCGTTTGGTCGGCGCGTACAGCTTTGCAATGTTCTGCGGCAATGGCGGCCTGAATAGCATAGGGTCCGAGTTCGCCGCGGAAGGCTTCTCCCGCGAACTGCAGCCCTTCTGCGATCTGGTTACGATTCCATCGGCTTCGATCCTGTTCTTCGAGGATCACCAGATCTCCCGCGGCGTCGAGCCGGGCATCGCGTCGCGAATCCTGGAGCAGGAGGAGCGCGAGCAACCCGGTTGCTTCCGGTGGCGGTCCAGGCGTCATCAGGGTTCTCACAAGCCGCGCCAGTCGGATCGCCTCCCCGCACAAGTCCGTCCGCACGAGAGCCGGGCCGTGGGTTGCCGCGTAGCCTTCGTTGAAGATGAGATAGATCACGGTCAGGACCGCGTCCAGGCGGGAAGGAACGTCCGCCGCGTCGGGCACCTTGTAGGGAATCCTGGCGTCGCGAATCTTTCGTTTCGCGCGCACGAGGCGCTGCGCCATCGTGGCCTCCGGTACGAGAAATGCGCGTGCGATCTCGCCGGTGTGCAAGCCGCCAAGGGTGCGCAGCGTCAGCGCGACTTGCACCTCCGGAGCCAGCGCAGGATGGCAACAGGTGAAGATGAGCTGCAGCCGGTCGTCGGGAAAATCGCTTTTCTCGTAGTTAGGCTCCACGATGGCGCGTCCCATCTCCGATTTCGCGTAAGATTCAGATTTCTCGGCAAAACTTTTCTCCCGGCGGATGCGGTCGATGATCTTGTGGCGTGCTGTCTGGATGATCCACGCCCGGGGAAATTCCGGAATCCCTCTGGCCATCCATTGATCTGCCGCCGCGGCAAAGGCTTCCTGAGCCGCTTCTTCAGCAACGTCGAAGTCGCCAAACAGGCGGATGAGCGTAGCGACAATCCGGCCCCAGTCTGATCGGTAGACGGCATCAACAGCAGCGTAGGCGTCCGTAAGCATGCCGTATCATAGAAAAAATGATCACGCCGTGTCGATTCGGCCTTCCGCCGCTCGACTAAGGGTAGGAGAAGTTACGAAACCAAGGCCGTCACCGCGCAGCCAGGCAGATGGCAGGGAGGACCGATGAAATACATGTTGCTTGTTTATATGGACGAGAAGGCGATGACCGATGACGAACGCCAGGCGTGCTACGGGGAATCGGCCCAACTCACGCAAGACTTGCACAATCGTGGCCAATACCTCGGTGCCTCGCCCCTTCACCCCGTGGCGACCGCCACCAGTCTTCGTGTGCGTGAGGGAAAACCCCTCATCACCGACGGACCTTTCGCGGAAACCCGCGAACAACTCGGAGGGTTTTTCCTCATTGATGCGCGCGATCTCGACGAGGCCCTCGGAATTGCCTCCCGTATTCCGGGCGCCCGCAAAGGAACCATTGAAGTACGGCCGGTCCTGGAGATCCCCGGCCTGCCTTCATCCGATTGATATCCAATGGATGTTCGATGTCGATAAACCAGAACAGAGCGAAGAGTCCACAACAATGTCCATTCGTAGCCTTTTTCTTTTGGGAATTTGTTATTTATTTTTGGACTATTTGTTGGAACCCTTTCTCATCTTATGGTGTCGGTGGCGGGGCATCCACTCCGCCCCACAGGTTCATTGTGCTCAACTCTTCGCGGCCGTTCGCTTTGAGGTAAAGGAAGAGCTGGGTCCGGTACGCCGCGTGGCCTCCCAGCACTAAATGAACCAGAACAGAGCCGCGACTCGCTTTGCCGGAGCCAAACAAGTCGATCTCGTCGCGGAAGTCCGCATCGGACCAGCCGGAGAGGAGTTCCGCGTAGGTGCTGCTCTGTTTTTGAATTGCGCCCAGCGCCTGGTCGAAGTTCATCGCTTTCGCCTCCGCGGTAGCCGCACCGAAAGCTTCCCTGTCAAAGGCCCCGGCCTTGATAGAGCGGACCAGCATCGGCCCCATGGTAACGAGATACTGGAGCAGTTCCAGCGTGCTGCGCTGCTTCGGCGTTGGCCGATAGTCGAGCACTTTGCGATCGACCTTGCCCGCGAGATGAACCAGGATGCGGACTTCATTCTGAAGCGCCTTGATGAGTTCTTCCTTGTTTAAAACCATTCGGTGAAATGCCTCCTGAGCGTCCGAAAGTTTACCGCAAATCCGAGGTCAAATTTTGGAAAAGCCGGGGCCTCCCAGGCGTCTTTCGCTTGCCAAGCAACTCTGCTCGCAGGAATTGCCAGGTCTGTCTTAAACTAGTCGGATGGTATTGAACGATCCTCAGGAACAGAACGAAGCGGCGGACGACAAGTCGTTCGCCGATATTCTCAATGAATTTGAAAGCACCACCAAACCCGCACACAAAGATGTGGGAAAAGGCGGCGCCAGGGGCAAAGGTAAAGGCAGGGGACAGCGCGCCAGTGCACCCAGGATACAGGGCACGGTTGTCGGGATATCCGGCGACTCCGTTCTGGTCGACCATGGCGCGAAGGCCGAGGGCGTGATTCACGCTGCTGATCTTCGTGACAGGGATGGCACTCTCACCGTGAAGGTAGGCGACACCTTTGACGTTGCCATTACCGGATTCAACGAAGAGGGAATGGCGAAGCTTTCCCGCGTTGCGGGGCCCCGTCCGCGTGATCTGGACGACCTGGCGCGCGCCTTCAGTTCCAAGGAGATTGTGGCCGGCCGGGTCACCAGCATGATCAAAGGCGGCTTCATCGTCGACGTGGGGGTTCGCGCGTTCCTGCCGGCTTCGCGCAGCGGCATTCGAGACGCTGCGGAAATGCAGAGCCTGGTGGGCCAGGAAATCCGCTGCCGCATCATCAAGTTCGATGCCGATGAAGAAGACGCCGTCGTCGACCGCCGGTCGGTGATGGAAGAGGAAGCCGAAGAACTTCGGCGAAGCGCACTCGACAAACTGGAAGAGGGCAGCGTGGTGCGCGGTACCGTGCGGTCTCTTGCCAGTTATGGCGCGTTCGTGGATATCGGCGGGATTGACGGGTTGCTGCACGTCGGAGACATTTCCTGGGCACGCGTGACCGATCCCGCGACGGAGTTGGCTGTAGGCGACGTCCTCGATGTGAAGGTCCTGAAGGTGGACAAAGCGGGCCGCAAAGTCTCGCTCGGCTTGAAACAGCTGTCCCGCGACCCCTGGGAAGACCTCGTCGAAAAACTGCATCCCGGCGACCGCGTCACGGGAGAGGTTACTCGACTCATGGATTTCGGTGCGTTTGTCGAAGTCATGCCCGGCGTGGAGGGGTTGATCCACGTCTCGGAGATGTCGTGGACGAAGCGCGTCCAGCGGCCAGGAGATGTCCTGAAGCAGGGCGAACGCGTCGAAGCCGTGGTGTTGAAAATCGACGCGCCGTCGCAGCGCCTCAGCCTCGGCCTGAAACAGGTTCTGGGAAATCCCTGGGATACAATTAAGGACCGCTACCCGGTCGGAAAAATAGTTGAAGGAAAAATCACCCGGCTCGCCAACTTCGGCGCCTTCGTGGAACTCGAGGAAGGCATCGATGGCTTGATCCACGTTTCGGAATTCACAAGCGAGAAACGCATCCAGAGCCCTGGCGATTTCGTGAAAGTCGGCCAAGTGGTACGAGCCATAGTCCTGGCGGTGGAGCCGGAGACGAAGCGCTTGAAATTGAGCATGAAGCAACTCGAGGCGACTGCAGCCGACGAGTTTGCAAAGGATGCTGCGCCGGGGGATCAGGTAACGGGGCGCGTGATCAGGGTCCGAGGGAACGAAGTGAGCGTGCAATTGGGCGAGGGCGTTGAAGGCGTGTGCGTGATCGAAACGGCCGGCTCGTCCGATGCGCCTGCCGCTGCTTCCGGCGCATCGCTTGCAGAACAGCTCTCTGCCGCCTGGAAGGGGGGCGTGAAGCCTGCGTCAAAGACCGGCTCCGAGTTCTATCACGAAGGCGAATTGCGCTCCTTCAAGATCAAATCGATAGACGCTTCCGGAAAGAAAATCGAGCTGACGTCCGCATAGGACGCGTACGTTTTCGGGTTCGAGTGAGCCGTCAACGTTGTTTTTACATCTAAGGTGCCACCGGAATCAGGCCCGGCGCAAGATAGGCGTAGCCGAGAGCAATCAAGCCGATGACAGCGGCAAGCAGGATGCTGTGCTTGAGCATCAGGCGGAACAGCTTGCCTTCATCCGACGACGGCATGCCCGTTGCCGCGACAGCCACGGCGATGCTGGAGAGCGAAATCATTTTGCCCATGACGCCGCCGGCGGAGTTGACCGCTGCGGTCAGGATGGGATTGATGCCTAACGCTCTTGCTGTGACGACCTGCAGATTTCCGAACAGCGCATTGGCAGATGTGTCGCTGCCGGTGAGAAAAACGCCCATCCAACCCAGAATCGAACTGAAGAACGGGAAAGCCTTGCCCGTGCCGGCGAAGGCAAGCCCGAGCGTAGAGGTCATACCCGAGTAATTCATGAGGTAGGCGAGACCCAGCACCGAGGCAATGGTCAACATGGGGAATGCCAGTTGCCTCCCGGTTGCCCGATAAACGCCGAAGAATCTCCGTGGTCCCACGCCCAGCAGCAGTGCGGCGCACGCCGCAGCCAGGATGCACGAGGTGCCCGTTGCGCTCAGCCAGTTGAAATTGAAGACTGCGGCATACGCGGCGGGCGCATCCGTTACCGGCGGCATTCTCTGGATCAGATTGTGAAGCCCCGGTACCTGGATTGCGACGCTGGTCGTGTCGAGCACCGCTTTCGATTTCGGATAACCCCAGACGAGTACGAAGACAACGAGCAGCAGATAAGCCGCCGAAGCCACGAATACTTCTCTGCCGGAGTGTTTCTTCGGCTTGACCGCGATGGGAAGGTCGCCTTCCAGCCGGAAGATCTTCCTGGGGTGCCAGACCTTCATGACAACGACCATGGCCCCGATCGAAGTCAATGCTGCGAGAATATCCGTTAACTCCGGTCCGACGAAGTTCGAAATGAGAAACTGTACTGCGGCGAACGTCACGCCGCAGGTAACGATGGCGGGCAGGACTTCCAACGCGCCGGCGACACCTGCCATGATCACGACCAGGTAGGCCGGAATGACCACCGACACAAGGGCGCAGATGCGTCCCACCATTGCGCTCAGCTGCAGGACCGGCAGGCTCGTGATGCCTGCAAGAGTGGTCACCGGGACGCCGATCGAACCAAAGGCAACAGGCGCGGTGTTCGCCAGCAGACAGATGCCTGCTGCGTAGAACGGGGAAAAGCCAAGTCCGGCGAGCATGGCCGCCGCGACGGCTACAGGAGCGCCGAATCCGGCAGCCCCTTCAATGAAAGCACCGAACGAGAACGCGATGAAGAGTGCCTGAAGCCGGCGATCGTTGGTAAGGCCACCCACGGCATCTTTGATGATTTCGAACTTTCCCGTTTCAACGGTCAGCTTGTACAGAAGGATTGAAGCAAACACGATCCAGGCGATGGGAAACATGCCGAATGCGGCGCCGTAAACAGTCGAGATCAGAGCCAGCTGAACCGGCATGCCGAACGCGAGTATGGAGACGACAAGAGCGACGCCCAATGCCGTCAGCGCCGATATCCAGCTTGGCTTCCGTTTGATTCCCAGCATGAAAAACAGTGCCAGTAACGGAATTGCCGCCACCAATGCCGAAAGATAAAGGCTTCCGCCCACCGGTTGATAGTTGTGCTGCCACATGTTCGATTCGCCTCTCCGTAAGGAAATTGGAAGCGGGACTTTACCACATGTAATTCGGGGCCGTGCACCTCGAACCCCAAATTATGCGAGGAAAGCCTCCACATTTCCCCATTTGGGGTTCGAGGTGCGCGGCCCCGAATTTCTACTTCAATGCTGGAATTCGCGAGGGCCGGCGGCGACGCCGGCCTCATCGAAGGGTGCGATCTGTGCCCACGCCGGAATAGACGTCAGGCACAGAACGGCAAGATTCGACGGAAAACGACCGATCATCGGGCTGGTCGCCTGCTGCTACTTGCAGACGAAATTCGCCGCGTCGTTGACGTCCCCGCTGCCCTTGTAAGTCGCGACCTGCGGATGGGGACATAACGGCCGCGTCATCGGCGTTCCGGCATTGTTGCCCTTGCCAAGGATGAACTTTGGTGTTTCCCCTTTTTCGCGCCAGGTTTCCAGCGCTCCAACCCAGTCGATCTGGTTCGGACCGGAGCCGCCGCTGCAATGGCCCATTCCCGGAACCATGAATAGTTCCATCCAGTTGTCCTGGTTCTTGCCCATTTTCGCGAGGACGCTGTTGTAGTAGTTGATCGTGTGTTCGGGCTGAATCGCCGGGTCCGCCCATCCGTGGTAGAGAATGAGTTTGCCGCCACGAGCTTTAAACTTGCTCAGGTCCGGATCGGTGGAGTCGACGAATCCGAGGACTTTTTTCGCGAGTGCCGGATCGGTATCGAGATTGAAAGTCTTCCAGTCCCAGTTCGCATCGTTGTGCGCGATCTTGTACGTATCCAGCTGCAGATTGCCGGGCGCCGTTCCTCCCCGCATCACCGTGTAGCCCGATTCGCCGCCGAAGGCATATCCCGGGAAGATCAATTCGCCCTTTGACGTTTTTGCCGGCGCGTAAAGGCGCTTTGCGGTTGCCACCTGTTTTGGCGTCAGGCAGTCGGCCGCATCGCCGGACTTGCAAAGCAGGACTGCCGGATCGACCTTGCAGGCCATCGGGTTGGTGATAAGGCCGTCCTTTACGCCGTCGAGGGCATCGCAGGCGTTCATGACCGCCTGAGCCAGCACCGTCTGTTTCGCCTGAGGGATATATCCTTCCGGGTCCTTATAGATGTCGGTCATGCGGGCGATATCTGCCGCATGCATGTAAAGGTGATCGTTTGCGGGGGCGCCGGCGATGATGGCGTCGAAGTCTTCAGGATAGCGCTGGGCTGCCATGAGTCCCTGGCGCCCACCGGTCGAACAGCCGTTGTAATAGGAAAGCCGGGGGCTCTGGTCGTAGAAGCTCTTCACCAGGGTTTTCGACTGGACGGTCATTTCGTGCATGGCGCGATAGGCGAAATCAACGAGTTTCTCCTCGTGACCAATCGCGAAGGTGCCGTTTCCGCCTTCGTGTCCGGTATCGTTTCCGGCGGTGGCGTAGCCCGCGCGGAGCGCTGCCGGCATGCCGTTGGTCAGACCCTGAATCGAACCGGCCCAGCCTCCGTTTCCGATCGCCTGAAATTTTCCGTTCCACTTCTCGGCGGGCGGAAGCCAGAGTTCCATGTTGATGAACGAGTCGGAGGTCGGTTTCAGGACCGCAACGACTCTGCAGTGTGCCGGCAGAACGACAGGTTGACCGCCACCTCGTCCCCCACCCCGATTAGCGGCCGCCGCCGGCGCACCAGCCGGAGCCTGAGCGCGCCCGCCGGCAGCCGGAGCGCCGCCTCCGGGACCGCCGCGGCCGCGGGCTCCGCCACCTGCGGGTTGTTGGGGTCCCTCGGGGACAAACTCCGCTGTCGTGATGGTGGTATTCGGTAATGAAATCGCTTTCAATCCCTCGCAGGGAGTGGCAGCCATAGTAGCGGCCAGGACTGCAAATGTTAAGGTGCCGATCATTGAAGACTCCTCCTGTTTATCATTCGTCTCTACTTTTTGCCGTCTCTACTTTTTGCCTTCCGCTGCAGGCGCTTTGCAAGCCCAATTCGCGGCGTCTTTCAAATCGCCGCTTCCTTTATACTCCGCGGCCTGAGGATAAGGGCACAGTGGCCGCGTCAGCGTGCCGGCGTTGTTCTTTCCCATCATGGTGTCGGGAGCGATGCCTTTTTCCACCCAGTTCTCGAGAGCGCCGATGGAGTCGAAGGTATTCACTCCAGGACCGTTGCCGCAATGGGCCATGCCCGGCGCCATGAACAGCCGCATCCAGTCGCTTTGATTCTTGCCCATCTTGTCGAGAATGGATTCGTAGTACCAGACGGTCGTTTCCGGCGTGATTGTCGTGTCGGACCATCCGTGCGTGATCAGCAGTTTCCCGCCGCTCTTTTTGAATTTTCCCAAATCCGGATTCACGGCATCCACGTAGCCAATTTTCTCGTCGAGGAACTTCATATCCCGGTCGAGATCGAAGTTATGCCAGTCAAAGTTCGGGTCGTTGTACGCAATGCGAACGAGGTCGAAGGTGCTGCCCGGCCCGTTTGCAGGGGGCCGCTGAGCCCCGATCGGGTTGCCGAGAGCCTGACCGGAGAAGATCAACTCTCCCTTCGAGTTCTTCACGCCGCCGTAGTAGGTCTCCACAGTTTTCAGTTGCGGTTCGGTCAGGCAGGAGTTGTCGGCCTTCCCGGCCGGGCACTTCAATGTGGAGAAGTCCACGCTGCACTGCTGCGGATTGTTGAGGAAGCCTTCCTTGAGGACATCGCACTTGCCCATGACCATATTGTTCACGAGCGTGGCCTGTTCGGCGGTGATGGCCCCTTCCGGATGGCGTGCCAGGTCAATGCTGCGAGCGACGCCGGCAGTCCACATGTGAATGTGCCGGTTGGCCAGCGATCCGGCGATGATGCCGTCGTAGTCGTCGGGATACCGTTGTGCCTCCATCATGGCCATGCGTCCGCCGGTGGAACAACCTTTGAAGTAGGAGTACCTGGCGTTCTGATCGTAGTAGGCCTTGACGATTTGTTTTGCCTTGAGGGTCATCTCGTGCGTCGAGCGGTACCCGAAGTCGATCATTTTCTCAGGGTGGCCGATCGCCCATTCGCCACCCGGGTCCTGGTGGCCGGTATCGGTTCCGGCCGTGGCATAGCCGAGACGAAGCGCCTGCGGCATGTCGTTGGCAAGCCCTTGAATGGAACCGGCAAATCCGCCGTTGCCGACGCCCATGAATTTGCCGTTCCAGTTTTGGGTGGGCAGCCAGAGTTCCATGTTGATCAGGGAGTCGGAAGTTGGTTTGAGGACCATGACGACGCGGCAATGCGCCGGGATGTTGGCCGGCGGCGCCGCTGCCGCACCGGCCCCACGTTGGCCGCCCGCTGCCGGAGCACCACCGCGGGCAGGGGCTGGAATGTTGCTGGCTCGTTGCCCTGCCTGGGGCGTTGCCGCACCGCCCCGTTGCGCCTGCCCGCGGCCGCCGCCTCGTCCACCACCGCCGCGCGCCGGGGGTGGTCCCTCGGGAATAACGGTCGCGCTGGTAATAGTCGCATCGGAGATTTTCAGCGTCGCGAGACTCTCACACGGTGTTGTGGCGACCGCGGCGCTCAGCAGAAGAAAAGCAAAGCTGCCTATCATGGTGGTCCTCCCATTACGGTAATGTTTAATTCCGGACAAATTTTAAGATTGCGGGGCCTCAAACTATCACACAACTTAGGCTTGATCCACGGCTATGATTTCGATAAGGTTACGGACACTAACGAGCTATGGAAACGTATTCTGGTCAAGTTGCGCCCGTGGGCGCCCCACAGTTCTCCAAATTAAAAGGACGGTAAACCTATGCCCAATTACAGACTGTCAGTAAACGGGAAGGACGTGCAGACAGGTGACGTACCGGCAGATATGCCGTTGCTCTGGGTTCTGCGCGACACCCTCAATATGAAAGGCACGAAATTCGGGTGCGGCGTCGGCGCCTGTGGCGCCTGCACCGTACAGATCGACGGCAATGCTCTTCGCGCCTGCCAGACCCAGATTTCCACGGTCGGATCAAAGAAGGTGACCACAATCGAAGGATTGTCCTCTGATGGGTCGCACCCGTTGCAAAAGGCGTGGCTGGAAATCGACGTGCCGCAGTGCGGATATTGTCAGGCGGGGCAACTGATGTCGGCGGCCGCCCTTCTGGCGAAGACCCCGAAACCCACCGATGCTCAGATCAGCGCAGCGATGACGGGCAATGTATGCCGCTGCGGGACCTATCTGCGGATCCGCGAAGCGATCCATATTGCAGCTGGCAACAGCACGAGGAGGGCGTAACGATCATGAAGAAAATAAACACCAAACAACTGGATCGTCGTTCCTTCCTTCAGATCAGCGCGCTCGCCGGTGGCGGCGTGATGATCGGTATGTATGTCCCCAGCGCTTTCTCGCAGGGACGTGGAGGCGGCCCGGCCGCTCCGCCAGCCGTCGACAATTACATCATGGTGCATCCGGACAACACCTTCACGATCATTGCGCAGAACCCCGAGACCGGACAGGGCATTCGCCACTCTTTGCCCATGATCGTTGCCGACGAGTTCGATGTGGATTGGAAGCAGGTGAAGATCCAGCAGGCGGATCTCGACGCGAAGTATCCCTCACAGATCGAAGGCGGCAGTACGGCGACTCCCACCCACTATCCCCGGATGCGCCAGGTTGGCGCTGCCGGTCGTTTGTTGATGGTTACCGCGGCAGCGGCGCAATGGAGCGTACCCGCGAGCGAACTCACCACGGGTTCCGGAGCGGTGAAACATGCACGGTCCAATCGGACCGCCACCTACGCGTCACTGGCAGCCGCTGTAGCGAAGTTGCCGGCTCCCGACGCCGCCGCCATCAACGCAGCGATGAAGGATCCCAAGGACTTCAAGATCCTGGGAACTCGAATCGGCAGCCCCGACAACCCCGCGATCGTGATGGGGAAGCCGTCGTTCAGCATCGACGTGAACCCTCCGGGCATGCTGTATGCGGTTTTTGAGAAGTGCCCTGTTTTCGGTGGTAAGGCCGTGAGCGCGAATCTGGATGACATCAAGAAGCTGCCCGGCATCAAGCATGCGTTTATTGTCGATCAGGTTTTCAACCAGGGCCCGCAGCGCGGCGGTCCCGCTGCCGGCGCGCCGACCCCAATCGTGAATTCCGGCGTCGCGATCGTCGCCGACAACTGGTGGCTCGCGCAAAACGCGCGCAAGTCGCTGAAGGTTGTTTGGAATGAAGGTCCGGTTGCAACGCAGACCAGCGCGGGCTACATGGCGGCTGCGAAGGAAATCTCGGTGATGCCCGTTGTAGTGCCGCCCCCTGCTCCTGCGGGAGCTGGCCGCGGCGGTCGTGGCGGCGGTGGTGGTTTCGGTGGTGGCCCGGCAGTCACTTCGTTGGGCGATGTCGATGCCGCATTCGCAAAAGCTGCGTCCTCCGGCGGCAAGGTGATCGAAGCGGAATATCATTTCCCGCTTCTATCCCATGCACCGCTCGAGCCGATGAATTCCACCGCGATCTTCAAGGATGGAAAGCTCGAGATCTGGTCTCCGAGCCAGATTCCCCAGACCGGCGAGCCAGGAAACGCGGCGGGCATTCAATCCGCTGACGTGACGATGCACCTGGTCCGTGCCGGCGGCGGTTTCGGTCGTCGTCTCTATCGCGAATATGACAATGAGGTCTCGAAGATCGCTCGAGTGGTTGCCGACGAGCGCGCTGCTGCCGGACAGCCCAGCGTTCCCGTGAAGCTCCTGTGGACTCGCGAAGACGATATGGGTCACGATGACTATCGCCCGGCGGGTTATCACTACTTCAAGGCTGCGGTTGACGGTTCCGGAAAACTGGTTGCGTTCCGTGACATTGTCCCCAGTGCCGCCGGTGTTGCTCCTGCCGGCGAATTCCCCAGGGGGTTCGTTGCCGACTTCCAGGTCGCGCCCACGGCCATCGCGCCGTTCGATATTCCGACCGGTGCAATGCGCGCTCCCAGCACCAACGGCATTTCGTTCGTGATGCAATCCATCATCGATGAAATCGCAGTGGCTGCTGGAAAGGATCCATTGCAATATCGCCTTGATCTACTCGCGAACCCCGTGCCAGGTGGTGCTCCTGGAGGCTTCAGTGCGGAACGTGCGAGCGGTGTCCTCACCGCCGTGCGCGATATGTCCGACTGGAACAATCGTTCGAGACTTCCGAAAGGGACCGGCAAAGGCGTGGCTTTCCAATTCGCTCACAGTGGTTATGTGGCGTACGTGGTTGAAGCCGCCGTCGGTGCCGACAAGAAGATCAAGATCAACAACGTATGGTGCGCCGTGGATATCGGCAGCCAGGTCGTGAACGCTTCCCAATCAGAAAATCTGGTTCAGGGCGGATTCATCGAAGGCATGAGCCACCTCATGGCGTGGGAAATCACCATCGATAAGGGCCGAGTCGTGCAGAAGAACTTCCCGGATTACGTTCCAACTCGCATGGCACACGTTCCACCGAAGATCGAAGTGAAATTCCTCAAGACCAACTATACAACCACTGGATTGGGCGAACCGTCATTGCCGCCGTCTATCCCGGCGATTACCAATGCGATCTTCGCTGCATCTGGTGTACGTATCCGGACAACCCCGATCAATAAGCAGGGGTATAGCTGGATTTCGTAAGAAAGAGTCAGTAACTAAAGGGGTATTTCGTTAGAGCAATTCGGGGCCGTGCACCTCGAACCCCGAATTCAGCCAGGCTTAACGGATTGAATTCGGGGTTCGAGGTGCACGGCCCCGAATTGCTCTAACGAAATACCCCTGTTCTCTTAGAGAGAGTCTATGAATAAGAATCGTTTCGCACTTATAACCCTTCTGGCAGTTTCTTTTCTGTTGCTGGCGTGCGGTGAAAAATCGGCGTCCGCCACCTCCGGCGCGCAGGCCACTGCCCCCGCGGCTGCTGCCGCCCAGGGCCCGCAGATCACGCTTTCGCTTGCTCGGGTTCCGCAGGGTGGTATCACCAAGATGCACGGTACGGGATTTACGCCCCATGCGGATGTGGAGTCTCACTTAAAGAGACCGAATGGCACAGAGTTCAATGTGCTGCCGATGTATACCGACGAAAAGGGCGAGTTCAATCACGAAATCGAGAGTTTCCTGTTGCAGATTGGGACTCACGAAGTGTGGGTCGTCGACACGACGACGGGACGGACGTCGAATATCGCGAAATTCGAAACCACCCGGGACCAGATACCGTTAGCCAAGTAGCATAGTCATCCCCGCTCGTACCACCCTGTTTCGCGTCCCGTCGCCGGTTGTCGCGAACCGCCCTACGGGAAAATGCCCAATTGCTCGTAGGCGGTGGCAACTCGATCGATCGCGATGATGAAAGCGGCGGTGCGCATGCTGTCTTTGGGTGCTTTGGTGAGGTGCATGTCGCGGATTTCGCGATAAGCGCTGACCATGGTTTCTTCGAGCCCGGAATTCACCAGGTCGATTTCGTCCGGGCCATGGGCCAGGAACTTTCTATCGGTTTCCGAGAATCCCTTTCCGATCAGACTTTCAATCGATGTGACCAGCCGGGCGTTGCGCATTTCGTCGAGATGCTTTTGCAGGCGGCCGAATCGCATATGTGAAAGGTTCTTTCCCCATTCGAAATAGGAAACGGTTACCCCTCCGGCATTCAGATAAACGTCTGGGATGATCATGACTCCGCGCTGGTGCAGGTACTCTTCCGCTCCCGGCGTCGTTGGCCCATTGGCCGCCTCGGCCAGCACTTTCGCCCGGATTCGCCCGCAGTTTTCCAGGGTGATCTGATTCTCGAGGGCCGCCGGAATCATCACGTCGCATTCGGTGTCCCAGAAGGCATCTTTGGGCAGCGTTTGGCCGCCCGGAAAGTTGCGAACGGACCCGGTGGTTTTGCGATAGTTATCCAGTTCCGTAATATCCAAACCCCTGGGATTGACGACGCAGGCATCCCACTCTCCGATAGCGACGATGCGGCAGCCGTCCTCCTGGGAAAGAAACAGGGCCGTGTGATAGCCGACGTTGCCGAAGCCCTGGACGGCGACTCGCTTTCCATCGAGCCCCGCGGACATCCCGAGCCTCTCGCAGTCCTCTTTGAACCGTAGCGCCTCGCGTATGCCGAACTGGACCCCGCGCCCGGTCGCCTCGCGGCGGCCGGCGATGCCGCCTTGCGAAATGGGTTTCCCTGTTACGCATGCACGATTGTCGATACCGCCTTGCTTGAAGGCGTCATAGGTATCGGCGATCCATGCCATTTCGCGTTCTCCGGTTCCGACGTCAGGGGCCGGAACGTTTTCCCCGGGCCCGATAAAGTCCTTGCGAATCAATTCGGCGGTGTAGCGCCTGGTGATCTTCTCGATTTGTTCGGCAGAATATTTCCTGGGATTGAAGCGTACTCCACCCTTCGAACCGCCGAAGGGGACATCGACAAGCGCGCACTTGTATGTCATCAACGCGGCGAGCGCCATTATCTCGTCGGCATTGACGAGTTCGCTGTAGCGGATGCCGCCTTTACAGGGCTTCTGATGCTGGCTGTGTTCCGCCCGCCATCCTTCGAAGATTTCGCAGTGGTTGTCGCTAAACCTGACGGGAAACTGAAAATAGTAGAGGTTGTTGCACGCCTTGATCTGGGCGAGCAGCGCCGGTTGGACATGGAGATATTGCGCGGCGCGGTCGAACTGCTGCGAGACGATCCGATTAAAATTGAGATCTTCCACGGTTATATCCTGGTCATTGTCGGGTAAGGGTTCCATAATGCTGCTTGACGTAGTCTTCGAGAATCTTCATGAATTCCTGACGATGGCGGCGCCCTTCAAGAGTTGTCATCAAACGGCCGTCCACATAGACAGGGGCTTTTGGATCCTCGCCGGTTCCGGGAAGCGATATCCCTATGTTCGCGTGTTTCGATTCGCCGGGCCCGTTGACGACGCATCCCATGACGGCGACTTTCAGATTCTCGATACCAGCGTAGGTTTCGCGCCAGGCCGCCATTCGGTCGCCAAGATAGGCTTCTGATGTCGCGCGCCATCTCCTGAAACGTCGTACTCGTGGTTCGGCCGCAACCGGGACAGGCGGTGACCTGCGGAGAAAAAGTCCGGATGGCGAGACTTTGGAGCACGTCCTGGCAGGTGCGCACTTCCTCTGTGCGGTCGCCGCCGGGGACGGGCGTAAGGCTCGCGCGAATCGTGTCCCCGATGCCTTCCTGCAGCAGAACGGAAAGGGCAGCAGTGCTGGAGACGATGCCGCGGCGTCCCATGCCGGCCTCAGTCAGCCCGAGATGCAGCGAGTAGCCGGGACCCCGCCGCGAGCTCCCGATACACATCGATCAGATCCTGCACGCCGGACACTTTCGCGCTGAGGATGATGCGATTCTCCGGCATTCCATACTATCGCCATTCGGCCGAATCGAGTGCGCTGACGGACCATCGCTTCCATCATCACTCCGCGCGACTCCTTCGGCTGGAATGCCAGTGCGTTTTCGTCCATCAGGCGCGTTACCAGAGACTGGTCCAGGGATCCCCAGTTGACTCCGATCCGGACCGGCTTTATCGTGTTCGTTGGCAATTTCGATGATCGCGCGGAAATTGTCGTCGTGTTGCCGGCCCATGCCGACGTTTCCGGGATTGATGCGGTACTTGTCCAGGGCCCGCGCGCACTCCGGATATTTCGCGAGGAGGATGTGCCCGTTGTAATGAAAATCCCCGATGATCGGGTATCCACGCCGAGGCTATCGGAGTCGTCCGACGATTTCAGGTACGGCGCGGCAGCTTCGTGTGATTGACCGTGATGCGAACCAGTTCGGATCCGGCAAGAGCCAGCGCCTCGAATCTGCCCGATACGGTCGCGCCACGTCTCGCCGTATCGGTGTTGGTCATGGACTGAACGCGATGGGATGCGACCCCGCCGATCAGACAACGCTTCCGTCTGAACAGGGATGCATCGCCGCGGGGAATCTCGCCATTACGGAAACATTATACAAGGGCTATAATTTCGTACCCTTTTTCTTTATGTGGAACGACTGACTGAACAACTGCCCATCAACGCGGAATCTCGGCTGGATCGAGGTCATCTGCGGGCAGCATGTTCAGCGGAAAGAGCGAGGAGCTGATACGACGGCTGCGGCGTGCACAGATTGCGAAACAGCGGGTTCAGATCTTCAAAGCCGAGGCTCGATAACCGGTTCAGCGACGATCACATCGTCAGTCATAGCGACATGAAAATGAAATCGCAGTTGGTGAACTGTGCGGCCGACATCCTGACGCTGCTCGACAGCCGCACCCAGGTGGTGGGGATCGACGAAGGGCAGTTTTTCGATGTGGATCTCGTTTCTGTGAGTAACAAGCTTGCGGACATGGGCAAGCGCGTGATTGTTGCGGGGCTCGACCAGGACTACCGGGGCCGGCCTTTCGATCCGATGCCTCAGTTGCTCTCTGTTGCCGAATACATCACCAAGACGCTGGCGATCTGCGTCATATGCGGCGCGCCGGCGAACCGGACGCAGCGAACCGTGGACAACGCCGACCGGGTGCTGGTCGGAGCGACGGACTCTTACGAAGCACGTTGCCGGCTCTGCTTCGAAGCGCCGGCGGACTGACGTCCATGTTTGGCGTTCCTTATCACTTCCTGATCGTTCACTTTCCGCTGGTTCTGATCCTTGCGGCCGTGTTTTGTGACCTCAACGGGAATCACGAAGCGGGATATCGCCTCACGTTCTGGGCTGCAGTTGGCGGCGCCCTGGCGGTTCTCACGGGATTGCTGTTGTCGGGGGGACAGATGTCTCAAATGCCCGTGCATGCAGGGTCGGCGATCACGAGCACCTTCGTCATCGTGATCCTCGCGATGTTGAGATACTCGCGCGTGGCCCGCGGAGAAGATGCGGGTGTCTACGCCCAGTCCTGGCTATTGCTGGAGTTGCTGGCCGCTCTGGGGATCGTTGCGGCCGCTCTTACCGGTCATCGAGCGGTCCTGGGGCTCTGAGCGGGTCGTTGCTCCGATCACTCAGAAGGACTGCCAGATTTCCACCCCCAAAATCAACCCAAACACACAACTGAACAGACCGGCGAAAATTTGAATCGGCCGATAGCTGCTGGCGACACGGGTTCCGATCCAATGCATGGGTAGAGCGAGGAGCATGCTGATTACAAGCATTCCGGCAATGCTGCCGACTCCGAAAACCACGATGTAGAGTATTGCCTGCAGGGAAGAGTGAATCGTCGAGAGAACGAGAAGCATCAGTGCGCCGCTTCCTGCAGCTCCATGGACCATTCCCACCAGAAGAGGACGCAGGCCGACGTGCAGCCACCCCCTGTGTTCGTGCAGCGTCCCTCGCTTGTGAAGGTGCCAGTGGACGTGGGGACTTGCGCCGGGAGCGTGGGCGTGCAGATGGCGGTGCAATTCGAGTTCTTGATTCCAGGTTTTGTACAGAACTCGAGCGCCGAGAACGACCAGCATGACAGCCACGCCGAGCTCAAGCCGGGTCTCCAGCCACGCCGGAATTTGGATTTTCAGAAGAATGACGGCGAGACCGGCGACGGCCAGAGAAAACGTGTGACCGGCGCCCCAGAAGGCGCCGATCCAGCAACTTCGAACCAGGCTTTTCTGCTCGCTGACGAAAGTCGTCACGGCGACCACGTGGTCCGCGTCTGTGGCGTGCTTCAGACCAAGGATGAAGCCCAGGGCCAGGATCGCAGCGAGCGATGACGTCACTGGTGGCACTTAATACGGGTGTTACGCGTCACTAGTCGCGCGTGACCGGTCGTTCCGCCGAAAGAGCCTTGTCTTTGGGCGTGCTCAGGTACCCGGTAATACGATCTTTCTCGACGTTGTTGACGACGATCTCATAGCGCAGCTTGTCTTTGCCGACAAGAAATTGGATCGGTTCGTTGGCCAATTTGTCCTTTTTCTCGAGTTTATTGTCGTCCACCTGAATGATGATGTTGTACTTCTGCTTCTTGGTGTCCGTGTCTCGCAGTTCCAGGCGAATGTCGCCAACCCGTTGCATTTCGTTCTTTTTGGCCTTCTTGAGCTCAAACTCCGTAAAGTTGCGTTCACCTTTGAGTTTGAGTGTGGCGAGCTCGGTGGCGTTACGGGCGATCTGATCGCTCAGAGTGCTCTTGACGTCGACGAGTGCGCGTTTACTCTCGGCGAGATCCCGATTTGTCGCTTCCAGATTCGAGGCGACAACTTTCACTTCACCCGATACACCGTTGATCTTCGTGTCGGCAGATTTCTGAACTTCAGCAACTTTGTTGGCAGCCTCCTCGCGGGCGGCGGCGACGTTGGCAGCAACTTCGCTGGCGCTGGCTTTTGTCGCGAGCTCAGTCGCGAGCTGGGCCTTCGCCTGTTCCGCATCTTCGCGGACTTTTTCTGCGAACTTCCGGGCAGAGGCCAATTCCTGGGCTGTGACGCCGACGCGCTTGGTCACGACCTCGATATCGGAGGCCAGAGACGTGTCTTCCTTTTGCATGTTCTGGACCGTCTGGGCAAGCTGGGATTCCAGGGAAGCGACACGTGATTCGAGCGCTGCCTTGGACACATTGGCGGAATATTGCCCGTAGGCCATGACCCCAATAGCGATGATTGCGACAATCAATACCAGGGGAATCCAGAGAGGTGTCCTGCTAGGAGAGGGTCTCGGGGGTTGATAACTCCCACCTTCTTTTGGCGTTAAGCTGCTCATCAGTGTCCCTTTCTTTGTCTTGATCGCGGCGCTCTGCGCCTGAGGTTTCGCGCTGTCGTGCTGATGCTTCGCGCGGGCTCGGTCGGGCTTGCGGCCGCCGGACCGGTATAATTATCCACAGTTCGCTGGGTTAGACATGTGAAAATCGTGGACAGTTAGCAGATTGGCCAGACCATGAAGAAAGAAACTTTCCGGACCGAAAAAGACTCCATGGGAGAGATGCGCGTTCCTTCAGACGCGATGTATGGAGCTCAGACCCAGCGTGCTGTCGAGAATTTCCCGATCAGCAGCTTACGGTTTCCTCGAGAGTTTGTGCGGGCCCTCGGTCTCATCAAGCTCGCTGCCGCGCGCGCCAATATGGACCTGGGCCTGATGGACCGGAAGGTCGGCGACGCGATCTGTGCCGCAGCGCAGGAAGTGATCGAAGGCAAACTCGATCGGCATTTTGTCGTGGATATTTTCCAGACCGGGTCCGGAACGTCCACGAACATGAACGCTAACGAGGTTCTCGCGAATCGGGCGATCCAGATGCTCGGCGGAGTTGTGGGCTCGAAAAGTCCCGTCCACCCGAATGATCACGTCAATATGGGGCAATCGAGCAACGACGTCATCCCCACCGCAATGCACGTTTCGGCGCTGGAAACCATCGAGCGGTCATTGCTTCCTGCTTTGAACAACCTCCAATCTGCACTCGCAGCCAAAGCGGAAGAATTCGACTCCATTGTGAAGATTGGCAGAACGCACCTGCAGGATGCCACCCCCGTGCGGTTGGGACAGGAGTTTGGCGGGTATGCGCGGCAGATCCAGTTGGCGGCTCGCAGGCTCGAGAAACTGCGCGAGACGCTCGGCGAATTGCCGCTGGGCGGGACGGCCGTAGGGACGGGCATCAATACGGACCCGAGATTTCCAGCCTCCGCGATTGAACATCTTTCGAGCATCTCCGGCATTCGATTCAGGGAAGCAAAAAACCACTTCGAGGCCCAGAGCGGAAAGGACGCCATAGTCGAAGCAAGCGGTGCCCTGAAGACACTGGCGGTCAGCCTGACGAAAATCGCGAACGATATTCGATGGTTGGGTTCGGGTCCCCGCTGCGGGATCGGCGAAATCCTCCTGCCGGAGGTGCAGCCGGGTTCGTCGATCATGCCAGGCAAGGTGAATCCTGTGATTGCAGAGTCCGTCTTGATGGTCGCCGCCCAGGTTATCGGCAACGACGCGGCGATTACGATCGGCGGGCAGGCCGGCGTATTGGAGCTGAATGTCATGATGCCCGTAATGACGCACAATCTCCTGCAATCGATCCTTCTGCTGGCGGCCTCTGCGAATAACTTTGCAGATCGATGCATTTCGGGAATCCGCGCGAACGCCGAACGTTGCAACGAGATGATTGAGAAGAGTCTCGCAATGTGTACGGCGCTTGCGCCCGAAATTGGTTACGATGATGCTGCGGCGATTGCGAAGGAGGCTTACAAGACCGGCAGGACGGTTCGGGAAATCGCTCTCGAAAAGAACATCCTGACTGCCGAGCGCTTGAACGAGATTCTCGATCCCATGCGCATGACGATGCCAGGGATCGCTGCGAAAGGCGAGTAACGATGGACGAACGGCAGTTTTTTACCGAGAAGACGGAATCTCAACCACAGTCGCTGAGTTGTCCGATGTGCAAGCAGGTTGCGGATTATCCGATTCGCTGGATACGCAGAACAAAGAAACCCGCGCTTCCGGGAGGTGCGGGTGCGGAAGACCGTGTGAGGTTCCAGAAAGCTCGCGACTACATGATTCGTCTCGACGATGTCGTCAGCTGTTCGAAGTGCCGCCGCCGGATCGAGATTACGAGCAAGAGTGTGGTGCTGTTGTAGGGGATCAGGGGACGGACAGCAATTCGGGGCCGTGCACCTCGAACCCCGAATTCTTCCACAAGCTTAGCGGATTTGAATTCGGGGTTCGAGGTGCACGGCCCCGAATTCCATCCGTCCCCTCATCTCTCTTCCTTACTTTCTGGCGTATTCCTTGAGTCCTTCGGCCGTAGGCTTCATCGCTTTTTCACCCTTCTTCCAGTTGGCGGGGCAGACTTCACCGTGTTGTTCGGTGTAGTCCACTGCGTCGAGCAGTCGCAGGACTTCATCGATATTGCGGCCGAGATCGAGATGATTGATCGTCGCGTGTTTGAGCACCCCGTCTTTGTTGATGATAAACAGGCCGCGTAGCGCGATTCCCGGTCCTTCAATCAGAACGCCATAGTCCCTGGCGATCTGCTTGTTCAGATCCGACAGCAGAGGGTAGTTGACGCCCTGGATCCCGCCATCTTCCCGCGCGGTGTTCGCCCAGGCATGGTGAGTAAATTTGGAGTCGACGGACACTCCGAGGACCTCGGTATTCCGTTTCTTGAATTCCTCCATGCTGTCTGCGAAGGCCAGGATCTCTGTCGGGCAAACAAAAGTAAAATCGAGAGGATAGAAGAACAAGACTACTTTTTTGCCCCTGTACTGGTTCAAAGAGATTTCTTTGAACTCACCGTTCACATAAGCATCGGCTTTGAATTCAGGGGCGGGTTGAGAAACAAACGCTGCCATCAGATGCCTCCATTCATGAAGTTAAGCGTTTCAGGATACACTAACTTCACGCTTGTCATGCGGATCGCAATACTCGGCTCCAACGGACAACTCGGAAGCGACCTGACCACAGCGCTGTCAGGCCATGAAATCATTGCATTGACTCGCATGGATTTCGACGTTACAGATCATGCAAGGGCCCGGTCGGTCTTGACCGAGTCGCGGCCAGAAACGATCGTGAATCTCACGGCGTATCATCGCGTGGATGATTGCGAGTCCCTCCCCGAGCTGGCTTATGGCGCGAATACCCTGGCTGTCTTGAATCTCGTTCGTATCGCCAACGATCTTGACGTGCCCCTCGCGCACGTCAGTACGGATTACGTGTTCGATGGGTCGAGGTCGACGCCGTACGTTGAATCCAGCGAACCGCGCCCGTTGAGCGTCTATGGAAATTCCAAGCTGGCCGGGGAATACCTCGTCAGAAGCACGGCCCGGAGGCACTTTGTCATCCGGAGCTGCGGACTCTATGGACACGCAGGCTCGCAGGGCAAGGGCGGGAACTTTGTCGAAACGATGCTGAAGAAGGCTCGGAATGGCGACCCGATCCAGGTGGTCAACGATCAGACGCTGACACCGACTTCGACCCTCGATCTGGCTCGGCAGATGGTAGTCTTGCTTCCGACATCCCATTACGGATTGTTCCACATCACAAATGAAGGGTCCTGCTCCTGGTATGAGTTTGCGTCTGCGATTTTCGATCTCGCCGGCATCCGGGCAGACCTCCAGCCGACGACTTCTCTTCTCTATAAGTCTCCGGCGCTGCGCCCACGGTATTCCGTGCTTGAGAACAAGCGGTTGAAAGATTTGGGATTGAATCAGATGCTTCACTGGCGCCAGGCCCTGGCCGAATATCTCGAAGCGAAGGCGAGCCCGCGCGGAGCGTGAGCGCGAAAGCGCGAAGCCGTAAGGGATAGCGCGAAGCCAACAAACAAGATGACCGTTCAAAGAATCCGCGTGTTCGTTTTCGTGGCCTGTCTCCTGCCTGCCGACGCCGTTGTGTCAGTTCTGCTTTTGATCGCACAAGCGGCATCCCTTCCGCTGTCGCTGCTCCGACGAAGTTCTATTCCGGTTCGGCAGCCAAACGCCGAATCTGTGACGATTCAGATTCTCAACTGGGACGGCAAACACTTGCTGGAGGAATTTCTTCCCAGCGTGCTGACAGCGTCAAAGGGACACCAGATTCTGGTGGTAGACAACGGAAGCACCGACGGAAGCGTCGAGTTCCTGAAAAGCCGGTTCCCGCAGGTTCGCGTGCTGGAACTCGATCGGAACTACGGCTTTTCGGTTGGGAATAATCGAGGCATAGCGCAGGTGCAGACGGACCTTGTCGTTCTTCTGAACAACGACATGTCTGTTGATCCCGAGTTTTTGAAACCTCTCCTCCTTCCGTTTGTCGACCCCCAGGTCTTTGCGGTGGCGTCGCAGATTACAGTCCCCGATCCCGCGAAATCCAAACAGGAAACTGGCAAGACCAGGGCTCGCTTCGAGAGCGGTCTGTTTTACCTTTGGCATGATCCGGTAACCTTGCAAGATGAGGGGCGCGCTGCGCTTCCCGTTTTCTGGGCGGGTGGCGGAGCCTGCGCGATTGACTGCCGGAAGTTCAGGGCCCTCGGCGGGTTCGATTCGCTGTATCACCCTTTCTATGTGGAGGACACCGATCTGTCGTATCAGGCGTGGAAGCGTGGGTGGCACTCTCTGTTTGCTCCCGGCAGCCGCGTGATGCACAAACATCGCGCTACAAGCGGGCCACGATTCGGCGAGTTGTTCGTGAACAACACCACGCGCCGGAATCACTACCTCTTCGTGTGGAAGAACCTGACGGACTTTCGAATGTTGGTCGAGCACCTGGTGAGGCTTCCCGCAATTCATGGTCGGGCAATCACGCAGTATGGCGCGGCGTTCGAATTGCGCGCTTATCTTCGCGCGTGTTTGCGGCTGCCGCTGGCGATCCACCGCCGCCTAGCAAATATGGGATCGCATGTTCTCGGCGACCGGGACGTCATAGATTTGACGCGATGAACGTCCTCATGGTGACCGCTTACCCTCCGGTGTTGAATCGTCACGGAGGTGGCGTGCGGATGTTCCACAACATCCGGATTCTGTCGGAGAAACATCGGGTCCACGTGCTGTCATTTGTAGGAAGCGACGAAGAGCAGGACATGCTTGCTTCGGTCCGCCCATTTTGTGAATCGCTCCGCGGGATTAGACGAATTCCCGACTTCCGTCCGCACTGGTTGTCCCTGACTCCTTTCATAGTTCGCGAATTCAGCACACCTGAAATGCATCGGGCAGTGGATGGCACGCTGCGTGCTGGAAAAATTGATGTTCTGCAGTGTGAGTACTTGCAAATGGCACAGTTTCGGCGTGACTGTGTTTTTTCTGTACTTACTGCGCACGAAGCGCAGTCAAAAAATGCTCATGAGGCATTTGAAGGGGAGACCGATCCGGCTGAAAAGCTCCGGCTTTTTTACCGGTGGATGCAGATCCTTCGTTACGAAATAGGACAACTTAGGAAGTTCAATCGCATTGTCACAATGACAAAAGACGATGCGGAGTACTTCAAATCCTACGCTCCGGAGGCGACGGTTAGAGCCGTTCCCATCGGTATTGACTCCGAGGAGTTCGCGCCGGACGCGTTTAGCGAAGACGCGGCGATGGCTGTTTCGGTTCTCTTCGTGGGGAACTTTCGACACCAGCCGAATGTGGAAGCGGCAGAGTTTCTGGTGAAGCACGTTGCCCCGAGGTTTGCGGGCGTGCGGTTTGTCATCGCGGGAGCGCCGGAGCCGCAGGGTCTGGGCAGTAGACCGAATGTCGAGTATCCCGGTTACGTCCCGGATACCCGGTCGTTATACCGGTCGTCGCAGACCATTGTCCTGGCGCCACTGTTTTCGGGGAGTGGACAGAGAGTGAAGCTTCTTGAGGCGTTTTCGATGGCATGTCCCGTCGTGACGACGAAGATCGGCGCGATGGGTTTTCCGATTCAGAGCGGTCAGGAGGCATTCCTGGCTGAGACGCCGGCTGAATACGAACGCGTCCTACGGCGTTTGATTTCCGATCCTGAGCTGAGGCGACGTATCGGGCGAAATGCACGGCAAATGATCCTGAAACGGTTTACGTGGGACCGGATTGGCGGAGAACTTCTGGATGTTGTTGCGGAAGCTGCTGTTTCCCATTAAGGCGGTGACGTTCGTGTGGCGTTTCGTGCTCCTACTGGCGAGCACAGCCTATCTGGAGGGCGGTCGCGTAAATCCATGAGCGAAGCGGTCAACAGATGAGCGGAGCGAATGCAAGCCCGGCAGGGCGCAGCCAACAAGAGATGCCCGGAGCGAATGCAAGCCCGGCAGGGCGCAGCCAACAAGAGATGCCCGGAGCGAATGCAAGCCCGGCAGGGCGCAGCCAACAAGGCATGCCCGGAGCGAATGCAAGCCCGGCAGGGCGCAGCCAACAAGAGATGCCCGGAGCGAATGCAAGCCCGGCAGGGCGCAGCCATCAACCAGAGGTAGATCTGCTGGTCGTTGTGCACAATAGCCGACGCTGGATTCCCGGGTTGCTTGAAAGCCTCCAACGAATTTCCATTCCCATCAACGGCTATTTCATTGACAACGGGTCCAGCGACGGAACTCCGGATCTGCTGGCTGCCGCGGCCGGGACTTTGCCTTTTCCCGTGCACGTCCTTCGATCTCTGCGCAACAACGGTTTTGCCCGGGGCATGAATCTGTTGGCGAATCAGAGCCAGGCCAGGTTCATGTTCCTTCTGAATCCCGACACCGAATTGGAACCCGGTTGTCTGGAAAACTTGCTGGCTCGTGCGCAGTCGGACGATCGAATCGGAATCTGCGATGCGCGGCAGACGCCACGGGAGCATCCCAAAGCCTGGGATCGGTCGACCGGGGAGACCACCTGGTGTTCGGGGGCGGCCGCCTTGATTCGCCGGAAGGCTTTTGAGGAGGTGGGGGGGTTTGATGAGCGTCTTTTCTTCATGTATTGCGAAGACGTCGATCTCAGTTGGAAGTTATGGTTGCTGGGCTGGAAGTGCGTCTACGAGCCCGCTGCGGTGGTCCAGCACTTCACGCAGGACGTGGTCCCGGGAAAGCGGCGGACCCAAGAAAATTACTTTAGTTTTAGGAATTCTCTCTTTCTGTATTACCGGTTCGGCGGAAGAAAAGATCGGAAGTTATTCTGGAATTTCCTTCGGCACCGGTTACTTACGAGCGCTTACTCGTTACGGAGTAAGGCTTTGTTCGCAATTGCTTTGGTGGAGCACATTCGTTATATTCCGTACTTGCTTCACGCTGAGGTCAGATGCGGCCATGATCATCCCTGGGTCCGTCTGCAGGAAACGTCACTGTCTCAATAAGTCGCACTAAGGATAATAAGTGTATAGAGTTAGTGTGGTCATTCCGACGTTGAATCGCGCAGACATGCTGGCGACAACGATCGATCTGATTGAGAATCAAACAGTTGGTCGGGACGTCTACGAAGTTCTTATCGTCGATAATAACTCCTCAGACAGCACTCCGGCCGTGCTGGCCCAAAAAGCGGCTGTTTACCCAAATTTCAAGGGTTTCGTCCAGGCTAAGCCTGGGGCGGCAGCCACACGCAACGTCGGCATTCGCCAGGCTTCCGGCGAAATCGTGCTCTTCATCGACGACGACATTCTGGCCGAGCCGGACCTCGTGGAGAGGCACATCCAATACCACGACGAGAATCCTGACGCGTCGATTATTGGAACCGTGATGTCGTCATGGCAGGATTCCACCGATCCGTTTCTTCGTTACCTTCGCGACAGGGGAATCTTCAATCCGTATAGCATCGCCTGCGGCCAACCGATGGATTTTTCCTACTACCATACGGGCAACGTGTCAACCAGCCGCAAGCAGCTCTGGGAAGTCGACGGCTTCAACGAGGAATTCTTTGTCTACGGCATGGAAGACATCGAACTTGGCTACAGGCTGGAAAAAAGCGGGTGTCGGATGGTTCCCGGGGTTGCGGCGAAGGGCCGGCACAAGTATTTTCCGACCTGCGAGCAGTTCATTGAGCGATGCCAGCAGGCGGGATACTCGCTTGGCAAGATGATTGAGTTGCACCCGGAGCTGCGGAAGCGGTTTACGGAAAACGGCAAGCGCATGGGTGTGCTGAAACGCTTTCATGTCTTTTATCGAATGCTGATGACTGCATCCAACCCCTTCTATAAGGGATTAACGGAGTGGGAAGAGCGTCGCGGAACAGGGAAGGTTGGCGCCGCTCTCGATCAGCACTATTACTGGGCAATTCGCTACCACTTCTTCCTTGGCTACCGTGAATACGTTCGATCGGTGGAGAACGGACACACTGCCAACCCTGTCCCGCAGTCAGGGGGCCAGAGGATTCCGAATCTCGCCATTGAACGTCATGACTGAGCCGTCTGGCAAAAACGACGAACCAATAACTCTGCTGGGCGACTTCTCCCAAAAGCTTGTCGCCAACACCTTCTTCAATTTCCTCGGACGATTCTGGAGTTTTGCGGCGACAATCCTGCTGACTCCCTTCATGCTCCATTATCTGAGCGACAGCGAATTCGGCGTATGGGCGATTCTGAGCATTCTCCTGAACGTGACGGGGCTGCTCGATCTGGGCCTTGGTTCATCGTTCGTGAAGTTTATTTCCGCGTATTACACCTGCGGGGACTATCAGAAAATCAACAAGGTTCTCTTCTCGGGATTCATCTTCTACGTCCTCCACGGTGTGCTTTTTCTTGCGGTGGGGCTGGCCATTCGCCCGCTGGCCTTTTCTGTACTTCATTTGTCCGCGATCAGCGGTTTGTCGAACACCTACGTCTACGTGCTGATCGCCTGCGCGGTCGGAAATTTCGGCATGATGTTTTCGTCGGTTTTCCGCGGGGTTCAGCGGATGGATAAGGCCAACGCCATCGACATGGCACTGAGTATTATCAACATTGTCGGCACGGTTATCGTCCTCCCTGCGCATCTTGGACTCCAGGGGCTTGCGCTGAACGCCATAGCCAATTCTGTGATGTATGTTGTGATTTCCTGGTATTCCGTTCGACGCGCCATTCCGGCAATTTCGCTGGGATTCTACTTCGACGGGAAGCTGCTGAAAGAGATGTTCACTTATGGAACGCAGATCCTGGTGAGTCGGGTTGGCGGCCTGACGTGCTTTCAATTGGACAAGCTGATTGCAGCAAAGTTTCTGGGAGTAGCGTCAGTAAAGTTCTACGAAGTGAGCGCCAGAATGGCCACCCTGATGCGAGCCGTTCCGCTCCTGATGATGTCGGCGATTATCCCTGCCGCATCGGAACTCGGCATGCGCAACGAGAAGACGAAAATCCTTCGAACCTATGCGATGACCTCGAAATATGTGGCGCTGATCACGATCGGTCTGGTGGGTTTCATAGTCCTGGAAGCGGATTCTATCTTTCGATTGTGGCTTGGCGACCGGTTCGATGTCCGGTCGGTGATGATTCTGCAGATTCTGGCGATCGGGTATGGCGCCAACGTTCTTGGCGGCGCGGCAAGCCAGATTGGAGCTGGAGTTGGCAGGCCGGAATTCGACATGCAAAGTACCATCCTGCTCATCGTGCTCAGTCCCATCCTGGGAGTCGCGCTGGTACAGCGGTTCGGAGCTCCCGGCGCGGCTGCCGGAACGGCCGCTGCGCTCCTCATCTCGGCGGTCTATTTACTCGTCATGTTCCATCGCAAATACCTGGGAACTCCGGCCGAAGAGATGTTCCGAGACATCCACGCCCGGCCGGTCGTTTCAGGTCTTGCTGCCATTTGTGCGGCCTCCGGGCTTCATCACCTGCTGCCTGTGGTGGATTCCCTGAGGCAGGTCCGGTATCTGATTCCGGCGAAGCTGGCTCTCGATTTCATCGTTTTCGCTCCTGTCTATGTTGTCTTCCTTATGGTGCTCAAGCAGATCACGGCTATGGATCGAAAGAACTTCCTGGGCCTGATGACCTTTGGCTTCGAGTTCCTTCGGCACCCCTTCCGGGAACGGGTCAGAATCTACAGATAGACTCGTCTTTCCGTGCAGGATTGGAGTCTTAAGAGTGTGAGGACTGAAAGAAACCTCATCGAGCGCGTGCTCAATGGCGATTCGGAAGGGTTCAATCTTCTGGTCCGGCAGTGGGAAAAGCCCATATACAACTTCATTTTGCGGATGATGGGTAGCCGCGATGAAGCCATGGACCTCTGCCAGGACGTCTTTCTGAAGGCCTTTCGGGAGTTGGGCACCCTCCAGGATCGAGACCGTTTCAAAGCGTGGCTCTATCGGATTGCGCACAACACATGTTACTCGCGGCTGCGGAAGGATATCGGCAAGACCTTTGTGGAGCTGGACCCGGAAGCCGGATTCCGATCGCCGTCGCCTGAAAACCGGATCGCGGTGCAGAACGCGCTGCGGCAATTGCCGGAGGATCAACGCGAGGTTGTAATTTTGAAGGTCTATCAGGAGCTGAAGTTTGAAGAAATCGCGGCGATTCAGGATGCGCCCGTTTCGACGGTGAAGTCGCGGCTATATATGAGCTTTGAGAAGCTTCGCGACATTCTTGGGTAAGGAGCTTGGTCATGTCACATTTGGGAGACCACATTACAGACTATGTTTTTGAGGAGTTGTCTGCGGCGGAGATGGCGGAGGCCAGGGCGCACGTCGCGAAATGCGGGGAGTGCAGGGTGGCCGTGGAGCACTTCCAGCGGACGAGGTCTTTGCTCAAGTCCGTGCCCGATTTCGATCCGCCTCGCAGCTCAGCTCTTGTTTTTGAAAGACCCGTTCGGCGATGGACCTGGAGGTGGCTCGTCCCCATGGCCACTGCGGCGGTTCTGTTGATCGTTGTGGCGATGGCGGCGCCCATTCACGTGCAGTGGCAAGACTCGCAGCTGACGATTGCGTTCGGCGCGTCAGTGGAGCAGCCGTCCGCAGCGGAGCAGCAGACATCTCTGGAAATCCAGGAACTCCGAAGCCAGATCGCAGGTCTCGCAAATCTTAACGAGCAACAGCGGCGGATGATTTACGAGTGGGGATCCGCCGTGCAGAAACTTGCCGGGGAACGTTCTGCCGGGTCGGGAGACTGACAATGCTCAAGACTTTGATATTCGTGATTCTTGCCGGGGCGCTTCAGTCTCCGATTGACGCGTTCAAAAAGGAGATGACGCCGCTTCAGAACGAGTCGGACAACCTGGTGAGGGAAACCGGATCCAGTTTGATGTCCGGGTCGCGGGCGATGCTGATCGAAGGCTACGGGGTTATCGTGAGCGTTGAAGTCGCATTCGAGCCGCCCAGCAATCCACTCTTTCCCAGCGCGACCTCGAAGGAACTGGTGCTTGCTCACGTTCGCGATCGACAAAAGGAAATTAAGTCCAGGATTACGGCCCTGATCAAACAGCGCATAACCTCGATGGAATCGATTGGGGAGGACGAATCTCTGACGATTGTCGTCCATCTGGACAACTACAATCCTCTTTTCGTCCCGAATCTACCGAAGCAACTGGTATTCAGCGCGAAGAAATCTGCACCGCAGCTGGTCACTTACAAAGAGATCTGATGAAAGAGCTGCTCGCTACGGCGACTCGACCCCTGGGGGAATTGCTCCAGGAGCGGGGACTCCTTTCCGCCGAGGATCTTCAGAGTGCGCTGTCGTTGCAGAAAGAACGACGCGATAAACTGGGACGGATACTGATCGATCTGGGCTACATCGCCGAAAGCGATGTGGTCCGCGTACTGGCGGACCAGTTGAAAGTCCGCTGTTGCCGGAGAATATCCGGCGGTTCCGATTGAGCCCGCCAGGCTGCCCTACCGACTTCCTCGGGCCAGCGTGTGCTTCCCGTCCATCTCGAAGGCGATCTTCTTTCAATCGTTGCGGCCGACCCTCACGATACCGACACCTTGAACGCGTTGCAGGTTCGAACCGGCCACACGCTTCGGATCTTCATGGCCGCCGAATCGGAGATCATGGCGGAACTCGACAAGCTGTATGGAAGAGAGGCGATTCCGGCGGAGACGTCCATCGAGGCTCTGGGAGATCTCGGGCGGAGACGATGAAACATCGAACACCTGCGGGACCTTGCGTCGGAAATTCCGGTGATCCGCATGGTCAACCTGATTATTTCCCGGGCAGTGGAATCCCGGGCCAGTGATATCCATATTGAGCCGTTCGAAAGGGATCTGCGTCTTCGCTATCGCGTGGATGGCGTCCTTCATAACATCGATCCTCCGCCAAACCCCATCCGGGCGGCGATCATTTCGCGCATCAAGCTGATGGCGAAACTGAACATTGCCGAGCGCCGGCTGCCGCAAGACGGCCGCATCAAGCTCAAGGTTCTCGGCAAGGAAATCGACCTGCGCGTATCGACGCTTCCGACGATGTATGGCGAAAGCGTCGTCATGCGTATTCTGGACCAATCCAATTCATCGCTGATCGACCTGAGCATGCTGGGATTTCCGGAGGATCTCTACGGGAAAGTATGTGAGATGACCTCCAAACCCCACGGCATTTTCCTGGTGACGGGACCGACCGGCAGCGGCAAATGCACCACGCTCTACAGCGCGCTGAAGCGAATCAATATTCCGGATCGCAAGATCATCACCATCGAAGATCCCGTCGAATATCAGATGGACGGGATCAATCAGATTCAGGTGAATCCGCAGATTGGGCTGACGTTTTCCACCGGACTGCGGCACATCGTGCGGCAGGATCCGGATGTCATCATGATCGGCGAAATCCGCGATCTGGAAACGGCGGAGATCGCGATCCGTTCGGCCCTCACCGGCCATCTGGTTTTCAGTACGCTGCACACGAACGATGCGCCCAGCGCAGTGACGCGGCTGGTGGATATGGGCGTCCAGGATTATCTGCTGGCCTCTTCGCTGATCGGAATCCTGGCCCAGCGTCTGGTCCGCGTGAACTGCAGAGAATGCAAGGCGCCAGAATCCATTCCGGCGAAAGGGCTCCGTGATGCCGGATTCCCGGTGGACGGCCTGGGAGAATACGTCAACTGCAGCGCGGTCGGGGCTGCAAGGCGTGCGATCTCACTGGTTATGAAAGCCGGCTGGGAATATTCGAACTGCTCGATATCGACGAAGAAATGCGGCGGTTGATGGTCACAAAATCGGATTCTAAGGTGCTCAAGGCCCAGGCCAGTCGTTCCGGCATGCGTTCGCTCAAGGATGACGGTTGTTCGAAAGTTCTCGCCGGCATCACGACGCCCGACGAAGTGCTTCGAGTAACCCAGGAAGTTTGACGGAAAGTATATGGCGACATTCACTTATAAAGCGGTCAATGACGAAGGACGTTTTGCCGAAGGCCGCCTCGAAGCTGCCGATACGCGTGCGGCCGCTTCTCGTCTTCAGGCCATGGGTCTGATTCCTGTTTCAATCGATGAACCTGCCGACAGGAAAAAGAAATCCCTTCGCGGGCTCAACCTTCAATGGGTCACGAAGCGGGACATTCTGTATTTTACGGAGGAGCTGACGACACTTGTCCGGGCTGGACTGCCTCTGGATCGAGCCCTCGCGGTAACGGCGGAGCTCACAGCCAAGCCGGCATTGCGCGCTGTTGTGCTGGATGTCCTGAAGCAGATCAAAGGTGGAAAGTCCCTGGCCGAGTCGCTCGCCTCGCATCCAAAGCACTTCTCCCGTTTGTATGTGAACATGATTCGGGCGGGAGAGGCCGGAGGCGTCCTGGATGTGATTCTCGAACGTCTGGCGGAGTTCGAACGGTCGGCGGATGAGATGAGAAGCTATCTGGCCGCATCCCTGGTTTACCCGTGCCTGCTGACAGCAGTCGGAATCGGATCCGTCGGTATTCTGTTCTATTTCGTGATTCCCAAATTCGCGGCGATTTTCCAGGATCTTGGCGTTCCTGTTCCACCGGCCACACATGTCCTGCTCGCAATCTCGGTTTTCACGACCAGCTACTGGTGGCTGGCGCTGCTATTGATGGCGGGAGCCGTTGCGGGATTGCGTTCCTGGCTTCGCACGCCGAAGGGCAGCCGTGTCTGGGACTCCTGGATCATACGTCTGCCGTTGCTCGGAGCGACGGTGCTGAAAATTGAAGTGGCACGTTTTGCCAGAACGCTGGGAACGTTGACTTCGAGCGCCGTTCCCCTTATCGCCGGGGTTCGCATCGTCCATGATATTGCGCGAAACCAGCTCGTGGCTGAAGGGATCTCAAAAATCGCCGCAGGAGCCAAACGGGGTGAAGGGGTTGCTAAACCGATGCGGGAGGCCGGCGTGTTTCCTGCCCTGGCGGTTCATCTCGTGGAGGTTGGTGAAGAAACCGGGCGGCTCGACACGATGTTGCTTCAGATCGCGGATGTTTACGAGAAAGACGTGCGTTCGTCGGTCAAAGCGCTGACGTCGGTATTTGAACCCGCAATTATCCTGGTGATGGGAGTTCTGGTCGGCGCGGTTGTGCTGTCGATCCTGATGGCCATTATCAGCATCGCGGACATTGGACTATGAACACAGCTGCAAATCCGGTCAGCCGGAAAAACAAACGTGGCATCACTCTGATTGAGCTGCTTGTCGTGATGGTTATCCTTGCCCTTTTCGCGACCCTGGTGGGCGGCCGCTTGTTCAAGCAAGTGGACAAGGGAAAACAATTACAGGCCAAGAGCCAGATCGGAGAGTTCGGTACTGTGCTCGATACCTTCCGCCTGGAGGTCGGGCGGTATCCCACCACGGAAGAGGGGCTTGCCGCGCTGCAGGTGAAGCCTCCGAACGTCGAGAACTGGGACGGCCCCTATATGAAGAAGGATATTCCGCTCGACCCCTGGAACCATCCTTACCGTTACACCCAGCCCGGCCTGCACGGCGATTACGATCTCCTGTCACTTGGCGCCGACGGCGCCGACGGCGGCGAAGGGAACGATGCCGACATCGTCAGCTGGAAATAGCGCATCGGTTCGTCTTTTTAAGCCGCTGCCGCGTCTTGATGAATGTATGACCGGAAGACGCGGTTTTACTCTCATCGAAGTCGTTGTGGTTATGGTGATTGTGGCCATAGTCACAGGATTGGTCGGGCCCCGTATTGGGGCGGGGTTCGATCGTCTCCAGATGAACAGCGCCGCACAGGCGACACGCGGTTTTATCCGTATGGCCCGTCTTCAGGCCGAGCGTACAGAGAAATCACAATATGTTGTTTTCGATCGGAATCGCCGCGCCATCTCTCTTGTAAACGATGAGATGAAGCCAATTCGCGAGTCGGTGCTGCCGTCTTCAATCGACATCGTGCTGGAAAACGATGCCCGCACGGCCGCGTTCTTTGTGATGCCATCGGGGATTGTTCGCGGAGGAACCGTCCGGCTTCGTAGCGGCGCCCATGAGATCGTTCTTCCGTGACGCCGCCCGTGCGGAGTCAACGTGGCTTTACTCTCATTGAGGTCATCGTCGCTGCAGCGATATTCGGTATCGCCACGACGTCCCTTTTCGCTCTCCTGTCGAGATCACTGGCGAATCTCAAGAAGATCGAAGATGTCCGTCATTATCAGTTGGCTGGCGAGGATCTCATGAACCGGACGCTGCTTCTTTCGAAGCTGCCTCCCGGGGCGGTGATCGACGGTGAACTGACGGCCCCGCCGGCTCACTGGACCGTCAATATCACTCCCTGGATACCCAGCAAGCTGGAGAGGAATACGCCGGAAGCCGTGATGAAAATCGATGTGGAAGTCCGCTGGCAGGGACGATCGGGTGAACGGAAGATCAAACTTGAAGCTCTGAAAGCCACGGCGTTGTCCTATGAAAACGACGATTTCAAACAGGCTATCGAAGATGCGCTTCCGGAGTAAAGGCTTTACTCTCATCGAGTTGATTGTCGCAATGGCCATCATGGCGATGGTCATGACCGTTGCCTTTGCGGGGTTTCGCGTCGGCCTCAACGCGTGGGAACGGGGAACAAAGGCCGCCAACCGTCTCGAACGACGTTCGACCGTGGAACGGTTGATCCGCCGTCAACTGCCGCTGGCGATGTCGGGAGAGTTGTTCCAGGGCACGAGCGACAGGTTGGAATTCTTCTCGGACTATTCCCTTGTCGACGGTCCAGGGGACCTTCGGAAAGTCGATTACGCATCGGACCAGGGGCGCTTCCTTTATGCGGATCTGCCGTTTGTCGAATATATACCCGGACAGCCGGCAGTTCGTCCGTCAACGGTTCTGGCGCAGTTCAATCGGTTATCGTTCGAGTTTCTCGGAGAGGTCGACAAAAAGCCCGCATGGATAACGGAGTGGAAGACGGATGACGGTATACCACCCGCGATGCGAGTCCGGCTGGACGACGACACTTTCGTCGTTCAAATGGTGAATCGCAAATGAACGCGCGCGGGTCAGTTCTGATGAGCGTTCTGTGGATTGTGCTGGTTTTGTCGCTGGTTTCGCTCTCCCTGGCTTCGACGGTGCGGGTTGAAATGGAATCGGCCAGCCAGGCGTTCGATTCCGAACGCGCTTTCTTAATGGCAAAGAGCGCCGCGGAAATCGTGTTTAACAGCTATAGCAAACAGCTGCCGATTCCGGAAGACTCGCCGATCAGACAGGAGAACGGTGAGTACATTTTCCCATTCGATTCCGGCGAGGTGCATGTGAAATTCGGCTCCGATGCGGGCCGCATCGATGTCAATCAGGCGTCGGACAAAATGCTGGCTTCGATGTTTGATTCGTTGGGGGTGGACCGCGATACAAGGAATCGGCTGGTCGATTCCGTTCTGGATTGGATCGACGCCGACGACATTCCCCACCTCTATGGCGGAGAAGTCGCGGACTATCCAGTGGCGCCGGCGGGACAATTGCGCAGGCCGAGAAACGCCGCGTTTCAAACGGTGGACGAACTTCTTCTGGTTCGGAACATGACGGAGGAAATCTTCTTTGGTTCGCTCGTTCAGGAACCTTCGACCGGCCGCTATCGACGTATTCCGGGGCTTCGCGACCTCGTCACGGTGCAATCCGGAGACGCCAGGGTGAACCCAAACCTGGCATCCGTCGAAGTCCTCATGGCGCTGCCCTTGATGAATGCAGAAATCGCCGCCCACGTCGCGGCTGAGCGGGAGAGCAAGAATTTCGAAAACGCCGACGACCTTGTGAAGAGAGTTCCAGAGCTAACCGAAAAAGACACGCTCGACTATCTCAGATTCGACAACGGTTCACCGGTAGAGCTGGTTTCCAAAGCTGTAATCGGGACGACTGGGATATCGCGTACGGTGCGGATGCTCTTTAAGCGCGAGGAGCGGCTGCAATTCATCACGTTGCAGCCTTTGGTCTACAAGCGGGTGATCGAAACAAAATTTGATCGTTGGCGGTTTGAATAGTGGAGCGAAGGCGGAGCGGTCAACCGATATGATTTTCGTCAGAACAGGTGTCGGGCTCGAGCTTGCCGGAAACGATCTTCGCCTGGCCGTTGTTCGTAGTTCGGGCAGGAAGTTCCGGCTTTCAAGCACACTGGAAATACCCGGGTTCCTCGATCTGGCGCCGGAAGAACAAAGGTCCGAGATAGGGAAGTTGGTGACGCTGCACAAGCTTCCCATCCAGCATGTGTTCCTGAGCCTGCCGCGTGATCGAGGAACCATCCGTCAGCTGGAGTTTCCTGTCGAGGTAGCAGAGAAGCTTCAATCCGCGATTGCGCTCCAGATCGAGGCGCTCTCCCCCTGGCCTGCCGACGAGATTTATTGGGATTTCAGCCAGGAGCCGCTCCGTCGCGGTTCCAGGACGATCCGAGTCACCGTCGCCATTATTCCCCGGGACGCGCTCGACCCGTGGATTGTTCTATTCAGGAACGCAGGTATGCCGCTTTCGGGTGCGTGTCTGTCGTCGGTCGTCCACGCGCACGGTGTCGGCGTTTTGTGGCCCGGAGATTCCTCGACCGTCGTTCTGGATTGCCAGGAAGGGCGTGTTGAGGGTTGCCTGGTTCAGGACGGACAACTCGCCTCGCTGACCCAGACAGGAGAAGATGTTATTTCCACGGCGAAGACGGCGGTCGAGCGTTTGATGGCTGTGGGGCGCTTGTCGTCTCTTGCGAGTGCGCGGTTGCTTGTTTTCGGCCCAGCCTCTTCGGGCCTGAAGTCGATGGAACATGTCGCGTTGCCCATGGAGAATGCGGCACTCGACAGCAGTGATCGTTTTGGTTCCATTGCGGCGGCAATGCTTGGGTTTCGCAGGACGGGTTTCCAGTCGAACCTGGTTCCCAGGGAGCTCCGCTATCGCCGGAATCAGGTTCAATGGATTCCGACATACGTTTTTTTCGGGCTGGCTCTGCTGCTCGGGATGCTCCTCCTGGGCCGCGAACCGTACCAATTAACGGTGTACGCCTCCAAGCTCGATACAGAAATTCGGCGCATCGCGCCAGTTGCCAGCGAGGTTGTCAGTCAGCAGTCGGAATTGACCCGGCTCTCCGGAAAATACGGCGTGTTGGCTGGGCATTTCAGGAACCGCGACTATGCCCTGGAAGCAATGCTGGAACTCACACGTATCCTGCCCGAGACGGCCTGGATATCGACCTACGGCTATCAGGACAGAACGATCACGATATCGGGCCTTGCACCAAAGGCCTCGGAGATTCAGAAACTCGTTGAAGACAGTCCTCTTTTCAAGGAAGTGCAATTCACAACGGCCGTGACTCACGATCCGAAAGGTAAAGACCGGTTCACCCTGAAAGCAACCATCGAGGTGCCTCAATGAAAGTGGTGCTGCGCGGAGGTGAAAAGCGGGCGGGGATTGTTCTGGCTTCGGCGGTCGGTGTTTACCTGCTTGCATCTCATGTGGTTATGCCGGCATGGGACGAGCTTCATGACAAGTCGAGTGCCGTCGAAGAGAAGGAAGATCAGTTGAAGCGGTTCCGCAGGGCGCTGTCGGCCAAGGACCATTATGTGCAGCTTCTGGAGCAAGCCAGGAAGAGCATTGCAGAAGGCGAGGGCCGCCTGATCCGCGGGGATAATCCTTCGCTGGCATCGGTTGAGCTGCAGACCATCGTTGAGGATGCTGCAAAGAAGCTGAATATCACACTCGGTCCTCGAAGCATAACGGCCGCCAAGCGAAGGGATGAGTATTTCAATGAGATCACAATTACCTTTTCTTTTGAAGGCACGCCGAACCAGATGTCGTCCATGCTCGCCGAATTGAGAGGAGCGCCGAAGTTTGTCACGGTCCGAAGTTTGCAGGTTGCACCGGTGTCTACCGCTCAAGAGGCGCCTCCGCCAAAGGGTGATCTGAAGAAGACCGTGAGAGTAAATCTGACTGTGGCCGGTTTGCTGGCGAGCCCGCCTGTCGTCACGCCCGCGGCTCCGAAGGGGTAATATGACCAAGAAGATCCTGATCCTGGATGTCGCACTGCTGGTGGTGCTGGTGGTGGGCGGAACAAAGTTTCGAAGCGCCTGGCTCGCTTTTGGTCCCGCTCATGACGTGGCGGCTATTCAACCGCTCCCTCAGACTTTTCCCGCGATTCTCGCGCCTGTGGCGGCGAATGTGCAATCCGCCGATTGGACCGAGATCCCGACTCATAACCTGTTCAGCTTCGACAGGAACGATATCGATATCGCGCCTGTGGTGGAAGCGGACCCACCGAAGCCTCTGGGAGCCAAGCCCATTCTGTTCGGTACGATGATGCTCGGCGCGAAGAAGACAGCTATGGTCGCCCCCGGCCCAACCGGAAATAAGAACTACAAGTCGATGGGGATTGGCGAAGTCATTGACGGCTGGACGATTGTCGAAGTTTTGCCGACGTCGATCATCGTCGAATCCAACGGAAGCCGTCAGACGGTGACGATGAATGATCCTGTGGCGCTGGTTCCTCGCGACGCCGGTAAGACTGCGAGCGCCGCTCCGACATCCGTGATTCAAACCGCTCAGCCTGCGCGAACCGGATCTGCGCCGACTGCACCCGCGATATCGCCGGCAACGGGACTTCCGGTGATCTCTCCTGCACCGGGACAGGCGCCGCCGCGAACCAAGCAAATCATGACACTGTTCGGTACGACGACCGTCTCCGACGAGGCACAATAACCAATGAAGAGAGCTGCTGCGGTCTTAATCCTTGTCCTTGTTATTTCCATGCTGGTCCTGGCTCAACAGCCTGCGGCTCCAGTCCCTCAGGCCGGCGACGATACTCCCATCCAATTCAACTTCGACAACGCCGGGGATATTTACCCGGTCATCAAGATCATTCTTGGCGAGCTTGGGATTAACTATATTGTTGATCCGGGCGTACGGGGAACAATCAATCTCAACATGTCGACTCCGGTCAAGAAGTCGGAGCTTCTCCCCTTGTTGGAAACGATTCTGAAGATCAACAACGCAACCATGGTCAAGCTGCCGAACGGTTTCTACGAAATCGGTCCCGCAACGTCGGCTCCCCGGCAGCCACTGACAGTGCAGGACGGCGCCCCGGCGACGAGCGCCGATGACCAGATGGTGCTTCAGGTCGTTCGAATGCGTTTCGTATCGGCGTCGGACATGGCGTCGCTGTTGGCGCCTTACACGAGCGAAGGTGCGAACATCGTCACGCAGGGTTCCAACATCATGCTGATCACAGAGCGGCGAAGCAACCTTCGAAAATTGATGGATATCATTGATATCTTCGACACGAACGTTTTCGAAAACGAGCGGGTCAGCCTGCTGCCCGTGAAGAACAATCTGGTGCGCGACCTCGTCAATGACTTGAACTCCGTGGTCAACGGTTATGGCTTGACCGGCACCAGCGCGATTCGCCTGATTCCCCTCGAAAGAATTAATTCCATCCTTGTGATCACGCCGAACCCCACGGTGCTTCCCGAAGTTCAGAAATGGCTTGAGCGTCTGGATCAGAACACCGTCAGGACAGGCCTTCAGAACTTCGTTTATAAGGTCAAGAACGCCAAGGCAGACGATATTCAGCTCATCCTGTCTCAACTCTATGGCGGGCAGGTACAACTGTCTTCCATCTACAACCAGCCATCCAGTCAGAATGCTGCGGGACCGGGGGCGCCGCCGGCAAGCCCACAGGTGCCGCCCGCACCAGGAGTTACGGCTCCTGCATCTGCCGCACCCGGGGCCCCCTACATTCAGCGGCCAGGGGATATCCGGATCATTTCGGTTCCCACTTCAAACATGTTGCTCGTGCAGGCCAGCCCTCAGGCCTACGAAGAGATCCGGCGCACGATCGAGGAACTCGATGTTCTGCCGCGGCAGGTATTGATCGACGCGCAGATCATTCAGGTGGGATTGGACAACTCCCTGTCTCTGGGCCTTTCGGCCGCCCTCCAGGCGCGAGGCACTGCCTCGCCGGCGACGACAGCATCATTTGGCACGGGCACCGGGCCGCCAGCTCTGGTAGGACAGGCGACCACAATGGTGGGCAATACTCGAGAAATTGTGGCGTTTCTTAACGCCTCGGAGAACCGTTCGCGGATTCGCACCCTGTCGGCGCCGTCGGTGATGGTGAGCGACAACAAATCGGCGGAATTCCAGGTGGGTGCTGAAATTCCTGTTCCGACGTCGTCCTCGGTGACGCCGGTTCAAAACGGCGGTAGCAACCTCTTTGTTCAGACTATTCAACTGCGGCCGACGGGCGTCTTATTAAGCGTGACGCCGCAAATCAATGACAGTGGTAACGTCACCCTCGAGATTTCCCAGGAGGTGAGTGAGGCTGCCGTGAACACAACCTCCGCTGTTGTCGCCCCGGTCATTTCGAAGACCTCGGTCCGTTCTAATATCGTCGTTCAGGATGGACAAACCATCGTCTTGAGCGGATTCATCCGGGATAATGACGAAGATTCGCAAAGCCGGCTTCCGCTTCTTGGCCGGATTCCGGTGGCCGGCATCCTTTTTGGGAACACGCGGAAAGTAAAAGGGCGCAATGAGCTGATCGTGCTGATCACGCCCCACGTCATTCGTACGCATGAGGATGCGGATCAGGCGACCAGCGAAATGAAGGCAAAGCTGAAAGAGGTGCAGAAAGCACTCAAATAGGGCCCTCCTTTACACAGCGAGTGTCAATTCAACACACAAAGTTTGTTTTTTAACCGATGCTAACTCCTTTGAAGTGTGCATTCTGATCCATTTATGGATTGGCAAGCAGAATGCTAAGTCTCGATGGGCGGAAGTGAAGGCTTTACCGGAGAAACTGCCTTGACAGTGGTTGGGGCACATGCTAAGGTCACCTCGCTTCGCGGCCCAATTGTTGTACCTCTAGGGAGTTAGTAACGGCGCGTCTTCATCTTTGCATCGAGAATTCGAAAGGTGAGGAGATAGATAGGCAACCGTTTTCAAGCGGAGAGAAACAGGGACCCCAATTCAGTTTGTGAACGGTTAGTCTCCCTGCAAAGAATTCTCCGGATAGAACATCGTCTTTTGTTGGCCCGGCGCGAATGGAAAGGCCAGGGTCTTAACCTATTGTTTTTGGTTTCCTGAACGACTTCGAAAGGAGAAAATTAGAATGAAGTCCAGCAAATGGATGATTGGGCTGGTTGCGGTTGTGCTGGTGCTGGCACTCGCGCCGAGTAGTTTTGCCCAAATTCAGGTTCAACTTTTCAATACACCGTCTTCGGCGGAAATCGCGACGAATCACCATGCCAATACGGCAGATGTGTCGTCGCCTGGCGCCGGTCTGCTGATTTCCGGTCAGTTGATCGCGGCTTCCTCGCTGACGACGACATCGTTAGTTCTGACCTTCCCCGGTCCGATCACTTCCAGTCCGGTAGCGTTGGATGGAACGATCGCCGGTAGTTTGGTCCTCCCGATCGCTCCGAGCACGAATGACGGGATCCGGATAGAAGGCGCGACAGGCCTCTTCGCCGCGGTGACCGCGGTCGCCAGCGTGAACTATGCGGGTGGAACGATCACGGTTACTCTGCCCGGTTTCCCTCCTCCGGCCGGCAACAGTATTTCGGGTTCTTTTAGGATCACAGGTATCCGCATGGATGTGAATGGAAAGGCGGCGCCTTTGTCGTTGACGTCTGCGGCATTGAGCAGCAGCGCAAACAACTACATTGGACCTTCGTCTTTGCCGACCCTGATCAGTGCTGTAGGCGCAGGTCTTGCCAGCTTTACTCAAGGGACGATTGCGGGCGCAACCGATAATGGGACCGCCTTGATGTTTGCAAACGCTCCTGGAGCGCCGGCAGATGCATTGGCTTCAATAAAATTGTCTGAAGGTTTTGCGGCTGCTTGGCGCAGTGCATCCCAAACTGCGACTACGGGTGTGGGTGCTGACATCTCCAACGGCAGCAACATCAAGTTGACAATTGCCGGTTTACCTGCCGGAATCACGGCGACGCTGAGCCAGGTTTTTGTCGGCAACCCCGCAACCTATCCCGGTATTGCATTGACTAACGCCGGCGCGATGACAAGTGCTACGACGACGTCAAATACCACGACAATCTCGTTCACGGGTGCGCCCGCGCCGGACTTGACGGCTGTCGAGAACCTGGCGTTCGACGTTGTATTGACTGGTGTTCCGTCGGGTACACTTCCGTTGGCGTCGGCTCCCATGACGTTGACTGCGACGATGGCGCCGGCCTCCAGCACTGGGGGTACTTCGCTTACCAACGGCTACCCGAGATTCACACAGGCGGATTTGGGGCCAGTCACCATCGGCTCGGTCGCCTCGGCAACCACGACGATGTTGATACCTTTTTCAGCACGTGTGGGTTCGCTGTATGACACGGGTATAGCGATCGCGAATACAACACTCGATCCGTTTACGGGAGCCGGCGGGGCAACCGCGGGATCCGGGAACATGACCTTCAACCTGTTCCCGAGATTGATCAGCGGCACAGCCGGCGGTCCGGGTACTCAGACAACGATTGCAACGAGCGCGATTGTTCGCCCCGGTGCCAACGGTGGCGGACTTGATGCGAACGGTAATTTGTTGGCTGGTGGAACCTGGGCTGCTACGCTAAGCGAGCTGATGACAGCCGGAAGCGTTACTGGAGATTTCATTGGATACATCTTTATCCAGGCGAACTTCATTGACGCCCATGGTATCTCTTACATCATCGAGAACGGGCACATCGCGGGCACAGTTCCGATACTTGTGCTGAAGCCGCCTTTGGCGACTAGCCGCAATGTCGTGGATGTTGAAACCCTTGGCTTCTAGTTAAGGCGGCAAAAAAAGGGGGGCTCTGCCCCCCTTTTTTTGTTAGCGTACAGGAGAGGTGTTTTCATGTTTCGGCCCCGCTTCAGTGCCCTGATTCTGGTCTTCATGGTCACTGCTACTTTGGGCTTCAGTCAGGCTTTCGTTCTCCCGCGCGATCACGACAAGCTCATGTCCAGAGTGCAGCAATACTGGGATGCCTTGAAAGCCAGCAAGCGAAACTCTGCCATGCAACTCGTTCTATCCGAAGATCGTGATGTGTTTCTCGATCAATCGTCCACTACAGTCATCAAGGACGTTCAAATCACAGGACTGGACTACACGGGTGACCGGAACAAGGCATTGGTGCGCGGCACGGTCAGGCTGTTTCCGGTCGGCGCTGTGGATTCTTTCGACAACTCTATCGAGGACTTATGGGTCTGGCGGAACAACAATTGGTATCTTCACGTCCCGAGTTCGGCGGAAACGGCCGCGGAGAAAAACAAGATTGAGGACGCCGAGGTTCAGAAATATATAAAGGAATTTGAAGCCAGCCTGGCCCTTGAAAGCGACGTTTTCGATGCGGGCTCGCTTGTCCGCGGTCCGATCCAGACCTTGAAGATTCCCCTCAAGTACACGGGAAAGTGGGATCTCAACGTGGAAACGCTGCCCCCTGCCACATTTGTTTACACGCGGAAGGATAATATGGCCGCGCCTCTTCAGTCCTTTCCCCTTTACGTCGATACGAACAAGGCCAGTGACGAATTCAGCGTCTCGCTGGTTCTGCGATTCTGGGCTGGTGTGGCTGCGGTTGAAAAGCCTCTGACCGTGACGGGGAAGGTATTTTCTCCAATCTCCTTTCGCGGTCCCTCCGAGACGATGGTTCCAGGAAAGCCTGTCCAGGTATTTGTCCAGAACAATACGGATGAGGCAGCTGAGGTTTTGTACTTCACCACAAATGACGACTTCACTATCCTGTCTTTTCCTCAGACAATTTCTCCACACCAGGAGGCAGAAGTCGTTTTGGAGGCCCTTGCTGGTCGGAAACCGAAAAGCCTGGGTCTTCTGCTACGCAAGCCTGTGAGCGGACTCGATCAATTTAGCTTCAAGCTCAGTCCTGCACCTTGAAGGATGTACAAGAGCCAGAGTGTTACGGTGGTGATACCGTGTCTCAATGAGGAGCAGGGTGTTCGGCGTGTTCTGGAGGAAATGCCTTCGTTTGTTGATGAGGTGATCGTTGTCGACAACGGATCTACGGATCAGACTGCCGTAGTCGCCCGCGAACTCGGCGCGTCGGTTGTCAGTGAACTGAATCGCGGGTATGGCAGAGCGTACAAGACAGGGTTCGCGCGCGCGACGGGCGACATTATAGTAACGCTCGACGGTGATCACTCCTACCCGGCCGACGCCCTCAGTTATTTGCTGGAAGCGTTCCTGCATTGTCGTGTGGGGTTTCTTTCGGCGTCTCGCCTCCCTGCGCTGAATCCGGCGGCTATGAGTCTCAAGCATAAGGTTGGAAACCGGCTGTTATCCTTTATGATGTCTATCTTGTTCCTCCGATGGGTTAATGACTCTCAATCGGGGATGTGGATTTTCCGCCGCGATGCTCTTCGACACATGAAGTTGACCAGCGATGGCATGGCCTTCAGCGAAGAGATAAAAATCGAAGCCATTCGCAGGAAGGATATCGGCTTCCGCGAGATGTTTATCAATTATTCCCAGCGCGTCGGCGAGATAAAGCTCCGGCCCTGGCGCGATGGGCTTTCTAACGCGTTATTTCTGCTCAGGAAAAGACTCGCTCCATGAGCCGCAAGCAAAAGGAAAAAAAGAAGAAGGCCGCGGCTCCTGCCGCCACCCGGCTGTGGTTGCTCCTGGGAGCCCTTGTCGTGCTCGGTATCGTAGCCTATTGGAATTCGTTCGGTGTGCCCTTCGTATTTGACGACCTCCTGACTGTACAGCGTAATACGGGCGTCCGATTCGGTGAGTTCAGCTGGAATCCGCTGGCCGGGCGCGCCCTTCTCTTCGTCACGTTCACACTGAATTTTCTGTGGACCGGCCAGGAAGTCTGGAGTTACCACCTCGTCAATTTGCTCCTTCATCTGGCAAACGTCGTGCTTTTGTTCTTTGTGGGGGAACACATCTTAAGCCGGGCAACCGCGGACTCCAGACATAGCCGATTGCTGGCCTTCGTGGCTGCCGGATTTTTCCTGCTTCACCCCGTGCAGACCGAATCGGTGACGTACATTTCCAGCCGCTCTGAGCTTCTGTCCCTGATGTTCTATCTGGTGGGGTTTCTGCTGTTTATCAAGTGGCCCGAGCGCAAGGTGGGATTCCTGCTCAGCCTATTGGTGGCGGTGCCTTTTCTCCTGGCATTGAGTTCGAAAGAAACGGCGATCTCACTGCCCGCCGTCATGTTTGTATACGATTTTCTTTTTCTTTCCGGTGCGACGTTCCGGCCGATGCTCTCGCGGTGGCGCTTTTATCTGACCTATCTGGTGGGAGGCATCAGTGTCGCCTACTACATCGGAACCGTGACGTTACGCGGGTCCATCGGGCCGACACAAGTGGGCCACCTTTCGTCTTTTCACTATTTCCTGACCGAACTCCGGGTCATCGTTCGCTACGTTTATCTCACCTTCGTGCCCGTGGGACTAAACCTGGCCTACGATTTCCGTCCCTCGTCGAGTCCACTCGAAATCAAGGTCGTTGTTTCGTTTCTTTTTCTTTCAGCAATCGTCATCCTGGGATGGCTGCTGCGCAAGAGCCAGCCTGTTTTTTCCTTCGCAATCTTCTGGTTTTTTCTGACCCTGGCCCCGACCTCGAGTTTTATCCCCATCCTCGATGTCATCTTCGAACACCGCATGTACCTCCCTTTGGCGGGCGTTTGCATCGCGATCCCCATCCTGCTTCAAGTCGTTTCCGGTAAACTCAGGGACTTTCTTGGCGTTCCGTTCGGGCCTGGGGCTTATGCCGCGGTTCTACTTGCCGCACTGACGGTGGGAACTATCCTGCGAAACTACACCTGGCAGGACGAAGCTCGGCTATTTGAAGACGTCGTCGCCAAAGCCCCGTACAACGAACGCGGTTATACCGGTGTGGCGTGGGCGCTATTCAAGAAGGGCGAGTACGAACAAGCGATCCAGTCCGTCAAGCAGGCTCTGGCCGTGATTCCCGACAAACGGCAGCAGTTCATGGACACGCTGGGTAACCTTTACTTGAAGACCCAGCGATATGATGACGCCGTCGAACTTTTCAAAGAAACAACAAAGGTGAATACCGAACCGGCGAAGCTGGCCATGGCCTACAACAATCTGGGAGTGACCTATCTCTACAAGTGGACGGCCCTGAAGCCGAAAGCCGGACAAATGCCGGAGGAACAATTTCGGGCAGAGGCGGCGAAGATTCTCATTCCGGCCCAGGAAGCGTTTCTCAAGGCGGTCGAGAACAATCCCGACATGTTAATCGCGTTCGACTCCTACATCAATGTGACGTACGACATGGGTCAGGCTGATCGGCTGGAAGCTTCGGCTTTGGTTGACCTGGAAAAGGCACCGTCTTTCAAGTCGCTGTACGCCGTCGCCAAGATCTCTTTCCTCAAACAGAACTGGGCGCGCGCCAATGAGTTTTTCATCCGCGCGAAAGAGATCGGGGCGGGAGACAAGCTATTCTACTTCAATCACGCCTATACTCTGGACAAGTTGGATAGGCCGGAAGACGCGATTCATGAGTATCTCAATGCGATCCGCGAAGATCCCATTTTTATCGAAGCTCATTACAACGTCGCGATGATCTATTGCGGAGCGATATGCAAGGGCGAGCCGCCGGAACCCGGGGACAGAGTGGTAGATAGCCAGGAAGCGATCGTCCACTTGCAGGAAGTTCTGCGCTACGATCCGGCACATCGCCCGGCGAACCTGGCGCTGGCCAAGCTTTATACAAGCACCGGCGATAGAGCATCTGCACGGGCTAGTCTCGAAACTCTCTTGAAGGTATCCCCGGGCGATTCGGTTGTACTTGGCGTCTGGAAAAATCTTGGTTTGTAAACTACTAAAGGAATTATGGCAAAAATACTCATAACAGGTGTAATGGGCACGCTGGGAAGGCCTTTGAAGCGGGAACTCGAAAAGCGTGGACACGACGTCTGGGGTGTGGACCTTCAACATCAGGCAGAGCAGAAGTATTTTCGCGCTGACACGGCCAGCTATCGTCAGATGGAAAGGGCCCTGGAACAGGATTATGACTTTGTCTATCACCTCGCGGCAGAATTCGGCCGGATTAACGGTGAGGAATACTACGATACGCTCTGGACGACGAACGTCATCGGCACGCGAAATGTCCTGGAGCTTCAGAAGAAGAAGAAATTCAAGCTGATCTTTGCGTCCTCATCGGAAATCTACGGAGACAAACACAGCGAAATTCTTTCGGAAGACATTCCCCTCAATCATTCCATTATTCAGCACAACGATTATGCAGTCACCAAGTGGGTTAACGAGATTCAGATCATGAATTTCGAAAAACGCTTCGGGAATCCGGTAGTGCGGCTGCGATTCTTCAACGCTTATGGGCCCGGCGAGTTTTACCACAACTACCGGAGTGTGGTTTGCCTTTTTGGATACCGGGCGCTGCATCGAATTCCCTACGACGTCTACCTCGGTTATCACCGTGTCTTCATGTATATCGACGACTTCATTCCGACGCTCGCTAATGTTGCGAACAACTTTCATGCGGGAGAGGTCTACAACATCGGTGGTCACGAGTTCCGCAGCGTGAAGGAACTCAGCGATCTGATCCTGAAGTCGATCGGCGCTGATGACTCACTGGTGAACTATCTTCCCGAAGACAAGCATAACGTTCTGAACAAGAAGCCCGATTGTTCGAAGGCGGCCAGCGCCTTCGGTCATGACCCTAAGGTCACATTGGAACAAGGCATCCCGAAAACGATCGACTGGATGCGGCGAGTCTACGCGGAGACTATCAAAGTGGGAAGATAACCGGATCCGGCTTGAATCTACTTGTCATTCACGAAGTCAATTACTCCGCGAAGATCATCTATGAATTCCAGATTCTGCCTGAGATTCTTTCGATTCTCGGGCACAGCATCACAGTCGTCGACTACGAGGACAGCTGGAAGGACGCGGTCCCCTCACCACGGTTCCGCCTGCGCACTCGGGTTCTGACAGGTACTCACAGAGCATATCCCGAAGCATCCGTGACGGTTCGAACGCCGGGCATGATTCGCCTGCCTGTGCTGTCACGCGTTTCGGGAGCGATAGCGTCGGGCATCGAAATCATGCGCGTCATGCGCAGCCAGAAATTCGATGCAGTCGTCCTCTATGGCCTGCCGACGGTCGGTATTCAAGCGCTTTATGCAGCCCGAATCTGTGGTTTGCCGATCTTCTTTCGATCCATCGATATCCTGAACAGACTCGTCCCTTATTCTGTATTGAGGGCTCCGACGCGATGGCTGGAGGGATTTGTCTACAGGCGCGTGGACGGCATCTCTTGTGTCACCCCCCACCTCAAGGAATACGTGGAATCCTACGACGTCTCGTCTTCCAGCGTGGAGGTGCTGCCCTCGGGCGTGGACGTCCGCCTCTTTTCCCCGGGATCCCGGGACCAGTCTCTTCTTGCCCACTGGGGAATCGATGCTTTGGATCCCGTCGTTTTCTTCATGGGAACGATCTACTCATTTTCAGGTCTGGACCGTGTCATCCGGGGATGGCGTAAAGTACTCGATAGTCACCCCCGGGCCCGACTTCTGATCGCCGGTGTTGGTGAAGATCGGGAAAGATTGCAGCGCCTTGCCGTCGAAGTTGGCGTGCAGGAGCAGGTGATCTTTACCGGCCTGCAACCTTACGCGGCCCTTCCCGGTTTGATTCGATCCTGCGACATTTGTATCAATCCATTCGAACTGAATGCGATAACGCGCGACATTCTTCCGACGAAGTTGTTCCAGTACCTGGCTTGTGGAAAGCCAGTCGTGATGACGGAACTGCCGGGAACGTTGCCATTTCTGACGGGGCCCGAGGACGGGGTTCTCTATTGCCCGCTGGATAACTTCGTTGAGACGATCTCCGGCCTCCTTTCGGATCGCCGCCGCATGGACGAACTGGGAATCAACGCCCACCGCGTTGCGCTGCGTGACTATGATTGGCAGAGCATTGCGGATAAGCTTCTTGCCTGGATCAGGAACCGGACAAACTGAATGCGCGTTCTGTTTGTTATTCCGTATTTTTACGATGCCTGGGCCTACGGAGGACAACCGCGGAGCGCCTTTGAAATGGCGAAGGGCCTGGTCGCGCGAGGCCACACCGTAGAGGTCTTGACGACAGACAGCGCGGGCGATCGACGATTGAATATTCCGCACGACGGGTTTACCCGCGTCGTGGAAGGCATCACGATCCGTTACTACCGAAACCTGTCCAACCGCCTGGCGTTTCGCCGGCGTATTTTCCTTCCAGTCGGCTACTTCAGGGAGGTAGCGGGGCAAGTGCGTAGCGCGGAGGTCGTTCACATCCATGAACTGCGATCCCCACTCAGCGTTTCCGCTGCATCCGCATCCACACGCTATTCGGTTCCGTTTGTGCTTTCGCCTCACGGGGGCTTGAGGCATCTCGGCCGGCGAGGCCTGAAAACCGTGTTTGACCACCTGTGGGGGCGACGTATCCTGCAATCCGCTGCTGCCCTGATCGCAATTTCTCCGGTAGAGGAGCAGGACGCGAAGGACCTGAGGATTCCTGCCGACAAGATCTTTCGCATTCCTAACAGCGTTCCAGCTGTACCAATGGGCTCCTTGCCGCGAGCAGGCCTGTTCCGGGATCAGCATGGCTTGCCGTCCGGCCGCCTGCTGCTTTTCCTGGGTCGATTGCATCACGTCAAAGGCGCCGACCTGCTGCTGGAAGCATTTTCCAGGCTGTGCCGCGACAGCAGTGATACGGAGACTCACCTTGTTCTGGCGGGGCCGGATGATGGAGAGGAACCTGGTCTTCGGCGCAGCGTGGAGCGTTTGGGGATTGGCGACCGTGTTACCTTTACGGGGTATTTGGACCAGGTGCAGAAACTTAGGGCTATGGTAGACAGTCGCCTGGTTGTAATTCCGTCTCGGAGCGAGGTCTTCGCTATTACTGCTCTTGAAGCGCTGATGTGTTCCAGGCCTGTTCTGCTTTCTTCCGCCTGCGGATTGTTCCCGGCGCCGGGAGAAGAGAATGGGGTACGCGTGTTCGAGGTGAATTCGATAGAAGATTTACAAACTCAGCTCCAGCGGACTCTTGGAGATCCGGAACTGTTCGAAAACGCGAGCAACGGCAGGACGTTTGTGGTCCGCGAGTTTTCATCGGAGGCACTGGCAGTCCGTCTTGAGGATGTGTATCGCACAGTAGGAAGGACCCATGGCTAAAACCAGCGGAATACTCCGAGACATGAAGACCGTCTTCGATATCGAGATTGAAGCTCTTCAATCCGTCAGGAAGAGTATCTCGCCGGAGTTCGAACGCGCCGTCCGTGTCATCGCTGCCTGCCGCGGAAGGATTGTCCTGACGGGCATAGGCAAGTCGGGCATCGTGGCGAACAAGATCGCTGCAACTCTGACCAGTACAGGAACGCCCGCTGTGTACATTCAGGCCGCGGAGGCCCTTCACGGAGATCTCGGGATTGTGTCTGCCGGCGACGTCATCGTGGCCATCGGCAAGAGCGGCGAAAGCGCAGAGCTTAACGCGCTCCTGCCGGTTGTAAAGAAAATGGGCGCGACGATCATCGCGCTAACGGCAAGTGTCTCTTCAAGGTTGGCGAGGTTCGCCGATATCGTGCTGGAATTGAAAATCCCCCGCGAAGCATGTCCCCTCAACCTTGCCCCGACGTCGAGCACGACCGCAAGCCTTGTTCTTGGCGACGCCATTGCCGTTGCGCTGATGAAGCTCAAGAACGTTTCAGCCGCCGATTTTGCGCGTCGTCATCCGGGGGGGCAACTGGGCAAGAGGCTTCTCCTCCAGGTTCAGGACATTATGCGCACAGGTGAGCGCAATCCGACTGTGAACGTCAACGATACGGTGAGGCGCATGCTTGTCCTGATTACAGAAGGCCAGGCCGGAGCCATCTCGGTGGTGGATCGCCGGGGAGGGCTGGCGGGTCTGGTTTCCGACTACGATGTGCGGAAAGCGCTGGAAAACACCGAAGCTATTTTCGATTTGCGAATTCGGGACATCATGAATCCCAAACCGTTGTTCGTTTTCGGTGATCAGATGGCGACCGAAGCGCTCGACTTGATGCGCTCCAGGAAGAAGCCGACGGCCATCCTGCCGGTTCTGGGGCGCAATCGTGAAGTTGTCGGAATGATTCACATCATGGATTTGGTCTCTGCTGGTTTATGACCCCAGAACGGCCGCGCCTGATCGTCATTTGCGGCCCCCCGTGTTCTGGAAAATCTACGCTGGCTTCCCAGTTGCAAATTGAAACAGGACTCGCCTATCTTTCGATAGATCGCATACTGCAAAGCATCCTGCCGGACTCTTCCTTTGGAGAGGCCGATCGAGATCTTGCGTACCGGATACTTGGTCTGACCGCCGAGCATCTCCTGCTCGCAGGCCGTGGAGTGATCGTAGACGCGACTTATGCCAGAGTACCCCACCTTCAGGACCTTGAAGCGAGAGCGGCCAACTGCAGTGTTCGACTATTTCTAATTGAATGCCGGATTGACGCGACGGCCGCCGCCCTCCGTTTCCGGAACCGGAGTGGCCGGCACCCGGCGGTAGATCTGAATGAAGAGCGGGTAAAACAATTGAGTCAAAGCTATCCCTATCGATTCAAAGGACTGGTGCTGGATACTTCCCGGAACATTGACGACTGTGTGGCCGAGATCCGACGCCACTCCGGTATGACGGATTCCTGACCTATTGTTGCACTCCGGTCGAGTATAATTGCAGGCCGAATTCAGCCCCCTGGCAGCCGCGGACCTGATCTGCCCTTTACTCTCATAAACTCTCTTCTAGCAACAGGTTACGGCAAGCCGAGGTGTGGCTGAGAGGTTATTCGTGTCCACGGAGTCTTCCTAACAAGACCATGTTCAGATTTTATTGGCGCACTGTAATCCGGCCCAACAACCGGACCGCCTTCCTGCTCGCCGCAATCATGCTGCTCAGTTCCGCTTTCCAAATGGCAGCCATCGGTTTGGCCGTCCCCCTTCTTGAAGCCGTAAAAGGAGGGAACACTCCAAGCAGAGTATTGGATTTCTTTCGCAATACTCTGGTGGGAGTGGGACTGGAGGCCACGGCGCCCCTTGTGGTGTTCAGCGTCCTGGTGTTCGCGAGTGGCCTGTTTCTGGCATACAGCGGCTTGACGTTCCTGCAGCAATATCTTGCTGCCGCCGCCGCGGAACGTCTGAAGAGGGATACCCGGTCGAAAATCTTCGAAGGATTCCTCCGAGGCCAATACGAAGTTGTCGCTAATCGCGGCCGCGGAGCGATCCTTCAGGATCTTACCGCACCGCCCAACGCCATCTACACCGCGATTATTCGCCTCGCTGCGCTCTTCTCATCGATTTTCAACACGCTCGTTCTCTTTGTCCTGCTGTTCTATCTCTCCTGGTGGGCTACCTTGTTCGTGGCCGTTCTGGGACTCGTCGCGATCTACGGCACCCGGCACTTTATGGACGTGCGGGCTCGGATGGCCGGCAATACCGTCTACGAGCTTCAAAGCCGGGAATCCGGCGTAATCAACGATGCAATCGACGGTCTGAAGATCGTCAAGGCTCACGCGCTGGAAGAAGAAATCCGAGGAAAGCTGTTTTCCCTGCTTCAGACCGAAATACGTCCTGCATTACGGGTTGCGCTGTTTCGATACTTGCCCGCTTTCATCAATGAATGTGGAGCGATCGCAATCGTCCTCGTCCTGGGATCCTTGTCGCTGCTAAGGCCCTCGACGGGAATGGGCTTTCCAGCCCTGGTGGGTTTTCTTCTGGCCATAAGGCAATGCGGCGGGTCCGTTGCGAGCATCAATGCCCTGATGGTCGACTTGCAATCGGTTCGCCGGAGTGTGGAAATACTTCCGGAAGTTCTCAATGGAATTCCACCGGAGTCCTGGGGCAAATTCGTGCCGCCGTCGATTGCTGAAATTCACCTGGCGGGCGTTTCCCTGCAGTATGCCGACAGGAGTGAGATTCTTCACAGTGTGGATCTCACTTTCAGGAGAGGTACGGTCACGGCGATTGTCGGTCCGACCGGGGCGGGAAAAAGTTCGATCGCGAATCTTATCGTCGGTTTGTATCGCCCGTCGGCCGGCGGAATCTTCATTGACAGGGTGCCATTGCAGGATTTAGACATTGTGCAATGGCGTAAGAAGATCGGTTTCGTGTCGCAGGACACGTTCCTCTTCAACGCTTCAATTCGAGACAACATCGCCCTGTGGAACCAGGAATTCTCGATGGCGGACGTCGAATATGCTTCAGGCCTTGCACAGTTGCATGGCTTTGTCACAAGCCTGCCGGAGGGCTATGAGACGATTGCCGGTGATCGTGGACTGCGCCTTTCCGGCGGCCAGTGCCAGCGGATTGCACTGGCCCGGGCCATTTTGATGAAGCCTGCGGTTCTCGTTCTGGACGAAGCAACCAGCGCGCTCGACAACCTGACCGAAAAGGCCGTTTACGAGGCGATCCGGATATTGCGCCCGAATGCGATCGTTGTGGCGGTAGCCCATCGCCTGAGCACCGTTAAAGACGCTGATCAGATAGTTGTCCTCGAAGAAGGCCGTGTCGTGGAAATCGGCACTCACGGGAGACTGATGGGCGAAGGCGGCTCCTATTCGCGCCTGTACGAGGCGGAATCGGTGCGAGGCTAGGCTTACGCGCCTTGTCGAAGCAACCCAGTCAGGCGGTAATCCTCGCGGGTGGGCGGGGCACGCGGCTGCGCCCGTTTACAGACACCATGCCGAAACCCATGATGCAGTTTCACGGCCGGCCTTTTCTCGAGTATCTCGTCGAGATGCTTCGAGGGCAGGGATTCGATCGGATCCTGCTGCTTCTGGGTTATCTCCCCGAGGCGATTACCGGCTACTTCGGCAACGGAGACAAGTGGGGCATTCATATCGACTATGCGATTAGCGATCCGGAAAACGACACAGGCCGGAGGCTCAAGCTTGCGCAAGACCGGATCGATCCCATTTTCCTGCTCGCTTATTGCGACAACTACTGGCCCATGGACTTCGCTCAGGTCTGGAAGCAGTACAACGAGAGCTCTCTGCCCGCGCAGCTTGTTGTTTATCGGAACGACGACCACTACACTCGCGACAACATTCTGGTTGGCCCGGCCGGAATCGTGGTCCAGTATGACCGGAGCCGTCGCGCGGCTGGATTGAAAGGCGTCGATATCGGTTTCGCCGTGCTTGGAAACGAACTCCTCGACGTTCTGCCGAACGAAAATGTTTCATTCGAACAGACGGTTTATCCACAGCTTGTGAGCCGGCGAAAGCTTGGAGCCTTTCTGACATCTCATCGTTACTACAGCGTCGGTTCCCCGGAACGGCTGGCATTGACAACGGAGTTCCTCGCGCGGAAGCCGGCAGTCATCCTCGATCGCGATGGAGTTCTCAACAGGAAGATGCCCCGCGCAGAGTATGTTCGATCCTGGGCGGACTGGGAGTGGATTCCTGGCTCCCTCGAAGCTGTTGCTCTGCTGAAACGCGCGGGCTACCGCGTCATTGTGGCTTCAAACCAGGCGGGAGTCGCCCGCGGAATAGTATCCGCAGAAGTATTGGCTGAAATCCATCAGAGGATGACAGCGGAGATTCGGCAAACAGGCGGGGATATCGACGCCATCTACTACTGCCCGCACGGTTGGGACGACGGCTGCGAATGCCGGAAGCCGAAGCCCGGAATGCTTTTTAGGGCTCAACGAGAGTTCTCACTCGATCTCTCGCGCACCCCATTTATCGGTGACGATGAGCGGGATCGCACTGCCGCGGAGGCAGCGGGTTGTCCTCCACTTACCGTTACCGAAAACTTTAACCTGATCGATCACGCCAGGCGAATTCTGGCGCAATAGCGAATAAGGACGCGATGGCAAAGCGAATATTGGTGACAGGACATCGCGGATACATTGGATCTGTGATGGCGCCGTTTCTGATGGAGGCAGGGTACGAGGTTAGAGGCCTCGATATCGGCTACTACGACGACAACGCGTTCGTTTCAGACATGGCGAAAGTACCGGCCATGGTGAAAGACATTCGGGACGTGGCTCCAGCCGACCTGGCGGGCTTCGATGCCGTCATTCATCTCGCCGCCCTCAGTAACGATCCTATCGGTAATCTCAATGCAGGCTGGACCACCGAGATTAATCATCAGGCGTCGGTGAAACTGGCGATGCTGGCGAGAGACGCGGGCGTTTCGCGCTTTCTTTTCTCTTCGTCCTGTATCATGTACGGCTCGTCGAACCTGGCGGTTGCCGATGAAACCTGCGCGTTGGACCCGAAAACGGAATACGCCGCCTCAAAAGTTGCGAGCGAGCGGGCGATCGCGGGACTCGCCCGCGAAGGTTTCTCGCCTACGTTCTTACGAAACGGCACGGTCTATGGAGTTTCGCCCCGGATGCGCTTCGATACGGTTTTCAACAATTTGATGGGGGCGGCGCTCACCACGGGGAAGGTTGTGCTGTTCAGCAACGGGGCGCCGTGGCGGCCTGTGGTTCATATCGAAGACATTGCGCGATCGTTCATGGCAGTGCTCGATGCCCCGATCGAGGTGGTCCACAATCAGGCCTTCAATAATGGCGCCGACTTTCTGAACCGCCAAATTATCGATCTTGCAAGAATCGTGGTTTCCGCGGTGCCAGGGAGCACATTGGAAGTGCGTGCGACCTCGGATGCGGACCAGCGGACCTACCGTGCCGATTTTACGAAATTTGCCCGCGCCTTTCCGGATTTCCGTTTCAAGTGGAGCGCCGAAAAGGGAGCAGAAGATCTCGTCAAAGGGTTCAGGGCGGCAGGATTACGCCGGGAACAATTCGAAGGAAGCGCTTTCACGCGGCTGAAGTGGCTGAGATACCTCATGGAATCCGGGCGTCTGGATTCCAATCTGAGATGGATTCGCTCCGGAGTAACGGCATGATTGACGGCGTAAAGATTGTTCCTCTCAGGCAGATTGTCGATGAGCGCGGCAAGATCATGCACATGATGAAATCGACGGATCCGCATTTCGTGAGTTTCGGTGAAATCTATTTTTCGTGCTGCTGGCCGGGAACTGTCAAGGCCTGGCATATCCACAAGACCATGACCGTAAACAACGCTGTCGTGTCGGGACATGCCAAGCTGGTCCTCTACGACCTTCGTGAGAAATCGCCGACGCACGGTGAGTTGCAGGAGGTCTTTTTCGGGGAGGACAACTATTGTCTCGTTCAAATTCCGCCAGGCATCGCCAATGGCTACAAGGCATTCGGTGACAAACTCGTGATCATGGCCAACTGCGCCTCAGAGCCGCACGACCCCGGCGAAATGACGCGAATGGATCCCTTCACCAAAGCCATCCCCTACGACTGGGCGTTGAAGCATGGCTGATACCTTGGCAAACCTGCGCGCCGGCCTGATCGTGACTCGCACTCCCGTGCGCGTAAGTTTCGTTGGAGGTGGAACCGATCTGAAAGAGTTCTACGATCAGGAGCCCGGCGCAGTTCTTTCGACAACCATTGACAAGTACGTTTACGTAACGGTCCGTCCGCACGGGAAATTGTTCGCCGAGAAATTTAGAATCAATTATTCCGAGACGGAGCAGACCGCCAGCATCGATGCAATAAAAAACGACATCATCCGTGAGTGTCTCAGGCTCCTGGAAATCGACACCCGGCTTTACATTAGCGTGGTTTCCGACTTGCCCGCTGCGTCCGGCTTAGGCTCGTCCAGCAGTTTCGCTGTCGGCCTGTTGAACGCGCTTCACACTTACAAAGGGGAGCGTGTCTCGGCCAGTCAGTTGGCTCAGGAAGCGTGTTTTGTCGAGATTGACGTTCTGAAGCATCCCATCGGGAAGCAGGATCAGTACGCGGCGGCGTTTGGCGGCCTGAATTTCTTTTCCTTCGCTCCGGGAGGAGGAGTCACGATTGAACCTCAGCGGCTTCCTCAAGGTGACCCTTCTGCGTTGTTCAGTTGCCTCATGATGTTTTGGACGGGAATTACAAGGGAGGCAAATTCCGTTCTCGTCGAACAGAAAAGAAATACGGATTCCAAGAGAAAAGAGCTGGCGAGAATGCGTGACCATGCAGTCCAAATGCGGACCATGCTCTCCGGAGAGTTTAGGACTTGTGAACTGGGCAAACTGCTGGACGAAACCTGGCAACTGAAGAGAGGACTGGCATCTACTGTTTCGAGCGACCAGATTGACGGCTGGTATCAAAGGGCCAGGACTGCCGGAGCGAGTGGTGGAAAAATTTTGGGAGCCGGTGCCGGCGGATTCCTTTTGCTGGTAGTGGAGCCGCCCAATCAGCAATCCGTGCGTGAAGCACTTTCGGAATTGAACGAGATCGTTGCAGGTTATGAGGCCCAGGGCTCAAGCCTACTGCTGCCCTCCGTCTAACCGCATGAGTCGTGTTCTGGTGACTGGTGGAACGGGCATGATTGGCATGAACCTGGCGGGGACTCTGGCCGCTGAAGGTGACACGACTTTCTACTTTTGCCGCCCGTCAGCGGATCCCCGTAAAGTGGCTCTATTGGAGAAGACAGGAGAGATCCTCACTGGAGATATCGGTGACGCGTCGCAGGTGAGAGCTGCAGTTGAAGCATCTGCTCCGGATATCGTTTTTCATCTTGCGAGTACGGCATTCAACGCTGCGCATACGGCGCAGGAGCATTTTCAAGTCATCGTTCTGGGAACCCTGCATCTGCTGGAGGCGTTGCGGCCATCGCCTATCAAGCGCCTGGTCGTGACCGGATCCATTGCGGAATACGGCAGTGGCAGTATGCTCCGGGAAGATCACCCTTTGCTCCCGGCGACGCTCCTTGGCGCCGCGAAATTGAATGCATCGATTCTCGTTCAGACCTTCGCCAGGCTCTATGGTCTGCCGGCGGCGATCCTGCGGCTCTGCCTGCCCTATGGCCCGTGGGAAAATCCCAGGAGACTGATTCCGCATGCGATTCTGTCGGCCCTGCGAAAAAACGATATCGAGATGACCGAAGGCAATCAGCAGCGCGATTTTGTCTACATTGATGACATTGTCAGCGCGCTTCTCCTGGCAGCACGGCGGAACGTACCTTCGGGATCCGTATTCAACATCGGTTCAGGTGAGGGGGTTCCTGTGCGCGATGTCGTGGCGCGGATCCTCGAAATCATGGGGCATCCGGTTCGAGCGTTGACGGGGGCCGTGCCGACTCGACCCGATGAGATCATGAAGATGTCCGCCGACAGCTCCCGCGCCCGCGAGGAGTTGGGTTGGAAGCCCGCAATATCACTGGATGAGGGGCTGCGCCTCTCCGTGGACTGGCTAGCCAGGGAATACGCATGAAGAAATGTCTGGTCTGTTTGCAGCCTCAAGTGGAACCGATACTCGACCTCGGGGAAACGGCGCTGGCGAACAAGTTTCTCACTCGAGAAGAACTCTCTCAACCCGAGCCTAAGTATCCGCTGAGGTTGGGATTTTGTCGCGGTTGCGGCCACGTGCAATTGATGGAGACTGTCTCTCCCCATGCCATGTTTGACGACTATCTCTATGTGTCCGGAGCATCCGACACGCTCAAGGCACATCTCAACGATCTCAGTGATGTCGTGACGGAGCGTTGCGGGCTCGGAGCGGAGGATCTTATCGTCGATGTCGGTTGCAATGACGCGACGTTATTGCAGGGCTTTCGCCGGCATGGAACCCGAACGCTCGGCATCGATCCCGCGCAAAACCTGGCGACGTTTGCCGCCGGCACCGGTATTGAACGTTTTGTTGGATTCTTTGGACCGGACACCGCGGCGCGCATCCGAGAGAAGTGGGGACCCGCCACGGTCATTACTCTCACCAATACGTTTCCGCACATTCAAGACCTACAGGCTTTTGCCAAAGGAGTACTGACGCTGCTCAAGCCTGGAGGCGCACTGGTTTTGGAGGCGCACTATCTGCTCGATATCCTGGAGCAGGATGCCTTCGACACGATTTACCATGAGCACGTTTCTTACTGGGCGCTCGCTCCCATGAAGACGCTGTTCGAGTCCGCCGGAATGGAGATCGTCAGCGCGGAGCGCCTTCCCTTGCATCACGGGCAAATCCGGGTTTTCGTGCAGCGCAAAGGAGAGCGTGCCCCTGCCGCGAGCGTTGACGCCGTTCTAAACCGTGAGCGGGAAGCATCCCTCCACGACATAAAGACCTTCTACGCTTTTCGTGACCGGGTCCTGCAAATCAAGAAAGACTTAAAACGGACCCTCGTCGATCTTAAAAAGAGCGGAAAGCGCGCTGTCGGTTACGGAGCTCCGGCGAAAGGAAATACTTTGCTAGGATTTCTGGAGATCGGTCCCGACCTGCTGGAATACATTGTCGACAAGAGCTCCCTCAAGCAGGGGCGATTCACTCCCGGCGCTCATATTCCCGTTCTTCCAACCGAGCGGCTGCTGGCCGATCAACCGGATTATGTATTGCTGCTTGCGTGGAATTTTGCCGAGGAGATATTGGGGCAGCAGCGTGAGTATCGATCACGCGGAGGAAAATTTATGGTCCCGGTCCCGGCAGTCAGGATCCTCGAATGAAAGAAGGTCCGGTCCCTCTTCCTTACGCAGACGTGGGCGCCGGAGCAGACAGCGTTTTGACGCTCCAGTCGGGCGGAACTTCGACGTCGGTCCGCCTCTATTCCCCGGAAGGTCTCGATCTGGTTGCCGCCCTCTGGCTGAAGCTTTCGGCCGAATACAAACTGATGTACGAGCCGACCTGGCTCGGCCGCCCCATCATTCAGTTTGCGGAAGACATCCTGATGGTGCAGGAACTGGTATGGAAGCTGCGTCCCGAATACATCGTAGAGTGCGGCATTGCGCACGGAGGATCCCTGATCCTGTTTGCCAGTTTGTGCGAACTTCTCGGGCACGGGAGTGTTATCGGCGTCGACGTTGAGATCCGCCAGCACAACCGTGTTGCGATCGAACAGCATCCGCTGTTCAAACGCATCCGATTGATTGAAGGCAGCTCCATCGCGGCGGACGTCGTCTCCCTTGTCACGGAGGCGGTGGGCAACGCGAAGTCAGTACTGGTTGTTCTCGACTCGAATCATTCGCGGCAGCACGTGTCGAAAGAGCTGGACATGTACTCGCCGCTGGTAACGCCGGGAAGCTATCTGGTGTGTATGGATGGCGCACAAGCCCACGTGTCTGACATTCCCCGGGGAAAGCCGGAATGGAAGCAGGATCATCCGCTGGCCGCAATTGAAGCGTTTCTGAAAGAACGGCCGGAGTTCGAAGTCGACCCCCACTACACACGATTGCGCGTGACGTCGAATCCCGCCGGTTTCCTTAAGCGAGTCAAGTAATCCGGCATGAAATTTCTCGACGATGTTCCCGCGATTCTAAAAATTCTGGAACGTGTGCCCTTGGGCAGCCGAATAGCCATCTACGGCGCAGGCCGGGCCGGAAAAGTCGTGGCCGTTGTGGTCCGCGAACATCGGGCCGATCTGAAGCTGCGTTTTTTCCTGGACACTTTCAAGTCCGGGGAACTGATGGGGTTGCCGGTCTACCCGCTCGATTCCATCGAATTCCGGGTGCCGGAGATCGACCGGATTATTATTGCCTCCAGTTCGTGGTACGAGATTGAGGAAGAACTGAGCCGCCGCGGAATTCACTGCCATTTTACGGTGAAGAGGTCGCCTGGTTTCAAGGGCTGGGGGCTCATCACCGAAGTCCTTCCTCCCTGGGAGGACGGCTTTGATGAAAGCGCCTTCCTTGAGGACCACGAGGACTTGAAGCGCACTCTTGGCTGGTCCGCCGCTCACGCCATTTCAGACGATTTGGACAGCGTCCGTTGGCGGAATTGGGGCATCGTCTTCGCGGTTCGCTATGCCCTGGCACGCAACCCGGCTCGTTCATTGGTTGAATGCGGTGTGTGCGACGGAATGACGGCGTTTTTCGCCATGCGTGAAGCGCGCCGGCGGCTTTCGCGTAATGAATGGCAGAGTCTCCGGATGCACCTTTACGATTCATGGCAGCCCATGAGTGAAAAATACCTGCTTCCATCTGAAAGATTACTGGCCGGTGAGTACGAAGGGCTGGATATCAAGGTGGCTAAGAAAAACCTGGAGGAGTTCTCCAGCAACATCGAGTTCCATCCCGGATTCATCCCGGACAGTCTGAACACCGGAGCGCCTCCGGAATCGCCGTGTTATCTCCACATCGATCTCAATTCTGCAGGTCCTACTCTCGACGCCCTGCGGTTCTTCGTTCCCGGGATGCAGCCGGGTTCGGTCGTAGTCCTGGACGACTACGGCTTTGACAATTATCGTGAGACACGACAGGCAGTGAACTCCTTCTTGAGTGGCCGGGGCGGCCAGCTCCTCCCGCTTCCGACCGGGGCGGCCTACTATTTCATCTAAGAGTGACCAGGCGCGAAGTGTTCAGCATTGTTGTTCCGACGAGGAATCGGAGCCGGTTTTTGAACAGGATGCTGCGTTCCTATCAGCTTCAAAAGCTGAAGGCGCGCATCGTAGTCGCTGACGCCAGCGACGGCGATGAGATTGGTGCTGTCTACCGGTCCGTCGAGCTTGCTTCCGGTCACCTGGATATCGAGTATCGGCTCTACTCCGCCGATGTTTCGTTCAGCGAGAGAGTGACGGATGCTTTGGGCCTGGTGCGCACCCAACTGGTGGTCATGGGCGCCGATGATGACGTGTTCACAATTGCGGGGTTGCAGGCCGCGGCAGAATTTCTGACCAGCAATCCCGATTTCAGCGTGGCTCATGGCATTGCTCTGGTATTTGACGTGGAGCCCGGGCCCGTGTATGGAAGCCGGCTGCGGACGGCTCCCTACGCCCAACGGGGAATAGAGCTGGGAACCGGGGCGGCCCGTCTGATCGATCATTTATCGAGTTACGCGACGACGTGGTATTCCATGCAACGAACAGGACGCTTGCAGGCCAATCTCCTCAAGACTTCCCGGCTTGGCCCGGACTTCTTCATCGAACTCCTTCCCAGTTGCCTGTCTGTGATTCATGGCAAAGTCAAGAAGCTGGATCGCCTGTATATGCTGCGGCAGGTATACCCTCTAAAATCCCTTGACGAAAAGCGTGAAAGACTCGACCAGGGCAAGTCTATCCTTGACTGGATGGAAGATCCTGAGTGGCCTGCGCGATACCGGTATTTTGAAGATTGTCTTTCCGCCGAGTTGGTTGCGGAAGACGGAATCTCCAGGGACGTTGCAACGGACGCGGTGAAGACCGCCTTCGGCGCATACGTGGCCAGGGGCCTGAACAAACGCCGGCGTCTACAGGGTCGCAGCCCTGTTTCATCGCTCCGGGGTCCATTGTCGAGTCTGTTGCCAGGGCTTCCGCAGATCTGGCAGTGGGGGAGGTCCCTGCTGAAGGGAGAACACAATCGTCTGCTTCTGCCGTCCTTGCTTCGTTCCTCGTCTCCATATCACTCCGATTTCATGCCAATCTACGAGGTTCTCAAAAGCGAAGGACCGCGGTAACGGTGAACAATGACCCTCAGTGACGGCACAACCATGACGACGGAAGACATCGAAGTCCTTAACGCACATGGACCATATTCCATGGCGGTATGGTCGTCCGGTGATGTGTCTGTGGGCAATGAAGAAGGGTTGACCGGGAGAAGCGCCTATTTCACCAGGGTGCTCCGCAAGGCGCTATTGGAAGCGTTCACGCTGGAGGAACTGAAGACGTTTTCGATTCTGGACGTCGGATGCAATGACGGCTGGGTACTTCACGAGCTCAGTGATCTTCCCTTTGCCAGAATGGTGGGTGTAGAACCACGGGAGAAAAACATTCAGAAAGGCAGGGTCGTCCGTCAGAAGTTGAAGCTCGAGAACCGCGTGGAGTATCGCTGCGGGAGTATTGAATCCCTGAGCGGTGAAGTCTTCGATATCGTCCTGTGCAACGGTCTTCTGTATCACGTCGAGTCCATCCCTCTGGCTCTTCGGCAGCTCCGAAACTGCTGCCGGCGATTCCTGTTTGTGGAATCTCGCTGCATCTCGTCAGATTTTTTGAGCCCCAGGCTCCGGGATCAGATCGAAATGAGAGATTTGGTTTATCAGTTCAAGAAGCCCATATATGGAATAACGGCCCAGAAATTTGAATCTGCCTATCACGACGGATCTGCCAGGGAGACCACCATCGTGAATATCCCAACGACGGAATCTCTGTTGATGCATCTTGAAATACTCGGATTCGATGATCTGAAGGTAGTCGCGGATACGAAGACCTACAGAGACGCGGTTTGGAAAGACCGGCGTCCTCTTGACGGCGTCTGCATTACGGCAAGACGGCGTCCGGGTAAATCGGTTGATTCGTTTGACGAAACGGAATGGATCGCGGCCTATGAAAGGGGCCTGAGTGAAACCACCCTGCCGCGCGATTTCGTCGAGCCACTGTATAGATACTTCGTTCAGAGGAAGCTCTCGTATCGAGTGTCTCCGGGCTGGATTATTTCCCTCCTGTATATCGTCGCGCCGGCCAGGCTTTCGCGAACTCTTGGCCGCTGGCTGCCCTCATGCACGCGAAACTCTGTGGAGCTGGAGATTGTCAAAAATCTGCGTTACAGCCCGGCAGACAAGATTTCCCTGGAGTTCGCAAAGATACTTGAGGCTGAAGGAAACCTCACGGACGCACTGACCGTTTTGCGCCAGGTCTCGACCAGGCTCAATGCGGACTGGCGATCGGTCTATCGATCATTTTTCCTGATGGCGAAAATTCTGAGAGCCACCAATCAGTCGGCCGAAGCGGATCGCTACCTGCAACTTTGCCTCACTTGCAATCCGAAATACCCTGTACGCGAAGCTCTGGAAAAGCAGAAGTCATGATCACTGCGATTCGGCACGTTGGAATAGTGGTTCGCGATCTCGAGAAATCGCTGGTGTTCTATTCGCGAATTCTCGGTCTCGAGATATACAGACGCACTACCGAAGAGGGCCCTTTTATCGACGAACTGACCGGGATAACGAATGTCAAGCTGGAGTGGGTCAAACTGGTCATCCCGAAGGGAGGACTGATAGAACTCCTGCAGTACCACTTTCCCGCAGATCCCGCAACATTGTTGCCACCTGAATTAAGCCCCTCGAACGCCTTGGGTTGCTCGCATGTAGCATTGACGGTCAGCAATCTGGACGAAACGTATCGAAAGATCCGGGCGCACGGTTATGCCACGAAGTCTCCGCCGATCGTGACGACGGGAAGGACCGCGAAAATTCTTTATTGCCACGATCCGGATGGAACAATCCTTGAACTGATAGAGGACACGCCACCGCGATGAAAATTGTGATCACGGGTTCGGAAAGCTTCATTGGAAAAGAGCTGAGGCGGAGATGCCGGAATGCAGGTATCGGGTACGTAGGATTCGACATGGCCACGTCGGATGACCCGAATCAGGAGCGTTTGAACATTTGCGACCCGGAGGTCGACGGCGCCATTCCGGAAGGAACGGACGCGATTATTCATTTGGCGGCGATTTCCACGGAAAAGGCATGCAGGGAAAATCCGCGGTTGGCCTTTGACGTCAACGTCGGAGGGACACTGAATTTGCTCAAAGCGGCGCAAAAGCGAAACGTGAAGCAGGTTATCTTTGCATCCTCGGAATGGGTCTACGGTGAAGTTGCCAACGGCGCGGTTCAGAGGGAGGAGACCTTTATCGACGCAAACGGCGTTTCTTCGGAATACGCCCTCACGAAACTCGCGGGCGAGCGTGTCTTATGGATGGCAAACGCGCGTGAGTCCCTGTCCTGCACAGTGCTTCGCTTCGGGATCGTCTATGGGCCCCGGCCTGGCAATTGGTCCGCCGTTGAACACCTTTTCCATGCTGTTCGAACGAAGGACCTGGTCGAAGTCGGCTCTCTGGCCACGGCCAGGCGATTCATCCACGTGTCCGATATTGCCTCGGGGATACTGAGTGTCGTGGGCCGGCCTGGATACGAGATTTTTAATCTTTCGGGAGATCACCTCGTCACTTTGCGCGAAGTTATCGAGCAGAGCTCCGCCCTCGCCGGCCGGCGGCCACGGATAGTGGAAAAGGATCCCGATCACCCCAGCATACGGAATCCGGACAATGCCCGGGCGCTTGCTCTTTTGCCCTGGAAGCCCAAGATTGGGCTTCCAGGAGGGCTCAAGACCCTCATGGAGTTGTAGTCCTAATGAATCCTTCGGTTATTTCCAGCGATACGGCTCTCGTTGTGGACGTGCTGCGCCTGCGTTATTGGCAGCACATCATGAACGAAGCCCTCAAACGGCGTGAGTTCGCGATTCCCATACACCTGGGGTTTGGCCACGAAGCGATCGCCGCTGCGGTCAATCACATGATGCAGCAACATGATCAACTCGTCTTGACGCATCGCAACATCACGTACAACCTTGCCAGAGCGCGATCGCTCAAACCTCTCTACGAGGAATACAAGCTCTCCCCTTCTGCCACAGGAGGCGGGAAACTGGGTTCGATGAATCTTGCCAGTCCCGAATGGGGTGTCGCTTATACCTCGAGCATTCTGGGGAACAACCTCTCCGTCGCCTGTGGAATTGCGCTGGCCAGACAGACGGCGGGCCGCGGAGGCGTTGTCGTGGTTCTGACAGGGGACGGCGCCATGGAAGAGGGCCAATTCTACGAATCCCTGGTGTTCGCCAGGTCGCAGCGGCTGAAGGTGCTGTTCGTCGTCGAGAACAACGATTATGCGATGTCTTCGACAATCGCGGAACGTCGCTGTCCGATTGACCTCGGGCATATGACGCAAGCCATGGGTATGCCGTTTCAGCATCTCGCAGGCAACGACGTGTTCAGATACGACGCCGTTCTAACAGACCTTCGAAAACGAATCGACGCGGACAGCGCACCCGCCTGCATTGAGGTTCGTCTGTCCGCTTTGAACCAGCACGCCGGCCCGACTCCCGGCTGGCCAACGGATCCCAAGAGCATCAGGATGGAAAGCGGACTGCTCATTGAACGGACGGAAAATGATCCTGTGTTCGTCTTGATCCAACGTCTGGGGGAAGATCTTGTCGGCAGTTTGAGTGCGCAAGTACTCCACGAGGACTGGAACAACTGATGGCCAGCTACATCAACTCCGTCAACGACCTCATCGTCGCAGCCACGTCAAAGCTTCCGAATGCCGTTCTCTACGGTGAAAACATCGATACCGGGTCCCGAATCTCCGGTCTTACGCGGAACCTCAAGGTCCCGGCAGGCGGCCGGATCATAAATGTGGGCGACTGCGAGGCGACTCACTGCGGTGTTGGTTTTGGAATGGCGCTGGACGGCGGTACCGCCGTGCTGTTTGCAAAGCAGCTTGATTTCATGCTGTTGGGCATCGACCACTTCGTCAGCACCTATAACTTCATCCGCTGCCGACCGCAGGCGGAATCAGGGAGTTTCACGATCATCGTGATCGTCTGCGATCAGGGGCTGCAGGGACCGCAATCCAGCTTCAACGCGCTGGGGGATATTTGCTCACTCGCCCGTATTGACGGGTACACATTGACCAACAATCAGGATGCGCCCCGCGTCCTCAACCAGCAACTGGGTAAACCTGGCTTTCGCTTTATCGCCCTCAGCCAGCGCATGTTCGGGACGGAGTTTCTCGACTTGCAACTCGCCGGTGCGGCTCCGGATTGCTCATGGTTCCAATACAGCGAGGGCGACGACGTGACGGTGGTGTGCTTCAATTTTTCACTTTCCAGCGGAACTGCTCTGCAGCAACGAATGGCCGAGCGGGGGCTCGCAGCAAGTCTCTTCTCGGCGAACTATGTTGCTAGGCCCAATTGGGATCCCATCGCGGAAAGCGTGGCAAAGAGCCGACGATTGGTCGTGCTGGACGACAGCAAGAGCGTTCAGACACGCGCCGCCGGTCTGGTGTGCGCGATGCTCGAGCGCGTCGGAGCCTTTCGTCACGTCGTCATCACCAGGGGCGATGCCGTGGAATTCGGCGTTTCGCCCGAGGAATTTACGGTGAATCACGATGCCATCATCGATCAGCTGACCAGTCAGGCGACCTATGCCGATAGATGACCGCCAGTGGCTGGAAGCCTATTTCAACCGCTATCGAGAATCGATTTTCGTTCAGGACGTCCGGGAATCCCTGATCCATCTGAAAGAACTGATCACCGCAACGAAGTCGAAAGGCAGGAAGCTCATCATTGCTGGAAACGGAGGAAGCGCCGCCATCGCCAGCCACTGCACCGTGGACTTTACGAAGCAGGCTGGAATCCGCTGCGTCAACTTCAACGAATCAGATCTCATTACCTGCTTCGCCAATGATTACGGCTATGAGAACTGGGTGAAAAAGGCGCTGGAATTCTATGCCGATGAGGGCGATACCCTGGTCCTGGTCAGTTCGAGCGGTCAGTCGCCGAATATGCTGCATGCCGCCAGGTTCGCAGTGAGCAAAGGATTAGTCGTCGTCACGTTTACCGGTTTTGCCCAGGACAATCCTCTGAGGCAATTAGGACAGCTGAATTTCTGGGTCAACAGCCGGGCTTATAACGTTGTCGAGATGACGCACCAAATCTGGTTGCTGGCCGTCTGCGACCTGCTTATAGGGGATGCGGAGTATTCGGCATGAGCAAGACCCGTGTCCTGATTGCCGGCTGCGGGCAGTTGGGAAGCCGGCATCTCCAGGCGGTTGCCGCCCTTTCTGACGTGGAATCCATCGAGGTTTATGATCCGCGCCCCGAGGGATTGGAACTGGGGCGGAGCCGCCTCGCGGAGGCTTCGGGCCGGCGCGTTCAGGATGTGCGCTGGTTGTCTTCTCTGGAAGACGCTACAGTTCCCGGCGATCTCTGTGTCGTGGCGACCCGTGCAGATGTTCGATGCGATGTGGTCCGGGAAGTTGCCACCAGACTCGGATACCGGGCGTTCCTCATCGAAAAGATCGTGGCGCAGTCTGTCAGGGATTACAGAAGTCTGCTGCAGTTCGCAGAGGATAATAGTTTGTCAGTATGGGTGAACTGCAAGGCTCGCGCGAACATCTCACACCAGCGCATAAAGTCCATGCTGGATCCAGATCGCCCGATCGTGTTTACAGCTCAAGGGGGGAACTTCGGGCTCGCCAATAACGGAGTGCACGCTGCCGACCTGTTCGCCTTTTTTGATTCCGCGGATTCGATAGAAGCCGCTGCCTCTTTCGTGGACTCGAAACTTCACCCGTCAAAACGGGGAGAAGACGTTTTCGATCTAACAGGCACGCTTTTGGGCAGGACCCGGAAAGGCAGCCAGTTTCTCCTCTCTTATTCCGACCACGATACTCCGGATTGCTTCACGATCGTGGCGCCAGGTTACAGGGCCGTAGTTGATGATATGCAGCGATGGTTCTGGGAAAGTGCCCGGGATTCAGACTGGCAGTGGACACGCGTGCCTTACGAACAGAATATTGCCGTCAGCCGCATGACGCAGACTTTCGCCGGCGACATTCTTCACAAAGGGGGCTGTGCGCTTCCTACGCTTCGTGAGTGTTCCCCCGCACACGAATTCATTTTGAATTCCCTGCAGCCGCATTTCGAAAAATTGTTGGGACAGGGGCAACTCGACCGCTGCCCGGTCACGTGATGGGCGCGGTGAGTGCGGAGGATCTGCGAAAACGCATCGCCGCCGGGGACTTTTCCACGCGGGCTGCTATGGTCGTCGGCTACGGAAACATGGGACGACAGTTTGTGACGGCGCTGGAGCGGCTTGGCGTCTGCAGCATTCGAGTGTGCTCGCAGGGAGAGGCCGGCACGCGCGACCTGCCTGGAAAGGGAATCGCCGTGTTTAGCGGTGGATATGAGCGGTGGGATGGCAAGGCATTGCCTGGCGAAGTTCTTATCCTTGCGTTGCCGGTTCAAAAGCTCGTGGAAGCGGCGATGTATTTCGAGAACCGGGGATTCCGCCGCATGCTTATTGAAAAGCCGGTCTCTCTGTGGGCGTCGGCCATCGAGCGTCTTGACGAGTTTCTCAAGTCGCGTGATGTCGATGCGATTTGTGGATACAACCGGGTTGCGTATCCTTCCTTTGCCGAAGTCCGTTCGCGCGCAGCCGCAGAAGGCGGTATTACCTCCTGTCATTATTCTTTTACGGAACTGGTGAATCGCATCAGGATTCCAAATTTTCATCCCCTGGAACTGGAGCGCTGGCTCATCGCCAACAGTCTTCATGTGCTGAGCATGGCCCATGGCCTGATCGGAATGCCTCAAAAATGGCATGGAGAGCACTCCGGCTCCGCGGTGGCCTGGCATCCCGCCGGCAGCGTTTTCGTGGGAGCAGGGGTGACGGACCAGGCCATACCGTTCACTTATCGGGCAGACTGGGGATCCACGGACCGTTGGTGGATTGAGATCAACACTGCGGTTTCAAGCTATCGCCTTTGTCCGCTCGAAGAGGCATACCGCCGAACGTCATCGATGGGAAATTGGGAACAAATCCCGGTTGATACTCTCGCGCCAGAAATCAAAACGGGTTTTGTGGAGCAAGTCGCCGCATTACTGCACGAAGGCGTGCGGGAAGCCGTTCCAGTCATTTCCATGCGCCGCGCTTTCGAACTCACTCGTTTCGCCGAGCAAATCGCGGGCTACAGCCTCTGATGGATACACAAGTCGCTGTCGTCGGGACCGGAAGTGCCGGCATGAGGCATCTCAAAGCGTTGAGTACGATAGCAGGAATGGCGCCTATCGCGATTCCCAGGCGTCCGGAGCGCTTACCGGAATTGGCTGCCCTGGGATATGCCGTCACGCCGACTCTTGATCGTGCCGCCGAGATGGGGGCTCGTTACTGCGTGATTGCCTCGGACACCCGGGAACACGGTAGCGACTCGATCGCCGCACTTGATCGTGGCATGAGTATCCTGGTTGAAAAGCCTCTCGCCACAGATGCCGCGGAGGCTTTCCCGATACTGGAAAAGGCGAACCAGGAAGGCCTGCAGGTGTTCGTCGGTTGTCCGCTGAGATTTTCAAAGTCGATGGCGGGCTTTCGCCATGTTGTCCCTCTTGCAGGCCGTCTCCACTCCGTCCGGATTGAATGCCAGTCCTACTTGCCACAGTGGCGGCCTTCGAGGCCCTACCGCGATTCCTACTCGGCACGATCCGAAGAAGGCGGTGTCCTCCGGGATCTCGTGCATGAAATCGACTATGCGACGTGGTTGTTTGGCTGGCCTGAAGCTGTCTTTGCCTACGTGAAGAATTTGGGCAGGCTCGGCATTCAGTCGGACGAACTGGCCGAGTTGACCTGGGAGACCGCCGACGGAGCCGTTGTTTCGATAGCGATCGACTATCTCACCCGGCCGCCACAGCGGCGAATGCAGGCGCACGGCGAAGCGGGAACTGTTGTCTGGGAAGCTCTGTCTGGAACCGTGATAGTGGAGCTGGCTGGAAATCCGCAGCAGACCAGTTCCTCGCCGGATTCCGTGGATGAACTATTCTCCTCCCAGGACAAAGCATTTGTGCAGCGTGGGGGAAAATCTGATCCTCGCCTGGCAACAGGCGTTGATGGTGCGAAGGTCCTTGCGATTTGCGATGCCGCGCGCCGGTCCGCGCAGAGCCGAAAGCAGGAGACCGTCGAGTACCGTTGAATGGATAGAGGACGAAGGCTACTCGCTGTTGTGCCGGCTCGAGGCGGGTCCAAAGGCCTCCCGGGAAAAAACGTCAGGCTATTTGCTGGTCTACCTCTGATCGCTCACACTCTTTTGTTCGCCAAGCTGTGCCCGGAAATCGATCGCCTTGTCGTGACGACTGAATCGGAAGAGATTATCGAAGTTGCGCGTAGGTATGGCGCAGACGTTCCGTTCGTTCGGCCCAGCGAGCTTGCACGGGATGACACGCCGCTGTGGCCGGTTTTGCAGCACGCTTTGGGCGCCGTCGAAAAGGACGAGGGGCAGTTGTACGATTTCCTGCTCCTGCTGGACCCGACTTCACCCGCACGACTCCCTTCAGATGTCTCGGGCGCCCTTGCCAGGTTGCTCCACGAGCCGGAGGCCGCTGGAATTCTTGGTGTTTCGCAGCCTTCGTTCAATCCTATCTGGCATTGCGTCACGGCGGACGACGGTTGGATGACGGATCTGTTCGATACCGCCGGAAAGTATGCACGGCGCCAGGATGTTCCGGCCGTTTATCGAATCAACGGATCGATCTATATCTGGCGAACGGAGTTTGTCCGATCTGCCGGGCTGGACTGGCGGCGGTCCGGACGCCATCTGATTTTCGAGATCCCGGAGATCCGGGCAATGTCCATAGACGATCTTTCCGAGTTCAATCTCGCAGAACTGCTTGTAAAGCAGGGATTGGTGGAGTTCCCGTGGCTCAATCGGAGCTGAAACTCAATTATGCCGCCTTTGATGCGTGCAATCGCGCCGTCATCATTTCCGGATGCGGCCGAAGCGGTACGACGATCCTTGGGAAAATCCTGCACTCCATGGATCGTGTGGAGTATTGCTTCGAAGGACCCATGCTGGTCTCCCTGTTCGCGGTCATGCCGGTATTGCCGAACTCCGAATGGATGCTGTTGTACGAAACCTACCTTTACGAGGAGTTTCTCATCAACACTTTGTGCGGAAGAGGCCTGAACTGCAACCGGGCGGACGACAGCTCCATCTACAACGTCAAGGACGCGGCGATCGTCGAAGCCAGGCTGTCGAAATCGAAACGAAAAACCGAAGCTTCTGTCGAAGCGCGTGACAGCGTCATCGTCTACAAGGTCCCCGATATCTCCCCGTACCTGAAAACGCTGAAAGCGTTGTACCCCGGTTCCCGTTTCGTGCTTCTCAAGCGTCGCGCGAGCGACACCATTAACTCCATCCTCCAGAAGAAATGGTTTTCCGACGATGTTTTAAGGGGTGGACTGGTGATCTGGCCCAATCGAATCGCGCACGACACTCTTATCCCCTACTGGATTCCAGAAGCAGACATCGAATATTGGATCGGGGGGGACGAACTGCATCGCGCGGCCTACTACTACGCTTTCATGACGGAGTCCTACCGCGGGCTGGAGAGTTCCACCATTGTCGATTACGATCGGATGTTACAGAGCCCGGAGGATGTCATTGGATCTCTCGCAGTGAAGCTTGGTTTGAAGTTCGGAACCAGAACGCCGGAACTCCTGTCAACGATAAGGCCAACGTCCAGTCCGAGGGTGGAAGTTCTCAACAAACTTGAGCCCGGGATGCGGCAGCGCCTGGACGCCCTTGAGGACATCGCGTGATGAAGTCTCTACGGCAACTCATGCAGCTATCCGGGCGCCGCGCCCTGGTTACAGGTGGCGCAGGGCATATCGGTCTCGCGGTCTGCGAGACGCTTCTCGAGCTGGGAGCGACCGTTTCGATTACGGACATCGATCCGGTGGCGTGTACTGAGCGCGTGAAGGTACTGGCCGGGAAGACGGGGAGCGACCGTGTGTTCGCGTTTCCCGGTGACTTGAACGACGAGCAACAGGTGCGAGTCATCGTTAACAATGCCACCCAGCGAATGAACGGCCTCGGAATCCTGGTGCACTGTGCGGGATATACTGGAACCACGACCATGCCCGGCTGGGCTGTGCCGCTTGAGCAGCAGTCCTTGAGGGCCTTCCAGGCCGCGATGCAGGTCAACGTCGGGTCGGCATTTGTCGCCGTTCAGGAAGGCCGCGGGGCGCTGCAGGAGAGCCGCCATGGTTCGGTTATTCTTGTGGGTTCCATATACGGAGTGGTCGGTCCCGACTTGAAACTCTATGAGGGGACCGGGATGGCAAACCCGGCCGGCTATGCGGTCACCAAAGGCGGATTGCTCCAGTTGACCCGTTACCTGGCGACTGTCCTTGCGCCCGGGATTCGTGTGAATTGCCTCAGCCCGGGCGGCATTGAACGCGCGCAACCGCAATCCTTTCGCGAGCGCTACGTGGGTCGGACTCCCTTGCAGCGAATGGGAACCGAGGAAGACCTCAAAGGCGCCATCGCTTATCTTGCAAGCGACCTTTCAAGCTACACAACCGGCCAGAATCTCGTCGTCGACGGAGGTTTCACTTCGTGGTGAAGCCCATTGCGACCGTGGATATCGATGGCCGGGCCGTGGGGTCCGGCCAGCCGTGCTTCGTGATTGCCGAGGCCGGCGTCAATCATAACGGCAATCCTGGCGTGGCGCTGGAGATGATTCGTGTGGCTTCGGAGGCCGGCGCGGACGCTGTCAAGTTCCAGACGTTTACGGCCGAAAGGCTGGTGCTTCCGGAGGCGTCAAAAGCCGATTACCAACGAACCTCGTCAGCGGATTCGGAATCGCAACTCGCCATGTTGCGGCGCTTGGAACTACCGCCCGAGTGTTATCCGGACCTGGTCCGGCGGTGCCGCGAATCGCACATCCTGTTCATGTCGACGCCATTCGATGAGGAATCCGCTGACTTCCTGGACCATCTGGGAATGGCGGTGTTCAAGATTCCTTCCGGTGAAATCACGAATCTTCCCTTTCTGGAGCACGTGGCTCGCAAATTGAAACCCATGATCGTCTCCACAGGGATGAGCGACCTTGACGAGGTACGGCAGGCAGTTACGGCAATCGATGCCGCCGGCAACTCTCAGATTGCCCTGCTGCATTGCGTCAGTAACTATCCCGCACGTCCCGAGGCGGCCAATCTTCGCGCGATGGCAACGCTTTCTGAAGCGTTCGGCGTTCCTGTTGGATATTCCGACCATGTTGAAGGAATCGAAGTCGCTCTGGCGGCGGTAGCCCTTGGTGCGTGTGTTATCGAGAAACATTTCACTCTAAACAGAGAACTTCCGGGGCCGGATCATCAAGCGTCCGCGGAGCCCGAAGTCCTGCGTGCCATGATCCGAGGAATTCGAAAAGTGGAGGCATCGCTCGGTGACGGCAGAAAAGTTCCAGTAGCGACCGAAGGCCCAATCGCTGGAGTTGCCAGGAAAAGTCTTGTTTCATGCGTGGAAATTCCCCGGGGAACGGTAGTGACGGCTGCGCACATCGCAGTCAAGCGTCCCGGCACCGGGATTCCGCCCAGCGAGCGGGCGACGATCGTCGGGCGGCGATCCAGGCTGGATATACCTGCAGGCATTTTGCTCAGCCGCGAGATGTTTGACGAATGAGAGCAATCGGAGTCGTCACAGTCGGACGTTCTGATTATGGACACCTCCGTCCTGTTCTCAGGAAACTGCAGGCAGATTCAGACTTGGAACTGATTTTGCTGGTGGGGGGGACACATCTTTCCCCCCGCGAGTCCATGACGGCAGGCATGATCAGCAGCGATGGATTTCCTATTTCCGCGAAGGTGGAAACGCCGCCTCAGCTCGACACGCCGGAGGGCATAGGGAAGACGATAGGTGCAGGCGTCTCTGGTTTTGCCGAAGTCTTCGCCTCGACAAAGATAGACATCCTGGTGACCCTCGGAGACCGTTTTGAAATGCACGCTGCGACGCTTGCAGCTCTTCCTTTCCGCATTCCTGTTGCGCACATACACGGTGGGGAACTGACAGAAGGCGCGTTCGATGACGCTCTTCGTCACAGCATGACGAAGCTCAGCCATCTTCATTTTGCGTCCACTGAACAGCACGCAGAAAGGCTCATCCAGATGGGGGAGGAGCCCTGGCGCGTGCTGGTCAGCGGCGCCCCCGGACTGGACGAGATTGGAAGTCTTCGCCTGCTTCGTCCGGAAGACCTCGGACGTCAGTTCCAGATTTCGATGAATCCGCTGCCGCTCCTGGTTACATTTCATCCGGTCACGCTGGAATATGAGCGGACGGAATGGCAGGTCGGACAGCTCCTTGACGCGCTTCGGCTCGCCCGGATGCCCTCCATATTCACACTGCCGAACGCGGACACGAACAACCGGGTCATTCTTCGTCTTGTAAGGGAGTTCGTCGAATCCAGCCCATCCGCTGCCATGATCGAGAATTTCGGTACGCACGCTTACTTCAGTATGATGGCCGCCAGCGCAGCGATGGTCGGCAACTCCTCCAGCGGCATCATCGAGGCGGCATCTTTCCGCCTCCCTGTTGTAAATATCGGGACAAGGCAGAAGGGACGACTGCGTGCGGCGAACACCATCGATGTCGGGTACACCACAACCGAGGTTCTCCAGGGAATCCGCAAGGCGACATCGGCGGAGTTCCGGGCTAGTCTGCGCGATTTGACAAACCCTTATGGCGACGGCCATGCGAGTGCGGCAATCGTGGACCGCCTGAAATCCGTGGACCTTGACGAGGGGTTGATCAAGAAGCGCTTCTGCGATCTTCATGTACTGTCCAACGGTTGAGAAAGAGGCTCCATAACCCATGCACGCAAACTACGACGACGTCATTCTGAAGCACTACGAAGCGGAAGCCCGGGAGCGCGGTCTGGATTCGTCTTCCACGATGTTGGACGCCACAACGCGGCAGCGCGAGACCGAATGGATCCTTCGATTTGTCAAACAGGCTCTGGACGTGCACCCTTATGCCCAGCTTTGCGACGTAGGCTGCGGCAATGGTTTTACGCTGGGAGCGATTCACGAGCAGTTTCCAAAGTTGGGGCTGCACGGATTCGAATTTACCCCGCAACTCCTGGAGCTCGCGAAACAGCGCTTTCCCGATCCGGCGATCGCCTTGATTGTGAAAGGGGATGTTCGCACTCTTGCGGCGGAAGATGCGCAGTTTGACGTGCTGATCTGCCAGCGTGTGTTGATCAACCTCCTCAACCCTGAGGACCAGTCCCGTGCTCTGAGGGAGCTCGTCCGAGTCCTCAAGCCGGGGGGGCTTTTGGCAAGTATCGAAGCCTTCGATTCCCCACTGTCGTCCTTGAACGCGGCACGTCAGGAGTTCGGATTTGAAGCCATCCCGCCAGCCCATCACAATCTGTATTTGCGCGACGATTTCTTTGCCGCCGAAAGGTCCTTGACGCCGATTTGGCAGGATGCGTTGCCTTCCAATTTTATGTCAAGCCACTTCTTCGTTGCCCGCGTCCTGCATCCCCTTGCCCTGGGCCAGAATCCGTTCGTCCGCAACAGCCACTTCGTTCGCTTCCTGTCGTCGGCCATTCAGGAGCCGATTGGAGACTACGCACCAATCAAGGGATTCGCTTTCAGAAAGCAATGAGCCTTCGTGTTATTGCCCGCCTGGATATCAAAGGCCCGAACCTTGTCAAAGGTATCCATCTCGAAGGTCTGCGGGTCCTCGGAAAGCCTGAAGCGTTTGCCCGCCATTACTACAATGATGGCGCCGATGAGCTGATCTACATGGACGTCGTGGCCAGCCTTTATCAGCGCAACAGCTTGCTGGACATCGTTCGGAAAACCTCAAAGGAGATTTTTATTCCCCTGACTGTAGGCGGCGGGATCCGGACGCTGGAGGACATCCGCGCAGTTCTGCGTGCCGGCGCGGACAAGGTCGCATTGAACACTGCAGCGATCGCCGATCCGCGGATCATCAAGAAGGCAGCCGAAACCTTCGGCAGTTCGACGGTCGTTGTTTCGATCGAGGCCATTAGGCAGCCCGGTGGTGTCTATGAGGCTTGCACGGACAACGGACGCGAAAGTACGGGGATGAATGTTCTCGACTGGGCTGTCCAGGCTGCGGATCTCGGCGCCGGCGAGATTTTGCTGACATCGATTGATCGCGAAGGCACCGGGAAAGGCTATGATCTTGAGCTCACGGAAAATGTGGCAGGCGCAGTCCGGATCCCTGTGATTGCGGCCGGCGGTGCGGGCCGCCTGGAGCACATCAGCGAAGTTGCGCATCGCGGAGCGGATGCCGTGTGCGTCGCATCGATGCTGCATTACGCTTTTTTGCGAACGTCGGCAAAGTCCTCGGATTTTCCGGATGAAGGCAACGTAGAGTATCTGAACAGCGGAAAGTCGTTTTCCCTCATCACTCCCGCGACCTTGTCTGACATCAAGAATCACCTCTGCGGACTGGGGATAGACTGCAGGCCGCTTCAGGATAAAGCCAGCCATGCCTGAGGGCGCGCGCAAACCCGTCGCGATCGTCGACTATGGAATGGGCAATCTCTTCAGCGTCAAGCACGCCTGTGAGTACACTGGACTCGAAGCCACGATTACCGCGGACAAGAACATCGTCCTTGACGCCCCTGCTGTGATTGTTCCCGGGGTCGGCGCCTTCGCTGATGCGATGGAGAATCTCCGCAGGCACGATCTGGTTGCCGCGCTTCGTGACTATGCGGCTACAGGGCGGCCGCTCGTGGGAATCTGCCTGGGAATGCAGCTATTGATGACCGAAAGTTACGAATTTGGCAGGCATCCCGGGCTCGGTCTGATCGAAGGCGATGTCGTTCGCCTGGACTCCGAAGGAGCAGAGGCACCGAAAATTCCCCATATCGGGTGGAGCCGAGTCTATTCTGAAGGCCCGGCTTTGAGTGCGCTCGTGACATCATGGGAAGGTTCTCTGATGGCGTCTGTGCCGAATGGCAGTTACATGTACTTTGTTCATTCCTATCACGTCAGGCCGGCAGGCGCCTCTGTACTTGCGAGGACCAGGTTTGGGTCCATGGAATTCTGCTCGAGTTTCGCGAGGGAAAATATCTTTGCATGTCAGTTCCACCCGGAGCGTAGCGGACAGAATGGATTGAAGATGTATCAGGCCCTCGCTGCCGCCGTGCTGAGCCGGCGAAATGGAGTGACTGTTTGACTGAACAATTGGAAGCAAAATGGGGACTTCCCCGCGAAGTGACGTACTGCAAGCGCTGCGTCATGTCCAACCAGCGGCCGGCATCGTCTGTAGAGTTCAAGCACACGAAGGAACACAAACACCGCTCCCTTCATTTCGATGAAGAGGGTGTTTGTGACGCCTGCAGGGTCGCTGAACAAAAACTCCTGATCGACTGGAAAAGTCGGGAGCAGGAGCTGCTGAGACTGCTCGACAAACATCGCCGGAATGACGGCGGATACGACTGTATCGTGCCGGGCAGCGGGGGGAAGGACAGCGCCTTTCAGGCCCACGTGCTCAAGTACAAGTACGGCATGCATCCGTTAACCGTGACCTGGCCGCCGATCCTGTACACCGATATCGGCTGGAAAAATTTCCGGAGCTGGATCGAAGTCGGAGGGTTCGACAACATCACGTTCAAACCCAATGGAAAAACCCACAAGTTGCTGACACGTCTGTCGATCGAAAACCTCCTTCACCCCTTTCAAACGTTCATCCTGGGGCAAAAGAACCTTGCGCCAAAGATCGCCTTGAAGTATGGCGTTCCCTTGATTTTTTATGGAGAGAACGAAGCCGAGTACGGAAACCCGCTGGCAGATAACTCTTCCTCGCTCAGAAGCAAGTCCTATTACACCATGCAGGATGTCTCCGAGATCAGTCTCGGCGGCCTCTCGATTCGCGAATTGATCGAGAATCACGGATGCAGTCTAAGTGATCTGATGGCCTATCTGCCGGCCGATTACCACGAACTGGACCGCTCTCCAATCGAAGTGCACTACCTGGGCTACTACCTGAAATGGACCCCGCAGGAAGCCTACTACTATGCGGTGGAGCACACAGGATTCGAAGCAAACCCCGTCAGGACCGAAGGTACCTACAGCAAGTACAACAGCCTCGACGACAAGATCGATGGATTTCACTACTACACGACATTTATCAAGTTTGGAATCGGGCGTGCCACTTACGATGCCGCGCAGGAGATTCGAAATCGTCACCTGACGCGCGAAGAGGGTATCGCCCTCGTTCGCCGTTTCGATGGTGAGTTTCCCGAGAGGTACTTCAAAGAAGTCTGCGAATACATCGGAATGAAACCTGAGCGGTTCCTTGAACTGTGCGATGAGTTTCGCTCACAGCATCTTTGGAAGAAAGAGGACGGCGGCTGGAAGCTGAGGCATCAAGTCGCCTGATTCGCGCATGTATACGAATCTCTCAAATCTCTGCATGACGGCCGATCATTCGATCCTCGATGCGATCAACCGCATGGACGCTAACCGTCTCGGCATCATTCTGATTGTTTCCGATGACTTTAAGCTGCTGGGGACCATTACGGACGGTGATATCCGCCGGGCGATGCTGGCTCAACTGGACATGGATAGTCCGACCTCCGTTCTGCTCGGGCGGAAAGGTGGAACTCCCTATGAAAAGCCCATAACGGCGCACCTGGACCCGCAGGGGGTCACTCATCTCGAACTCCTCCAGAAGCACGGCATTCTTCATCTTCCCATCGTGGACGCCGACGATCGAGTGGTAGGCCTGGTGACTCGGGATGATTTTCTCAGGGATCAGACCCTGCCTTTAAGTGCCGTGATCATGGCGGGAGGTGCCGGCAGGCGCCTGATGCCGCTCACCGAGGATACGCCCAAGCCGATGCTTCCCGTCGGAGATCGGCCGTTGTTGGAAATCATTGTCGAGCAACTCCGTCAAGCGGGAGTGAGGCGGCTTCATGTCACCACGCATCACAAACCCGAGAAGATCAGCGAGCATTTCGGCGACGGGAAGGGATTCGGTGTGGACATGAGTTATGTGTCCGAGGACCGGCCCCTGGGAACCGCAGGCGCGCTCGCATTGATGGAAGTGCCGTCGGAAACCACCCTGGTCATCAATGGAGACATTCTCACAGGGGTCGATGTCCGCAGCATGCTGTCTTTTCACCGCGAACATCATGCGGAGCTGACGGTGGCGGTACGCCAATATGATATCCAGCTCCCCTACGGCGTCGTTGAATGCAACGGACCATTGATCGAGCGCCTCACCGAAAAGCCTCTCGTTAAATATTTCGTGAATGCAGGTCTCTATCTGCTTGAACCCAGCGTTTACCGGTTCGTTCCTTCAGGACAACCTTCCGACATGACGGATGTCATTCAGCGTCTGCTGGATGCCGGCCGGCCTGTATGCAGCTTCCCGGTTCGGGAATACTGGTTGGATATCGGCCATCACGCCGACTATGAAAAGGCCCAGGAACAGGTCAAAGAGGTGCGTCCCCAATCATGAGCCTCCAGGGCAAGCGGGTTCTTGTAACCGGAGCGGGCGGTTTCATTGGAAGTCATTTGACCGAGGCGCTCGTTAACGGAGGCGCCCAGGTGAAGGCGTTTGTGCATTACCGGGGAAACGGTTCCTGGGGTTGGCTCGACTCCTCGCCGCTCAAGGGCGAGATGGAAGTCGTGGCGGGCGATGTGTCCGACCGCGATTGCGTGACCAGCGCAATGAAAGGCGCCGATCTCGTTTTTCACCTCGCCGCCCTGATCGGAATTCCCTATTCCTATCACGCACCGTCCTCGTATTTGAAGACCAATATAGAAGGCACGCTCAACGTCCTGCAGGCTGGACGGGATCTCGGAGTCCAGAGGATTCTCCATACGTCTACGAGCGAAGTCTATGGAACGGCTCGACGAGCACCGATTGACGAAGAACATCCGCTGCAGGGACAGTCTCCGTATTCGGCGAGCAAGATCGGGGCCGACAAACTTGCGGAGGCCTTCTATTTGTCCTTCCAGACGCCTGTGGTGACCATTCGCCCATTCAACGCCTTCGGGCCGCGCCAGTCTGCCAGGGCGGTTATCCCGACGATCATGAGTCAGTGTTTGACCGGCAAATCGGTTCGCCTTGGAAGTCTTTACCCAACCCGGGACTTCAACTTCGTCTCAAATACCGTAGATGCGTTTCTGAAAGCGGCAGAAGCGGACGCTGCTATCGGCCAGACGATCAACGTGGGGTCGGGATCGGAAATCTCCGTCGGCGACCTTGTGGAGAGAATCGGGGCGATTGCCGGCAAAGTCATAACCGTAGAGCAGGAAGAGGATCGCCTTCGCCCGGCAGGAAGCGAAGTCGAACGATTGCTTGCCGATAATTCCCTGGCCAGAAGGCTTTTGAGTTGGGAACCGTCCGTGTCCCTTGACGATGGCCTTAGGAGGACCTTCGAATGGATTCGAGAACACCTGGACGAATACCGTCCGGGGTTCTACGCGGTCTGATCGAGCTCGCCATATGATCCCCCTTTCAGAACCTGAAATCAGCGGGAACGAATGGAAGTATGTAAAGGAATGCCTGGACACCGCGTGGGTGTCCTCGGCCGGTCCTTTCGTGCGGCGATTCGAGGAGGAGTTTGCCGCGTACGTGGGATCCGGCCACGCTGTTGCTGTGGCCAATGGCACGGCGGGACTCCATGTTGCACTTCAGCTGGTCGGAGTCCGGGCTGACGATGAGGTCCTCGTTTCCGATTTGACGTTCGTTGCACCCGTCAACGCCATCAGCTATTGCGGCGCACATCCTGTCTTGATTGATGCCCACCCGGCCAACTGGCAGATGGATGTGGACAAGGCCCAAGGATTTCTCGAACACGAGTGCGAGATGCGCGGTGGCGAATGCTTTGACAAGAGCACGGGCCGAAGAGTCCGTGCCATCGTTCCGGTGCATATTCTCGGTCTGGCGGTGCCGATCGATCGAGTCGTGATGCTGGCCCGCAAATATGGGCTGGCCGTCGTCGAAGACGCCGCCGAAGGTGTCGGAGTGCGCTACCGGGGACAACACGTCGGAACCTTTGGCGACATCGGTGTCTTCAGCTTCAACGGTAACAAGATTGTTACTGCTGGAAACGGCGGCATGCTTGTGTGTTCTGATCCCGGTCTTGCGGAACGCGCCCGCTACCTGACGACCCAGGCTAAAGACGACCCCCTTGAGTACATTCACGACGCCATCGGTTACAACTATCGTCTGTCGAACGTGCAGGCGGCTATCGGCGTGGCTCAACTGGAGCGGCTCGGAGAGTTCATTCGGATAAAGCGTACGATTGCAGAACGCTATGCAACCGCATTTTCCCGTTTGAGTTCTGTCTGTGTGATGCCCTGCCCTCCGGATGTCGAACCAACCTACTGGTTGTACACGGTCCTGCTTGCTGCAGGAACGAGTCTCGATCGTAGAAAGCGAATACTTCGCCGGCTGAACGAAGAAGGCATCGGAGCGCGCCCGTTTTGGCATCCTATGCATGGATTGCCACCCTATCGTTCGGCAAGGAAAGTGGCGATTGAGCATTCCATGCGACTGTACGAACGCGGTATCAGCCTGCCGTGCAGTGTCGGGCTCAGTGAACCGGATTTGGAGAAATGCCTGGACGTCTTCCGACAAGTCGTTGAGGAAGATGCGATTCTACGTTGAATACCTGACACTTCGGGCCTGGGTCTTCAGGATCCTTCCCGCAATTCTTCGTCATCAATCACATCAACGCGAAACATTGTCCTGCTACTTCTTTGATTCGACGAGGACAGGCATGATGGCCGCGAAACTTTCGCGCCGGTTCTTTCCACGGTTGCGGGTCGAACGATTGAATTTTCGAATCAGCGACGTCCGCGATGCGGACGGCTTGCCTATTCGCTTACGCGTCCATTACCGCGATTTGGGTGAGGCGATCGATGATGTAAGACGTGAAGCTGACTTTCGGAGTCTTGAGCGATGGTCTGCGCCGCAAAACCGTCTTTCCAAATACCTGGTAAAAAGTCTCGCCATTGCGAGTTTCGATGACCGCCAAACGCTTTGGCGGGCACTCTTTGTCGTGCAAGTCGCCAACTGGTGGCAGCGGCAGAATCATGCCGAAGACAACGGCAGAGTGTTCCTGGAGTCGCGGGCCTGGTTTGGCGCAATCGAGCGCTATGCCCGAAAAGGCCGTCTTCCCGTTGCCGCCGTCCCCAGAACCATAGAGTGGAAGAGTCTGCCAGTTCACCTGCTCGGCGCCCGGGGCATGTGGCTCGCCCGTGCCGTCCGCAACTCGCTATCGGGATACGGTTCCGGAGCGGATCAAACCACGGACCGAATCCGTCTAATGACGGATTACTGGGGGTATTTCAATCTTGATCGTCCAGAGTGCTACTCCGACTTCTTCTTCGCCCAGGCTTCTCCATTCCCGGCAGATCGGCTGCTCGTCACATTCAGCATGCCTGGAGACCCTGTCAGCGAAGAGCGTTCCGCAAAATTGGGCCGGCTTGGCATTCGGGCCATGGCGCTCAATCCTCTCGCGCGAACAGCACGTTCTGTCCCGCTATACACCTACTGGCCGTCGTTCAGGACTTCCTGGAAGTCGCCGCGTTTCAGGAGCGCGGTCGATTCCCAGTGGGCCAGCAAATGCGTTCGGGATTATCAGCTCAGAACGGGATACTGGGCAGAACTGTTTCGCAGGGAAAACGTCCGTTTGTGCACAAGCTGGTTTCGATACGATGCCTCTCATTGTGCTATTGCGGACGCGCTCAAGAGCGTTAATGGAATCATGACGATCTACCAGCGCGCCTGCCAGCCGGACTCGTCTCCTGAAGTGGCCGTGCATACGGATGTCGCCTTTGGCTATTCGCCCCTCGACGCAGAAGTGGAAAGGCGGTCCGGATCGACGATGGCCTACCACGTTTCGGTAGGGTATTTCGGGGACCACCGGTTTCCGTTGCTGAGAGAGCCTGCCGCCAGACTGAAGGCCGAGCTTCGGGCGCAAGGCGCACGCTACATCGCCGCGTTCTTTGACGAGAACTCGCGTGAAGATGAGCGGTGGCACACCGGTCATCGTTTTCAGCGCGAGAACTACGAATTTCTGCTGGAAAAGGTCCTCAGTGATCCTTCATTTGGGCTGGTTTTGAAGCCCAAAGTGCCTTCTTCGCTCCGCGGAAGACTGGGAGACTCCGCAAGGCTTCTTCAGAAAGCCCTCGCGACACGGCGCTGCTTCCTGTATGAGGAGGGTGCAGTCCAGGGGATCCACCCGCCCGCGCTCGCAGCGTTGGCCTCAGACGTGGCAATACACAGCCATCTCTCAGCGGCGACCGCCGGAATGGAGGCTGCGCTCGCAGGCACTCCGACATTGCTGCTCGACAGAGAGAACTGGCACGTCAGCGATCTCTACGAACTTGGGGTCGGCAAGGTGATCTTTCAATCGTGGCCGGCGTTGTGGAGTGCCTGGCGTGAACACCGAAGACATAAGGGGCCTGAAGGTTTCGGCGATTGGTCCCCGATGTTGAATCGTATGGATCCGTTTCGGGATGGCTGTGGAGCAGAGCGCCTGGGCACCTACCTTCTGTGGCTGCTGAGCGGTCTGGAAAGGGGCGGCGGCCGTGAAGCTGTAATGGCGGAAGCTGCTGAACGCTATTGCCGGCAGTGGGGGCGCGATAAAGTGACCGAACTGCGAGAGGAGATACCCATTGAGTCTTAATGGCGCGAATATCCTGATCACCGGCGGAACCGGATCGTTCGGTCGCCGGTTTGTCCGAACGGTAACTCAACGCTACAAGCCAGAGCGACTCATCGTCTACAGCCGTGACGAACTGAAGCAGTTTCAGATGCGCCAGGAATTCCCGCCGGACAAGTATCCCCATCTCCACCTCTTCATTGGCGACGTGCGCGACCGCGAACGGCTCTATCACGCAATGGATGGTATCGACATCGTCGTTCATGCCGCCGCACTCAAACAAGTACCTGCCGCGGAATACAATCCGCTCGAAGCCATCAAGACGAACATCCTCGGCGCCGCCAACGTCGTGGACTCTGCCCGGGAGCGGAAAGTCCGCAAGGTTCTGGCTTTGAGCACGGACAAGGCTGCCAATCCCGTAAACCTATACGGAGCCACAAAGCTTTGCTCCGACAAGCTTATCGTTGCTGCAAACGCCACCGGCATCACGAAAACAATATTCAGCGCCGTGCGTTATGGAAATGTCGTCGGCAGCCGCGGCAGCGTCATACCCTATTTTCTCGCCCAACGCTCGACCGGCCGCCTGAGTATCACCGATACACGCATGACGCGGTTTCTCATTACTCTGGATCACGGCGTGAATTTCGTTCTCGATTGTCTGGGCAGTATGCGCGGCGGCGAGATTTTTGTTCCCAAAATACCGAGTGTCAAAGTCATGGACCTTGCGCGGGTTATTGGCCCCGATTGCAAACACGAGATCATCGGAATCCGGCCCGGCGAAAAATTACACGAAACGCTGGTTTCCGAAGATGACGCTCGGCTCACCGTTGAATTCGAAGACCGCTACGTTATTCAGCCGATCCATTCCTATTGGCGCAAGAAGGCAAAGGCCGGCAGGAAGGAAACTCTCAAAAGAGGAAGACCGTGCCCCGATGGATTCCGCTACAGCAGCGAGAGCAACGCACAGTGGTTGAAGGAATCGGATATTCGGAGACTGGTTGCCGAGGTGGAGACTGCTCCCTCGGTGGAAAGCAAGCCATCTCCGACTGAGCCCCGGCTGATTACCGGCGGGTAGAGCAGCGGTGAAAATCACAATAACGGGTGCGTCCGGACTCCTGGGAGCTCACCTGGCTGCAGCTTTCCGTGCGAATCACGAAGTGAGCGGAGTCGATCGGAATGAGTGGTGGGGCGACTGGCCGCTGGATCTCTTCAACGGCGACCTCCGGGACCCCTCGTTTACTGCCGCCGTCGTCAAGGACATTCAGCCCGACCTCCTCATACACTGTGCCGCTGCGGTGAACGTCGATCTGTGCGAGAACGATCCCGAAGAGGCGTTGAAGCACAACCAGGGAATCACGCAACGCCTGCTCCACTCCGTTGCTCCAAGCTGCGTGGTTGTGTACATTTCGACGGACAGCGTATTCAGTGGGAATTCGCATTTCTGGCCTGAAGACCAACCGCCGCGCCCCGTGAATGTATACGCGAAGACCAAGCTCGAGGGAGAACGAGCGGTCGCGTTACATCCCCAGCACCTGATCGTGAGGACCAATTTCTACGGCTGGTCTTCAGCGAGAAAAAAGACCGCGGCGGAGTGGCTTTACGGAGCGTTAGACCGGCGGGAGCGCGTTACTCTGTTTGACGATTTCTTCTTCACGCCGATCTACGCGGTAGACCTTGCCCGCATCCTGTCTCGAATGGTCCAGCGTGAGGCTCGAGGCTTGTTTCATGTAGCCGGAGCTGATCGGGTTTCCAAGTATGAATTCGGAAGGGCCATGGCCAATGGCATGAAGATTTCCATGGAAAATGTGAATAAAGGATCGCTCGCCGACATGCCGCTGGGGGCTCCCCGATCGCCGGATATTTCCCTGGGATGCGGCAAGACAGAACGGTTCCTTGGCGAACCCATGCCTCGATGCGAAGACGGGATGGCGCGATTTCTTTCCGACTACAGGAAGCCCTTGAGTGAGCGCTTCAGCGGCAATGACTGAACTGACCGTATTGATGGCTGTACGCAACGGGGAGCCCTATCTGCGGGCGGCCGTCGAGAGCATCCTCAGCCAGAGTTATACGGATTTCACATTTCTGGTCATCGACGATCAATCCACGGACAAGACGCCAGACATTGTCCGTTCCTACGACGATCCCCGAATCCAACTCCTCGTTCTGGAAAAGAACGTAGGCCAGACGGCAGCTCTGAACCGGGGGCTGCAGGAAACACGAACGGAATGGATCGCACGGATGGACGGGGATGACTACTCGGCTCCGAAACGATTCGAAATGCAGATGCAGAGTGCCAGGTCCGACAAGACACTCGGATGCGTTGGTACTTTCGCCTGGACCTTCACAGGAGACCCGTCCAGGCGTGAAGGCCTTATTGAAAAACCTGTCGGGGATATCGCCATACAAGCTGCGTTGCTCTGGTCGGCTCCGATCATCCACGGCAGCATTGTCGCCCGCACACAGGTAATGCGGGACGCCGGTGGATACAACGAGCGCTACCGATACTCCGCAGATCTCGATCTCTACGATCGGGTGCTTTCCCGTTGCAGGGCCGACAATGTGCCGGAACCGCTGCTGGGGATTCGCCGGCATCCAGGGCAGGATTCCCATTCGGTGAAGGCCATTCGCGAAAGTATCGACATTTTCGATCGCAGACTGGCTACCGGCAGCTACTCCCAAGAACAGAGAGCTGTCGTCCGTGCCGGTAAATATCTGCATGAAGGTTTGTGCGCAAGAGTTGAATCCCGGCATCTCGATACTTTCAAGAGCGTAGCGCAGGCATTTTGGTGGTCCCCGGCCCTGACCCTCGCGCACGTTCTCCCGAAGCGATTCCGCGCGGCATGATGACGCTGGACGAATTGGCGGGAGCGCTTCAGGCCATCAGAAAGGACTTCGGTTCTACCCCAGTCCTCTGTATTCCGTGGTTACACTTGAAGCATCCCATACATCCCGTTCAGGAAATGCTCCTGCGTGGCGGCAGTGCCGTTCCCGTGGAGACTCGACCAGAACCCGCAAACGGCGCCATCAGGATGGCACGCGCTGCGGAGCGAAGTTCCCTGTGGATTGCGCGGGCAGCCCTCTGCCTGGCCAACGCCGTGCGCCTGGTATACAAGCTGAGTCGCCTGCGGTGGACGATCGACAAAGCAGTCTCAGAGCTTTCGGGTCGAACATTCGCCGTAGTGGCGAAAAGTTGGTGCTTCGGTCCGAACCCCGCCCCTGCGACTGCAGACGATTTCTATTATGGCGACCTGCAGCGCCGGCTGGCTGCCCGAGGCGTGAGTATGCTCCTGCTCTGTGGAGACGCAAACAACACAGGTTGGCAGACTTTTGCGGCCGGGTGTCTTTCAACGGAGGCGAATTGCCGGATTCCGGAGCTTGCACTCTGTCCGCGCTTGACACCTCTAAAGGTTGCAGCAGATCAAATCGGAGCTTCACTGTCATTGCGCCTGCGATCCCGCTCGCTTTCCGAATCCCTCCTGAAGCGCGCGATGAGGATTGCGAGTCTGGACTGCCTCAACCCCGCCGTGACCCAGGACAGCCTCTATTTCGAAATCGCAAGAGCGGCGGTCCGCTTGTGGAAGCCCCAGGCGTTCATGACCCTCTACGAAGGGCATGGATGGGAGAAAGTCGCCTGGCATGGAGCGAAGACCGGGAGTCACTCCTGCCGGACTGTCGGTTACCAGCACACCGCCCTGTTTTCGGAAGCCTTATCCATGATTCGGCCCTACGTGGATAATCAGGAGCGTTCCGTCCCCGACATTGTGCTTTCGCTTGGCGAACACACCGGCGCAATCCTCGACGCGGGTCACCGCCAGTACGGAACTCAGACCGTCCAGTTTGGAACTTTTCGCCGGCAGGCTGCCGGGATGGCCTCCGCGCCTGCGCCGGCCTCGCTCCGTACCGTTCTGGTTCTTCCCGAAGGGATTGCATCCGAGGCGGATGCTCTCTTCAGGTTCGCTTACGAATGTGGAATCGCAATGCCTGGCTACCGGTTCATTTTGAGGGGCCACCCTCAGTGGCCCGCCTCACGCGCGTTGAAGCTGATCGACCTGCCCATTCGGTCCCGGGGAAATATGGAAATCTCGGAGAAGATTTCGATTCAGGAAGACTTCGATCGGTCGTCGGTCCTGTTGTACAGAGGTTCTTCAGCAGCGCTGTATGGTATCTTGAGCGGACTGCTGGCGGTGAATCTGCAGCTACCAGAGATGGTCAATTCCGATCCCCTTTACCAACTCGCGAACTGGCGAAGGACCTGCGGTACGCTCGCAGGCTTTCAGGAGATCCTTCAGGAGTTCGAACGGCAACCGGCAGAAGGGCTCGCGAGGGAATGGAGCAGTGCGGCAGATTACGTGAACCGCTATATTGCTCCCGTGGACGATCGCAGTGTCGCTTCCTTTCTGGATGCCGCGGTCATTCGCAGGACGGATTTATGCACTGCCTGATCTTCGGTTACGGGTATATGGGAAGGATTCGTCATCGAGTCCTGAAGGAGCATCCTGCCGTCCGAAAAATCACTGTCGTTGACCCGGCAATCGATCCTGCGAGGGCGGGTCTTGGAGAAGCCCTGCTGGAACCCAATTCGCCCATCCCGTGGGAAACCGTCGATGCCGCTTTTATCTGCACCCCCAATAACGTCACCGCGGATTTGTGTGTCGATGCGATTCTCCGATGTGGACGCGTCTTTTGCGAAAAACCTCCTGGTCGCGACTGGAATGACTTTTTGCGGATCGCAGAAGCAGCCGAAGCGGTCCCGAATCATTGTCTGATGTTTGGCTTCAACCATCGCCTTCATCCGTCCATCACGGCTGCCCGTGCTTTGATCGGTCCGGGGGGGTTGGGTGAGCCGACGTATATCAAGGGAACCTACGGCAAATCGGGTGGAGTTGGCTACCGCGAGAGCTGGAGAAACCAGCTGCAGCTGTCAGGCGGTGGAATCCTTCTCGACCAGGGGATTCACATGCTCGATCTGTTTCATTTTCTAATTGGCCCGATGCGCGTGAGGGATGCGGTGCTGGTGGACGCGTTCTGGGGATGCGGTGTCGAAGATAACGCCTTCGTTCTCCTCGAATCCGAATCTGGCATACCCGCCTTTCTTCATTCCTCGGCAACCCTCTGGAAACACAGTTTTCGGCTCGATATCGGTTGCCGGGACGGCTACCTTGTCGCGAGCGGACTGTTGTCAAAGACGGGAAGCTATGGCCGTGAGCAACTCGTGATCGGAAAGCGGCAGTTCGAAGATGAAGCCATGGCGATCGGCAATCCGCGCGAAGAGATTGTTATTTCGACAGAGATGAATCATGGGATCTCGAAGTTCAGGAATTCCTCTCTGCGATCCAGGAACACCGGCGTCCTGTTCATGGCACCCTGGAAGATGCCCGTCGCGTCATGGCCATCGTCCGGGACGCTTATGCCCTTCGTGACACGGTGGGGCACCGGAGCAAACGCTAAATGAGGTGTCTCATAATTACCTAGACCATTTCCGCGGCGGGCAACCCCGCCTTCGTTGTCGCTTCTCGGTTACAATGAATGAGCATTGCGCCCTCGTCGCTCCTAGAATCCCCGGGCTGTCACGCTCTCCGGCAATGGTCTAGGTAATCATCAGCACACCACACTAGGCGGAAGGAATAGATGAGGTCACATTCAAGCTACCTACGATTTCTCGCTTTCTTCGGTAAAACCGCTCGGAAACCTTCAGGCTTACCGCAGTTTTCGTCGGGAACGCGTAAGGTCACGGCGGGAATGCGGCAGTATTGCGTAGAAATGTCCCTGTTGCGACGTGAGCCTGAAGCCGTTCGGGGTTGTGGAGGGATTGATTATGCCGTTTGCCCGGAATGCGCGACTTTCATGGTCCGATCCTGTGGGCAGGAAGAATGGGCCGGTCTCCTGCAGGAAGTCGGCAAGTACAAGCGGACTCACCATTCTTCAATAACGGCTTCGCGAAATGAGAATGTGTATCTTCCCAAGCTGGAGTGGATTGAGAATACGCTTCGTCTCCACGGTGTTTCGCGGGCACGGCTGGTCGAATTCGCCACACCGCCAAGTGCGTTTCTGCCCTTGCTCCGCGCAAGTGGGTCCTTTGAAGCTGTACTCTCGATCCCGGAGTATGTTCCCGGTCGGCCCGCGGGCGCTGGTGAGCCCGTCGATGCCGCCGTACTACTGGAGAGTCTCGATCGATCGGCAGACCCGGCGGCTCTGCTCACGAATGTTGCGGCGTCGTTGAAGCCGGGCGGTCTTCTGTTTGTGACGGCGCTGGTCTCCACGGGCTTTGATATCTCTGTGCTGGGATTGAAGAATCTTTATGTCTATCCGCCGGATCGGGCCAACTGTTTTTCCGTTGCCGGGCTCGTCAATCTGCTGAAGAGGGCCGGACTCGTTCCCGTCGAGATCAGTACACCGGGAGTGCTCGACGTGGAGATCGTTGGAGTGCTCACGCCACTCACGACCCTTCGATTCCGCTGTCTTCTTTCGAACGCCAGATACTCGAGTCGGAACCGGAGACGCGAGAGGCGTTTCAGACTTTTCTTCAGGAGAACTTAATGAGTTCTTTCGCACGCGTTGTGGCGCGGTTGTCATGACGCACCCATGGATCGGACAGTACTTCGCCGAGGTCCAGGAAGTCGCCCGCACACTGGATCTCCAGACTATCGACCGTCTTGTGCTGCGCCTCGTTCGATTGCGCCAGGAAGGCGGCCGCCTCTTCTTATGCGGTGTGGGCGGCAGCGCGGGCAATTGCAGTCATGCCGTGAACGACTTTCGCAAGCTGGCGGGCATCGAGGCTTATACGCCCGTCGACAACGTGTCCGAGTTGACAGCCCGGACCAATGACGAGGGATGGGACCGTGTTTTCTCCGACTGGCTGAAGGTGAGCAAACCCACATCGCACGATGCCCTGCTGGTGCTCTCTGTCGGGGGCGGAAGCAAGGAAAAGAACGTCAGCCCGAATCTCGTCATGGCTATCGACGAAGCCAGGGCTCAAAAAATGGATGTGCTCGGCATTGTAGGGCGGGACGGTGGCTATACGAAATCAAAGGGCGATATCGTCGTTGTGATTCCGACGATTAATCCGGATAACATTACGCCTCACACCGAAGCGTTTCAGGCTGTGGTGTGGCACGGCATTGTTTGCGATCCCCGGCTTATGGCCAAAGGCAACAAATGGGAGACGATATCCAAATGACGCGTCTGACCGGAATATTTCTCGACACCGGAAAACTCGATGAGGTCGAGAAGTATCTTGAGCTCGGCATCGTTCGGGGAGTTACAACCAACCCGACAATCCTGATGAAAGACGGAATCACGGGGGGGTGGACCGGCATTCGCAAGCATTGCAGGGAAATGGCAAAACTGATCGCGCCCCTGCCTCTTTCCGTCGAAGTCACCACAGCCGGGATCGACGAATCGCGAAAACAGGCCCTCGAGATCGCGGGCTGGGCGAAGAATATCAACGTGAAAGTCACCATCCACGGTCCTGACGGCGGCACCGAAAATCTGGGACTGATTCACGAACTCGAGACGCGCCACAATGTCCGCGTCAACGTGACCGCGATGATGAGTGCGCAGCAATGCCTTCTTGCGGCGATGGCCGGCGCCACCTACGTTTCAATCTTCGGCGGCCGGGTCAACAATATGGGTTACGACTCCCGTCTCGAGGTGAGCCGGCTCCGTTCGCTGCTGGATGCCTTCCAGAGTCCATCAAAGATCATCGTCGGATCGACACGCGAGGTCCTTAACATTGTCGAATGGTTCGAATCCGGTGCCGACATTGTCACCGCGGTGCCGAGCCTGATTGAAGGGATGCTCGTTCATCCCTACAGCAAAGAAACCGTAAAGATGTTCCTGGAAGACGGAAGCCGTCTCAACAGTCGTTGAACGTTCTCTCGCTGGGATATTGGAAATTCGCAGAGCGTCTGAGCCGCCATCGCCGTGCGGTTCACGCGCGCGGCCTGACGTTCTCTCTTCAATGCAACAATCCGATCACTTATTACCGCTGGGAGAGCTACAACACGAAAGAGCCGGAGACTTTGGATTGGATCGACCACTACCTTCGGGATGGCGATCTCTTTTTTGACATCGGCGCCAATATCGGTGTCTATAGCCTCTATGCCCTGATGCGACATCCTGCCGCTCGAGTCGTCGCTTTTGAGCCCGAGTATGCGAATCTGCATTTCCTCCGCGACAATGTCGTTGAGAACGGTCTGCTGGATCGGGCGACGATTTACCCACTCGCACTGAGCGACAAATCCGGACCAAGTACTCTTCATATTCAGGATCTTACGCCGGGTGCAGCTCTCTCGACGGAGGCTGCTGAACCGTTGACGATGACAAAGACCGGACATCGAGTGATTGCCCGCGAAGGTACGTACGCCATAACTCTGGACGAGTTCTGCCGTCAGCTCCAACTTCAGCCGAACTGCATCAAGATTGACGTCGATGGCACGGAGCCCGCGATCCTTGCCGGAGCTGCGGTAACGCTTGCCGATCCGGCATTGCGATCGGTAATCATTGAGGTTCCGGATTCGGTGAGCGAGTCGAAGGATTGCAGCCGCAGCCTCGAGAAAGCAGGGCTCAAACTGGAATGGAAGGCATCAGGGTCTCCTAATCAGATATGGTCCCGTCCCGGGGCAGGAGCGTAGCAGACAATGTCAGACTTGCGTTCACATCCGATATCGAGAGACACCCGCGCCTTTGGCGCATGGACGTCCATCGGGCATTCCTCGATTACCGAAATCTTTGCCGCGTCCACAGTCGATTTCATCGGCATCGACCTGGAGCACAGCACCATCAGCCTCGAGCAGGCGCGGCAGATCATGGCGGCAGCCCACGCCGGCGGCACGGCGTGTTTCCCCGCATCTCATCCCACAACGGGGAACAGATCAAGCGTCTGCTGGATTCCGGTGCGGACGGCATTATTGTTCCCATGGTCAACACGCTCGAAGAAGTGAACAGAATCGTCGAATGGTGCAAGTATCCGCCCGGTGGGAAACGGAGCTTTGGTGTTGCTTCCGCCCAGGACTACGGCTTCTCCTTTGAGGACTACACGTCAAACTGGAACAAACGATGCTCGATCATCATCCAGATTGAGTCAATTACAGCAGTCAGCTGCATCGACGAACTGGTGTCGCATGGAGGCGTCGATGGCGCTATGATCGGACCGTACGACCTCTCGGGTTCTCTCGGCATTCCCGGCCGGATTTCAGATCCAAAGGTGATGGACGCTTGTCGGAAGGTCGTCGATGCCTGCCGTAAGCACGGAAAGGCGTGCGGCACGCAGCTTGTCGACGTCCATGAAGGAACCGTAACTGCTGCCTTCGAGTCCGGCTTCACATTTGCGATTCTTTCCTCGGACGTCTTTCTTCTTTGGAAGTGGAGTGAAGGCATTCGCTTGTTGACCTCCAGGCTTCGCGGAAAGTGAGAGTTGCCGGCGGCACCGACGCAGTTCACGCCGCCATTCGCACGGCTCGCCGCATTATCTTCGATTTTGATGGAACGCTCGTCGACTCTAACGACATCAAGAAACGCGCCTTTGACCTCGTATTCTCGGACTATCCGGACCGCATGAAAGAGATCCAGGCCTACTGTCACAGCTTCAATCACACGGTTCGCGGCGAGAAGTTCAAGCATGTCATCGAAAACATTCTCGGGCTCCGATACACTCCCAAACTGGACCGTCAGTTCCATGAAGAGTATGCCCGCATCACGACAGACAGCATCGTGGCGGCTCCGGAGATTCCCGGCGCGGCATCGTTCCTGCGCAGCATCAGGAGTTCAGAGCCGGCGCTGGTATCCAGCACTCCCCACGACATACTGCTCGACATCCTTGAACGCCGCGGCTGGAGTTCGATGTTTGGCCAGGTGCGCGGCGCGCCGGTGAACAAGCGCGACTGGCTGAAGGCCTTGAGAGAATCCCTGGTCTGCAGGGACGGGGAACTATTATTTTTTGGCGATACGGACGAAGACCAAATATCGGCTCGCGAGGCGGGGTGTACATTCGTACGCGTTGGCGACGACGCAAAGGGCGAGGGACTCAGGATTCAGGATTTCACATGTCTCTAAAAGACAAAGTCGCAGTGATAGCTGGCGGAAGCGGACATCTTTGTTCCGTTCTGGGGAACGCGCTCCACGAAGCCGAAGCCCGAATCGTGGTGCTGGACCTTACCAGGCCGGTGCACGACTGGACATTTTTTCGGTGTGATGTTTCATCGAAGAGCGAAGTGTTTGCCTGTCGTGATGAGATCGTGAGGCAGTTCGGGCGTGTAGACGTTCTGCTCAATGGCGCAGGCACCAACGCTCCCACGCCGTTTTTTGAGATCTCGGAAGATGAGATACAGCGAATACTATCGGTGAATCTCGTCAGTCTGGTCTATCTGTGCCAGGCATTCGGTGAAGTGATGGTCGATCAAAAATCCGGGAGCATTATCAACTTCGCTTCCGCGTCGTCCGGGCCGCCGCTGTCGAAGGCATTTATTTATTCTATGGCCAAGGCTGGCGTTGTCAGCATCACACAGAACCTTGCCCGTGAATGGGGTCCTTTCAACGTGCGCGTGAACGCGTTGCGGCCTGGCTTCTTTCCGACGGAGTGGAGCATGAAGCATTTCATCGACGACAGCCGGAAGTCGAAGATTCTGGGGCATACGCCCATGGCTCGGTTCGGAAAACCCGAAGAATTAGTGGGAGCCGTCCTCTGGCTGGCTTCGGATAGCGCCAGCTTTGTCACCGGCTCTGTCCTGGCCGTGGACGGGGGCTTCACGGCGATGACGATATGAGAGGACGATCCGCGAAGAGGAGGCGACTGTGAGCGACGCCGCCAAACCAGTTGTTGCCGTGACCGGTGGCACGCGCGGGATTGGCCGGATGGTCGCGGAGTTCTTCAGCGAACGTGGATATCTGGTCGCGGTCAGCTCTCGCGGCGAACGCGGCGAGTTAGCCGAAGCGATTGTCCATTTCCGGTCGGATGCACGCAGCCGGGCCCAGCAGTCCGCTTTTGCTGGGGCTGTCCGAAACCGGCTTGGCCGCCTCGACGTTTTCGTAAACAATGCCGGCGTCTCCCGGTGGAGCGCTATCGGGGACGTTGACGAGAAGTTTGCCAGCGAAATTCTCGAAACCGGTCTGTTGGGAACCCTCTGGGGGTGTGCCGCTGCAGCAGAAACGCTGGAAAGCGGAGGGAGCATTGTGAACATATCGAGCCTGGCCGGCAAACGCGGCAGCGCGAGAAACAGCGTCTATTGTGCCGCGAAATTTGCAGTCAACGGGATCACTCAGGCGCTTGCCAGGGAACTCGGCCCGGGAGGCATTCGGGTGAATGCGGTATGCCCCGTTTATGTCGAAACAGAATCGATTGCCGCATCACTCCGTGAGCCCGCCTCTCCGGCGGGTGGTGCTTCGGTGACGCAATATCTGGACAATTTCGCCCGCAGTCAGACTGCGCTCGGCCGATTGCCGTCCGCCAGAGAAGTCGCTGAAGTTGTGTTTTTTCTGGCCAGTCCGGCTGCATCCGCAATTACCGGCCAGTGTATTAACGTCGACTGCGGCACCTTTCCTCAATGAGCGGCAGAATGCACGCCCGGGCAGAGCGTGAGCGCGATAGCGCGAAACCTCAGGTATAGGGCGCAGCGATCAAGCAAATGAGCGGCTGCGAATGCCAGCGCGCAAGCGCGCAGCGATCAAGCAAATGACCCGTATTGCCGCGATACTCCCCGCACGGATGGGATCTTCTCGATTTCCAGGGAAACCTCTCCTCGACTTTCGCGGTTTGCCGATGATTGAACACGTCCGGCGCCGGGTGATTCAGGCGGGCGTATTCACGGACGTCGTCGTCGCAACGTGTGACGAGGTCATTGCCGATGCCGTGAACAATTACGGTGGACAGGTCATCATGACTGCAGCCACGCATGAGGCCGCAACGGATCGCGTTGCGGAAGCCATGGGACGCCTGGACTGCTCGCACGTAGTGAATGTTCAGGGCGATGAGATCCTGATCCTTCCAGAAGATCTTCGGAGTCTTGCGGGGGCGATTATGGAGCATCCTGAAATTGAGGCATGGAACGCAATTGCACCTATTGAATCCGCAGAGGAACTCGAGGATCGATCCATCGTGAAATGTGTCGTGTCCTCGTCCAACAGAGTTCTGTTCTGCGCGCGGGACTTCTCCAGGCTTGCCCTCCGAACTGCGGGCTTTGCTCCTGTCTATCGGATTCTGGGGATCCTGGCTTTCAGTTGTGGGTTTCTCGCCAGGTATTCGACGCTGTCGCGGACGCCGGTAGAGACTGCGGAGTCCATCGATCAATCTCGAATTGTCGAACATGACATCGATCTCAGGGGTGTTCTTTTCTCCCGGGGCTATCCCGGTATCAACGAACCTCGTGAAGTGGCTCTCGTCGAAGAGTTCCTCCGCGACGACCCAAGGCAACGCCAGGTTGTCGAGGCGATTCTGGCATCGTGAGCGGGAAGTCGGTCTTTATCGCGCTGTCTCAGTTTTGCGAAGACGACGACACGCCGCGGAGGGCACTTCTTGCCGCCGGCTGTTCCATTGCCGAAAACCGGCTTGGACGCCGCCTTCGGGCTGAAGAAATCGTGGAGGCCGTGGGCCGGTCGGACGCGATCATCGCCGGTGTCGAGCCATATGATGCTGCCACTCTCGCAGCATTTCCCCAGGTCAGATGTATCAGCAGATGCGGCGTCGGAGTGGACGCCATCGACATGGATGCGGCCAGGCGGCTGGGTATCGAGGTGCGGAACACGCCGGACGAAGTCGTGGAACCGGTTGCGCAGTTGACCGTTGGGATGATTCTGGCTCTCGCGCGTAACCTTCCCGAGTATGGCATTACTCTTCGAACAGGGAACTGGAGGCGCCATACGGGTTTTCTTCTTTCGGAGTGGACCATCGGGATTGTTGGATTCGGGCGCATCGGGCGCGCTGTCGAGCAATTTCTGCGGCCGTTTGGGGTGACCCTGGTCGTGTCGGATCCCGGACTACGACAGCAGGATTTGCCGGGAGCAGTCGAGTTGCTGAATCTCGAGACGTTGCTGTCCCGAGCTGACCTGGTTTCCCTCCACGTCTCCCGGCCCGTCTCCGATGGCCCCTTGCTCTCAAAACGGGAATTCGAACTCATGAAAGCCGGGAGTCGACTGGTCAATACCTCCAGAGGTTATCTGGTTGATGAAGCGGCGCTGTTAAGCGCACTGGAGTCGCGACGACTGGTCGGTGCCGCGCTTGATGTGTTCGAAACTGAACCCTATTCCGGCCCGCTGACTCTGCTTCCCCAGGTCCTCTGCACTCCTCATATCGCCACCCTGACACACGCCTCCCGTCGGGCGATGGAACTGAAAGCGGCGGCGAACGTGATCGATTTTCTGGGCTAACGGCGATAGAATCGACCCACATGAACCGCTCCCATCGGAAGATTGTTGTTGTAGTTCCTGCGTATAACGAAGCTGCAATGATTGGCCAGGTTGTCGGGTCGATTCCGCACACCGTGGGCGAGATGGACGTTTTGTGTGTGGTTGTGGACGACGGATCCACCGATAACACTGCGGATGTTGCGCGTAGTCAGGGCGCCATCACACTGCGGCACATCGTTAATCTCGGCGTTGGTGCTGCTACACGAACCGGCTTGAGGGCTGCGAAGGAGTTCGATCCGGAGGTCGTTGTCACAATCGACGCGGACGGGCAGCACGACCCCGCCGAGATCGCTTCTCTCGTCCGTTGTCTCGTCGAGAACAAGCTCGATGTCGTAATCGGCAGCCGGATTCTTCAGCCGGAAGGAATGCCGGTCAGCCGGTTTGTTGCCAATCTTCTGTTGAACGCCATCACGTTCGTCGTCTACGGAAAGGTTGTGTCGGATTCCCAGTCCGGGTTCAAGGCTTTCAACCGTCGTTCCCTTGACATCATCGAACTCAATTCGGCCGGCTATGAAATTTGCTCGGAGATTATCGGCGAAATCGTGCGGAACCAGCTGAACTACAGATCCCTGCCGGTTAAAGTTGTCTACACGCAATATTCGCGGGCCAAGGGCCAGCCGTTCCTGAATGGCGTCAATCTCATTCTCAATCTGTTCGTCCGGATGCTCAGGCGAGTCTAGTGATGATTGTCCTGATTTCGCAGATCTTCTCGCTCGTTCTGGCTCTGATCGGCATCGCAAAGAGCTATGTGGATTTTCGCTCGCGGCGGGAATCCCTTCCGATGTTCGTACTGTGGACGGTGACGTGGACAGTTATCGTCGTGCTCGCCCTTTTTCCGAGTCTGATTGATGTCCTTATGAAAGGCAGCGCGGCAGGCGCCGGCATCGGGAGAATTCTTGGCATGGCCGTGGTTTTCGAATTCTTCCTCCTTTATCGCGTGTACACCCGAGTGGAGAGACTGGAGCAGAAAATAACGACGCTGGTGCAGGAAGTGGCTCTTCGGGACGGCCTTAAGCCCGAAGTGAAAGCAGGATCCTGGAAATAGCCGCGGCTCCAAACTGCCGAACTGCCGTACGACTGTATTCGAGAAGTATGGACGCTACTTTTTCTTCAGTTCGAGTCGATCGGGTGCCGTTTCCTTCGGCGTGCAGGTTTGCGGATCCGGCTCAATAAAGCGCGGGGCGTTCCCCACAATGGACGATAGCGTGATAACGACGATGTCCCAGTTGGTCTCAAACCGGCACTCCTTGCCGCTCTTCAGCGTCGCGCGGAAAAAGCCCGTTCCCGTGTACCTGTTCACGTCGTCCTTATCCTGCGCCAGAGTCATTTCGTACTGAAGGAATGGGGGATTCGCTCCTGCCAGCGAAACCACCAGCTTTTCGCCGCTCAGTCGAAGGTTGTATTTCGTGCCGGACGGAGATTCCCAGGTGCCGTTGGGGTCGTTCTTCGGCACGATTCCGGGCTTCAGCGTCTGCGCTTGACCGAGAAACAGACTGCACGAGCCCAGTATTAAGAGGATGCGAAGAGCGTTTTTCATAAGTCAGGAAGGGATTTTAGCACCCTCCCTAAGCTCGAACAACTTTTTCAAGACCCTCCCGAACCTCACGGGTTGCGTTTCGTGTATCCACCACAAGCGACGCATTGGACACAAGCCACTGGTAGTCCAGACCGGAATGATCGGTGGCAATCAGCACTGCATCGGTCTTCTTCAAGAGGTCTTCACTCAACGTCGCCGACGACATGTGCGAAAAGTCATGCTTGCGCATCTTGTGCAGCTTGGGAATGTACGGATCGGAGTAGGTCAGCGTCGCTCCTTTATCCTGCAGAAGTTCCATGATTTCGAGCGCCGGAGATTCGCGAACGTCGTCGACATCCTTCTTGTAGGCGACGCCGAGGATGAGGATTTTGGATCCCCGCACGGCCTTGCCTTTGTCGTTCAGCGCCGATGTCATTCGCTCTACGACGTAGTGCGGAATCGCGGAGTTGACTTCACCCGCCAACTGTATGAACCGAGTTGAAAAATCGTATTCCTTCGCCTTCCAGGACAAATAGAAGGGATCGATGGGAATGCAATGCCCGCCCAGTCCGGGCCCGGGGTAGAAAGGCGTGAAACCGAACGGTTTGGTGCTGGCGGCCGCAATGACTTCCCAGATGTCGATGCCCATCCGCTCGGTCAATACCTTGAGTTCGTTAACCAACGCGATGTTGACGCAGCGGTAGATGTTTTCAAGGAGTTTGACGAGTTCCGCAGCCTTCGTCGACGATACCGTCACGACACGGTCGATCACGCTGCTGTAAAGCGCGCGTCCCACTTCGAGGCAATCCGGAGTCGTCCCGCCAACAATTTTGGGGATCGTTCTGGTCGAAAACTTCGGGTTGCCGGGATCTTCACGCTCGGGCGAGAACACAAGGAAATAGTCCTTTCCGACTTTCAGGCCGGTCGCCTTGAATTGCTCGAGCAGGATTTCCTCGGTTGTCCCGGGATACGTCGTGCTCTCCAGAGAAATGAGTTGCCCTTTGCGGAGAGTCTTGACCAGCGCGCTGGCTGTCTTTTCGATGTACTGAAGATCCGGGTCCTTCTTCTCCGTAAGTGGAGTGGGGACGCAAATGATGATGCAGTCGGCTTCGCGCAGTCTGGAAAAATCGGCAGTTGCCTCAAACGCCTTCTTGTCGACCAGGGCCTTCAGCCGGCCGCCATCGATGTGACGAATGTAGGACTGCCCAGCATTCAGCTTCGATACTTTTTCCGGGTCGACGTCAAATCCGATAACGTTGAAATGTTCTTCCCCAAAACGGAGAACCAGGGGTAGACCCACGTATCCAAGACCGATGATGCCAATCTTTGCTTTTCGGGATTCCAGCAGGGACAGGAGCTCTTGTTTCATTATTCCGTTGAACCTCTCACTTTGCCGACAGTCCGGTGTCTAACAGACGCAGTGTCTAACAGACCGCTGCAGTCAGAAGTGAATGTATTATCATATGGGCATGTCGAAAATAAGGCTTGAATCCCTTGGAGCATTGCTGGTCCTCTTTTTCGGGGTTTCCCTGGCGACTTGTTATGCGCAATCCCAGGCCGCCGACCCCGAAGTTCCAGTAGATGAAATTATTAGAAAATTCGCAGAAAAGGAAAAAGAATTCAAGCTGGCGCGAGAGAACTATGCATTCCGCCAGGAGATCAAGGTGCAGGAACTCAGCGACTCTGACCGCGTGATGGGCACCTACGAGATGACGGTCGAGGTTTCGTTCGACGACAAAGGCAAACGCACGGAGAAGATCGTTTACGCTCCACCTCCGACCCTGAAAAAGATCGGGATTACCGCCGAAGACGAGAAAGACTTCCGCGAGATCCAGCCGTTCGTCCTGACCTCCGATGAAATCGGCAAGTACAACCTGAAGTACACCGGCAAGGAAAAGATTGATGAGATTACCGCCTATGTCTTCGAAGTTTCACCGAAGAAGATCGAAAAAGATCAGCGGTATTTCGAGGGGAAGATCTGGGTCGATGATCAGGATTTGCAGATCGTCAAGACCTACGGGAAGTCCGTACCGGACATTCACAAGAAGGGGAGCGATAACGTTTTTCCGAGGTTCGAAACCTATCGTGAGCAGATCGACGACTACTGGTTTCCGACCTACACTCGCGCGGTGGATACCCTCGAGTTTTCAGACTTCAGGCAAAAAATCCGAGAGATCATCCGGTACGGTAACTACAAGAAATTCCAAACCAGCGTGCAGCTTAAGTTCGGCGGTGAGGTCAAGGACGACAAGGCTGGACCGGGCGACGCGCCTGCTTCGGATAACACTGCTCCTCCGCTGGATCCAAAGTACAAGAGCGACCCCAAGCAGGATCCCAAGAAGAAATAGTAAGCCGTGGACTACGTGGAACTTCCGCGTAGTCCACGGCTCATTGTTTCTGCTAGACTATCCGCCGAAAAAGTTTCCGTTCTAAGGAGTATCCATGTCCGGCCATTCCAAGTGGCATAGTATTAAGCACAAGAAAGCGGCTATCGACTCCAAGCGCGGCCGCGCGTTTACGAAATACATCAAGGAAATCACCATCGCCGCGCGGATCGGCGGAGGGGATCCCGACGGCAATCCCCGTTTGCGCAAGGCCATTCTTGATGCCAAAACCCTGAACATGCCTGCCGACAACATTAAACGCGCCATCATGAAAGGCACAGGCGAACTTGAGGGAGGGCAACTGGAGGAAATCCTCTACGAAGGCTATGGACCCGCAGGGGTCGCTCTACTGGCCGAAGTTGTCACCGATAACCGAAACCGTACTGTCAGTGAGATCCGCCACGTGTTTTCCAAGAACGGTGGAAACATGGGTGAGGCGGGCTCGGTGGCGTGGATGTTCAGCAAGAAGGGTTACATCGTCATTGAATCGTCGAAAGCCGACGAAGATACACTAATGAACCTCGCGATCGAAGCCGGAGCCGACGATTTCGTCAATACCGGCAGCACTTTCGAGATTTACACGTCGCCCCAGGCCTTCGACCCGGTCCTGAACGCGCTGAAGGACAAAGGAATCGAAACCGCTTCTGCCGAAATTTCGATGATTCCACAGACTTCGGTCAAGGTCGAAGGCAAGGCGGCTCAGCAGGTGATCAAGCTGATGGAAGCTCTCGACGAACACGACGATGTCCAGCACGTTTACGGGAATTTTGATATCGAAGAGTCGGAGCTGGAACAAGCCGTCTCCTGAACTCCATGCGAGTTCTCGGCATAGACTCAGGGTCGCGGATCACCGGATACGGCGTCATCGACATCGATGGCGCCGATTGTGTTTTTGTTGGCTGTGGCACCATCCGAGTTACCCCCTCCCATCCCCTCTCCGTTCGGTTGAAATCGATACACGAAGGCCTTGCCGAGGTGATTCACAGCCTCAGGCCCGACGAAACTGCTCTTGAAAGCGTGTTTCACTCCAACAATATCCAAAGCGCATTGAAACTGGGCCATGCCCGGGGGGTGTGTATCCATGCCGCGGCATCCGCGGACCTTCCCGTTTTTGAATACACCCCCGCCGAAGTAAAGAGCGCCGTCACCGGCTTTGGGCGAGCCGAAAAGCTACAGGTCCAACAGATGGTACGCGCGCTGCTGAAGATTCCCGACCCCTTCGACTCCTACGACGCCTCAGATGCTCTGGCCGTGGCCATTTGTCACGCGCACACCCACCGATTCAAGAAACTGGCGGTGGCTGGACGATGAGTCCTGCAGCCATCCTTCTTTTCCTGATGCTGCAACCCCTGCAGGAACCGTTCACGCGCTTTACCTATTGCCGTGAGATGCCGCGCGGCGTCTACGAAACGCAGTGTCTGTCGTTGACCCCCGATGGCGCCGGTGAGAGCCAATTGAAGCGCCGCGGTTCGGATCAGGTTCAGACCCTGTTCATGCTCTCCCCGTCCGGCCGGACGAAGTTTCTTTCAGTGGTGGCCGCGACACGTAACCTGGAAGACGGGAAGAATTACGAGACAAAGAAGAAAGTCGCCGATCTTGGCCGGAAGCATCTTTCGATCGAGATGCCTTCAGGCGCCCGGGAAGCAGACTTTAACTATTCGGATCTCAAGGAAGTGAACGCCCTCTCAACCTTCTTTGACGGTCTCTTGAATCAGCAGACGTTGAGTCTGGATCTGGAGACTGCGATCCGATACGAGCGGTTGAGCGTTCCGGAGCGCCTTGATCAGCTTGAGAGTGAACTAAAAGTCAACCGCCTTGGAGACCCTGAGGGGTTGATTCCATTGCTGGAAAAGATCGCTCAGGATTCCCGGGTTCTCGAATATGCACGAGAACACGCGGAACAAATAAAGAATGGGCTGCAGGCGCCGATAAAAGGGAAATGATCGCCCTTCTTTCGATTGCAGTTTTCCTCCAGGCAGTTCCGGCCGGGCGTGTCAGCAAGGTCATCGGAGAAGTCGATTTGCTCCGGCCTGGGGAAACCGCTGCAGCCCGTATCGGAGGTGTGGTCGTTGCGGGGGACCGCTTGCGCACCCGGCAAGGCTCTTCCCTTACTCTGTCCACGGACTCCGGAGCGGTCCTTGAATTGGCGTCGGACTCGATCCTGGAGATGAAGACCTTCGACGGCGGGCTTCTTCCCCTTCTCACCCAGGGAAGCGTTGGCGTGCGCAGCTCAGGAGAGCCCGTGCGAATCGAAACCAGCTACGGTCAGATCGTAGGGACGGAAGACCTCCAGGAATTTGAAGTGCGGTACAGCGGTGATGGCATCGAGGTCCTATTGACTGAAGGGGCCGTCAGGGCAGAAGGTTCCGACTCTTCAAAGGTTGTCTTTAAGAATGCCCACGATTCTGGAACAAGAGTCCATGAGGCCGGCAGCATAAGCCCGCCTCCTGCGCGTGAAACAAGCGGGACGACTGTGATCGTCTATCCTGAAGTGGTGAGTCCCACTCCCAACGCAAGGCGCGCCCCCGTTACTCCGCAGATCCCTTCGAAATAACGCGGTTCCCTTTCAGGACTTGGGAGCGTAATACCCTTTCTTGTGGCGGGCCTTCAGGCCGTCCATCTTGCCATCCTTGTCGAGATCGCGATCCACCACCTCAACCCGCAGTTTGTGAAACTTTCCGTCCTTCTTTAGATTCGATGGCGTGAACGCCAGGCTGTACTGCGTTCGCAGCTGTTTGCTGATCTTGTCGTAAATATCGGGATACTCGGTCGTAAATCGCGGAAAGAAGGCTTCCCCTCCTGTTCCTTCAGCCAGCGACTTCAGCGCATTATCGGCAGCCAGGAAGTCGATGTTGCTGAAGGCGCTTCTCTGATTTTCCGTGTACAAACGATAGAGCTGCCCCATGCTGACGGCGTAGATGACCGAATCCGACGCTTCCGCCTTTTTCAGGACCTCACCGTACGTGTGCCTGCTGATCGTGTCAAACCCTGTGCCGAGAAGGAAAATCGCCTTTTTCCCATCAATCTTCTCGAGGCGCCCCATCGTTTCATACAGGGCATCATAGAGAATGATTTCGGAATAAGTCGCAAAGCGAAGATCGTTCAGCCCGCTAAAGAGCTGGCGCTTGTTCTTTGTGAAATCCGAGAGAATTTCAGTGTGCAGATCGAACTTAACCAGGGCCGCCCAATCGTCGTCGTTCAGTGATTCCGCAAATCCGATAATCGGGTAGAAGACGTTGTCGTAGTAGTAGGCGAACGTCTTGCTGAACTCAAACATGATGACGACGGTGAGTGGAGTCTCGGTTGAACTGAAGCTCGTTATGGTTTGCTCGACGTTGTCGTCGAAGACCTTGAAGTCATTCTTTCCCAGGCCCTTGATGAGGGATTGCTTCTTGTCGACCACCACAACATCGAACGAAACGAGGTCCACATCGACGGAGAGCGGTTTACCCTTGATAGCGTCCTTAGGAGCCTCAGGGATGTTTGGCAGGGGCAGGTTTGCTCCCGCGTCCTTGCGTGGCCCTTGCGCCAGAACAATCGCCCCAGCCAGCAAAACCACCACGGCCACTAATGAGATTCGAAGGCGCATGGTTTGATCTCCGAGTCCAGACTATCCGAGAGCACCTTTGCGGCGCAAGACTTTGATCTCCTTCTTCCACCCTTGATTGATGCCGATTTGCATCATGGGCAGTTCCCTTGGAAGAAATGCTGTGAGGCGGTCCACTGCCCGATGAAACGAAAGCAGAGGCGCCACCATGACGAGCACTGCGGGCTCGTCGCGAAGCTGGATACCCTTGAAGTACCCGTGTGACGTGAAATCTCCGGCCTTCCGATGCCGTTCCACAGCCAGCCAGTAGTCGAACGCTTGAAGTGGCAAATCCGGATCCGCAGATGCCTTTATTTCAATCACCGCCAGCCGCCCTGAATCCATGACGGCCAGGAGATCGATGATCTTCCGGTCGTCTCCGGCAAAGCTCGGGACCTGCGGATAGATGCAGTCCTTCCGCACCGGCAGTACGTCTCGTATCTGACCAATCAACTTGGACTCCAGCCACGCCTCCTCGTGAGCACGTGCCAGGGGATGCCGGCTGCCCACCCGCCGGACTCTGGCGAGCTCTTCGATCAGCGGTTCCAGCGGTTCGCCCAGCGGATAGGTGGCTCCGTCCTCCGTCACACGGGCGACTTCCAGACCTCGCAGCCGAATGGAAACTGCCCTCCCGGGGATGTGAGGCACGGCTTGAAGCAGGTCTGGCGCGATGGAGCAGATCCGTTCGACTTCGGCGCCGACGTTCGGTTCAGCGCAGGGATAGACGTGAGTCTCGACCTCCGGCACCTCCCACTGGAGGGGTTGAAGGCGTTCGCCGTCCCACTCCAGCCAGTCAAAAGCAGCTCGGAGTGAAGGCATTGCCCGCAGTCGCGATGAGATGGTCTGACTGCGCCCAGCGGGAACGACGGCGGACACCCGTCTGTTTATGATGGTAGCCCACTGTATGGCGGCCCGCACAATGCCATTGACGACAGGGGCGGATTCATCCGCATCAACCCCGATGATCGCATGCGTCCTGCCGGCCAGAATTCGCGGATAGGCCCCACCGATTCCATGCTGTTTGTCCGACTGGAGCGTCTGTGTTGAGATTCGTGCCCCGTAGTAGTTCGCAACAGCCCGCGCCAGACCCCCTTGAAAGCTTCGGCGCCTTTTCAGCAACTCCGCCGCAGACGGAAGAATCTCGCCGGCATAGAACGTCAGGACGTCGATCTGGCTGCGGAACTTCGACCGCGCCCGCACGCGAACGACGTTTGGCCGAAGGCACTGAGCTTCGAGCACCTTTCTGGTGAGGCGCCCGCATCGGAGGTAAGGATCTTCAACGTCGATTTCGCTGGAGCGAAGCGGAATGAATTCTCTTCCATTCAACGACACCGTCCACGACGGCTCCAGTGCGAACAGAATTTTGAGCTCTGCAATGTTCACTGGAGCATCGGGACGGATTTGAAATCCCGGTAGACGAGCGTTCCTTTCCCGAAATCGATCTGCAACCCCAGTGCTCGGTAAGGATTCATGAAGTCGTCGTTCAGCCAGGCGTTATCATCGATTTTTGGAAAAGCATACACACCATAATTCCCGGGCCGAATACCGGAGATCATGAAGTGACCGGCTTTGTCCGTTCTTGCTGTTTTGCTGACGCCAGGGTCATTGCGAAACTCTGTTCCCGGAACAAGTACGACTACGGCGTTGGACGGCGCGTTGTTGATGTCGGTCACCGTCCCTTCAAACTTTGCTCCGTCGCTGCGGAGTTCGAGAACCAGGGGGCCTTCGGTCGTGCGATCGATTTCAAAAGCCACGCCCATAATGTTCCGTGGGCCGAGCCAGGCGTCCGCCAGGTAGAGGTTTTCCGGAAGGACGGCTCCGATCCGGTATTGACCGCTGGCGGCATGAACCAGGTCGAACGTCCCGTCGGGTTGAACGAAAGTTCGGGGATCCGCGCTCGCCCCAGGAGAAAGCGGCCAGGGCCGTCCGTCCTGTGGAATGAAGACGGGCTGCGCGCCCGGGGCTGTTCCCGACGCGTCGTCGAGTTTGAATTCGCCATGGAGATCCACTCCCGGCTCAAGTTCGACAACGAGATCAACGACATCCCTGTCCCGTACCTGAACGGGAACGCGAGCGCTATAGCCCGGAAGGTTGGGAGTGCCTTCGACTGCGGGCGCATAGCTGGTAATCGACGCGATATAGAGGTCGTAAGACCCCGGTTGAACATTGCGCAGTTCGAAGGATTCCCTGGCTTCGTCAAAATCGATAGCCGGCTCAGGAGGATCAACGAGGCGCGCAAGGAAGTTGTCTCTGGGCACCAGATAAAAGAACAGAGGCTCCGCGACGCGCTCCTGGGCGGGATAGACGATCTTGCCGCGGACTTTGAATTGGGAAATGTCCTTGAAGAGAAAGTTGAGATTCTGAATGGTTTTGGGCTCTCTGGGCATTTCGACCATGACGGCGAGTTCGGGTTCCCGGACGCCGGGGTAATACGTCCTGACGTTCTGATTGACCGGAGTGATCGCGTTACGCTGCTGCGAGGGCAGCGCCATCGTGGCGCGAATGTAGAAATTCCCAGGCGGCACGGCGGAAAAAGAATAGGCGCCTGCGATGACTCGAGCCGGAGGCACGTTCGTCGGCGCAACGAGAATTCGATTGCCGGCCGGGTCGTATCGCGCGATAAGCAACTGCATCACGGCGTCTGTTACAGGCTGGCCGCTGGGGTCCATGAGGGAGCCCGAGATCTGCCCGGCCCGTTCGAGCGTAAATGACAGCTCGTACACCGCGCCGGACGCAAGGAGAAGCTCTGCCGGCGGACTCTCCGGCGTGAACTCTCCATAGTCTTGTGGGACGTGCCGCCCGTAGTCCTCGACATGAAGAAAATAACGGCCCTCCGGAATGTCCTCGATCCGGTACTCACCGCCCCGGGTTAAGACCTGCTTGACTGTTCGCCGGTTCAGATCCTGCAGAATGACGTTGCCTTCCATCCGGGATGCAGTAATTGCGTCGAAAAGGAATCCGTGTATCGTTGCTCCGCTTCCTTCTTCTTGGGGCGTTTGCTGCGGGTTCGACTGTGACGGCGGGGGAGCGCAGGCGAGGGTGAAGAGCGTGAACAGCGTTCGAAGTCTATTCATATCCGTAACGACACCGGTTCCCGCGATTCCGTTTGAAGGCAGGTCGCCTAAAGCTGTCCTGGTTTGGACCTCACATTAGCTACTGGCGGCCGGCGTACGGTTGCGATTCTTCCAGCATGTTGCCCAACTCGGAAGCCAGCACGCCCCCGCCCCGGCCGCCAAATCCGCGATTGCCGCCGGACCGGATAAAGCGGCTCGATGCGTCGATGGGCAGCGTGGAGACGCTCGCAAGAAACGCGCTCTCTTTCCCGTCCTGGTTCAGGTAGTTTTCCACATTGGAGAGATAGAATGCGGCGACCATGCCGTCGATGCTTCGAATGTACTTGCCGACTTCGCGAATAGCTTTCGGGCCGCCAAAATCGCCGACAACAGGAACGAGCAGGTTCCTGGTTTCAAGATTTTTCAGCGTGGTGAAATTCTCGTCGTTGGCAAGAAAGCTGCGCTCCTTGCCGGTACCGTCATCGGCAACCATCAAAGTGGCATAGTCGGTGCCGTTAAAGCCGCCACCGCGACGCCCCCCAAAGCCGCCCTGAACGCCGACGATATCCGGCGCGGCTCCAGAGCTGCTGCTGGAGTTGTAGGAGATTTCGGGACCAAAGCGGTAGTAGTTCGAGTACGCCCATTCAATGCCGTCCAGATCTCCGGCCGACAACGGGAACCCGTGTTTCGCCTTCAAGTGATCGAGGATGGCCTTCAAATTGGCGTCGTAGAGTTCCCTGCTGGGTTCAGAACGCAAGTAAGCCGTGAACAAATCGCGAGCGGTTGTCTGTGCGGTGAAACCTGTCATGGGTTTGCGCGAAAACAGCTTCGACACGAATTCCGATCGATTCGCCGAGAGTTCGAACAACGCCTTGTACAACAGCTGAACGTCGAGGTTCCCATGCCGGATATCGATGATGAACGCCATCGAGGGCTTCAGCGCGGCGATATAGGTGAAATTTTGTTCGGGCCCGACACCCATGTATACACGGCCGGGCTGAGCTGCTGCCAGCAGTTCGGGGATAACGTACTGGAATGAGAGCTCGTTGGACAGCAGATTGTCCGAGCGGAACTCCCCGTCCTGCTCGGATAGTGATGAAGACAGCTTCCAGAACTGTTCATCGGTGAGTTGGGTCGGAACGGGCGGAGCCGCAATCAGCAAGCTGGTGATGCCACTCGCCAGAACCAGAAGAACCAGAAAAAGATGCCCGGGATTCCAGGAATAATGTGGTCGCATATCCGGCGATACTACCATGTTTCAGTTGGAAGACAGCGCGAACGCCACACCCTTCAATCCCGCCGGAATCCGGACGTATTGCTTGCTGTCGAGCCTGCAGGTCGTGGCCACGCGCCGTAGATCGGCGCGCCCATCGGCGCGGACCAAAGGCGTTTCCCGGTTCGCGATTCAAACCGTTGAAACTCCCCTCGTTATCTCCGCCAAAAACAACCCCGATGCCGTAGACTGAACCGCTGTCCGCCCGGTGCCCCCTTCAGCCGCCGATTACCCCGCTACAGCACGGCTGTTCCCTGTTGTCTTCTCGCTATTTTGCCGGCACGATCAGCAAGCGATCTCCGCGAAACGATCCGACCCAAAAATTGTTTCCGACTTCAATCGCGACGGTTCCAGCACCGAATTCCGGTGTATTGGGCCTGGTCAATATTTCCGTCACTTTCAGGGTGGTGGGATGGATCTTTACGATATTGGTTGTTTGGGTGTTTCCGGAGCCGCCCTGCCCCACGACGAGCAACTGGCCGTCCTTGGACCAGCGAACGTTATCGGCGCGAAAGCCGAGTGGAACCGTATCGCGCTTTGTCTGCCCGCGCGTTAGCCGGTAGAACGACTGGCTGCCCCATGCGTTGACGAAGAGCGTCTTCCCATCCTTCGAAAGCTCCAGGCCGTTTGCGCCGGAGGTTTCGGTGCCCGGGATGATTCTCCAACTTTTGCCGGTATGCCATTCGTAGAGCGATCCGTTGCTCTCGCCCGCCGACATTCTGGTGCGCGCCGCCGCGGAATTGGGTCCCCGTTCGAGAAAGTCGGTGCCGATGAAGCCGCCGTCCGGCAAGGGAAGGACCGAGTTCAGCCCGATCGGATCGGGCGCAATGGCGCAACCGATCCATTTCAAGGTGGGTGGCTTCATTTTGGCGTCTAATTCGAAAACCTCCACCGCTTCGCGAGTCGGCGGGTGGGCGACGACGTACAGTGTGTGCACCGAGTTTGTTCCCGGGCGCAGCGCGAGGCCATGAGTACGGAACTGCATTTTCTCGGCAGCACTCGGAGGGCCCGGGCAGGTGTCATAGGTCTTGCTGTCGAGTTGTTCCTTCGCCGTCGCCGTGGGGTACGCGGTGGTTGTGCTCTTGTCTTTTGTGCTGATGATCTGAATTCCTCCCGCGCCTCCATACATCGACGCGACAACCCAATCGCCGCCAGGCACCAGAACCAGGTCTTCCGGCGCTGTCTGGCCACAAACGTACTGGGCGTCTCGAGGTGAGCACGGCGCCGCCGCGGGACCACGTTGCGGAGCTTGCGCAAGAGCGGCCAAAGGCAACGCAACGCCTGCAGTGAAAGCGAGAATAGCGGGAACTTTCATCAACACTCCTTATTCATCCAATGCGAAGTGAAATTGATATTCGTCTTTATACACCGGTCGCCTGGGACGGGCGAGAGTTTTAGGCTTCGTTTGGAGCGCCCGTCCGCAGTCCGTTGCGTGTTTCAGGAACGGTAGGCCTGCCTCCCCACACCTTGAACGGGAATTTCCTGCGCGGCAAGCACCTGGCTCTGCAGGGAGTACATGCAGGCCGCGGCCTGATCGATGCGCCGCGTAAACGCGATGGAGCCCTTCAGAATCGGCTTCAACTTCTCGCGGTCCTGTATACGGGCGCGCGGGTATTCGTGCTCCACGATCAGATATGTATTTGCAGGATCCAGCGGCAGCAATTCGCGCGCTGCGAGCTGGTGATCGAGCCAGTCCACGGTGCGATTCTGCAGATAAGCGAGCGGGTCGTGGCGGGCCGTGCCGGGTAACTCGTGTTCACAGAGAACAACCTGTTTTTTCCAGGCGTTGAGCTGGTCCAGGGGATTGTCCGAAGGCTTACCGTTTTTCCAATCACCGCGTTCCATCGTTTGCCCGCCGTAGCCCCAGGCGGAGACGCCTTTCGCGTCGACCACCTGTCCCTTGACGTGGAAGCCCCCGATCAGGAATCCGTAGCCTTCGTCCTTCAAATACTGGAACAGCGACCGTGTGTCCTGGCCCATCAGGATCGCGTGAGAAGGATCGTAGTGAATGCGCAACTGGTCGCCGACGCCGTGCTTCTCGCAAATGCGATGCAGCGCAATCCATGCGCCGGGGGTGTAGCCGATGTTGTTGTGGAAGTTGTCGCCTGTCGTCCAGCCTGGCATCGGACACTGTTCGACGCGGAAAGCGAGCCCGCGGTCCTTCGCGCTCTTCAACAAGGGAACGAACTGCTCTTCGAAGTCGATGAGGTTCTGGTCCATGCTGTGCTCCTGGTTGCGCCCGACAAACCCGCAAACCGCACTCGCGCCCAGCATTGCGGCGGTGTCAAAGACGCGCATCATGAAATCGTGCTTCTTCCGCCGGACGGCCGGATCGTGGTGCAGCATGTTGTCGAAGTAGGCAATGTCGGAAAGGCCAATCCCCGTCGCCTTCATGGCGGCTTCCACTCGTTTGGCGCGCGCCTTGTCGAAGGGCTGGCGCAGATCCAGTGTGTTCGCCACCGGATCGAGCATCGCCTCGGGCGGCACGTCAGACTCGGACGGATGCAACGCCGCCGAAAGCTGAATGCAATCCACCTCCAACTCGCGGGCGAAGTCGAGCCACTCCTCGATGGCCTTATCCGGATCCTTGTCGCGTATCTCACGTGGAGTCAGTTCCTGAAGTGCCGCGGTCAGCACTCCGATTTTCATGTACCTGGGTTCGAACGCACACACTGCCATAGGTTCCTCCGGTCGAATTGCGAAGTGTAATACATTCGTGCGGATGATGAAGCCATCCGACATTCTGGATGGATGAAGACGATGAAGTCCTGCAGGCTCGTGACTGCAGATCCGAAATCCGCAGAAAGCGGCTGCGGTGGCGTCTTCACTGCCGTTGTGACCCGGGGAAAACGCCGTCTGTTGAAGCAGTTGCTCGACGCCGGCATTCGCGTACCGCGTGTCGTTATCGGATGCCAGTCTTACCTGCTGGAGCAGCCCGAAATGCTTCGGACGCTTCTGGATAACGGCATGCATCCCGACACGTGCAGTTGGCAGAATCAAACCATGCTCCACCAGGCTTGCACACCGGTCGGGAGGGCCACGAGCGTCAGGGCCACTTGGAATGCGCCATGATGCTCCTCGACACGGGCGCGCCGATCAACGCGAGAGAAGATGCTTATTCCTCAACACCGCTCGCATGGGCCGCGCGTCATAACCTGCCAGAAATGGTGAGGTTTCTTCTTTCCCGCGGCGCTGCAACGAATCTTCCCGACGACAAACCCTGGGCCACTCCGCTGGCGTGGGCGACCCGGAAAGGGCATTCCGAAATAGAGCAGATCCTTCGCGCCGCCGGCGCCACCTGAGTGCTGCTGTTCGCAAATAGGTCAGCGTTGTTAAGTCGTTTGCAATGGGATTCCCTTTTGGGACAGTATTGCTTCCTATGAAACGGATTGCCTGGATTTCAGCGCTATTGTTGGTAGCGGCGACCTGCGTGATTGCCGCGCAGCAGCGGCCGGCGTCAGTGGCGCCGCCCCCGACCGTGACGCCCCAGTCTTATCCGCCGGACCAGGTGCGGACCGGGGAGGCGCGCTTTGCCTCACAGTGCGGCTTTTGCCACGGCCGCGATACTGCGGGAAGCGACACGGGCCCGGACCTCACTCGATCCATCCTGGTTGCCCAGGATCTCCGCGGCGACAAGATCGGGCCGCTTGTGAAAGCGGGTCGCGTCGAAAAGGGGATGCCGGCGTTCGATCTGAATGACGCCGAACTCGGCGCCATCGTCGCTTACGTCCACGACCAGAAGGAAAAGATGAATGCCCTGACCGGAGGCCGCCGCTCGGTCGAAGTCGCTCAACTGCAGACTGGAAATGCGGCGGCAGGCCGCACCTATTTCAACGCCAATTGCGCCATGTGCCACTCTGCAACCGGAGATCTGGCGGGTGTCGGCTCACGCTTCCAGGGACTGCCGTTGTTGCAACGCATGCTCTATCCCACAGGTCGGGGCGTGGCGGCGCCCAAGGTGACGGTTGAAGTGACACCTCAGGAGGTTGTTACCGGTACGCTTGTATCGCGTAATGAATTCACGATCACTGTTACGGATACCGGGGGAATGCGAAGAACCTTCGACGCCGACAAAGTGAAGGCCACGGTGGACGACAAACTCAGCGCGCACCTCGACCAGATGGGAAAATACACCGACAACGATATGCACAACATTCTCGCCTATCTGCAGACGTTGCAGACGCCTCGCTAGACAAAGGAGCTACGGAATGCGTTTTCTTTTCGGATTGGGATTGCTGGCCCTGCTCGCCACGCTTTGTCTGGGCCAGAGCGTCGATCCCTCGTTGCTGTTGAAGCCTCCGGCGGACAGTTGGCTGCTCTATCACGGTGATTACACCGGCAAACGCCACAGCCCGCTGACTCAGGTAACCCCGGCCAACGTCAACCAGTTGACCGAAGTCTGGCGATTTCAGACGAGCGGGGGGATCAAGGCAAGCCCGATTCTGGCCAATGGCGTGATGTACATCACCACCACCGATAACCTTTGGGCGATCGACGCACGAACGGCGAAAGAACTGTGGCACTACACGCATCCCAGAAGCGCCGCGTTTTCCATCGGCCACCGCGGTGTTGCGGTCTACAAAGACGTTGTCTACCTGACGACTCGCAACGCTCACCTCCTGGCCCTGAACGCAAAAGACGGCACGGTGAAATGGGACGTCGTGATCGCAGATTCGAATAAGGGCTACTGGTCCACCAATGCGCCGCTGGTCGTTCGGAACCACGTGATGGTCGGGGTGTCTGGTGATTTCGACAATCTCCCGGGACAACTGAAATCCGTGGACGCTGACACGGGAAAGACGCAGTGGATTTTCTACAGCACACCTCCTGCGGGTGTGGCGGATCCTCCGAGCGGCGGCGCAACGGGCGGACAGATGTGGAATACGGGAACCTATGATCCCGACCTCAATCTCGTCTATGTCGGCACGGGTAACCCCACCCCGGTGCTCAACGGCCTCGCTCGCCCCGGTGACAATCCGTGGACATGCAGCATCGTCGCCATCAATCCGGATACCGGCAAGCTCGCCTGGGGTTACCAGGTTTCTCCGCACGATACGCACGACTGGGATGCGGCCGAAGTTCCTGTTCTGGTGGACGGCAATTTTAATGGCGCGCCGCGGAAGATGCTGATGCAGGCGTCACGCAACGGCTACTTCTTCGTGCTGGACCGGACGAATGGCAAGAATCTGGTGACCGCGCCCTTCGCGACAGTCAACTGGGCCAAGGAGATCGACAAGGACGGCCGGCCGATCCCGAATCCCGCAAAAGAACCTTCGCGCGAGGGGGTGCTGGTGGCACCCAACGAGACCGGCGCTACCAATTACCGGGCCCCAAGCTTCGATCCGCCGTCGGGGCTCTTCCTGGTCAGCGCCTTCGACGCTTACGGGATCTATTTCTTCAAGCCTGAAGACGGCGCTTATGGCTGGGCAGGCGCCGACTACAACCTTCCTGGGAAAAGCTATTTGCGAGCGATCGATTATCAGACCGGAAAGATCCGGTGGAGCCACTTTATCGGCGACTCCGCGGGTAGTGCCGGCGTTCTGACAACAGCTTCGGGTTTGACATTCACCGGTGATGCCTCAGGCAATATCATGGCGCTTCGCACCAGCGACGGAACGACGCTGTGGCATGCCGCCGGCAGAGTGGGCAATGCGCCGATCACCTATCAACTCGACGGGAAGCAATTTGTCGTCTTCGGTGTTGGGAATTCGCTGGTCGGATTCGCGCTTCCGTAAAGGAGGACGCTTTTTGATGAGGATTATGACTATGAAACCAACAAAAGCCTTTTTGATTGTCCTGGCCGGCGCGATGCTTCTGGCGGCGCTGAAGGCGCGAGCCGCCGACCCCGTTCGCGTGATGATCCTCGATGGCGAGAGCGCGGGGACGTACCACAAGTGGCAACTCGTGACTCCCGTGCTCAAGAAGGAACTCGACGAAACCGGGCTGTTTCAAGTGGACGTGGTCACCGCGCCGCCTGCCAACGGCGACTTCAGCGCATTCAAGCCGGACTTCGCAAAGTACAAGGTCGTGGTCTTCAACTATGACGCTCCCGACGACCGATGGCCCGCGGATCTGAAATCCTCGTTCGAGAAGTATGTGGAGGGAGGCGGTGGTTTCGTCAGTGTCCACGCGTCGGACAACGCCTTCCCGAATTGGGTCGCCTTCAATGAAATGATCGGGGTTGGGGGGTGGCGGAATCGCACCGAGAAAGCAGGCCCGCTCTGGTATTACAAGGACGGCAAGCTGGTTTCCGATAACATTCCCGGACGTTCGGGGAGTCATGGACAGCGGACACCCTTCCAGATCACGGTTCGAGAGAATCACCCGATTACGAATGGCCTGCCGAAAACCTGGATGCACCAAGGTGACGAACTGTATGCCACGCTGCGCGGGCCGGGAAAGAACATGTCGGTCCTGGCCACGGCATATTCCGACCCCGCAAACAACGGTACCGGCCGCGATGAGCCGATGTTGATGGCGCTGAGCTACGGCAAAGGACGCGTTTTCCATACAACCCTGGGCCACGATATCAACGCGCTGAGTTCCGTAGATTTCGTGGTGACCTTCCAGCGCGGAACGGAATGGGCGGCAACTGGCGCTGTGACCCAGAAGGTTCCCGCAAATTTTCCGACCGCCAATACGGTCAGTTATCGCGCGGATCTTGCGGCCATGGACCCCGGATACAGGGTGGGCCTGAATCCGCTCGACAACGCGGGGGCCCGCGGCCGCTAGAGCTAGAGCGCTAAAATAGTCTCCCGATCAGGCAGGCCACCGCCGTCTCTACGCGAAGGATTCGGTGCCCGAGACTGACCGGCGTGAACCCGATTTCCAGAAAGGTCTCCACCTCGCGTGCGATGAAGCCACCCTCGGGGCCGATGGCAAGTACCACGGGGTTTGCGACGGCGCGCGGGCATGGCAAAGCTTCCTGAGGATGGGCCAACAGGGCCAGCCGGCTTTCCAACAGCTTCGGAAGTTCCTCCCGCACGAACGGAGCAAACAGCGGGTGCAGCCGGATCGCCGGCAGGATGGTGTCTCCGCCTTGCTCCAGGCCCAGGATGGCCTGCTGCCGCAGGTTCTCTGCCGACAGTTTCGGACTGTTCCAATAGGACTTCTCCACCTTCCACGAGTTGATCAGATCGATTTCCCGAATCCCCATCGATACCGCCGCCGCAATCGTTCGATTAAGGACCTTGGGACGCGGTAGCGCCAGAATGAGCCGCACCGGCAACGCCACCGGCGGGGAGGTATCAAGGTGGACCGTCATCTCCAGAGCATCAGTGTCCATTCGTTCGATCCGTCCTCGTCCGGTCATCCCTCCGAGCACGCCTACGCGAAGTTCACTGCCGACCGCTGCCCGGTGGACCTTGCGCACGTGCTCCAGCCGTCGGCCCATGAGCCGGGCGTGGCCGTCGTCCGTGAAATCGTCCTGTTCCAACAACACCAGGTTCATGAGTGTGAATATCGTAGGCACTTGGCCGTGGCGTTTCAATTGCCGCGATCGCCGCTGCTGATAGGAGTGCTTCTCGACCCGATCAACGGGAAGATCGACTCATCGAGTTTGCTGCAAAGGTGATGGCTTTCGGCAGAACTCCCGAGAGCTCCGGCGGGACGCCATATCGCCTGCACGCGTTGCGGTCCGGCACAGCGCCCGCACCAAACGACGCGGAAGCGCCAGGCCAGAAAGGCGAGCTGGCGTCTGGGCTGGCGGCTTGAGCCACTGGAGCATCCCGGTGGATTGGTCAATCAAGCCGGACGGGCGGGTAAAGACGACGCCGCCATCCTGTTGCATAGTGTGACGAAGGAGACTCAGAATGAGATTTGCAAAAATCGTTTTTATCACAGCCGGAGTCTGGGGCATCGTCGTACTGCTGGCGCTTGACTTTCTGGTCGACATGACAGGAGGCCGGTATGCTCCGACGACAGCGTATCCACAGTATTTCTACGGATTCCTGGTCGTGGCGTTGGCCTGGCAAGTGGGCTTTCTCGTCGTCGGGTCCAGTCCGGAAAGATTCCGGCCGCTGATGCTGCCATGCACGATCGAAAAGCTCGGCTACGTGGCGACATTGGTAATACTACGCAGCCAGGATCGCATCTCGAATGCGGATGCGGCGGCGGTCGTGCCCGACTTGGTGTTGGGCCTCCTCTTTATTGCCGCATTTGCAAAGACTCGAAAAAGGCCGGATGCCGTCTTCCAGTCGCCGTCTTGGCACGCTTTCTCATCGAAGTACCGCACGACCAACTCGGCGGGATCCCCGGAGGCGCCCGACCTGACACTGACTGACGACTCCGACTACAAAAAGGCGATCAGCCGGAGCCTGAGAGGAGGCTACTAAGATGAAGATTCTCATTTCTGGCGCCGGCATTGCGGGTCCGACCCTTGCGTTTTGGCTTCGGGAGTACGGGTTTCAACCGACGATCGTGGAGCGCGCACCTCGCCTGCGCACCGGCGGACACATCATCGACTTCTGGGGCGCCGGATTCGAGGTGGCGGATCGCATGCATCTCGTTCCGGAGATTCTGCAGAGGGGCTATCAGTTCAAGGAGGTCCGAGAGGTCGATCGAAGCGGCAAGCGGGTGGCCGGGTTCGCGGTTCGCGCGTTGGTGAGTGTGAGCGGCGGACGGTTCACGAGCCTGCCGCGGAGCGACCTGGCGGCGGTCATCTTCGAGGCGCTGGGCAATCGGGTGGAGACGATCTTCGACAACAGCATTGCCGGGATCGAAGACCTTGGTGGCGAGGTCCGTGTTCACTTCGAGCGGACTCCACCGCGCATGTTCGACCTGGTGATCGGCGCCGACGGCCTCCACTCGTACGTCCGGCGGCTCGTATTCGGTGAAGAAGCGCGCTTCGAGCGGTATCTCGGGTTGAAGGTTGCCGCATTTTCCGCAGATGGGTATCGTCCACGGGACGAGTTGGTCTATGTGACCCACACGGACGTCGGCCAACAGGTGGGTCGCTTCGCGATGCGCGGTGACCGCACGATGTTTCTGTTCGTGTTCACCGATCCAAGTCCCGAGATCCCCGAGGGTCTCGCCCATCAGAAGGCCTACTTGAGCGAACGCTTTTCGCGTTCGGGTTGGGAGTGTCCCAACATCTTGTCTGCCCTTCAGCAGGTTGACAACCTCTACATCGATCGCGTCAGCCAGATCCGCATGGATCGATGGGCGCAAGGACGCGTCGCGCTGGTGGGTGACGCGGCGTTTTGCGTCTCTCTCCTGGGTGGCCAGGGTTCCGCGCTCGCGATGACGGCAGCCTACATCCTCGCCGGGGAGCTCAAGCGGGCGAACGGGGATCACCAGGCCGCGTTCGCAGCATATGAGCAGCGCCTTGGCGCCTTCATCGCTGGCAAACAGCGGGCAGCCGTCAGACTCTCGACGTTTTTCGCGCCCACGTCCCGGTTCGGGCTATTCCTGCGAAACCAGATCACGAAGCTGATTGCGATACCTTTCGTCAATCAACTTGCCGTCGGGCGCGAGTTCAGGGATCGCATCGAACTTCCGGAGTACTGAATGCCGATGATCGTGCGTCACAAGCACACGCATGGATTAAATCGAACTACGCCAAACCGCTTCGCGTAGAAGATCTGGCACAAATTGCGAATATGGGGCTGTCCACCTTTCCGACTCTTCCACCGAAGCCACCCGTTGTGGTCACGACCGGCGATGACGGCTTGCCACTCATCCGCACAACGAACGGCACAATTACTACCGGCTGGTCAAAGACATTGAAACTCTGAGCGCATGACTTTTCTGCTCCGCACTCCTTTGGGCCGGATCAGCCAGCGAGAAGAGAGTCGACGAGGTGCTGAGCAAGTTAGTCCGCCTCGGTATTGCCGAAGCGCACAGCCTTGAAGAGGCCCTGCGTCGGCTCCATTAGCGATTGACCTTGGATGCGTCAGAGACTGAATCCGGGATATGCGAAGGCCCTGCTAATCGTCTCCGCATCTTTTTCTGAAACGCCGCAGGATCGCACAGTGTTGTACCAAGTTTTTCCAACCTGTGAATGCATATCAGTGACGATCTTTTCCGCTTCAGTTGTTTCAAGCAAAAATCGGGCGTGTTGCGAACGGATGTTCTTCGCATTTGCATAGCGCCCCGTGTCGCCACAGTCCATCGCGAGGTCCCGCCGTTCCTCTGATACAACCGGCGAAGGTGTTAGATCGAATGCAGGTGAAAGCTTCCAATCCTTTGCTTTCGCAATCAGGGCATGATTTCGAGGATGATCATCGATATTTGAAATCAACGCGTTAAAACACATCCGTCGAAAGAGTTCGGCGGCATCTCTTTTCGGTTCAGGAACAATCCGACGTATTTCCTCAACGAGGATGACATAGGACCACCGAGTGCGCGCGGTCGCGGAGTCATCCGTTCGCAATATTGTTAACCCACTCACCATGCGCGCGCGCGCGTAACCTTCGGGCGTCTTTTCGCGGTCAAACCGCTTGATCAGCAAGACGTCCTTACCGCCGACTGTCACGATGCGGCTTTCGGCTGTTGTAATTCCACATTCGCGCGCAAGCCGAAGCATGGCGTGTTCGACACGTGTATTGTTCCATCGGTCATCAGAGCGGTTGAATTTCGCCAGCCAAAGTGCGTCATCGTCCTGAATCACCGCCTTTGGGCGCGCACCTCCCATCGATGTTCCCAGTAACATCAGGTCTTGCACTTGCTGTGCATCGGGATCGTTCGGGATGTCATCCCGGATTAAAGCGTCAGCCAAACCTTGAAGCTTTTCCAAGTCGAGTGTCTTGTTAAATTTCCGGAGCGGTGCCGGAGGAACGTTGTTCAGGCCAAGACTTATCGCGCCCGCGCGATCATCCGGCGATTCGAGAAGATAATCCAACTCGCCTAGTTGAGGTTTGCCCGCATGTTTTTCGATGACGCGTCGCCCCCAATAATCGGGACCAGCATCGCGCAACGCGCCAAAGACAGCATTTGATTGAGCGGTCTCATACGTCCGCGTAGAAAGTTTGAGTTCGACGGGATCGATCTCGACTGCATCTTTGTTGTCCAGGTATGACCGGCCATAAACGAATCGCCCGAGTGCATCCCCTCTCACATTTTGGGTCAGGACGAACTTGCCAGCGGTTGTCGCAGTCACTTGGCCTGGCAATGTGATGTAGACGAAGCATTCCGAAATGGAGGTTCTAGAAGTCATTGTCTAGATCACCGCTGTTGCGCACGCGGGTTTTTTCCTGTGCCGCTGCGAGGATCAAGCCTTGCTCATCTTTCACTGGATTCGCGAGGTCCGCTAGGGGAGTGAGAAGATCGTACGCCCAAAGCAATGCAGCATAGACCGCAATGCCAGTTGAGGCTTTCCCATTTTCGGCATCCATTACTGCTCGGCGGCCGGTCCCGATTTTTTGTGCGACCTCGTCGATCGTGAAGCGGCGTCGGACTCGCGCGGTTCTGAGATTCTGGCCCAAATTAGCCAGCGTCTGTTGTACGGGATAAGGTGGAGTCTGAAGAAGTTGATTTCTGGCCATATGCTCTCAAGAGAACTATAAGCTAATTAAAGTTCTTTTAAGAGCATATGGCTATGTCCTGAGAGTTTCAACAGGATGCTCTTAACAGCACCTTAACTAGGTTAAAGAGCCTTTAAGAGCCCATGGGAGTCGGAGGAAGAGGGATTCGTTCGGCCTCTGCGTGTTGATTCTCCGTAACTTATCGATTTTCTGATTTGTACAATTTGCAAAATTGGCTCAAAGCGACGATTTTGGCCGCTTTGATTCGCAAACTCGCCACAGTTGGCGGCCGAAAATCGCTCCTCTTACTGAACGGGACCTGAGCCTGCAACACCCGGCGAGGTATACTGCGGTCATGTCGATAAAGCTTCCGCTACATGAAATGACTGTTCAAGAAAAACTCGCTGCCATGGAGGCTCTGTGGGAAGACTTGTCGCGAACTCCAGAAGCGATCGAGACGCCGGAATGGCACAAAGAGATTCTTGATGAGCGCCGGCAGCGAGTGGCCGAGGGCACTGCCCGTTTCGAGGATTGGGACAAGGCAAAGACAAAGATTCGCGAGAAGCTTCGGTGAGAATCGAGATCCTCGATGAAGCCGAGGCGGACTTGGTCGAGGGTTTCCTCTTTTACGAACATCAGGAAAACGGACTCGGTTGGTCTTTCCTGGATTCGTTGTTCTCCGATATCGATTCCCTCCTTCTCTAGGCCGGTATCCACAATGTTGTTCATGGCTATCACCGGTGTCTTGCGAGGCGCTTTCCTTTCGCTGTCTACTATTCGATTGAGAACGATGTCATTCGCGTGCATGCCGTTTTAGACTGCCGTCGCAGTTCGTCATGGACCCGAAAGCGACTGCGAAACTGAGTTTGATGGACGAAGCAGAAGGCGTGAATTCAGATCCGCGTATCAGGTGAAAATGCGAAGTCAAAAATGAACATTGAGGCGGCGCGGGCACACTTGGAACGGATTGTCCCTGGTTTGCATCCCCGGCGAATCCTTAACGTTCACGAAAGAAGGCTGGCCTGTGGCAACATCACACGCGCTTGCCACTGAAAACATGCCGTGCAAGGCGGGCAGCGCCAGAGATACGTCGCACTGGATGGCCCCCGATTTCAATGCGCCTCTTGAGGACTATGGCGCGACGTCTTCGGTGGAAACGTCATGAGCACAATTTCGGAATCGTATCGCTACATTGTTCGCACGCCCGGCATCCGAAACGGGAACGCGAGAGTGGAAGGCACACGGATAGGCGTTCACGACGTTGTTGGACTTCTTCAAACCGGAGAGACACTCGAGACCTTGACGACAAAGTGTTTTCCGAACCGCACAAAGGCTCAAGCCTACCAATGTCTCGCCTATTATGAGGACCATCGCGGCGAGATTGATCTCCTGGTCGCCCGCCAAATGGCCCACGCCGAGTGAGACCGGGACTCCGAAACGATATCAACTTTGCCTAATACCCATGCGCGGCCGGAAAAAAGGAAACGATAAAGACGGTGACCTGGATGCGTTGATCGAGGAAATCACCGTCGATGCGTACGGTGATGACGAGCAACTTTGGGCTTTCCGGCAAGTGATCGAAGATGAAGTCGAATTTCCCGCCGATGGGTTGATCATCGATGAACCGGTGCAAGTCACCAAGATTGACTACGACGGAAATTCTCGTCGTGGATTGCTAATTCCTGGTGAAGTTGCCACAGTCCAGCCGCGCAAACAGTGGAGCTACGGCGGGAATCCTTATCTTTCAGAAGTTGCCTTCCTGCCGAATCAACGCCAAGGAGACAATTCGCGGAGCATTCCCGTCCTTTCCATGCCTCAGAAAGATAGTTGAAGCACTTTAAATATCTTACCAGAGGAGTGAAATTTCAACGGGAAGGCTCGTCGGTCGCGGGCTGCAATTTTTTCAAGATGTGCGTGAGCTTTTCCAGATCAGAAGACGCGAGACCAAGCAATTCCGACGGCGGCTCGTGAAATTCGCCCAGCAGTTCCTTCCTGACCTTTTCTCCACGCGCCGTTAGCGCCACGAGCTTGACGCGACGGTCGCCCGCCGTTGTCCTGCGCTCCGCGAGGCCGGCGCTTTCCAGCCGCCTGATGATGAAAGTGGCGTTTGACGGATCGCAGGCCCACTCCCGCGCCAGCGAGCCAATCGGGCATCCTTGATCCCTGTTCAAGCTGGACAAAGCCCGCGCATCGTTCGGCGTCAGACCGCGACTCTCCAGGCTGCGATCGCGGGCGGGCCGCGTATACAGAAGGTAATCAAACATCAGCTTCCAGGCTTGCTCCGCGAGAGCGGCCTTGCCCCGGCGTGACTTGCTCATCCCCGGACTCTACGCCAAGACGCCAATTCATGGAACAGTCTGGACGAAACTTGCCTCGTCGATATATATTTGAAGTACTTCAAACATATTAGATCAAGGAGTGAAATCAATGCCCGCCGAGGTCCCCGTCCTGATCGTGGGTGGCAGCCTGAATGGCCTGACTGCCGCTCTCTGCCTGGCCCATCACGGCATTAAAAGTATAGTGGTTGAACGCCATTCCTCCACAACCGTCCAGTACAAGTTTCGCGGCATCTCGCCACGGTCTATGGAAGTCTTTCGCAGCCTTGGCATCGAGCCCGACATTCGCCAGCGCGACACCCAAGAGCAGAGTTACGGGATTGTTCGGGCGAAAAACCTGTCCGATCCGAATGTGCATTGGGACGGCCTAGCCTGGCCCGATGTCAGCGACCTCAGCCCTACGGCGCCGGCGACCTGCGACCAGGACCGGCTGGAGCCGATTTTGCGGATGCACGCTGAGAAACTCGGCGCGGACATCCGCTTCAACACCGAATTGACTGGCATTGAACAAGCCGGCAGCCGGATTCGCGCCCGGGTGCGCGACCTGACGACCGGCGCGGAGCAGACCATCACGGCTGGTTACCTGATTGCCGCTGACGGTGCCACCGGCTCAACGCGGGAACAACTCGGCGTTTCCCGTCAAGGCGCAGGCGTGCTTCAGCACTGGATGAACCTCATCTTCGAGACCGACCTGAAACCCTATCTCGGAGGCAAGCGCTTCACGTCCTGCTTTGTCACAGACATCAACGGCAGCATTTTGCCTCGCGATGAAACGGGCAAATGGCTGCTCGCTGTCCAGTATGTTCCCGAGCGCGGGGAAAGCCCGGAGCAATTCGATGCGGCGCGTTGCCGCGAACTCGTGCGCAAGGCGGCCGGCCGCGACGACGTGAAGGCAGATCTCGTAGATGCTCGGCCTTGGGAAGTGGCGGCCTATATCACGGAGCGCTTTCGCCACGATCGCACGTTTTTCGTCGGCGACTCCGCGCATCTCATGCCGCCCACCGGCGGATTCGGCGGGAATACCGGCATTCACGACGCGCACAATCTCGCATGGAAACTGGCTGCTGTCATAGAACGCGGGGCTAGTCCCGGCCTGCTCGACAGTTACGACGCCGAGCGGCGGCCCGTCGCCGAAGCAACGCTCGCGCAAGCGCTCGCTCGACTTTCCGCCTGGTTCAAGGACCCGACCAAGCGCCTGCCGCCTCCTGCGAAAGTCATCGACGAACTCAATGTCATTCTCGGGCAGGTGTATCGCTCGGGCGCATTTCTTCCAGACGACCCTGGGGACGTTGAGATATTTGAAGACCCGAGAAACCCTGCAGGCCGGCCCGGGTCGCGCGCGCCACACGTTGTCGTCGAACTCGGCGGCGAAAAGTTCTCAACCCTCGATTTGTTCGGCCGCGGATTTGTTCTTCTGACGGACGCAGGCGGTAAGGCTTGGCGTAAAGCCGCTGCAGAAATCGCGCTGAACGGCGGCCCTGAAATTGTCAGCCACCAGTTTGGCTCGGGCGGCAACCTGACCGATGTCGAGAACCGCTGGCGCTCCAAATACGGAGTGAATGATGACGGTGCAGTTCTGGTCCGTCCCGACGGCATTGTGGCTTGCCGGACTCGCGGCACGGAAAGGGAACCAGGGGCGGCCCTGCGTGACGCGCTGCACAGGATTGGCTTCCGGCCCCCCCCAGAAAGGAACTTAGTCGGTCGTTTCATAAGTACGCACACGTATTTTAGGCGGCGGCGGGATTGGCTTGAAACTTGTTAAGAAGCTTGGCGAGATCGCGACGCGAGAACTTCCATTCAAAAGGTTTACCGATAGTCTCCCAGTGATATTGGAAGTTAAGAAGGCGTTCGGCGACGGCGTTAAGGTCGGGGAAATCATTGGGAGTTTGTACTCATGTTCGACTTTCATGGCCGATTTGGGTTTGGTTGGCAGCGTCTGGTGAAGACGGCGGCGAGCCTGAATGCTGGTTTTTTCATCGGCAGAGATAACGAATTCATCGTCCCTTAAGGGCTTTCGGGCCCAGACGCGCTCATAGAGATCCAGGATACGTCCTGCTTTGAGAGGAATCTGCGGATCACGTGGAAAAATCCAGGTGCGATGCTGCCAGGGCTGGATCGCGTCTGCGTGAAGCCATCGCCATACAGTGCTGTCACTGATATTGGCAACGAGCCCCGATTGGCGGACGTGGTCGCCTAACTCGCATACCCTCCAACGCGAGAGTGGCTTGTCATGAATGGCAGGCAATTCACAAGCAAGAGCCTTAACTTGAACGACGAGTTCTGGGGGGAAACCTCGGGGACGCCCGGGGCGTGCTTGCTCCTCGAGCCCCGCGAGCCGCTCTTCAAAAAAGCGCTTCCGCCACTTGCTGACAACCTCCCGCCGCGTGTCGAGGCGGTTGGCAATCTCGTCGTTGGAGAGACCCTCGGCGGCAATAGGCTACAGGGGAGGCGGAGGAAGAGGGATTCGAACCCCCGGGACAGTTTCCCGCCCAACGGTTTTCAAGACCGCCGCCTTAAACCACTCGGCCATTCCTCCGCTGGTGAGGATAACAGAACTATTGGCGCTTCTGAATCATCGACTCGTAGAGCACGGCGGGGTGGCGTTCTTCGGTGACGGAAGGGTAGGCGCAGGCGTCCTTCTCTTTTGGGTTGTAGATCTTTGCTTCGGCAAAGGGGCGATTGGGACGGTAGCCGGGGCCCTTGGCGTCGATGCCAGGACGAGCCATGAGCTTTTCGATGCCGTAGAGCGTTTCACTGCGGTTGTAGGCGGCCTGATGATGCTCGCGGCTCATGACGATGGCTTCTTCCGGGCACGCGTCCACGCAGAAGCCGCAGTAGATGCAGCGCATCATGTCGATGTCGAACTTCTTTGGAAATTTTTCGATCTCCGGATTCGGATGCTCGCCTGCTTCGATATAGATGCATTCGGCCGGGCAGATGGTCGCGCACATATAGCAGGCCACGCACTTCAGGCTTCCGTCGTCGCGCACCGTCAGGATGTGCGTGCCGCGGAAGCGCTCGGAGTAGTTGCGTTGCTCTTCCGGGTAGCTGATCGTAGGCATGTCACGCTTGATCAGACTCGCAAACAAGCGGCGAAACGTGACGCCGAACGCCTTGAAGGTAGACCAGACGGTCGCGTTTTCCCGCCGGGCGCGTTCGCTGACGTTGATCGTCGGCACATCGACGGCGTACCCTCCACGAACTGGCGTCATACAACGGACTCCTTTTCCTGTTCCTGCGCAGTGGAAAGTCCCAGGGCTCCAAGCGCGGCGTAGCTCAGCCCGGCGTAACCCTGTGTTTCGCGGGCCATCCAGTCGAATATCGCGGAAGGGTCGGTGGAAACCTGCACGCCGGACAGTCCCAGCATGGCCGACATCATGGTGTGAAGCGGCTGCGACTCGCCCGGTGGCGCGACGGCACGATTCGTGATTTGCACCCGCCCCGCATAGTTCGTGTAGGTGCCCGTTTCTTCGGCCCATGCCGCCATCGGCAGCAGCACTGTTGCGGCGGCCGTCCATGGGAACTCGTGCGTGGTGCTGACGACCGAAAAGTCCAGGGCACGAATCAGCGCCTCGAGATTCTCGATCACGTCCGCGGAATCTTCCCCGACAAGCTGCGGATGAAACGCGATCCACATGGCGCGGATTTGTTTCTTCTCCGCCTTTTCGCGAAGACCACGCAGGCCGTTGAGGTCGCCGGCCAGCCCCAGGTCGAGGGCCCCGTGCGTGTTCGGGTGCTTATCCATCCGCCGGAGCAGGTCATCCTGCATTTGCTGGTAGGTTTCCGTTTCGTCGCCGAGACGGAAGTCCGCCTGGCCGTGAAAGTACTTCTTCAGCAGGAACAAGGCTTCATTGGTATTCGTCGCCGAGCCCAATGCGGCAACGGCGCCGGCTCCATGCACGCTGCGAATGGATTCGAAGCGCTCGTGGATCAGTGCCAGGGATTCGCCGGATTTGGGCGCGCGCAAGCGAAGCCATTTCTCCATCGTATGAAAGCTGAGACGGCCCTCGTCACAAAGCCAGCTCTTGTTCACTTCGACGTTCCGGCGTCCAATGGTGCGATAGATCGTGCCCTCCGTTGCCGTGATGCCGGGAATGCCGCCGCCCTGGGCGCGCGCGGAATGGTCGATGCGCAGATTACAGCCCGTGCTGCAACCGCCGCAGACGGAGTTGGTCCCCTTGAGGAACCACGAACGGACCTTGAAGCGAAAGTCGGAGCTGGTCAGGGCGCCGACCGGGCAGATGTCGACGACGTTTCCCGAATACGGGTTGTCGAAAGGCTTGTTGTCGTGGATGGCGATTTCTGCGGCATGCCCACGATTGAAGACACCGATCTCTCCGGTGTGCGTCACGTTACGCGTGAACCGAACGCATCGCGTGCAAAGGATGCAGCGTTCGCGGTCGAACTTCACCAGCGGTCCCAGGTCCGCGGCCTTGATGCGCCGGGTCTTTTGCGTTCCCGGATAACGGCTGGTGTGCTGCGCGTGCTCCATGTAGTAGTCCTGCAGCCAGCACTCGCCGGATTGATCGCATACCGGGCAGTCGATCGGGTGATGCAGGAGCAGGAACTCCATGGCGTAGCGGACCGCCTGCTGTACACGCGCGGTCTGCGTACGGACGATCATCCCCTCGGTGACTGGCGTGGCGCAGGACGGCACCAGCTTCGGAAGCTTCTCCACTTCAACAAGGCACATCCGGCAACTGGCTTCGATGCCGATGTCCGGGTGATAGCAATAGCGCGGGATCTCGATTCCGGCTTCGTCGGCAACCTGAATGATCGTGCGGCCTGCCGGGGCATCATAGACCTGATCGTTGATCGTGACCTTAGGCATACAAACCTGAAAGAATAACCTATTTTGGGGTGAGGATGTGGCCTGCTCTTCTCAGGGAAATGAACTCGAGGAGCAAGGGCCTTGTCATTTTTCGACCGGCAAGTCCGGCCGGTTTCCCCACTCCCCCCAGGAACCCAGGTAGTTTCGCACTCGCGGATACCCGATCAGACGCAGCGCCAGGTAGGTGTGGGCCGCACGATAGCCGCCCTGACAGTAGGGGATCGCCTCTTTGTCCGGCAGGATGTTGTGCGCCGCATACATAGTTTTCAGATCGTCGGCGCCCTTGAGGAAACCGGCGGCATCGAGGTTGTTCGTCCATTCCAGGTGAACCGCGCCGGGGATCCTTCCCCCGCGGGTGGCGCGGACAAGCCTGCCGCTGTATTCGTCGTCGTTGCGGGTGTCGATGAGGGTGGTATCCGATTTACCCAGGCGCTCCAGAACGTCGTCGACCGTTGCGAGCAGTTCCCGGCGGAGCCGCTTCTTGAAGTTTCCGGGGCCGGGAATCGTGGCGTCCCGGGTCACGGGTAGTCCTGCCATTCGCCAGGCATTGAAGCCGCCGTTAAGGACGTGCACATCGTCATGTCCGAAGAATTCCAGGAACCAGAATAAGCGGGCGGACCGCATCCCGGCGATGTCGTCGTAAATCACGATAGCGCTGTCGGAATTCACACCCCTGGCCTGAATCAGGTGTTCAATGATCCACAGGAACGCTTCGAGGGCCTGTGGGCGCGTATCGATGAGGCTGATGCCGAAGATGTCGAAGCTGCGTGCCCCTGGAATGTGTCCGTTGGCGTAGGCTTCCGGCGGCCGAAGGTCCATCAGAACCAGCGCCGGATCCTCAAGGTGACGTTGAAGCTCTTCTACCGTCCATAATAATTCCGCATGCGCGTAACTCATATGTTTGGACTAGAATACCTGATTTCCGCAGTCATCTGGAGAGCGGAGCGAACGCAAGCCCCTTAGGGCGCAGCCATCAAGAAGATGTGCGGAGCGAACGCAAGCCCGCGCAAAGCGTGAACGCGAAAGCGCGAAACCTCAGGCGCAGGGCGCACCCATCAAAATTCAGGAGGTCGAACCGCAGTGATATCTGTTGAGAATTTGACCAAGCGATACGCCACCAAAACCGCCATCGACGGGGTGTCTTTCCAGGTAGAAAAGGGAGAGATCCTCGGTTTCCTCGGTCCCAACGGTGCCGGTAAGACAACAACAATGAGGATCATCACCGGTTATATGCCCGCTTCCAGCGGGACTATCAAGGTGGATGGTTTCGACGTCGCCGACCAGCCTCTCGAAGTACGCCGCCGTATTGGATACTTGCCTGAAAATCCACCGCTTTATACCGAAATGAAGGTGCTCAACTACCTGCAATTCGTCGCCAAGCTCAAAGGCGTAACCAGTGCCGGGCTCAGCGACGAAGTGCATCGTGTGATGGATAAGGTCAACATCACGGACGTTCAGGATCGGATCATTGCGAAATTATCCAAGGGCTATAAGCAGCGCGTCGGCATCGCCCAGGCGATGCTGAACGATCCGCCGGTGCTGATCCTGGATGAACCTACGATCGGGCTGGACCCAAAGCAGATCCATGAAGTGCGGGACCTCGTTAAGGGGCTGGCAGGCGATCACACCGTCGTACTTTCAACTCACATCCTTCCAGAGGTCGAGCAGACCTGCCATCGGGTCATCATTATCGATCACGGGAAGATCGTTGCTGTGGATACGCCGCAGAACCTCAGGTCGCAGATTCAGGGCGCGGCGCGGATTTTCGTCGAGGTCGATGGCCCTCCCTCGACTGTTCTTTCCGCCATCCAGTCTTTGTCTGGCGTCGTCAAGGTTCAGATTGAGGCTGAAAATGGCACTCGAAACCGGTTTCAAATCGAAACCGACACCGGCCGCGATATACGGATGGACCTGGCTCGCACCGTTGTGAACAAGGGCTGGGGATTGCTTGAGCTCCATTCCGAGAACATGAGTCTCGAAGACATTTTTATCAAATTGACCACGGCGGAGGACACCACTGCGCCGGCTGCGAGTGCATCATGAAAAACATATTTGTTATTGCCCAACGTGACTTCAAAGCCTACTTCACCTCTCCGATCGCTTACGTTGTCCTGACAATTTTCATCCTCCTCTCCGGTTTCTTCTTCAGTCTTATTCTGGGAAACATGGCTCAGAGCGCGTCGCTTCGAGCCATGCAGAGCGCTCAAACCGGACAACCGCCTGCTCCCATTGATATGCCGGGGGAAGTTTCCCGGGCTTTTCTGGGTGTCGTGAGTTCCATCCTGCTGTTCCTGTTTCCCATGATCACGATGGCCCTGTTTTCAGAAGAGAAAAAGCGCGGAACAATCGAACTGCTTCTGACCGCCCCGATCACCGATCTGCAGATTGTGCTGGGGAAGTTCCTCGCAGCGTCGGCTTTTTATGTCGTGATGTTGCTTGCGACTCTCCTGGATATGGGCGTGTTGTACATCTATTCCTCGCCTGCCTCTGGTCCAATCGCGACGGCGTACCTGGGACTTCTGCTGTACGGTTTGGCGGTGGTCGCGATTGGAATGTTCATCTCGACCCTGACTGAAAATCAGATCGTCGCCGCGGTCCTCAGTTTTGCGACGCTTTTGATGTTCTGGGTGATTGACGCTCTTTCACAAAGTGCCGGAGAAAACGTCAAGGCTGTGCTGTCGTATCTCTCGATCGAGAGCCACTTGAATGACTTCATGACGGGCGTCCTCGCCACCTCGCACCTCATCTTCTACCTGTCGTTGATATTGATTGGTTTGTTTCTCACCTATCGATCTCTCGACTCGCTGCGGTGGAGGAGCTAGCGATGAAAGAACAACTCAAGAAAGCAGACGTTCTCGGCCTGGTCCTCATGGCGTCGGCTCTGATCTCCTATTTCATTCGCAAGACCTGGACGAACTATCAGACCGGCGTGATTGTTGCCGGCGCCATTCTTCTGGTGATTTCACTCGTTCTCAAGTCGAATGAGATCCGCGAAGGGATGGGGCGCCGCTCCACAAAATTCGGCATCAATTCCGCGGTTTCCGTCCTGCTTCTGTTCGGCATTCTGGTCTTCGTCAATTACCTGGGTGAGCAGCATCAGAAGCGCTTCGACCTGACAACGGAGCATCTTTACAGCCTTTCCGACGAGTCCGTGAAAGTGGCCGGCGAGGTGAAGAATGATATCAAGGTCAAGGCGTTCTATCCGGGAGCCGAGGAACCCGAAACACGGCGCCTGCTGGATTTGTATTCGCATCAGAACGGGAAGATCAGCGTCGAATTCATTGACCCAGACAAGGAGCCGCAGCTCGCCAAGCAGTACGAAGTGACGCTGTATGGTGTGGCTCGCAACCCTCTGACAGGTTCGCAACAGACATTCGGAACTCTTGTTCTGGATGGAGGCGAAGGCAAGATCGAACGTATCGAAAAGCAGGATGAAGTTTCAGAAGAGGACGTCACCAACGCCCTGATAAAGATTGTCAAGGGCGAGAAGAAAACGATCTATTTCGTCGAAGGGCACGGAGAAAAGGCTCTCGAGAGTACGGACCGGGATGGATATCAGGTTGCAAACGGAGTTCTTGGCAAGGACGGTTATGTGGTCAAATCGCTCAGCCTTGCCCGGGACCTGAAAGTGCCTGCCGACGCTTCTGTCGTGGTCCTTGCCGGTCCCAAAACCGAACCGTTTTCTCAGGAGACGGACGCTCTGGACGCTTACCTCAATGCCGGCGGCAGCGTCCTGTTGATGCTCGATCCGCCTCCGTCCGCTTCAATGAAAGACTTCGTTCAGAAGTGGTCCCTCAGTGTGGGGGACAATCGCATCATTGACGCATCGGGGATGGGGCAACTCCTGGGCAAGGGGCCGGACAGTCCTCTGGTGACCAGTTACGGCAATCACAAGATCGTGGAGAAGTTCAATGTCATGACGTTCTTCCCGCTTGCACGGTCCGTTGAACCCCTGAAGCCGCCGGTTGCCGGCCTGACCGTAGAGCCCTTGATTCAATCGAGCGAGCAGAGCTGGGCCGAGTCCGATCTGACGTCCAACAAGGTGAGCTTTGATGAGAAGACCGATGTTCGCGGCCCCATTACGATCGCCAGTGTCGTCACAAAGGATGCGGCTGAAGGGAAGAAGACGCGCTTGATTGTATTCGGGGATTCTGACTTTGCGATGAATGCGAATTTCGGCAATCAGGGAAACGGCAACCTCTTTACGAATACCGTGAAGTGGCTTGCACGCGATGAAAATTTCATTTCCATCAAGACGAAGAGCCCGTCGGACCGCCCGCTGACACTGACGGAAACCGGTGGCCGTACAGTTGCTTTCGTCGCGATGATTTTGTTTCCCGGCACGGTGCTCGTCGCGGGCATCGTTGTCTGGACCAAGCGGAGGAAGTAGTGCGCTTCAAAGGAACTACTGTTCTTTTTCTGCTGTTTGTCGTTCTCGGCGGCTACGTTTACCTGACCGAGTTTCGCGGCAAGGAGGAGAAGGCAAAACAGGAGGAAATGAAGAAACGCCTGTTCCCCGGAGAGGCCAGGGACATCTCGGAATTGACGCTGACATACGAAGGACGAACTGTGAGCGCCGTCAGGAAGGGCGACATGGGCTGGGAAATCACCAATCCTGCAGGTCTTGAAGCGGACTCCGAAACCTGGGAACAGATGGCGTCGAACTTCGTTCTGATCGAAAAAGGCGAAACGGTCAATACCGAGAAAACCGACCTTGCCCCTTATGGCCTGGATAAACCCGTGGTGACGGTTACGGCGAAGCTCAAGGATGGCACTACGCCCAGCGTGCAGTTCGGCGCCGAGAATCCAGGCAAGACTTTCAACTATGCAAAACGCGGCGATAAGGACGAAGTCTTCCTCAGCGCCACAACATGGAGTAGTGGTTTCAAAAAGAGCCTGACGGATCTCCGGAACAAAAAGGTTCTCGATTTCGAGTCCGATAACGTGGATTCGCTGCGCATCAGCAGGGTGGGCAAACCGGACATCGAAATGGAGAAATCGGGCATGGACTGGCTCATCAGGAAGCCTCAGGATACCCGGGCGGATAATGGCGAAGTTTCATCGTTTCTGAGCTCGATTCAGTTTGCGCGAGCGTCAGCCTTCGCCGAAGACAATGTCGATACGAAGGCCAGTGGACTGGATGCGCCGGCGGTCCGCGTAACCCTTCATGACAAGAAGGCGAACGCCGACAAAGTGCTCCTTTTCGGCAAGTCGCCGGAAAAGGACAAATATTTCGCCAGGGACTTATCGCGGGCTCCTGTTTTCATTCTGGGGACGGAGATCTTTCAGAAAACCGAACAGTCGCTGTTCGACTGGAGGGATAAGTCGGTCGTCCGGCTCGCCGATAGCGGAGCCGGAATTGATGAACTGGAAATTCTTCGGGGTTCCGACAAGATGGTCCTGAAGAAGGCCGGGATGGACTGGCTGCTTCCAGACGGCAAGAAGACCCAGACAGGCAAGGTTTCAGATATGATCGGCTCCCTGACAAACGAGCGAGCGACCGAAATTATCGACCAGCCCCACGGACTGGGACTCTATGGATTGGACAAACCAAGGCTCGTTGTAACCCTGCGCCAGGGCGGCAAGGACGTGGAGTCCGTGAAGTTCGGTCGCGATAATCCTTCGCCTGCCGGTGTTTATGCGAGCGCTTCAGGGGGAGCGGTCATGACTGTCGGCAAAGCGTTATACGACAGCTTTGATGTCAAAACGAGCGATCTTTTGGAGACCCAACCCAGCCCGGCAACGCCGTCTAAATAGTAATAAATAAAAGACTTAGATATTTCATTGGATTTCTGTAACCCGGCTGCTGGCGTCAGCGTAATGATTTATGAATTTTGACCGCGAACTTATTGTTCGCGCCCAGGCTGGAAACCGAGAGGCCCAAGAGAGCTTGGTGAAGACTTTTTCGCCGATGGTTTTCCGCCTGATTTCGCGGTTTTTTAGAAGTCGCGAAGATGTGGAGGATCTGGCGCAGGACGTTTTTGTTAAAATGTTCGGCAGAATCGACCAGGTCCGACCGGATGAAAATTTTCCCGGCTGGTTGCAGCGGGTGGCGGTGAATACCTGCTACGACGAGTTGAGAAAGACTCGACGTCGTCGGCTTGCGTTTGAAACGTACGGTCCGCATGAAATCGCGGAGCGTACCGTGCAGCCGAAAGAACCGGAGGATTTTGGCAAGGCCCGGCAGGCGCTACAGGCGCTGGATCCGAAGCTGAGGATTCCACTGATCCTGAAGGAAGTTGAAGAGATGTCAGTGGAGGAGATAGCTCGAACGATGGGTATTACGCAGACTAATGTAAAGGTACGACTGTTCCGGGCGAGGAAAAAGCTGGCGGCTACCCTAGGGAGCGAAAAGAAATGAATTCAGAATTGAACAATTTCTTTAAAGAAGAACAGAAGCGCATTTTTGAACCTGGGCCTTATTTCACTCAGCGCGTCATGGCGCAGGTGGCGTCCGGAAAGGCGAAGTGGACTCCGGGCATGTGGGACATGCTTCCCAGCGCAGGCCGGTCGGTCCTGGCAGTGGCGCTTGCACTCCTGTTTGTTGTTCTTGCGATTCAGATTCTGATGCCCGTCGAGCCGACGCGTGGCGCTATAGAGGCTTACGTCAAACAGGATCTGTCTCCACGGGAACAGATGCTGTTCGCCGACCCCCAGGGAAGAGCAGGTGCCGCCCAAATCGAAGAGTTGATGGTCTTGGAGCCAATACAATGATTGGCGGTGCCGGCAAAGCAAAGTTGCTGGTGTTCTCCGTGTTTTTCATCGGGGCCATCACCGGCGCCGTGATTCAGAATGTGTACGTCACCCGACTTGAAGCTTCAGATTCTGCGCCTGAGATTAGATCTCAGCGCGAAGTCAACCAGGTCTACGAGCTTCTCGGTCTAAACGCCGAGCAGCGCCAGCAGTGGACTCACATCATGGACGAATCGAAGCCGGAATTCACCAAGCTGCTCGAAGAAAACCGAAAACTCACGGCTCCCAACCAGCCCAAGTTCGACGCACTGACGGAACAGACGCGCAACAAGATTCGTGCGATCCTGACGGAAGAGCAGAAGCAGATGTATAACGACATTAACGAGCGGCGGCGCCTGCAGCGTCAGGCACGCTCTCGCCCGAACTAGTTCGCAGGGTGGCTTTCGAAGTAGAAGCCCCGAGGAGAGTATGAAGAAACTGTTCACGTTGATCACACTGGTTCTATTGGCGATGCCGGCTTTCGCGCAGGACGATGTCGTCCTTACAGGCGGAGATATCGACGCCCTTCTCGGAGGAGGCAACCGCAATGACCGCGGCCGTGGTGGCAATAACAATCAGCCATCCATTCCCGATCCGGTCTACATGTTCGACGACCTGAAAAACCTCCTTAAGAACAACAAGGTTGCGCTGGACAAGAATCAGGAGAAAGCTCTCCAGACTCTTCTGAATACCGAGACCGCGGCGATGCGGACCACGTTGGAAGCCCAGTTCGGGAACCGCGGGAACAACGGCAACAGGGGAAACAACAACAATCAGGCCACCATGTTGAAGGATCTCAACGAATCGATCACCAGGAACAACACCGCGCTTCTTACCGAGATCAAACCCAGTCTGACGCCTGACCAGCTTGGACTTGTAACGAAGGCCGAGAAAGACAAGAAAGCCTGCACTGTGATGCTGGATCTGATCAACTTCCAGCAGCTTCGGGATCGCTTCAATAACGGTAACGGCTTTGGTGGCGGCGGTCGCGGCGGCGGCGGCGGTTTTGGCGGACCTGGCGGTTTCGATGGCGGTGGTTTCGACCTTGGCGACTTCGGTGGTGGCGGCGGCTTTCCCGGTGGCGGTGGCAACCGCGGCGGCCGGGGTGGCAACAACACCGCCATCCTGGACAGTCTGCCGAATCGGGCAAGTTGCACCTCGCGTGATTCCACGACCGCGCAGCGTGTCGCGGTTCTGGGAGACCTTCTTGCCAAAGGCAAGAAGCCTCTAACCGCGGATCAGACCGCAAAGTTTTCGCCGTTGGTGGAAACCAAGCTGGCCGCAGTGCTCGATGAACTGAGCGAAAAAGATCCCCAGATCGAACGGTTGATTACGGACTTGGGAAATCAGACCCGCAACAACAATCAGAACCAAACTCAAAACCAGCCTCCCCAAGTCAACGTCCAGACGCTCACGAACAACATCGTGAACACGATCATGGCGAACCTGGGCATTCAGAACAACAATAACAATAACAATAACCGCGGCGGACGGGGCGGCGGCAACAACAACGGTAACAACCCTGGGAATTTCAATAACGGGGGGGGCCGCGGCAACGCCGGCGGGGGCCGAGGCAACAACAACTTCAATCCGCAGGCCGAGATACAGAAGAAGAACGAAGAGCTATTGGACAAGATTGCGGCATCCCTGAAGCCCGAACAGCAGCCGTTCATCAAGAAAATGAAATACGACCAGATCAAGTCCAGGGGCGGCGTGGACCGGTATCGGGGTATCCTCGAAGAGGAAGGTACTCCGCTGACTCCGGAGCAGGCGACTCAGATTCAAGCGATCCTGAATTCGGAGAATACCGCCGTCAGAAACTTTGCTCAGGGCCTTGTGACGACCGAGATCCAGGCGCTGCCGCCGGGTGCGCTGCAGGCTGCCGCGGAACAGTACCTTCAGGAACAGGCTCAGCAAAACCAGCAGGATCAGAACCCGCAGCGAGGCCGCGGGAATAACAACAGTCTTAATAACGTCAATCAGAACACGGTGGCTCAGCAGATTGTTTCAAAAGTCATAAGTCAGGTCTCTGTGCAACACGCTCGATTGGACAAAGCGGCAGGCGACTCGATCCTCAGAGTGCTAACACCCGCTCAGCAAGCCTCTTATAAAGTTAATCAGATGAATTAGCGGCTTCATTCCCCCCGAAAGAAGCCGGGGGCAGAGGCATCGTCCTCTGTCCCCGGATTTTTTTTGTGCCTATAATGCCCAATGCAGTTCTTTGAATATCGCAGTGGACACCTGCAATGTGAAGGTGTGCCGCTCGATCAGATCGCGCGCGAAGTCGGCACTCCCGTTTATGTGTACAGCGAAAGCTCGATGCGGTCCCAGGTCCGGATTTTCGGCGATGCCTTCCGCCAGGTTCCTCACCACATTTGCTACGCCGTCAAAGCAAACTCCAACTTAAGCGTTCTTCGCCGTTTGGCTTCATGGGGCCTCGGTTTTGAAGTTGTGTCGGGAGGAGAGTTGTTTCGCGTTATTCGAGCGAGTGGCTCCGGCAAGAATGTCGTGTTTGACGGACCGGGCAAAACAGCCGACGAAATCCAATACGCCATCGACGCCGACATTCTGTTCTTTAACGTGGAATCTGCTGCCGAGGCCGAAACCATTGCGAAGGCAGCACGGGCCGCAGGGCAGCGCGCCCGCGTTTCGATCCGGACCAATCCCGACGTCAACCCCGGTACCCACCCTTACATTTCAACCGGAATGAAGGAGCACAAGTTCGGCGTCGCTTTGGAGGATGCTCGAGACCTCTACCTCAGCATGCGCGCCCTTGCGGAACTTGAGATCGTCGGTGTGACCTGCCACATTGGTTCGCAGATTACTCAACTGGGTCCCTATCGAGAAGCTCTGCAGAGTCTACGGGAGTTTGTCGAGCAACTGAAGGGCGAAGGGATCTCGCTGAGATACCTCGATTTCGGCGGTGGGTTGGGGATTTCCTACAATGGCGAAGAGCCACCTTCACTGGCCGGCTATGCGGAACTTGTGACGTGCACGACGCGAGATTTAGGGCTGACCCTGGTTCTTGAACCCGGGAGAGTCATTGTCGGCAATGCGGGTGCGCTCATTACGCGAGTCACCCTGACCAAGAACCAGGGGACGAAGCGATTCGTCATCGTGGACGCCGGGATGAATGACTTGATGAGACCTGCCCTCTATGGCTCTCATCACCAGATCTGGCCGATTGAAAAGAGCGGTTCGACAGAAATCGCTGACCTCGTGGGTCCGATTTGCGAGTCCACCGACTTTATCGCCAAAGACCGGGAGCTTCCTGTACTTGCTGCCGGAGACCTGGCGGCCGTCATGAGTGCCGGCGCCTATGGATTTTCCCTATCCTCGAACTACAACTCGAGGCCTCGTGTTGCCGAAGTTCTGGTGAACGGAGACCAGTATGAAGTCATCAGGCGTCGGGAAACTTATGAAGACCTGATCCGCCTGGAGTCGTAACAAATTCGGGGCCGTGCACCTCGAACCCTGAATTCGGCAGTCGAAGATTCATGCTGCGCTCCATTCGGGGTTCGAGGTGCACGGCCCCGAATTTCAGTGCTACTTTGTGAGGAGCCCGAGTTCCGTTCGTGCCCGCGCCAGGTCGGCGGCGTTTGCCAGAGAGCCTCTCAGCTTCGTACTACCGGTGGAATCGACGACTAGAAATTCACCTTTCTGAAGTCCGAAGAGCTTTGACGCACGGTTGAATCGGATAGGGAACGTCGCGCCTTCAATCCTGTCATCCCGATGATCCGCTACACCGAGAATCCGAACCTTGGGGTCTGACCCGAAACTCAGATAGAGATCCTGCAAGTTGGCTGTGGCTTCTTTCTGGTCTGAAGAAATGACACCGAAAAGAAGGACGTGGCCTCGGTAGGTTTCCAGGGTCGATGCCTGACCGGCAGCGTCAATGATCGCGAATTCCGGCCCGCCGGCAGGCCGTGCATCCAGTCCCGGTTGCAATGCCAATGGGGCCGAAGTCCCTTCGCCGGGTTTGCCAAGTTGGGGATTCGCCGCTGGATTCACTTTTTCATTCGGATTTGCAACTGCTGCATCTGGAGCAGGCGGAGCGATATCCGGCGCTTGGACTATCGCCGCAGTCGGAGAAACCTGCGGTCGAAGAGGCAACAGGGCAATTCCAAGAACGGCTGCCAGAGCGATCGCAGATCCTGCCAGCGTCAGTCTCAGAACGCGTGGACGCGAATTCCAACGGCCTGCTGAGCGCGCCTGGGCAAGCCGCCGCTGCAGAACCTGTCGCACCATCGGATCGAGACTGCGAAGGTCCTGCACCGCCCGGGTGCACTCGATACAGGAGTGGAGATGCGCCTGGAACAGTTCCTGGTCCTGCGGACTAAGTTCCTCTGCAAAGTAGGCTTCTAATCGCGATTGGCACCATTGACAGTTTGTAGTCATCGTTTTCTCTTATTTTCCAAAGCGCCCTTGAGCCGCTTCCTGGCATAAAAAATGCGGGATTTTACGGTGCCGGATGGTATCTCGAGAATATCTGCAATTTCCGGTATCGTCATCCCATCAACCGCAAGCATCAGCAGCGGCATTCGGAACTCGTCGGGCAAATGGCCGACGTGTTCGTCCAGATCGATAATGGCTTCCCGCGGCACGTTCCTAGACGGATCCGGGGGGTCAAATTCGATGGCGGACCCGTCCTCAGCGCCTATTTCGAAGTCACCGAAAAAGACCCAGCGCTTCAGCCTCCTTGAGAGGCTGCGATGGTGATTGATAGCCACGCGCACCACGATTCGGGACAGCCACACCCGGAGAGGACAGTCTCCCCGAAACCGCTTGATACCTCGGAAGCCTCTCATAAGTGCTTCTTGTACAATGTCTTCCGCATCAATCGGATTCCGGGCGGATGCCACCGCGATCTGCATCAGATAGGATCTGCACTCGCGAGCTGCCGTCTCAAATTCAATTTCAGTGACGCCAGCCTGAGCTTGATTCATCCTGTGACCGCCAGCGTGCCTCTACAGGAGAGACAGCCGGGGAGACTGAGGGGTTCAAAAAATCTACTGGTTTGCCGCCCGTGCGCGAACCTGGTCGAGTTTCTGGCGAATCTGGGCGGCCTCTTCAGGTTCGTCGGCATACTGCAACCCTTTGGTCCACGCGGTTTGGGCGTCGCGATACTTGCCGGTCTTGAAATAGAGATCGCCCAGGTGGTCATACATGGTGGCATTGGTGGCCGCAAACGCCACAGCACGCTTCAAGTACTGCTCGGCGAGGTCCAACCTGTCCATTTTGAAGTAGACCCAACCCAGGCTGTCCAGGAACGCGCCATTTATGGGATCCGCATCGACGGCTTTCCTGACCATGCCCAGGGCCTCATCCAGTTTCAAACCCCGGTCCGCCAGCATGTACCCCAGGTAATTGAGGACCGAAGGGTTGTCCTTGTCCAGGTCCAGAGCCTTTCGGAAGGCTTGCTCGGCTTCTGTGAACTTCTTCTGCCGTTCGTAGAGGGCGCCTTGAAGGAAGTACACCTGTTTATCGTCGGAGAATTGTCGGATGGCGGTATCGAGCACCTTTTGGGCGTCCGCGAATTTTTCCGCGTGCTCGTAGATCCCGGCCATGGCGGAGAGGAGGTCCAGATCCGGCTCCTTGCCAGCGGCCAGTTTCTGGAGAATCTGAATTCCGTCATCCAGACGGCCCCGGGAAGCGATCAGGTCTGCGTAGGCTATCTGAAGGTCCTTGTTGTTGGGTGTGTCGCGCAGGGCGGATTCCAGAGTGGCTTCCGCCTTGTCCGGGCTCTTGGCCTCTCTATAGGTATCCGCGATCATCATATCGACCCGTACACGAGCCGAAGGATCGGAAAGAGCGCGCACATTGTTGAAGGCGTCAATCGCCTGATCGAATTGTGTCAACAACGAGTTGACAATCGCCAACTGGATATACAGGGACGCGCGGCCAGACTTCTGTTCCTGTGTATAGACGGGCCTCTCCGAATCTTTCAAAAGGCCTTCCAGTCCCTTTATGGAGTCTTCAAATTTGCCTTCGTCGCGATCCACCAGGGCCAGATCGAATCGGAGGGAGGCACTGTTGGCGCTTCGCCGCAACGCGCGGGTGATCATGTCGCGGGCTTCGGTGTATTTCATCTGCCGCCGGTAGATCTGGCCGAGTCGCTGCAAGGTCCCGATGTTGGCCTGGTCATCCTTCAGAATCTCCTCGTAGACCGCGGCGGCTTCTTCGAGTTGATTATCGTCGAACAGGGCTGCGGCGAGCTTGTCTCTGAGGTCGGCGTCATCGTTCAGTGCGGCAGCGCGTTTGTACGCATCGGCGGCATCGGAAGTATTTCCCAGGGCACTATGGGCGTCGCCCAGCAATTCCAGGGCTCTTGGCGAATTGGGTTCGTTCTTCAGAAAGTCGTTCAGAAGATCGATAGCTTCGGCATTATGATCGCTGTCCATCGAAAGCGTTGCCAATGCAACAATGCCTTCCTCCGAGCCGGGTTCGATCCCCAGAAATTTCCGGTAGATCTCCATGGCTTTTTCTGGAGCGTCGTTCAGGCGGTACAGCTGTCCCAGGACCAGATAACCATCCCGCCCCTTGGGATCGATACGAACGATTTCCTCGTATTCGTGAATGGCTTTGTTGAAACTGTCCCGTACCAACGCCTGAGATGTTTGCTGGCGGCTGTTGTTGTTCTGGGAATTTTGGATGATCCCGATATAGATATCGGCCAGAAGGTGGTGGGCGCCCAGGCTGTCGGGGTTGATTTCTACCGCCTTTTGGGCCGCTTTGGCGGCTTCATCCCGGTTTCTCTGATTGAGATACGTGCGCGCCATCGACGAATAGATATCGGCGTCATTGGGACTGATCTCTAAAGCCTTCTTGTATTCCTTTATCGATTCGTCCCATTCCTCACCCTGATCGAGAACGCGGGCCATGGAGAAATGGAAATAGGCTTCCGCCCTCTTCGCCTGCGCTGGAGTCATGCCCGCCGGGGTATTTTGGGCCACGACCGACGACGGAAGTGCCACTAGAATTGCCAGGAGCAAAGCTTTTTTCATAGACCATCCATCAATACGAAACGTCCGCTTAGTATACATCAGGGGCTAGTGTTTAAAATGCCTTAAGCCCGTGAAAATCATGGCTATTCCGTGTTCGTCGGCAGCATCAACAGATTCCTGGTCCCGCATGGACCCGCCGGGCTGAATAATCGCAGTGATGCCGGCTTTACCGGCTTCGTCCACGCTATCCCGGAACGGGAAGTAGGCGTCGGACGCCATCACTGAGTCTTTGGACGTGGCCGCGGCCTTTTGGATGCTGATTTTAACGGAATCCACGCGGCTCATCTGGCCGGCCCCAACGCCGAGCGTGCGTCCTGCCTGCGCCAGGACGATTGCATTCGATTTCACGTGTTTGACGACGCGCCAGGCAAACTCCAGGTCCCTGCGCTCCCTGTCTGTCGGCTGTCGGCGGGTCACGACCCGGGAATCCGGGCCGAAAAGGAGTTGGTCCGTCTCCTGGACCAGGACGCCGCCGGAGATGCGTCGCATCTCGAAGCCGTGAGCTTCGCCGTTGGCGTCCGTTGATTCGAGGGCGATCAGGCGAAGGTTCTTCCTGGCCGCCAACACAGTTAAAGCCTCGGCGTCGAATCCCGGAGCCACCACGGCCTCGACAAACAACTTCGACAGCTCCCCTGCTGTGGCGGCGTCCATCCTGCGGTTGACGCCGATCACCGAACCGAAGGCCGATACAGGGTCCGCCTCGTAGGCCTTCACGTAGGCCTCACGCAGCGTTTCTCCGATCGCGGTGCCGCACGGATTCGTGTGTTTGATCACGCAGCAGGCGTCGGCTGTGAACTCGCGGACGAGGTTCCACGCAGCCTCGAGGTCGACGAGGTTGTTGTAGGAGAGTTCCTTGCCCTGGAGCTGCTTTGCGCCTGCAAGGCCGGCTGCGGTCGTTCCGCCCCATCGGTAAAAGGCTGCCTTCTGGTGAGGGTTCTCTCCGTACCGAAGATCGGAAATCTTTTCAAAATCCATGAAAAGATTTTCGGGAAACCGCGAGGGTGTCGCACCGGATGCCGGTTTCGAGAGGTGTTGCGCGATCAGCGCGTCATAGCGTGCGGTGACCAGGAACGCCTTGCGGGAGAGTGCGAAGAGGAACTCGCGTTTCAGGATGCCGTCTCCGGCGGCGAGTTCCGCCAGGACGTCGTCGTAATCGGCGGGCGAGGTCACGACCGCGACGTCCTGAAAGTTCTTGGCCGCCGCGCGGATCATGGAGGGTCCTCCAATATCGATGTTCTCGATAATTTCCTCGAAGGAAACGCCGGGTTTTCGGATTGTTTCAGCGAAGGGATAGAGATTAACGCAGACCAGATCGATCATCTGGATCTTGTTCTCCTGCGCCTGGCGCATGTGCTCGGCGTCGCTGCGAATGGCAAGCAGGCCGCCGGCAATCCGCGGGTGCAGGGTTTTCACGCGGCCACCGAGAATTTCGGGAAATCCGGTGTAATCGGAAACCTCCCGGACAGGAATGCCATTGGAGGCAAGGCGCTGGTGCGTGCTTCCCGTCGCAAGAATCTCGACCTGAAGGGCCGCGAGTCCGCGGGCAAACTCCACAATGCCTGTCTTGTCGTAAACGCTGATCAGCGCACGTTCAATTCGTCTCACGGACACTCTTTCTACTGAAGGTCCCCACCAGCCTCTTTCCAGATATAAAACCAGACATTCGCGACGTCGGTCACGGCGTGGGAAAAGGCGATCGACGCAATTCCATACTGGGGGGAAGTCTCGATGGCGGCCGTCTTGTCCGGTAATTCCGACGACCGCCTGAGGCGCTGCAGCAGTCGTTCACTCTCATCGGATCGCGTCTTCAGGAATCCGCCGAGGTCGCCGGTCTGGACCCGATTGTCGTATCCGTAAAACACGACGGTAAACTGCGCGCTCTGGCTTTGGACCAGCGCGTCCAGCTTGGGATCGCTCATTTCGGCTGCAGCGCATCCCGCATCGCGAATCGCAGCCACGGCCTCGCGGGGGTCCGCAGCTTTTTTCGACAGCTGCTCGAGCGCATTCCGGCTGGCCTGCTCCACCGTCATCGGCCGGCAGGGGCTCATCAACACCCCTTCGAAATCCTTGAGAAATGTCGCCAGGGCCTTCGGCAGAGCTCGCTGAGCATTCCTGAAGATCGCCGGGTAGGAGACTGCCGGCCAGGCTTCGAGCGGTGCTTGAAGAGCGAAAGACAGTGCCAGGTAGAGCAAGAGGCGGGCGGTGAGTGGCTTCATCTTAACCGCGGCTCAGCTGCGCACGCGTTCCATGTATTTGCCTTCCGTCGTGTCGATTTTAATGACTTCGCCTTCTTTAATGAAATGCGGAACTCCCACAACCAGCCCTGTCTCCAGCGTTGCCGGTTTCAGAACGTTGGTCGCGGTTGCCGACGGCATGCCGGGTTCGGTTTGGGCCACCTTCAGATCAACGGTCGGCGGCAATTCAATTCCGAGCGGCTTGCCATCGTAGAATTCGACAATAATCTTCGCGTTTGCGACCAGATACTTCGGCGAGTCTCCCATCGTTTCTTCACTGAAGTGAACCTGCTCGTAGTTTTCGGTATCCATAAAGTGATAGTCCGTACCGTCTTTGTACAGATACTCCATCTCCCGCTGATCCAGGATCGCCTTCTCAAGCCGATCTTCAGATCGAAACCGATGGTCGATAATGGAGCCGGTTCGCATATTGCGAAGTTTCGTCTGCACCATTCCACGCCAGTTCCCCGGTGTAATGTGCTGGTAGTCCACCACCTGAAAGAGTTCGCCGTTGTGCAGGATCGTATTCCCGCGGCGAAGTTGGGTTGCCTGAATCATTACCAATAGACTCCTGTTCGTTATTCGAAAGGAGAATTGTAACCCACCCCTACCGCATCAGGGCTTCGATTTCGGCAATCTCTTTGGGGAAGTTCGACAGCATGCGGTAGCCTTTTTCGGTCACCACGACGTCGTCTTCGATGCGAACGCCGAGTTGCTCGTTGTCGAGGTAGATTCCCGGTTCGACCGTGATGACCATGCCGGGCTCCAGCGGTCGAGCCGAATCTCCGACGTCATGAACGTACAGGCCGAGATGATGGCTCGTTCCATGAGGGAATTCCCTGGCGTAACCTTTGGACTCAATGTAGTCGTATGCGGCGCGGTGAATCTGTCGAATCGTGGCGCCGGGCTTCACTTTCTTAAGCGCTTCTTTCTGTGCGTTCAGCACGATCTGGTAGATCTCTCGTTGGCGGGGCGTGAACTTTCCGCTCACGGGGTAGGTTCTTGTGACGTCGCCCGCATAGCCGCTGTACTCGGCCCCGATATCGACGACGACCAGTTCCCCGTCTTTCATCTGCCGGGTGCTCGCGTTGTAGTGAAGCGTGGTTGAATTCGGTCCGGATCCCACGATTGTGGGAAACGCCGGGCGCTCCGCTCCGCGTCGCCGGAATTCATATTCGAGGGCGGCTTCTACCTGATATTCCCAGACCCCTGGAGCGATAGTCCGCGCGGCGGCTTCCTGGCCGGCCAGCGTGATCTCGATCGTTTTTTCCATCAAAGCGAGCTCGGTTTCCGACTTGCGCATGCGAAGCGCCGCAATGATGGGGGCGACGTCCTGCGATTGCGCGGCGGGCGCAAGGGCGCGAAGCCTCTCCCCCGAGCGCTGGTCCGCTGTCTCCGTAAAAACCTTACGGCCTCTCGACACCAGCTCCGCGACGGCTGAATTCAATTCCCCCAGGACCTTGACCGCGCCGATCCCCGTTTCCTGTTGCCCTTCAGTGCCGGCAGAAATGGTGACCCCCGTCCATCGCTCCTGGGACGGATTTCGGCGCGGAACAAAGAGCGATTCCTCCGGCAGATCGGCGGTTGCGTCGATCACCAGCACCGCATCTGGCTCGCTGAAGCCCGTCAGGTAGTAGAAGTTGTCGGTTTGTTTGAATTTCACCAGTTCACTGTCCGACTGTCCGAACAAGATCAATATGTTTCCCTTGATCTGTTCGGCCACGCGCGCGCGCCGTGATGCGTATTCGCTGAGGGGTTCCTTTTCGAGGGCGGTAAAGGAGACAGAGACGAACAGGAAGACGATACCGGCGACCCACGTTCTAGCGCGCATGATATCGGCAATTATGCCCCAGCGGCTGACCATAGCCAAATCGCAGAACAATCCACCGCGCCTTCCATGGACATGTGGGTGCGGTGGAGGCCCGCCGCCAAAGCGCTACAGCAGGCTCCGGATCTCCCGCTCGATCTGTTCCTTCGGCGTATAGCCGGCATGCGCCCTGCAAACCTTACCATCGCGCGAGATGACGAAAGTTGTGGGGAAGGCTTCGGGCGACCCAAACGCCTCCATCAGATCTTTCCGCCCGTCGCCAACCAGAACCGGATAGTTCATCCTGAACTCCTTGGCGAACGATCTGAGCTTTGATGGCGGATCATCGACCGACACGCCCACCACCACAAGGCCCATTGACGAATATCGCTTGCCGAGCTCCACGAAGTTGGGGATTTCGATCTTGCAGGCGGCGCACCAGGTGGCCCAAAAATCCAAAAGAAGAACTCTCCCTTTGTGTGCACTGAGGGCTACAGGTTTGCCATTCATGTCCTTGAGCGTGAAGTTGAGGTTTGCCACCGGTGGGTTCGGATCGCAGAGACTACGGGGCTGGGCCGATTCGGATACAGAGGTCCGCGCCCCGTAGGACGCAACCGAAAGTAAAGAAATAATGGAGACCAGAAGGAACCTGCGAATCATTTTCCTGCAAAGACCTCCGCTCCGGGGAAGGTCAGCGAGAAGCCGTACCAGCGAGTGAAGATTTGCTGTGGTCGTTCGACGCGCTGAGCCTTGCCCTTCCGATCCAGAAGCAAGCCTGAACGAACCACAAAGCCGTTATCGAGCCGGATCTCCTTCCCCTTCAGCCGGGCGCTTTGAGCATCGACAAACAGGGCCGCCGGAACAGATGTCCTGGGGTCGATGTAAACCAGGATCTTTCTGCCGTCGAGTTCGTCGATGAATCCTTCACCCTGTTGTCGGATACTTTCGAGTGGGTAGTCCCGGCGAGTGTCGGAGGTCCAGATTCCAAGGCCCGCATCCATGCGGGGCCGTCGTGTGTCCTCCTCGCCCAACGTTCCAACAAACATCTGCTGCATGGTCACGTTCGCATTGCCGGGTTCAGACCGGCGGCCCACGTACGGCTGAAGCGAGATCGCAATCCTCATTTCAGGATCCAGCGCCAATGCTTCTTTGGCCTGCATTTGCAATAAATTCGAAACAGGAAGTTGCCGGCCTGCAAGCTTCCCGTACAGAGCTTCGCCCGTAACATGATTCCAAAGGGTACCTGTCGAGAGGTCTTTCATGACCATCAGGCCATTGTAGAGACCAACGGCTTCGAAAAATTGTTCCTTTCCATCAAAGGTGGGATG
>CAWIJI010000006.1:0-486468 GCA_963836435.1 uncultured Acidobacteriota bacterium | reverse complement strand
CTATCTCCACTGCCACGACGTCTTTGTAGACCTTATAGAGCAGGTCGAACTCCGCAAGGGACTTTTTCAGAATTGCGGTCAAATTGGGCAGATCGAGAGGGTTGATCACGACATGAACACTCTGGGCGAAAGCCTGCATCGCATCCAGCGTCTTGAACGAAGGGCCGATGAGGCAAACGAAAGAGTGGCGGCGCTGGGACATCGGCAGCTGTGCCAGGTAGCTGAGTGCCGAGTTGGAGCGCAGGGAACTCCCGGCAAAGCTTTCATGGATGATGATGACATCGTAGGGCGTGTACCGGATTCGTTCGATCGCGGCTTCGGCGCTCTCGGCGATGTGCGACTTGAAGCCCATTTCGCGAAGAGTCCCACGCGCCACTTCGGTCGTGGCTGGATCGGCGCAAACCAGCGAGGTCTTTCGCCCAGTTCGAAGAAGTCCACCTTGTAGGATTCCGATGTGCTCATAGTTTTTTCCTGTACTCCAAATCCATCTTCAGGCCGCTGAGGGTACTGGTCGATTCCCCTCGGGATTTCTTTATATTGTCGATTCCGCGCGTCACCACGCCTTTGTTCGTGCAATAGAGCACGGCAGTCTCTTCGGTGATCAGTCCCTGCTCGTACAGTTCCAGGACGGCCATATCGAAGGTTTTCCACCCGAACGGTGCGGACGCCTCGATGATTTCATAGAATGTCTTGCCCTCCGATTTCGCCGTGTTCGATCGAGTCTTTCACGCGCAGGCTGTTGCCCATGATCTCCAGTGCCGCTACACGGCCTCCGCCTATCTTGGGCAGCAGGCGCTGCGAAACGATCCAGCGAATCGTTTCGGCCAGCCGGATCCGAATCTGCTTTTCCTCAGACTGATCGAACATGCCGATGATGCGGTTGATCGTCTGGCCGGCATCGATCGTGTGCAGCGTGGTCATCACGAGGTGGCCCGTCTCCGCGGCGGACATGCCGATTTCGACCGTTTCCCGGTCGCGCATTTCACCGACGAGGATGACTTTCGGCGCCTGGCGCAGTGCGGCGCGCAGACCGGCGGCGAAACTGGCGAAGTCCGTCTCCCATCTCGCGCTGGTTGAACGTCGCCTTTCTTCTGGGGATGAACGAATTCGACAGGATCCTCCAACGTCACGACGTGGATCGACTTCGTTTCGTTGAGTTCGTTGAGCAGGGCCGCCAGCGTCGTGGATTTGCCCGATCCGGTCGCGCCGGTCACCAGCACCAGCCCCGTCTTCTCCTCTGGCAATCTGACGGAAGACCGCCGGCATGTTCATCTGGGCCAGGCTGGGAATCTCCGTAGAAAGTTGCCGAAGAATGATCGTGTAGTGGCCGCGCTGGGTGAAAATATTCACGCGGAAACGCGCCTTATGACCAAGCGAATAGGAGCAGTCGCAGGACCCGGTCCGCAGCAGATCCTCGGTCAGACGGCGGTTGCTGTTCAGGAGTTCGAGCGCCATGATTTCGGTCTGGAACGGCGTAAGCCTGTCGATTTCGCGGCTCGATCGGGACGGACACCAGCTCCCCGGACGATTCCACCTGCAGCGGCTTGTCCACGGTGATGTTGAGATCCGAGACGTTCTTCTGCGAATCCAGCATCGTTCCGAGGATGTAGTCCAGTTCGGCCTTTGTCATTGCCACTCCCTCTCGGGCGGATTCTTCAGCAGCGGCCGGAACTTTGTTTTATCGATGGATCGGGCGTAGGCATCTTCCGGGCTGATCATCTTCTTGTTCAGCAGGTCCATGATCGCGTCATCCAGGGTCTGCATGCCGTACTTCTTGCCGACCTGCAACATGCCTGGAATCTGAAAGGTTTTGGCCTCGCGGATCAGGTTGGCGATGGCAGGAGTTACCACCAGAATCTCCAGAGCGGCCACCCGTCCCTTCATGTCGATGCGCTTGAAGAGGTTCTGGGCGACGACTCCCTTGAGGCCTTCGGACAGGGTGTTGCGGATCTGGTTCTGTTGACCGGCAGGGAATACGTCGATCACGCGATCGATCGTCTTGGCCGCGCTGGGCGTATGCAGAGTGCCGAATACAAGGTGGCCTGTTGCTGCTGCGGTCAGCGCCAGTTCGATGGTTTCCAGATCTCGCATTTCGCCGACGAGAATGATGTCGGGATCTTCGCGCAGGGCCCCTTTCAGCGCGGCCGTGAAGGACTTGGTGTGCAGGCCCACCTCGCGGTGGTTTACCAGGCAGCCCTGGCTCTCGTGAACGAACTCGATCGGATCTTCGACCGTGATGATGTGATCCCTGCGGTTCTTGTTTGCATAGTCGACGATTGCCGCCAGCGTCGTCGACTTGCCGCTTCCCGTTGGGCCGGTCACAAGCACCAGACCCTTATGCAGTTCGGCGAACTTCTTCATGATCGGCGGCAGGCCCAGCTGTTCTGTGGTCAGTACGTTCGAAGGAATCTGGCGGAAGACAGCCGCTACCCCGTATTTCTGATTGAAAAAATTGGCGCGGAATCGCGCTACACCCGGAATCTCGTATCCGAAGTCCACGTCGCCGGTTTCTTCGAAAACCTTCACCTTGTACTCCGGCGCGATTTCGTAGAGCATCTTCTTGAGCTTGTCATTTTCAAGCTCAGGCTGGCTCAGGCGTTCCATCTCGCCGCGGATGCGGACGATGGGCTGAGACCCGGAAGCAAGATGCAGATCCGAAGCCCCGGCCTCGACCATGAAGTTGAAAAACGCATCGATTTCTGCCATTTATCCTCCACGTTCCGTGAGACTGCGGCTCATTATACAGTCAGGGCATAATTCGCAAGGCCGTAAGGGAAATTAACGAAGAGAGCAAATAGCCGGGATTCCCGGATGTGGCAAGGGCAGCTGCTGGTTTATTCTCGCCCGTGATTTTCGGGGACCCTATCCACGCTGCGGCAGCGAACGAAATCAGGCTTTTTGACGCTCCTTGCATTTGATGCAGACGCGGGTCCAGGGCACTGCGTCAAGGCGTGCAGGCCTGATCTCTTCTTCGCAATCCATGCAGATGCCGTAGGTTCCCTGGTCCAGACGATGGATCGCTTCCTCGATGGCGCGCAGCAACTTCGTGTCGGTCTGCTTCATGGCCAGATGAACATGGAGGTCGCTCTCCTGGCTGGACTGGTCGATCCAGTCGCCACTCTTGGATCCCGGCTCCGTCGCAGGGGTGCGGGCAGGCGTGGCCGCCAGAAGTTCGTCGCGTTTGTTTTCAAGAATTGTGCGGTACTTGCTCAGTTCAGTTGCTTCCATAGTCGTGAACTGGGCAGTCTAGCACCAGGACTTGAGTTCTGAAAAGACCAGATCGCGCAGAGCGGCAGAGTCATATGCGGCCACGCGGGCATTGGAGAGGCCTGCCAGCCAGGCCTGAATCCGTCGCGAGGCCTCTTCTTCGAGGGGCGCGGCGTCGGGGATCTGAAATCGCCGGCGCAGCTTCAACCTGTCTTCAGCGGTCGCTTCCACGCAGAGGAAGTCCTGCACCAGAACCGCGGCATCCCGGCGCACTTCTTCGGCCTTCCAGAATTCCTCCCGCCACCGGCGGACCGTTTCTTCGACAATTTGATTCATCTGCTGACGCCGCCGGTGGCTGAAGAGATCTCCCCCGTCATCCGCAGCGATTGCGGCGCGCACGACAGCAAGGACTTCGTCCGTCTGCTCCCCGGTTAAAGCGAAGTCATAAGGAAGAAGATTCATGCGGACGTAGGTGTCGAGTTCGCTCGCCCTTTGCTCCTGCCGGCGTTGCCGACCTTCCCGACTTTCTCCTTGCCCGACCACGCCGCGAAAAAATTGCCTGCGGGAAATCGCCATGCGCGGCAGAATATCACAAGCTATAATCAACGATCCGAGGTGCTCTGTAGTAATGAGTAGTGGGAAGGAATTTGTCGAGGAACTGCAGCGATATGTCGAAGGGAAGCTGGCGATTCTGGACCTGCTGAAGGACGAGGATCCCGGGACCGGAGACCGTTCGGAGATTGTCCGACGCCTCAAGGTCGCCCTGAAGAATGAAATGGAGGCCGCCGAACTCGCGGCCCTGTGGATTCCTTCAACGCCGGAGGTTGACGTCAAGCTGGCCTTTGCCCGCCAGGCGGGGGACGAGGCGCGGCACTACCACATGATCGAGAAGCAGCTGCTGGATATGGGCGTCGACCTGACAGGTTTCAATCCGATCGCCGGTGGCTATGGCCCGATGTTCACCCTGCTTCAGGGCCTGAGTTCCACGGTCGAGAGAGTGGCAGGTGCTCATTTTACCCGTGAGGCTCTGGCGCTCAAGAAGAACGGGCACTTCATCGAATATTGTGAGCGTTCCGGCGCGCCGGAAATCGCAGAGCTTTACCGGGAGCACATTCAGCCCGATGAGGGCTGGCACGTGGATATCGGCCATCGTGTTCTGTCGCGATACGCGACGGCTGAGGAAGATCAGGCTAAAGCGCGTCGCGCCGCCGAGGCGGTGCTCGAGCTTGCCGCGAAGGTTCAACGAAAACAATTTCAGGAGCTGAATCTTAGCCACGCTCCTGGCTGCTGATGCGGGGACTGAGGTAATAAGAGTGAATAGAGCAATCGTCCTGCTGGTTTCGCTGGTGTTGTTGCTGGCAGGCTGTGATCAGAATGTGACGCGCGTGAGCGGGAACGAAAAGTTCGAGGACGCTCCTCCAATCACGGTGGATCCCGACGCAAAGCCGCTTGCCGGTGGTGCGACGCCTTTGTCTGCCAACGAAGAGATTCCCGGAATGGCAGGGAAGGTGCCGCCTTTCATCAAGGTGTTTTTCATGCATCAGTTTGTCGAAGCGCTTTACAGCGTTCCGAAGAACAAACATCCCAATCCGAATTGGCAGTCGCCGTTGAAGGACCCCGAAAACGGCCGCGTCTGGTGTACGGACTGTCATGGCGACAAGTTCGATTTTGCGAAGATGCCCAAGCAGCGCTTTCCCCAGGTGGACAGTCTCGAGAACGATCACGAATTCATGGTCGACCTTATGACGAAATGGGTTGCCCGCCTCAACAGCGACGAATTCGGCGCAAAGATGAAGCTGAAGGGCCCCGTTCAGTGCACGACATGTCACGAGACCGACCCGCGAAAGCAGTAGGCCTTTAGATCAACGTATCGTCCGGCACAATGCCGTGCTTGGGCACGATGACGATACCATCGCGGATGTAGTAGCCGTCTCCATCGAATTCCTGCAGCCCGCTTTCGTTCAGAATGCGGACGTTGGTTCCAATGTGAGCGTTCTTGTCCACGATCGCCTTGCGGACTACGGATCCTTTCCCGATGCCAACGTTAGGGATACCCATTTGCCAGTTGTACGCGCGGTCCTCGTCATCCTCGTAGTAGTCCGCGCCCATGACGAGGGCATGGTCCAGCACCACGTTCTCTCCAACGACACCCCGGATACCCACGATGGAGTTGATCATGCTGGCTCCCTGCAACTGGGAGCCCTCCGCGATGATGGATTCCCTGACGTCGCATTGCTCGATACGGGAAGGCGGCAGAAACCGCGGATGAGTGTAGACGGGATGCGCCATATCGAAAAAGTCGAAGTGCGGCGCGCTGCTTGTCAGATCCATGTTCGCCTTGTAGAAAGCGCCGACGGTGCCAAGATCTTCCCAGTAGCCGTCAAACAGATGTCCGTAGCACGCGTACTGGTTGATGGCAAGGGGCAGCACCTGGTGGCCGAAGTCGTTGGCCGCGGGATCTTCGAGCAGCTTGACCAGAACGTCTCTCCTGAAAAGGTAGATGCCCATTGAGGCGACGTACGGCCGCTCTATAGCCTGTCGTGGACTCAGGCCGAGCCGCGCCGTGTCGGTTTGCATCTCGCGAAGAAGGTCGCCCGTCGGCTTTTCACGAAACTGAAGGATCTTCCCGTTGCTGTCGAGTTTCATCAGCCCGAGCGACGACGCCTGATCCTCGCTCCTCGGAATCACGCAAACCGTCACGTCCGCATTGTGTTGCCAGTGGCTCTCCAGCATTTTCTGATAGTTCATGCGGTAGAGCTGGTCGCCGGCGAGGATCAGCTGGTAATCGTCATTCCGCTCGGTAAAGCGATGCAGGTGCTGCCGTACAGCGTCGGCGGTGCCCTGGAACCAATCCCGGTTTTGCATGGTCTGTTCCGCGGCCAGGACTTCGATAAAACCCTGGCTGAACTGGTCGAAGCGATACCCGAGAGTGACGTGCCGGTTGAGCGACGCGGAGTTGTACTGCGTCAAGACGAACATCCGGTTCAGGCCCGAGTTGATGGAGTTGCTGATCGGGATATCGATCAGGCGGTACTTCCCACCCAGCGGAACAGCCGGCTTGGAACGGTCCTTGGTAAGCGGAAACAAGCGCTTCCCAGCGCCTCCGGCCAGGATGATCGAGATCACATGGGACGAGTCTTCGCGCCGTTTTCGCATCATGTGCGTCATGATACACCAGCCTGCATTGTGCAGTAGTCGAGGGAAGGGAAGCGGGCGATCAGAAAAAGAGGGAAATTGGGGGAAGAAGGGAGGACAGACAGATTTCGGTGACGTTGATCAAATTCGCCCGAGTTGACTCTCGGATTTCGAATTGTCGCACGCGAATTTGATCAACGTCACCGAAATCTGTCTCTACAGGCCTAGTTCTGTCTTCTTGCTGGCGATGAACTGGTCTTCGCCATCGAGAGACTTGTTCTTGTTCTCATAGAGGTTGTCGAGCAGCTTCTTTGCCTGTTCCGTGAATTGACCGGAAATGGCGACGGCTTTGGCCAGGGAATCCATGGCGGCGTCGCGAAGGTCCAGGGCGACCTGGGACTGTGCCTCAACCTTGGCCTTGGCAGCGTCCACGTCCGCCTGAACGACGGGAGTGGCGATCCGAGCCCTGTCATAGTCATCGCTCGCTGCCTGGATGGACTGGACCACCGCTTGAATGAGGTTCAGGTTCGCGAATCCGTAGCGGAACTGGTTTGCGTGATCTTTGGGATTGGCCTTGAGCGCCTTTTCGTAATGTTCAGCGGCGTCTTTGAACTTGTTCTGACTGAGTGCAGCCAGTCCCAGAAGGCCCTCCATGCGACCTATCCACGTCTCGTACTGGGCGTCGGTCATGGTTGCCGGTTTGGGCAGGGCTGCGGCTTTCGTCGCATAGTCCAGTGTGGTGTTGGCGTCGAGGAGGTTGCTGCTGGCAAGGAAACTCATGACCGTGAAGTTGGTGGGGTCTGCGGCCAGCGCCAGGCCTCCCATTTCCACGGTCTTCTTGAGGTTATTCAACGATGCCGCCGCAATCATGGCCTGCGTGTAAATCGCAGCTTTCGAGGCGGCGTCGGCGCTGGGGAGGCTCTGTTTGAAGTTGTCGGCGTGGTTGACGATCTTGGCGTAGTCCTTATTGGACGCCCAGTAGCTGATCAGCATCTTGTCGGCATCGGGACGATGCGGAGAACTGGAGTACTTGCCGATAAAAGTCTCGATCAGCGCCGCCTGCTGTCGCGTATCGCGTTGATCCTGGATGGCCTGCCAGTCGTTGTTTTCGCCACCCTGGCTGAATGCGGGAAGGGCAACAGTCAGGCTGATCAGCAAACAGAGGGTTACCAAAACACTTCGTTTCATTTTTCCGTACGACCTTAACTTAAAAGATTTCGATACTAATTGGCGCCAATCTCGATTTTCTTATCCGAGACAATCCTGTTGAGTTCGTCGTCCGTTCCGGTGAATACCTGCTTCAGTTCCTTGCGCGCTTCCGCTGCGGCGCTGCCACCTGCGGCAACCGCTCGAGCCAGGGCGTCGACGAGCTCATCCTGCTTGGTTTCGGCGGCCTGCAGCGCTCCGTCGGATGCCGCCTTCAGGTCGTCCACCGTGATCTTGTCCTTGTCGCGGTTCGCGTTGTAATTGTCCACGGCTTCCTTGTATTTCCTGGAGGCCTCAATGAACCCCGGCTTCAGGTTCAACCCGATCAGATACCAGGCGTATCCGTCCTTCTTGTCGATGGCCAGAGCCGCTTTGCACTCGGCGATCGATTCGGTGTACTTCTTCTGGTTGAGCAGCACCAGGCAGACCGTGTGATGCAGCTGAAGAACCACCGGATTCCATTGGGCATCCGTCGCGCCGGCGGGTTTGGGGGCAGCCAGCGCGCGCCGCGTAATTTCCAGAGTCTTCGCAAAGTGAGCTTCCTGTTTTGACTCTTCCTTGGGAACGCTGTTCGCCAGCAGATTGGACATCGTGACCAGGGCTCCCGGATTCTTCGGATCCACAGCCAGGACCTTTTCTGCATATTCCTGCAGTTTGGCCGTATTCTTGGCTTGTTCCGCTGCGGTCATCCCGATGAGCAGCACGCGGTTCTTGTCCTCGGCCCCCAGGTTTGGAGCCATTTGTGCCTGCTTGTCAGCAGTTTCCAGGGCTTTGACCCAGTTTGGAATCTGCGCATAGCTGAGAAGAATCTGCATGTAAGTCTGGTTCCGGGCGTCAGTCTTGGGATAGTCGTTGAGGAACTTCTCACCTCCTGCGGCCTTCTTAGCGAGATCCTTCTCGTTGTACACGTTATCCATGTAGGCTTTGTATTCAGTTGGGTCCTTTATATCCTGAGCGAATCCCGGCGCCGCGGACGCCGCGAGCAGCATCAACAAAAGTCCCAAACAAGCGGTTCTTCTCATATCCAAGCTACCTCCCGATTACGTGGCCCGATTTTATTCCGAAACTCGCCTAAACTGCAATTCAATCGTAGTATTCCATGCCCAGATGGGTGATCAGATCTTCGCCCTGCAGATACCGCAGGGTGTTCTTCAGTTTCATCAACTGAATAAACAGGTCGTGTTCGGGGTAAAGCCCGCGCCGCATGCATCGGGACTCTTGAAATAAAAACTTAACCATTCCTGGATTCCGCGCATTCCGCAGCGCTGGGCCAGATCGAGGAAGAGAACGAGATCCAGCACGATCGGCGCCGCCAAGAATACTGTCGCGGCACAGGAAATTGATCTTGATCTGCATGGGATAACCCAGCCACCCGTAGATATCGATGTTATCCCAGCCTTCCTTATTGTCTCCCCGGGGCGGGTAGTAGTGGATTCGGACCTTGTGGGTGAAATCCTTGTAAAGGTCCGGGTAGAGTTCCGGCTGGAGGATCTGGTCCAGCACGGAAAGCTTGCTCTCTTCCTTGGTTTTGAAGGACCCCGGATCATCGAGAACTTCGCCGTCGCGATTGCCGAGGATGTTGGTCGAAAACCATCCGGTCAAGCCGAGCATTCGCGACTTCAAGCCGGGCGCAAGGATGGTTTTCATCAGGGTCTGGCCGGTCTTGAAATCTTTACCGCAGATCGGCACACTCTTTTCCTGGGCGAGTTGCGTGAGTGCCGGGACATCCACGGTCAGGTTCGGCGCGCCGTTGGCGAACGGAATTCGCTTTTGCAAAGGGCCGCATAGGCGTAAACCATGCTGGGAGCGATCGAGGGATCGTTTTCCCGCAGCCCCTTCTCAAACGACGCAATCGACGCATGGACGGCTTCGGGCTTCATGTAGACCTCCGTGCTGCCGCACCAGATCATGACGAGTCGCGACAGGTTATGCGCTTTCGGAACTGCTCGATGTCGTCCATGACCTGTTCGGCGAGTTCCATTTTGTTTTTGCCGGACTTGACGTTTGGCCCTTGCAGTCTTTTGACGTAGTCCTGGCTGAAAACGGCTTTCCAGCGGCGGATTTTTTCGATTTCCGGGCGAACGGCGTCGAGCAGCGACTTGTCGAGAACGCCGGCTTTCGTCGCGCTTTCGATAGCAGTTGTCTTCGTAGATGTCCCAGCCGCCGAAGACGAGATCGTCCAGGGTCGGCCAGGGGAACGAAATCCTGGATCCTCGGGAACGCGCTTGTCGGTGCGTTTTCCAAGCCGGATCGTGCCCATTTGCGTGAGCGACCCGATGGGTTGGGCGATCTTCTTCTTGACCGCTTCGACGCCCGCGATGAACGTCGTGCTGACTGCGCCGAGTCCGGGAATCAGGACGCCCAAGCTTTCCCGACGGCGCTTCGATCTTTACACCTTTCTGTACCACGATACCTCCTGATAAACCGGAGCAGTATAACTGCAGCGTCCGGCCTTTGCCACTGCAGCGCATTCGGCGGCATGCACCGGCATGCGTCTACGAGCCACGGATCCGCTCTCCGCTGCAGAGGCTAATCCTCAGTTCTCGCAGATGCGTCGCCCCGCTCTGTCCAGCTGGCTCGCAGGTAGTCCCGATTCATGCGCGCAATGACTTCAAGTTTGATCTCCTTCGGACACACCGCTTCGCATTCGCCGATGTTCGTGCAACTGCCGAACATCTCCTGCTTCACCTGCGCGACCATATTCAATAGCCCGCTGGTTGCGCTCCGGCTGGCCCTGGGGCAGCAGGCTGAGATGGCTGATCTTTGGCGCCCGGTGAACAGCGCCGCCGCCGCATTCGGGCAGGCGGCCACGCAGGCGCCGCACCCGATGCACGCGGCGGCATCCATCGCCAGATCAGCGTTTTTCTTCGGGATCGGAATGGCGTTTCCGTCCGGGGCGCTGCCGGTCGACACGGAAACGAATCCGCCGGCTCGCAATAATCCGGTCGAACGGCGCTGCGATCGACGACGAGATCTTTTACGATCGGGAAACGCCTTGGCGCGCCACGGTTCCAGGTAAAGCACGTCGCCATCCTTGAAAGTGACGCATGTGGAGCTGGCAGACCGTCGTGCCGGGCTGGGGACCGTGGGCGATGCCGTTGATCATGAATCCGCACGAGCCGCAAATTCCTTCGCGGCAATCGTGGTCGAAAGCGACCGGCTCCTCGCCCTTCGCGATGAGTTCTTCATTGAGTACATCGAGCATCTCCAGGAACGACATATGCGGATTGACCGTCTTGTGCTGGTACTGGACCATCTGGCCGACGTGGTTGGGAGTTCTTCTGCCGCCAGACGTGAAGAGTCAATTTCATTACTTGTAACTCCGTTGCGAGGGATGGACGTAATCGAATGTCAGTGGTTCTTTATTGAGAATCGGCTGCTTTCCGGCCCCGGCGTATTCCCACGCGGCGACATAAGAGAAATTCGTCGTCGTCCCGCAGCGCCTCGCCTTCGGGCGTCTGAAACTCCTCGCGGAAGTGCCCGCCGCAGGATTCGTTACGGTGCAGGGCATCCAGGCACATCAATTCGCCGAACTCCAGGAAGTCGGCCGACGCGGCCGGCGTTCTCCAGCGCCTGATTCAGCTCTTCGCCGCTGCCAAGGACGTTCACGTTTTTCCAGAACTCCTCGCGCAAGCTCGGGAATCCGTTCAGCAGAGCCTTTTTCGAGTCCGGCCTCGTTCCGGCGCCATGCCGCATTCGTCCCACAGCATTTTGCCGAGTTCGCGATGAAACGATGTACGGTCCGTTTGCCGCGGATTGTCCAGCAGCCGGTTCGTCTGTTTCATGACGCTGCGATTCGGCTTCCCGAACGGCGGAGTGAGTGGTGTCGACCTTTTCCAGCTTTGATCGTCGCAAGATAGTCGCCGATAGTGTACGGAAGGATGAAATAGCCGTCCGCAAGACCCTGCATCAGCGCGCTGGCGCCAAGCCGGTTTGCGCCGTGATCGGAGAAGTTGGCTTCGCCGATGGCATAGAGGCCGGGAATCGTCGTCATCAGGTTGTAATCCACCCACAGCCCGCCCATCGTGTAATGGATGGCGGGGTAGATCCGCATCGGCGCTTCGTAGGGATTCTCCCCGGTGATCCGTTCGTACATGTCGAACAGGTTGCCGTATCGCTCGCGGACTCCGTGTTTGCCGAGTCGCTTGATGGCGTCGGCGAAATCCAGGTAAACGCCGAGGCCGCGTTCGCCGACGCCGCGGCCCTCGTCGCAAACGGCTTTGGCATTGCGGGAGGCGACGTCGCGCGGCACCAGGTTCCCGAAGCTCGGATATTTGCGCTCGAGATAGTAATCGCGCTCCGTCTTCGGGAATCTGGCTGCGGCGGCCGCGTATCGCCTTTCTTCTTCGGGACCCAGATGCGGCCGTCGTTTCGCAGCGATTCGCTCATCAGGGTCAGTTTCGACTGGTAATCGCCGCTGACCGGAATGCAGGTCGGATGGATCTGCGTGAAACACGGATTCGCCGAGTGCCGCGCCGCGCTTGTAGGCGCGCCAGATCGCCGTGCAGTTCGAGCCCTTCGCGTTGGTCGAGAGATAGAAAACGTTGCCGTAACCGCCGGTTCCCAGGACGACGGCGTCGGCGACATGCGACTCGATTTTGCCGGTCACCAGATTGCGCGTGACGATGCCGCGTGCCTTCCCGTCGATCATGATCAGGTCGAGCATTTCGGTTCGCGGGATACATCTGTCACTTTCCCGCACGCCATTCTGCCGACGAAGCGCCTGATATGCGCCGATCAGAAGCTGCTGTCCCGTCTGCCCGCGCGCATAGAACGTGCGCGACACCTGGGCGCCGCCGAACGAACGGTTGGTCGAGCATGCCGCCGTACTCGCGGGCGAACGGAACGCCCTGGGCGACGCACTGATCGATGATGTTCACGCTGATCTGCGCCAGGCGGTAAACGTTCGATTCGCGGGCGCGGAAATCGCCCCCCTTGACCGTGTCGTAGAACAGCCGGTAAATGCTGTCGCCGTCGTTCTGGTAATTCTTCGCCGCATTGATGCCGCCCTGAGCGGCGATGCTGTGCGCGCGCCGGGGGCTGTCCTGAAAGCAGAAGCACTTTACGTTGTAGCCCAGTTCGGCCAGCGACGCCGACGCCGACGCGCCGGCCAGTCCCGATCCGACCACGATGATGCTGTACTTTCGCTTATTCGCGGGATTGACCAGCTTCAGATCGAACCGGTGCTGGTCCCATCGGTTCTCGATCGGGCCGGAGGGCATTTTCGACTTCAGTTCCATTATTAGTTACCTCACAGATCCCGGCCAGCACTGCCAGACGGCACGGAAATGAATCCCGCAATCAGGATCCAGGAAAAGACGGCCGCGAATTTCCTGATCAGCGGCGTGTAGCGGGGATGGCTGAATCCCATCGACTGGAACATGCTCCAGATTCCGTGACTGAGATGGAACCCGACCAGAATCATTGCGACGATGTAGACGAGTGCGAACGGAATGGCTGAATCCGTTAATAAGATTTTCATATGCGTGCAGCGCGACGAACTTCGGATGAATCGTGCCGGTCGTGAGATGCAGAAGATGGAATATGACGAACGCCGCGATGATCGGCCCGCTCAGCATCATCGTGCGCGACGCCCAGCTTGAGCTGCACGTTGCCCGTTTGACGTAGGCCACCGGCCGCGCTTCGCGCTTGACGGCCGCAAGCTGGACGGACGCCCAGATATGCAGCACGACCGAAATCAACAGGATCGATGCGCACCGTCCACAGCAGCGCGAGGTTGCCGTGAAGCGTTTCCGCATAATGGTTCATGACCGCCCGGCCCAGGAAGATCTGAAGATTCCCGAGCATGTGCGCGATCAGGAATCCGAACAGAATCAGACCGGTCACGGCCATGACGGCCTTCTTGCCAATCGTGGATTCGTAGAACCTCGCTACTGCAACCGTACTCACAATTTGCCCCTTTCCCCCGCCAGGCGGCTCAACGCACTTTACAAGGATAGAGATGACAGGGTTGAGATACTGCTACGCAAACGGAATATTGTAACTAAAAACCCACAAAGATCGCGGCACAAACCTCGTGGGACAATCCGACCCTCTCCGGGCCGGTTCCCGGCGGGTCACTTCACTACTGGACAACGCGTTCGATACGCCTGTCCGGTACGAGCCACACCAGCGCGACAGAGACGTAGATACAGTCTGCAACCCAGGGCTGGACCAGAGAGATCACGATGGCGCTCGCGTACAGGGCCGGCGACAGCTTGCCTTTCCAGTCCTTTCCGATGGCTTTGGCCAGTTTGGAGTCCGGGCCCTGTCCGGCGACGATGCGGCTCTGCAAGACGAGATACGCAATAGCTGCGGCCAAAAGCACGGCGCCGTAGAGTGCCGTTGGCAGAGGCGCGAACGTTTCACCCATCCAGCCCGTGACAAACGGAAACAGCGACAGCCAGAACAACAAGTGCAGGTTTGCCCACATGATCCCCGCATTCACGCCCCGGCAGGCTTTGATCAGGTGATGGTGGTTGTTCCAATAGATGCCCACATAGGTGAAGCTCAGCACATAACCGAGGAACACGGGCAACAGCGGCTTCAAGGCTGCCCAGTCCGAGCCGCGCGGCACCTTCAGTTCCAGCACCATGATTGTGATGATGATGGCAAGCACGCCGTCACTGAAGGCTTCCAGCCGGTTCTTTTCCATGTGGTGAGTCTATGGAAACCACGGAGAGTTCGGAAACGGTTTTGCCGGGCTGCCGGCGGTGGTCGCCAGAGACATTGCTCTACTTGAATGGCACGGAACGGACAACACCCTCTCCCTGCCTCACCGTGAGGATGCGATTCCCCTGGATGTTGTCGATGACTTCGACGCCGCCACCCGGCCAACGCACTTCAAGCCGTTCCGCCGTCTTGCTGTCGCCCATCCCGAAGTGAACGCGCAGGTCGTTTTGTGCGAGGTAACTTGAGCCCGCCTTGACCTGCCGGACGAGTTTGTGTCCTCCGACGGTCAGCGTCAGTTCGGCGCCAATGCCGTCCGGATTGGCCGTGACGCCGACCAGCCGAACCAGAAGCGAATTCCGGGCATTGCCTCCCTCGTTTCGTAACAGGTCGGCCGGCTGTCCGGCGTTCACCACGAGCAGGTCGAGGTCCCCGTCATTGTCGATGTCCCCGGCCGCCAACGCGCGCCCCACCTTGACCAGCGCGAATCCGCTGCCGGCTTGAGCGGTGACGTCGGTAAACTTCCCGGCGCCGTCGTTCTGAAGCAGGAGATTACGCTGCGGATAGCTCCTGTCGTCGCGCAACAACGCAACATTGTCAATGACGTCGCCGTTCGCAACGGCAATGTCGAGATCCCCGTCATTGTCGTAGTCCATGAACACGGCGCCGAATCCGACAAACGGCAGAGTCGCCCGCCCGAGGCCGCTTTGAGCCGTCGCATCGATGAAAACCCGACCTGCCAGATTCTTGTACAGGTTGTGAGTCTGGGTCGCCAGGTTGGTGACGAATATTTCGGGGAAGCCATCGCCGTCCAGATCGCCCATATCGGTGCCCATCCCGGCAAGCGGCTGGCCATTGGCCCCCACAGCAACCCCCATCAGCAGCGCGACTTCCTTGAAGGTCCCATTGCCATTGTTGTGGTACAGAAAATTGGGGACCGAGTCGTTCGCGACATACATATCGGTCCATCCATCACGATCGTAGTCTCCGAAAACGACGCCGAGTCCCTTGCCGGAGGGGTTGTAGACACCGGCATCCCGCGTCACGTCGGTAAAGGTGCCGTCGCCATTGTTCCGAAAGAGGATGTCGGATACCCCGTTATAGACGTTCGGATGGCAGTAGACGTGAAGTTCATCTTGAATGCACTGCTTGTTATTGGAGATGGAGAAGTCGACGTAGTTCACGACGTAGAGATCAGCGTCACCGTCATTGTCCACATCGGCAAACGCACAACTGGCGCTCCACAGGTTCGAACTCGTTCCGCTGTGGTCGGTAACATCAACGAACTGGCCCTGCCCGGCGTTGTGGTACAGGCGATTTGGTCCCATGCTCGTGACGTAGAGATCCACCCGTCCGTCGCGGTCGTAGTCGGCCGAGCAGGCGCCCATCCCAAAGCCTGACGTCTGTATGCCCGAGGTTGATGTCCGGTCCGTAAACGTTCCGTCTCCGTTGTTGTGGTACAGGCGATGGGTTGCGTTCTCGCGCCCGGCCGCATCGACGAACGATCCACCGTTACACCACCCGTTGCGGGAAGATATCCAGCCAACCGTCATTGTCGTAGTCGAAGAACAATCCTCCGCCGCCCATGGTCTCCGGCATGTACCTTTCCGGACTCGTGCCGTTCTCGTGTTGGAAGTCGAGGCCGGCGCGTGATGCCACGTCGATGAAGGCCACGGCATGGAGGTCTGGGCGGCGGACGACGCGGACCTGAAAGGTCAGCGCGGCTACGGCACGAGGCGGAGATCCCGAATGGAGGCCGTGGGCACCTTTTGCCGGAGACTCACCTGGAGCCTCCTTCGCGAATGGTGATGTACTGGCCGGCGTCAAAGCCGGCTAGGTTCTCCGTTTTGCCGTTGGGCCACCGGACGCGGACGCGGTCCACGCGACTGGGTTGACCCGAGCCCAAAATTCACTCGCATGTCGTTGTGAGACAGGTAGCTGCCGCCGCTGCGCACTTCGCCGACCTGTGTTCGCCGCCGGCCTCGACTTCGACGCGTGCGCCGATCGCATCGCGGTTGCCGGAGCTCCGACCAGATGAAATCCGATCCACGAGTTGCTTGTTGCCTCCTTCGTTCCTGTACAGGCTCGGGGGGGAATTGACGTTGATGACGAGAACGTCGATATCCCCATCGTTGTCGTAGTCTCCGAAAGCCGCGCCGCGCGACGATCGGGGCTTTGCGAAGTTCCGGACCGCCCCGGCAGATTTCGGCGAAACGCCCGTTGCCGAGATTGCGGTAGAGTTCCTTCGGCTGCAGATAGCGGCTGACCTCTGTCAATCGTCCACCGTCGGGTAAACGTGGCCGTTGGCAACGAATAAATCCGAGCCGGCCGTCTTGTCGAAGTCCGCGAAGCCTGTTCCCCAGCCCATGTTCGGCCGCGAGGCGCGCGCCGCCCCCGACCGGAGTTCGTCCGAAAAGGACATCGTACCGAGATTCCGGTACAGCGTGTTGGTGTCTTCGGCAAAGTTGGTGACGTAGATATCGAAGTAGCCGTTGCCATCGTAGTCCCCTATGGCGATGCCCATGCCGGCCTGCGCCTTACCGACAGATTGAGCGAAGTTCCTGAAATCAGTCCCAGCTCCTGAAACGTTCCGTCGCGCTTGTTTCGAAACAGGAGATTGGGGACGGAGTCGTTGGCCACGTAAATATCGGGCCAGCCGTCGTTATCGAAATCGCTGAACACGACGCCGAATCCGTAATCGTCCGGATCCGCGATTCCGGCCTTCTTCGTAACGTCGGCGAACGTGCCGTCACCATTGTTGTGGTACAGGACATCGGATTCCCCTTCGTCCCTCGGGCCCGCAAAAGACTTTCAGCGTTCCCATGTAGGCGCAGTTTGCGGGCCGCGGCGTGGAGGCGTTTCGTCAAAGGCACGTAATTCGCAACGTACAGATCGACGTTGCCGTCGCGGTCATAGTCTCCGAATGCGCAGTTGGTCCCCCAGTGTTTGTCCGCCGCCCCGGCCGGACACGGAACGCTCCTCGAACGTTCCGTCTCCGTCGTTGTGGAACAGAAGTTGGGACCATATGCCGTCACATAGAAGTCGGAGTACCCTCATTATCGTAGTCGGCGACGCAGACGCCGTAGGCCCACCCTTTCTTGTCGAGATGCGCCTCCACCGTACGGTCGCGGAAGGTGCCGCCTACGTTCTCGTATAGGGCGACAACCGTATCCCCGCCGGCTGCATAACGTTTGAGGGTGGATCCGCTCGTCACGAGGACATCCAGATCTCCGTCTTTGTCGTAATCGAAAAAGGCGGCGCCGTTGCCATTGGCTTCGAGAATGTAGTCGTTCGCGCCCTCCCCGCTGAGGTTCCTTACGGTCAACCCGACTTCCGTTGCGACGTCCCTGAAACCGGGAAAATTCTCGATCGCGGTCTGTGCCCGAGACAGCACCGTGATCAGAGTAAGAAGCATGCAGACGCGGACCGCCGTTCCGCGCCGGCCATTTCCGGAAACCAGGCGGAGCATTCGCCTTAGTGACGATTGCGGTCTCATTCCGGCGCGTACACGATGAGTTCTGATTCCCGGGTGTCCAGATAGATCTTTCGATGCTGTTGGCTGGCTTTCATGTCCCCCAGAATTTCGTATTCGTCGGCGAGGTTCTTGTGGATCAGGAAGCGGCGTCCGATACCGTGGTCCAGCATGGATTCCAAAGTCTTGACAGCCTCCTGGTGTTTTCCCTGCCGGCTCTGCACCATCGCCAGGTCCATTTGGAGCCGGTCGGAGTCCGGATATTTGGCGATGCTCTCGGCGAGCTGTTTTGCCGCCGTGTCGCCATTCCCCTCCCGTAACGAACGGACCGCCGCGATGCTGGTGGCTTCAATCTCGCGATTCCGATGCTCGGCGTCCCGGAAGGCCGACTCGACCTGCGCAAACTCTTCCAGCCGCTTCTGCCCATCCTCAACCCGGCCCATCCGAACCAGGGATGTTCCCAACAGATAAAGCGCCCGTGAATCCGACGCCCCCAGGTCTATAGCGCGCTCCGCCGCCGCTGCCGCTTGTTCCCAATGACCGGCCGCAAGATGCACTTCCGCGAGGTTCAGTTGAGCGCTGGAGTCGCCCGGAGTGTCGTGGATCGCGCGTTCGAATTCGGTCTGGGCTGCTTCAAGCCGCTCGCTGGAGAGGTAGGCCCTGCCGAGTTTGACCCGCCCCATTGTCGAGGCGGGGTCGATTTCCAGCGCCTTCCGATAGGCCGTCACCGCATCGTCGAAGTTGGTCAACGCCGCCCGGAGGTCCCCATCCGTTCGTAAATAATTGCCAACTGCTGCAGGTCGGTTGCCTCGTCCAGCCCCTCCGGCCGCGGAAGACGGCTGGCTTCTTCCAGAACCACCAGCGCATTTTGGGTCCGGCCCGTTCCCGCCAGCACATCCGCCAGATAGATTCGAATGATGCGCGAATTTGGAAATCTCTCCAGCCCGGCACGCAATATCTGTTCGGTTTCTTCCGTCAGCGCGACCTCGAGCAGAATATCTTTCATCTGCACATAGGAGTGTTCGCTCAGCGGGGCCAGCGGCAGGAGTTCCCGGATCTCGGCGACGGTCCGGTCAAAATCCCGGTCCCGGAATTCCGAAAGGTTAACCAGGGTGGAAAGCCGATCGAGTAATTCCGGCATCAAAGATCGCTGAAACGCCTGCAGACTCTGGGCTGCAGCGACCGTGGCCGGATGGTCCCGGCCCAGCGATTTCTCCAGAATGGTCTGGGACTGTTCGTATAGCTTCGCGGCCTCCGCGAACCGCTTGAGGCCAGCGGCCGCCTGGGCCAGGTTGTTGAGGGAGGCTGCGACCTCCGGGGCATCCGGTCCAATCCGTTTTTCGCGGATCGATCGGGCGCGCTCGAAGAGAGGCTGACTTTCGGCAAACCGATTCTGCCCGACCAGGGCCATGCCCAGACCGCTGAGAACCTGCGCGATCTCCAGTTCGGCCGGCCCCGCGCTTTCCAGAAGCGTCAGAGCCTGGCGGTACAGCTTTTCGGCCTCCACGGACCGGCCTTCGATGCGATACGCCGAGGCCAAACGGTCGAGACTTCGCACGAGACGGACCCCACTCGCCTTGGCAGCTTCTGCGTGGGAGAGAGCCTGCTCGAAGAGGGCTGCAGCCTCAGCGCTTCGGCCATCCGCCAAAGCCTTTCCCCCAGCTTCATCCAGTTCGATCCAACGCGCCTCGTCTTCCGGAACGACTTGCAGCAGCAGATACGCATTGCCGACCCGGATGGGATTGGTCGCTGCGCCGGGCGCCAGGCCTTCGAGCGCCTGCCCAATCTCGGGACGCAGATCCGACAATCGCATATGACCGACGTATCCGCCCTGCTTGGCGGTTGGATCTTGTGAGTGTTCGGCCGCGAGGGATTCGAAGGAGGCGCCCGAAGCGAGGCTGGCGCGGACTTGTTTGGCCTCCTGCTCCGATGCCAGAACGATCTGACGGAAGGCGATTTCCCGGGTTTGCGGCAGAGCCCAGCCCGTGACGCACAGGACATGAAACATTCCCAGAAGCGTCAGTCCCTTGAATACGAATTGCCGGTTCATTGAGGGCACCGCAGGTAGGCGGATTCTAGCAGACTCTGCCCGGGCCCCGCCGAAAAAGGGAAGGGCTCCCCAGGCGGGGAGCCCTTCTTCTCTGCGAAGTTGATCGCTATCCTGACCTAGAAGGTCAAGCGAGCCTGAGCCTGGAACACACGGCCATAATTCGAGAACTGGACGCCGACCCCATTCTTGGTTGTGATGGTGCCGAATGGCCCATTACCCTGAATGCTGAGGTTCGGATTGGCGACCGTCGGGTGATTGAAGATGTTTGTCGCGTCCATCCGAAGCTGCAGCGCCATGGTTTCGTTCAACTGAACCTTCTTCGACATTGCCGCGTCTACCGTCCAGCTCCAGGGCGCAAATACGTGGTCCCTGTAGGTGCCGGACTCACCCGGCAGCGGTGTGCGGAACACCAGACTCCCTGACGAGTCGTACAGAGCGTTCAATGTGCAGAGCCCCTGCAGTGCCGGTGCGGTGACCGCAGCGTTGGTGCACTGCGGATCCGTAGCCTGATTGTAGCCACTGAAGAAGCTGCCATTCGTGTCGCCCGATTTCCAGGTGACCTTTCCCGAACTCGGATCGAACAGGGAGGGGTCCACCAGGATGGCTTCATTGTTGTTGTACAAGCCCGAACGCTGGCTGACCACCTGCAGCGGCGCGCCACTGGCCAGGTTGTAGATCCAGCTCAGCTGCCATCCTTCCACCACCCGAGCCAGGGGCCCGGAGCTGCCTCCAAGGAACAGCCTGTTTGGACCGATCGGCAGATCGAAAGTCCCGTAGCTCCGGAACGCATGGGCGTTGCCCGAGAGCCGGTAATCCCCCGTGCGCTGCCACGGAACCGAATACGTCCCCGAGTCTCCCAGGTTTTTCGCCCACGTATAGGTGAACGAGTTCGAGAACCCGTAGACCGGGCGAACGGTAAACTGCGACTGCAGCGAGTGGTAGTTGCGGTGCAACATGTTCGTGCGCAAGGTCGCGCTGCTGAACTGCGGACTCGATCGGATGAAGTTCTCCGGGAATCCGTTGGCACGCAGGACGTTGCCGTTGTTGGTGCCCGCAGGGATCGGCGGTAGTTGGGGGTTGATTGAACTCAGATAGTTCAACGTGTTCAGGTTTGTGGCGATCGGAATGAAGTTCCCATTCGCCAGATCCGAGTTGAACCGCGTATCGGTGCGGAGGAATCCGGCGCCCGTCAATCCATTCTGTCCCACGATCACCGGCGGCCCAAAGGGGAAGGTCCGCATGTCAATGCCATTGAAGATGTTGTCCAGCAACGCGGACTCGCCCCCGGAGCGCGCCGATTGGAGAGCTTCAAAGAGCCCGTTCTGGAAGATATCCGGAACGTTGAGATCGAAGCTGTTCGCCAGTTTTCGGCTCAGTGTTCCGATGTACTTGACGTCCAGTGAGAACTTCGAGTTGAGCGTGTGCGTCACCGACATCGTCAGGTTCTGGACATATGGAGACACATAGTTCGAGTCGAATACTGTGAGAGCGGTGGCCCGATTCGTAGACCGGCACCGGCAATACCGGGAGGAAGCTCGGCTGTGCTGGAACAGCGGGCACAGTCCCGGTGATTACGTCTCTCAGGTTGAAATACTGGCCGCCGTTGGGGCCGGTGAAGCTACCCACTGCCGCGCTGCCCGGAGGACTCTGGATGATCGGACCGATCGTATCGGCCTGACCGCCACCCAGAGTGGTCAACTGGTAGCCACCGCGGAGGACCGTCCTGTCTTTTCCCAGCCACGGAATCGAGTAGGAAAATCCGACGGCAGGACCGATGTTATTGAGGTCCCTCTTGTAAACGCTCAATCCGGATTAGGGGAGTTCGGCCCGACAAACTGGAACTGGACGTCCTGGCCGCGCTCGCCGGAGCGAGCCAGTTCTGGAAACCAGCCCGGACCGCCCGAAGAGGCATCGCTGCCGTTTACAATCGTCATGGTCATGCCGTTCTTGTCATACGGAACGCCATAGTAATCCCAACGGAAGCCAAGGTTGAGCGTCAGCTTCTGAGTGACCTTCCAGTCGTCCTTGAAAAATAAGTTGATCTCGTGCTGCTGAAGGTCGCGAACCTGAATGAGTTCTCCAGCGACCGGGTCGTTCCAGGCCGTGCCGACCTGAGACGGGCTGTTAATGAACCGGCCTTGAGTCACCTTGCCACGAGAACCGTTCAAAAAGAGCAGAGATCATTCATTTTGTCGCTGTTGGTGGTCACCAGTCCCGAACTGAGCGCCGGATTCAGGGCGCGGAAACCGTTGGCGGTTCCCAGAGAAAACGCGTTGCTCGGAGCCAGAGGAGCGGCGCCGATCTGGGCGATGGGGAGAGCGTGGTTGTTGATGCTGCTTCCCTTGGTTTCAGTCTTACTTGTCCCCAGGACATAGGTGCCGCCGATCTTGAAGGAGTGCGTCCCCATGGTCCAGCTCAAGGTGTCGGCAACGGTCCAGCGCGGGCTGCTGTCGAAGGTGTCGGTCGCGGAAGGGCCGTTGCCCCGTGCGCCGACCAGTCCGCCATTCTCACCGCACCAACTCATTGTGGCGGGAGTAAAGAAACCGGACGGCGTGCAGTACTGCGTCAACAGAGGCAAGCCGCCTGGTGCTTTCGGGAGAAGATCCAGGAGTTGTTCCTGCCCGGGAACGTCTGTAGCGTGCAGGACGTTGGTTCCCTGCCGGGACATACCGAAGCGGCCCTCGTTCACCATGGTTGGCGACAACGTGGAGGTTAAATTTACCGACAGGACCTGCGGCCTGCGCCGGACGCGGCCTTCGAAGCTGTCCTCCCAGCCTTTATAGGTGTCGGCGGCATAGACCGTCTCATAGCTGTAGGACGTGGCCAGCTTTTCGTTCTGCGAGAACATGTGGTCGATCTTGATGTTGATCTGCTTGCGCGGATTGGGTTCTCCCACGCCGTACAGGTTGTCGCGCCCGTCGACCGTGCGGGTCCAGCGGTGTCCGATGATGTTCAGCCCATCGAAAATCAAACCGTTACTGTTGCTCGGTATCGCATCCCACTGATTTCCCTGAGGAGCCCGGGAGGCCAGAAGATCATAGAAGCCGCTCGTATCGAAGCCCGTCCTGTTGGCGTCCCACGCCCCTGATCCGGTCGGAGCCGGACTGACGGTCATACCGGAACAGTCGTTCGTGGGAGTACCGGACACCTGGCCGAACAGACTTACAAACTCCAGTTTGCCGGTGTAAGCAGAGCCGTCCGGGTTGGTCGTCGGCGCCAGAGGGTTCCCCAGGTGATCCACCGAAGGCCGTACCGGGTTGGTGCCCCCTGTGTTTACCGTCGCATCGGCCGCGCCGTTAGCCCAATTGTCCCAGTAGCGGTAAATGCCTTTCTGCATGCAAGGCGACAGCACCTGTCCCAGAACCGTATTGCGCGCCTTGGAGATATTCTGATCCCAAAGGGCGTAGAAGAACGTCCGGTTTTTGATTATCGGTCCGCCGAAACTCAGAGTGTACTGGTTCTGATTGATCCAGGTCCGGGTGGGTGGGCCACCGGCTGTCTGATTCTCTGTCCAGGTCCGCGCGTCAAGCGCCGAATTTCGAACGTTCCAGACGCACGGATCCGTGGTATTGGTTACCCCCAGATCGCGTGGTGATCTGCACCTGACCGTTGCCGCGGCCGGTTTCGGCATCGACAGGAGCCAGAATCATGCGCAACTCGCCCACCAGATCCTGGTTCAAGTACGTTGTCGAGTTCAGGCCGGCGGCCGACCATCGCTGATCGCTCACGCTGATGCCATCGCGCACCACATTGATCTGGCTTGCCGGAACTCCAGCGAAATCGCCCTGCACGCCAAGCGTGAAGCCTCCAGTCTGGCGCGTCACGCCAGCCATGACGTTGATGAGTTCGAGGACGTTGTTGGTCACGTTGGGCAGGTCCGTCAGCTCTCTGCTCGTCAGCGCTTCACCGACCGATGCGCTGGATTGAAGAAGTAACTGATTGGCAGAAATTGAAACCTCGACCGCAGTCGCCTGCGAAGAGAGCTGCAGAACAAAGTTCAGCCGGTTCGTCTGGTTAGCGGACAACTGGACTCCGGTAACCGTCTGTGTCTGGAAGCTGGGTAACGAAGCCCGAACAGTATAGGTGCCCGGCTGCAGAGCCGCAAAGTTGTAAACTCCAGCGTCATTCGAAATCGTTCGCGTCTCAACGCTCGTGGTGTCATTGATCGCACGGACTTCAACGCCCGGAATCAACGCGTCACTGGGGTCCCTGACGGTTCCACTCAGTGTCGTGGTCGCCTGACCGAAAGCCGTCGATCCGAAAGTCAACACCAAAAGTAGGAGTAACAATAGCTTTGGCTGTCTCATGATTTGATGGATGTTCCTTTCCGAAAAGCCGCAAGCATCAAACCACGAGCCCCAGAGGCTGTCAAGTCCTTCATTGTAAAACAGTAATCTGCAAACGGAGGTAGGGCGGACAAAACACCGCACAAGCGGCCTTGCGAGCACCGATTACTTTTGTCCACATCCGCATTATTGACTACACTGGGCTCAACTTTGGTCGTAGGGATAGGGAGAACAGCAAAATGTCGAAGACTTGGATTTCAGGACTCGGCTTGACGGTACTGGCCACGGTGTTCCTTCCGCCAGTGCATGGCCAAGCTCAGAACGACCCAACCGTTAAAGCCGAGGGGCAGCTGGTCTCGGTCGACGTGGTTGCCAGGGGCGGTGGAGGCGCAGCGCTCAGGCGCGACGACTTTCAGATTTTCGACAACGGACAGCAGCAAAAGATTGCCCTGTTCGATGTTGTTTCCGGCGCCACGAACGCCGCGACCGCCATCACCCTGCCGGCAGGAGTCGTTTCAAACCGTCGTGACTCGAAGGGAGCCATTCCCTCCAGCGCCACGATCATCCTGATCGACCGCATCAACACACCGACGGACGCGCAGGTCGATGTCAATCGACAGCTTCGGGAAGTGATCGGGGCCCTGGAAGCAAAGGAAGGCATTGCCCTCTACGAATTGCGAAGCGACGGACTTCGTGTCGTCCACGACTATACGGGCGATCCAAAGGACCTTGAGGCCGGCGTCGCGGCGTTGGAGACGGAGCATTCCTTGTCGCTCGGAAGTTCGACACGCCCCGGGGGCTTCGAATCCGAACTGGAAAACGTCGGCCTGGACCCGCAACTCAACGAAATCCGGACAGGCAACACGGGGTTCGATCGCAGCTCGGCGGACTATTTTTTGAACGACCGCGCCCTGCGCACCTCCGCGGCGCTGGAGACGATCGCGCGCCACATGGAAGGGGTGCGAGGCCGGCGCAATTTGATCTGGCTCTCTGGACGATTTCCCTTCTCGTTCGACGTGTGGAGTCGCACGGACCTTCGTGCAGAAGTCGTGGACTCCACAATGAAACAAATCGAAGACGTGGGGATTCTTCTCAATAACGCCAACATTGCGATCTATCCGGTTGACGTCCGAGGACCCGGCGGTGAAGGTTCTGAGATCACGGGCGTCGCCCAGGAAATTGCTCGGGCGACGGGCGGCCGCGCCTTCCGCACCAACGCCATCGATGAAGCTGTCCAGGCCGCTCTGGCGGATTCCCGCAGAGTCTATAAGCTGGGTTTCTATCCGTCGCAACCCGGCAAAGATCGCGGCAAGCGGTCGTTGCGCGTCGAAGCCCGCGGCCCCGGCTCCGGCCTGGAATTGCTCTATCGGCCTCGCTATGAGGGATTCGGAAAGTCCAACCAGCCGGCTACCCGCGTGGGGGTAGCCGAACTGCTTTCCAGTTCGCTCGATGCTACCGGGATCGGCATGACGGCAATGGCGGCTCCCGCCCAGGGTAGTCCGGGTGTCTTCGAGCTGGTGACGCTCGTCGATATCGCCGATCTTCACCTGGTCCAGCGCGCCGATCGGTGGGAAGGGGCGCTTGTCGTTGGTCTTGTGTTCCGGAACGACAAGGACGGGACAGCCTACGTCATCCCGCCCACAACCGATAAGATCAACCTGACGCGTCAGCAGTACGAGGCGTTTCAGAAAACCGGCCTGGTCTTGCAGCGATTCCTAAATACCGAAGGTCGGCAGGGCGTCGTTCGAATAGCCGTCCAGGACCCGGCGACGGGATCGGCCGGTTCGCTATGGGTTCCCGTCGGGACGAAGAAGTAATCTGTTCCATTGATCCCGAAGAGATCCTGGCGTTTGGAGATTTTGCACGCCAGAGGCGTGAAAGGAAGTTAGCCCCGGGTGGAGCCGAGCGACACCCGGGGTTCATCTCACGAACATCTCCGATACGGCAACCCCGGGTTGCACTCGCTTCGCTCGCTTAACCCGGGGCTAAATTCTCAGCACGCCTCCGGCGTGCTCTGGAGTTTAGACACTTTGCACGCCCCTCCGAAACGTCCAAGCTCGAGGATCCCCAGGAGGTCGATAAATTTCATGAAGCCTTCTCTGTTTCGAACTGCCCATTCCGGAGATGCGCACAACATCGCGGACTTCCAAATCGCAATGGCATGGGAGACCGAACACGTGCGTCTCGATACTGCGTTGTGTGTCGCCGGCGTCCGCTCGGTTTTCGACAATCCGTCCCTCGGTCAGTACTACGTTGCGGAAATGGACGACCGCATCGTTGGTGTCGCCCTCACAACCTACGAATGGAGCGACTGGCGCAACGGCGTCGTCTGGTGGATTCAGAGCGTGTATGTCCTCCCGGAATTTCGAAAACAGGGAATCTACTCCGGCATCTACGCCTTTATTCGAGACCTCGCTGAGGCCGATCCAGCCATCCGCGGCATCCGGCTGTACGTTGATCGGAGGAACACGACCGCCCAGGAGGTCTACTCGCGGCTCGGCATGAACGGCGAACACTACCAGGTCTTCGAGTGGATGAAATGAAGGTCGGGCACGATCGCATCTACAACGTCGTCGCCGAAATTCCGCGCGGTCGGGTCGCCACCTATGGCCAGGTTGCAGATCTGGCGGGCATTCCGGGCCAGCCCCGCCGGATCGGCTATGCCCTCAGTGCGCTCCCCGCAGGCAGCAGCGTTCCGTGGCATCGCGTGATCAATGCGCAAGGCCGGATCAGCTTTCCCACCGGGTCCGCCGCCGAAAAACGTCAACGCCGCCTTCTAAGGCAGGAGAAAGTTATTTTTGATTCGACAGGGCGCATCAACCTCGCTCTGTTTCGATGGCGGCAGAAATGAGGTCCTGGTCTAGCAGCCCGCCGGCAACACCGTTGCAGCTCGCGAGGTATCTTCGGCCTTGCGTCCTGACAGATCCCGGCGATAGGTCAGATGACGCAGGCGAGTCCACTCCACCAGAGGGCGCCAGACGATTCCGGTTAAGCGGTATCGAATCAGGCAGTGCCATAGCCAGTTCGATCTCTTGTAGAGGTAGGACATCCCCAGATACGGCAGCACCGCTGATGCATCGGTTGGCCGCCGCGCCCAGATCGACGCGTGAGAAAACAGCCGGCGGTAAGACCACGCGTAGCCGTCCATGAGTTGCTCCGGCGACATGTGCCGGGGTTTGAAGACCACGTGGGCCGTGTCATAACGCGACCAGTCCTTGTGCAGAAGCCGTCCGTCGCTTTCCATGTTTGCGAATAATGGCGTGCCTGGATAAGGCGTCAGGATGTGGAACGTCGCACACTCCAGACGATTCGACTCGACCCAATCCGTCGTGCGCTCGAAGACGTCCGGCCGATCGTGGTCGAAGCCGAACACGAAGCTCCCATTCACCTGGATACCGTTGTCGTGGAGGATCGCCACCCGCCGTGCATAGTCCTCCGGCCGTGGACTCTGTTTATTGGCATCCGTGATGTTGTCGGGCTGAAGAGATTCGAAACCCACGAACACGCCGGTGCAGCCCGCCAGGGCCATCTCGCGGACCAGCGAAGGATCGTCGGTCACGTCGATGGTAACTGCCGCGCTCCAGATCTTCTTTAGGGGGCGCAGAGCCTCGCACAATTGACGCAGATAGGCCGGCCGCGATCCCAGATTGTTATCGATGAAGACTCCGTAAGGCTGACGGTCCGCCTCGAATTCCGCCGCGATTTGTCCGGGGTCCCTCAGCATGTACGGCATGTGCAGTCCTTCGGTGGAGAGATAACAGAAGCCGCATCGGTTGTGGCAGCCGCGAGTCGCGATAAGACTCGCGGTGGTGAGAAACCCGCGTCGGGGCAGGAGATCGCGCCGGGGTGCGGGGTCGTCCCGATAAGGCTTGCGATAGGAGCCGTCATAGCGCGGCTTGAGCGTTGCTCTTTCGACGTCCTTCAGAATGGCTCCCCACAAGTGAACGCCTTCTCCGACCGCCAGAGCGTCGGCGTAAGGCGCACACTCTTCCGGGCACGACAGGACATGCAGACCCCCAAGAACAATTTTCGCGCCCCGCTGCCGGTACCATTCAGCAAGTTCGAAGGCCCTGGCTGCAAAGGTCAGATGCACCGTGATTCCGACAACCTCCGGAAAGGGCTGCCAGGGGGGCGGCCCCTGCAGCAGGTTCTCGTCCCAGTACTCCACGCTCCAGTTTCCCGGCGTGGCCGCCGCAATGCTGGTCAGCGCAAGACTCGGTGTCAAAACATGTTTCCCGAAACTTGCATGCGGGTCCTTGGGATAGAACGGGTTGATCAGGAGTGCGTGGCGGTGCTCAACTTCGGAGGGCCGCACTCTGGGATTCAAGCGAGGAGCGATGCGCAAGGCCTTTGGGATTCTCACGGGAGTAGATCGTACATAAATAACTTTATGATGCAAAGTAAATAATGAACGGCTCGGCTCCCAGGACAGGAAGGTTTCCATGGACCTTTACTTTATGCTCTTCATCCACTTCAGGAGCGGAGCCGTCACTGAAGTGTCTGCCGTGTTCGGGGAGAACACCAGCGACATGTGGCTGTGGTCTTTGAACATCCCCGATGCAGGGCAGCGGCCTGCCTTGCACAGAGCGTTCTTCAATCCCTCGTCAAAACTGATGATGTTTGGGGGATCCAGCTCGCCCCACGCGACATAGACGGCAATTTTGCCGTTGGCCAGGCCGGCCAGGTTTGATCGCGCCAGAAGGGTTGCCTGATCCGGCTGATCTGCAGGCGCACCGCCACGTGCTCCTCCGCGTGCTCCTGCGCCTCCACCGGGGCCGCCGCGCCCGCCGCCCGCACCGGCGGCCGCAGACCGGCCACAATTCGTGCCCAGTGCCGGAGTCGCTGCGGCGCCTGGGGCAGGCGTCCCACCACGTGGAGGCGCCGCGACGGTTTCCGGGAGTATGTTGAAGTTCGGCGCAGACATCAGAATGATGCCTTTCACGGCCGCACCGTTGGCGCCGTGAATTTCAGGATGTGCGGCGTAGGTGCTCACCGGCACATTGCCTGCTGAACTCGACCAGAGAAAGATGCGATTGGGGTCTCCCTTGTACTTCGTGATGTTCTGGCGTACCCAGTCCACGACTCTTCCCACGTCCCTGGCCGGTTCGTCCCACGCCATGCCGGCGCCATTCAACCCTCCACGGCGCTGCATGTTCACGCCCGTCATTCCGTTGTTGATCGCCCATAGCATGATGTTGTCGTAGAAGACGTCGCCGTCGGGCGGCGCTTCGAGTTTGTTCCCTGCGCCTCCCGAAACGAAAATCAACACGGGCCGGTTCCCGCCCCCGGTTTCGGGGAAGAAAACATCCATCACGGTTCTCGGATCATCGAAGTAGGGAACATCTCGAAGGATGGTGACTCCCGAGTACGGGGCCTTTTCCTGGAGAGGCTTATAGATCTTTGCGGTCTCGGGTACACAGATCCCATTCCCGATCGCTCTCAATTGCGCGGCCACGTCTGGGGGCGCTTGTCCCTGCGCCGCGGCTACGCCGAGAGCGGCAATACCCATGACAACACCCAGGGATTGCGCAAAAATCCGAACCTTCTGGTGAGATTTCATGGTCCCGCCTTCGCTATTTGGGCTGTTGGGCTGCAGCGTCCATCAATCCCTTCGTCTCCACGCCTGAACAAATCAGAGGCATGATCTGATCGAACGGAGCGAGAACCAGCGTCTGCTTCGGAACCGTCCACGGAGCCGTGAGCATTTTCGGGTCGTAGACAGTGGCTTCGATCTCCAGGGTGTTCTTGTCGACCCGGTGATAGCGCTCCACGATGCGCAGTTGATCGGAGTGAGGAGAAACCTGGCCTTCGGCGTGCATCCATGTGTCATCGGTAAAATTCCGGGTATCCACCACGAAGACATCGCCTTCCCAGTGGCCCACCGAATCCCCCCGGTAAGAAGGAGGCACTTCCTCGCGAGGTGGCCGACCGTCCGTGGGGACGATCCGGTATCCGTGGAACGTTTCCGTCAGCATGACGATGAACTTGGGAGTCGCAACGATCTGTCCGACGGCTCCGACGTCAAACATGCTGACGTTCAGGGTACCGAGGGCTGTTGGAGTGCACCTCAAGGTGGGATCGTCTTTGTCGCCGAGTTTCTTGGCTGCTGCCGCGGCCTCCGGGGTATACAAGCTGTTATAGGTTGCCGGAGCAGGCCCACCCCTGGCGCCACGTCCTCGTCCCCCACCGTAGCCTCGCCCTCCGACGTCGCCGCCCGTCCACCAGACACCCGAGAGGTCCGGATGGCCGTCCGCCATTCTTGGAGCGGGCTCAGCAGGAGGCGTATTCGCCGGCGTTGCGGCTGACGGTGCGGCGCCCCGCTGGGCGTGAACTGTGCCTGGCCCGATCCACAGGACCGTCAGCACAGTTCCTGCGACCATCGCCGAAGTGATCAACGGATGACTCTTCATGCGGATACCTCCACCGGCTAGCGCGTTGCGTTTTCCTGGGGCCCGAACATCCCGTACGACTTCCCATCGGCCGTGGTGAGCTTAACCACCATCCCGGCCTTCTGCGTCGGATCCTTGGCGGGACGGCCTTGAATGGTCACGACGGTTCCGGCTTTCAATTCGCTCGCCTTGTAACCATTGCGAATCATGCCGCTGGGCGTGCCGGCTTCGAAAGCCCACTCGCTGACCTTGCCGGTCGCTTCATCTTTCACATCGATAAAGAACCACGAATGCGGATTCGTCAGGCGAACCCGATTGATCGTTCCGGTGACCGTAATCGTCTTGCTGGTGTCGTATGCGGCGGCGAATGAATGATGCGCCCACGCCGGAACTCCAACGCCGAGCGCAACAACCCCTATTATCAGTGCGGCGAGAACCCTTCGGTTCATAAATGACCTCCTTCCAGGAAACACAGCCCTTTCGGCAGACGTTTCAAGAAGTTCTACTACGCCCACGACAACGAAGTCAAAGCTTCTGAACCGGCCATCGTGTCCTTACTTTTCTCGACCTGTGCTGCCGCCCCATGAGGATCGACGATTCTGCGTATTCATTGCGTAGTTTTAAACTGCGCGAGTCTCCTACTATAATCGCCGCTCCACGATGGGGAGGACGCTATGACACGAGGAAAAATGACGATAGGCCTTTGGGGTCTCGCAGCGCTGCTCACTGCCTGCTCGGGGACGGCGGAGACCGCCGCGCCGGGTCCGGCCGCAGCGCTGCTGCCGGAGCTATCGAAAGAACAGAAAATGGACCTCGGACGTCAGCACAAGACAGCCGAGGAACTCTATCAGGCTCTCAAGGATCAAGCCAAAGGTGGGCAGAAGCTGAGCTGGAACGCCCTGCCCGACTGGACCGGCGTGTACTCCCGTCCGCCGATAAACAATTTCACCTTCGATCCCGATCAGCCCGAAGGAGGTCTGCCGACCGCAAAGCTCACTCCGGAGTATGAAGAGAAGATGATGAAGCGCATCGCGGACCTGAAGAAGGGAATCGAATGGGATCCCATCTCTGCATGCGCCCCTCCCGGGGTTCCACGATGGCTGACCGAACCCTTCACCCGCGAGTGGATCGTGACGCCCAACCAGACCTGGCTCATCAATGAGATGGTGAACGACATCCGCCGCGTCTACACCGATGGCCGCGGGCACATACCCGAAGAGGACCGGATCCCCATCCCTGACGGCGATTCCATTGGATTCTGGGACGGCAGCAAGCTCGTGATGCATACCAATCAGCTGCAGGCCGGGATCTACCAGCGAGGGAACCCCGACTACACGGACCAGGTGGAGACCGTGGAGATCTGGCAGAAGACCGACGATAAGACGATGGGAGTGGACGTCTGGGTTTACGACCCGCCCGCGCTCGCCGAACCCTGGTACGTCCACCAGACTTACGGCAAATTGAGCGATCCGGATCTCCGCATCCGCTATTGGAACTGCGGCGAGAACCCCAACAACAGCGTGTTCCAGAACAAGCAGGGCACGACGGAATTCAGGAATCTTAATTTCGAGAAAGGTAAACCATGAAGAGATCATCGCTTCTTGCACTCATGACTCTCTTGCTCGCGACGGTGACACCGTCTGTGGCCCATCACTCTTCAACGATGTTCGACACCTCCAGGACCATCACGGTGGAGGGCGTCGTGACGAAATGGGAACTGACGAACCCGCACTCCTGGCTGCACGTTGAGGTGAAAGACAAGAACGGCAAGTCCGTTGTCTGGGGTTTTGAGGCCGAGGGTCCCAGCAGTTTGCAGCGCTCCGGCATCAAACCCAGCGACTTCAAAGTCGGCACGAAAATCACAATTACCGGGAATCCCATGCGCGACGGTCAGCCGGCGGCAATCTGGATTAACGCTGTACGGGCGTCCGACGGCAAGAAGTTCGATCCGAGGGCCGGCTTCGCTGTGAAGTAGTGTCTCGAGATATTTTGCACGCCGGAGGCGTGCTAGCGAAGGCGCCGCCGCGAGGGCAGCGGCGCGCGGCTGTCGCGCCGCGCAAGCGCCCGAGCCGGGGTCCGGGGCAGAGCCCCGTCTGTTTATAGCTTAGAACCGGATGTTTGGCGTTGGGCCGCAGTCGATGGCTCCTCCGGACTTGATGTTCTCGTAGAACGTGCGTTGTGGAAAAAAGGAGGGGATCGTCGCCGCCGTGCCGGTATCAAATATCGTGACGGAGTAAGAGATCGCGTCCGGGCTGGAGACCAGAGCTTTCCACGTGGTGTTGTTGTTCGTGAATTTCTGTTCGTAAATACAGAAGCGGCCGGATTGAGATCCTTTGAAAACGAAATCGGGCACCATATCGATGGTGAAGTTGTAGTTGACCCCCGCCTGATACGTGGCCGCGGCCTGATACACCAGGACGTCCTGCAGCGACTGGACTCCGACCATCTCGGGAGGTGGCGTGATCGTGCCCCCCAGCGGCTTCATCGCGACGACTCCCCGCCACGCTACGTCCCGGTACACCGGAAAAACATGGGGCGCTACGCTGATCGTCTTCCGCGCGGGGAACCGAGCGGAATAGCGCAGGCGAATACCGATCGGGGCACCGGAGGCTGACGTCAGCGGCTCGTAGGCGATGGGCGAGACGATCGTACGTTCGAGTGCGATGACACCTTGCGGGTGTTCAGTGGCTGCCTGAGCGGCCCGAGCCTTGAGCTGCTGCCGGTAGCTTTCCAACATACCCTGTATCCTTCCGCTTTGATTCGCCGGTATTGCCGGCGGCAGAATCGCCCGATCGGGCGGCCCGCTGGCGGCGGGCTGGAACAGCGTTGCAAGTGCGGCGCGGATCGGCGCGCCACTTGTACCGGTTCCTGTAACAGCAACCCGAAAGGGCTCGGCCGGCACGGTGACGAATCCGTAGAACTCGCCGTCGTCGATGCCGTCGGAAGCCTTCCACATCGTCAGCGTCTGCAGCGCTCGGCCTCCGGCATCGAGCAGGTCAAAGCGAAGACTGGCGGCGGATTCGACCCCGTACACATCGGCTTCAACGAAGTATTCCCGCCCCGCGACCGGCGGCGTGGACAGCGGCGTATCCATGGGGCCCTCGCGGCCAAATGCGAAGGTCAGAAACCGCAGCCGGGAAAATTCCACCGGGGTCGCGCGCTGCGCGACGGGGATGGCTTCGCCCCGGTAGCTCTGTGCAAGTGTGAACGAGCACAGGAGCAACAGAGACAGCAGGCCAACCGAAACGATAGAAGCGGTTCTCATCTTGATTGTGATTTTCAGCTCAGGACAGGGGTATTCCAAGGAACAAGTAAGGTGGAATTTTCACAGGGTGGTTTGGGGGTACACTCTGATCCGGGAAGGAGCACAACGATGGGCGATTCGGGAGAAGGACTAGTCGACGCGGAAAGTCGCATCCAGGAACGCATGGAAGAACTGCAACGAAGCCGGGAACAGGCGAAGCGGCCCGTTGTGGCAAACCCCGACCGGATGCGCAAACTGGAGTCGCTGAAACTGGCGCGCACGGAAATGGCTCGCCAACTCAACGCCTCCGCGCAGCCCGCACGCAGGAAACAACTTGCCGCCGCCGTCGCCGAAATTGACCGTCGCATCGCGGAGATCGAGGGCACCCCGGCCTGACGCCGGCGCAGCCCCCATTCGGAGCCGTTCAGGTCGAACCCGGGTTTTCACAAGAAGCCGATTGGACGCGAACTGCCGTCCTGACCCAGGAGGACAGTTTCGCGCTTCGCGCGGATTCTCTGTGCAAAGCCTTCGAACTCTCAATGGGGGCACCATGAATCCTCTCCCCTGAATTCGGGGTTCGAGGTGCACGGCCCCGAATTGGGGTCAGGGGAGTTCTTCCAGGAAATCGTAGACGGATTTCAGGTACAGCTCCCGGTCGGTCGAGAAGGCTTCGCCGTGTTTCGCATTCGGCACGACGACGAGTTTCTTCATCGGGTTCTTTGCGGCGTCCAGCAGACGGTGCGCCAGTGCGGGAGGCATGCGCACGTCGCTGCTTCCGGCAATGAAGAGAATCGGAATATCGATGTCTCTTACTGCTTGCTCGACGTCACCGGCATCGGGATCGAAGCCGGCTCGAAATCCTGTTGCCGCAACGATCAGGTTTGCAATCGGGAACGCCGGGAGATGGAAATACAAGCCGAGGTGGTGCGCGACTGTCTCGCGAAAGGAGAGGAAAGAGCTGTCCGAAATCGCCGCCGCAAAACCTGGACACTGTTTTGCCGCAATGAGAGCGCTGGAAGCCCCCATCGAAACACCCCACAACACTTGCGGCCGGCCGGGAGCTTTTTCTTTCACGAAAAGGCTCGCCGCGCAGATATCGCGGCTTTCGTTGATCCCGATCGTGGTGTAGGCGCGTCCACTTTCGCCGTGGTTTCGCAGGTCGAACAGCAGGATCCCGTAACCGCGCCGATTCGATTCGGCGCCGCGCTCCAGCATTTCAAGACGAGAGCGGTTTAGTCCGTGGGAAAAGATGATGACCGGTTTCCCCGAATCCCCGGCGTTCCACCATCCCTTCAAGGGAATTCCGTCGCTGCTGGTGAACTCTGCGGGCTCGACCTGCAGCCCGACGGCTTCCGGCGTCCGGGGACCGCGTTCGGGAAACTTGAAGTGGCTGTTGGTAATCAGGAACGAAGCGGCAACGGGAAACACCACAAACAGAATCAGCACGACAAACACGGCCATGCTGATGGCGATGCGCAGGAGCCAGCGACGGAGTTTCGATCGAGCCATTGGGAAGTCATTATAATCTCTTCCGATGAAGCGTTACGTGCTGGCGGGAGTATTCGTTTTTTTGGGAGTCATGGCTCTGGCCATAGGGCTCTTGTGGCGCGCGAATTCCGCTCACCTTCTTGAGGGCGAGGCCGCACAGTCTCACGATCAGAATGGCGTAGCCTATCTGCAGCAACATCTCTACAGAGCCGCCATTGACGAGTTCGAGGCCGCGACCCGGAAAAGTCCACGGTTGCTCGATCCGTGGGTGGGTTTGGCGGCCGTCTATATTCGTCTGGGAGACGGGCGCAGGGCGGTCGAAGACGCCCGCAAAGCCGTCAACATTGCCGAGAACTCCACTGACGCGCAGATCCTTCTTGGCCGCGCGCACTGGCTTGCGCGAAATCTCAGCGAAGCCGAACAGACGGCGCTCAAGGTGCAAACACTGAGTCCATCCAGCCAGCAGGCGGCAGAGATCCTCCTGAGCGTCTACTTCGAACGACATGACGATGCGAAGTTTCAGGCACTGTTCGATCGCATCGAGAGCCCTCAACGTTCGATCGAAGACCTCGGTGTTCAGTTCGCCGTGCGACGCGGTGAATTCCAGAGAGCCTACGACCTGCAAACTCGATTTGACCGCCACGACCTGGAAAGCCAGACGCTCCGGCTTCAACTTGGGCTCAAGCGAGAGCCCGGTCAGATGGAGCTCTATCCCTCGCTTATCAGGAATCTTATTCGCCTCGGGCGCCCGGCGGAAGCGCTTGCCGCACGCCGGCTGTATACGGGAAAAACGCCTCTCGATTTGGAGATGGGCAAAGCGAACTGGCTGGCGGGAAATCGTGACGAAGCGGTGCGAGCCTATGCGCGGGCGTCTGCTGGAATCACTCATAAACTGACCGCGGAGGTTGCGCTGGCCGCAATCACCGGAGATCGACGCCACTGGATCGAGGCGTTTCGAGCCGAGCGAATCGAAAAGGACTATTTCGTTCTCGCACAACTCGACGAACTCCTGAAGACGGCTTCTCCACTTGAGAAAGCTTTCGCTTATCGCTACGCGGGACTGTTTGACGCGGAATTGCTGAACCGGTCTGCAGAGCAGGCACAGGCCGTTCTGAAGAGCGATCCCGATCAATTCGACGCGCTGATGATTCTCGGGACGGACTACTTTCGTCTCGGCCGCGCTGACGAATCCGTTCGCTACGTGCAGCAGGGGGCGGACCGCTATCCGGATCGGGCCGAAGTGTGGTCCCGGCTCGGACAGATTGCCCTGGCGCGGGGCGATACCGCTGCGGCCGCTCCCTTGATGGAGAAGGCGGTTCGGCTGGAACCGTCAAATCCGTCTTATCTCTACAACTATGGATGGCTTCTGGACCAGCTGGACCGGGATGAGGAAGCCGTGCCGTATTATCAGCGCGCTATCGCGGCCAGCCCTTTGAGTTTCGAGGCCATGAACAATCTTGCACTGCTGGAGTCCGCCGCCGGACATCCCGATCGCGCCGTCGCGTTGCTGAACCGGGCCGTCTCCTCGAATCCCGAAAACGAAGCGGCGTACCTGAACCGCGGCAACTACCATGCCGCGCAGCGATCCTGGCGGGAAGCGCTTGCCGACTATGCGCAGGTGTTGGAATTGAATCCACGGAACGGCTATGCGGCGGTGGAGTCGGCCCGCACCCACCTGGAACTCGACCGCGCGGACATTGCGATCGAAGAACTCCATGCCGCCCTCGATGTTGACCCGAATTTGCGGGATGCCTATGTCCTGTTGTCTGCTGCATATCAACAGACGGGGCGCGAACGCGAATCCGCCGCGGCGCTGGAAGAAGCAAAGCGGATAAAGGACCCCCAATGATGCGTCGAACCAAGATCGTGTGTACTGTCGGGCCGGCGTCCGAAACCGAGGAGATGATCGAAAAGCTTGTCATCGCCGGGATGAATGTGGCGAGGATCAACTTCTCCCACGGCACGCACGAGTATCAACGGATGCTGATTCAGCGGATCAAGAAAATTCGCAAACACCTGGGAAGACCGGTGGCGATTCTGATGGATCTGCAGGGACCCAAGATCCGAATCGGTAACATCAAAGGTACGGCTGTGCAGCTCGTGGCCGGCCAGGAGTATGTGCTCACCTCGGAAGCCGTGCTGGGCGACGAGAACCGCGCTTCAGTGTCTTTGAAATCCTTGCCGCACGAAGTGTTCAGTGGACACCCTATCCTGCTTGCGGATGGAAATATTGAATTGAGAGTCGAGCGCGTCGTGCCTCCGGAAATTTTCTGCCGCGTTATCGTGGGTGGATCGCTCAGCTCTCACAAGGGAATCAATCTGCCTGGCTCGGAAGTTCATGTGGATTCGCTGACCCGGAAGGATCGCAGAGACCTCGAAATCGGAGTCGAAGCCGGGGTGGATGCCATCGCGCTGAGTTTCGTGCGCGCGGCTTCCGATATCGAGGCGATGAGGAAAATTGTGAAGAGCCTCGGGGGGCACCTCCCGATCATTGCCAAGATCGAGAAACACGAAGCCGTCACCAACATCGACAAGATTGTCGCGGTTTCAGACGCCGTCATGGTCGCACGCGGGGACCTCGGCGTGGAAATCGATCTTGAGCGCGTTCCTCTGGTGCAGAAGGCCATCATCCAGAAGTGCAACGCCCTGGGAAAGCCGGTAATCACCGCGACGCAGATGCTCGTCCGCATGGTGGATAATCCGCGCCCTACGCGCGCTGAAGCAACGGATGTCGCCAATGCCGTGCTCGATGGCACCGATGCCGTGATGTTGTCGGAGGAAACCGCGGCCGGCAAGTACCCCGTTGAAGCCGTGATGATGATGGACCGCATCGTACGTTCGGCGGAGACGGCCCTCGACGCACAGAAATTCGAACATCAGAAGGAACTGGGGAACGTCCAGGATTCGATCAGCCGGTCGAGCTATTACATCGCGAGGGAAATCGGGGCCTCAGCAATCATTACGCCGACATGGTCCGGATCGACTGCAAGCATGGTGGCGCGTTTCCGCCCGAAACAGCCGATTCTGGCAACCACCCCCAATGAGCAGGCGCTCGATTTCCTGTCTCTGGTCTGGGGTGTCATCCCCGTCTTCATACCGCCCAGCGAAACCATCGACGATATGATCCGATTTTCCATCGCTGCCGTCCGCAAGGCTGGTCATCTGCACGCCGGAGACCATGTGGTGGTCACCGGTGGCGCCCCGTTGCGCTCGGCCGGGAAGACCAACTTTCTCAAAGTCGAAAAAGTGGAATAGAGATCGGTGGCGGATCCATGGCAGACGAAATAGCCGGCCTAATGCAGGAACTTTCAGCTTTGTTGCGTCGTTTGACAGAACAGAATCTTTCGGAAAGGACAAGATGAAGCGCGAATACTGTGTACTTGCTGTTATTTTCGCCTTCGGCGCCGCCGGTTGCGGCGCGATCGACGCCAGGGTCGGGTCCGGTAATGTCATCAGTGAATCCCGCCCGGTGCAAGACTTCACCGGAATTGAACTCAACGGTGGAGGCAGGCTTCTGATCGAACAGAGCGATGTCGAAAGCCTGACGATCACGGCCGACGACAATCTCCTGCCTGACCTCACAGCCGAAGTGCGGGACGCTAAGCTCGTGCTTGGAACAAAGGATTTCGTCAATATCAGGCCAACCGGGCTTGTCACCTACAAGTTGCTGGTGAAGAAGCTGAATTCGATCGGCGTTTCCGGGGGGGCGCAGATCGACGTGAAAGGGTTGCGCACCGATTCGTTCACCGTCGGAGTCAGTGGCGCCGGGGATATCACCATTACAGGTGAGACCGAAGAGCAGACCATCTCCATTTCCGGTGCGGGCAAATACCGCGCCGAAGACTTCAGGAGTAAGAACGCTTCGGTCAACATTTCGGGAATCGGCAGCGCGCTCCTGGCCGTGAGTGACCGCCTCGATGTGCACGTTTCCGGAGCCGGCGAAGTGGAATACATCGGCGACCCTCAGGTCATCAAAGAGGTTTCAGGAGCCGGGACGGTCAGAAAGCGATCGTAAATGGGCTGATTGACGCCACCCCGAAAGTGTGCGAACGCCGGAGGCGTGAAAGGAAGTAGCCCCGGGGTGGAGCGCAGCGGCACCCTCCGGCGTGCGACATTCTTGAGTCTGAGCGGGAGCGGAAACACGAGGTTAGGTCTCCGGTTTTCACGTTCCGCAAGGCGATGGCGACGTTGAAACGTGAGTCTGAGCACGCCGGAGGCGTGGTGGGAATTTAGCCCCGGGTTAAGCGAGCGAAGCGAGCGCAACCCGGGGTTACCGTAACGGGAATGTTGCACCCCGGCAGGGGTGCAGGGATTCCTCGCACCCCTGCGGGGCCCTGCCGGCGTGGCGAACGCCCCTCGCGAGATGAACCCCGGGTGTCGCTCGGCTCCACTCTGGGCTACTGTCCCTCCACGCCTCCGGCGTGCGAAACGTCCAAACTCCAGAGCACCGCTCCGCGGTGCCAGGGCTTCTTGATATTGTCGGCCAGTCTCTCTCTCTTACCTCCCCAATCCTTTCTCTCTTGTCGCCCGCGTCGCCTCCGAATATTCCAGCATTTGCGCCGCAAAATCCTGCGGATAGGAAATCGTCACATCCGTGATCTTCCCTCCTCCATCCATGACCGGCGTGAGTTTCGGCATGACAAACCCCGTATAAGACGGCAAATGGAGTTTCTCCACGCGCCCAATCACCTCATCACGCAGCTTCGGATCGAAGTGAATTCCGTAGGTCTCAAATAGACTTTTCGCCGCAGCGTAATCCCCTTCGGCCTTGATCCGCTGAATCTCCCCGAGCAGTTTGCCGACGCCTTCTCGAAACGCCGCCGCATCCGCCAATACGTAGAACGTTTTCCCGTCCCGGGTTCGCTGTTCGATGGCTTTCGTGTTCGCCTTGATCCAGTTCACCACCATCTGCCGGTTTCTCATGTGGTCTTCTTCCAGTTGCGTTCCCTCTTTCATGCGCCGCAACTGAACGATCGCATTGCGGGAATAGCCTTCGTATTCCGTTTGCGTGATCGCCTGCTGGTCCGCGGCGGATATCAACCCGAGTTCCACCAGTTTGGGATCGGGCAGATAGTAAAGCCCGACAAGATCCGCGCGAGCTTCCTCCAGGGCAGAGAATTGTTCCTTGATCGCCTCCTGCGGGGTTCCATTCAGGCGGTCCGAGACTTTCCCGGAGGCATGCCCGATCACCTCGTGCATATTGGTGAGAAGGTCGCCTGCAACGCTGCCCCATTTTTCGGAGCGTGCCGCTTCTTCCGGCGACCAGGAGAACTCGCTCCTGAATCCGGGTGGCGTGGACTTGTCATAGGCTTCGGTGATGTTGGACAGAGATACCGACTTGCTGCCGTAGTGTTCGCGTACCGACTCGTCGTTGGGAAGATTGATTCCGATCGGAGTGACCGGGCCGGAGTCTCCCATTTCGATCACCACGTCGATCGCATTGGCGGTGATGCCCTGAACGCCCTGCTTGCGGTACTTCGCGTCCCAGGGCATGTGGTCTTCGAACCACTGGGCATTGCTCGCAAGCTTCCGGATGCCTTCCGTCTTGTGCGGATTGACATAGAAGACGAGCGCTTCCCATGCCCCCTTGATTCCCCGCGCATCCATGTAAACCTCGGTGAAGTAATTGATCGTGTCCACGCGGGATTCCTTGTCCTGCACCCATGCAATGTCGTAGGCCCTGCGGTCTGCAGTTTCCGCGGTCTTGTACACCTTGATCAATGCCTGGAGCGCCTTTGCCATGGGTGCGTCGGCCAATGGAACGGCGGCTTCGAGGTGTCGGATGATCTCGGTGATTTGAGGAGCATAGCGGCCATTGGCCGAGTAAGGCTCCTCGACGAGTTTGCCGTCGTTCTTCGCGAGACGGGAGTTCAGGGGATACCTTTCCTTGAAGCCCGCCAGATCCTTCATGGAGACGTTCAGATAGAGATTGTTGGCGCTTGTCTCCAGGATGTCTTTGCCTGGAGCCGGCGTCTTGTTCGTGACGATGGAATCCACACTCGAGTCAAAGAAGAACGGCTGCAGCCGCAGCAATGTCGCATCCAGCGATTCTCCATTTGGGGAGGGGAAGCGCGCTCCGTTCTCAGCGGCTTTCTTCGCTGCTGCGGCGAACGCCTCCGGTGTGCACTGCAGCACGAATTTGCGGGCCGTGAGATTGTTGTACGGCCCGGTGTTGATCCAGAACAGCTTCGTGTACCGTTCGACCTCAGCCAGCGTCGCGGCGTCGATGCCCGCAGAGTGGGTGACGATGGCTTCCAGGACATCTCGCATCTCGAGGTTATGCGAGTATCGCTGGTCGTAGTAGATGTCCCGGCCCGCAATCGCGGCCTGGTAGAGATGCCAGATCAACTCCTTTTCGTGGAGTGGAAGCGCTGAAAAATCGTCCGCATAGGCCTGCACGACTGCGGCGTCATCCACTCGTTCCAGCAGGTACTTCCGCTCCTGCGGCTGCGCTGCCGCGCTGGCTGGTGTTTTGTCGGGCTGGGAGCAGCCGAAAAGGAAGAGCAGCAGGATCGTCGTCATAACGGGTGTTTTCATGGAAGCCTCCGGGAATCTGGCCGCCCGATTCTAACCGGGCTGAGTCTTGGCCCGAAAGACCGATAATGGGCGTCGGCACGCGTCGTAAATTCGAGGGGAGGATGATGGAATATCGAACACTGGGTCGCACCGATATCAGAGTGAGCGTCATCGGTTTGGGGACCATGACGTTTGGCGAGCAAAACACAGAGGCCGACGGTCATGCGCAGATTGATTACGCGTTGGACCAGGGCGTGAACCTCATCGATACGGCTGAGATGTATTCGGTGCCGCCGCGCGCGGAAACCTACGGTTCAACCGAGCGCATTATCGGCTCCTGGCTCAGGAAAAGCCGTAAGCGCGACAAGATCGTGCTATGCACCAAGGTGGCGGGACCGACGAACGTTCTGCAGGCCGACTATGTGCGTGGCGGCAAGAACGCGCTGGACCGCAACAACATTCACGCCGCAATCGAGGCCAGTTTGCAGCGTCTGCAGACCGATTATATCGACGTGTATCAATTACATTGGCCGGATCGCAGCACGAACTTCTTTGGTCAGCTCGGCTATCGGCATGCGGAAAACGAAAAGACGGTGCCCATCGAGGAAACGCTGGAAGTCATGTCCGGGCTGGTGCGTTCAGGAAAGATTCGACACGTCGGCTTGTCCAATGAGACCCCGTGGGGAATGCATCGTTTCCTGCAGGCGGCGGATCGGCAGGGCCTGGCGCGCGTGGTTTCGATTCAGAATCCGTACAACCTGCTGAATCGCACGTTTGAAATCGGGTTGGCGGAAATGGCGATTCGCGAAGACGTGGGGCTGCTGGCCTATTCCCCTCTGGCTTTCGGCGTCTTGTCCGGCAAGTTCCTGAATGGTGCGCGACCGGCCGAATCGCGCGTGGTGCGGTGGAGCCGGTTTGCGCGCTACAACGGTGAAATTGCCGAGAAGACAACGGCGGCTTATGTGGCGATCGCCCGTCGGCATGGCCTCGATCCTGCCCAGATGGCGCTGGCATTCGTGAACCGCCAGCGCTTCCTCACCAGCAACCTGGTCGGCGCCACGACCCTGGCCCAACTCAAGACCAATCTGGACAGCGCCGCAATCACGCTCTCCGAGGAGGTGATCAGCGCCATCGAAGCGGTGCATCAGTCACAGCCGAATCCGTGTCCGTAAAGATTGCGTAGGTCACTCCACGGTGCGGGCCAGCCTCTTGCCGGTCGCGGTTCACGGCCGACTGGTCAGCAGCACAACTTCGGAGCGGGAAATGTCACGGACTTCTACGCCGATAATGCCACGTTTGGCCCCGGACGATTGCAGCGGATCACCGGCCCGGTCAGTGGGGCAACCACGGATTTTGCTTAAGATGATCAATGCCGCTGGCGACCGTCACCCGTTCCGATGTCACGACGGCCTATGGCGCTCTGGATCGCCCGACGTCGGTCACCTATCCGGATGCGGGGTTCGTCGCGATCCGACGGGGCCTCCGTATTGTTCGTTGCCTCGGAGACGGCTGCCGCAAAGTTCGGATTCAGGCCGGTGGCGTGTGGAACATCGCATCGAAACAGCGCTTGCGAGCAACACACCGATCACGATCACAATCCGTCGGCGAAGTGATATCAATTGCCTTCGTTTCCTTGTGCGGAGTATAGAACAGCCCGAGTCAGCGGCTTGCGATCAAGAGAATGCCCAACGTCGCGAGCACGAAACCGGCCACGGACTGCAAATTGAAGGGCTCCTTGAGAACAACGATTCCCAGCACCGCCGCGAAGACAATGCCGCCCAGTCGGATGATCGGCGTGCCCAGGGAGAGATTCACGCCGTGCGAAAAGAGAAAGAACAGCTGTCCTGCGAAAATGCCGAACGCGAGCCCTGTTGCCACGGCCCAGCCTACCCCCGCGCGTGTGATGACCAGAGGCGAATGAGCGCGCGTCCACAGGGTCCAGACAAGCGCGGGCACCATGGCGGACGCAGCGTAAACCAGCGTCCCGGCTGCGGGGGTGATGCGCCCCGACGCCTGTTTCGTGGCAAAGTCGGCAAAGCCCAGCGTGGCCATGCTTGCGATAAAGAGCAGCAGTGTTGGGAACGGCATTTTTAAAGTTCTCCTGTTCATGACACGGGGGATTCTACTCGAATCGAGATCGTGTCAGCTTGCGCCGGATCCGGGTCGTTTTAGGGTGCCGATTGGAAGTCTTCTGTGACATAGTTCGCTGAAGATTCCTTGTTTTCAGGAGGTACTCGTGAGTCGAAACGCCTATGCTCGGGGTTTGGTCACTGTCCTGGGGTGCTGTCTGTTACTGCAAGGGACAGCGGCTTTCGCCCATCATTCCTTTGCGCCTTATGAGCCGAAACTTCAAATCAAGCTGAGCGGAGTTGTCTCCGAGTTCCGATGGGGCAATCCTCACGTCTATATCACCCTGGATGCGGCGGACGAAAAGGGTGTGCAAAAACACTGGCTTATCGAATGCGCCAATCCCAGTATCCTCAATCGCGTCGGCTGGAAGTTCAACGTGCTGAAGGCGGGCGACAAAGTCACCGTTATCGTGGCGCCGATGCGCAATGGAGACCCGGCAGCGCTGCTCAAGCAGATCACTCTGCCGGACGGTCGCAAACTATCAGACGGTGGACCTGCAGGCGCCGCCACGATTGAATAGACCATGAAGCTGCCAGAGATCCGCCTTCGACGCGTGGCCAACCGGGTGCTCCCCTGCTTTGTCGCTTTGATTTTCGGTAGCTCCGGATACGCGGCCCAACTCCAGCAGAATCCGGTTCACGGCATCAACGGATCGTGGGAAGCCTATCCCCAGCGAAGCGCCGGCCTGGGTTCCACCGAAAATTCCAGGCCTGTTCCAGCTCCCGCTCCCGTTCCCGAACCTCCGCTTAAACCGGAGTACCTTGCTGCCTGGAAGGCGGCTCAGTCAAAAGCCGCAGAACTCACACGGCAGGGGCTGCCGCCGGCCAGCAGCGGCAGCGCATGCCTTCCGGAAGGCATGCCCGCAATGATGCAGGCGACATTCCCGATGGAAGTGCTGGAATCACCCGGACGGGTGACCATCATTCAGGAAGCTTTTAACCAGGTGCGCCGGGTCTTTCTGGACGAACAGCCCCTCGCGCCGGAGGAAGCAGAACCCTGGTTCTCGGGACATTCCGCGGGAAAGTGGGAAGGCGACACCCTGGTGGTGAAAACCGTAGGCGTGAAAGAGGACGTGCGTTTTCGTAATACGCCTCACTCCATGAACATGCGCATCACCGAGCGCATTCGCCTCGTGAATCCGGATTTCATGGAAGACCAGGTCACGATCGAGGACCCCGAGTATCTGACCAAGCCCTGGACCTGGACCTGGATGTATCGGCGCTGGCCCGGCTACAAAGTTCAGGAGTACATCTGCGAGGACAACAAATACTTCGCGGATCCTGAAGGCACCCAAAGGCTTCGTATCAATTGAAAAACCCGCTCCGGATCTAGTGTGGCGTCTCCTAAATGTATAGGTATTTAGGAGCCTCTTTCGGCCGGGCTTCACGGCCGACTGGTCAGCAGCACGGCTTCGGAGGGGGAAACGTCACGGACTTCTACAAAGGCAGCCCCGTCTGCCGTTCTTTGTACAGGGCGGATCGAGCCCACCCGATGCGTTCCCGTAAAGCCCGGGTCGGCAGCCTCTGAGGTGTTCAGAATCACAGTCAGGGAACTCCCCGGGGGATTAAGGCTTGCATCCACGATTACGTCTGCTCCGCGTACGGCTGTGCCATTCGCGTTCAGGACGCAAAGCGTCTCTTCGTCATCCAGGATGCGGGACCAGGCAACGATTTCTCCGGGGCCATGGATTCCAAACGGCTTTCCCAGAAAAGAGATCTGGCGCGCATACTGGCGGCCCGAGCGCAAAGCCGGGAACTGCTTGCGCACGGAGACCATCGCAGCCATTCTCACGAACGCCGGATGCGTCGGGTCAAAACAATGGCGCCCGTGCGTTCCGAACGGACCAAACCCGGGGAGATCGGTATCGAGGCTGGCCGGCGTTGTGCCGATGCCCGCGCTGCCTGCTTTGCGGGGATGTTCAGGCCCAAACATCGCCTCTCGCAGATAGTAGTCCGCGATTCCGCCATCGGGCAGGAACTTCTGCTCCGAATCCTCCGGGGGGCGTCCGATCAATGCTTGTTCGCTGCCGTAGTAGATGCAGGGAATTCCGAGCGCAAACAGCTGCAATGCTGCCCCCGCTACCACCTGGTGGTTTGAAGCAGCACCGGCTGAAAAGCGAATCTTTGTTCCGAACACGTGATCATGGTCGTCCAGGATGGAAACATGCTGCTTGCCGATGTTGCGGTGCGACCCCATGCCGAAGTCGCGGTTGGATCCGAACCCATCGAAATAGGCTGAAGGATGCGCGAGGCCTTTCGCGACCGCGGTGAGGGTGGGGCGCATATCGCCGATGTCGAGCGCGGCGTCGAGGTTTGCGCCGAGCACATCGAGGTAGCGATCCTCATTGAAGTCTCCGCCGGCAATCTCGCCGACGAGGAAGAAGTTGGCTTTCCCGAGATTTGCCGCGAATTCCTTGATCGTGCCGCAGAAGTTACGCGCTTGTTCGAGCGAAACGTGCTTGAGCGTGTCAATGCGAAAGCCGTCGCAGTCGGTGAGCGCGATCCAGTACTTATAACAACGCGCCAGGTCGTCCAGCAGCCGGGGCGCGTCCAGGTTGAAGTCGCGCAGAACTTCGAAGTCTGAGCGTTTATGCTCCGCCTGTGGGTCTTCCAGTTGCTCCCGGGTCGCGTCCAGACTGCCGCTGCCCGCGCGAGTGTAGAGATCCGGGTCCTGCAATTCGGCGGGCCACACTCCATCCTCATCGGCTCGAAGACTGCCCGCAAGGGGATCGTCATTCGTATTTCGCCAGGCGCCGAAATCATACCGTCCGTCCTGGTATTTCGCTTTGAACTTTCCGGGAATGTCCGGCTGAGCGGGGGGAGTATCCTCCGGATACAACCAATTCGAGCCGGAGTGGTTGAAAATAATATCGAGGATGATGCGGAATCCCTCCATGTGTGCGGTCTTCACCAGCTCTACCAAATCCGCGCGTGTGCCGAAGTGGGCATCCACGTCCAGAAAATCCTGTAAGCCGTAACCGTGGTAGGTGTTCTGGCCGGCCCTTTGCTTGAACACCGGGCCAATCCACAGTGTCGTAACTCCTAACGCTTTCAAATATCCCAGCCTCGACAGGATTCCACGCAGTGTCCCCCCTGCCACCGCTCTCGCCCGGATTTCGCCCAATTGTCCCACCGCCAGTTGGCGCGCGCAGGAATCCTGCGCGCGTCGTTGAGGTTGCTGCGATCGAGCAGCGGAGGATTCGTCTCATCGCTGAAGCGGTCGGGGAGCAGGAAATAGAGCACCTCGTCTCGCCAGTCGGCCGGTGAGGAAAAAAACTTCTCCCTTCTCGGCAACGTGACGCCACGGATGGCCGGCGGTCGCTTCGTGCCTAATATGTCGTCGTCAAATGGCATGGCGAACTCCTTTCAGCTCTTACGGCCCGTCATCCGCGGTTCGGCGCGAAAAACACGGGCCCCTGTCAACAATCGCGGACTTGTGCCAGTTTAAGGCTAATTGCTCCGCGGTTCTTAAGACGATGTTTCGGTGTGCGCGAACTCGACGAGCGGGGCTCCAGGCAGGCGAAGGAGGCGCGGACCGGCGGACTCCCCTGCCATGTCCCGCCCCTTTTCTACAATCCAAGGTCATGTCTTCCGCCCGGCGCACCCAGAACTTTTCCTTTATCGACCTGCCCCGCGCCATATGGTTTTTTCTCGGCCCGGAGCGATGGACATTCCTCTTCTTCAGCGGAGTTCTTCTCTCCGTCTTTTGCTACGTGATGGTCCCGCCGTATCTGGCGGGGATGGCCGCAAATTTTCTGATCGACTATGCCAAAGCGGGGGACGCCTCTCGAGGATCGGCCACGCCGCTGTTCTGGTACGCGGGACTGCTCGGCTCGAGCTATGCCGTCGTTTCCCTGATCCGGCTGTCGAGCAAACGGATGATGGGCCGTATGAGCCTGAATGCACGATATCGCGCCAAGGTGTCGGGGTTCGAGCGACTGCTCGACTCTTCGCTCGCGTGGCATCACCAGGAAAGCACGGGAAACAAAGCGCAGCGCCTGTTGACGGGAGCGGAAGCCGTCCGCGAATGGACCGACAATGTCCTTATCGACACGCTCAACACGACGGCGGTCTTTCTCTGTTCAGTCGTCGCCTGTCTCCTGCTCAGCCCTCTTTTCATCCTGTTCTTCGCCTACTACCTGGGAGGCCTGGTCGCGACGGAGTATTACTTCGATCGCAGGATTGACCGGCTCTCCGACCAGATCAACCAGTCGATCGAGAACGCAAGCGGCGGCTTCGTGGAGAGTGCTTCAAACATCCTCTCGGTGAAAGCCCTTGGCGCGACGCAGAGCATGACCAGCAATCTGGCCCAGCGCGAAGAGCTCTCTCGCAGGCTTTCCTACGAGCGGCTCCGCCTCGCCAACACCAAATGGATGTTCTACCAGATCCACAACGGCATGGCCTGGTGTGTGTATCTGCTGGGGGTCGGTTTCATGGCGATTCAAGGCAAACTCTCACCGGGGTTCTTCCTGACTTATGCCACGTACTTCGACAAGTTGCGGATCACCGCCACGGAGTTTACGGACCGCTTTCAGTCCATGATCGAACGGAAATCCAACCTCGGGCGGATGATGCCGATCTTCTGGACCGACAACAGACTGCAGACCGGCGATCGCCCGTTTCCGTCTTCCTGGCAGAGCATTCGTTTCCAGGATGCCGTCTTTCGTTACGACCAGAAGCCGGCGGTTGGACCGGTGTCGTTCGAAGTAAAGCGCGGCGAGATCGTCGGGATTGCAGGTCCTTCAGGGTCCGGCAAGTCCACGGTGATCAAACTGCTGTTGGGGCTCTACCATCTCGAGCAGGGCGAACTCCAGATCGGCGGGGTTCCGATCGACGAAATTCGGCATGAAGTTCTGGTTGCGAACATGGCCGTCGTGCTTCAGGAGACGGAACTCTTCAATTTCTCTCTGCGCGAAAACATCACGATGATGCGCGAAGTCTCCGCGGCCCTTCTGGGGCGTTCATGCGAGATCGCCTGTCTTGATGAAGTGATTTCCCGGCTCCCGGATGGACTCGATACGATGATCGGCGAACGCGGCTATTCCCTTTCCGGGGGCGAGCGCCAGAGGGTCGGGATTGCCCGGGCCCTGTGCCGCAACTCTTCCATTCTCCTGCTCGATGAAGCGACTTCCGCTCTCGACTCTGCGACCGAACAAACCGTCATGGAGCGCCTGATAGCCGAGCACGATGGAAGCCGCACGATGTTCATCGTCGCGCACCGCATCAGCACACTTAAAGATGCGGATAGGATCGTCGTCTTCGATCAGGGCCGCCTGGTGGAGCAAGGCCGTTTTGACGAATTGGCTGAAGACCCCGATTCGCGCTTCGGCATGATGTGCGCGATCCAGTCGGTGTAGTCATGAACTCGGTCCAGGTGGGCTCGATCGGCGGCCTCGAATGGCACATTAACGACGTCCTGGCGGCCGTGCACGGCCAGCGCCACATCCAGCGTCGCAGTTTGTCCAACTCTCAGTTGAACCCCGGATTGAACATGCTTTTCAAAAGCTTCGTAAGTCACGTGCAGCGCAGAGCGTTCGACCTCGGAGTCACCGACCCGATGGCGTGCGGTATGGCGCTCCGCATCGGCGACATCCACGATCTGCTGGCGAAGATCAAGTCCAGCGGCGGCCGCGTGCTCTCCAAGGATGAGGCGCTCGTCGAGTGGAGACACCGTCCGTAATGTCTTCGTAAAAGATCCGAACGGACTGAACCTGGAACTTGTCAGCTCTGCAGATCCAAATCTGTGACGTACAACCGGCATTAATTAGGGCGTGGGCGGTCCGGATGTCACGAATCAGGTACGCGACCCGATAATGACCGTAGAGCAGTATGCGGATGTGCCTGTCGGGATACTTTTCATACCGATGCCCAGATTCAGGGAATTGGCGCAGGATTTGGACGCGGTCATAGATGCCGAGAATAACCTGCCATGCGGCTTCTTCATTGTCGCGGGAGATGTAGTCGTAGATCTGTTGGAGCCAGTATTTTGCTTCTTCGGTCCACTCTATTTCCGCCATTGATTCATTTGCCGCTTCATTTCGTCATCGCTAATCGTACGGCCAGCGTCTGACTCCTCAAGACCGCGAGCGATCATGCGGGCCAAGGCTAATTCGCGAAGGATTTCATCAAACGAACTATCGTCCGGTTGCTCCTGGATGATGCGTGTCATGTCGTCTTTGACTGAAGACATCCATGCCTCCTCTTTCAAGCGACATTATAAGTCAGAAAGCCGAATGCCTTCAGTGAGGCCAGCAACTCTGTTCACGCGTCAGAAACGGGGGACAGACCGTGCGCCGGATAAACCGGCAACTTGTAGGGAATGAAAGAGTCCTGCAGGAAAGGAATAGCAAACCATCCTGACCTTGAGTCTTGCAATTCGGATCGTGAGGTTCGAATTGAAGCGTAGACAGAGGCATTCGCGGGCCGGGTATTGAGCTTCGAAAACCCAATCGAGGACGCCGATCTTCTGGTCTGAGGGAGAAGGCGACGTTGGCTGATGCGATAAGCGAGTCTCAGCCAAGTCCTCCCTAGTTGTCCACCTTGACGATCAGTTTCGGCTAAAGCGTCAACCTCGAATTGAAGTCGCGGCGACGGGACCCCCATCTGCGTTACTCTTAACGGCTATGGTTCGAACGCGATTTGCTCCAAGTCCGACAGGTTTTCTCCACATTGGCGGTGTGCGGACCGCCCTTTTCAACTGGCTTTATGCGCGCCGGCATGGCGGCCAGTTCATTCTGCGCATCGACGACACCGACCAGCAGCGCAATGTGGCCGAATCGCTGGCGCCGATCCTCCGCGGTTTTCGCTGGCTCGGCATGAGTTGGGATGAAGGGGCGGAGGTCGGCGGCCCTCACGGACCTTATTACCAGTCGGAAAAGTTGCCGCGCTATCAGCAAGCCGTTCAGACGCTCCTCGATAAGGGTGTGGCGTATTGGGATTACGCGAGCGAGGAAGAGATGAAGGCTGAACGGCTGGCTGCCGAGCAGGCGAAGAAGCCGTTTGTCTACAGCCGGAGATGGATGGCGGAGACTCCGGCGGACAGGGCGCCCTTCGAGGCCGAAGGCCGGCAGTCCGTCGTCAGGCTCAAGATGCCGCGCGAAGGTAAGTGCATCTTCGACGACAAGGTTCGCGGCCGTATCGAAGTGGATTGGACGCAGGAAGCCGACCACGTGATCCAGCGCGCCGACGGATCGGCGCTCTACAACCTGGCGAATGTCGTGGACGACTTCGACATGCAGATTACGCACGTCATCCGCGCCTCCGAACATCTTTCGAATACGCCGCGGCAGATCTTTATCGCTCAGGGGCTCGGCTACCCGCCGCCGGAGTACGCGCACCTGCCTTTCGTCGCGGAACCTGGCAGCAAGAACAAGCTCAGCAAACGCAAGATTGCCGACTATCTCAAACATCCCGACTTCAGAAAGTTGTACGAGCATGGCGAGCGCATTGCGAAAACTCTCGGTTTGCAGATCGCTCCCGAAACCTTCAATCCGGTGGTCGTCGCGTTCTACGAACAGGTGGGATACCTGCCCGACGCGATTGTGAACTATCTGCTTCTGCTGGGCTGGTCGCTGGACGATAAAACCGAATTCTTCACCCGGGAAGAGATGATTCAGGCGTTTTCGCTGGACCGCATCAACAAGGCGCCAGCGAGCTTCGACGCAAAGAAACTTTTCGCGTTTCAGGAACGCTACATGAATCTTTTGTCGCTCGATCAAAAAGTGGCCATGACCTTGCCGTATCTTCAGCAGGTGGGATTGCCCCAGAACAAACTCGCCGAGGTCGTTGCCGCCGCCGCCGACCGCATTAAGATTGCCGGAGACATTCTCGATTACACGGCCTTTTTCATTCCAGGCGACCAGTTGACCTATGACGAAGCCGCATTCGACAAGCGGCTGCGCACGCCTGCCGACGCGCCCGGCCTTTTGCGGAAATTTGCCGCAAACCTCGCTTCCCTCGAGTTGTTCGACGCGCCGTCCATTGAGAGACGCCTTCAGGATTTCGTCCAGGCGGAGGGTATCGGCCACGCTCAGATCGTTCACGCGCTCCGGATTGCGACAACCGGCAGGTCTGTAGGCTTCGGCCTTTTCGAAAGTCTTGCCATTCTCGGGAAAACGGAGTGTCTCGTGCGCATTGAACGCGCTCTGGCCCGGCTGGTATGACGATAGCGGAAACGGTTCGAATTCTGCTTTTCATTGCTGTTGTTGCCGCTGTCTACGCCTACGCAATCAAGACCCTTATCGGTATCCTGGGTGGGGCGGTGAAGAGGTCCTGGAAGACGAACCTTCCGATAGCCGTGGCCGCCTTCGGTCTTGTCTGCATGCTGTACGGCAAATTTGTCGAGCCCTACTGGTTGTCTGTCACTCACGTGTCGATCGAGAGTCCGAAAATTCCGCTCGGGCTTCGCCTGAGGATCGCGCATATCTCCGACGTGCACAGCGACCCATCCCCCAGACTTGAGGACCGGCTGCCGGAGGCCATCTCCCAAGAGCGTCCAGACCTGATCGTATTTACCGGAGACTCCATCAACTCGCCCGACGCGTTGCCGGTGTTCAAGGGGCTATTGAAAAAGCTGTCGTCAATTGCTCCCACGTTTGTCGTCCGGGGAAACTGGGACCAGCCCTTTGGGCACGTTGTGCCGCTGTTCGATGGTACGGGTGTGGTTGAATTGGACGGTACAGGCCGCGTGCTGGACGTGCGTGGAATCAAAGTAGGGCTGGCAGGGCTGGCAGCCGGCAACGAGAAGAATCTGGATCGGGCGCTGGTCGGAATACCGGCGGACGTGCTCAGGATTTTTCTTTACCACTATCCGGATCTCATCCAGGAGGCCGCAGCCCGGAACGTGGATCTCTACTGCGCGGGTCACACTCATGGAGGTCAGGTGGCGCTGCCCGTTTATGGCGCGCTTGTCACGTTTTCGAAATTCGGCAAGCGATACGAATCCGGCCTTTATCGTGAAGACAAGACCTATTTGTACGTCAATCGCGGCATCGGCATGGAAGGAGGGAACGTTCCGCGGGTTCGATTCTGGGCACGGCCCGAACTGACGGTTATCGATGTTGTGCCTCCCGGGTCGGCGGAGGATCGGTCATGAAGGAGGATCGGTCATGAAGCTTGTAGTATTTGATTTTGACGGTACGCTGGCGCGGACCATGGGAGTGGACGGGGAATGCTTCGTTCAGGCCTTTGACGAAGTCTTAGGCATCAGGGGCTTCAGCACGAGGTGGACCGACTATGAACATGTCACCGACGAAGGCGTGACGCGCCAGATTTTCATGGAGCAGCGCGGCCGTCATCCCCTTACGGAAGAAAAGGAGAGGTTGGTCGATCGGCTCCTGGCTTTGTTGAGCCTGAGACACTCCGAGAACAGAGTGGACTTCGCCGAAGTTCCCGGAGCCGGGGCGCTCATTTCACACCTCCGTCGGGGAGGGGAGTGGGCTGTAGCTATCGCGACCGGCGCCTGGCGTCGTTCCGTGGAGTTCAAGATCGAGCGCGCCGTTCTGCCGATCAGCGACATCCCTTCAGCCTTCGGCGAAGACGGACCGTCTCGCGAGTCCATCGTCCTGACGGCAGTGGAGCGAGCGTCGGCTCACTATCGGCAACAGAAGTTCGAGCGAATCGTTTCCGTCGGTGACGCCTTGTGGGATGTTCGAACGGCGAGAACGCTCGCACTCCCGTTTCTCGGAGTTGCAGAGGGGCCGCGCGCCACTGTCCTGCGGAAGGACGGCGCGAGCCACGTCGTCGAAGACTTCCGGGACGCTGCGCGGTGCCTGCAGTACTTCGACGAGTGCGAAACTCCCCGACATGACCGAGACGAAGTCGCAATCGTGTGAGACGGGTCGAAGCCGGAGCCCGGCCATTCTGCCCGGCAACGCATTCGCACGAAATGAGATAGAGCCGCAGCAGTTGCAACAGGCGCGTCTGGTGCAATGATGCCAGGTGGATCCGGTTGCTTACCGAACGTGTTACATCGAGTCTCTAGGGTGAGGAGGATAGGCATGATTCGAAAGGCCTCTGCGGTAATTACAGTCTGCATCATGGGTCTCTTGCTGGTGGGGTGTGATCGTCTGAAGATCGGCGACATTAATGCGGACCCGGGAAGTTTTCAAAACAAGGAAGTCTCGGTCGCGGGAAAAGTGACGGGTATTTCCATCGGCGCTCTCAACACAGGTCTTTACGAGATCGACGACGGGACCGGGAAACTCTTTGTCCTCTCCTCCTCGCGTGGCGCGCCCAGTAAGGACGCTGTTGTTGGCGTGAAAGGCACGATCATGCCGACTTTCACTTTCCTCGGCAAGAGCTACGTCACTGTCTTACGAGAAACCAACAGGCGAGCCGTCCGCTCATTGAACTGATATCCGCCACGGCGGGAACGGTGCCCAAATTCCGCGGAAATTTGGGCGCCGTCCCCCAAAATAAACTGCACGTTCCCCGAAATACACCCGGAAGTCCGGTAGAATGCTCCTTACACTATGAGCTTTTCGGACTTCGTCGTCCTTCGGACTTACCTTAATCACATCGAAGCGGATATCCTGAAGACCGTTCTCGAAGCCGCTGGAATCGAGTCTTTTATTCGCAGCGATGACTGTGGAGGTATGCGTCCGCATCTCTGGATGGGAGGAATCGAATTGCTTGTCCACGCCGAGGATGTTGCCAAAGCAAACGAAATTCTGGGCAACGACGATACCAATCCGAACGGCTCCACGATCTGGGAAGCCCCTCCAAGCATCGACTGAGGGCGATTGACGTGTCTTCATCCGGCCTGTAAATTAGTGTGTTTTGAGGTAGCAACGAATGAAGATCCATGAGTACCAGGCCAAACAGATTCTTGCGCGCTACGGTGTCCGCATTCCCCGCGGCGAGATCGCCAATTCAAAGGAAGAAGCAGGGAGAATCGCCAAGGACCTGGGCGGCACCGTGGTCGTCAAGGCGCAAATTCATGCCGGCGGACGCGGCAAGGGCGGCGGAGTCAAGCTGGCCAAATCGCCCGAGCAGGCAGAAGAACTCTTCCAGCAGATTTATGGGATGCAGCTCATCACGCCGCAAACCGGGCCCGAGGGCCGTCAGGTCAAGAAAGTCTACGTCGAGGAAGGCCTCGATATCCGGCGTGAACTGTACCTGGGCATCGTTATCGATCGACAGACGGGCAAAGCCGTCTTCATGGCTTCCGCTGCAGGGGGTATGGATATCGAGGAGGTTGCGGCGAAGACTCCCGAGGCCATCCTCAGGGAATACATAACGCCCGGTCTTGGCCTGCGGCCTTTCCAGGCACGCAAGCTCGCGTTCGGTCTGGGGCTTGCGCCCGAGCTGGTCAACGACGCGGTACAGTTCATGGTGGCGCTCTATAGGGCCTTCGAAGACACCGATGCGTCGCTTGCCGAGATCAATCCATTTCTAGTGACCGGCGACAACAAGGTCTACGCCCTCGACGCGAAGATGAATTTCGACGACAACGCGCTCTACCGCCATAAAGACATTCAGGAGCTGCGCGACCTCAACGAAGAAGAACCTCTCGAAATCGAAGCCAGCAAATACGGTCTCAATTACATCAAGCTCGACGGAAGCGTCGCATGCATGGTCAACGGCGCCGGTCTTGCCATGGCGACGATGGATATTGTCAAGCTGGCCGGCAGCAGCCCTGCGAATTTTCTCGATGTCGGCGGCGGCGCATCGGCGCAGCAGGTGGAGAACGCGTTTCGCATTCTGCTCTCCGATGCCAGTGTCAAGGCCGTGCTTATCAATATCTTCGGCGGAATCATGCGCTGTGACGTGGTGGCCTCCGGAGTCGTTCAGGCTGCGAAGAATCTTGGGGTGAGGGTTCCTGTTGTGGTGCGGCTTGAAGGAACCAATGTCGAGAAGGGGCAGGAGATTCTGCGCACCTCCGGGTTGAACTTCATCGTTGCCGACGGGATGAAGGACGCTGCAGAAAAGGTCGTCGCCGCGATAGGGAAGAGGTAGGGAAGCAATGAGCGTACTGGTCGATAAGAACACGCGGCTCCTGGTTCAGGGATTCACCGGCAAGGAAGGCACATTCCACGCGATGCAGGCCGTACAGTACGGCACAAAAGTCGTGGGAGGCGTCACGCCAGGCAAAGGCGGGACAAAACACGAGGGCATCGATGTTTTCAACGGGGTCGAAGAGGCCCGCCGAAAGACCGGAGCCAATGCCACGGTGATTTTTGTTCCGCCGCCTTTCGCGGCGGATGCCATCATGGAGGCGGCCGATGCCGGGATGGAATTGATTGTCTGCATTACCGAAGGCGTCCCCACCTTCGACATGATCCGCGCGATGACGTTTCTGAAGGGACGCCAGTCGCGGCTGATCGGGCCGAACTGCCCGGGCGTCATTTCGCCGGGAAAATGCAAGATCGGCATCATGCCCGGACATATCCATCTGGAGGGTCACGTCGGCGTCGTGTCGCGCAGCGGAACGTTGACGTACGAGGCTGTGGGTCAACTTACCCGCCGCAAACTCGGCCAGTCCACCTGTATCGGTATCGGAGGCGATCCGATCATCGGCACGAACTTCATTGATGCGATCAAGCTGTTCAACGAAGACCCGGATACGCACGGGATCATCATGATGGGTGAAATCGGCGGCATGGCCGAGGAAGAAGCCGCCGCCTACATCAAGGCCAATGTGAAAAAACCCGTCGTCGGATTCATCTGTGGCCAAACAGCGCCCCCGGGCCGCAGAATGGGACATGCCGGCGCGATTGTTTCTGGCGGCAAGGGCACCGCGAAGGAGAAAATGGCGGCCATGGAAGCTGCCGGAATCCGGGTCGTGAAAAGCCCGGCGGATATCGGGGACGCCATGAAGGAAATACTCGCCTCCTGAAGCCCGACAACAAACACTGAGGGATAACGTGCAACGAACTTTTACCATTCTCAAACCCGATACGATCAAGTCCGGCAATACCGGGCTCGTTATAGACCGTCTTATCAAGGAAGGTTTCCGCATTCGCGGAGCCAAGCTTCTTCACCTGACCCAGGCTCAGGCGGAAGGTTTTTATGCTGTTCACAGGGAACGGCCTTTTTTCGCCAGTCTTGTGAAGTTCATGACCGAAGGGCCCGTCATGGTGATGGCACTCGAATCCGAAAACGCCGTTGAGAACCTGCGAAAAGTGATGGGCGCTACGGACCCGGCAAAGGCCGACGCCGGCACGATCCGGAAGTTGTTTGCGACCAACATCGAGCGCAATGCGATCCACGGTTCGGATGCCCCCGAGACAGCCGCTGCCGAGATCGCATACTTTTTCAATCAACTCGAACTCGTCTAAAATCCAAAAAGGAGCGAGGCTTAATGGAGAACATGGGACGGACACTCATGATCGTGGGTGGAGTTCTCGTCCTTGCAGGGCTGCTTCTGACATTCGGCACGCGGTTGCCTTTCCGGTTGGGCCGTTTGCCGCTCGACTTTCAGGTTCAACGCGACAACTTCAAGTTCTATTTTCCATTGGGCACTTCCATTGTCGTCAGCATCGTGCTGACGCTGGTGTTTGGTCTGCTGAACAGGCGATAGGGAGGACGATTCATGATCGGTAAGATTCAGGAAATTCTGGGTGCAGACGCAAGCGGGTTGCTCACTCATCAATGCAAGACGGTTTCCAGGGAAAGCCTCCATCTGCCGGGGCCGGACTTTATCGACCGGGTTTTTGTCCAGTCGGACCGGCCGGCACGGACCCTTGTCACTCTGAGCCAACTCTTCAATTCCGGCCGCCTTGCCGGCACAGGATATGTTTCGATCCTGCCCGTCGATCAGGGCGTCGAGCATTCGGCGGGCGCTTCGTTTGCGCCGAACCCCCTGTACTTCGATCCGGAAAACATCGTGAAGCTTGCGATCGAAGGCGGATGCAACGCGGTGGCGAGCACGCTTGGAGTGCTGGGCATGGTGGCCCGGAGGTACGCGCACAAGATTCCGTTCCTGATGAAGTTCAACCACAACGAATTCCTGTCCTACCCCAACTCCTACGATCAGATCATGTTCGCAAATATCCGCCAGGCCTTTGACATGGGCGCGACCGGCGTTGGCGCCACAATCTATTTCGGGTCCGAGGAATCGAAGCGGCAGATTCAGGAAGTCACCGAGATGTTTCATCAGGCGCACGACCTTGGGATGTACACCGTGCTGTGGTGCTACCTTCGAAACCCGGCGTTCAAGACAAAGGAAGCGGATTATCACGCGTCGGCCGATCTGACCGGGCAGGCCAATCATCTCGGTGTAACGATCCAGGCGGACATCATCAAGCAGAAGCTGCCGACGAACAACGGCGGATACACGGCGCTGAACTTCGGCAAGACCCACAAGAAGGTCTATTCGGATCTCAGTTCGCCGCACCCCATCGATCTGGCGCGATATCAGGTTTTGAATTGCTTCATGGGGCGCGCGGGATTGATCAATTCCGGCGGTGAATCCACCGGTGAGAGCGATTTGAAGGATGCCGTCCGGACCGCTGTCGTGAACAAGCGCGCCGGCGGGATGGGGTTGATCTCCGGCCGAAAGGCTTTCCAGCGCCCGATGGCCGAAGGCGTGGGCCTGCTGAACGCCATCCAGGATGTTTACCTGGCAAAGGAAGTCACCATCGCGTGATTGCGAGTTGCGTGGGGAATGTGTCCCCTCCTCAAAAGGGCAATAACAACCTGGACGCATCACCGAGAAGAGGTGCCGCAAGGTTTGGCACCGCGGAGCGCTGCTGGGAGAATAGCCGGGGGTTGCGCTCGCTTAACCCGGGGCTACCCTCCCGGCACCCCTGCGGCGTGCACTGGAGTTTAGACATTCTTGAGTCTGAGCACGCCGGAGGCGTGCTCAGAATTTAGCCCCGGGTTAAGCGAGCGAAGCGAGCGCAACCCGGGGTTACCGTAACGGGAATGTTGCACCCCGGCAGGGGTGCAGGGATTCCTCGCACCCCTGCCGGGGTGCAAGCCGCTCGTGAGATGAACCCCGGGTGTCGCTGCGCTCCACCCGGGGCTAAATTCCTTTCACGCCTCCGGCGTGCAAAATGTCTAAACTCGAGGGGCACCCCTGCGGGGTGCACGCTAAACTCACGGGATAACGCTTGAGCCTAAACTTCCAACGCAAGGTCTACACCGTCTCCCAACTCGGCGCGGAAATCCGCGAGATGCTCGAGCGTAAGTTCACAGACATCTGGGTCGAAGGCGAGATCTCCAACTTCAAGGCTTCCACGGCCGGCCATCTTTACTTCACTCTCAAGGACGACAGGTCTCAGCTTCCCGCCGTGTGTTTCCGGATGGCGGCGCGCCTGCTTCGTTTCCGTCCGGAAAACGGGAAGACCTTCCGTGCCCGCGGCCGGATCACCACCTATGACGTCCGCGGAGAGTATCAGCTGATCGTGGAGGTGCTGGAGCCGGTTGGCCTTGGGGCTCTACAACTTGCGTATGATCAGTTAAAGGAAAAACTTGAAAAGGAAGGACTCTTCCGTCAGGAGCGGAAGCGTCCGATTCCGGTTCACCCGCGGCAGATCGGAATCGTCACGTCCGCGAAGAGCGCTGCCCTTCGCGACATCCTCAGCGTGCTGAAGCGCCGCCACAACGCGGTCAACGTTCTGATCTTTCCCGCCGAAGTCCAGGGGACTGGCGCGTCCCTGCAGGTGATGGAAGGCATCGATTTTCTCAGCCAGCACACGGATGTGGATGTGATTGTCGTCGCCCGCGGCGGGGGATCGATGGAGGACCTCTGGCCCTTCAATGAAGAGCGTGTGGCACGGGCGATGGTGCGGTCCAGCAAGCCCGTGATTTCGGCTGTAGGACATGAAGTGGACTACACCATCAGCGACTTCGTCGCCGATCTTCGTGCGCCGACGCCGAGCGCGGCGGCAGAGATCGTCAGCCAGTCCAAGGTTGAACTGCTGCGTCGCGTCGAGGCGTATGACAATCGCCTCAAGAGCGCGATTCAATTCCGGTTGAGCACGTTGCGGCACTTCCTCGCCTCCAGGGTCGGCTCGCGCGGATTTGCCGTCGCTGAGGCGCAGTTGAAACGACTGGCGCAACGTGTCGACGACCTGGGCTTTCGGCTGGAGCAATTGGGGCGCGGGGGTGGGTTCATTCGAAATCGGGCACACCGCCTGGAGGTTTGTGCGAACAAGCTGGAAAGTTCCATCCAACGGCGGGTTCGCGGTGCGCACGAAGCCTTTGTCCAGGTTGCGCAGAAGCTGGAGGCCTTGAGCCCGCTGGCCGTCCTGGAGCGAGGCTACGCCGTATGCCTGACGCCCGACGGGAAGGTCCTTCGAAACGTCGATAGCGTGGAGGTCGATGCTTCCGTCAGGATACGCTTGCATCGCGGGACCCTCCACGCGAAGGTTTCAGGGAAGGACCTATGAACGTCGAACAAAAGGTCCTCGATCTTGTGGGCCGTGCGATGGGACGCTTTTCCATGCTGCGGCCGAACGACCGCATAGCCGTCGGCGTGTCCGGCGGAAAGGACAGCCTGTCGCTTCTCCACGCGCTGGTTGCCTACAGGAAGCGCGCGCCTTTCCCCTATGACATGGTGGCTGTTACGGTGGAGCAGGGGAAGTTCAAGCGCCCTGTCGAAGCTCTTGGCGAAAGGATTCGCGGCCTCGGGGTGGAGTGGGTGATTCGAGACGACGTCAAGACGCTCGAACTGATCGAACAGAATATCCCTCACGGTTGCGATGTCTGCAGCCGGCACCGCCGCTACCACCTCTATAACATTGCCTCCGAACTGAACTGCTCTGTGCTTGCACTGGGTCACACGGCCGACGACTGCTCCGAGTCCCTCTTCCGCAATATTCTGTTTAATGGGAGGATCGCGTCGCTGCCCCCGGTTGCAGAATCCCGCAAAGGCAACCTCAGATTGATCCGCCCGCTCGCCTACGTCACCGAAGACCTCTCGACGGAATACGCAAGAATTCAGGGGTTTCTGCCGATCTCCTGTGTTTGCGGCGAAAAAGAGAGCGTTCGCAAGGAAATCCGTGAGTTTCTCGACGACATGAAATCGCGGCATTCGGGCATTGCGGACTCGATTACGGCGTCTCTGGGCAATGTGAATCCGTACACGCTGTTCGGGCCGGCCGGAGAGCTGGATTCCGACCAGGAGTGAACTCCCCGGGGAGCACCGCCGGCATTCTGGTGCCGTATCCGTCATGCGCATTCGGCTAACGCATATTCGAGATCATTCCGTTCAGGAACTCGACCTGCCCCTGGATTCGCGGGATATGCCGGGCTGGCAGGACGGCGTTATCGGCTGGTCGATTGGGCCGAAAGGGTCGGGCGCGCCTGTTGAACTCGATGAGCCTCTCGGCGAATGCCGGGTGGGTATCTTCACTGTCAGCTATCACGTGCTCCTTTGGGGACGGGCAAAGCAACTCCCCGATGTCTGGATATTGCCTCTGGGCAAATCGTCCGCCAGGCTCGTACCCTTCGAGCCGGAGCGCTGGTTGCAGATCGACCGGGAAGATCTCCGTCGGGTGGCGATGGGTGGCGACGTCAGACTTCGACTCGACCAAAGCCCCGTCCGGTTTGGAAATTACATCATTGAAAGACTCAAAGACACCGAGGTCGCTCGAGAAGTCTGTGCAATCTGCAACGAGCCGGTCCGGACCTACTTCCGCATTGGAAGTTCGCAGGCCTGCGCGGCCTGTACCGAAAAGTTCAGGCAAAAGTTTCGCACCAACCGTACCCGCCACTATTGGAAAGCCCTGGGGGCCGGCATGGCAGCGAGTGTCCTGGCCGCATGGATTCACGGGGCTCTTGTTGCAACTGCGGACATTTCCTTCGGGCCCCTTTTGATTGGAGCTTTCGTCGCTGCCGTAATCCGACTGGCCGCTCGGGGAACCGGAGGGCTGAGGTACAAGATAACGGCGATCAGCCTTACATACGTTGCCGGCACCTTGCCGGTGAGTTTGTTGCGCCCGGATCGTGTCCCGCTGTGGACGAAGGTTGGCAGAGGCCTGCTGTTGCCGATCGGGATTTTCAGGTCTGCCGGGCCTGTCGCGGCGAACCCGACGACCTGGACGTTCGCGGTCTATCTGGCGTTGGGAATGTTTGCGGCGTGGGGCATTACTCCGGCAAATGCTGCACCACGAATATCCGGGCCGTTTCAGACGAAGACGACCTGATCATCGGCAATAACATTGCCCCCTGCACGCCGAGGCGTTCTTTCTTATAGCGTGAAAGGAAGGTGGCCCCGGGTTGCGCCGAGCGACACCCGGGGTTACCTTCCTTTCACGCCTCCGGCGTGCTTGGCGCGCCGAAGGCGCGCAGGGAATTTAGCCGGTGGTTAGCGAGCGCAGCGAGCGTAACCACCGGTATGGGTAGAGCGTCCAATCGCACCCTGAAAGGGTGCGAGGACTGGAGTTTGGACATTTTGCACGCGGAGGCGTGAAAGGTGCGAGGAATCCCTGCATCCCTGCCGGGGTGCGAACATCTCCGTTACGGCAACCCCGGGTTGCGCTCGCTTCGCTCGCTTAACCCGGGGCTAAATTCTCAGCACGCCTCCGGCGTGCTAAGAATCACGCTTCAATGTCGCCATCGCCTTGCGGACGAACCCGGAGACGTAACCTCGTGTTTCCGCTCCCGCTCAGACTCAAGAATGTCTAAACTCCAGGGCACGCCTCCGGCTTGCATTGCCCTGATGATCGAGATGCTCATCGTCTGCATACGTTTTCGACTCCCGTCAAGGTCTGCGGCATTTCAGTCAATCGCCTGACACCGCCCGCCGCCTAGGCTCCCCCTTTGACGTGTTTCGTAAGGCCTTCAGGGCCAAGACTTAAGACGCAGCGCGGCAGCACAGGAGGCACGCCGGGCGTGTGCAGCTTTTGGTCCGTCGATTGCCTTTGGAGTTGCTGTGGCTCACCGGATTGTCAAGACTGTTGGCTCGCCCGACGCCGGAGGCGTCAACCTCGACGGAATTCGACGTATGACGGAAAGCGCTAGAAAACCCGTCCTTTTTTCCAGCGTGCCCAAGTGTGGCACCCATCTGCTGCTGAATTACTTTCCGGCGGCGGGATTTGAGTTCGCCGGGCCCTTTGGTGAAATCCTCTGGGACGAGCGTTTCATTGAATACGTCAGCAAGGTACAGTCCGGCCAACACGTTGCGTGGCACTACCACTGGACGCCGGAGCTATCCGCCCTTGTCCGGCAGCGGGATGTTCGTGTCGTTTTTCTGTATCGGGACCCGCGCGCGTGCGTGGTGTCGAATATGCATTTCATCATGAAAACGCCGGAGCACCCGAGCCACCGCTATTTCACCGAGCATCTGAAGACGAACGAAGCCCGGCTCATTCGTTTGATTGAGGGCATTCCCGATAAAGACTTTGAAATCTACTTCAACGAGTCCACCGCAAGGCCGCAGCCGGGCGCGTTCGCCCTCCGGTCGAAACTCCGCAGAGGCGTCAACACGGTCTATGGGATGTTTGCCGGCTGGCTGGAAGACCCCCAGTCGCTTCCGGTCAGATTTGAAGACGTCGTTGGACCTCGGGGGGGTGGTGACCGATCCGTGCAGTTGGAAACCATCCGGAGGATCATGGACTTTACCGGAGTCGATCCGGCTGAGGTGAGTCCCGAGACACTTGCGGACGCGTTGTACAAAGAAGGGTCCCCCACCTTTCGCAGAGGTCGAATCGATTCGTGGCGCGAGGACTTCACTGAATCTGTCGAAGCAGCTTTCGTGCAGGAGTCCGGGATCCTGCTCGACCTTTACCGTTACGCGTCCTGACAAGACGATCGACCCCCGCTCGAGTCGACGCGCTGTTCCGCCTGTTCAGCTGTGAGGTTTCGATCCCCGTCATGCTCAGTGGTCCGTTAGTCAATCGCCTGACACCGGCATCGCGACACACGACTTGGGGTGTTTTCCCAAGACCTTCAGCGCCAAGGCTTAGGGCGCAATGAGCAGCTCAGGAAGCGTGCTTTCCTGTGCAGATTTTTTGGTTCGCCGATTGCCTCTGGAAGCGCTAAGGAGGGGGTCACGTCAAGAGAAAGCCGCATATGAGGAAAAGCGCCAGAAAACCCGTGCTTTATTCCAGCGTGCCCAAGTGTGGCACACATCTGCTGCTGAATTACTTTCCGGCGGCCGGATTTGACTTTGCCGGGCCCTTCAGTGAAATCCGCTGGGACGAGAGGTTCGTTGGATACGTCAACAACGTGCAGTCCGGCCAACACGTGGCGTGGCACTACCCCTGGACGCGGGAGCTTTCCACTCTTGTCCGACAGCGGGATGTTCGCGTCGTTTTCCTGTATCGGGATCCCCGCGCGTGCGTGGCATCGAAGATGCATTTCATCATGAAAACGCCGCAGCACCCGAGCTACCGCTATTTCACCGAGCATCTGAAGACGAACGAAGCCCGGCTCATTCGTTTGATTGAGGGCATTCCCGATAAAGACTTCGAAATCTACTTCAGCGATGACACCGCAAGGCCGCCGGTGGGCGCGTGCACACTCCCGTCGAAGCTCCGCGGAGGGATCAACTCGATCTACGGGATGTTCGCCGGCTGGCTGGACGACCCCCAGTCGCTTCCGCTCAGATTTGAAGATGTGGTTGGACCTCGCGGAGGCGGTGACCGCTCGGTGCAATTGGAAACCATCCGGAGGATCATGGACTTCACCGGAGTCGATGCGGCTGAGGTGAGTCCCGAGACGCTTGCGGACGCGTTGTACGACCAGGGAGCTCCCACCTTTCGCAAAGGCCGAATCGATTCGTGGCGCGAGGACTTCACGGATTCTGTCGAAGCAGCGTTCAGGCAGGAGTCCGGCATCCTGCTCGACCTTTACGGTTACGCGTCCTGACAAGACGATCGACGCTCGTTCTAGCCGCCGCGCTTCAACGCAGCCGCTACGGAGTCACTCGCCGCTCTTTACCCGCCAGCGGCGTTTCCAACATCAATTCCGGAAAGAGATTGTTGTCCTGACAGACGTATTCGAACAGTTCCTGCGCTGAATTCCACCGAAGCAGAAGCCCGGTGTTCCACGTCGCCATGTAAGCGCCGGGGTCGTCGACGGTCAATTCGTAGATGAGTGTGTTGAAGTCCGGGCGGGAAAAACGCTCGATCAGGTGCAGCCTGTCGGTATGCGGCAGGCCATGGCGGTCGAACCAGAAGCGCTCGTTGAAGCCGATAGTATCGACCACGAGCGTGTCTTTCTCCCAGTGGCCGATCGAGTGCCCCAGGTAGCTTGGTGCGAGATCCTTCGGATGCGGACGCCCATCCATGTAGATCGTCCGCACGGAGTGCGGCCCGCCGATATCAATGATGTAGAGGCGTTGCTGGTCGGGCTGATGCATGAACTCCGCGCCGTAGGGCGTGAGTAGCGCTCTGGGGCCGCCGGACGGCTTGCACCGGGTGTGTGGCTCCCATTGGTTGACCTGATGTTCGTCATACAAGGCACGCGCCCAGGGCTGAAAGGGGACCTGGCTTTCCGTGATCTTTCCTTTGAACTGGGCGACGGCAGCGGTGCCGCTCTCGAATCGTGGAGTACGCTGCAGCGGATTCGTGCTGATCGCGAAAGGGTCGGGAACGTTCGCCGCATCCAGTTCCACAAGGCGTTCATCACCGGCGTTCGGAGGAACCCAGACACCAGGCTCGCCCGGCGGCGGTCCCAGATTTACGGTCCCGTCGGGCAGGCGCGGAGCGGGTTTTGAGGCCGGCGCCTGGCCCGCCTGCAGGGCAATCACCAGAAGAGGAACGATGAGAAGCGCTTGGAATCTCACGGATTGGGAATTCTACTCCAGCTCTTTCCAGATCTTCACGTGGTGCGTCTCTCTGAGAACAATGGAGCCCACCACGAAGGTCACGCCGGCGACAGCAATCGGATAATACAGTCCCGCGTAGATGTTGCCGGTTGAGGCAACAATGGAGAGTCCAATAAGCGGCAGCAGCCCGCCGAACACGCCGTTGCCGATGTGATAGGGCAGGGACAGCGCCGTGTAGCGGATCTTGGCCGGGAACGCTTCAACCAGGTACGCCGCGATGGGCCCATACACCATCGTCACGAACAGGACCTGAATGAACACGAGCAGAATCATTTTCTGCGCTGCTGGATTCGCGATAAACGAAGGGAAGTCCGTGTATCCGATCACCTCTTTGGCCGGCGTTCCCGCTTCATCGACGACGGGCGTCAGGGATGTGGCCCCGGTAACGGCATTGGTCGTCGACCTCACGGTGATGACGTTCGAGCCGGCCGCGGCCTGCATCGCGTGATAAATCGGGATATAGGAGAGCGTTGCGACAAGGCAGCCGGCCATCATGATCCGTTTGCGCCCGATCCGATCCGACAGGGCGCCGAATACGACGAAGAACGGCATGCCTAGCAAGAGTGCGGCCGCAACGATATAGTTCGCGGAGGTTGAGTTCACTTTAAGAATCGTCTGGAGGTAGAACAGGGCATAGAACTGTCCCGTGTACCACACCACACCCTGCCCGGCCGTCGCGCCGAATAGAGAGATCAGCACGTGCTTCAGGTTGTGCCATTCGGTAAAGGCTTCCTTCAACGGTTGTGCCGACGTCATTCCCGCCGCCTTGATGTGCTGGAAGATCGGCGACTCCTTCATTTGCAGCCGGATATAGAGGGAGATCCCGACCAGAAGCACGGAGATCAGAAAGGGCACCCGCCAGCCCCAGGAACCGAAGGCGTCCTTCGACATGGAGTTTTGCACGATGAGGATGACCGCCAGTGACACGAACAATCCCAGTGTCGCCGTGATCTGGATGAAGCTCGTGTAGAAGCCCCGCTTGCCGTCGGGCACATGTTCGGCGACATAGACGGCGGCGCCGCCATACTCTCCGCCCAGGGCGAGGCCCTGAAGGACGCGAATCAGCAGCAAAGCGATGGGCGCAGCCATGCCGATCGACGCATAGGTGGGAAGCACGCCGATCAACGCTGTTGCGCCGCCCATGATGAGAAGCGTGACCAGAAAGGCGTACTTGCGCCCCACAAGGTCGCCGATTCGCCCGAAGAACAGCGCTCCGAACGGGCGCACCACAAAGCCGACAGCGAACGTCGAAAGATACGCGATCAAGGCGAGCGTCGTGTTCCCGCTGGGATAGAAGAGCGGCGAAATGATCGTGGCCAGGCTTCCAAAAATATAGAAGTCGTACCATTCGATCATCGTGCCGACCGCTGACGCGGCAATCACCTGCCAGATTTTCGTTTTCATGCCGCGACAGAATACATGCAGCGGAACGAGGGAGAGAGAGGAATTTCGACGGCAAGGAACCTGCATCGGCAACCAGGAACCCTGAACCGGCTATTCACCCCGTCTTCGCGCGCTCCATCAGCTCGATGCGGTTTCCAAACGGATCGGACACATAGGCATGGTCGTAACCGGGAAGCGGTTCGGCTTCGATCACCTGGACACCGGCATCCCGAAGCGTGAGCATGGATCGATCGCCTCGACGAACATGACGGTAAATTGTGGGCTATTTCAGACACGTTCACCAGATCTTGATTCTTTGGCCCCCCCATCGTCATGATGGAGGTTCTCTTATAACGATAAAACCAATGCGATTCCTTCTTGCCTCGATGATTGCGGGACTTCTCCTTGTTGCCCCGAGACCTGAAGACACATTGACCTCGCCGCCCATGTCCGGCGCTGCGGAGCGGGGTGCGACAGTCGCCAGGACCAGGACCGGCGAGGAGCGCTGGCGGAACGAGTGGACAATGGAGAAAACCACACTCGACAACCAGCCGGTTCTCTACTTTACCGAGACCGGAGAAGGGGTGCGCAGTCCGTTCACCGAGCAGGTGCGCTGGCGTATTGCGTCCTGGTGGAGCGATGGCGGCGTTCTACGGCCGATCCGATCCGAAACCGTCTACATGGATGTTATGGGGCGAAAGCTTGTCACCGAATCGCGCACTTTCGACTGGAATCGAAAAGAAGTCCGCTTCGAGAGGACGGACGCGAAAACCGGGAAGGCGACAAGTCAGACCTTGCGAGTTTCCCCCGACACTCTGGCCGTGGACGGCCTTGCCGGGATCCTGCGCGCCCTCGATTTCACCCGCAAGGAACCCTTCGACGCACATCTGTTGACGAACGAGCCCAAGCTCTACGACATCAGTTTAAAAGTTCAGGGAAAGGAGAAGATCGCAACAACCGATGGGATGCTGGACTGTTACAAGGTCGAGTTGATTCCGCACCTCGGTCTTCTTAACGTTTTTCGCTTCTTGTATCCAGCCTCCTATTTCTGGATGCAAGTCGATTCGCCGCATTCCTGGGTTCGCTACCAGGGCCTTGAAAACGGTCCCGGCAGTCCCGAGATCGTCATAGAAATGCAACGCGTCCCACCGCGCTAGTCTGGTGTCTCCTCCCTTTGACCCTCCCCTTCTTGCTTGCGGGGACAAAGACTCGGGTCCGGCGTGTCGGGTGTCTCCGTTCGCGAATGCTTTTTCGACGGCAGGGTCGTAATAATCGACGAGCCTCCTGTACGTCCCGGCGCGAGGACAAGTATCATTGTCGGCGAATCCGGAGGGAGCGAAATCCAATGAAAATTCAGCGACAGACGGTGCTACTACCCCTATTGCTTTCGTCGTTCGTGCTGGCGGGCCAGGCGGCGCAGCAGGGAGCCCCTGCCGCAGCTCAACTTCCGGCGAATCCCATGGTCGCACCGATACCGACGTTCAGGGAGGTGACCGGACCGGGGCCGATGGTCGCGGCGCTGCAGCGTCTGCCTGCCGGCGACGACCTCGCGCACTTCAAGTACATCGTCAAGGAGTACTTCGTATCCGGCACAGCGCAGGGGCAACCCTATACCACGCGCATCCTGGTGCGCCGCCCCTCCGACCCGAAGAAATTCAGCGGCATCGTCGTCGCGGAGCCGATGCACTTCACCGGCAACAGCTGGATGTTTCACTTCCTTCACACCTACGCCATGGCCGAAGGTCATGTCAGTCTGGAAATCGTGACGGGCAGTCTGCCGTTATTTACACAGGCGAACGCGGAGCGATACAGAGCCCTCCGCATGACCGATATCCAGGCCAACGAGATCCTCGCGCAGGTTGGTCGTCTGGTGAAGCGCGGCGGCAAAGACGGCCCGCTTGAAGGTCTGCCGATGCGGAAGATGATTCTCATGGGGACTTCGGCTTCTGCGGCTGCCGTCGCCGCCTATCTGCCCGCGCATCGGGTTTATCGCGACGCTGGAATGAAGCCGATCTTCGATGGATTTCTTCCGACCAGCATGGGAGGCAACGGCCCGATCGCGAAGGTGGATGTGCCGCTGATCCAGATGCCCACCATGACAGAAGTGGTTGCCGAAGCCGCTAACGGCAACCGCTATCGCCGCCCCGACGGCGATAGCCCGGGCGATCAGTTCCGCATCTATGAAGTTGCAGGAATGGCTCACAACGATTCCCGCGTCAATCCCGTCTACGATCCCGATCCGTGCAAATACCCGGTCAGCCGGTTTCCTGAAGGGTTGGGAATGAGCGCCGGATTGGAGCGCCTTATCCAGTGGGTCGATAGTGGCAAAATTCCGCCTCGCTCCGAGTACATCACGGTCGATAACGATATGAAGAATGACGGCTCGGTCCTCGCCCTTGACGCCAACGGCAATCCGAAGGGCGGCATCCGAAATACCTACGTCGACGTACCTTTGAACCGCTACGTCGTGCCAAACGAGCCCAATCCGACGCCGATCGCCAATCCTTCGCCGCTGACGGCGGCCGCATCCGTGCAGTTGTTCTGCAGCATCGCAGCCTATCAGGAGCCGCTGCCCCGTGAACAACTCCACTCGCTCTACAAGGACTTGAAGGACTACCAATCCAGGGTCGAGCAGCGCGCGAACCAGCTGATCCGGGAAGGCTGGATGTCGCCGGCGTACAGAGACCTCGTTCTTGCCGATGCCGCGAAGGCGGATCTGCGCTGACACGGACACATCAGCGTTGATTGCGGCAAGCAGGGCGGTTTACGAATCGGCGGCCTCGAGCCGTAACCCTGCACCCCAGTTCTACGTAATCCTCGTTGCTCGTGAGCATCGGAGATGACCGTTTGTGAAACATAAGAACAGCGGCCTTTGGATCCTGAGTTCCTGGCAGGATCTTGGGCTCTCGTCCTTTCGCCTCTCTGGGTGATTCCCTTGCTATGGCTGGCCAAGAGCCACTTCGATCCCAATGGCTTTGGCGCCGTGATTTTGGCGGTGGGCGGAACGGGCCACCACCTGCCGGGCTTTATTCGCGCCTACACGGATCCTGTGCTTTTCCGTCGTTTCCGAACGCGTTTCATTCTGGCGCCGCTGTTTCTCGTCACGGTTTATGCCCTGTTTTTTTACCTTCGACTCGATGGCCTCAAGCTGATTCTCGTATTCTGGGGCACCTGGCACGGGGCCATGCAGGTGAACGGTTTCCTGCGGATCTACGACGCAAAAGTAGGCTCGATCTCGCCGGCGACATCCTGGCTGGATTGGGGGATGTGCCTGTGCTGGTTTGGAGGCGGACTCCTGTACTCCTCACGGCTGATTTACGTCTTCTCACACTTTTTCAGTGCGGGAGGGGCGCCGATTTCTCCCGGACTCTTCTTGTCGTTTCGCCATGCCTGGATGGTGCTGGCCGGCCTGGTGTTAATCGCGTTCCTGGTCAACGCCTGGCGGCAGGCGCAATCCGGGAAGCCGCCCAGTCCGGTGAAGCTGCTCATGATGGCTTCAAGTTTTTCCTTTTGGTGGTTTGCCATGGTGGGTGTGAGCAGCCTCCTGGTCGGCCTGCTGCTGTTCGAAATCGTCCACGACATCCAGTACAACGTGCTCGTCTGGTACTACAACAAACGGAGAGTGGTGCAAGGCATGGCGGCAAGCAAGGTCGAGAAGTTTCTTTTCCAGCCCAGCGTCTGGAGAGGGTTGCTCTACCTGCTTCTAATCGTTGTTTATGGCGGCGTTGCAGACATTCTCGACTATGCCAACGTGCAGGCCCCCGATATTCTGCAAATCGGCCCGAGCGCGGTCAGCTTCTGGACGGGTCTGTTCATGGTCTCCACCTTCCTCCACTTCTATTTCGACGGTTTCATCTGGCAGGTTCGGGAGGGAGACTTCCGCAAAGGGATGGGGATCGGAACTGCTGCCGCCACCTCGGGGCAGCGTGGGAATGCTCTGGAATGGCTGCCTGCAGCCTGGAAATGGGCTTTCTTTCTCATCCCGGCGGCCGTACTTGGCGTTTCGCAATATCGCACGCCCGCGATGCCGTTGTTGAACCAGGCGCGGAATCTGGTCGAACTCCTGCCAGACCGGTGGCAGACGAATGCCGTCGCAGGATCGATCGAGAAGGCGGACGGAGACGACAGTGCTGCGCTGGGTCATCTGCAGAAAGCCGTCGAACTGAATCCCGAATATGCGTATGGAGAGAGCATGCTTGCGGACATCTATTCTCGTAGCGGGCAAGTGGAGCCATCGCTGCAGCACTACCTGAAGGCTGTGAGTCTGAATCCCGCGAACTATGATGTTCAGGCGCGCCTCGGAAAGATGCTGGTGAATGCTGGGCGCTACGCCGAAGCGATTCCTCACCTTCAAATTGCAGCAGACAAGGGGCGGGCCGACGCCGAGTCGGAATAGTTCTCGGTGCGTCCCTGGTAAAGGAAAAGTGGGCGTTGGAAGGGATTCGGTATCTCCAGCGTGCGGTCCAGCGGGATCCCCGCAACAAAGAGGCGTACAACTACATGGGCATTGCCCTTCAGCTACAGGGCGATTTCCGGGGCGCCTCTGCTTCCTACGCCAGGGCGCTGGACATCGACCCGCTGTATGCCGCAGCCAGAGAAAACCTTGAGCGCATCGCGCAACTTTCGGCGTTCCCGAAATAGCCGGGGCGCGAAATAGACTCCAGGGCCTCGCCCGAATCCCAGTAAGACGTCTCGCATTCGACACCGTTTACGCTCACCGCAAGTTCGTCCTCGGCGACACCAACACCGGCCTTCGCCCCCATCGGACCGGGACCTGTTCTGGACGGCTTCGATGGATAGTGGTGGGGCGCACTGAAGTCGCAATACGCGGTAGGGGCGACAGCGGGATGTCCCCAATCCCTCATGGATGCATCGGTTCCTGAGACTGTGCCTGCCGGTTCGGGTAAGGCCAACTCCCTGACGGAGGTTTCGAAGGTGGGTGGAAACGGCTTGGTTCTGGCTGCAGGCGGCGTGATTTCCCGGGTTAACTGGCGGGGTCAGAGAGAAGTGCTGCTGGTCTATCGCAGCGCTCAGGACGACTGGACTTTTCCAAAGGGAAAAGTTGAGCCTGGTGAGACCCTCGAACAGTGCGCTCTCCGCGAAGTGCTCGAGGAGACCAGTCTTTCCTGCTCCCTGGGTTACCAACTGCCCTCCGTGTCTTACGTCGACCGAAAGGGCCGGGCGAAACTTGTTCGCTACTGGACGATGGAAGTGGTCGGCGGCAAGGCGGCCGCGTGTAACGAAGTCGAAAGGGTATGCTGGCTCAGCATCAACTCCGCCTCGCTCCGGCTCACGTATACCCGCGACCGCGCCCTACTTGCCGCTTTCGCTGCTCTCAAGTTGTCCAGCCCTGCCAAGATCCCGGACCTCCGAGCCCGGCGGTACGCACAATAGGGTGTCGCGGGCATCGCGGCAGGGCCGCGATCGTTCGCGCCACCTTGAGAATGCGAACAACTCGCCGCTCCGGAAAAGGACTCCCTCTCATTTCCTCCACTCTCGCGTGAATTCAAGGGGATACGCGGAGGTCCTGGGAACGCGTTTTTGCAATGGACGGATGTTGCCTGTGCCCTGATATTGAGTCCCAGGGTAGGCAAGCTGTTCCGTGCGGGGACCAGCAAAGCCGCCATTGCACGACAACTTCAAATCGGACGTACCTCGGTGCGGCGCATTCTCAAGCAAAGGACCCGGGTCATATGATCAAGGTCTTCATTCAGAACGAAGCTGGTTCAGATCAGAAGCACTATCACGATGAGAAGACATTGGAGTGGAAGCGTGTCGCCACAGTGTCGCATCCATATCCCTTTCCGTATGGATTCATTGTGGATACGAGCGCAGAGGACCGTTGCAACGTCGATTGTTTTGTTATTACAAAACAAAAGCTAAGAACCGGACAAATCGTAGATTGCCAACCTATGGGACTGATGGAGCAGATCGAAGACGGGCAGTCAGACCATAATGTATTAGCGGTCCTACGCGACGAAGACGTTCAGATCAGTGAGCAGATCGAGGCATCACTAACCGAACACGTGCTGGCTTGTTTCAAGCACGTCGCAGGTAAAGACATGAAGGTCGGAAGGTTCCTGGAGCTAAAGAAGCTGAAGCTCACATTGCCGCGCATCGGGACTCGCCTACATAGGTTTGCTGGCAGAACCGCACGCCCGGTTCGTCCCCTTTCCTCAACTGACAGCCATTAACGCTGACAATCGAACGTCGAGCCATTTGCGACCGCATTACTCTTCTCCCTTACGCGGCCTTGCCGAAAGGACACAAGTGAGCGATGGAGTTTCGGGGACAGCCCCGCGATTGAAACGGATTTCGTTATCGTCGAATACATCGGTTCGGCGGCGTTTTCGACTATCTTTGGATTGAATCCTCTGTCCAGAGTAGCGGTTGGGATTCCGGCTGCCGCTTCGGCCTCGGGTCGGGTTTGCCGGGAACCAATCGCCGACCCTTAAGCGCTTCAATGTGACGGACGAACTCTTCTCTTACTCCAGTTGGGATATGCCAGAGACGTCGGTCCATGCTGTCGACATATGGGATCGTCGGCCAAACCACAGTGTGCTGGCACGCTGGACCATGGATAGTCTTCGGCGCGAACGACCATTCCGTTCGCGGTGGATTACGTTCGACATAACGGACGGCCGCCCATGCATGCTCCAGATCGAGAACACAGGAATAAGAGCGCAGCTGCCAGACGTGTCCGGTCTTTCGATACTTCCGGTTGAACTCCGCCTCGTAGGTCCCGTGGCGGTCGCCAGACGTGATTGGTCATCAAGCACTAAGTAACGATGCCCAGGCTGCTGACGTCGAGAGTAGTAATCAAGAAGTTCGCGATAAAGAGGGTGATCTGCGCCGAGAAAGACATTGAAGCGACGGACGCCTCGCGGAGTAGTTTATGATGCGGAAAACCGGGGCAGACGAGGCCAAGCCATTCGCGGCATAGCGAGATCTGCAGGAGATTCTTTATGGACTCCGCAGCTCCGAGAGACAAAGGGCGATTCGAGGGATTCGAGCGCGCAAGGCAAATCCAATTTCAATCGCGAGGCTGTCCCCCGACCCCCGGATCGATGCGTCCACGGGCTACTGCCCGTCGTTTGCCTGGAGAACGGATCGAGCACGACTCTGCAATAACGCAAGGAGGTTGAAGAGGGAAACGAACTCCTGATACTCCGCTCGCTCCTCAGAATTGAGACTTCCCTCAGTACACTGATCTGCCAACCTATCGATGCGATCCTGAGTCTCGTCGTCTGCCCGAACTGCAAGGATAGCCCGAGCCGCATCGGGAGTTAACGCCTTACCGATAGGATCAACCATTCGCTCGAGAAGGGTCGATGAAGACATAGGCGCATTCTACGAGATCTGGCACCCCCCCAGGGTATGGAGTTCTTACAAAGGGAAGAAGACGTTGGCTTCGACGCCTCGGCTCGCCCGGAAAATTGCCGGCTCCCGGCGCGCCTTTGAGACAGCCCTTCAGCAAGCCTCCCCAACATCAACGTAATCGTTTGATGCGACGGCAAAAACTCGGCTTCGAGCATCTGACGGTGTAGCCAAGGTTGGCCAGCACCTCGGCGATGCCGCTCATGCCGATGCCGCCGATACCGACGAAATGCACCGGGCCGATGTCACGCGGCCTTTTCATGAACCGACTACTCCCCTGATCCGCGAAGGCGGACGATCCAGCAATCACCGGGATTGTTTATGGCACGGCATTGGGAAATTGAAAGCATAGTGAATGCCGGACGTCTCGCCTGCACGGGGCATAGCCGCACATGCCTATATTCCGGCAACTTTCAACACCAGATCGGCAAGCCGCTCGGCGCCGTCAATGACACCCGCGGACCTGGAAGCCTGCGCCATGGCGGTCAGCCGCGCCGGATCGGCGGCCAGCGTGGCAATTTCGGTTGCCAGCCGTCGTGGCCTGAAATCCGGCTGCTCGATGCGGATTGCCCCGCCCGGCTCCGCCAGCGCGCCGGCATTGGCGAACTGATCCTGATCCAGCGCATGCGGCAATGGTACCAGAACGGCAGGACGGCCAATGGCCGAAAGCTCGGCCACGGTCGAAGCGCCGGAGCGTGAAATGATGAGATGGGCGGCTGCAATGCGCGCCGGCAAGTCGGAAAAGAACGGCGCACACTCGGCAGCGATTCCGAGCCGGGCATAAGTTTCGCGCACCGCGTCGATATCCTCCGCGCGCGCCTGTTGCACCAGCGACAGTCGCGAACCGAGGCTGACGTCGAGCAGCCCGATCGCGGCCGGCACGACCTGCGCCATCACATGCGCGCCCTGGCTTCCGCCAAAGACGACCAGGCGCAGTTTTCCCTTTGGATCAGGTGCGGCGTAGGATGTGTTGGCCGCGACAATTACTTCGTTGCGAATCGGGTTCCCGCTGAACGTGATCTTGCTTCGCCAGCGCCGGTTGAAATTCTTCAGCGTGCGAAATCCGGTGGCGATTGCGGTGACGCGCGGCGCCAGCAGCCGGTTGGCGCGCCCCATTACGCCGTTCTGCTCGTGCAGCACGGTCGGAACGTCGCGCATGCTCGCCGCCATCAGCGGCGGCACGCTCGGATAACCCCCAAAACCGACCACGACCGCCGGCTGATTGCGTCCGATCAGGAGCCACGCCTTGGCGGTTCCAACCGATAGCAGCGTTGCCGTGCGCAGGAGCGAGATTGGATTGAGACCGCGCAAGGTCGCGCTCGGGATGATGTGGACGGCGCGGGCGGGAAATTCGAAATGCGCGGCGCGATGGTCGGTTGCGAGTTCGACGGCGGCGCCACGCTTTTGCAGGACCGTCGCAAGCGCATGGGCCGGAAACAGATGGCCGCCGGTTCCGCCGGCCGCAAGCAGCACAAGTTTGCTTCCATCACCCGTCGGCATCGCTGTTCATGCCCCCTCGCCCGCGCGCGCAACCGGTATTCGTCATCTGCCAAGGCGCGAGGCCGGCGTGTGCCTCAGGATGACCGAGAAACGGAAAATCTCAACCGCGCTCTCCATCGGAGCCAATTCAGGCGCCACGATGGCCGCACGCGGCTGTTCGCGCGTCAATGCCAGAAGCATGCCCATGGCATAGGCGAGCGACAGCATCGAGGAACGAGGAACCGCCATAGGAAATGTTTGCCCGTGACGATCCGTCCCTCAAGACCGTCTTCAACGAACCGATCGAGGCCGCTGGATTTACCCGCCATTCAGGAAGTTCTCAAACGGATTCGACTCGTCTTCTTGTCGCACCGATACCTTGGAGCGCGACGAGGGCGTCATTCCGAATTCGCTCGCGCCATCCAAAACCTGACTGCATCGAATGTCGCAATTCCAGACGCAGTCCATGTTCTCAACCATTGGCGTTGAGTGATCCGCTCACGCATTCCGATCGTTCAGAACAACCCAGTGCCTGAGCAACCGTCTACTCTTCATCTGGCCCGCGAGACCGATGCAAAGTCCGACAAGCCGACTACGCAACAACTGTGCAACCATCTCCGTTACGGCAACCCCGGGTTGCGCTCGCTTAACCCCTTATAGTTCAAAATGCCAAGTTATTCTTGCGCGCTTCCTTAGTCCTGCCGCGTTTCGTAATTACGTTTTTACCGTTCATCAGAATGCCGCCGCGGCTCTTGTGATTCGGCGAGGAACCCGTCAATCTGTAGGCTGTGCTTCGTCTTTCCATGGTGCTGTTTTGGATTGCGCAGGCGTCGACGTCGATGACGTTGGATTTTCGTATCGACGCGTCCGCGGGGATGGCGGCCGAAAAATCGCGCCTGGAATCCGCCGACTTAAAGCGCATGGAATATGCGTTGAGGCTGGTCGGATTGAAGGACGCCGGCCCGCCGATTCATACCACATAACCGTGGAGACCACATTCCGGCACGTACGGTTCCGCGCGTAGGCCGATCAGGTGGACAGGTCGGCCTACTCAATCTTCCCCTATACTCGTGCTACTTCAATAGGCCAATCCGTGCCACAAGATCCTCCCATCGCGGATCACTGCGGATGTCATCGAACATCGGCATCGTCAATTCGATAAGCCGAAATACACGTTGACGATACGCCTCTTCCAGCCATCGGAATCGCCAAGGTCCGTCTCTCCGAGCCCCAGAGTGACACCAGGGCGACGTTCAAAGGGCGAAACGTACCTCTTCTTCGACTAGGGTCTCCAGTTCCTGTGCCAGATCGTGAGAGCTATGCTTGCGATCGCCCGCCAAGCGCATACGCGCGACCCAGCAAGCGCCCGGTAGTGCAGACCCCCACCCGATCACACTCCAGCTGCCTTCTTGAGAGTCGCAATCGATTCCGCCAGTTGGCCTTTCTGATTCCAGCGGCGAGCGCCAAAAACCACAATGCGTTCGCGTAATTCGGGTCCACGTCCAGACGCCTTTCTACATTGCTCGATCGATTCGTCGTACCTTCGCGCCCTATAAAGAATCAGTCCGAAGTGAGCCTATATACACGCGCGAGATAGGGCTCCAGCGGCGAAGACTCTGACGAAATTCCGCAATCGCTTCGTCATGCCGTCCTTGAATCGACATGAAATCCGCCATATGTACGCGGGCAACCGGGTTGCTAGGGCTCAGCTCGGATGAGCCCTTCTGGCATTCGGCTTCTGCTCCAGCCCAGTCCCAGTCATACAGGATGTGGACCGCGGCCAATGCGTTGTGAGCGGCATGTTACACGACTCGTCCAACTCCAGCGCTTTCGATAGCCGCGGCCTTCGCTTTCGGGAATACTGTCTCCCGGCGCGGACCATGCCGAAAACTCCCAGTAAAAAAATAGGCTTGTGAAAGGTCCGCGTAAGCTTGCGCGTTTGCCGGATCGAGTTCGATGGCGCGCGTGAAAAATTCGAATGCTCTTCTCCAGATCCGCCGGAGTCATCTTGTCCCGAAAGAAGTTTCCTTTGAGAAAAGCTTCGTAGGCTTGCGGATGTACTGGCGTGCACTTGTCCGGACGGCCTTTGCCTGGATCAATCAACTCTGTTGATCTGCCCGGCAATGCTTTCCGCGATCTCGGCTTGCAATTGCAAAATGTCGGACAAGTTCCCGTTCGTACCTTCCCGACCATAGATGCCGGTCTTCCGGCGCATAAATGAGTTGCGCCGTGATGCGCACCTTACCGCTGGATCGCGCGACGGAGCCCTCCACGATGGCGTCTACTCTCAATTCCCTGGCATAGCTGGCAAATACTTGCGAGTTCCCTTATACCGCATTACCGAAGTACGCGAAATCACGCGAAGGAGTCGATACGGGAGACTGCGGAGATCAGTTCCTCCGTCATGCCGTCGGAAAAGTACTCCTCTGCCGGATCGCCAGAGGTGTTGGAAAGCGGCAGCACCGCCAGCGACTCGATCCGCACCGCAAGACCGGCATCCCGTCGAACGCCGCCCGTAGAACTCAATGCCGCGGTTTCGACCGGCGAAATAAAACGATATCCCTTCTGCCGAAGCGTTTCGACGAACTGTGGCTTTAGAGCACTGTCGCGCAATGTGGTACGCAGTCCGTTAATCGCTTTGTTCAGGCCCCGGTCGAAGTCGACAAATGTGTTGTCCGGCCATAGTCTTTTGTAGATCTCTTCCCGCGATACCACGGTACCCGCACGCTCAACCAGCAGCGTGAGTATCTGAGAGAACTGGTTCTGGAGCCGGACCTTGCGTCCTTGCCGAAATAGCTCGCCTGAATCCGAATGAAACTCAAAGCTCCCAAATCGGAAAGTCCTCACCGGTGCTGTCATGCCGTTGGCCCGTTCACTTCGTCAGTCCCTGTCATGTTGTGTCCCATAGGCTAACACTCTGATTCGCAGCCTGTTGTCAGGTAACAAAGTGGTAAGGATGTGAGAACCCGCAGTCCATTGAACAGCGCTGGGGCAGGGGCCTATGGTGCGCACAGACCAAAGGGAGGTCCAATATGAATCAACTGCTGATCTCGAAAAGTTCAATGCTCACGACTCTGCTGCTTGCCGGTCTTCTGGCACTGCCGGCACAAGCGGGCGTTTCTTGTCATGTGATTAATGCCAAGGGCGTCGGGGAAGATCTTGGCTTTGGGAACACCGTAGCGAATGTTATCGGCGGTGGCTTGTTAAACGGAACTATTGTGGGGAATATTGCCGTCACCGGGCCCCCTGTAGATGGGCTGGCCCCATTTATCGAAACCGCGACGCTCACGAACAAGCACGGAACCGTGACCGTCGTGGTTGCAGGCGCGATTGACATCACAACAGGCCGTTTCAACGCCTCCGGTCCGATGACGGATGCCACCGGCAAGCTTTCTGGTGCGACGGGCAACCTCTCCTTTTCTGGCATTGTGGATTTTGCCTCCGGGATCTTCACCGAGGACATTAGTGGCGAAGTTTGCGTGGATCTGGCACCTTAACCAATCATTTCACTGGAGTAAAAGGGATGGCGACAGGGGCTTTTAGGGACGGAAGGTCCGTCCCTTCAGCCTCCGTCCCAGAAAACCTTGTCAGTATCACATAATTATGCTGAGGTCTCACTCAGGAACTCAAATTCGGGGTGCGCGACAAAATTTTTAAAGGTTAAGCGGCTCGGGGTGTTCTGTCTTTTCCAGACAGGCGCCTTCATGCCCATTCGTCTCCGCCTAAGAAGCCCTGGTAAATCCTGCAGGCGGACCCATTGACACCAACCCCTATAGCGTTATTGCCGAGCCCGGAGGGCGTGTTGTGTCGGAGGCCGGTGGTAACGCCCTGTTGCGGATCGAGGCTAACGGAAAGACACCGACGCTTGCAGTCTTTCGCACCAAGCCGCCAACGGACGCCGTGCCGACCGGCCTCACTGTTGGCCCTTGTGGGGCCTACTATGTGGGTGAACTGACCGGTGCGCCCTTCACCGAAGGCGCCGCTCACATTTACCGCGTCGTTCCGGGCTTTGCTCCGGAAATATTCCTGGATGGTTTCAAAACCATCATGGACATCGCATTCGGTCCTGAGGGGAGTCTCTATGTCGTTCAATTTGCAACCGGGCCAACCTTTTTTAACCTGCCCGGACAACTGATTCGCGTCCATCCGGATGGAACGCGTAAATCGTTCTCGATGACCTCGACCATCCGACGTCAGTGGCAGTGGATCCTAACGACGGATCCGTTTACGTTACGAATCGCGGATTGTCGATCGGCAGTGGCGAGGTACTGAAGGTCAACCCTTGGTAATGCATTTCGCAATGCCGATGATCGGACCATGGATTTGCCGTTTTCTCCTGGAGCATCTTGTCGGAGAACGACACGCAATCCACGCCTGAGGGCTTCCACAAGCAGCGTGCGCGCATCCTCGAAAGTAAGATTCCACGGATGAAACAATCCGGTCCCGACGGTAACCTCGGAAGCGAGGTTGCCGGAGTAGAATTCCGCCTGGGACCGGGCTGTTGGAATGTTGTATATCGGGCTTTATGTTTATTGCGGCTCGACAGCCGCAATTTTTGGGTTGCACACCCTTTCAAGGATACATCCCGGCCGCATTCCCGTAGGCTGAGAGGGTGACGCCAAAATTATTTGCCGACCTGGGCCTGTCGGCTGAAGTGCTGAAGGCCATCCACAAACTGGGTTTTGAACAGGCATCGCCGATACAGGCCGGTGCCATTCCAATTCTCATGTCCGGCGGCGATGTCGTCGGGCAATCTCAAACCGGCTCGGGCAAGACGGCGGCATTCGCGATTCCGGCCATCGAAAAGGTGGACCCGCGCCGGCGCGAAGTGCAGGTGCTTATCCTGTGTCCGACGCGGGAGCTGGCGATCCAGGTCTCCGAAGAAGTTCACAAGCTCGGGCTGTTCAAAAGCGGCGTTCACGCTTTACCCATTTACGGCGGGCAGTCCTTCGAGCGGCAACTCGCGGGACTTCGGCAGGGCGCCAACATCGTCATCGGCACGCCCGGACGGGTCATGGATCACATGCGGCGCGGCACGCTCAAGCTCGAGGGCGTCAGGATCGCGGTTCTCGACGAAGTCGACGTGATGCTGAACATGGGGTTTCGGGAGGATATCGAAATCATTCTGCAGGCGGCGCCGCTCGAACGTCAGACTGTATTCTTTTCGGCGACGATCCCGCGGCCCATCCAGCAGCTCATCGAGAAGTATTCGCGTGACGCGCAGCAAGTCCGTATCGAACAGAAAGCCCTGACGGTGCCGACCGTCGAGCAGATTTACTACGAAACCCCCCGCGACCGGAAAATCGAACTGTTGACGCGTTTGATCGACATCCACGACCTGAAGCTGGGCATCATCTTCTGCAACACGAAGCGCATGGTGGACGAGCTGGTCGAACACCTGAACACGCAGGGCTATTCGGCGGATCGCCTTCACGGCGACATGAACCAGGTCCAGCGCGACCGGGTCATGAACAAATTTCGAAAGTCCGGCCTGGAGTTTCTTGTGGCCACCGACGTCGCCGCCCGCGGCATCGATGTGGACGACGTGCAGGTGGTCTTCAACTATGACCTGCCCTACGACGTCGAAGACTACCTCCACCGCATCGGGCGAACGGGACGCGCAGGCCGCAGCGGGCGCGCCATCTCGTTTGTGGCCGGCCGTGAGGTGTTTCAAATTCAAAACATCGAACGCTTTACAAAGGTGCGGATTCAGCGGGGCAAGCCTCCGACGGCCGGCCAGGTTGAAGAGGCCCGTGCGGCGGCATTTGTCGACAAGCTGCGCCGGCTTCTCACCAGCGGAGACTTCAAGACACAGGACCCTATTCTGGAGCGGTTGCTCGAGGAAGGATTCAGTTCTCCCGACATCGCTTCCGCATTGCTTCAGCTGTTGCAGGGTGAAGAGACGGCGCCGGCGACGGCAAGGAAAGCGCCCGAGCGCGGAATCGTGCAGCCGCCTCAACCGGCGGAACTACGACCCGAAATCCCTCAGCCTGACGCCCGCCCTCGCGAGCAATGGCAGACCGATTCGCGGACGCGCGACGTTCGCCGGCACCCGGAAAAACGCAGTAAAGAGAGGGAGAGCCGCGGCCCGAGCAGCGATCGCCGCAACGATCGAAGCAGCAATGCGCGTTTAGATCAGCCCTTCCGGAAAAACAGAGGCGGAAAGAACCAAGAGCCCGCTCCAACGATGACCGGCGCAGAGAGCGCGGCATCCCGCGGCGAACAAAAGAAGAGCCGCCGGACACCGGCGGAGCAGAGGCGATTATGGATAAATGTCGGCGAAAATATGGGGATTCAGCCGATCGACATCGTGAACGCCATCGCCGGCCAAACAGGGCTTCCCGGCAAAGTTGTCGGCACGATCGATGTGCGCGAACGTCATCTCTTTGCCGACGTCTCCAGGGAACACGCCGATTCCATCATCGAAAAGCTGAACCGCAGCGATCTCAAGGGCCACAAGCTCAAGGTTAAGCCGGCATAGAAAACCCGCACGCGTCAGCCCGGCCACACTTCGCGCAGCGCCGGAAGCGCAATGAGGGTGCGGGTGCCCGGAATGGCATGCATCGCAAAAAGTGTCTCTCCCCTGAATTCCCCCGAAATTCCGCAAGCCCTCAACGTCTCTTAGAGAAAAACTGCCGGGCTGTCGTGAAGACGTCAGCAAAGCGCGTCTATAGGAGTGCATGAAGCCGACCGCTACATCCGGGTTCATTGCCTTGAGCATGGAGAACCCGGCAGCCGAAATTGAAGGATTCGACCGCGTTGTCGAGCAATACCGCACGCGCATCCTGAGGTTTGTCTTTGCCTCCGTGCGCGACATGGACCTGGCGGAAACCTTGACGCAGGACTGCCTCTGGAAGGCCTACAGAAGCCGGCATTCATTTCGCGGCGAAAGCAGTGTCTACACGTGGCTGATCCGTATCGCCATCAACCTGGTGCGCGACCAGGCCCGAAGCCGGCGGCTGCAATTCTGGAAAAAGGCGCGTCGAGTCGAGAGCGCTGAAATGCGCAACCTGCCGGACCGGGCTGTTTCTCCGGAACAGCGGGCTGCCTTGAACCAGCAGGTCCAGGCGGTCTGGGATGCAACGGCCTCGCTGTCGGAACGGCAACGCACGGTGTTTTTCCTTCGCTACGTCGAAGACCTGAGCATCGGCGAGATTGCGGAATCGACCGGGCTGACGGAGAGCACGGTGAATGTGCACCTGGTTCGCGCGGTTCGCGGCATTAGAAAGCGTTTGAGGAAATGATCATGAGTTCGCACTTGTCACAGGAACAGTTCGCGCGTTGCTTTGCGGGAACACCGACCCTTGAAGAAAGTCGTCACATCGCCGCCTGCGGTGAATGCCGCGAGGATCTGGAGGCCTTTGGGGCCACGGTGTCGCGCCTCCGTTACGCGATACGCGAACGCGTGGATGCGCACCCGGCCGCGCCGCTGGAGCCGTATCAGGCGCTGCGGGCGCCGAAACTGCGATGGGCGCTGGCAGCTGCGGCCATTCTACTGCTTGGGATGATGCCGTTGCTCACGCCGAGGCCGGCAGGATCGATGCAGCAACCGCAAATGGCGGATAGTCCCGAAGCCTTGATGGATGCCATCAACGTTCATCTGTCGCGCACGGTTCCATCGCCGATGGAGCCGATGATGTCGCTGCTGCCCGGCGACCAAATCGAGTTCGTAGTGGGAGGAATCCAATGAAGCGTCATACCGCACTGCTTGTTCTGATGGTCGTATTTGTTTCCGGGCCGGGGCTGGCTCAGCAGCGTTCAGATGCACCGCCGGCGCAGGATCAACTCCGAGAAGCGGTGAAACTGCTGCAGCGCGCGCAGCGGCCGAATATGAACCGGGACGAAATCACGAGCATCCTTCGGGAGCTGGAGCGGGCCTTATCCAAGATGGAAGCAAATCAACCGGGCTTGCGCTTGCAGGCAGCAGCAGGCGACGGAACCGGTCTCCAGCCGAATCCGGATCTTGTCGGCGAGATTCGCCTGATTCTCGCCCCCGTGGACGGCGATCCCGCGCCCGGGCGTGCCGTCGTCCGCGTCAGCCGTAGTGAAGCGACCGCATGGTGGACCAATACCGCGCTCGTGGCCCGGCTCGGACTAACGGACGATCAGAAAGCCAGAATCGAGCGCGCGTTTGACGCCAGCCGCCACAACCTCGAGACCAGCAAAGCCCAACTCGAGAAAGAAGAAGCGCAATTGGATAAGCTTCTGGCTGCCGACTCGCTGGATCGCGCCGGAATCGTCACGCAGATCAGCCGGGTCATCCAGGCCCGTGGAGAAATGGAACGGACCAATTCCCTGATGACGCTCGAAATGCGGACGGTGCTGACTCCGGCGCAGTGGGCGCAATTGCAGGCGCAAACGAATACGGAGATGTATGTTTTTCGTACACCAGCCGGCCTTGCGGTCCCCCCGGGCCAGCCCGGTGCGCGCGGCGGCGGACAGCGCGGCCCCGCTCCGGCCGCTCCCAAACAGTAGTCAATCCCGATTCGTTTGCGGTACCGGACGCCCGACCGACAGGAATTGCCGCTGCTGACATTCGGCTGCCTTCCCGCTCCAGGTGAGGTCTGACCGCGCGCGGCCATCGGCTTCACCCGTCCTGGCATGCCGTTGCCTGCAGGACTTGCCGGTCCTGCTCATCGCCGGAACAGCACGCCCATCAGGATCTGTATCTGCGTCGGCGGACGACCCACTGCGACGTTCGATCCCGGATGCTGCGAATAGTGCGTGTAGCGAAATTCAGGGCGCAGGATCACTCCACGCGGCGCAGCCCACTCCGCGCCGCCGGTAACCACGGGCCCCGATGCCTGACCCGCGCCTCCCGTAAGATGGCTGCCGACAATCATGCCTCCGCCGGCAAAAGGACGGACTGAGCCATTGAGCCATTGGTAATCGGCGAGCAATGGAAATTCCCATGACGTGCCGTGTTTGCTGCTTTCCGGATGGGAAATGGGACAACACGATGTTCCGATCGATCGGAACGAAACGGGCATGTACGTGGCGCCAAGTGAGACGCGCAGACGGTCGCCAAACACGCCGCCTGCGGACAATCCAGCGGCGTATGAAGCGTCGCTGGTTTCATACGAAATAAACCCCGCCGACGTCGTGCAACAGAATGCCTGACGTAATGTGCTCGTGACTGGAAATCCAGGATGAATTCCAACATCGAAGTGGACGGCCGGCTGCGCCCATGCTGGAACCGCCAGGCTGACCAGGGCGAACATGCACAGGAGCTGTTTCATTCGGCTATTGTCGGTGAGCCGGGTCAGCGGATCAACTCCTGTATCTCCTGTCATGATCCCCTCCGGTGGCGAGGCCGCTACCCCGCGAAGACCTGCGGTCCCGCGAGCTTCACGCGCGATCCGTCGCGGTTCCACCGCCCCGAGCATGCCGGCGCGATGAGAGGGAGATTGCCCGCGTTAGAGATTCATGCAAGGTCTGCGGAGGAGTCTTGGGGACAGCCCCGCGATCGAAACGGGTTTCGTTATCGTTGAATACATCGGTTCGGCGGCGTCTCGACTATCTTTGGATTGAATCCTCTGTCCAGAGCAGCGGTTGGGTTCCGGCTGCCGCTTCGGCTTCGGGTCGGGTTTGCCGGGAGCCAATCGCCGACCCGTAAGCGCTTCAATGTGACGGAGGAACAGTTCGCTTCCACAAGGCCGGCAAGTGTAAGTTCGAACTCGGATGCGATGTTCGAGTGCCGCGTCAGGAGTTGCCGCGGGCCAGCTACTCCAGTTGGATATGGCGGAGACGTCGTCGGCCAAACCACAGTGTGCTGACACGCTGGACCATGGATAGTCTTCGGCGAGACCGACCATTCCGTTCGCAGTGGATTAAGTTCGACATAATGGACGGCCCATGCATGCTCCGGGTCGCCAGACGTGATTGGTCATCAAGCAGTAAGTAACGATGCCCAGGCTGGTGACGTCGAGAATACTAATCAAGAAGTTCGCGATAAAGAGGGTCATCTGCGCCGTCGAGAAAGACATTGAAGCGACGGACGCCTCGCGGAGTAGTTTATGATGCGGAAAAGGCGGGCCAGACGACCCAAGCCGTTCGCGGCATAGCGAGTTCTGCAGGAGACTCTTCATGAACTCCGCAGCCCCGAGCGCCGAAGGGGGATTCGAGGGATTCGAGCGCGCAAGGCAAATCCAATTTCAATCGCGAGGCTGTCCCCGAGACTCCACCGGAGACCGCCAGATACGCCCACCCGACAAGGAAAAGCACCCCCACGGCGTGATGGCACGCCGCGGGTTATCCGGCTACCCTTCATTTGGACGAGCACGCTTGACTCGCGACTCCAACTGTACGGTGCCGACTATGTGTGAACTGAACCCCTCGCGGCTGTAACTTAAAGCCACTTCTGGGACGCGACCTTAGGATTACCCCGTCCTAACCACGCGCTCGCTCGCGTGAGTGACATGGGTGGGCAGCCCCGAAAGGATTGATTGCCATTGGGCTCAGTGCAGTCGTACAACACATTTAATGTGCGCTAATGAACTGATCCGGTTCGGAGCTGTCGAGCTCGCCCGTCTGATCCGGGACCGACAGGTCGATCCGATTGAAGCGGTTGATGCGCACATCAGCCAGATTCAGAACGTAAATCCGCGCATCAATGCACTGATCACCGGCACATTTGATGAAGCTCGGCTGGAAGCTGTCCGAGTTCGTCGGATAGCCAAGAGCGAAGTGTTGGATCTCCCGCTTTTGGGCGTTCCGATCACCGTGAAAGATGCGCTTGCTGTTGCGGGCGTACGCTTCACCGGAGGCTCGACGTTCTATCGGGACAACATTGCCGCCACGGACGCCGAAGCGGTACGCCGCCTGAGAGCTGCCGGCGCGATTGTATTGGGGAAAACGAATTGTCCCGACATGAGCGCTTCCACCGAAACGACGAACCTCGTTTTCGGGTTGACGCGCAATCCTTGGAACCCGGATCGCTCCGCCGGAGGAAGTTCCGGAGGTGAAGCGTCGCTGATCGCTTCAGGTGGATCCCCGCTCGGCGTAGGTTCGGATTTCGGAGGTAGCATCCGTATTCCCGCTGCATTTTGTGGCGTGTTTGGATTAAAACCCACCGGCGGCCGCATTCCGACACAGGGTCATTTGCCCGAAACACCACACGTGATAAGCGAGTGGAACACGGTTGGCCCGATCGCCCGCTCTGTCGAGGACATTGCTTTGGCGCTTTCGGTGATGTCCAACACGCAGACCGGCGACTATCGTGCTGTGGAGCTGTCGCAACGGCGGTTCCTTATCCCAAAGTTCTTGTGGTCTCAACCTGTTAGCGACGATGTTGCTGCTGCCGTTGAATCGGCCGCTGCGGCCCTGCGAAGTGCAGGAATGGTTGGAGCCAGAGCGTCCTTGCCGCTGATGAAGGTCGATCTCGACTACACCGGTGTTCTCTCCCGAGAATGGCTACGCCCGTTCCGCGCCGCTTTGGGAGGAGGGCAGCCCCTTCAGCTCTATCAGGAGTTGCTGGCCCGCTGGAGCGGCAAGCCGCGGGTATCATCCGCGGGCTTAATCCTGCTAACGACGTTCTCATTCTTTGGCCCCATGTTGCAGATCCTGGGCTATGGCCGGTTTGAAAGGATACAGAAGCTGCGTCGCGAAATTCAGGAATCCATGGGCCCCGGAGGCGTCATGCTGTGGCCCGTGTTTCCGACAACCGCTCCTAAACACGGATTCGCGTGGAATCCCACCAAGGGTCCGAACTACACAGCCGTTTTCAATGGTCTCGGGTTCCCTGCGCTCGCAATGCCCGTAGGTCTGTCAAAAGACGGGCTGCCGCTCAGCGTGCAGATCATCGGCCACCCGAACGAGGATGAGACAGTTTTGGCGGTGGCAGCCGCACTTGAAAGAGCATTCGGGGGGTCGAGACGGCCTACGATTTCGTAGTCGAGCTTTCGAGTGGAGTGAAGTCCCCGACGACTTCTGGGAAGCTGGGGGCCGGGCGCGGCTGTGGCGCTCCTGCCAGAAGAAGGGCAACGCTTCCGCAACGACATGATCAGAACGGCAATTGCGGACGTTGCGGGACGAGTCAGATTCGAGGACGGTTCCCGGTTATTACAAAGTTTTCGCATGGGCGGACATCGAACGAGATGCGTGGCTCGATTCCGAGTTCATCAAATCGTATGAGGAAGGCGATAACGGAATGGTGCCGGGAGCATCGGCACGAGTCTGTCGGCAAGCAACAGGAAGCGCTCAACCGCAAACTCCGGGGGCATTACCAATACTACGGCCGCTCCACAAACTTTCGCAGTATCGCGGAGTTCTCTGAGCGCGTCCGTCGTATCTGGCAGAAGTGGCTGAACCGGAGGAGCAGGGGCAACCCCCTGAATTGGGCGGCTTACGCAAAACTCTTGCAGCGGTATCCGTTACTGAAACCCCTTGTCGCGTCCTTGGAAACCCACGCCCGTGCCGGTGAGTTCGGCTTGAGGAACCGAGTGCATCATCGCGATAAAGAGGGTGATCTGCGCCGTCGAGAAAGACATTGAAGCGACGGACGCCTCGCGGAGTAGGTTATGATGCGGAAAACCGGGGCAGACGACCCAAGCCATTCGCGGCATAGCGAGTTCTGCAGGAGACTCTTCATGAACTCCGCAGCCCCGAGCGCCAAAGGGCGATTCGAGGGATTCGAGCGCGCAAGGCAAATCCAATTTCAATCGCGAGGCTGTCCCCGAGACTCCTCACCGCCATTCACCACACGGCACTGCCAGCGGCCATGGCAGCCGAAGCTGCTGGAACGCAAAACAGGTTTTGGGAGATGCACCGCCTCATTCTGACTTCACACGACTCCTGGGCCGGCAGTCCGAAAGTTCGCGAGGTGTTTCTCAAACTCGCCGCATCGCTAGGCCTTGACATGGACCGCTTCAAGAGCGATCTCGATTCAAAGGCCATCGAGGTGCGCATTCTTCAACAGGCAGCCTCAGCTCGCGCGGCTGGGATCAACAGCGTCCCGGCGTTCTCGATGAACGGCAAGAATCTCGTTCCCCCTCCGACAACGTTCGAGGAGTTCGACATCGCAGTCGCGAACGCCATGCGTCAGCCAAAACGAGAGCGCCGGGAACCCAACTGACAGGAAGTTTCCAGTTTCGGTCAGTTTCAGAGTTTCAGTGACGGTGACCAAATTCTATTCAAGTCTGGGTGGAGGAATTCGGTCACCATCACCTAAATCCGTAAGGAAATCCCGGCTTTGTTTAGCGGACGTACGAAAAGGAAGGAGAGATCAGCTTCCTGCATCGCGGAGTCTTGGGGAGTCTTGGGGACAGCCCCGCGATCGAAACGGGTTTCGTTATCGTTGAATACATCGATTCAGCGGCGTCTCGACTATCTTTGGATTGAATCCTCTGTCCAGAGCAGCGGTTGGTCCGGCTGCAGCTTCGGCTTCGGGTCGGGTTTGCCGGGAGCCAATCGCCGACCCGTAAGCGCTTCAATGTGACGGAGGAACACTTCGCTTCCACAAGGCCGGCAAGTGTAAGTTCTAACTCGGATGCGGTATTCGGGTGCCACGTCAGGAATTGCCGCGGGCCAGCTACTGCAGTTGGATATGGCGTCGAGAGTAGTAATCAAGAAGTTACGCCATTCGCGGCATAGCGAGTTCTGCAGGAGACTCTTCATGAACTCCGCAGCTCCGAGCGACAAAGGGCGATTCGAGGGATTCGAGCGCGCAAAGGCAAATCCAATTTCAATCGCGAGGCTGTCCCCGAGACTGCCCACGGAATCCTGGGCTCAGTTCTCGGTCGGCATCTTCTCGATGCGTTCGATTGTTAGCGTCTCGATTGGAGACTTCCGCGAATCCAGCTTTAGGCCGGTTTTCTCAAGAGCAGCATTAACCGCATTCCCGGAAGGGTCGGACTCGGTTCCGGCAGGCGCCTCGGCACTCGTTGCCGACGCACCTGCCCGATCGCTGAAGGGACCGATGGAGTTGTTGAAGGGACGGGACTTGTTCATGAAGGCGTTACGATAGACGTCCTGAGGGAGGTCGAGCGTCATTCTGTAGGAATCCTTCAGACCAGTCGCATCGACCACTGGTCGATCCATAAACTCAGTTAAGTAATCCGCCAAAGCCGGCATCGAAGTTTTTAGTATTTCGTTCCGCATGATCAGAGTGCTGCCGCGTTCCTCGGTTCGACCACGTGAGACCATTCCGTTTCGTGAGTCGATAAGGATATTGGAGTCACCGTCACGTTTGGTGCTGATCGGATGCGTCGGTGAAAGAGGCGTTGCATCCGTATCGACTGTCTCGTCGGCTCTGACTAACTTAAGGTCCTCTCTCTTCGGCACAACCAGCAAATAGACCGGTTGATTCTTCTTTTCGAAATGGGCTTTTAGCTTGAATCTGTCCTCCAAGAGCGTCCGCAGCATCATCGGGACCTCACTCATCGAGCTCCCTACCGGAATCGTTGCATGTACGTCGAACCTCTCCGAATCGAGCCAGTCCGGCCCCGCGATTTGATACGTTTTGATTTCATAGGCAGTGGCGATTAGATCTTTTAATGGCATGGTGCAGTCGAAACGGTTGGCATCAATCCTGATACCGAAGGGCAAATGCGATGGCCTGATCGAGGCGACTTCGAATGTCAGCTTTGGGTTTGTAATAGTCTGGGCAGACATCACAGCACTTGAAGTAAGGATAGCAATCACTGATGCAATTCGGATTAGCTGTCTCATATGGTTGCTCCTGTTTGTTTATGCCTTGCGGGAACAGAATTCTCGGTTGTTACGCGCCCGGCATAACGAGCTAAGCGTGACGACGGTAATCCTTTGTTTCGCACGCCAACGCCAAAGCGTTTTCGGATTTATCCCCAATGACTTGCATACGGTTGAAGGCGCGATCAGATATATCTCCCGATTACAGCTCATGCATCTAAAGCCTACGGTTGGCGCGCATACGCACAATAGCAGCGTTCGGACCCTTGGAGCATCTTGACAGCACCAGCTGATGCTGTCAAGATGTCTCCATGCGCACGACGGTGACTCTGGACCCTGATGTGGAACGTCTCCTGAAGGAGAAGGTCCGGCAAAGCCGTCAGAGCTTCAAGCAGGTTCTCAATCAAGCGATCCGGCAGGGGCTTCAACCAGAGACCGCCAGGGGTAACCGCAAGGCATTCAAGCTCAACGTACGCCCGATGGGGCTGCGCATCGGGCTCGATCCAGCCAGGCTCAACGAGATTGGCGACGAGGCCGAGATTGACGCTTTTCTGGAAACGACCAGACGACTCAGTGGCCGGTCCTCATGATCGTGCCGGACGCGAACCTCCTCCTCTACGCGTACAACGAGGCCGGCCCGTTCCATGCGAAATCCAGGGATTGGTGGTCGGGGTGTCTTTCCGGAACCGAGCCGGTCGGCCTATGTCCGGCAGTGATCTTTGCCTTCGTCCGAATTGGAACCAGCGTGAAGGCTTTTCAGTCTCCTTTCACGGTAGAGGAAGCCACGGCACACGTGGAAGACTGGTTGAACCAACCTTCGGCCCAACTTCTGGAAATGGACGCCGAAGATATTCGTAAAGCCCTGGAGTTAGTGCGCGCGGCCGGAGCCGCCGGCAATCTCACGACCGATGCCCAACTCGCCGCAATCGCGCTCAGATACGGCGCCGTGGTCCACACGGCAGACAGCGATTTCGCACGATTCCCTGAAGTGACGTGGCGCAATCCCCTCCTTTAGCCGGTAAAGACCGAAGGGATTCTCTTCGCCGGCATCGTCGCCCCGGATTCTGCTGGGCCTGAACTCGGGGTGTTCTACTCCAACGCCGAACGGCTTCAGACATTCTCGAAAGTTGAAATCGTGGTGTAGGTGTGCGCGGGTTGAGGAGGGTTGCCAGGGCGAACGGAAAGCAGAACCTGAAAGCCTGCGCCGGCTGCGGCATCCAATTCTCGAGTCACGTCGGAAATGAAAAGGATTCCGGAAGGCGGCAGGCCGAAAGCGAGGGCGATTGCCGCATAACTCGAAGCCGCGGTCTTGGGCCCTGTGGTGGTGTCGAAGTAGCCACGGAGGAAGCGTGTGAGGTCCCCGTGCGGCGTCGTCGAAAACAATAACCTCTGGGCGAGGACGCTGCCGGACGAGTAGATTCGAATATCAAGTCCGGCGCGGTACCAACGCTCCAGCGCGGCGGGCACGTCCGCGAATACGGCGCCGTGCAGGTCGCCAAGACGATAACCTTCCTGCCACACCCGCCCCTGAAGCGTCTTCAACGCCGTCGACTTTCGATCCTGATCCATCAACCAGTGGACGTAGTGGATTGCACCTGTCGGCCACGCCGGGGGGGTGAGCCCGTGCGCGATATCGGCGTCGTATTCGATCTTCAGCGCGCGGCGATCTTCATCGCCAAGATGCTTGCCGGCATGGGCGCGGGCGAAAGGGAAAAGCACATCGTACACGAAACTTATCGGTGTGGTGGTGCCCTCAATGTCGAGCAGAATTCCTTGTCTCATGCGCCCTTCTGGATGTCCGCAAAGATTTCGTAGGAACGCAACCGGTCGGCATGGTCGTAGATCGCCGAGACAATCATCAATTCGTCGGCGTTCGTTTCTTCCAGCAGGCGCTGTACGCCGTTACCTGCAGTTTCAGGGGATCCCACGATAGCTCGCGCCAGCATGGAGGAGGCTTGCGCCTTTTCGGCGGGAAGCCAGTAGGCGTCGATATCCTCGATGGGAGGTTGGAGCTTGCCGCGCGTGCCGCGGATCATGTTCGTGAAGGCCTGTTGAGACGACGTGAAGAGCCGGCGTGCCTGCGCGTCCGTGGAAGCCGCGATCCCGCTGACGGCGACCATCACATAAGGGCGGTCCAGTTGGGGTGAGGGTCTGAAGCGCGCGCGATAAACCTCGATTGCCTGCATCAGATGGCCGGGCGCAAAGTGAGCCGCGTAGGCATAGGGCAGGCCCATGGCCGCAGCCAGTTGCGCGCCGAACAGGCTCGAACCGAGAATCCAAATCGGGATATGGAGCCCGGCGCCCGGCACCGCCTGGACGGCCTGTCCAGGTTGAAGGGGAGCCAGAAATGCCTGCAGCTCGAGCACATCCTCAGGGAATCGATCGGAGCTCAGGGGGTCGCGCCGCAGCGAGCGAAGGGTACGGCCGTCGGTACCGGGAGCGCGGCCCAGCCCGAGATCTATTCTTCCGGGGTAGAGCGTTTCCAGCGTGCCGAACTGTTCGGCAATCACCAGCGGTGCGTGGTTCGGAAGCATGATCCCGCCCGCCCCGACGCGGATCGTCCTTGTCCCTCCGGCAACGTAGCCGATGACGACGGAGGTTGCGGCGCTGGCAATCCCAATCATGTTGTGATGTTCCGCAAGCCAGAAGCGACGGTACCCCCATCGCTCGGCCTGCTGCGCCAGATCGAGAGCATGGCGGAGTGCGTCGGCCGGCGTGGAGCCCTCGGTCACAAAGGCGAGGTCGAGTACGGAAAAGGGAATCATGATGGGGTGGTGAGGGGAAGCTTCCCCATTTCTTCCATTAATGGACGTACGACGTTCCCAGGCAGATGGGCTCGTACTTTTTGTCCACACCGCTGTCCGTGTAGTTTGGCGTCCACCCGGCGGGATCCTGAAACAGGCGTATGGCGCGAATGTGCTTATCGGCGCAGAGATCGAACCAGTGCAGGGTGCCGCGAGGCACGCGGATGAGATCTCCGGCCTCCACTTCGATCGCAGCGACAGGACTCCCTTCAGGATGAATATGAAACACCCCACTGCCGGAGAGAATGAATCGCACTTCGTCTTCATCGTGCGTGTGCTCGCGGCTGAACCTGGCGAGCATCGCGTCCAGGCCCGGTGTTTGCGGCGTGACATTGATGACGTCCGCCGTCACGTAGCCGCCTCGTGCCTTCAGCTGATCGATTTCCTTCTTGTATGCGGCGAGGATTTGCTCCTGCGACGCTTCCGCAGTGGTGGGGTGTTCGGGCTTCCAGGTCTGATACTCGATGCCAATGCTCGCAAGGTATTCGGTGATCGCTGCCTTTGTCTTCAGCGTTCGTCCCTGTTCGGGAATCCGCACCATCGCCATGTCCGGTCTCCTTACTTTCTTAGGATTGAGGTTCCATCATCTGACGCCGGCCCACCGCCTCCAGCAAAAACTCGAGTATCTCGACGTGCCGCGCTGCGGTCGCCAGGTCTTTACCCCACGTGTACATGCCGTGACGCCGCACCAGTAAGCCGTGAAGTTCCGGAGTTCCTGCCAGCAGGCCGCGCGCTTCGACGGCCAGCGCAGCCATATCCTGGCTGTTCTCCACCACCGGCAGCCATTCGCGATGTTCATGCGTCTGGACGCCCTCCAGACCTTTTAACATCTCGTAGCCCTCGATGTGGAATCCGCCGCTCTCGTGGTGAAAGTCCGAAAGCGCTGTGGCCCATACCGAATGCGTATGGAGCACGGCGCCTGCGCCCGCCGACCGGACCACTTCGAGATGCAAAAGCGTTTCGGCGGACGGTTTCCCGGCATAGTCCTTTGGTGGAACCGGAGGGCCCTGCACCATTTTGCCTTCGCTGTCGACTTCGAGAATCTGACCGGCATGCATCCGGCCCTTGTCGACCGAACTCGCAGTAATCGCCAGCCGCAGTGGATGGCGTGAAACGACGGCGCTCAGGTTGCCGCTTGTGCCCAGCATCCAGCCCCTGCGGTGGAAGTCGCGACCCAGGCGGACAAGCTCATCGGCGGCTTCACTTAGGGTCATAGGGTCTGTCGATTATACTATCTGTCGATGTTGAACGCCTTTCTCGCCGTCCTGCTTCCCATTCTTCTGGTGTTTGGCCTGTATCATCTCTTTACCTGGTTTGATGTCTTCGGCATCAACAGGCGGGTTTACTGGAAGCGTGTGGGCCTTACCGGCGCGATTTCCCATTTCCTGCTGCTGACCGGTTTTCTCGTCTTCAACTACTTTGACTGGCAGGCCAACCACCTCTACGTCCTGCTGGGCATGAACTATTCGACCTTCCTTTTTCAACATTCCGCGTTCTGGCAGCTTCTGATGATCTTTGACACCGTGCCCGCGCTGGGCGTTCTCGCCGCATTTTTTCTGATGGGTCGGGCGGGAATCTCCACATTTCTTCTGCCTGTGGCAATGGGAATTACTTATGTGATCGGAACGCTGCAATGGTATTTCCTCGTCGGGGGGATTGGCGCGATCCTTCAGCGATTCTGGGATGGGCTGAAGACGGGAGAAGAAGGAGAAGAGTGGTTTCAGTAGCCGATTTGCTAGAATAACCTACGCATGTTCCTTCTGATCCTGGTTTTCCTATTGGTGGCCGCGCCGCTTCCGGCGCAAGCGGAAGCGGACCTTCCGCACGTGCTGGTGCTGGCGACCGGCGGCACCATCGCCGGCGAGCAGAAGGACCCCGGTACCCAGGAGGGATACGAGATTCGCCGGCCGATCGCCGAAGTGATTGCCTCGATTCCCGAAGCAAGAAAGTACGCCCGCCTGGAAGGCGAGCAATTCACCAATATTCCCAGTCCGAACATTACTCCCGAGCAATGGCTGCAACTCGCCCGGCGGATCAACGGTCTGTTTCGGGAGCGGGACGATCTTGCAGGAATCGTCGTGACTCACGGCACCGCGCGGCTCGATGAGACCGCGTTCTTTCTGAATCTTGTCGTTCAGTCGGACCGGCCGGTGGTGCTCGTGGGCGCGCAACGGCCGCCGACCGGCATCAGTCCGGACGGCCCCCTGAATCTTCTGGCGGCCATTCGTGTGGCGGCTGCGCCTGAATCGAAGGGGAAAGGCACGCTCGTCGTCATGGACGAGCGGATTCTTTCGGCGCGCGACGCCGAGAAACTTTACGCGCGCAGTGGCGGCTTCGACGCTGGGGAGATGGGGATGCTTGGGATCGTTGCGACGCACGGTGTGGAATTCTTCTATGCGCCAACGCGACGGCACACCGATCGGTCCGAGTTCGACCTCAGTGGCGTGATGGAGTTGCCGTTTGTGGATATCCACTACTCCTACGCCGGTTCCGACGGGCTCGGTTCGGTCGACGGGGTCAAGGGCATCGTGGTCGCCACCACGGGGTTCACACCCGCAGAACGGAACTATTATGAGAGCCTCCAGCGGCGTGGCATCATCATCGCTTCGACGTTCCCCTCGGGTGAAAACGTGGCCGCTCTGCCATCGTTGCGAGATGTTTCCACCCCGATTTCCGTCGAACACCTCACGCCCTTGCACGCAAGGATTCTCTTGATGCTCGCGTTAACGAAGACCAGCAATCCCGCCGAGATTCAGCGCATCTTCAGCGAGTACTAATTCGGGGCCGTGCACCTCGAACCCCGAATTCTGTAATACGAATTCGGGGTTCGAGGTGCACGGCCCCGAATTTCCCGTACCCTTATCCCCTTGTTCTTACTTGCCGCCGGAGATTGCAGGAACGATGGCGATTTCCGAGCCGTCTTTCGCGGGAGTGCTGAGGTTATCCAGAAACCGCACGTCCTCGCCATCCACGTAGATATTGATGAAGCGGCGCAGTCCGCCGGTGTTGTCGCAAATACTGTTGCGGATACCGGGATGTTTGCTTTCGAGACGGTCGATGACTTCTTTTACGGTGCCGGCGTCCACTTCAACGATCTCGGCACCGGCCGTGTGTTTTCGAAGCGGGGTCGGGATGACGACCTTAAGCGACATGCGCAACTCCTTTCAAAACCCGTTCGAAAGAATCGATCTTTGCATCGATGACTTCTGGGGACTCAAACGGCACGGCGTCCGGCGTTTTCAATCCGTTACCCGTGATCGCCACCACCGTGACGCCGTCGCGATCGATATGGCCGCTGTCAATGAGCTTCCGGGTGACGGCGATACTCACGCCGCCCGCGGTTTCCGTAAAGATGCCTTCGGTTTCCGCAAGCAGCTGAATGCCGGCGGAGATTTCCGGATCTGTCGCATCGTCGGCCCAGCCGCCCGTCTTCTGAATGAACCCGGAAGCGTAGTATCCGTCAGCCGGATTGCCGATCGCCAGAGACTTCGCGATGGTATTCGGTTTCACAGGCCGGATGTCGATGCTCCTTCTGCGGACAGCGTCGATAATCGGATTGCATCCGGCCGCCTGTGCGCCGTACAGCCTGGTCCTGACGGGTTCCTTCAGCAGCCCGATGCGCTCGAGTTCGTCCAGGCCTTTGTGAATCTTTGAAATCAGGGCGCCGCCGGCCATGGGTACAACGATGGATGTGGGCGCCTCCCATCCGAGCTGTTCGGCGATTTCAAATCCCATCGTTTTGGAACCTTCCGCGTAAAAAGGCCGCAGGTTCACATTCACGAAACCCCACGGATGACGGTCTGCGATTTGTGCGCACAGGCGGTTGACGTCGTCGTAGTTGCCGCGGACGGCGATGACTCGCGCGCCATAGATCTGGGTTGCCATGATCTTGCTGCGTTCGAGGCTTTCGGGAATCAGGATGTACGCGGGGATACCCGCTGCTGCGGCTTGCGCGGCGACAGAGTTCGCCAGGTTGCCGGTGGAGGCGCAACCTACCGCTTCAAGCTTGAATTCGATGGCCTTGTTCACGGCCATCGACGTGACGCGGTCCTTGAAGGAGAGCGTCGGAAACGAAACACTGTCGTTCTTCAGATAAAGCTGGGCCAGCCCGAGCTTTTTCGCCAGCCGGTCGGCCCGAACCAGCGGCGTCCAGCCGCTGGACAAGCCCACGACAGGATCGGCCTCCAGGGGAAGCAGTTCGCGGTACCTCCAGAGATTTCCCGGGCGCGACCCAATGACTTCGCGCGTCAGGGTGCGGGAAAGACCGGCGTAGTCGTAGTGAACTTCAAGGGGAGCAAAGCAGTCTTCACATCCCGCCAGGAGATTGGCGGGGTATTCTCGGCCGCATTCACGGCATTGGAGTCCCTTCACGAAACTCATTTACGTCTCCTTTATGAGCTAAACGAAAAAACCCCGTACCAAACGGCACGGGGTTCTTTCTCAATTCCTCTCGGACTGTTTAGCAGTTTTTTACGTGGAGCAAGTTGCCTTAAATCGCCACGTAGCATCAAGTTTCAAAATATATACAGCAGCTTCAGAGCCGCCAAGAAAGTTAACCCGGTCCGCTCCCCGCGTCAAGCTCTTTCCATGTTTTCAGGTGTGGCATCTCACCCCTCGCGAAGGCGGGCTCCGCGGTGCTCGAGCTGTCGTGATGTTCCCAGCGATTGCTGGGATCGACGGCAAACACGTCGTCAAAGACCATCATGCAAAGGCGAAGAATGAGGATCTTTTTCGGGTTCCTGATGCTGAGCGAAGGGTAGTAGCCATCCTGTTCAAGAAACTTCCACTGCGCACGGTCTTCATCATTGAGGACCGCGACATCATCATTCAGCATGTCGCGAAGAAAGCGCAGCTTAAATCCTTCGTGCAGGGCGTTGGTGGCGATTATCATCTGGTTGCCCTGCTGTATGAGCAGCGCGTGACTGCGTCTCGGGTATGCATAGAGCTGCAAAAGCGCGAGCACAAGAGCGGCGAATCCCACGAAGCCCAGCAGGACAAGACCGATGCGGGCCGTCTCCGCAGCCCGCGAGTAGAGACTGACCGCCGACACCAGCGCCGTTGTTGCCAATATGATCGTCAGAAAATAGAGAAGGCGTGTTCGCCCAAGTTCAGTGCGTTGCTGTACAACCATCGCGCGATAGTATATCTGTTTTGGTACCATCCGCAGAACCATGCGCACGAAGCCTCAGAGGAAGTCAGCAAGGGCGGCATGCCGCCGTGGTACGACCTGCCCCTGCATCCTGAATCGCGGCTTACGGAAACGGAGAAGAAACAGCTGATCGAGGGGTTGAAAGCCACGTTCGGTGACAAGAAGACAAGCGGCAGGTCCCCTGATTCTCGGCTTCGACTCTCTCAGAACTGGAATCGGAGCCGGGCCTCGATTTCGCGGGGATCGTTCGCGCCAAGCGACCTTCCGAACGCGTTCGACGAAAGAGCGCTCACAGGGTTCGAGAAGTTGGTCGTATTCAGGAGGTTGTCGACGCTTACCGAAAAGTTCAGGCTCTTGGTGGAGTACCCGTCAGAGTCTTTGCCGATGGCGAAGGCCTTGGACAGATTCAGGTCCACACTCTTAAACCCCGGTCCATAGTGGCTGTTGCGGGGCTCGCCCGCGGGCCGGTCGTTGATCACCCCGTCGCCGTTGTCGTCCTGGCCTGTGGTGATGCTGTAAGCGTCCCCACTGCTGATGCTCAGGTTCGTGGTCAGATAGATACCGAAGGGCAGGCGCGAATTGATGCTGGTGTTGAACTGCCGACGGCTCCAGCTGGCAAGGTCGTCGCGGAAGCTGTAACTGTTGGACGGCAGGTCGAACGGCCGGTCGCCGGAGTCCCTTCGATCCGTCTGCACGGTGTATCGGGCCGTGACGTTGAAGATGCTGAAGCGTTGCTGCATGCTGATTCTCAAGGCCGTCCATTTCGCCATACCGGATGATTCCAGCAGCCAGATGCTGCCCTGAGTGGGGTCCGGCCGCGGAATCCGGCCATCGCTGCCCGCCGCGGTTCCCGGCAGCGGTGCATTGATATCGCGGCTGCGAAGCGTGTGGATCTCCCGCTGATGGTCCGCGGAAACCGTGACCAGGAGGTTTCCCGGCAAGCTTCGTTCAAGGGAGAGCGACATGTTCGTGCGATATGGAGTGGTCAGATTCGTATCACGAACGCGACGTGACGACGGCGGCACGATGGTGGTGTCTCCGGTGCCCAGAGCATTCGGATAGTCCGGATTGTTCACCACGATCTGGTACTGCTTCTTTCCGTCCAGACGTTCCAATTCCCGTGTCACCCAGTCCTGAACCCGCATGTGGAACAGGCCGATTCCCCCCCGCACCACCGTGGACTTGCCGAGCGCGTAGGCCGCCGAGAAACGCGGATCGATATTGTTGTAATCCCGGATGTTGGTTTGCGCCTCGTACCTCAAGCCAAAGAAAAGCGTCAGGCGGCTCGAGGCGCGGAAGTCATTCTGCAGGAAGAGAGCAACATCGTGCTGCCGGACCTGAACTGCCGGATCGCCGCGCGTGACCTTGTAAACAGTGGGTTGACTGGCCGCATAGGCATCCAGGCTGGGGAATTCAAAGGTGCCAAGGTAGTTGTTCTCATTGACCTCCGTTCTGGTGTCGTAGTCCCACGAACCTCCGGTGCGGACAGTCCAGACGTCGCCGGTCCTGATCCACAGAGCGCGCAGGCTCTGACTCACCTGGTCTCCATTGCTGGTCTCCGGATTTCCCCCGCTCCCAAATGCGCCAAGCACGTTCACCGTGACATCCCGGGTTGCCGGCATTCGGTCTTGTTGCTCGCGGCGCCAGTCAAAGGAAATGTCCTGTACGGTGCGGTCTGAAAGAAACCAGAGATGACGCGCGTTGAACCGCGTGTCGTCGTTCGTTGTGCTGTATGCGCGCTCGGGGAGGTTGAATCCGCCGATGCCCTGGTTCTTGCGATTTTGCGTGCCGTAGCGCAGCTGAAAATCCAGAGACTGCCGTTGCTGGATCTGCAAGGTCCCCCCACCGGAGATGTTCCTGGAGATTTGCGGGCGCGTGAAGCCCAGGTCGAAGGGGCCATCGGGCGTCTCCGCCAGGATCGTGCCGGCGTTGTCCTGTTGGCTCTGGTTGCCGCTGAGTTCCAGCGTCAGGCGATTTCGGATGACGGGGCCGCTTGTACGGACGTTGATGGTCCGCTGTTGATAGGGAGGTTTGTTCCGCGAGAATGCATTGCGTGCATTCAGGGATTCGTCACGGAACCGGATTTCATAACTCCCGTGATAGTCTCCCGTACCCGCCCGCTGGAAGATTTCGGTGTTGACCCCTCCGCCCCCGCTGAACCCGAAGCTGCCGCCGCTATTGGGCTGACCGCCGAACTGATTCTCCGTCGTGAACGGATTGTTGTTGATGCGGATTTCCTGGACCTGGCTGGCCGTTCCTGCCGTACGGCCTTCACCCGATCCACCCGTCGCTTGCATCGCCTCATAGGCGTCCCATGCGACAAGCTGAGCGTCATCCAGGACGTTGCGCACCCGCTTGCTGAAATCCTGATTCATCCATTCGATCCCGGCCCGGGCCCGATCCAGTTGGGTGCCCTGCGGCGGACCATTGCTGAAATCCATCAGATCGCCGAAAAGTTGCTCCGATGCGCGCCGCGATTCCTCCAGAACCAGCGCGATCGATTGCTCCTGCTCCGCGGTGAACGGCACGCCGGCTTCGGAAAGAACCTGCTTCAGGTTGTCTTGAATTTCGTCCAGGGGATTGCGAGTTGAGAACCCGTCCTGGTCCTGGGCGGCAACGGGTACGAGGGGCGCGGCGATCAGGGTCAATATTGCGACCCATTGCAATAATTTCACTAACACTCCTTGGCTAGATTCGAACGCTACAAGTTTACATGAGACGCGATGGGTACAAAACCGGCTCCCATGAAATCGCCGGAGCGCGAAGATGTTGCGGGCTCGCACAAGCCTGGCAGTTGACATGCGTTGCCGACCCTATATAGAGTTGCGAGCATGCCATCACAAATTCGCCTTTCGCATCAAAGCTTGCGCGTGCTGCGTGCTTTCCTGGACGCGTTTACCGAAGATATTCGGGCCGAACTTGCAGGAGCGGATCTGATGAGTGCGGCTCGGATTTCCTCCGGGACGCTTTATCCCATCCTTCTGAGATTTGAAAAAGCAGGGTTCCTTGAGAGCCGTTGGGAAAGAGATCGGCCGGAGGATCTCGGCCGGCCGCGGCGACGGTTTTACCGGATGACGCGCGAGGGGGCGCAGGTTGCCCATCAGGCCTTGAACGATCTGTCCTCACCACACGTCAAGGCGATCAACGAGGTTCTGACATGAGCGGCAGTGCCATTATTATCGTCGCCCTGGCCGCCGTCGCCGCAGGACTCCTGGCGGCTGCCCCGCAGGTTTCTGAAGCACTGGTGCGGGCACGCGCCCGCCGGCTGCCCGCAAGACTGGCCCTTCGCCTGGAAGAGGAATGGCTTGCCGAACTTCGGGCCGTTTCCAGCTATCCGGGCAAAATAGCGTTCGCGCTCGCTCTGACTTTTACGCGACGGCGGGCGTTTGTCGCACCCGGGGAGGACCCCATGACTGAAATCCATGATCATCCGCGTAGAGTTTTCGCGGCGTTCAGCGGCTGGAAAGCGCTGTTGATACTTCCCACTGTCTTTTTCGCCATGGTGGCCTACGGAGCATCATTTCTTCTGCCGGTGCGATACGCCTCCGAATCGTTGATCCTGGGCTTTCGCTCGACGGTACCTCCGGAGATAGTCCCTAGCCTGGAGAGCACGCCGATCCTTGCACGAGCAAATTCCGCGCGCTCTGCGATACTGAGTCGCACGAATCTTCAAGCACTAGTCCACGAATTTGACCTCTACAGTAAACAAAACGTGGAGGAGCGCATTCGAAAGATTCGGGACGACCTCACCGTCACTGTCACGGACACTGAAAGCGGCGAAGTCGCCATCACCCTGCGGTTCGTTGGATCCGACCCCAAAAAGGCACAGGAAGTAGCTTTCAGACTGACCACGGCGTTCATTATACAAAGCCTGGAACAGCTCGAATCGGAAGTGCTTGGTACCCGTAAGTTTCTTCAATCTCAGCTCGACCGACTCGCCGCGCGTTTGAACGAAGAAGACAAGAACCCAGGCGCACAGCCTGCCAAAGGACAAGGAGCGGACGAGGTTCGGACTCTTGAGCGCGAATCGCTTCGGTCCACCTATAAGACGGTGTTCGCCAGGTTGGAAGAAGTGCGGATGGCCTAGGCGTTGTTTGCAGAGCAGAAGGGAACGCGGTTCGTGATCCTAAATCCGGCTAACTTGCCGTTGCGTCCTGTCAGTCCGGATCGGGTTGCGATTACCTCATTCGGCGCTCTTGGCGGCTTTCTCTTTGGCGGAATGGCGCTGGCCAGTCTGTCTCGCAAGCGGCGAAGGGTCCTCGCGTAGCAGACAGAGGAATTTCGCAGCGCGAAATTTTTCCGTCCCCGTTTCTCCCTGGTGGTACGCTGCAGTCTTCGTCCTCCGGGACGATCAAATGTCATCGAAACCCATCGGCCGCTACACGGCCACATCGCTCGTGATCGCCAATATGGTGGGAACGGGTGTATTCACCAGTCTGGGGTTCCAGGTCCTGGGTGTCCATTCTGTCTTCGCACTCCTGCTCTTGTGGATCATCGGCGGAATTGCTGCAACCTGCGGATCGCTGGCGTACGGGGAGTTGGGCGCGGCGATGCCGCGCTCCGGCGGCGAGTACCACTACCTGTCAAAGATTTTTCACCCGGCACTGGGTTTTCTCTCCGGTTGGGTTTCGGCCACGGTAGGATTTGCGGCACCCGTCGCGCTTGCCGCGATGGCGCTGGGCGACTATGCGTCGAGGATCGTTACCCAGCTCAGTCCGCTGCCCATCGCCCTGGGTACAGTCGCCCTCCTGACCGTCATTCATGCCAGCGACGTGCGCCTGGGAAGCCGTTTTCAAGACGTCTTCACGTCGCTCAAAGTGCTGCTGATTGTCTTCTTCATTGGGGCGGGACTGGCTCTTGGCGGCGTTCCCGGCCTTCACATCAGCATCCTGCCGGGGAACGGCGTGTTGAAGGACATTTTCAGCCGCGACTTCGCGGTTTCGTTGTTTTTCGTGTCCTACTCTTATAGTGGCTGGAATGCCGCGTCTTACATCGCAGGTGAGATCGATCGTCCGCAGCGCAACCTACCGCGCTCGCTGCTGCAGGGAACCCTGATGGTCACGCTGCTGTACGTGCTGCTCAACTTCGTTTTCCTCTATACGACGCCGATGGACCAGCTCGCGGGACAGGTGGAGGTCGGCTACATTGCCGCTACCAGCATCTTCGGTTCTACAGGCGGAAAGCTGATGGGATTAACCATCGCGCTTCTTCTCGTGTCCAGCGTCAGTTCCATGATCATGGCCGGCCCCCGGGTCGCTCAGGTTATGGGGCAGGATGTCCCGCTGCTCGGGTTCCTGGCGCGGACCACCCGGAAAGGTGCTCCGGCTGTTGCGATAGCGGTGCAGTCGTCGATCACGATCCTGCTGATTCTGACCTCGAGCTTTGAGCGTGTGATCACCTATATGGGTTTTACGCTGAATTTGTTCACCATGCTCACAGTGGCCGGTTTGATCGTGCTGCGGATACAACAACCCGGTTTGCCGCGTCCATCGCGGATGTGGGGTTATCCAGGGACGGCGATGGTGTTTCTGCTGATCGGCCTCTGGATCCTTGTCTACGGACTGATTTACAGGCCGGTGGAATCGGTGGCGGGATTAGCCACGGTACTCACCGGACTCCTTGTTTACGGGTTGGGAAAGAAAAAATGAAGCTCTCATGCCGTTTCGCCCACGCGTTCCTGCCGCTCGTTTTCAGTCTCATGGTGTTCGGTTGCCAGCCCGGCGCGCCGAGTCCTGACGGACCAAGCCGTCAGGCAGGGAAGTCGGGCGAGTCCCTTCATGCGAAGACGGGTGAAGGCGCCCACCGCGTGTACAACGACACCGCCAGGTTTATAGCCGGAATGCAGCCGGAGGCCGGCAGCATTCTCGCAAAGCAGTCGGCAAGGCCGGAGTGGATCCGGTATGCGGCATCTTTGGAGAAGAACTGGGCCAGGCTCGACAAAACCCGCCTCGGGATCATGCGGCAGTGGGCCAGTGACCAGTTGCATGCAGGATCCGCGCCGCTGTTCTATCCGTTCAGCGGACCCGACTTCCTTCACGCCACCACGTTTTTTCCCAGGGCTAACGCCTACATCCTCGTGGCTCTCGAGCCGGTCGGATCCGCGCCAGACTTTGCGCAGATGTCGCCGCACGACATGGATCAGTTCTTTGTGACGGTGGGTCGGTCGCTGGACTCGCTCGTGAGCTTCAGCTTTTTCAAGACCGACAACATGAAAGTGGACGTGAAGCAGGATCTGGAAGGAACGCTTCCGATCCTGATGCTGTTTCTCGCCAGGACCGGCAATCGCATCGAAGACGTGAAGCCCGTGGAAATCGACGGGGAGGGAAAGGTCGTCGCTGCCGGGGCGGCGAAGCTTGCTCCCAGGATGAGGTCGGCCAGGGGAGTGGACATCAAATTTCAGAGCGCGGCAGGCACGCAAAAGCATCTCTATTACTTTTCTGTGAACATCCACAACGACTACCTGAAGAGATCGGTGTTCAGAACCTATATGTCGCGGTTTTCCGGGGTGAGCACCTATCTGAAATCCGCGTCTTATCTGATGCACAAAGATTATTTTTCAACGGTTCGCAACGCGATTCTCGATCACAGCGACTTGCTCTTGCAGGATGACTCCGGTATCCCCTACAGGTTCATCAAACCCGACCAGTGGGAGGTTTCGCTCTACGGCGTCTATTCCGGTCCCATCGCCATGTTCAAGGACCACAAGGAAGCGGATCTTATCGATGCCTACAAGCAAGCCAATCGCGCAAAGCTCCTTCCGTTTGGCATTGGCTACAACTGGAGGGAGGGACGATCGAACCTTTTGGTGGCACGGAAAAAGCGAGCGTAGAGGGGCGGGAGTTCTTCGGAGTGTTTGGCAGCTACAAAGCACCCGGCAGGGGTGCGAGGAATCCTTGCACCCCTGCCGGGGTGCACACATTTCGGATACTTCAACCCCGGGTTGCGCTCGCTACGCTCGCTTAACCCGGGGCTAAATTCTCGGCACGCCTCCGGCGTGCTCTGGAGTTTGGACATTTTTCACGCCGGAGGCGTAAAAGGAAGGTCTCACGAGGGGCATTCGCACCCCGGCAGGGGTGCGAGGAATCCTTGCACCCCTGCCGGGGTGCACACATTTCGGATACTTCAACCCCGGGTTGCGCTCGCTACGCTCGCTTAACCCGGGGCTAAATTCTCGGCACGCCTCCGGCGTGCTCTGGAGTTTGGACATTTTTCACGCCGGAGGCGTAAAAGGAAGGTCTCACGAGGGGCATTCGCACCCCGGCAGGGGTGCGAGGAATCCTTGCACCCCTGCCGGGGTGCACACATTTCGGATACGGCAACCCCGGGTTGCGCTCGCTACGCTCGCTTAACCCGGGGCTAAATTCTCGGCACGCCTCCGGCGTGCTAGCACCGCTCCGCGGTGCGTTGTGTATAGGCCATTACGAGACGCGCCGCTAGAGAGCCTTGCTATAGAGAGCCAGTAGTCGAGACCACGCCTTTTCAGCGAGCTCCATGTTGTAAACGTTTGTATCCGGCGGGCACCAGCCGTGCTGGGCCGCGTACACTTCGATTTCTGCCTGAAGGTTGGCTTTGGCGAACGTGTCCTTGAGCACCGTCTTGTCGTTGGGCCTCGGCGTGTCGTCGCTTTGGGCAATCGCGATCAGGAACTGCGCCTTCGACTTCGCCGCCTGAAGGTGCGGGCTGTTTTCGCCATTCGCGACGAGATTGGCCCCATGGAACGAGGCAACGGCTCCTACGCGATCGGGGGCAGCATAGGCGGTCCGCAACGCAATCGGTCCTCCCATGCAATAACCTTGTGTTCCGATCTTCCTGTTCTTTGCGACGGACGCCTGCTGATCCAGCCATGCAACAAACGCCTTCGCATCGGTTATATGAGTCGTCTCGTTCAGGGCGTTCATCATCGGTCCGACTACGGCAAACGGTGTTGCAGCGCCCTGATCGGCGGTGGGCGCTTTTTTCATCCGATAGAACGGATTCACCACAACCACGGCGTATCCCGACTGCGCCAGACGCTTACCCATGGTTCGGAAGGCGGGCCGCAGTCCGAAGATGTCGGGCCACATCAGCACGCCCGGAGCCGTGCCGCTGGCCGGATGCACGAAGTAGGCATCGCAGTTGCCGTCTGGTGTCTTAATCGTCACTTCTGCTTCTGTTACTGCAGCAGCGTTCGGCACCTGGGGCAGCATCATGGCCACGCCGGCTCCCAGCATTACCCCGAATTGCCGCCGCGTGATTTTGCCGGCCGCATCAAGCTCCATCAATTCTTCCTGAGAATGATCTCTATCGCACATGTTCCCTCCTTATCGTCCGAAGCGCGCGCCTGCACGCCGCGGTATTATATAACCCGCCTCGATTTGTCCTGATCCTGAAAGCGGAACAGGACTCGTCGCAGGCTGGAGATCCGCTCTACCTCAGCGTAAGGTCTTGCCCACCGCCGCTTCGAATCCTTCGAGCAACTGCATCGCCCCGTCATCGTAGAACGGTGTTGTCTGCATCAGGACTACCGCGGCAATCTGGCGGGTGGGATCGACCCAGAAATGGGTGTTGTCGCTGCCCGCCCAACTGTAGCTTCCGGCCGAGCGGAGATCGGGATTGCCGCTGCTGATGCCGGCGATCTGAAATCCAAACCCGAACTTGTCGCGGCCGGCGCCGAAGGGAAAAGGCTTCGAAGCAGCGGGATCGGTCGATTGTTGCGTCTGCACAAAGATGTCACCGATCTGGTTTGCGGTCATTGCGCGCACCGATTCGGGGGTCAGCAGCGTCGTCTGACGCCAGGTCCCTTCATTCAGCAGCATTTGAAGAAATGTCGCGTAGTCCGCGGCGGTGGAAAACAGGCCGCCGTCTCCCGCTGCGCGTGAACCTAGTTGTGCCGGATTTGCCGTTTCGGTGAAGCCTTTCGCGGCGTTTCTGCGATTGATGGTCGGCACGCGACTCAGTTTCGCGGCGGGAACGAGGTAAAAAGTGTCCTTCAGACCGAGCGGTTGAAATATTTGTGTGCTGAAGAACTCATCGAGGCCGACGCCGCTGATCTTTTCGACGATCTGGCCCAGCAGTTTGGCGCTCATCCCATACGTCCATTGCGCGCCGGGTTCGTGCAGGAGGGGAAGGTCCTCCGTGGCCTTTCCGGTCTTGTCGCGAATTGCTTTGAGCGTGGGACTCGAGAACGCGTAGCCAAATCCTGACGTATTGCTGAGCAGATGCCGGATTCGCAGGGTTGCCGAGGGTTTCCGCGCGGTGTATGTGCGGGTCGCCGGGTCGTAGGTGTCGATCACCGTCACGTTGGCGAAAGCCGGAAGGTACTGGGCCACAGGATCTTCGACTCGGAGCTTTCCTTTTTCCTGCAGCATCATGATGGCGACGGCGGTGAAGGGCTTCGTCATCGATGCGATGCGGAAAATTGCGTCCGTGCGCATCGCTCTGCGGCCCTTGATATTCATTTGACCGGCCGCGCCCAGATATAAGACTCGTTCCTTGTCGACAACGATGGCGACGACGCCGGGAGCCATGCGCCGCTGTACTCCATCTTTCAGGACGGCATCAAGGGCCGCCGTCGTGTTTTGCCGTGCCGGCGCGGAAATCAGCGTCAGGCTCAGGACGACGGCAATCAGAACTGCAGTCAGGGAACGGACGATGTCATGGCCTCTCATCGATTCAAGTGTACACATGAATGTGCATATGATTTAAAATCTCGGAAGTTTTTTGGGAGGTGGAATGGGCTTTTCCAAGTGCAACAGCGCGTTGGCAGCGATGATCAGTTATGCTGCGCTGCGCCTTGTAGTGCCTGTGCCGATGCCGACTTTCCTTCCCGAATCCGTCGCCCTCCTGGGCGTCGCCGACGTCCCCCCTCCCATTCAGATCGTCGAGGGGGCTTTCAAGCCGAATGCCACCCTGGTCGCCACTCTCGTGGATCTGGATGTTCCCATGGAGATCGCCCACAACGTCGCACGGCTTATCCAACCTGTCTTCGATGTGCGCAGCTTTCACACGGGCAACCCCTTCAAGCTCGAAAAAACCACCGACGGTTCGCTGCGCGCCTTCGAGTACAAGATAAACGACGAAAAAGTTCTTCAGGTTGAACGCGACGCAGACGGCTATGCAGCCAGGGTTTCCACCCTGGATCTCGAGAGCCGTGACACGGTCATTACCGCAACCATTACCAAGAGCGAAAACAGCCTGTACGCCGCTCTGGGGGAGCAGGACAAAAGCGCGATGACGCTGGCCGAAGGTGTCGCGTCGATTTTTGCCTGGGATGTCGACTTCAATTCAGAGTTGCAGGTGGCCGACCGAATTCGTGTTGTGGTCCCCGGTCTGTACCACGACGGCCAATTCGTGAAATGGGGCAAGATTGAAGCGGCCGAACTGGTGAATTCGAAGAAAACGTATCGCGCGTTCCGATTTGAAGACTCTTACTACGACGCTCAGGGAAATGCCGTCAGGCGGTCTCTGCTGGTTTCGCCGCTTCCGTTTTTGCGGCTGACTTCCGGGTTCTCCTACCGGCGATTGCATCCAATTCTCGGGACCAACACCGCCCATCTCGCACTCGACTATGGCGCTCCTACCGGAACTCCTGTCCAGGCCGTGGCGAAAGGAAGTGTAACTTTCGCGGGATGGTCCGAAGGCTATGGGAACCTGATCCGGATCAAGCACTCCGGAGGCCTGTCCACGGGCTATGCGCATCTCTCCCGAATTGCCCCGGGCATTCGGGCCGGCAAGAGCGTCGATCAGGGCGACGTTATCGGCAATGTCGGTCAAACGGGTCTGGCGACGGGTCCCCATCTGCACTACATGATGGAAAAGAACGGGAAGGTCATCAATCCCATGACCATGAAATCGGAGCCCCCGATTCCGATTGATGCCAAACTGCTTCCGAAGTTCAGGACTTTCATCGCTCCCCTTGCCGCCCGCTTCCAGGACTAGTCCTGGACTACTGGAGTTTAGACATTTTGCACGCCGGAGGCGTGAAGGGAAGGTAGCCCCGGGTGGAGCCGAGCGACACCCGGGGTTCATCTCACGAGCGTGCGAACATCTCCGTTACGGCAACCCCGGGTTGCGCTCGCTTAACCCGGGGCTAAATTCTCAGCACGCCTCCGGCGTGCTTTTCCAGGACTAGTCCTGGACTAGCCTGACTCTTTTCCGTATCTCCAGATCATGTGCATAGCCAGTCCGAAGACCGCAAAGGCGGTAAGGTAGGCGGATCCGTCGAGGCGGCTCATGCTGATGCCAGAGGACTCCAGCCAGATGGCGAAGCTGTTGTTCGCCGCGTGAAAAAGGAGGCCTGGAAGAATGGACCCCGTCATCATCGCGATCGCGGTGAGAACTACGCCAAGCAGCGCGGTCGGCGCGATTCTGAACAGCGTGTAGTGAAAGATGCCGAAGACTATGCCCACCAGCAGACAGCGCACGACAGGGTGGAATCGATTGCGGAGCCCGTAAAGAAGGATGCCGCGGAAGGCGAACTCTTCGCATATCGCCGGCAGAAGCGCCATTAACAGATACATCTGCCAGACGGGCAGGCTGGTGGGTGTCATCTGCCTGTTGAATTCGCGCATCAAGTCGTCAGGCGTGGGAATCACCGTGCTGACCAGACGGAAGAATGCCAGGGCAACGACCTGTGCGGCAGGCACCGCTGCGAGCACCGCCGCCCAGATAGGCCATCGGAGGCGGCGAATTCCCAGGACCTGGCGCAAGTCGAGATGATACTGCCGAACGATGAGGACCGACCCCGCAAGGAAAATGCCAAGCTCGTTAAACAGAAGTTGCGCCCGAACGCTTTGCAGTTGAGGCACGTTGGCCGCAACGGCGAACATCACGGCCCACATCACGGCGAACCATTGGAAGACCCGGCGCTGAAACAGGCCCTGGCCTCCGGCCAGTACGGCCTGGTCGTTCTGAGACGAAACAACGATGTCTTCGCGCGCGAGCAGATTTGCGGAGAACCCGATCAGCGCCGCCGCCGTCAGGCTCATCACCACGAACGTGACCAGGATCATCAGCATGTCCGGACGTCCCATCAACACCTCGCGGGCCGCGACGCTCACGTTAGCCAGCGGAATGAAGGCCACGATCGATCGGGATCGCAAGCCGGGAAGCACGGCAGCCAGCGCGGGAACGAGGCTGCCGAGATAGAGGGGCAGGAAGTGAAGTTGCGCCTCCTTGTACGTTTTTGCGTATGCCGAAATGATCAGCAGGGCGGCCGAAAGGGCGGCGGCAAGCGGAATGAAGAGGATCAAAAGTAGTGCGACGCTCTTCATTGAAACATCGATCACGAAACTCTGGGGCAGGGTGATCAACCGCAGCTTGACGTACAGGAGCGCATTCAGCACCTGGATAAACGTGATCGACAGCGCGACCGAACAGATCGCCAGTTGCTTTGCCGCAACAATTTCGGTGCGGCCGACGGCGGTCGTGATGAGCGTTTCGAGCGTACCCCGCTCCTTTTCGCCCGCGATGATATCCATGGCGGCGATGGATCCCGCAGCCACCATCCACATGACCAGCACAACCGTGAAAAACCTTCCGAGAGTCGATCCCGAAACCTGCGACTCCGTAGCGACATTGATCGCAGTCATCGCCAGGATTCCTTCGGGATGCGAAGGAAATCCGCGAGTCAACATCACCATGTAGGTTTCGTTGCGTCGCGCGGCTCGCATCATATCGAGCATTCGTTCGGCGCCGGTCCGGGCGATTTCCTCGTTGCCCCGATAGACCACCTGGAGCGCGGGGACTCCCGTGGGGCGGGGTGCCGCCTGCGTGCCCGGCGGCGGGGGCGGGTCGTCAGCGACGTCCTTATCCGCATCCTCGACCGACATCGTCCGGACATAGAAATGGAGCCTGCCGCTTGCCAGCGCAGCCTGCGGATCTTCGACGGGTTGCTCGTGGATTCGAAGCGCTTTGAATTCCGGCGCATTCCTGTAGCGCTGGATCAGCCCGCGGGCTTGTTCGGCCCATGGGCCCGTCACCGCATATTCGAAGGTCGTCTGATCGATGCGGGAGGCCTGCTGTTTCTGCGCAAAGCGCGAGCCGACGATCATCGCCGGCATCATGATCAACGGCAGAACAATCGAAGTGATGATCGTTCTGCGGGAACGCAGAAGCATTCGCATCTCATGCACAAAGAGAAGCTTCAGCGCGCTCCAGTTCATGCCGGGCCCTTTACGTACCGGACGAAAATATCCTCGAGGTAATGTTGTCCTGTTGTCGATCGCAGCCCTTCGAGCGTGTCGCAGGCGAGAATCCGGCCGTTGTGAATGATCGCTATCCGATCACAGAGCTTCTCAGCCTCGCTCATGATGTGTGTAGAGAAAATGACAGTGCGCCCGTCATTGCGAAGTTCCGAAATCGCCTGCTGCACTTCAATCGCATTTAGAACGTCCAGCCCTACGGTCGGCTCGTCGAAGATGAGGATGACGGGATTATGGGCGACGGTTCTGGCGATCGAAACCTTCTGCTTCATGCCGGTGGACATCTTTTCGATACGCACATCCGCGTAGCCGGAGATGCCGAAGCGCTCTATCAGGGCATCGACGCGCGCCTTCACCTTGTCTTCCGGGTATTGATTGATCCGGGCAAAAAACTCAATCGTTTCACGGGCGGTCAGCCGCGGATAGAGGGCGGTGCTGGCGGAATAGAATCCCAGGCAGCGCCGCACCCCCGCCGGATCGGCGACGATGTCGTGCCCGAGTACCTGTGCTGTTCCACCGGTTGGCGAGATGATGGTCGACAACATTCGCAGCGTTGTGGTCTTGCCCGCCCCATTGGCTCCGAGAAGCCCGAAAACTTCTCCCGGACGGCAATCAAAGCTGACGTGATCCACTGCGCAGATTGTTCCGCGCGATTCGTCCAGGAAAGTCTTCGTGAGTTCGCGGACAACAACGGGACTTGTGCCGGCCGATGGCACGGACGGCCCTGAAGCTTCGGGCGTGCGTTCAGCGCGCAACGGCCCTCCCCTGTTTGCGGCGTCGCAGCAGTCGCTGGCTGACGAAGTTTAAGAGCGTGCCGTTGTAGTTTCCCGTGATGAAGTCCTCGTATTCCACGATGGTGGTGGCCAGTTTCAGGGCCAGGGCGATGCAAACAAACTCCACGCCAATCGTGACCGCGATCGGCAGCCAGTCGAAGCGGCCGACGATCGCCTGCCGGAACATCATCGCAACATTCACGACGGGGATAAAGGCGACTTTTAGAGTGTATTCCTGGGAGGGACTCTGAATAAACATCAGCGGCAGTACGAAAACAATCATGAACGGGCTGACCAGGGACTGGCCCTCCCGGAACGTTCTCGCAAACGCCGCCAGAATCAGCATGCCCGCCGCAATAAAGAGCGCAAGCAGCGCTGCGCCCGCGACGATAACGGGAATCGATTCCAGCTGCACGCTGAAGGTGAGGCCGGACACCCCGCCCAATGGGGCGAGGTTCGAACGCATGGTGAACATCATGGCGGTCACGTTCAGGCAACCTGCGACAAAAGACATTGTGGCGACGTAAAGATACTTGGCCGCCAGAATGTTCGAACGCGATGTCGCTGCCGTCATCATCGTTTCCCAGGTTCCGGTTTCGCGTTCGCCTGCGGTGGTGTCAATGGCGGGATAGATCGCTCCCATGGCAAGCATCACCACCAGCATCAGGGGAAGAAGCAGGGCGAGCACGAAACGGCCCATTTCGCTGTTGGTTGAGACGTTGACCTCATCGACGCGAAATCCCTGTAGCTGCGTTTTGGAGATACCGAGCTTCCCGGCCTCGCGCTCGATGAACCGGTCCCGGTAGCGATCGATCACCCGCTTTGCCCGCGTCCGGGCCGTGGCACTCTGGTCGCGCGACGCGTCGTAGGTGACCCGCGCGCCGATATTGCCTTCCGCCAGAGACGGCGCATCCTGCACCTGCACGAAATCGATAATCATGTCCAGTTTGCCGCTCCGGATATCCGCTTCGGGATCTTCCGAGTATACGAGGTCGATGCCCGGCTCCGCCTCCAGCGCGCGCCGCAGAGGAAGATGAGCCGCCGGAAGATTGCGCAGCATGACATGGGATGTCAACCCCGCAGTCTGCCCGCTGACATACGTGAGGCCGGTAAATATCAGCCACATCAATAGCGGATAGAGCACGATCGGAATGATGATGCTGTTGACGACGATCCCGCGCTCCCGGAGAGCTGAGCGTATTTCCCGCAGATAGAGGGTTCGGATGTCCTTCCAGTTCATTGAATACTCGCGCTCAGAGAAAGTATCACGAAGAGATAGAATCAAAAACGGGCAGGGTCCAGGCGGAAAGAAGGCCGCCGGAAAGAAGAGGGATCGGCTGCGAATGCGAGCCCGCGCAAAGCGCTGGCGCAGCCACCAGGAGCGCGAAGCGTGGCGCAGCCACCAGGAGCGCGAAGCGTGGCGCAGCCACCAGAAGGAGGAAAGCAGACATGGCAGAACTGGCGGAGAAGACATGTGTTCCATGCCGAGGAGGAGTTCCCCCGCTGACGGCTGACCAAATCCGGCCTCTGCAGGCTCAGCTGAAGGACTGGGTGGTGGTCAACAATCATCATCTCGAACGGGAGTTCCTGTTCAGCGACTTCAAGACGGCGCTGGACTTTGTCAATAAGGCCGGGGCCATTGCCGAAGAACAGGGACATCACCCCGATATCTATCTTGCCTGGGGAAAGGCCCGCTTCAACATTTGGACGCACAAGATTGATGGCCTGACCGAAAGCGATTTCATTCTCGCCGCGAAGATCGATCGGGTCAGGGATTGAAACGGAATTACGAAGACCGGCCGATTCCGAAGAAGCTGAAGGCTTCACAGGTGCGCCGCGACCTGCGGGAACTGGTTTGGCCGCGCCGCCGCCTTTTTTTTGCGGGGCTCCTGCTGGTGTTTGTCAACCGGGCTGCGAGCCTGGTGCTGCCTTCGTCCACGAAGTACCTGATCGACGACGTCGTCGGCAAACGGCGGGCGGATCTCCTGATCCCGCTCGTCGCCATTGTCGGGGCGGCCGTGTTGGTTCAGGCGGTGACGTCTTTTGCCCTGATTCAGCTGCTCAGCACGTCCGCCCAGCACTTGATTGCGGAGATGCGAATACGTGTCCAGGCGCATATCGGCAGGCTTCCTGTTCGCTACTACGACGCCAACAAGACGGGCGCCCTCGTTTCGCGCATCATGTCGGATGTGGAGGGTGTGCGGAACCTGGTGGGGACCGGGCTGGTGGAACTGATTGGGGGTATCTTCACCTCCATCATCGCCTTTGTCCTGTTGATCAACATCAATGCGACCCTTACTCTCGTCGCCCTCGGCTTCCTGGTGGTCTTCGGACTTATCCTTCGGAAGGCATTCAAGTCCATCCGCCCCATCTTTCGAGAGCGTGGAAAAATCAACGCCGAAGTCACAGGGCGCCTGACGGAAACGCTCGGCGGAGTTCGCATCGTCAAGGGGTTTCATGCCGAAGGCCGTGAAGCTGCCGTGTTTGAGAGCGGAGCCATGCGTCTTTTCGAAAACGTCCGGCGGTCGCTGTTTGCAACCTCGGCGATAGGGCTCACGTCGACGCTGCTGATGGGGATCGTCAGCGCGACGGTGATGGTTCTCGGCGGGCGGCTCCTGATCCAAGGCGCGATGACGGTCGGGGAATTCTTCCAGTTCACCCTTCTCCTGGGTTTCATGGTTGCGCCCGTTTTCCAGATCGCCAGCATCGGAACGCAGATTACCGAGGCCTTCGCCGGGCTCGATCGGATGCACGAGGTTCTGGACGAACGCCCCGAAGACGAAGATCCGGATCGCCAAGCCGGGATGGGCCGCATTCGCGGTCATGTGCGATTCGAGGACGTCGAATTCGAGTACGAGGCGGGACGGCCCGTCCTCCGGGGGATTACGCTCGAAGCAAAGCCCGGGACGGTGACAGCCCTCGTCGGCTCTTCTGGATCGGGCAAAAGCACGCTGATCGGTCTGGTCGCGGCATTTGCGAAACCCCTGAAAGGCAGGGTGACCATCGACGGCGTCGATTTGTCGACGGTCCGTCTGGATTCCTATCGGTCGCAACTTGGCGTCGTGCTTCAGGATAACTTTCTTTTTGACGGGTCGATCCGGGACAACATCCTGTTTGGCCGACCTGACGCGCCTGAAGCGGAACTGCTCGAAGCCGCCCGCATCGCGCGAGTCGAGGAGTTCGCCACCCAGTTCGAGAAGGGCCTCGACACGATCGTGGGAGAGCGCGGCGTGAAGCTGTCGGGCGGGCAGCGCCAGCGCCTGGCGATAGCACGTGCGATTCTGGCCAACCCGAGAATCCTGATCCTGGATGAAGCCACTTCAAGCCTCGACAGCGAAAGTGAGTCCCTGATTCAGGAGGGCCTGGCAGCATTGATGCACGGCCGCACCACGTTCGCGATCGCGCACCGGTTGAGCACCATTCGCAACGCCGACCAGATTCTCGTCCTCGAACATGGCCGGATCGTCGAACGTGGCGCGCACGCCGACCTTTTGTCGAGTCGCGGCCGATACTTCGAGCTCTATACAAAACAGGCCGGGCTGGAAGCCAATCGCTATATCAATCCCGGCGAAAGGGATCCCGAGGTCGAATCCAGGGAACCGGAGAGCCGCAAAGAGCCGGTCACAGGCATCGGAGCGGTCGCCCGCGATTTGCTGGGATTGAAGAACCGGTAGGGTGTATTCGTCCGGCGAGCCAAAATTGCGGGCTGGAGCAGCGGAGAGTTGGTACCGTCCTGAAAGAAAGTTACACCCGGCATAACGAGCTAATCCAGGGTCCCCGGGCTCGATGCGCGGATCGCGCGTTCGAGCGAACCGAATTTCTGGTTCATCTCCGCGGAAACCCTCAGAGCTTTGGCGACATCTCGCCGGTTCTCGGGCGTCACGCGATGCTGCTGCCCCATGCGATCGGAAATGTCCTGCAGCTCGGCCTCTGTGATGCGCTCCAGCGCGGCGGTCAGGTCCTCCACTTGAAGGTCTCGCGCACTCTCGCGCACGGCCAGGTATCCCCCCAGAAACGACAGCACAAACGGCACCATTCCATACAGCACGATCATCAGTGCCTGAAGGTAGTGCGATTCAACAGGAACCGACGTTCCATCCCACCAGTCCCAAATGATGTCCGTCAGCCCGAAGTACACCAGGGTCACGGAAATCAGCGGAGACGCGGCGCAGATGGCGATCAACGCATGCCGTGCGGAATCCGAAACGTGAGCGCGCCGAAGACGCGACCGGCTCAGCTGGTAGAGCCCGACGCATAGCCAGGTTGCGGGAAGGACAATGAAGAGGGCAAACCAGATGAAGTTGATCTGACCCTGGGGCTGAATGATGGCCGTTTTCCAGTTCAGTCCCACGAACAGTGCCAGAAGCGAGAGTATCGAGATTCCGATGAAGACACCGGCCTGGAGTCCCGGAGTCGCCTTCAGAAAGATAATGAGTCCGTGGAACGCCCTGAGCGGCAGATCGATGCCCCACCTGTAGAGTGTGCTGCCGCGGACCTTTTCGGCGGTTCCCTTGCTCAACGAGCCCAGCATGCAGTTCCGCAGCACCAGCAGGGTTCTGGCCACGATGTCCGCGAGCACCAGAGGTGGCAGCGCACCGTTTAGCAGATCCTCCGAGCCGATTCGAAACTTGTTAAACGACTGGCCAAGAGGGCTGTCTTGAGGAGATTCCCCTGTCGGACGGCCCTGGGCCAGTTCTTCCATAAGCTTCCGGCCGCCGATCGCTGCGAGAGCATCCATCGCTGCGCCATCGACGGCGACGTCGGTCCCCAGCCATTCCAGCTTTTCCGGGTCGTTCTTGCTTCGCCGCCGAACCTGCTTCCATTCCACCTGTTCCCTGATGGAGTCTTCAAAGACCTGCGGGAGCGACTCGTGAAGAATCCGAAACTGCGCCATCTCGATCAGCAATTCGCGACAGCCGGTCTGCACTCGCGAATCGGAATCTGCTTTATCGTCGGCAACCAGCTCCGCCACGGCTTCCTGTCGGACCTCCGCGTCGTCGTCGGTCATCCTGAGAACCCACGTTTTGATCCTGCTGACAGCAGCTTCGCTCGAGTCTTTGAACCACTCGTCGAGCGGAGACAGCGAACCGTCGGACGGCAACAGCGTCTCCCGCGCCCGCGCCCTTGCCGCTTCATTCTTCATGCCACCAAGAAGGGCATCTTCGGTCATCAGGGTCTCGACCAACTCGCACACGCCATCAAGGCGCCCCCACAGGATGTCGTTCGAGCGCCAGGTGCGCTTGAAGAACGCCGAGAAGTGCGCCAGAGCGTCTCCGGATGTTTTTTCATGGCAGTCCCGGCGGCTGAATCCCGTTTGCGCATCCAGGGGACTGACGCGGTAAACCTGGACGACATCCTTTTCGTGGAGGCCCGACACCCACTCGATGGGGAACAGATGCGCATCGATGATGTTGAAGTGCAGGTAGCGCTTCAGGACCGGATCCCCGGGAAGGAGCATCTGCTGGATAAAGGACGTCTCGATTTCATCGGCGAAACGCAAAATGCTGCGAAATGAAGGTACATCGAAGATGCTGACCTTGGCTTGTTCGATGCGGCGTCGAAGGACGCCGTTGAGCATCTTCAGGTTTTCCGCGTGCTCTTTCAAGCCGTCGGCCTGCAGGAGTTGGTGCAGACTTGCGGACGCCAGGTTCCAGATTTCCGCCGGATTGTTCTCCTTCTTGTCATCCCATCCATAGTTGGCTTCGTCTACCAGCGCCTCCATGGCGGAGTAGAGCACGTTCAACAGTTCCATGTGGCTGTTCAGGCGTTTCAACAGGTTGAAGTAACGCTCCCGGTCGGAAGGCAGAGGCTGGTCTGAAGGTGTTTCGTGAAGTAGCTCGTAAACCTGATAGATGAGATGAAAAACGCGCCGCAGCCGGAACAGGATGTCGAAATCATGCAGGGTGTCGGTCGTCCCCTGTGTCCGGTGGTCGAACTCCTTGATGAGGGCGGCCCGCTGCTCGCTCATCTTCGGTGAGTTCTCGAACGTCGAATTTTTGAAGACGCCTTCCAGAATCCTGTCGCTGACGGAGGCGTAGCGGGCCCGGCGGTAAATCGATCTCTGCGGTTCTCCGACGTCAGGGATGCCCACACTGGCTTGCGTACCGGGTCGGCTGTCCTCGGCCTCCAGCACCCGTGTGACGTCCTGCAGTACTCGGTTGTATTCGCGGACGTTCTCGTTTCGGGTGGACAGGGACTTCAGATCATCCGTGATGCTTTCGTAGCCGGGAATCGCAACAAGGGAGTTCAGGATGGGTTTCATGAAGCTTGGTGTGTCGGGAATGAAGTCGCTGGCGGGATCCGGGAAGCGCTCGGGGTCCGGCTCAACATAATAAAGCTTCCGGTCCACCTTGCGTTCCGCGGTTCGAAAGAAGATTTCGTGGATCGTATGAGAAAACGGTTTGTTGTCGATAACGCCGCCATCGATCAGGTAGGCCGCGCGCGGTAACGCTCCCCAGTACTGGAGAAGCTCGTTCGCCGACATGCGGTCGGGGCTCTTGCCTTCCGTCGCAGAATGCGAGACAAACACCGGGGAGAAAGCTCCGGGGAAACACGACGTGATTCGCGCGAGCTTGGAGAGTGCCGTGATCACGGCCGGATTGCTCTTCGAATCAAAGTTGGATTTGCGCCCTTCCCTGTACTTGAGCTGGAAGACTGCGCGGTGATCCTTCACTTCGATGATATGGCCCGCGTCGTCCACGTGTTGGTAGGTGCGTCCATCGATGTCTGTGCCCGTTACAAAGAGATCGAGTTCCTTCAGGGGGGAGGGCGATTCGCCGTGCGCCGCTGTGCTTTCCAGCATTCTAAAAGCGTTTTCGAGCTCTGTTTGATAATAGCCTTCGCTATCGAGAACCGACCGCACAGGGTCTGCTGTCGTCGATGTCGTCCTCAGGAGGCGCCGGATGTCGGCCGAATTGCGCCAGAGGTCGGCACATCGCGTGAAGTCTTTATCGTTTGCGAGCGCGTAGGACAGCATGATGCCGTTGATACCGCCGGCAGACGATCCGCTGATGATGTCGAGAACGATTTCCGAATCGGTGAGTTCCTTGATCAGGCGATAGACTCCATTACCCTGGACGGCATGGTAGAACTCCTGAGAGACGCCGTTGATATACACGGCCAGCGAGACCCCCCCGTACATCACAAGACCGATCCGGGTTTCCCGACTCTTCTCTGCACTCATTTGGCTTCTATCCTCCGGTCCGCGATTGTACATTGAGCGGAAGATTGGTGAGACAATGGTTGGACACAAAGTCGCTGGAGGTGGAGATTGAGCACATCGAAGATTCTTCTTATTGCCGTTGCCGTCGTCGTAGGGATTCTCGTGATCGTTGGGCTTGGAGTTTCAAGCTCCTATAACGGACTCGTGCGGCTCGATCAGCAGACACAAGGGGCGTGGGCCCAGGTCCAGAACGCTTATCAGCGGCGCCTCGATCTCATCCCGAATCTCGTGGCAACGGTCAAGGGCGCGGCAAACTTCGAGCAATCCACACTGACCGCAGTAACGGAGGCTCGTTCGCGGGTAGGCCAAATTACTCCGGAAGCCCTTTCCAACGCGATCAACGACCCGGCCGCACTTCAACGCTTCGAGCAGGCCCAGGCAGGCCTCGGGTCTGCATTGCAACGGTTGATGGTGGTCGTCGAGAAATATCCCGACCTCAAGGCGACGCAGAACTTTCGTGATCTTCAGGTCTCGCTCGAACAGACGGAAAATCGCATCAGTGTTGAACGCAAGCACTTCAATGACGCCGCTCGCGATTTCAACACGCGCCGCGATAGCTTCCCGACCGTGATCATTGCCGGCCTGTTCGGATCCAAGTTCAACACCAAAGCCTACTTCGCCGCCGACGCCGGCGCCGAAAGGGCCCCCGCGGTCCAGTTTTGAGGAGTTCCGGTGGGGAATTCGGGGCCGTGCACCTCGAACCCCGAATTCGACGCTCGAAGAATCTTCCTCAAGAATTCGGGGTTCGAGGTGCACGGCCCCGAATTCCGTTGGTCGGATTGCTCTGGGTTGTTCTGCTGGCGTTGCTCTGCCTCCCTCTCTCCGCCCAGGACGTCGTCCCCATTCCGCCGGCACCCACCCGCTGGGTTACCGACACGGCAAACTTTCTGCGCCCCGACGCGGTCGATCAGCTCGATAGCCGGCTTCGCCTCTACCAGGAACAGACCCAGCATCAGCTGATCATCTGGATCGGGAAGACCACCGGCGATGTGCCGATTGAAGACTGGGCGAACAATGCGTTTGAAAAATGGAAGGTTGGCCGGAAGGGAATTGACGACGGCCTGGTGCTGTTCGTCATGGCGGACGATCACAAGCTTCGTTTCGAAGTCGGCTATGGACTGGAGCCGGACGTTCCCGACCTTCTGGCGAAACGTATTCTGGATAATATCGTCACGCCGGGTTTTCGCGCCGGTGATCCGGCTGTAGCCCTGAACCAGGCGATGGAGACCGTAGCGACGGCGATCGGGCAACCGCTTCCCGGAAGCAGTCCAACCGCCACGGCGCAAAGGCAGGGGCGGGAGCCGCGTCCAGTCGGTCTGGGGCAGCTCATTTTCTACGGCATCATTGCCCTCATCCTTCTCGGTGTTCTGGCCACGAATCCATCGCTGGCAACCTGGCTGCTCATCAGCTTCCTGTCCGGCGGTGGCGGCCGCCGCGGCCGCGGCGGCGGCGGGTTTGGCGGAGGAGGCTGGGGCGGAGGCGGCGGCTTCAGCGGCGGCGGTGGAATGTCGGGCGGTGGAGGCGCCAGCGGATCATGGTGATGACACGTCAACAATTGCTGCAATCCATCGATTCAAAACGCGTTCGCGAGGCGATAGAGCAGGCGGAGCGCCGAACCTCTGGGGAGATTGTCGTGTCGGTTTCCCCTCTGTTCTGGGGCAGCGTCGAGAAAGCGGCCCGCCGCGTGTTCGCTCGACTGGGTGTTACCAGAACCCGGCAGCGCAATGGCGTGCTGTTTTTCATCGTCCCGTCGCGACGCCGATTCGTCGTCCTGGGCGACCAGGGAATACACGACAAGGCCGGGCAGGAGCTCTGGCAACACGTCGTCGGCCGGATGGGCGAGCATTTTCGTGAAGGAGACTTTACGATGGGGCTGGTCGAAGGCATTACGGAGGTTGGCGAGCAACTCGCCGCGTACTTCCCTTACGATGCCGCCACCGACGTCAACGAGCTTTCCGACGACATCGATTTCGGGGGCCACCCTTGATTTCGATCCTGCCGGGTCTGGAGATTCCTGAAGGGGATCTGGAATTTGTCGCGTCTCGCAGTGGAGGTCCCGGCGGCCAAAACGTCAACAAGGTGTCGAGCCGGGTGACCCTCCGCTTTGATCTCGAACGTTCGACCGTGTTCTCGCCGGAGCAACGCCGCCGGATTCGTTCGAAATTGGCCTCGCGAATCAACAAGGATGGCGTTCTGCAGGTAACGTCTCAGCTGACCCGAAGCCAGGACCTGAACCGCGCGGATGCGGTCGCCCGCTTTACAGCACTCCTGCAAAAGGCGCTTCATGAGGACAAGGCACGCGTCAAGACGAAGGCGACGCGGGCGGCCAGGGAACAGAGGCTTCAGGAGAAGAGGATTCGCACCCGGATCAAGCAGGTGCGGTCGAGCGGAAGGAAGTCCTGGGACGAGTAGACGAGACGGGGTAATTCGGGACGCCCACCAAATCCGCGCCACAAATTCCTCGCCAACGAAGACTGCTCGCGCGGATTTGGTGCGCGTCCCCGAATTACCCCCGTCTCGTCCCTTTTTCTCCTACCGGAGACGCCGTGCGCGCTCGACCAGGCCGATGAACTCCTGCCGGTAGCCGTTGCGATCCTGGCCGCGGCTGGCTTCCGCCAGATCCAGTACGGATTCCAGCGAGGAGCTGCCGCGGTAGGGCGATTCCCGAAGAATCATGCCGAATTCCGCGACGGCGGCCGCGAAACGGAAGTCCGATGTCGCACGGGCGAAAGCCCGATTCTGATCCACCAGCGGAACATCCATACGAGAGCTGGTGTCGCTGTCGGGCTGCTTGTAGCGCACGCGAAGAGTCAACATCTCGTTGCTGGAGCCTGCCGGGACGCGCACCGTCTGTGAATCGGTCGCCACGGTGTACTTCGACGGATCGATCGATGGCCCCGGGACGTTGCCGCCTTTGGGGATCACCTCGAACAGCGCCGTCACCGTATGGCCCGCGCCCATGTCGCCGGCATCCTTCGAGTCGTTGTTGAAGTCCTGCGTCGCGAAGCAAGCGGTTTTCGTAGCCGATCAGGCGATAGGCTTCGACCTCGGCCGGGTTGAACTCGACCTGGATCTTGACGTCCTTGGCGACGGTGACCAGCGTACCGCCCATCTCCTCAACCAGGACCTTGCGCGCTTCGTTGAGCTGTCGATGTAGGCGTAGTGGCCGTTGCCCTTGTCGGCCAGCTTCTCGAGCGTCGAGTCCTTGAGGTTGCCCATGCCGAAGCCGAGCACGCTCAGGAACACGCCGCTCTTGGCCTTGTCTTCGATCAGACGCGTGCAGGTCGCCCTGATTCGGTCACGCCGACGTTGAAATCGCCGTCGGTCGCCAGGATGACGCGATTGATGCCGCCGCGGATGAAGTTCGCGGGCCGCCTGTCGTAGGCGAGCTGGATGCCCGCGGCGCCGTTCGTCGAGCCGCCGGCGTTGCAGGCTGTCGATGGCCGCGCTGATCACGGCCTTGCGGATCGCCGCTGCGTCGGCGGCAGCACCAGCCCTGAGGCGCCGGCATAGACGACGATCGCGACCCGGTGTCGCTTTCACCGAGTTGCTCCACCAGCATTTCGAGTCGCGGCCTTGACCAGCGGCAGCTTGTTCCGGCGCGTTCATCGAGCCGGACACGTCGATGCAGGAACACGAGGTTGCTCGGCGGACGCCGGTTCGCGTTGATCTCTCGCGCCTTGATGCCGATGCGCACCAGGCGGTGCTCGCGGATTCCACGGGCCGCGGCGACTTCCATATGACGGCGAATGGGATCGTTGCCGCGCCGGCGGCGGCGTAGTCGTAGGTGAAGTAGTTGATCATCTCCTCGATGCGCACTGCGTCCCTCGGCGGCAGCTGGTTCTGCGTCAGGAAGCGCCGCACGTTGGCATACGAGGCCGTGTCGACGTCGATGGAGAACGTGGACGAAGTTTTCCTGCGAGGTCCGGATGAACGGGTTGTCGACGATCCGGTCGTAAGCCTCGGTGTTGGGGCCCGGCGCATTGAAGCGGTTGAGGGCCGCTCCAGGCGGCGGGGGTGGGGGTGGCGGTGTTGCAGCCAGGGGCCCCTGAAACCCATCCACACGCACAGCTCCACCGGTCCCGCCCGCCACCTGCGACAGGTATCGCAGCAGGTCCGGCTCATTTTGCGCCGCACCTCCACGTGGCGCGTCGCCAGTCGCTCCACCACCTTGCCCTGGTCCGGCAGCGGGCGCTCCCGCTTGTGCATTGGGAACAGCGCCGCCTCCTCGGGCTGCGCCGCCACCTCCGCGCCCCCCACGTCCCCCTCCAGCGGGCGCCGCTGGTGCGGCAACCGAGGGTGGAACAGTTCGGATTGCCCCTAACACCTGTGGCGGTGGCGCTGGCGCTGGAGGCGCCGCAGCCGTTTGTCCTCTTTCGTCCTTGCCAGCCGGTTCATCGCTAACCGTGTTCACATTTTCCGCAGGAACTCTCGCTACTTCTTCCCGTTGCAGCACACGCACCAGGTCCGCAACGTCTTTGCCAACACCGGGCTGCGCCTTCCCCTGATTCTCAGCGGCACGATCGTCAGACGGAGTCTGCCCGGTGGCCTTGGCGAGTTTGCGTTCGTTTTCCGCCTTCGGATTGGATTCTTCCTGGCGGGAAGCGCTTGTAGGTGAGGCGGCGGCTTTCGGCTCCATGTTGTTCGAGGGACGCGGCTCGGATCGCAGATCCTCAATCGCAGTTCCCAGGTTCTGTTCCTCGGGTAACACCTGCGCCACCCGCTGTGGAGGCGACGGCGCGAGTCCGACCCACGCGGCCAGAACGACAGCCGCTGCTGTGGCCAGTCCCAATCCCCACTTCATCGGAGCCACGCCAAACCAGCGCCGGGGCTCCGGCGCTATTGCGCCCTGTATCGCGGCTCTTTGTTCCGGCGTTAGAGCGAGGGATCCCAGGGGTGCCAATTCATCTTTCAGAGTCAAGGCCGCGAGGTTCAGTTCGTCGACAAGCGCACGGGCTTCGTCGGAGGTCTCGATCAAACGCTCGATCCGGGCCCGTTCGGCGTCGTCGAGTTCTCCAAGAACGTAGGCGGTCCATTTCGGGTCGTCGGGGTTAATCTCGGGGTTCATTCGCGGGGTATTCATTGGCTCCTCCTAACAGCTTGCGGGGCTTCCGGAAGCATCTGTTTGCGGATGGCGCGGACGGCGGAATGAATGAGGAATCCGACGTTGGTTACAGAGAGCCGGGTCACTTCGCTGATTTCCTTGTAGCTGAGGTCGCACTGGAACTTCAGGTAGATGACCTCACGCTGGTTTTTGGGCAGGGTTTCGACGACCTGCAGAATCTGGCTGACTGTCCGGCGCTCGTCGAGATCGGGCGCGACTGCAATTTCCGTGTCCCCAAGAGGTGTCATTCGAGCCTCCTTCTTTCGCGCATCGAAGGCCAGGTTCCGGCAGACCGTGAACAGCCATTGCGCGAGGTGTCCCTCGACACGCGCCGGATCTTCCTTGCACAACCGCAAAAAAGTCTCCTGCACGACTTCCCGGGCGCTTTCCAGATCCGACAAAATCCACCGGGCGTAGCGGATAAGGGAGCTCTCGTGGAGCTCCAGCGCCTCTACGATCCATCGGGATTTCGGAATGTCGCTCATGCGCCCTTCATTGGGGATAACTCCGGAGTGCCGGTTTTATTAGACGGACAGGAAAATAAAGCCCGCAGTCCCCGGTTACTATATGCCGATGGACACGTTTTCCCGATGGCTCGACGCGCTCGAGGAACGTCACATGCGCGCCCTGAGCTTTCAGGAGGTCCGGCGGAGCGTTCAGGCGCTGTCGTCCCTCTACGTCGAACGGCGTGGCCGGATCGGCGCCGGCGCGGCTCTCGACGGAGCAGGGAAGCGTGCCGCCTTCGCGCTCTACTTCGGACCGCTTCACTTCCTGTTGATCCGCGAAATCGTGACCGCGCTCGGCGCGGACCGCACCAGGCCTCCCGCTCTGCTCGACCTGGGGTGCGGCACTGGGATTGCTGGAGCGGCATGGGCCTCCATGATGTCGCCGTCCCCGCGCGTTTCCGGAGTGGATCGGCATCCATGGGCCGCATCGGAAGCCCGCTGGACGTACGGAGTTTTCGGCCTGGACGCCTCGGCCAAGGCAATCGATATCAATACGTTCAAGCCTCCCGACCGGACCGGCATTGTTGCCGCGTTCATTCTCAACGAGCTTCCAGAAGAGGGGCGCGCGCGCTGGCGCGATGCGATGCTGCGAACCGCGCAGCGAGGGTTTCCTGTCCTGATCGTGGAACCGATCGCCCGGAGGCTCTCGCCGTGGTGGGACGATTGGGCTCAGCTTTTCGTCTCCTCCGGCGGACGAAGCGACGAATGGCGCTTCCCCGTGGTCCTGCCCGAACGGCTCGCGCTAATGGACAAGGCGGCTGGCCTGAACCATCGGGAACTGACGGGGCGTTCACTGTGGTTGGCGGGAGGCTGATGCGGAGACCCGTTATGCCGGGCGTAACGAGAATTTTGTTCCCGCAAGGCATAACGGGCCAGGCGCCAAAAGGCGCCGCCGCGAGGGCGCGGCGCGCGGCTGGTGTGCCGCGCAAGCGCCCGAGCCGGGGTCCGGGGCGGAGCCCCGTCTAGTCAAGTCAGGCGTCGAATTCCGCCCACATGAAGGTGTGGTCCGAGGCGCGCGCTCCGCGGCGCGGTTCCATATCCACTTCGGCGGCGCGGCACTTCTCCACCAGCGGCCGCGTGGCCATGATGTGATCGATGCGCCAGCCCTTGTTTTTCTCCAGCGAACTCGGCCGCAGATAGTCCCAGAAGGTGTACTGCAACCTGTCGGGATGGAGGTACCGAAAGACGTCGGTAAACCCCCAGGTGGCGGTCTCTTTGTAAGCCTGCCGCACCGACTCGTGAAAGCACACGTGTTTGAGGTGTTTCTCCGGACTGTGGACGTCAATCGGTTCGGGCGCCACGTTCATATCGCCACACCAGATTGCAGGCTGGTCCGGGGACAGGTTTTTCGTGAAGTACTCGCGCAGGCGCCCATACCAGTTCAGCTTGTATTCGTGTTTTGGCGTGTCGATCTTGAAGCCGTTGGGTACGTAGGTGTTGATGATGGGAATTCCTCGAATGACGGCTCGCGCCAGACGGGCTTCATCCTGCTCCTCGAGGCCATCGTTGAACCCGAATGCGATTTCGGTTGGCGCTTCCTTACTCAGGATGGCGACTCCGTTGTAGGACTTCATCCCCCGGAAGTGGATGTGGTAACCGGAGGCTGTCAGGGCAAGAAGCGGAAACTCCTCGTCCTGACATTTTGTTTCCTGAATGCAGAGAACGTCGGGCGCATGCGTCTGAAGCCACCCGAGCACGGTATCCAGACGGATTCGAATGGAGTTGACGTTGTAGGTGGCGATCTTCAAAGAAGACTCAATAGAATCCTATCGCGCGGCCCAGCGCCCCGGTGCCGTACCACAACACGACCGCCAGCAGGGCGGTTATGGACCCCAGCAGAAGCCCGGTGTTATCGGATCGTGTTGCCTTACGGTAAAGCGTAAAGTGGAAGACCACGCCGCTCCAGAAGAAACCCATCTTCCACCAGAATGGGACGCTGTGGTAGTACTTGTTGGGAATCGACGACATCATCAGGATGCCGGAAACCAGCATGGTCAGAAGGCCGACGGAGGTGAACTTGCTCACCTGTCGCGCCACTTCGGAAATCTTCTGCTCCTTCATACTGAGACCCACAAGGCGCAAGGCCATCAGCGATGCTCCCCCGAGCAGCAGGATGATTCCAAACAGGTGGAAGACCTCAATGATGGCGAACGCGTACTTGGAATCGGCGATCGCTTTTCCAAAGCCGGACTCTCCGAGCCAGTTGAACAGCGGGAGTAACAGATCTTTTCCCATGGTCGCTCCTCAGAACGTATAGGCCATCAACCGGCCTGCGGATATCACCACCACCCAGCACGTAATCGAAATAAATCCGGACAGACGTACTCGCAGGGGCGGCACTGGATCGTTATCCCATTGCGATTGCGTCCTCTGCGTGCTCAAGTGGAAAGTCAGGATGTTTACCCCGGCTGCGATGAGCGCGAAGAATTTGATGCGGGCGAACAGGTTCGGATAGGCGCGGTCTGCTTCGGCCCAGAACAGCAGAAGTCCTGAAATAAAAGCGGCGGCATAACCCAGGACCATCCACCAGTACACCCCCCGGAAAACTTCGGAGACCGGACGGTTTTTCATGTTCACGCCCATCAATCGAAGGTCAAACCACAGGATCATTCCCACAGACATGGCGATACTCAAGACGTGGATGCCCTCGATAACAGGAAACTCCCAGATGGATTCCCGAATGTATACGCCGCCCGGCGTGTTGGCGAGCCATATGCACCAGTCGTTAAGCACACCGGTGCTGGCGGCCTCTTGCAACAATAACATTCTAAAAAGTCCTCATTAGTTGTGGAATGGCGCGATTTTCAAGCGCAAGGCGATGCTATACAGCAATGAAAAGCCTGTCAATTGCATAGCCGTCTTAGGGGGAGATTCGCGGGGCTATTTCGGGGAGTACCGAGTTCCCCGTCGCCCCTCCGGGGCGACAGCCGAAACAGCCCCGACCCCGATCTATTTCATCTTCGTCTTGTGGGCATCGAAGAAATCGAAAGTTTTGTTGAGAATGTCCTGCTGGGCCCAGGCATCGGTATGTGCACCGCCCGGAACGGGAAGCCACGTGGCATCAACGCCTTTTGCCTTCGCGTGATCGACCATCACTTTGCTGGCATCGAAGACCATCGTTGTGTCCATGTCGCCGTGAACAACGAGGACTGGGACGGTCTTCAGTTTTTCATAGGGAAACGTCGAATCTTCCAGGGGAGCGGCGCTCGGAGAGATCGCCGTCCAGCGCTCCGGGAACTTGGCACCGAGATTCCAAACTGCGCTGCCGCCGGAGGAATTTCCCATAAGGTAGATGCGATTCGGGTCGGCATTGTATTCCCTGGCCATCAGATCGGTGACATAAAGGATATCCAGTTCGGCGCGCTGAAAATCTTCAGCAGTTGGAGGAGCCGCGGCTGGACCGCCGCGTCCGCCACCGCGTCCGCCGCCGCGCCCGCCATTCCCGCCGCCGCCCTGACGCCCGCCGCCACCGGCGCCGCGTTGTGAGGCGACAGTAACCATCGCATACGGAACGTTCCAATGGTGCGCGTCTGCAGTGGGAACACCGGTTGCGTTAGCGTGATAGCCCGTCACCGCCGCGACAATGTACCCGCGGGCCTCAGCGGTCCCGGCCAGCGTCGGATTGGCCATCGGACGCATGAAAGGAGCTGTCGGAGCCTGATTTGCCCCGTGGGTCAGGATCACCAGAGGCAGCTTTGTATTCTTATCCCACTTCATCGGAACATAGATGTGATAGGCGATGGTCTCACCCGTTCCGGGGAACGTGTAGGTGCGCGCCTGGTCGCCTTTCGACTGATATAGAGGGTCTGCCGGATTGGGTTGCGGCGCTTGTGCCAGGGCCGTGCCCAGACAGACCGGTACGAGCAGCGCGGCGGCTGCGACGACGGTCCATGACTTGCTCATAAGATCACCTTTCAGGATTATTTAAGCGACCGGAGTATAGCTCAAAAGTTGTTCGTGGGGTTTTGGTGAGCTAGAATCCTCAGCGTCGCGTCTAAAAGCAAAAACGGGAGGTACAACATGAGGGTTACGAGCGCTCCGATGCTGGCTCTTGCCGCTGCCATGGCCTTATGTGTTCCCGCCGTCTTTGCGCAGAGGACTAACGGAACGTTTGTCTACACGGGCCCCTCGACTCTGCAGCGGTCCGCGACTCCAGTACCCTCGTCGGTGATTCTCCCGATGACAAATCCGGTGGCTCCGATGGGCAATCCGGTCCAGCCGTTTATTCAGCCTCCATTCATCCGGTATAGCGGTTCGACGCCAACCGTCGTGGTTCCCGAACAGACACGAGGGAACCGCGGGAATAACCGGCCGGTCAACAATGGCCCGGCACAACGCAGCCGCGGCCGCGACGCGGTTCTGGTGCCGGTCGCCGTTCCTTCCTATTATCCTTCGTATTACTATCCGCCTTACGGCTACTACCCTTTGCTTGATCAGCCACAGGCGACGATCCCGGGGCAGCTTCCAAGTTTGGCGTATCCCGTCCAGGCCCCGGCTGGTTTCGATGTCAGCGCGACCGCACCCAGTGTCGTTCCGCCCGCCAGCACGCGTGCCTACGAGCCTCCACAACCCGAGGTCTATTCCGAGCCGCGCATGATCATCAATGAACCCCGCCCGAATCGGGTCATTCAACGGCCGGCTATTGGATCGACGCGGGCGGAGGTCCTTGCGTTGTTGGGGCAACCGTGGGGAAGTTTTTCGGTCAGCGGCCAGGAGACGCTCTACTTCGATGGCGTCACCGTGGTGATCGCCGCGGACGGCCGCGTGATTCAGGTTCGCTAGCCGCCGAACCGAGGGCTCTTTTTCGTAGACCGGATAACGGTCGGCGGACGCTCCATCCAACCTGAGAGTTTACCCCTCAAATTCAAACATGGTTTTGCGAAGGCGATTGGTGGCCAGGCCGTTGCGGTACTTCCGTCAGCGTTCGGCAAGCGCGTTAGCCGAATCTCTCGGGTGGCGTTTTTTGGGAGGCAGGTGTGCGGGCGGAGTGGAAGGGAAACGTTGTCCGGGAAACGAGCAACGGACGATTTGCTGAGGCGAGCACGCCACGAACCGGGAGCCGAACCTCACCTCGAACATCCTGGTCTCGGGACCCTGGCTGACGGCGACTACCGTCCCGGCTTCGTCGCCAAACATTGCGGCCAGAATCCCGCGGCGCCGCACCCGGTCTCCGATTTCCACATCGCTCTGTTTGTAGTCCTCCATGACGACAGTAGCAAGGCATCTGTCGTTCCAATCTGCAAGTTATTGTTTTTACACATAAAGGCGGTCTTGAGCGCCCACAAATCTGACGAAATTTGACGCCCATCAGCCAAAATTTGGCTGGACCTCCTCTGCGAAGCACAACCGGGGTATCCCTTTATTCCTGGAAAGAGAGTTCGAGTTTGCACGATTTAGCCCTGAGGGTAGGCGTTGCGGGCACCGCGAACTTGGATCTTGCCGCGGCTACAACCCCCTGAGGAAAGGCGTCAGAATGGTTTGCAGCTCCTGTCCCACCGCAACCGGTTCCAGGCTGCCCGCCTCGGTCAGCGACATCGTGCCGTCTCTGCCGACTTCCACGAGGAAATGCTGCTCGGTCTTTGCGGGCAATTGATAACAGCTCACGCGGCGTTCTTCAAAGCTGAATTGCAGGGTCAGGGAGCGCCTTGGAAGAGATGCGGAATGAAGAACCCATCGCGTGCCTCCAAGAAAGGATTCGAGACGGACGGCGTATTCTCGCGGCACATTCCCGTTGTAGCGGTCCAGATCCGACTCCAGAAGATCCGACAGTTCGCCCCAGAACGCCCAGGCCTTCGCCTTGTATTGAATTTCCCGATCGCCCGCTAACGTGGTTTTCTGATCTTCGGCATTTTTGCCGGATCCGCTTTTCGTTGGCGATGTCGTCCAGCCATTCCATCGTTAGTCCCCAGAACACTCTGTTACAGGATTTGTTTCCCGAATGCCGACAAGATCAACTCCATTCCGAATTGGGCGGTCTTGTTGTGTATGTCGAGGATCGGGTTGATCTCGGTGATTTCAAACGACGCCAGTTTCTTGTGTCGGCGACCATCTCCATGGCCAGGTGCGCTTCCCGATAGTTTGCGCCGCCGCGCACCGGAGTGGCGACTCCCGGCGAATCATAAGGGTCGAGAAAATCCGCGTCGAGCGTGACGGAAAAGCCGTCTGTCCCCTTCGTGACAATGCGAGCGCTTCGTCCATCACGGCGCCGATTCCGCGCTTGTCGATTTCCTTCATGGTGAAGACACGGACGCCGGACCTCTTGACCAGTTCGCGCTCCTCGCGGTCCACTTCCCGTATCCCGATCATCACCGCCTGAGCGGCCGGCATCTTTGGCGAGAAACCGAAAATATCGGTGAGCTCCGGAGGCCCATAGCCAGGATGGACGCCATGGGCATGCCGTGGACGTTGCCGCTTGGCGATATCTCCGGCGTGTTCATGTCGGCATGAGCGTCAAACCACATCAGGCCGAGGTCTTTTTCCGGCGCCTGAAAGCTTCGGACATGCCCGAAACGGTTCCCACGGCGATCGAGTGATCGCCGCCGAGGACGAGCGGCAGTGCGGCCTCGCTCCTCAATATCCGAGAACCATTTTCGCGAGTCGTTCGCAGGCTTCGGCTATTTCGTTCAGGTACTTTGCCTGAGCGTCGCCGTAGTGCTGAGTTTCCGGGATGATGACGTCGAGATCGCCGAGGTCTTCGACGTCGTAGCCCAGTTCGGTGAGGTGCTCGTTCAGATCGGCATACCGCAGCGCGGAGGGGCCCATATCGACGCCGCGCCGGTCTGCTCCCAGATCCATGGGCACGCCGATGATAGAGATGCGGAAATGCTGGATATGCTGGACATTGGCTTATGGCCTCGGCTTATGGCTTCAGACGATACAACATTCTCGGGAAGGGGATCGTTTCGCGAACATGTTCCAGCCCGCAAATCCAGGTCACCGCGCGCTCGATTCCCATGCCGAATCCGGCGTGGGGCACGGAGCCGTACTTGCGCAGGTCCAGATACCACTCGAAGGCTTCGCGCGGCAGGTCGTGTTCCTTGATCCGCTGCTCCAGCAGCTCGTAACTGGACATGCGCTGGCCTCCCCCGATGATTTCGCCATAGCCTTCCGGCGCGAGCACGTCCACGCAGAGCGCAACTTCGGGCGCTGCGGGTCCGGCTCCATGTAGAAAGCCTTGATCGCCGCTGGGATAGCGGTGCACCATGACGGGCTTGTCGAACTGCTGCGAGATCATGGTTTCGTCGCCGCCGCCGAAATCGCCGCCCCACTGGATCTCGCGACCCGCTTTTCTTGAAGCAGTGCTCGACGGCTTCATCATAGGTGATTCGAGGAAACGGCGGTTTGATCTTCTCAGCTTTGGAATGTCGCGATCGAGTGCTTTCAATTCCGGCTGGCGTTTTCGACGACGCGCTGCACGACGTAACGAGATCATCTGTTCGGCCAGATCCATGATGTCGTCGACGGTCGCATACGCCACTTCGGGCTCGACCATCCAGAACTCGGTGAGATGCCGCCGGGTTTTCGATTTTTCGGCACGGAATGTCGGGCCGAAACGTGTACACCCGGCCAAGCGCTGCAGCCGTCGCTTCGCTGTAGAGCTGCCCGGACTGCGTCAGATAGGCCTTTTCGTCGAAGTAATCGACTTCGAACAGCGTCGACGTGCCTTCGCATGCCGCGGGCGTCAGGATCGGCGCGTCACACAACGTGAATCCGTTGTCGTCGAAGAAGTCGCGGACGCCCTTGATGATTTCATGACGGATTTTCAGGATCGCCCGCTGCCGGGTGGATCGGATCCACAGGTGGCGGTAGTCCATGAGGAATTCGATGCCATGTTCCTTGGGGGTAATCGGAAAGGGGTCGTCCTTGGGAACTTCCTGGACGACTTCGAGGTTCGACAGATCCATTTCGTATCCGCTCGGGGAGCGCGGGTCTTCGCGAACCTTTCCTGTAACCCTGATGGACGATTCGTGGGTCAGGGTGTCCGCTGCGGCAAAGACATGAGGCGGCACCGCGTTTTTCACCAGCACACCCTGGATATATCCGGAGCCGTCCCGTACCATCAGGAACTGAATCTTGCCGCTGGAGCGCTTGTGGTGGAGCCAGCCGAAAAGCGTTACTTCTTCTCCGACATGTTTGCCGGCATCTTCAATGTAGATTCGGTTCATTCGTTGTCCTCTGGTATCGGTCGGGAACTCGTACTTTAGACGGAACTCCTCGATGGAATTGGCCCCCTCGTCCAACAGGTCTTTCAGGCGACTACTGCAGGCCGCGGCTCTTTCGAGCCGGTCGTCACCCCCTCCAGAATCAGCGGGCCGGTAAAGAGACGACCCGAGACGTTCAACCAGCGCGGGCCATTGCGTGCTCCGTCAAACGGCCAGAGGTGGGCGTCATCCGCGCCATCGTTGTCATTGAGATGGATGGCGTCGCAAGTGCCGTCCATCTCCCCATGCCCGGTATCGTAGCAGATGCCAACATCCGGGAGCTGTGCCGCGCTCCTGAACTCCGTAATGCGGGCGAAAGTAGCGAATCCATTGGGCAGAGTCTCCAGTAAGACAAGGGCGCCTGAGAAGGACTGAACGGTCGCCACTGCGGCGTATGCATGTTCAAATCCGGCGGGGTTGAAGTCCTGGTGAGGTTTGCCCAGATGCAGCACGACAAACCGCAGTCTGAGGAGGTCGCTGAGCTCGAGGCAGCGTTTCAGTTCATCGAGCGCATCCTGACGCTCGTAACGACTGTCCGGCCAGGACGTTTTTCTCGAACGGCAGATGCAGCGAGGGATCGGGGAGTTCGTTTTCGCGAAACCACCGCGCCAATTCGCGAGTTGCCGATCGGTTGTGATAATCGAGCCCGGGAAGCGCGGCATGGAGTTCAATCTGGCTGAATCCCGCGCGTTTGAGCCGATACAGGCATGTCGGGACCGACAGGCGTCCGGCCGAAGCATCGAGTTGATATTCCCACGTCCATGAGCTCGCCGGAAAAATGCTATCATTCCCGGCATGTTTCTGCGCTGTATTGGCGTTTTTCTCCTGGCCTGCGCCTCGGCGATTACAGCCGCTGCACAGTCTCCGGTGGCCATCGACCAGGACATGCGTGTCTTCACTATGGTCGCGGCCCTCAACGTTGCCGGATTCGATGTCGAGCTTGGATCTCAGTACCACCCCGTTCGCGCAGAACTCCGAAAGATTGCGGACAACCTCGATCCGGAGCTTCTGAGAAAGCTCAGGGATTTCTACCGCACACACAAGAACGGGCGCCCGGACGAAGAACAGCTGGCGAAGTACATTTCGCTGGCGATTGTGCTGACGGATCCTCCGGAATTCAAGCCGATCGGGCGCGAGGAGTCCCTGCCGGACGATGCCCGGGGGGTGCTGGGCTTCGTCGAGCTGCTTCGGGAGTTCTATCAAAAGGCCGGAATATCCCGGCAATGGGCAAAGTTTGAGGCCAGCTACGACGCGGAGATGGACCGGCTCGGCCCTTCCGTCCGCGATGCGCTGACGCAAACCGACGCGTATCTTCGGGCGTCATCGAGTCCCTCTTCGCGGCAGACGATGCGCATCACCGTGGAACTGGGTGCTCCGCGCAACAGCGTCAACGTGCGGAGCCAGCAGGACAGTTACTTCGTGATCCTGGGTTATCCCTCCACGCTCAAGATGGATGAAGTGCGGCACGCTTACCTGCACCTCCGGCTGGACAGCGCTGTCCGGCAAGCGGCGCACAAACGTGGAGAAACGCGGCAACCTTACCGCGCTGATTGCAAGAGAAGAGGGCGTCCCGCGGGAGTACGCAGAAAGTTTCGAAGACCTGCTGGCTGAATCGTTGATACGCGCAATGGAACTCCGCATGGATCGCGCGCCGCGCAGCGGAAACCGAGAAATCCATCCGCAACTACTACAGGACGGGCCTTCTGCTGACACCGTATTTTTACGCTGCGCTTGCCGCTCACGAGGAGGGGGGACACATCGCTCCCGAGCGAGTGGAAAATCTAGTGAAGGAAATCGACATGGGGAAGGAACAGGCACGGTTTCAGCAGACCTCCAGCTCCATTCCGGTCCCGGAACGACAGCCCCTTCGCGCCGAAGTGCCTGCAGCGCCACGCGTCGATCCTGTGATGGATCTGCTCCTGGCGGCGCAAGTCCGCCTTACGAAAGGACAAGCCGCGGGCTCGGGAGGCGTTTGAGAAAGTGCTTCGCGACTACGATCCGAATGACGGACGTGCCCTCTACGGAATGGGTCTTATTGAGATGGACAACGCCAATCTCGATGTGGCCCTACCGAGTATTTCGACAAGACCATCAAGAGCAGTTCTTCCGACCTCTCGATGAAGACCTGGTCTTATATCTATCCGGGGCCACATTCTCGATTTCAAGTGCCAGCGCTCGGCCGCCGTCGAAAACTATCGGAAGGCGATTCAAACCGGAGACAATTCTCTGAACGCTCAGGGAACAGCGGAGCACGACATGTCGAAGCCTTTTAATTGCTGGAGGTGAATGTCCGCAGTAGGCACTTTCGAAGCGCTTGAAAACGAGCTCGGCTATCATTTCAGTGACGCCGCGCTGCTGCACAAGTCTATTACACACAGTTCTCACGCGCATGAGCAGAGGACCGGAGAAGACAACGAGCAACTGGAGTTTCTGGGAGACGCCGTCCTGGGATTCGTCGTCAGCGATTTTCTTTGCCGCGCCTACCCTGACTTTTCGGAAGGACAGCTCTCGAAGCTGAAAGGGTTCTTTGTCAGTTCGGCGAACCTTGTGAAGTATGCCGAACAACTGGGCCTGGGCCGGTATCTGCAGCTTGGCAAAGGCGAGGAAAAAACCGGTGGCCGTACGAAGCAGGCCCTGCTCGTGGACGCTTTTGAAGCCATATTGGGCGCGATGTACCTTGATGGTGGGCTTGATGCATCCCGCGAATTGATCGCGCGGTTTGTCGGTCCCCAGATCTCGGAAATCGGCGGCGCAGCCCTGCAGGTTGAAGACTTCAAGACGGCGCTTCAGGAGTTCCTGCAAAATCGCGGATTGGAGCCCTGCCGCTATGTGCTGACAGGCGAGGAAGGCCCCTCCCACCAGAAGCTGTTTACGGTGGAGGTCCAGTTCGGTGGCGGGACGGCTGCCAGCGGTATCGGGTTAACGAAACGGGCGGCCGAACAGGCTGCGGCAAAACAGGCTCTAGAGGATCTCAATCAACATGGCTGAAATGACCTTCAGGAAATCAACGGCGCGCGAGTATTTCGAATCGCTGGCTATAACAGTCATTTTGGCCCTGTTCGGCACCACGTTCATCGTCCAGGCATTCAAGATACCGACGCCCTCGATGGAGAAAAACCTTCTGGTCGGCGACCACCTTCTGGTCAACAAGTTTGCTTACGGCGCCAGGGGCTCGATCCTCGATCCACTTCTGCCCCTTCGGGACATCCATCGCGGCGACATCATTGTTTTCAAGTACCCGCGCGACCTCACCAAACACTACGTCAAAAGGGCGATCGGCCTGCCCGGCGACCGGGTCCGCGTCGTGGACGCGCAGGTCTTCATCAATGGGCAGCCGCTCGTCGAGCCTTACAAGCAGATGATGGAACGGGCATACCGTGAGGATTTCCCGCCCCTGGCCGGAAGCGGGACTTACGATCTCGACGGTATTTCGTGGTATCCGAGGTTCTTAAAAGGGAACGAAGTCGTTGTGCCTCCAAATTTCTATTTCGCGATGGGCGACAACCGCGACAACAGCCAGGACAGCAGGTACTGGGGATTTGTGGCTCGCGAACTCATCGTCGGAAGAGCCCTCGTCGTCTACTGGTCCTATGAATCCGATTCCGACGCCTACCGTCAAACAGAGGTGACGGACAGGGTTCATCAAATTTTCGATCTCGTCACAAATTTTTTCCGAAAAACCCGCTGGTCGCGTACCCTGAGAATAATCAGGTAGCCATGAAAAAAGCGGTTTGGATTGCAGCCCTGGCGCTTCTCGCCGGGGCTGGCGGTATTGTCGCAGTGCGGGGTTTCTTCGTCGAGTCTGCTTCGGCGCAGATAGAGGTCTCCGAGGGCACAGCCCAGGTGCTGCAGAACAAGATCGACCGGATCCAGGGAGCGGAGAACGGGGCCGGCACCCGGGCTCCTGCAAGCGTCGAAGTTTCCGAGGTTGAACTGGAGTCTTACGTCCTCTATTTTCTTCGTCAGGATATCCCCGCCCGCATGGATTCCATCGATGTCCAGCTGACACCCGGCACCGTGGCTGCCGACACCAAAATGACCTTCGGAACCAACCCCACCAGCAACCCTCTGATCGACGTTCTTGTCAGTGGAACGCACAAGCTGTTTGTGAAAGGCAAGCTGGCCGCCCATGGTGGCATGGGAAATTTCAGCCTCGAAGAAGCCCGTGTGGACGGCATTCCCGTGCCGATTGTCCTGATCGAAACTCTGGTGGACAAGTACGTCAAGCCGAAGTATCCCGACGTAAAACTGGATGAGCCCTTCGAGATGCCCTGGGGAATTGAAGAACTCTCCATTACCAACGGCAAGGCGACGATCGTCTACTAGTGTAGTGTAACGACGCTACTCCGCCTTTTCAGCGAGGAAGATGTAGTTGATATTGGAACGCTCTTCCTTCAGGAGGCTGAAATTGAAACTCGACAGCCTGTCTTTCAGATCATCGAGGTAGAACCAGCTGAACTTCAGGATGCGATCAGCGGCACGCACATAGAACGGCGCGCGACGCGGCCCGATCGTGGTCTGGCAGACAAATTCCCCACCGGGCTTCAGAACGCGCGAGATTTCGCCAATGGCCTGGGGAAACAGCTGCAGGGCTCCGCAACAACTTACCGCGTCGAATGTTTCCGACTTGAACGGCAACGATAGCGCGCTGCCGCGCATGTAGAAAATGTTGGTGAGCCCCTCCCTCTGAGTCAGGCGCACCGCGCGTCCCAGCATAACCGGCGAAAGATCGAATCCCACTACCGTGGAGTCCGGCATCAGGCGGCCCAGGCGCCGGGTCACATTGCCAGGCCCGGAGGCCAGGTCCAGAACTACCCGGTTGGGACGACGGATGAGCGTTGCAATTCGATCGAGGTCTTTGGGAAAAGAGTGCTTGCTCGCGATGAAATACCCCAGAGGACGCCAGATGCCTTCATACACCGCTACCGGAGCCTTCATCTGCATCAGCTTCTGAAAGGGCACAACGGGTTCCGGCGGACCGCTTTGAAGGTTCAGATATCCGTTCTGCACGGGGAAGCGGATCCCGCAATCCATGCACGTCAGGTTGCCGGGGCTGTAAAAAGGATGTCCTTCCGGTTCAGAGCTGAACCAGCGCTTGTTGTTGCTGCCGCAAAAGCCGCACTGAAAGGCGGAGATGATGTTCGGGATGTCGTCTCTCATAATTAAGGATTAAAAAACGAGCTGAAACAAAACGAAGAATTTAGGCGATGCTGCTCAGAGGTGTCAAGCCTCTGCACCTGCGGCACTCCCCATTTGCCTCTTTGATCCGCGGGTTCCATGATGATACGTAAAACCGGAGCGCGACAGAACTCAGGAGGCAGGAAACGAAAATGGGACTGACGGTGGGTCTCGGTGGTTCCGCCAGGCATGGTTGCGTCGCTGTCAGCGATGGCACGACAATCCTGGGAGTTTGCGCGCAGGAACGGGCGACCCGCGTTCGCGCCGCCGGCTTCAATTCAAGCGGCCTCCCCGATGAAGCCCTTAACCTGGTCCTTGACCGCGCCGGCCGAAACCGGAGCGAAATCGTGCGATACGCCCTTTGTGAAAAGGAACAAGGCCCCGTCTGCCAGGAAGAAGTCCGAATAAGCCAACATCATGCCAGCGCGTGTGGCGCCTACCTGTCCTCACCTTTTACCTCAGCCGTTATCGTCGTTTGTGACACCGAAGCCCCTAAGGTTAGTGTCTGGAGTGGTGAGGGCTCCACGGTCAGGCCGATAGACTGGCCCTGGCGGGGACTGGGCTTTTCCGAACTGTATGCCGAGTGCGCACGCCTTACAGGTTTCGGCGCTGACGGCAGTCAGCGGTTCGAAGCAATGGCACGCCTTGAGCCAGATTACAGGGATTCGCGCCTCGAGAGACTCCTGCGAACCGATACAGATTCACTCTTGCTGGCGAAGGGCTGGGAGGGTGAGGTCGCGAACTGTTTCCCCGCCGGCCATTCCGGTCCCCCTCTTTCGGGCCAGGTTCTTCAAGCTGCTGCACTGCAACATCGCGTGGGGGAGTTGCTGCTGACGTTCCTGGGAAGAGTCAGGGCGGAAGTTAAGTCGGACCAGTTGTGTCTCGCAGGAAACCTCTTTTCTCACTCTTCGATGAATTCGCTCGTCCGGAATTCACGCTTGTTTTCACGAGTGTTCGTACCTGTGGACACAGGTACGGCTGGTCTCGCTGTTGGCACGACTCTTTACTCTACGGGCAGTCCCCCGGAGCGGGTCTCGGCTTTCCTGGGGCCCTCCTACTCCCGTGGAGAGATCAAGTCCACGCTGGACAACTGCAAGCTTCACTATGTTTTTGCCGGGCAATCCGGAGCGATCGAAAGGGCCGTTGGAGCGTTGCGCGAGGGGAGACTCGTTGGCTGGTTCGAAAACAGGATGGAGTGGGGGCCACGGGCCCTTGGTGCGAGATCCATACTTGCAAACCCGTTTTCGCCCTACGTGCTGGAGAATCTGAACCAATTTCTCAAGCGGAGAGCCCCGTGGCGCGGCTACGCGCTCAGCACGCTGGAATCGACATCCGGAGACTTTGAAGGTCCAACGTTTTCGCCCTTCATGGAGTCCGATTTCCGGCCTCGTGACCCCGAGACGTTCCGTCACATCTTGCCATCGCCCAAGGCCGCGATCAGGGTCCACATCGTTGGCGACCAGTCTCCTCCCGGCTTTCGCGAACTTCTACAAGCTTGCGAATCGAGCGGTATCAGAAGTTTGGTTAACACGTCATTCAATGGCTTCCACGAACCGATCGTGTGCTCACCACGTGATGCGATTCGCGTTTTCTACGGCACGGGAGTGGACGTGCTCTGCCTGGATGGTTTCGTTTTGGACAAATAGAGCTAAAGCGGGATCTTGCCGTGCTGCTTCGAAGGGCCGGAGTCTCTTATCGGGCATACCCAGGGGGGACTTCGGCAAATGTATAGGTATTTAGGAGAAGCCACACTAGAATCGCCCTATTGTGACCCGCGTCCTTGCGCTTTGTTTCCTGATGATGCTGCAGAGCCCCGCCGGTCGAGGGACCATCGAGGGCAAAGTCACGATCGACGGCACCGATACACCCATTCCAAATGCTGTTGTCACTCTGGTTACGCCTGGCGCAACGGCCAGAAATCCCGAGGCGATCACGGATGGATCCGGCCGTTTTTCGTTCCACGATCTTCAGGCAGGTTCCTATTTTCTTGTCTCAAGGGCCGAGGGCTATACACGGCCGTACAGGAGCGCGTCGACGAAAGACGTCACTGTGAAAGGAGATGGGCCCCCTGCCAATGGCGACATGACTCTGGCCCGTACCGCCTCCATTCGAGGTCGGGTGACACGCGGCAACCAGGCACCGGTGGCGAGCGTTGCTGTAGCGGCTATTCCTGCTCTCTATGTCGGAAGCCAACAGATTTGGCTTTCGGCTTCATCGGCCTACGGCTCTCGTGGCGCGCTCACCAACTCCGAGGGTGAATACGAAATAGTTGACCTGCCACCGATGGAATACTTCATTGTTGCCGCGCGGCCCGGAACAAGCTGGCGGCCCTACGGAACCTACTATCCGAGCTCTATTCATCCTTCAGACGCGAAGTCGATTATTGTGAAATCCGGAGGCGAAGCCGTGGCGGACATCGAATGGCAGGACGTTCCGCGCTATAAGGTTTCCGGAACGGTCCTCCCGGAGTTGTCACACGACGCAACGACTCCGTTGGCCGCCCTCTACATTATCTACAGGGATACCCGTGTGCGGGACGATGTCCCGCCAGACGACATCCCGTCGCCATCGCGAATTTCCACAGGCGTTCCCCAGACCGAGACAAACATGCCGGCGACTTTTCGCGGCGGGCAATTCGAAATTCGTGATGTTCGGCCGGGCTCCTACGATGTCATCGCGGTCGTGGGCTCAGGAGAGACACGCTTCAGTGGCTCCGCAACAGTTGAAGTTATCGATCGAGATATCGAGGGCGTCGTCGTTGGTACCCATCCCGGCGTGACGGTAAAGGCCAACGTGCCTTTTTCCATAATGCCGATCGGGACGACTCCATACCTCGGCTCGTCCATGAAAATGGTCGACAACTACGCGGAAGTTGGCGGTCAAGCTGTCTATAGCATCCGCAACGTTCCGGAAGGAACTTACGCGGTTCTCGCCCTTGGCGGCGTCGCGACGGACGTCCAGCAGAATGGACGAAGCATCTACGATACCGGGCTCGTTATTGGAGCGGCCGCGCCGGCGCCGCTCGAAATCCTCACAGCGCGCGTGCCGGGGTCGCTCCATGGAGTTGTCCAGAGTGCGGATCGGCGGGCAGCGCGATATGCATGGATTTCGCTCGTCCCGTCTCCGCCTCACCGAACGAACCCCGCGCTCTATAAGACCGTCCGCGCCGACGCCAACGGCCGTTTCGAAATGACAGGTCTCGTGCCAGGAGACTACAAAGTCTTTGCCTTCGACGAAATTCCGTACAATGCGGCCGCGAATCCCCTGTTCATCTCGCGCTTCGAATCCTTTGGAATCGGGATAAGGATCGGAGAGGGGCAGAATTCGCAACTAAGTCCACCGCTGGTCTCCATGCCTTAAGCAACGTTATAAACCCGACTTCCACAAGTCGGGCTAAACCCGTGTTTCGGCGCTTCCGCGATTTTTCAGGTTGCGGTATTCTCCTTGGAGCCAGCCATGAGAGGCCTCTTGATCGCACTCGTTGCCGCCTTGCTGCAGGCTCCGGCAGCTCCCGGTTCCATTGAGGGTGTTGTGCTCGGTCCGGGTGGCCGCCCCGTCGCCGGTGCAGAAGTCAGTGCCCCGGTGGTGCCTGCCCAGTTTGCTGTTCGTCCGGAAAAATCGGTCTCCGATGCCAGTGGCAGATTCACAATCCGAAATCTCGCCCCGGGAACCTATCGAATCGTTGTCGTGGCGTCCGGTTATGCGCGGCAGGAATATGGAGCGTCAGTTTCAGGGCGTCGAGGCATCGAGACCGGAACGCTTATCACGGTAGCGGCAGGCCGTCCGGTCATCCGCGGAATTGAATTGCGCCTGACCGGAGACGCAGTCGTCTCCGGCCGAATCACGAGCACCAATGGGCAGGCATTGGTTGGCATGGAGGTCCGCGCACTTCTAAAGATTTATGACGCAACGGGCAACGTCGTATTCGCGCCCGACGGAGAGTCTGTTCGAACGAACGATCGTGGAGAGTATCGAATCGCGGGCTTGACGCCGGGTCACTACTATGTTCGGGCCAACACCGCGAGGCTGGAGTATTCCCGCACTCCGGGTGTCCTGGGGTCAGATCGTTTCAATGGCGACCCTGCGCCGCTCGATCGTTCGCCCGGTCAATACGGTGACAGCTACTATCCCGGCGTTGCGGATCGCGACAAGGCCGCAGTCCTCGACATACAGGCGGGCAGTGAACGGAGGAATGTCGATTTCAGTCTTCCGAGGCTGGCCGTTTATCGCATTCGCGGCCGAATCGCCAATCCGTTAAGCATTCAAATGAGCGGGCAGGGAGTTTTCACGGTGGTGCCAACGACGTCCGATGTCGTGTTGCTTCCAGACATGTCGACAGTTTCGATTGGACCGGACGGAACTTTTGAACTGAAAAACGTGAGTACTGGCGACTATTGGGTCAACGTCAGTGTTCAGAGCGCCACGCCGGGCGCTGGCCCTGCCGGTCGTGGTTATGCGCGAGCCCGAGTTGTGGATGCGGATGTCGATGGAGTTGAAATCACACTGCTCCGCGATGTCGTTCTTTCTGGAAGTGTGCAAATCGAGGGCGAGCCGGCCTCGAACGTCCAGGAACTGGCCTCAACAAAGATCGAAATGCGCGGAGACTTCGTTCCGGGTCAGGTCGGCCCGCCACTCGGAAAGATGAAGATGTTGCCGGACGGAACGTTTACCTACACCGGATTGCCGATTATGGAGTTCCGGCTTGTGGTTTCCGATATGCCGCGCGGGTTCTATGTGAAGGAGGCTCGCTTCGGGGACGTGAATGCCCTCACGGAAGCCATGCAGATGAATCACTTTCCCCCGCCGGCGCTGAATATCCTGCTCGCTCGCGGCACCGAAGTTTCAGGACTAGTGACGGACTCCGGGGGCAGGCCGGTCTCGCAACAGCAGGTCGTCCTTGTGCCGGACCGAGCGCTCAATCGTCCGGATCTCTACAGGACAGCAGTCACGGATTCCAACGGCCGCTTCACCATCTCCGCAGTCGCGCCGGGCGACTACCAGGCTTTCGCCTGGCGCACGCTTGAGCCCTTCCGTTACTTCGACCGCGATTTTGTCCAGCAGTTCGAATCGCGGGCAACGTCGTTCCGTATCGACAGCGCATCTCCCGTCGCCATCGCCGTCAAACTCATCCCGTAGTGCCCTTTCTCTATTACAGGGCACCAGATTTCGGAGCCGTTCTAATCTGTCCCCTGACTCGGGACTTTCATGTGTCGTGTGGTTTCGAGACTGGGACAAGGCGAAATGCGGATCCGTCGATCTTCAGTGAGTCCTTCAGTCTCAACTGCAGCACCGTCTTGTCGAAGATGTGCGTCTGCTCTGAGGTATCATCATCACCTCAATGGAAATAAAGGTCGTTCAGACTTCGGTCACACGAGCGGATTTGAGGGAAATCGCGGCCAGTCAATTCGGTGATTTCGTGAAAGCCGTTGTCGATGTTGAGCGAGGCATCATGGCTATCGGCGGCGATATGCACGCCGATGAAGAGGCGACGCTTCTCGACACTGGTTCCATCCCACAACACCTCTGGGGCATCAATCTTTATCCAGACCTCTCCGGTGACCAATGGGTGGAGTTCGATTCGATGATCAATGTTCGGCCCGCGGAAGGGAATCGTTCTCGCGACGTCGAGAGTCCGGAGATCCGGGCGAGGATTGCCGGGATCGTTGCCGTCCTGGTGAAGGAGTAGACGATGACAACGCATCAAACGCAGGCGGCCGGAGCATGGTATCAACGATCGCTCGTCGACCAGCTCGCCAATGTTGGCAGCGAGGTCGGACGCATCATCAAGTGGCGGGACCGTGACCCGGCCCTGTCGGAAAAGGCATTTATCCGAGCGCTCGAACTTCTGGATTTGACCATTGCCGATCCTCGCTGGCGCGGCCGCCGGAAGGAACTCACCCGTGCCAGGACGTTTCTATGCGACGCCATGTTCGGCGGCAGCGAGCACGGGAGCACCCTGCAGGATCTCGACCGATACTTTCTCGCCTTTGCCGTCGCGGCACGCCGTCGATAAAGTCGGACGATCGTCCGGGACGGTCCTGGCTTTCAGGTGTTTGCTTGAACGAGACCGGGTGCTGGCTTTCCACAGTTTCTTGAGTCTCCGGCCGCATGAGGAGTTCCCAGGTCTGCAGGAGCGTCGGGAGGTTCGGGCAGATTGCGCTGATCCCGAACCTCCCAACTCCCTAGACCTAGAAGTTCAACCGTGCGGTGAACGAGAAGCGCCGGCCGGCAATCGGATTATCGGCCTGGTTGGCTCCGGTGGGATCTCCGGCAGTCAAGCGGCCGAAGTTGGTGCTGTTAATATCCGTGCTGACGAAGTTCCATCTCGGATTATTCATCACGCTGACGGCATCGACCCGGATTTCGAGTTCCTTTCTCTCGGCCAGCCGGATGCGTTTGAGCAGGTTTACGTCGAGGTTGGCATGCGCTGGCGCTTCAATCCACTGGCGGCCCAATGTCCCCACCGTTCCGGGAGCCGGGCTCTGCAAAATGATGTTTCCTGCTGAATCCTTGATGACCCGGTTCTGAACAAGACTCTGGAGATTCTGCAGAGTGGTCACGCTGGTGTTTGACGGATCGACGACCTGCACGAGATCCGGAAAATACGTGGCGCCATTGCTGGTGTATGTCAGCTTGCCGCTGCTCTTGGGAAATGCGCCGAGAATGTTCGGCGTGTTCGGAGTCGACGCGATATTGATCGTCACCGGGACCTGCGTGAAGGTCAATTCGGAATTGGATGCTGTGATCGTGGTGGGTGCACCCGAACTCCAGCTGAAGATTCCGCCGAGCTGCCATCGCTCGACGATCCGCGAGAGGAAGCCCGGGGCGTTCGCAAGGAACTTCTTGCCAGGGCCGAAGGGTAGCTCCACCGTTCCGTTGCTCCGCAGATCGTGGGTGCGGTGGAACGACACCAGTGTCTTGTTCAGCCGATGGTTGCGGGGATCGAGATAGGTGAGGTTTCCATCGGCGGCCTGTTCGCCCAGGGTCCGGCTCCATGTGTACCCGAAGGAGTACGTGTACCCGTGAGACAGGCGTTTGGTGACTTGTGTGGTGAGGGAGTGGTAGGTGGAGCTTCCGGGATTCGTGGTCATCACGACCGCCGCATATTGCGGGTTCGCCACGATGAAGTTGTCCGGGAATCCGTTTTTTGCCAGCAACCCGCCCGCCTTGCCGGTGACGATCGTTGTCGCATTCAGAGCACTGGCGAAGCGGCCCACCTGGCCATTGGCGAGGAACGTGTTGAATGTCGAGTTGGCGCGGAGCGCGGCCGACCCGGTCAACGTGGTCCCGTCGACAACTCCCTGACCGGCGGCAGCGTTGGACCCATTGTTCAGCCGGATCCCATTCAGGATCTGGTCGAACAGCGGAGCGTTTCCCCCGGCGCGCGTGATGTTGAAAGCGTTGAGGATGCCGTTTTCGTAAATGTTCACATCGTTGATCGACAGGCCGCCCAGCAACTTGGTGCCCTTGCTGCCGACATATCGAGTTTCCAACGTAAAGTTCCGCGCGAGTTCCCGCTGAATTTCCACGTTGAAGTTCTGGATGTATGGATTGACACGGTTATCGTCGTAACCGGCAAGCGCGTTCGTCCTCACGTCAAAGGGCTCGCGTGTCAGCGGCGTGATGCCGGTAGGCGCCGGCATGGGCACCGGCAGGTTCGGTGATGCGAAGTTGAGGAATGTCGCACCGAGTCCGAGTGTGGTCAGGTTCTGCGTGTAGGACAGCCCCTGGTTGTTGCCCGTCAGCAGGCTCAAGCCCGCGTTGTACGATGCTGCGCCCTGGTAGTTGATGCCGTAGCCGGCGCGCAGCACGGTTTTGTCTTTGCCAAACCAGGGAAGCGTCCAGCTGAATCCGAGCGCAGGCGCAAAATTGTTCCAGTCGTTGTTGTAGAACAGCGCGTCCGGGTTCGGTGAATTCTTCCCGGCCAGTTGCAGGTCCGTTGGCTTGCCGGCCAGACGCCCCGGTTGCCACAGATCGGCGACCGACGCCCCGGATATGCCGAATAGCCCTGCCGAACCACCGACGGGAACAGCATTCAGCCCATGGGACTCGTAGGGCACTCCATAGTAGTCGTACCGAAGTCCGAGGTTTAGCGTCAGATTGCTTCGAAACTTCCAGTCGTCCTTGAAGAACACGCTCCACTCATTCTGATGGAAGTCCTTAATCCGCGATTCCGGTTTGAACGTCAGATCCTGGGATGTCGTCACGTTAAAGCCGTTGGTCAGCGTGACGTTGGAGACGGAGCCTGTCAGATCGAGCAGGAGGTTCTGAGCGGTTGCCACGCTGGATCCCGTCAGGCCGGGCTGGTTTCCCGTAGCGCCGCCGGAGATACCGGTGACCGGAACGCCCCCCGCACCAACAGCGACAAGAGGCATCGCGTAGAACTTCGGGTCGTTGCTGCCGTTGAAACCGCTGGAAGACGTGAATCGCGCTTCGAATCCCGTCTTGAATCCGTGCTTGCCATGGCTCCACGACAGTGTGTCGGCGTAATTCCACAACGGGCTGCTTTGTCCTCGGGTCGATGCGCCGCCGAACCCCGTGATGATGTTGTTCAACAGCAGGGAGTGCTGAGGAACAAACGCAGCGTTGCCGACTGTGGGCAGCGCCGCACGCGCCTCGTCACCCACCGAATCCGGACGAAGGAAGGAAGCCCAGACATAGGTCCAGTTCTTCCGGCTGCCGATGCGTACTTCGTTGACAAGGTTCGGACTCAACGTCGACACGAGCGAGGCGCTCAGGACACGAGGCTTGCGGGAGACGATGCCGTTGTAGCCGCCCGGCCAGTTTGTCAGGCCGGCCTGTGCGGACTGTGCGTCGTCGCGTTCCCATGATCCGGAGAAGCTGGCTTTGTGTCTCTGATTGAAATTCTGATCGATGCGGATGTTGTATTGATCGCGATTCGTGTTGTTCCCGTCACCATTGGTCGTATCTTCCCCCGTCACACGACGAAGCCACCGAATGCCTGCGGTATTCAGCCCGTCTCCGACGGTGAAGTCGTTCGGAGAAGGCATACGGCCGATCAGGTTCCTGACCCAGCCGGAAGCATCGATCGCGCCGCGGTTGGGATCCCACGGCGTGAACGTTCCATTGACATCCCTGCCGAAAACATTGAAAGAGGTGAGATTTCCCGTGGCGGCTGCGGGCTTCACTGGATTTCCAGCCTTATCGACGGTGGGGACATTCGAGTTTGCGTTTCCGTTCTGAACCCCCGGGAAGTAACGGAAGATTCCCTGCCGCGCCTGATCTGTCAGGACGGTGCCGGTAAAGTAGCTCTTTGTCATGTAGCGCTGCCCATCGAAGAGGAAGAAGAAAAAGGTCTTGTTCTTGTAGATCGGACCACCGATACGGCCGCCATACTGGTTGCCGTTGTAGTAGTTCTTGCCGGCGCCGTTGAAGTTGTTCAGCCAGGAGTTGGCCGCGAGCTTGGAGTTCCGGTTGACCCAGAACAGGCTTCCAGTGAACTGGTTCGTGCCCGAGCGCGTGGACATTGCGATCTGGCCCGAGCCCCGCCCGGTCTCTGCATCCGCGGGAGCCACAATCACCTTGATTTCATCGACCAGGTCCGGGCTCACGTAGGTTGCGGTCGCCGCGCCGACGTCGTAGCGGCCATCACTGACCGGAATACCATCGCGCGTCGTGTTCAGCTGCGTTAGCCGGCCGCCGGCAAAGTTGCTGCCCTGGGTGCCCGTGGTCGTGCCTACCAGGTCCAGAACATTGCGCGTCGCCAGAGGGAGATCGCGGATTTTGTACTCCGGAAGCACGGAACCTATCGACGAAGATGTAGTGGCGATCAGCGTGTCGGGAGAAATAGTGACCTCGACCGACTGCGTCTGGCCAGCCACTTCAAGCGCAAAATTCAGACGCACCTGCTGCGACACGCCCAGCGCGACGTTGTTGTAGGTTTGAGTCTGAAATCCCGGCAACTGCGCGGACACTTTGTAAGCCCCGGATTGCAGCGACGGAAAATTGTAGGATCCTGCTTCGTTCGTGACGGTCGAAGAGACGACCCCCGTTCCGGTATTCGTTGCCGTGACAGTCACACCGGGAATCAATGCCTTTGTGGCATCCGATACAGTACCGCCCAGCGTTGCGTTCGTGGTTTGCGCTAAACCTGCGAAGCACAACGCGAGCGACAAGAGCGCCGTCGTGATGATTCGATTCATGGTTCCCCCTGAAAAGCGATGCTAAATTTGCCGGATGATACTATGGAGCGCGCAACAAGCGTAGATAAGGATGGGCCTCAGGTTGGGTTTTCGTGACCGTCCCGATTGCTACCCAGAGCGCTGAAAGAAAGCTGCCGCCAACCGAACCGCCCAGACTGTGATCAGCTTCAGCGGGCGAAACGTACCGGGTCTCAGAAGTCAATGGAGCGGTTTCCTCGCAACGCTACTACCGTGATCTCTGTTACAGGGTTCTAGGGTTCGGGGGGCGCAGGCGGCGGGCCATGCTGAAGTGGAACGCCCTTGATCAGGGAGTTCAGCACGAACAACCCGACCATGAGGACCGCGCTGATCCGGAAGATCCACTGAATGCCGCCCAGCAGCGCCGCTCCCACATTCCCATACAGGGTTGCGAGGACTCGCGGTCCATCGGCAAGACCTCCGAAGGTTCTTTCCAGTTGCGCATGCATTTGCGGAAGCAGGAGCGGGTTTGAAAACGCAGTCTTTGCAGCCGCCGGAATATTCGGCGGCATGGCTCTTTCGAAGTCGCGCTGGTAGTGGGTGAGAAGCAGACTCCCGAATATCGCGACGCCGACGGTGCTGCCGATCGAGCGGAAGAACGTGGATGTCGCCGTTGCGATTCCCATGTGGCGCCGCGGCGCAGCATTCTGAACGGCGACGGTGTAAGCCGGCAGGATCAGTCCCATGCCGAAGCCCGCCGTGATCATCGCGACGATGACCTCGAACGGTTTCGTCGCAGCGTCCATGCGGGCGAAGAGAATCGTACCGATCGTGAGGAGTACGGATCCGACCATCGATGGCGGTTTGTAGCTTCGCAGGCGCAGCGTTGCCTGTCCGCAGATGACGGTTCCGACAACGATGCCGAGCAACAGAGGCGTCAGCAGGTTTCCCGATCGCGTGGCCGTCACCCCGAGTACGCCCTGCATGAACAGCGGCAGGTAGATAATCATTCCGAACATCGCTATGCCGACGACGAAAATCCCCGCCGAGCACATGCTGATGATCGGCTCGCGAAACAGCGAGAGGGGAATCAGAGGCTCGATCGCTTTCGTCTCGGAGTAGAGAAACGCCACGAGCATCAAAAGCGAGAACAGGAGCAGCAGGCCGACGCGCAACGACAGCCATCCGTAGTTTGTAACCCAGGTGAGCGCAAGCAGCAACGGCACCACGCACAGAATCAGCGTTGCGGCGCCTGCCCAGTCGATATACCGTTTCACGTCCCGGGGGTGCCAGTACGGAAAGTAGAGGTAGAGCGCACCGATCGCGATCAAGCCGACCGGCACGTTGACGTAGAACGTCGCGCGCCATGAAACCTGGTCCGTGAGCCATCCGCCGAGTGTCGGACCGAAGACGGACGCCATGCCCCACGCGCCGGAGAACACGCCCTGATACCGGCCTCGTTCGGCGGGTGAGAAAATGTCGCCGACGATCGTGAAGGTCAGACCCATCATCATGCCGCCGCCGATGCCTTGCAGCGCGCGAAACAGAATCAACTGGCTCATGCCGTCGAGTCCGATGCCGCCGAACTTTCCCGCCGCGCCGCATAGCGCGGACGCGAGAACGAAACCGGCGGCTCCTCCCAGGAGAAACCACTTGCGGCCGTAGATGTCGGACAGCTTGGCGAAGATGGGGACCGACACTGTCGAGCAAAGCAAATAGGCTGTCGCCACCCATGGATACCGATCGAACCCGGAAAGCGACGCGATGATCATCGGCTCGGCTGTCCCGACAATCGTCTGGTCGAGCGCAGCCAGCAGCATCGCCATCATGAGCCCCGCCAGCGTGCCGATCATTTGCGGCCGCGTTAACTGGACAACCCCCGAGGTGCGCCATTCATGAGACTTCCGGGCGGCCGCCGCGCTTGAAGAACCTCTCGACATGCGCGGTAACAGTAGGGGTTTCCCATCCAAGTGTCAATCCGACGGAAGTTACATCCGACGGAAGTTACAGAATTAGCCGTCTCCAAATATCCGTGTGGGCTATAGCGGATCCCGCTGCCCGTGTCCGATCGTTACGGCGCCAAGTTCAAGCTTCTTGCCTGATCGCCCTACGGATTGAGCCCGGCCGAGTGAATTTCCCGGTTCATCGGTCAGGGAGTGCCGAACCGAGGGCCGTTTCTGTAGCCGGCCTCAGATTGCCGGATGAAACCCACGTCGGATAAATCCCATTGCCGGGCCAGCTTATCCATCCTATCTTTGTCTGGAACGCGCATCATGAACGTAAGCGACATTCGCCGGAAATACATCGACTTCTTCAAGGCCAGGGCACACGTGATTTTGCCATCGGCCTCTCTGGTTCCTGAGAATGACCCGACCACCTTGTTCACCGGTTCCGGCATGCAGCCCATGGTGCCGTTTCTGCTGGGAGAGCCCCACCCCAACGGATCACGGCTCGCTGACAGCCAGAAATGTTTCCGTTCTCAGGACATTGAGGAAGTAGGGGACAACCGCCACACGACCTTCTTTGAGATGCTCGGCAATTGGTCGCTTGGCGACTATTTCAAAAGCGAGCAAATCGAATGGATGTTTGAGTTTCTGACAGGGGAACTCGGTTTGGATCCCGCTCACCTGTACGTGACGGTGTTTGCCGGAGATCCGAAGATCGGCATTCCCAGGGATGAAGAAACAGCGGCACTCTGGACCGCACAGTTTTCCAGGGTCGGCATCGATGCGAAGGATCGCATTCTCTTCTACGACGAAAGGAAAAACTGGTGGTCGCGGACGGGCGTTCCCGGCGCCATGCCCGTCGGGGAGCCCGGCGGACCGGATTCGGAGATGTTTTGGGATTTCGGGGCGCACCACGGACTGCATGAGAGGTCCGCATTCAAGGACGAGCCCTGTCACGTCAACTGCGACTGCGGACGTTTTCTTGAAATCGGCAACAACGTTTTCATGCAGTACAAAAAGACCGAGCAGGGATTCGTGCCTCTGCCGAAAGCCAACGTCGACTTCGGCGGCGGTCTCGAGCGTATGGCCGCGGCCCATATCAATGATCCCGATGTTTTCAGGATCGACCTGTTCGACCGGGCTCGATCGGAAATCGAGAGGGCGAGCGGAAAGCGCTATGGAGCAAGCGGGATTGACGGGCCTGACGCCTATGCATTCCGTGTGATGCTCGATCACCTTCGCGCCGCGACCTTCCTCATTTCTGACGGAGTCCTGCCGTCCAACAAGGACCAGGGCTACTACGCTCGCCGCCTGATTCGCCGGGCGATCCGCTTTGGGCATACGCTGGGTGTCAGAGGCGCTTTCTGCGCATCGGTGGCTTCCGCGTACATTGAAACGTACTCGGGGATCTATCCATCGCTCATCGAGCGGCGTGATCAGATCGTGAACGAACTCTCGAGGGAGGAGGCCAGGTTCAAAACCACTCTCGAGAAGGGTCTGAAGGAATTCGAGAAGCTGTTTGCCGGAACGGGTTCTGTTTCGGGTCTGGATGCTTTCAACCTGTATCAGTCCTATGGTTTTCCGCTCGAATTGACGCAGGAACTCGCGCAGGAAAAAGGCCAGCACGTGGACCGTGTCGTTTTTGAACAGGAGTTCAGGAAACACCAGGAACTCTCCCGCGCAGGTTCAGCCCAGAAATTTGCCGGGGGCCTGGCCGATCACTCGGAAAAGACAGTCCGCTTGCATACGGCAACGCACTTGTTGCATCAGGCGCTTCGACAGGTGCTGGGGCCGCACGTTGCACAGAAGGGCAGCAACATCACGCCGGAGCGTTTGCGTTTCGATTTTTCTCATCCGGCCAAAATGACAGCCGAGGAAATCCAGCAAGTGGCGGACATCGTCAATGAACGCATTCATGAGGATCTGCCCGTCCATTTCGAGATTCTGGATATCGATGAGGCGAAACAGCGCGGCGCGATCGGCTTGTTCGAAGACAAATATGCGGCTCTGGGAAACAAGATCAAGGTCTATTTCATCGGGGACCAGCCCACCGAGGCCTATTTCAGCAAGGAAGTGTGCGGCGGGCCGCACGTCACGCATACGGGAGAAATGGGCGTCTTCAAGATCGAGAAGGAAGAGGCGTCGTCCGCGGGAGTCCGCCGGATCAAGGCCACCCTTGGATAGGCTGTTCGTTCAAACAGCCGCGAACTGACGTGAATCGATCGAGACGGTGTCAACCGGATTGCCACCGGGCGAACGCTTCCGCGACGTGGCGTCCCGGTACGAACTGCAATGGATTCAGCGATGCAGGTCCAAAATCCGACTATTGTTGGACTCATAGTTCCACTGCGGAGATTTTCCCTGTTCGCATTGTCAAAGACGCCATCGAGGTAACGGTGGTGCATTGATCACAAGAAAGCCCTCTTCTTACGTTTTTCAAGATCCGATCCTTTCTCCCTCGTGGCAAAGAAGATAAGGACAGGCGGCGCGTGTTTGGTCGGCTAAATGCACGTTGACTATCCGGAGAGGACTCGAACGCGGACGACGCCAAATAGTGAATCTATTGCGTAAGTCATCAAAACGGGAGGCATCGATGCTTTGGACGATCTTTGTTCTGTTGATGATTCTCTGGCTGATGGGAATGGTATCGTCCTACACGTTCGGCGGGTTCATCCACATTTTGCTGCTACTGGCTATCGCGGCAGTGTTGATCCGCATTATTCAAGGAAGAAATCCGGTGTGAAGCAGTTCACCTGCCCGAAATTTTCCACCTGGAGGTTCCTATGATCAAAGCTACTCGTTTTTGCCTGCTGCTATTTGTCTGCACTGTCTTGTCCGTGAACACTCTGGCTGCACGGGAGGTCAAGAAATCTGACGAAGCTGAACGGGCCGCAAACGCGACGCGTGTCCTCACGGAAATCATGAGCATTCCGGAGGAGTCCATACCGGACGCGCTGATGAGCCGCGCACACGGCATTGCCGTGATTCCGCATGTCGTGAAGGGCGCCTTCGGTTTTGGCGGACAGTGGGGCAAGGGATTGATGGCCCAGAGAAGTGAGAATGGACACTGGAGCGCGCCTTCCTATATCGACATCACGGGGGGCAGCTTCGGTTTCCAGATCGGCGTGGAGGCGACGGATATCGTGCTGGTCTTCACGGACGAAGAAGGGGTGCGAAGTTTGCTTAAGTCCAAACTCAAACTGGGAGCGGACGCCTCTGCAACTGCCGGACCGGTGGGCCGCAAAGCCGAAATTGGTACGGACGTCTTGCTGAAATCCGGAGTGTTTGCCTACTCCCGCAGCAAAGGCCTGTTTGCCGGGGTCTCACTGGACGGCTCGGTCATCAGCATTGATGACGACGCCAACAGGGAGATATACGGGAAGGACCTGTCTGCCGAAAAAATTCTTTTCGGCAACGTCGCAGCTACGACGCCGGACTTGAAGGAATTTGTGGCGACGCTGCAGAGAATTTCGCCGCCCCATGTGCATTTGAACACCCAGGGGTAGTTGTGAGCATCCGCCCCTGGCGAGGCCGGCTTCCGAACTGCCAGGCTCGCAAAAGACGAGACAGTTCCTGATGGATGAAAGCTGAGCAAGGCGGCTCGGCGAATCCAAGCACATCCGACAAATGCGTCAAGTCTCCGGCACGCAGAATAATTCGGGGACGCGCACCAAATCCGCGCCGCAAATTCCTCATCAACGAAGACTGCTCGCGCGGATTTGGTACGCGTCCCCGAATTATTCTGCGTGCCGGGCAAAGACTCGTCGTGCAAGGCGCAGCCTCGTTAGAAATCGAACGAATATCGTGAGGTACCTGTGCTGGGCAAACGCAGGAATCGAGAAGCAGGGAACGCTGCATGGAACCATCGCGCAAATTTCAATGTGAAATCTCTTTGCGTTTTCATTCGCGTGTCCCTCCTGAAATTGAGGGCTGCACGGAGATTTTCTGTGACCCACCTGTAACGTTCGCTTCCGAATCCTTCTTCCCTGATTGAGGCCGGATTCCCGGAGATTCGACAGAAGTGGTCCGGCCGCTGGGGAATGCGCTCGATGGAGGACGATCATGACCAGGCGACAAATTGCGGCCGCACTCGTATGGCTTGCCGTTGGCTGTGTGGGGGCAGCGGCATCGCAGAGAGCCGCAGCAGGGGAGACCGGCGTGATCGAGGGAGTTGTAACGCGTGCGGGCAAGCCGGAGCCCCTTGCGGGAGCCCAGGTCACGCTGCAGGGCGGCGCGGCCAACCCTCAGGCGCTCCAGGTTTTGCTGAACACTGCGGCGTCTCAGGGAATCGTGGTCATGCCTGAGCCGGGTGCCAGTACCTCTCAAATCATTCAGGCGCTGTCCAACGCGGCGGTTGCGCGCGGGTTCCCTTTGACCACCGCGAACCTGTACACGCAGCTTGCGTCCTTATCGGGAAAGACGCCTCCGACAACGACTACGGATGGCGACGGGCGGTTTATCTTTAACGATGTCCCTCCCGGCAACTACACCGTTCGCGTTCAGAAGGAAGGCTTCTTCGGGAAGCCCGAAGGTGGAGCCAACCCGCCCACAGCCGCGACCGACGTCGGCGTTGAGGCGGGAAAGACTGCCGAAGCCGACCTCTCCATGATTCCCGGCGCGATCATCGGTGGCAGAGTCTACGACGAGAAGGGACAGTTGATGTCGAACGCCAACGTGCAGGCCTTCACCGTGGCGTATGCCTTCGGCCGCGCCACGCTGGCGCCTCAGGTCTCCAAGGTTACGGATGACCGCGGAGAATTCCGGCTGTTCTGGGTGCCCCCCGGAGAGTATTACCTGGCGGTGACACCGCCTGCGGTCGCCTCGGCGCCGGGAGTGCCGGCAGGGACCTCGCCGCTAAAGACGTATTACCCCGGTGTGACGGACATCGCGATGGCGAGGACCGTTACCATCACCGGCGGCGAAGACATCGGGGGCGCGGACATTCCATTGCACGAGGTTCGGTCGTTCAAGGTTTCTGGAGACGTGAACAACCTGATTCCGCCTCCGCCGACTCAGTTGGGAGCGCCCGGAGTCAATGCCGCTGTCTTGTTCATGTTGAATCGAGACGAGGTCGCGCCGGACGACGCCAACGGCCGCCAGGTCGGCATCGTGCCGCTGCTCCCGTCTGCAGGGCAGTTCGAGATCAGCAACATTCTGCCGGGCGAGTACGAACTGTTCGCGAGAGTTGCGGATCCTGCCGCGCAGGTTGCCGGGGGCCTTCCACTCGCATGGGGGCGCGCCAGCTTCGAAGTGCGCGACATGGATGTTTCCAACCTTTCCATTGTCGTTTCCCCGTCCTCCGAAGTGGCCGGAACGCTCGTTGCGGCGGACGGAGCGAAACTACCGCCTTCGCTGCGCGTACAGTTGTTGCCGGACGACGCGTCGATCCGGATCCCGGCATTCCAGCTCGTTCTTACGCGGTCTGCGCTGGTTGGTCCGGACGGCACGTTCAAGATTCCGGCCGTGCCCGAGGGGCATTACCGCGTGATGACCGTCGCCGGGTTGACGCCCGACCTCTACCTGGCAGACGTCCGGCACAAGGCCATGAGCGTCTTCGATGCGGGATTCGATGTTCAACCCGGAGAAAACGATCCTGTTCAAGTGGTCGTCGGCTCCGGAGCCGGTACAGTCAGAGGTCTGGTTCTGGGTGGGCCGGCCAGAGTCGTACCCGGGGCCACCGTCGCGCTGGTGCCTCAGGCTGCGCGCCGGAAGAACCTGGGGCTCTACCTGTCCGCGGCAAGCGATGCGTCCGGACAATTCGTCATACACGGCGTGCCTCCCGGCGACTACAAGCTGTTCGCATGGGAAAGCGTGCGGCCCTTCGCGTACCAGAACGCCCCCTTCATTGCAAATTACGAAGACCGGGGCCGGTCGATTCACGTTGGACAGGGGAATATGGTAAACGCGGAACTGACGATCATTCCTGCGGTGGAGAAGAACTAGCATCGCCGTCAGTCGGACGTCAGTTGGACGTTGCGCCTGCTTCGTTGTATTTCCTATGCTGATCCTGCGAAAGCGGGGAAGATCTTCATCTTGAGATTCCAGACCACACGCTGGAGCATCGTGAATGCGGCTGGAGGCGGCGATTCTGCCGCGCGATCTGCGCTGGCGAAGCTCTGCGAGACCTACTGGTATCCCCTCTATGCCTATGTCCGTCGCCGGGGCGCGAATCCCGACGACGCGCGGGATCTTACCCAGGGCTTCTTTGCTTCCCTGATCGAACGGCGCGACTTCGATTCTCTTCGAAAAGAGCGCGGTCGCTTCCGGGCTTTTCTTCTGGCGTCTCTTCAGCATTACCTTGCGAACGACTTCGCCCGCCGGACGACGCAGAAGCGGGGCGGGGGAGTGCTTCCACTCTCCCTCGAGTTCGACGGCGCGGAAGGGCGTTACCGGTTCGAACCGGCGGGCAAGGAAACGCCACAGACACTGTTTGAGCGGCGGTGGGCGCTGACCGTGATCGAGAGGGCGCTGGCAGAGGTCCGCAGAGAATGGGAAGCGGCGTCCAAGGCAGCCGAATTCGATGCGCTCAAGTCCTGCCTGCTCGGAGGCGCGCCCGCCGGAGGTTACGCGTCCATCGCGATGGACATTTCCAGCACAGAAGGCGCGGTTCGCGTGGCCGTCCATCGCCTGCGCCGCAAGATTTCAAAAGCGGTTGCGGGAGGAGATTGCCGAGACGGTCGCCGACCCGTCCGAAGTCGACGACGAAATCCGATACCTGCTGCGGGCCCTGAACGTGTAACTTTGGCGCGCTGTTCTGTCTATTTCTGGTATGGCGACTGAGAACCCGCAACAATCCCGAAAATGCCCGCGCTGCGGAAGACCGGTACCGGCTGACGCGCCGGAGGGTCTTTGCGCCACGTGCCTGATCGCGGCGAGCATGGCAACGGTGTCCGGCTCTGTCGATGCGACCACCACGGTTTCAGTGATGTCCGCTTCCGAGGCATCTGGCCCCGGCCGGCCGCGGCTGAGTGCCGGTCAAAGCTGGGGACCCTACCGCATAGGCCGTCTGCTGGGACGCGGAGGCATGGGCGAGGTTTACGAAGCCGAGAACCTGGAAACCGGGCGCCGCCTCGCCCTGAAACTGCTGCGAAGCCGCCTGGAAAAGGCCGACGACCGCGCGCGATTTCTCCGCGAGGGGCAGCTTGCCGCGTCCATCAGTCATCCGCACACGGTGTACATCTTCGGAAGCGAAGAAATCGAGGGCATGCCGGTGATCTCGATGGAATTGCTTCCGGGAGGGACGCTGAAGGAGAGGGTGGCCGCCCGCGGTCCGATGCCGCCGGGAGAGGCGGTTGCCGCCGTACTGGACATCATTGGCGGGTTGGATGCCGCGCAGTCGGCGGGCGTACTGCATCGGGACATCAAACCGTCGAACTGCTTCATCGACGACGATGGAGCCGTGAAAGTGGGGGACTTCGGCTTGTCCATCTCGACGCTGGCGCGCGACGTTCACCACGATCTGGAAACGGGGGCGTTTCAGGGCACGCCGCAGTTCGCGCCTCCCGAGCAGCTTCGCGGCGAGCCCCTCGACATTCGCGCCGACATCTACGCCGTGGGCGCGACCCTTTACTTCCTGCTGACGGGACAGCCACCGTTCGATGCGAAAGACCTTCGCGAACTCGTGGCGCGCGTCACCAGCGAACCGCCGCGGTCTCCGCGCGTCTTGCGTCCTGAAATTCCGGCCGGCCTCGCGGCAGTCGTGCTGCAATGTCTGGCCAAGGTTCCCGGCGAGCGTCCGAGGTCCTACTCGGACCTCGCCGCCAATCTGCGTCCTTTCATGCCGGCCGCGGACCTGCCGGCAAAGCCGGGCCTGCGCTTCCTGGCAGGTTTTGCCGACAGCGTCATTCTCTCCGTTCCGTTGTTCACGCTGATTGCTCTCACAACGGATTTCGTCGCTCAGCCATCGCAGGCAGCTTCGGTGAGTATCTGGCCGTCGCTCGGGGTTGGCTTTTTTTACGCGTTCGCACTCGAGAGCCTGTGGGGGGCCACGTTGGGCGAGATGCTCTTCGGCTTGCGCGTGCGGTCCGTGGACGGCGCTCGTGCGCCATGGTGGCGCATCCTGATACGAACCGGGATCGTTTCCGGGGTGGGCACCCTGCAGGTCCTGTTTTGGAAGGTGGCCCAGGCCGCGGGATCCGAGAGTTCGTTGCAGACCCATGCCCCCGCCATCTCCGTACTCATTTCGATCGTCACGATGGGAATCCTCGGGGCGATGTTTCTGACCGCGCGGCGCCACAACGGTTACGCCGCGCTGTACGACAAGATCAGCGGGACGCGTGTCCGGGTTCGTCCGGCGGAACGAGGACAGCGGGTGGAAATGGCCAGCGTGCCCTCTCCGGCGGAAGCCGCTGAAGACTTTTCAGACGAACACATCGGCCCCTTTACCGTCATTGACGCAATCGGAAACACCGGAACGGGAAAGCTTTTCGCCGCGTTCGATCCGGTGTTGCGCCGGCGCGTGTGGATTCAGACCGTGCCGCCGGGGACACCGCCCATTGCGCCGGCCCGTCGCGATATTTCGCGGGTGACGCGCCTGCATTGGCTGACGGGCCGCCGGTCCGCCACGGACAGCTTGGACAACTGGGACGCTTTCGAGGCTCCCTCCGGCGGGCCCCTGTTGAAGCGCAATGAAGCGCCCCTGGATTGGCCCGCGGCCAAGGTGGTGCTCGCCGACCTGCTTCACGAATTCGCTGACGGGCTGAAAGAAGAGTTGCTTCCTCCACTGCGGCTCGACCGCCTCTGGATGCGCGCGGACGGCAGGACCGTCCTGCTGGATTTCGCGGCTCCCAATGGTCCCGAGGGCGTGGTGACGACGGCAAATGCCGCAGACGTCACCCCGATGGAATTGCTCGCCGCCGTCGCCGGTCGCGTCACGATGCCGGAGACACGTTCAAAGGACCCGGCGCCAAGGATGCCGCTTTCCGCATGTGTTCTGCTTCGACGATGGTCGCACCAAGCGCCGCGTTCGCTGGAAGAAGCAGAAGCTCAATTGAGGGAGGCCGCTGCAGCGCCCGAACGCGTGGCCCGATGGCGCCGTGCCGTTCCGATTGCGATGTCGGCAGCGCCGATTCTGCTCCTCGGATTGTTGGCTCTCGCCGTGGCGCCGAACCTTCCCATCATGACACCAGAGCGCGTTCAGGTGATTGGCCTGCTTTCGGTGCTGCGAACCGACCTGCCCCCCGGCAACCCCATGAGTTTGCCGGAAAACCGTCGTGCGCTTGAAAAATACCTTGCCGGTCAACACGGCGCGGTCTTGCGCGACACTTCTTTCTGGAGCAGCCCGATGATGCAGACTGCACCCCAGTCTTCCCTGGGCCTCATGGCTGCGGACATTGCGGCGAGGTATCCCTCGGTGACGGCGGAAGAACTGGCGGAGAGCCGGCAGGCCCTCGAACCGCTGGTGGGCCGATTGCTCCACCCTGGGAATGTTGTCGTCGCTGGCGTGTTAACGATTGTGGGTGTGATGATGGCGGGTGCGTCATTGCTGGTTTTCCTTTGCAGCATCGTGTCCTCCATCGCCGTTCCCGGCGGCGCGGCCACACGCATGGTCGGGCTCGGCGTGGTGAAGCGCGATGGCACCGAGATCGGCCGCGCCCGCTCGATTGCGAGAATGCTGATCGCTTGGGCGCCGATCTTCGCGGGGCTGGTTGTGTTGCCTGGGTCTGAAAAACTCTGGGGCCTGGGGCCGGCACTCGTGTTGTCTTTGGGCCTTGCGTTTGGCGGGATGATCGCAGGAGTTGTGTGGACGATTGCAGCCGCAGACTGCGGCCTGCACGACCGCATTGCCGGAACGTGGGTGGTCCCGCGATGAAGCAACATCGGGGTGAAGATCAACTGCATCCAGGCGGCCTTTGTGTTCACCTACATGACGGACGAACAGGTGCAGGAAGCAGCCGAGCGCAGGACATCCGCTTTCGGCAGCGGGGGGGCGGGGGCCCAGCAGGCGCCTCTGCAGGCCGTGGCCACGGGTAACAACCTGCCGTTTTCCGATATTCTGGTGGGCAAGACATTCACCCTGCGCTTCGACAACGGCGGCCCGGTCAGGGAGTACAAGGTCAGCGACAAATTCAAGCTGCAGTACCGGGATCAGCGCGACAACGTATGGCACGAGGCCGACTACCGGGCCTATGAAGGCGACGACAATCTCGCCTGGTTCAGCCACATCCTGGTGGACAGCAAACCTCGCGCCAGCGTGCAGGTCGCCGTGGACTTTACCAACGGGCTCGCCACCAGCATCGAATCCCATATGGCACCGCCTATTACGGCAACGAGACGACCTACCGTGCCATCTACGGCGTGGTGGAAATGGATGGTCTCGAAGCGCCGATCTACGTACCGGCGCAATCGGTCGTCATATCGGCAAATTCGACCTCCTCGAGTTCTACGGGCCGAAGGCGCGGAGGGCGTGATGCGTATCCTTAACCTTAAAAAATCGCTGAAGACGAAGGCGGCCGACAACAGCCGCCGCTCCTTCATCTGGAAGATGGGCGCTGGTGCTTCTTCCGTGCTTGCATCCAGTGCGGGCATGGCGGCGGTTACGGCCAGAGCTGAGACAGGCGAAACCGCAGGCGACCCGGCCCTGCGGGCAGCGCTGCTGGAAGAAGAAAAAGTCCTTCGCAAGCTCCATCAGGGTTTCGAGCAGGCGATGGACAAGGGCCTGCATGAAGAAGTCCTCGAGATGTTTGCCCATGACGCCGAGGTCGTATTCAACGGCGGAGTCTTCACCCAGCGCAGTCAGGGCGTGAGCCGCCTGTATCGCGATCATTTTCCGTCGGGGAAAACAGGCAAACGGATGGAGCCGGCACCAGGGTTCGAACTCGCTGCCAACCAGCAGAGCGACAGCGTGGAGGTGTCTCCGGATCGCCGATCCGCAAAGGCGGTATTTCCCTATTCGATTCAAGTGGGCATGCCTTTCGAGACCGAGACATCGCTTGCCGCCATGGCCCGTCCTCACGGTGAAGGAGTGCGGACCTGGTGGGAAGGCGGTGTCTATCGCATCACCTACCGGAAAGACATGGCGGACGGCCGCTGGAAGATCGGCCGGCTGGAATACGACACGCTTTCCCGCGCCGACTATCGGTCGGGCCGGAGCTATGCACGGCCGATTTCCGTGGCGCTCTTTGCAAGGTGCTTTCCCGAGGATCAACAGGGTCCCGACGCCCTGGTGTAAGTCCGAAAAACGAGTCGTGGGGATCAACGTCCCGGTTATGCAGGTCCTCTTTGCAGAACGGGTTGCCGTTATCCCTCTGTGTCCTCTATACCGCAAAGCCGTCTTTGAAGTCGCGTCCGTCAAACGCAACCGTGCGCGTAGCTTATAACGCCGTGGCACAGAAGAACCATCTACCGCCTGAGAACCGGCCTGGAAAAATCTTGAAAATGTAGCCTCATGAGCCTACATTTTCGGTCATGTCCACGACAGTAGGCTTGAGAGAGCTGAAGAACAAATTAAGCACGTATGTCGCGCAGGCCCGCGGAGGCAAGAGCATTCTGATCACAGATCGGGGACACATTGTTGCTGAACTAAGTCCTGCCAGACGAGGCTCTCGTGCCGGTGAGCCGACAACCACTCTGGAGGAATTGCGTAGTAGAGGCGTACTTCATGGAGGCGGCAAGAACGATGCATCGCTCTATCCGGCGATGCCCCGCGCAATCAAGCGGCCTTCTTCGTCCTTGCTCGATGAGGAGCGCGGCTCGCATTGACACTCTATGCCGAGTCAAGCGCGGTTCTTTCCTGGATCCTTGGTGAGCCCAAAGGAGATTCCGTACGTCGGCAGCTCCGCCGGGCCAACATCATCGTCTCGTCTGATCTTACTCTCGTGGATTGCGATCGCGTCATTGTGCGTGCACGGTCGCTCGACGCGATAACAGCAAAGCGGGCCTTGTCATGTCGAAACAGGCTCGCAGCCGCCGCGAGCCGCTGGAATCTTCTACGACTCGCACCGGAGATCATCGAACGAGCACGCCTCCCGTTCCCGAAAGAACCTCTTCGAACCCTCGATGCACTTCACCTTGCGAGCGCATTAATGGCCCGTAACGCCGTGCCGGACATCGTCGTGCTGAGCCTGGACAGTCGCGTTCGGTCTTGTGCGGCGGAAATGGGCTTTGCGGTTGTGCCAAAGTCGAACTAGTGTAGTGTCCAGGAATTAGCTGGGCAGTTATTCCGAGCGCAACAGCGTCGGATTCTAGGAGCGACGAAGGAGCAATGCTCATTCATTGTGACTGAGGAGCGACAACGAAGCCGGCGCTGTTCCGCCGGGAGAACTGCCCAGCTAATTCCTGGACACTACACTAGTTCTCATCGATCGATCCATTCTGGGAGCTGCCTTCCGATGCCGACGGTTCTTGCAAAGTAGAAACTCATTTCTATAAGGCAAGGATGCTGGATCGTGGCAGGGTGGAGTGCGGGAACCTCGCAAGTTCGTGCAGAAGTCCTTCTCAGGCCATCTCCAGTGGGGTGTCTGTCGCAGGCGGGGGAAACGCGACGTCGATTGCGCCGAGATCTTCTTCGTCAAGAGTCCATCCTGCGGCGCCGGCATTCTCGCGGACGTGTGCGGGATTACTCGATTTGGGAATCGCGAAGTAATTCGGATCCCGGGTTAGAAAGTTGAGAACAACCTGACGCGGGGTTTTGCCGTGCTTAGCGCCGATGTCTGCCAGCGCCGCGGTCGCTCGTGACGCGTTCGACGGGAAGTTCCCTCCGCCAAACGGTGAATAGCCGACCACGGCGATCCGCTGCGTTTGACAATATGGTGCGAGACGGAATTCGATTCCGCGTGTCGCCGGATTGTACAGAATCTGATTGCAGACGATCCGCTCGCGTGAGAGGGCCTTTTGGCTTTTCTGCAGGAGCTTCGTGTCGAAGTTGCTCACGCCGATCCCACGGATTTTGCCCGCCGTTTGCAGATCCTCCATGGCGCGCATCGCCTCGTCCAGGGAACGCGAGCCAGTCCACCAGTGGAGGAGGTATACGTCCAGGTAATCCGTCTTCAGGCGGCGCAGGCTTCCATCGCACGCCCGCATCACTCCCTTGTAGGACGCATTCGAAGGAAGGACCTTGCTGACAAGGAAGACTCTTTGCCTGCGGCCGCGTATGGCGTCCGCGACGATCTCTTCTGCACCGGTATAGAGTTCGGCCGTATCGATGTGCGTCATCCCGAGATCGATGCCGAGACGCAGCGCCTCCAGGCCGTTGCTGTCCATCTGCCACGTGCCCTGCCCGATGACCGGGACCTGAACCCCGGTCGTGCCGAATTCCCGAGTGATCATGGGTGTTCCTGGACGATGTACTATAATCCACGCCGTGCCAATCACAAGACGTGCGTTTCTGGTGCGCGCCGCGCAAGCCGGCGGCGCGTCGTTTGCAACAATTCAGGCGCTGCGAGCAGAAACGCCGGAGCTCTGGAAGCTCGGCATAGTCGACGCTTCGGCCCTGATACGACGGAAAGCCGTCTCACCGGTGGAACTGACGCAAATCTATCTTGAGCGGATCGAAAAGCTCAATCCACTGGTCAATGCTTTTATCACGGTCACGGCGGAGCAGGCATTGCAGCAGGCTCGTGACGCAGAGAAGGAAATCCAGCGAGGACAGTGGCGCGGGCCGCTTCATGGAATTCCGATTGGTCTCAAGGATCTCATCGATACGCAAGGCATCCGCACGACCGCAGCGAGTGCAGTGTTCAAGGATCGCATTCCCGAGGAAGATGCCGAAGTAGTGCGGAAGCTGAAGGCGGCCGGGGCAGTCTTACTTGGCAAGTTGAACATGCATGAGTGTGCCTTTGGCGGCACCTCTGTGCCGAGCTATTACGGTGCGGTTCGAAATCCCTGGAACCGGAACCGGATCGCCGGCGGATCTTCGGGCGGTTCGGGCGCTGCCGTGGCCGCCGGATTGTGCTGCGGTGCGTTAGGATCAGATACGGCGGCATCGGTTCGTCATCCTGCAGCGTATTGCGGCATCAGCGGAATCAAGCCGACGTACGGACGAGTCAGCACCCGCGGCGTCATTCCACTTTCATGGTCGCTCGATCATATCGGACCGATGTGCCGTTCGGCGATAGACGCGGCGTTGCTGCTGGAAACGCTTGCGGGCTACGACGCGCTCGAACCGGCCAGCGTCGACTGGCCGGTTGAACGTTATTCGAGTGGCCTGCGCATGAAGACGAAGTCCCTGAGATTGGGTGTGGTCCGGCGTCCGTACTTCGAGCAACTCGATCCGGACATTGAAGCTCGTGTAAAGGATGCAATCCAGGTGCTCGAGGGAATCACTTCCAAAGTACGGGAGGTCGAACTGCCGTATTCGAATCTGTTGATGACCGTTGCGTCAGCCGAGGCGTACTCCTTCCACGCGCCGTACTTTACGAAAAACCCGGAATTGTACCAGCCGATGACGCGGCGCCGGCTGGAGCAGGCGGCGACCATCACGACGTCGGCATACATCGCCGCCCGGCGTGAAATGGATCAACTCCGCCGGCAGGCCGGTGGCACATTCTCGACGGTGGATTTGCTGATCTCGCCCACCACCGTCATTGCGCCAATCACCATTGAAGCCGGCACCGCCGATCCGCCGTTACCGCCCGACGGCACGCCCGTGGAATTCCGCAACACTCATATGTTTGACGTGCTGGGTTTACCTGCGATCTCGATCCCCTGCGGTTTTACGAGCGACGGCATGCCGGTGGGATTGCAAATCGCGGGACCCCGGTTCGCAGAATCACGAGTGCTCGCGCTGGCGAATGCGTATCAGCAGGTCACGGACTGGCACACGCGCCGGCCGCCGATTTGAGAGGGGTTCAATCCTGCTATGAGCGGCTCTCCCGCCCTCTGGATTCAAAGTCCTCCCTCGTGGGTGGCGACAGGTACAGCACGCCGGAGGCGTGAAAGGAAGGGAGTTCCGGGTGGAGCGCAGCGACACCCGGGGTTCATCTCACGAGCGGCGTTTTGCGCCCCGGCAGGGCCCGGCAGGGGTGCGAGGAATCCCTGCACCCCTGCCGGGGTGCAACGTTGGCGTTACGGTAACCCCGGGTTGCGCTCGCTTCGCTCGCTTAACCCGGGGCTAAATTCTCAGCACGCCTCCGGCGTGCTGGGGGGCGGCAACGCCCCTACGCAACCTTCCCAGTTCCGCGATGCAGCGCTGAGGGGACTCGTGCCCGCCAGGGAAATCGGCTCTTTCCCGGTCCCACCTATGTTCAAATGGAGCCTCATGAAGGCGGACCTCCTTGTTCTGAATCTCGACTGGCTGATCACGGTTGACGGGACACGCCGGGTGATCCGGGATGCCGGGATTGCGATCAGGGAGGGCCGTTTTCAGGCCGTTGGCAAGTCGGCGGAGCTTGCCGCCGCCTGGACGGCCAATACGGTTCTCGACGCTCGAAACCGCGTAGGAACGCCCGGCTTGATCGACAGCCACCTGCATTCCTCCTTTCAACTGGCGCGCGGCCTGGCCGACGAAGTGGGGACGCGCGCGTTCCTCTTCGAGCATATGTTTCCCTACGAAGGCGCGATGTCCTCCGAGGATGTGCACGTCAGCTCCCTGCTTGCGGCAATGGAGTTGCTGCGTCACGGCGTGACGTGCTTTATCGATCCGGGCAACTACCACCCCGAGGCCACAGGACGGGCGGCGCTTGCTTCGGGAATGCGTGTCGTGCTGGGGCGCAGCGCTTTCGACCGGACCAGGGCTGTTCTGGGCATCCTTCCCCCGGGCATGATCGAGACAACCGAAGAAGCGCTGGAACGGACGATGGCTCTCATCGACTTCGTCACATCGATGAAGAGTCCAAGAGTTCGGGCCAGCGTGTCTTTCCGCGGGCTCAGCAATGCCACCGATGAACTGATTCAGGGTTGCAAGGCCCTGGCCGACAAGCACCACTGCCTGCTGCAAACTCACGCGTGCTTCAACTATTCCACGCACGACGACTCGCTGGCCAACTTCGGCGTCACTGAAATCGAGCGTCTGGAGACGCTTGGCGTCCTGGATGAACACATGCTCCTGGCGCATTCGGGCTGGCTCGAGCCGCATGAGGTGGAAATCATTGCCCGCCGGCGTCCGAGCCTGGTGGCCGCCCCCAGTTCCAGCCTCCACAACGGCTACGGCAATTTCATTCGCGGCCGTATTCCGGAGTTGATGGCCGCCGGCGTCAACGTGGGAATCGGGTCTGATCACGCCTGTTCGGGGATCACGGATCTGGTGCAGGAGATGCTGCTGTTTGCGGGCGTCTACAAGGAGATTCACGCCAACCCCCGTGTGGTTCCTCCCGAGCAGGTCGTCGAGATGGCCACGATCAACGGCGCGCAATGCGCCGGTCTCGGAGAAACGGTTGGCAGCGTGGAAGTGGGCAAGGAAGCGGACCTGGTCCTGTTCGACACGACGTTTCCCGAATGGCAGCCGCTCTACAATCCTGTTTCGAACCTCGTCTACTCCGCCACAGGGAACTCTGTATCGGATGTTTTCGTGGCCGGGGAGCATGTCGTGCGGGACGGACACCTGACGACGCTCGACGAGGCTCTGGTGCTCGAGCAGGTGCGGAAGGCGATGGACCGCATCGGGAGCAAGCTGGACATCCCCAGGCTGGTGAAACTCCGGTGGCCCTCGGTCTAGTGGATGCATTAGGATTCGAAGCATGAATGTGACGACCATCGACGCCGTGACTTACGGCGTGCCGGATCTTGCCATCGCCAGACAGTTCTGGATCGATTTTGGCCTTTCGCTCGTAGAGGAGGACTCGGGGCGATTGCTCTTCAAGTCCCTGGACAATTCCAACGTGGAAGTGAAGCGGGCAGGGGATCCCTCCCTGCCACCCGCCATCGAAACCGGGCCCGGTGTGCGCGAAGCGACCTTTGGCGTTCGATCGCGGGAAGATCTGGATGCCATTGCGGCGGAGCTTTCGCGGGATCGTGAAGTCCGCGTGGACGGGGAGGGCGGTATTCACGCTCTTGATCCGCTTGGTATCGGGATCGGGTTTCGCGTCTCGCGTTGCACACCGGTCACGGCCCCGGAGCCCCGGTTCAACATGCCGGGACGGGTCGGACGCCTCAACGGGCGAGGAAAGTTTTACACGAACGGTACGCCGATGGAGATGACCCATGTTGTCTTCATGATTCCGAGGACGGCCGAAGAGGTGGACTTCTACGTCGGACGCCTGGGATTCAAGACTTCCGACAGCTATCCTGGACGCGGTTACTTTCTCCGCGGCGGCGCATCGCACAACCACCACAACCTCTTCCTGCTCAACCCCGGGGGCAAGGGTGAGAAGTTCGGCTTTCATCATCTGGCGTTCGAGATGGCCAACATTCACGAACTGTTCGGCGGCGGTCTGAACATGACGCGGAAGGGATGGAAGACCATGCTCGGGCCCGGACGTCATCCGATCTCCTCCTGCTACTTCTGGTACTTCCTCAATCCGTGCGGCGGCGGCGCGGAATACGATTTCGATTCCGACATCGTCGACAATAACTGGGTTCCCAAAGAGTTTGACCAGACGCCCGAGGCATTCGCGGAATGGTGCCTGGCTGCGGGTATGGAAGAGTCGCTGCTCTATAAGGGCGTCCAGACCGGCGACACCATCAAGTCCCGTTAGGTCTTCGTCGCGATGAAGATCGATCTGTTCACGCATTTCAATCCTCCGGCGTTTGCCGGGTATCTCGAGCGAACCCCTCTCGGACGACTGGCAGTGCCACGCTGGCGGCGCATTCCCACGCTTGTCGATCTGGACGCACACTTCCGGTTGATGGATCGCTTCGACGATTACGTGCAGATCCCGTCACTGGCGAATCCGCCCATCGAGGCCTATGGAACAGCGGACGAGACACCCGAGGTTGCCCGCATTGCCAACGATGCCATGGCCGGAATCTGCGCGCGTCATCGCGACCGGTTTCCGTCCTTTGTTGCAAGCCTTCCGATGAATAACCCGGACGCCGCCGTGGACGAGGCGAACCGGGCGGTGGCGGAACTCGGTGCGGCGGGGTGCCTTGTTTACACCAACGTTCTGGGGCGGCCGCTGAGCGATCCCGCGTTCCTGCCTCTGTTTGAAAAAATGAACGCCCTGGGGCGTCCTGTCTGGATGCATCCCATTCGCGGCGCCGAGCACGCGGACTATGCTTCCGAGAGCCGCTCGGAGCATGAACTGTGGTTCGCGCTGGGATGGCCCTACGAGACGGCGGCAGCCATGATGCGGCTTGTCTACTCCGGCCTGTTCGACCGGTTGCCGGACATCCGGATCATCACGCATCACCTGGGCGGCCTTGTGCCTTATCTGCAGGGAAAGCTGGCTCTCGGCTTCCGCCAGGCGGCGGAAGGAGATCTCCTGCACAACCCTGTCGCCCAGGAGGCGGGTCTGCAACGGCCGCTGCTCGACTACTTTCGACTGTTCTACGCCGATACTGCCGTTAACGGCGTCGCGAAAGCGCTGGAATGCGGGCTGGATTTTTTCGGCGCGGACCGCTGTTTGTTTGCTTCGGATGCCCCGTTCGATCCCGAAGGTGGAGCCTACCTGATCCGGCAAGGCATGCTCCTGATGGATGGTCTCGACCCGGAGACGCGCCGCCGGATTTACTCCGGGAACGCTCAGCGCCTGCTGGGAAACTCTTTGACGGGTGCGTCATGACCCGGAACTGGGGTTAGCTCGTTATGCCGGGCGTAACGAGAATTTTGTTCCCGCAAGGCATAACGGGCCAGGCGCCGAAGGCGTGCTGAGAATTTAGCCCCGGGTTAAGCGAGCGCAACCCGGGGTTGCCGTAACACCCCTCCTGAGATGAACCCCGGGTGTCGCTCGGCTCCACCCGGGGCTACCTTCCTTTCACGCCTCCGGCGTGCAAAATGTCTAAACTCCATGCGCCGAAGGCGCCGCGCAAGCGCCCGAGCCGGGGTCCGGGGCAGAGCCCCGTCTAGTTTGACATCATCCCGGAGCAGGAACGAGGACGCGTGGCGCTTCCTTTCCGAAATAACGGAACACGGCAAACTGATCCTCCACGGCCCCCGAATTTCCTGCGCGCGCTGTAGTTCGTGCAGCCAAACGCGAACGAATCCAGCATAATTGCCCCGGGAGAAAACCATGAACGTCTTACCCCCAACCAACGAAGATTCGGCTCTCTGGGACCTGTGGCAATCGCAATTCTTCCTGCCTGTCGCCACGGTGGCGGACGAGGTCGGGACATTCAAGGTGTTATCTGAAGCGGCGCTGACTACAGCGGAGCTGGCGGGGTCGCTTGGCGTGGATGCACGGGCACTCGCCATACACCTGGCGGCGCTGTGCTCGATGGGATTCGTCGAAAAGCGCCTCGGCAAGTGGCGGGCCACGCATCTGGTGCGGACATGGCTTCACCCCGACGCCGAAGGCTATTGGGGCGTTTTTATCCGCCAGATCGACTTCAATGAGCGCCTGCGCGGGCGACTCCTGCAATCGCTGAAGACCGGCAAGCGCGCGGAAGAAGAAGGCCGGATCACCAGCCGCCCCGCCGAGTGGGAGCGGGGAACGATGTCGCAGGAGGCGGCGCACGGAATTGCCGTTTTCATGCACGCTCACAGCCGGGCGCCCGCGCTCGGTGCCGCAGCGCAGCCGGTGTTCGGCGAGCTCTCTTCGCTGATGGACATCGGGTGCGGCTCAGGCGTCTACGGGATCGAGATCGCCAGGGCGCACCCCGGGCTCAAGGTCGTGCTGATGGATCTCAAGGAAATGGCTGCCGAAGCAGGTCAATACGCTGCTGCCGCCGGGATGGGCTCGCGAGTCTCCACGGCCGGGGTCAATATGTTCACCGAGGAATGGCCGACCGGCCACGACGGGCACTTCTTCGCCAACGTCTTCCACGACTGGTCAGAAGAAACCTGCCGTGTCCTCGCGCAGCGGAGCTTCAAAGCCTTGCCTCGCGGCGGGCGAATTTTCCTGAATGAAATCCTGATGGACGATGAAGGCACCGGGCCCTGGCCCGCCGCATCCTTCTCGCTCCTGATGTTGGTCGGTACGCTGGGCAAGCAGTACTCGCTCGCCGAGTTCCGTGACATATTGGAAAGCGCGGGTTTCACCCAGGTCCAGGCGCTGCGCACCGGCGGCGGCTATTACTCGCTGGTCAGCGCGCGCAAGCCTTGAGAGAAATCGAGGGACGGTAACAATTCTCGCATTCCTGTCACCGTCCCCCGAATTCCGAAAACTCGAGCGCCCCGAAACTGACAACGGATTGCTCGTCGATGTTCCACTGCTCGTACTCGAGCACGCGCCCACGGAGTGCGGGGCGGGCGAGTTCCATCGCCTTCAGGAACACGAAGAACGGAGCGTAACCGCACCATTTGAGCTGATCCTGGTGAGGCTGAACGAGCTGCGCGAATCCGGCGGCGTCGCCTTCGCAGATTCGGGCGAGCCGGGCGCGATCCTGGTCCTGCACGTCGCGCATTTGTCCTTGTCCCGCCCGCGCAGAAAGCCGGTCGCCATAGCGTGACCCGATGTGTGCCATATCCACACCCAATACCCAGAAAAGCTCCTCTCCTTTGGCCGCGGCCAGGTCCGCAACGGCTTCTACGAAGCGTTCCACCGAGGGATCTTCTGCTCCTCGAGTCTGGCGATGCTCGAAAATCGGGCCGCACAAGATCGGGAGGATGCGGATCTGAGGACCTAAAGCCTGCTGAAGGAAAATCACCTGAAACTCAATCGAGTGCTCGATCGCGTGACAGTAGTCCTCGATTTCGATGCTGTTTCCAGCCCTCGAGACCAGCCGGTCTACAAGGTCGACATCCACTGCCGCGTTCCCCATCGGTGTGACGTAGGGTTTCCGCGTCAGTCCGAACCGGTGAGGGGCGCCGTAGTGCGACGTGCCAAGGATCACGAAAGTTCGAGCAGCCAACTGGGAGCCCAGCCGGCGGTAAGCCGCTCCATAGCTCGCGACGCCGCCGGTGGGACTCACATGGGGTGCAGCGATACCGACAAGACCGTCCTGTTCCGCCACGGGCGCCGGCTTTACACCGAATTGCTCGGCAAGCTGCGTCCGGAGTTCGTCTGCGTCTGCTGGGTATCCGGTACCGGCGTGCACCGGCTCGCGTGTTTCCGCCTGACGGAACTTTTCATGACGACGGGCGCGCATCTGATGGAACTCGCTGGAGTCCAGAAATCCCCGAGATCGCAGAGTGTCCACGAACTGCTCCACGACGCTTTGGGGCACCAGTTGCCCGCCCTGAGAGCGTGTTAGCGTTTCCTGAATATCCCGTACCGTTTTCGTCCCATCGAGAAGCAAAAGCACGGGAACCCACGGCGCCGGAATCAGCAGGATGTCGTCGGTATACTGGAACGAATCCTTCATGAGGATTCCCGGCCGATCCTCGAGAGGTGAGGGAAGAATCTCGATATCGGGTCGGAGCCTGGGAACTGCGCCCTCGGACATAGGTGCAAAAGCTTATCCCAACTCGGCGGTTCACCGCAGAAATCCGGAAATCGCGGTTGCGAATCCGGCCCTGGTCACCTTCGGATGCAGTCCTCCGGACTTCTTCGGGCGTTTTCGGGTGGAGTGCCGTACAAATGTCATATATTTGCCGGTTCGGAGTCCCACGGTCGCCGTGGCGGATACCGGACTAATCCCATACATTTGCTTCGTACGGAGGCCAAACGAACTGTGGTGACGACGTGAACATCAACCGCACCCTCATCCTTGCCTTGAGGAAGCAGCAATCGTGGTCTCAGGATGAATTGGCAGTTGCTTCAGGTTTGAACCTTCGTACGGTTCAACGGATCGAACGCAGCGGGGTGGCGTCACTCCAATCCAGGAAAGCTCTCGCTGCAGCATTCAATGTCGACGTCAGCGATCTCGATTTCCAGGAGGAATCCATGAAAACCAAGTACGAATATCGCGTCGTCCATTTCGACATGAAGTGGAATGCCATGGGAAGCAGATTGGGAACAGATTTTGCCTCAATAGAGAGACAGATGAACGTACTCGGTGCGGACGGTTGGGAACTGGTGAAGGTCTCCGAGGTTCTAGGCGGCAAAAGCATGGGTATGGTCGTCACGGTGGCTATCATCGCGACTTTCAAAAGGACCACAGAGTGACGCCGGGTCCGGCGGGCTCGCTGTGCAGCAACTCGCCGGTTGCCCGCGTGCTGCCAGGATTATCCAGTGAAATTCTCCTGTGAGATATCGGTTGCGGGAGATCAGACTCCGCCCTTTTGCAGGGCGGCAAGCACATCGGAAAGCGTCGCGGCGCCCGGATTCTCCCTGAAGCTGGCCAGGCGTCGATAAACCTCCTCGGCAGCGGCGTGGAAGTCGCCGGGCATTCCTGCCGCCGCAAACGTCTCCGAGATTTCGCGCATCTCCGCTTCGAACCGCCAAGCTTTGCCGATCCCTTTGAGGATCCGCTTTTCCGTCTGTCCGGAGAAACCGGGTGTGCGGTCGTCCCACTGGCGTTCGAGTTCGTCGCGAACCCCCAGCCGTTCGGCGGTTCCCAGAATCGCGGCCAGCAGCGCAGTCGTGCCCTTGGTGTAGGCCGCAAAGCACATCTTCAGCGCGGACGCCCGTCCGATCTGGGTTCCAAGATCGGTGGTCTGAAGCGGCCCGGCAGAAAAACAGGATGCCACGACGCTCGCGTCCTCGCCCGAAAGATGGAGCCACGTCGTTCCGGGCTTCCATGCCGGCTCGCCGACAATGCCGCCGTCGACAAACCGCGCGCCTGCAGAAGAAACCATTTCACCGATAAGAACGGCACGTTGCGGCGAGATGGCATTGGCATCGACGTAGATTCCGCGGAAACCGCAGCCCAGCACTTCCCGTGCGGTCGTTTCCGCGGCGGAAGGCGGACAAATGCTGATCACCACGGGACAGTGGGTCACGAGGCGGGAGATGCTGCCGGCGTCTTTGAGCCCGTGCTTGCCGGCTCGCTGCCGCGTGGCTTCACTTCGCCCCTCGGAAGCCCAGAAAACCTCGCACCCGCTGTTCATCGCGGAGGCTGCGACGGAAACACCCATTTCACCTGGATGAAGAATTCCTAAACTCAGGGGAAAACGGCTCGTGCGGTTGATCTCCTGATGGGACATCCTTATGTTGGCTGTTCGATACCGATTGCGGCGGGAACCATGGCATCCAGGAAGGGAAGAGCGAGGGAAACGCCGGCACCTTTCAATAGCGTCCGGCGGGATAAGCGCTTCTTCGTCACGAACATCTCAGATGCCTCCGAGTTCGGCACAGTGGTAAAGCTGTCAGGACCTTCGCCCTATTCTAAGGTCTCAGAGTTTTGAGGGTGAACGGAATTCGAATGACAGCGGCGCCCAAAATCCACGATTCGTGCAGCCTGGGAATTTCAGGGAAGCGATCGATCTGCACCAACTTCAGGAACCTCGCTGCGTCAGGATTTCCGTCCGCACTTCACCGAGCCATTGATCCATCGTTAAGGTGGACCCGGCTCCTTTGGCCTTCTTCCACTGCTCTGCCTTGGCATCCAGCGCTTCAACCACGAGAGGCGGCTGGATGGCAGCGAGATGGTCATTGGCCCGCAGTTCCGTCTTCTCCACGCGCTCGTAATGATGGTCGGCGACGCGGATGGACGTGTCTCTCTTCAGAATCGCCTCATGGTTTTCGACGCGGTTCATGGCATCCACCTTCACGTCATAAGGACCAACGGGTGACAGCAACTTGACCAGTACCGGTGTGATCTCGATGCCGATGATGAGCAGCATCACGAACGTGCTGATCCACCGGACAGCGGGCGAGTTCGCAGACAGATCGGCGAGTGCCCTCATGCGGGTTAGAAAGTCTTCTGCCAGACTCTGCCGATAGGTCTCAACCTGCGACTGGATTCGTGCGGTCGCCTCGTCTCTTTCGGTTTGAAGCTGGTTCAGCCGATCCTGAACGGAGCTCTGCAGCCCCACAAGGTCGCGGCGTGCCTGTACTGCGGCCGCCTCTTTCACGCGGGCGACTTCACTGTACCCAATGCGCCGGCTGCCTCCCGTTCCGTCGGTTTCCCTGCGAAATTCGTCTTCCAGGGTCGCTACCCGGTTCTCTGCTTCGGCAAGCTGCGCGATGATAGTGGCAAGATCCGCGTCCACTCGCCCCAGTTCGCTGCTGGCCGTCAGGCTCGCGCGCCTGGTCTCCACGGCCTGATCGCGGTTAATCGCGGCCTGCCCTGCAATGGCGTTTTGAAACAGCCGAAGCTCGATCGGCCTGGAAAGCGTGATGCCGATGAGAATCGCGAGCCCCAGACGCGGGATCGCCGGAAACCATGTTCGGGCCAATCGTTGGCGCCAGCGAATGTTGGCATCGGTTGGTTTTCGAAGCGATGAAACGATGTATCGATCCAGATTGAATATCGCGATCGCCCACAGGATTCCGAAGGCTGCTGAAGTGACGAGCGCGTAGGATCCGGAGGCAAGCGTTGTGTACACCGCGTAAGTTCCGGAAAGAAATGCCAGCGCCCCCGTGGTCAGCACGGCGCCCCCGATACCCTCGTACTTCGCTTTTTCGCTGGGGTACATCTGCAGCGTCTCCGGCATTACGCCGGCACACCACCAAAGGAAGTTTGTGCGCGGGCGCGACTGCAGCTGCGTCCTCCCGGCAGTTACGCGTGTGCCGACTCGCTTCAGCAATTTGCCGTTCCCGGCGGCCCACCGGTCCAGATGGTCGTGAAGGATCCTGTTGACGAGGGTCTCGGTCAGTTTACGAACATACTCGGAGAAAGCCGGGTTCTCTGAAATTCGCGCTACGGTATCCGTGATGAGCAGGATCCCGGACCAGCTCAGTGAGTCCTGAAATCCAATCGTTACCGATACCTCGGCAGATGGAAGCTGAGGCCGAAGGTGACGACGCATCTCTTCGGCTATTTCATCTCCGATGGCTACAGCCTGGTCTTGAATGCCCGTGGTCGTGCCCATGGTTTCGGGGGACTTGGACCGTTCGACAGCCACGCCTTCGAAGTTCAGAATCAGAGAAAACGTGCCGCGCGCGGCGAGATCGCGAGGTGAATCGATAGGTGCGGCGGCGGGGTTCTCGGGGCGTTCCTGATGATTCATTGCGTAACCCTCCAGTCAGGCACACTTCGCCTGTCGATTCGGGTATACGAGATGGAGGCAGAGATTGTTCCTGGAAAAAAGAGGTTACGCCATATTCGAAATGGCTTCCATCCGCGGATCATCGCATGAAAGAAAGATCACGGAGCGGCACTGAAAGCGAGTTGTGCGGCACTTGCACCGGCAGTGTGCTGACAACACAGCGTGAAGCTGAATCGGCTTTCCCCAGGGCTGGCCAAAACCCGACCCCTACCGGCTCTGGCGAACTCTGACAAATTCTTCAGAAATTCTATTCTGCGATTCCTCTTACAATCCAACGAATGCGAATATCAAGACAATTTCTTTCATTCGTACTCCTATCGGCCGCCCTTTTCTTTGGCGGCTTTTTCTTCAGCTCCCCCAACAGCTTTGCTCAGGCTGCCAATGGAATCGTTACAGGAAAGGTCATTGATCAAACGGACTTTCTGTTGCCTGGTGTCACAGTGGAACTCGAGCGTGAGGGACAGGCGCACCTGCAAACCTTTACCGAGGACGGCGTTTTCAAGTTCGAAAATGTCCCGCCAGGTCCGGCGGAACTCACGTTCCGCCTCATCAACTTTGCGACGGTACGACGCAACATTACGGTAGTCGCCGGGAACAATATCATTCCAGACGTCAAGATGGTGGTTTCCACCAGCGCGTCGATCACGATCACCGCACCGCTGACTTTTCGCAATCTGGCCGAACTTGAGAATCCGGCGGAAAACATCGTCGGTGTCGCCGCCGCTGCCAGCGAGGGCGCCATCACGGCTGCCCAACTGGCAACGCGTCCGGTTTCTCGCCCGGCGGAAATTCTGGAGACCGTCCCGGGCATGATCATCAGCCAGCACAGTGGTGAAGGGAAAGCCAATCAGTATTACCTGCGAGGATTCAATCTCGATCATGGTTTCGACTTTGCGCAGACCGTGGCTGGACTGCCGGTGAACATGCCGACGCACGCCCACGCCCAGGGGTATGCGGATTCCAACTTCCTGATTCCTGAACTGGTGAGCGGCGTTCAGTATAGAAAAGGACCGTATTACGCCGACCAGGGAGACTTTGCAACGGCGGGAGCCGCGAATATCAACTACTTTAATCGGTTGGAGCGTCCGATTGTCAGCTTGTCCGGCGGATCCTTCGACTATGCGCGACTACTTGCCGCAGCGTCTCCAAGGGTCGGCAAAGGAAATTTCCTTACCGCATTCGAATACAACTACGGTAATGGCCCATGGACGGTGAAAGACAATCTGCACAAGTACAACGGCGTGCTGCGCTACAGTCAGGGCGATACGCAGAACGGCTTTTCGATCACGGGTTTGGGATATTGGTCGCGCTGGAATGCGACCGAGCAGACGGCACAGCGGGCGATTGACCAGGGTATCGTGGATCGCTTCGGAAACGTCGATCCCAGCGACAAAGGCACGTCGTTCCGTTACGCCCTCATCGGCGACTGGCAGAGATCCCATGGCAAGTCTTCCACGCGCTACACCGTCTATGGCCAGCGTTACGGACTGCAGCTCTTCAACGACTTCACCTACTTTCTGAACGACCCTGTCAACGGCGACCAGTTCGAGCAGTTTGAACGCCGATGGACCTTCGGTGGCAAGGTGACGCACGACCGTCTGGCCCACATTTTCGGCCGGGATGCCACCACCACATTCGGTGCCAGCACACGCTACGATTCCGTGGGAGGACCGCTGGGGCTGTATCTGACAAAGCAAAATCAGCGTTTGACCGCGATCACGCAAGCCGAAGCCAAAGTGTTCACCGGCGGTCTATTTGCTCAAACGGAAATTGAATGGAGTCCGGTCGTTCGAACAACGTTTGGATTGCGAGGCGATGTTTTTCATTACGATGTCACGCAGGCCATTGCAGAGAACTCCGGAACCGACAAAAGCGGAGTGTTGAGCCCGAAGGTGGCCGCTGTGTTCGGCCCCTGGGGTGGCACGGAGTTTTATGCCAACGCGGGCCTCGGCTACCATAGCAACTCCGCTCTCGGCGTTATTGTCAAAGTCGATCCTGTAACCGGAGCTTCTGTGGAGCAGGCGACGCCGATTGCGCGCTCACGCGGCGCGGAGTTTGGCGTTCGGACCGTCCGTGTCCGGCATCTGCAGACTACGGCCACGCTGTGGTATCTGGGTTTCGATTCCGAGTTGAATTATGTCGGCGATTCGGGGAGTACCGAAGCAGGACCGCCCAGCCGTCGTGTCGGTGTCGAGATCACGAATTACTATCACCCTCATTCGTGGATCACCATCGACGGCGACCTTTCTTTCTCGGGAGCCCATTACACCCACGTCCCCGTGGGACAGGATCGCGTACCCGGATCGCTCAATCGTGTTGTTTCGGCAGGTTTCGAGTTCGATCCCCCGGAGAACGGCAAAGGTCCCCTGGGAAGCATTCGCCTGCGACATTTCGGCCCCCGGCCGTTGACCGAGGACGGCAGTGTGAATTCGAAATCGACGTCGCTGATCAATGGCGAGATCGGCTACCGGTTCGACAGCCGTTACAGCGTCGTTGTTGAGGGCCTGAACCTTTTCGACAGTAAGGTTTCCGACATCGACTACTACTACACTTCCCGTCTGCCCGGGGAGCCCGCACAGGGTGTGGCGGACATCCATCTTCATCCGGCGCTGCCCCGATCGGTGCGGGTGAATTTGAGGGTCAGCTTCTGATGGGCTGAACCGGGTTCGAGCAAATTCGTGCAGATAAGGAACGCCAGGGCAACGCCGAGGAGGCGACGGACCCGGTAGGGGCAGTTTTCCCAATCGCCGCTTGATAGCCATATCCCGCACACTGCGATTCGCTTTCACGCCACAGCAAGATTGACAATACTCTCGTTGAGCATCAAGATGACTCCATGAGAACCACCTTGACGCTCGATCCTGATGTGGCCGCGAAAGCCCGAAAGGGCGCGGCAAAATTGAACAAGCCTTTTAAGGAAGTGATCAATGCGGCTCTTCGCATCGGCCTTGACGAAGTTCTTAAACCGAGTGCTGCGCGGCCCTACAAGACAAAGCCCCGTCCACTCGGACTACGTCGAGGATTCAGCTACGACAACATTTCGGAGCTGATTGCGGCCTCTGAGGGTGAAGAGCATTCGTGATTCTTGTGGATGCGAACGTTCTTCTCTACGCCGAGGACAGCCTGTCGGAGCATCACGAGGCGGCAAGAGTCTGGTGGGATGCGCAGCTAAGCGGTTCGAATCCGGTCGGCTTGTGCTGGCCGGTCCTGAGTGCCTTCATCCGCATCGGCACCAATGCCAGGCTTCACCAACGGCCGCTAACGCTTCGAGAAGCCGTCGAACGCGTGCAGAGCTGGCTAAATCAACCGTGTGTTCACCTCGTTCTGCCAGGCGACCACCATTGGACCTGCTTTCAGGAGATGCTGCGCCGCGGGAATGCCGCGGGCAATCTGGTTTCAGATGCGCATCTTGCGGCCCTCGCTGTCGAGCACAATGGTGTGCTCTATTCGACCGATTCCGATTTTTCCCGCTTTCGCGGACTTAAGTGGAAGAACCCGCTCGAAGAAGGAGCATAGAAGGAGCTTCCGCTGGTTGCCATGAGGCGACCAACTCAGGCAACGGTGCTCAGTGGTGTCAAGCCTCTGCACCTGCGGCGATCATATGGCCCAATGTTTTGCGTGGTTTGACCAGAGGCCACTCTCGCCCTTCGTCGTACCACGTCGCCAGGACATCGCCAACAGCCGGGGTGGTCTTTGCGTCGATGAATGCCTGACGAACTTCGCGGCCCATCGGGTGGAGGTCGGCATACGAGATTCCGAACTTTCGAAAAACGGGGCCCACCCCTGCCGCATCGGTACTTTTCGCTATTTCCGTCAGGTGAAGCTCGATAGCCTGGCGCTGCTCTGCGACGGAAGGGGGCGGCAGGACCCTCCCATCGAGCAACCGGGTGCCGCATTCACGAAAAATAAAGGGATTGCCGATCGCGCCACGGGCCACGGACGCGCCGTCGACCCCGGTTTCTTCCATCATTTTGTGCACCGCCCCGGCGCTGAAGAGGTCGCCGCTGCCGAGGATGGTGTTGCGCCCGGCGTGACGCTTCACGCGTGCCAGGAAACCCCAGTTCGAGGGACCGACATACCGTTGTTTTACCGTACGTCCGTGGACCGTCACGGCCGCAACGCCCAGCCCGAAGGCGCCGTCGAGAATCTCAAAAAAATTTCGTTCGCTGTCTGCGGTCTCATCGAATCCTCGCCGCATCTTGACAGTGACCGGCCGGCGTCCCGCCACGCCTCGGATAACTGATTTGATGATGGCCAGAGCCATATCCGGCTCGCTCAACAGGTATCCGCCACGGCAGCGGCCCAGAACCTTTCTGACGGGACACCCGAAATTGATGTCGATCAGATCATAGCCGGCCTCCACCATCTGATGCGCGGCTTCACCGAATTGCTCGGGGCGGCTGCCCATGAGCTGTCCACCAAGGGGATGATCGTCTTCGCCGATTTTGAATATGCGCGTGCGGTGTGTGCCGTGAAGGAGTACATGCTCATCGAGCACAACTTCGGCCATGGCAAGTTCGGCCCCGTAACGGCGAGCGACCATGCGCATGGGCCTGTCGGAAAAGCCGGATAACGCCGCTTGAACCGCGGGCATGGAAATTTGCAACGGACCGATATTCAGCACGAATGCCATTCTACTGTACGATCGTCTCTACTGTACGGTCGTCCGCGCTCGTTTTCAGATGCAGATTCTACGGCATTCGCGACGCCAGATAGGCCGTGATCGACACGATGTCTTCTTCGGTCAAAGTGGACACCACTGGTTTCATCAAAGGAGTCCACAATCCATTGCGGGTTCCGTATTTCATGTCCCACAGTTGACGGGCCATCTGGTCGGGCGACCGCCCCGCAATGCCGGGTACCGGACCCAGCCCTTTCATGTCGGACCCATGGCAGGTCGCACACTGTCCCCGGGCGACCAGAGCTTCTCCTTTCCTGATGCTGCCGGCGGGAACGTAGGCGATGAAGCCGGAAGCGGAATCTCTGAGTTCGGTCTGTTCCAGGTTTTCCGGAACTTCGATGATTCGGTTGCCGATCGGTTCAGGTGCTCCATCCGGGACGGCCGAAAACATTCCGCCGGCGATGCGGGTTGCCGGCACCATGGCTGTCTCGACGACGCGGATCCAGGGTTTGAGGCTCATGCCGGCGAAATATTCGGCGGCGGCCTTCACTTCCTCGTCGGTGGCCGCCTTTGCGATGTTAATCATCAGATTGATCGGGCCGAGTCTGGGCTCGGAACTCTTTCTTGCGCCGCTTTTGAAATCCGCCAGTTGCTGGATGGTGTAGGCGGCAGGCAGGCCCGCAACACTGGCGTTTTCAGGACGGCCCTGCCCATTGGGGAGATGGCAATATCCGCAGGCGTTGACCCCGGGCCTTCTGCCCCGGAGGACGATTTCCGGAGCTGGAGGATGGTTGTCCGGATGCCAGTCTGGAACATTGAAACTGTCCCGGACCTGCGCCAGCGTCAGTGCAACGGAACTGTTGGGGACATGCTTCGGACTGCCATCATCGGGTGCTGCGGGCGCTCCTCGACCGCCCCCTCCGGCGGCGACGGGAAAGGCCCACACCGGAGGCGCGGGAGGCGCCTGTTGTGCGGCAAGAATTCCCGCGAGGCAGGTTGTCATCACACTCAACGTCACGGCGGCCGGCAGTTTCATGAATTTTCCTCCAGACTTTCGTGCTCCTTATACAAGACCCCGATGGTGGCCGCAACGAGATACGGCTAAAGATTTTTCAACGTTGGCCGATAGAGCGCTATGAGACGCATTGACCTCATGCTGAAACAAATTCTGAAATACCAACGCATTTTGGGCGTGCGAACCGAAGCCTCGGTGGAAGAGATCAAGGCTGCCTACCGTAAGTTAATGGTCACGATGAAGATGCACCCTGATCTCGGTGGTGATCACGCGGCCGCTGCGCAGATCAACGAAGCCTATGCCGCGGTCATGCAGGATGCGAAGCAGGATCGTTACGGGCATAAGCTGCTCAGACAGAACGTCCGAAAATACGAGACGCTCGATTCTGAGGCGGAACCGGAACCCGAAACGAGCCCGGTCCTGCTCTCCGCCCCGCAGCCGCCTATCGATTCCACTCCTGACAGGGCGGTGGCAACGGCCGGGCCGCGGTGCCCGCTGTGTCACAATGAAACGACACATTTCATTGATTCTGAAACGCGCTGCGCGTACTGCTACAGCCCCTTATGTCCGCCTCCCGCGCTGGGAAAAAGCCTGCGGGAGATCTTTGGCCGCCGGGTGAGCCTGCGGGCGGCTAAAAGCAACTCCGCGATTCTCTACCCGCCCGGAAAACTCAAGGGAATACACGTCACGATGAGGGATCTGTCGCTGAGTGGCATGAGCTTCTATTCGGAGACCACATTTGCCGTCAATCAGGTGTTGAGATTCAGCGACCCCACGCTGGAGGCTGTAATTTCTGTCGTGTCGTGTCGCAAACACAACGGAAGGTATTCGGTCCACGCCAGGCTGCTAACCGTGGCATTTCAAATCAAAGATCACGTGTTCGTCTCTGCCAGGGGATAACTCTCAAGCGTCAGGCGTATCTTTGAAATAGGGTTCGACCGTGCCGCGGAGCTTGATCAGCAGCGGATTGCCATGGCGGTCAACCGCTTTTCCCGCGGCGACACGGATCCAGCCTTCGCTGACGCAGTATTCTTCCACGTTGTGCTTCTCCGCTCCGTTAAAACGGATGCCGATGTTGCGTTTGAGAATCTCCTCGTTATAGTGAGGGCTCTTGGGGTTGACGTTCAGACGGTCTGGTAGTTCGTCGGCCATAGATCTTCTTTATACAACGCGACAGCAGGCGCACAAAGAAAACCCTGCCGTGAGGTCGTGCGCCCGTTGAAATTTGGCGGCACCTTAGCGCGGTGAAAGGAGAACAGCGAGCATGTCTGGTGAAGAGGCTTTCCTGATCGCCTCGCGGCGTCTGGGTATTCCCGACGCTCTGTCGGGGAGTTTTCTCGTCACGGCCGTTCCATGTGGCGCGACCGTTTGTTGTGGATGTTCTTTGGGATATGCGGTGTCGACTCGACGGGTGCAGTTCTTCTCGACCTCGCGCTCGTCTTGTCGATTCTCGTGTCTCGCTATCGGGATGTAACCGGCGTTGCTCAGCTCGCCGTCTGGGTCATTTGCTAAGGACTTCCTCCCGCTTTGTTCCCGAATCCCTATGTCGCTCCATCGATGACACGGAGACTCTCGGCACGCGCTGCGTCCGCCAGGCGGCTGTCGAAGCAGACAATTTCGAGAGGTTCGCCAAATTCCTCCGACAGCCGGACTGCTGCCGCCAATTGGAGCGCATCCGCGGCGCGTAACGGATGGGCGCGCAGGAGCCGGCAGGCTCCCTCGCGCACGGCGACCCCAGGCTCTACTTCAATCCACTCGGCTTCGAACTCCCGAAGGCGCTGCAGGCCCGTCGCGGCATCGCGGCGCAGGATCATGCCGTCCCGCAACAAGCGCGCCAGCGCCGAGGAACATTCGACGACCGTTCCCCACCAAACAGACATTACAGGATCGGCGGTGCGGAGCCTTGAAACGAACGGCGTGCGAGCCTGCCGGACGAGCAGCGGCACTACTGCAGAAGCATCCCAATACCTCATCTGCCCTCTTCCCGGTCCGCGAGCAGCGCCTCCAGGATGTCGCCACGGGCTTCCGGGGGCTGTCCCAGATTCCTTGTCAGATTCGCGTCGGCTCGACGGCGGCCCACGCGGACGACTCCGCGCCGGACAAGTTCCGCGAGCACGGAGGCGGAATCCCGCGAGTGGACCCGCTCGACCGGAACGATTCGCGCTATGGGTACATTCCGCTCAAGAATAAGCACCTCTTCTCCACGCTTGACGTGCTGAAGGAGCGCCGACAACTGGTTTTTCGTCTGAGATATGGTGGCTCTTTTCATCTGGCTATCATAGCCAGATCGCCGGACTGCGTCAAACCGCCCGCGGCCCCGATTGGTTTCAGCCACTGAACAGCCGGAGTTCTCCGGCAGGGGTGCGAGGAATCCCTGCACCCCTGCCGGGGCGCGAACATCTCCGAAACGGCAACCCCGGGTTGCGCTCGCTTCGCTCGCTTAACCCGGGGCTAAATTCTCAGCACGCCTCCGGCGTGCCACTCAAATGACTAAACTCCAGAGCACGCCGGAGGCGTGCCAGCGGCGCTTTCGGCGCCTGGCCCGTTATGCCTTGCGGGAACAACATTCTCGTTACGCCCAGCATAACGAGCTAAAACACCTCCTGCTGCTGGTTCTGGATCAAATGACCAACGAAATCCGCAAGTTTCACACGCGGCAACTCGCCTTACCGGAAAAGTTCTTCCGCAACCGTGCGCGGCCGGGCGTTCCACATTGCCGCCATCATGCCGCGGATCCGCTCGTTCTCCTGGCGTGAGAACCGGGCCAGTCGAATCAGTTCAGGATCGCCGGCGTCGGGCACATCGGACTGTTCCAGGCGAGTGAGCGCTTCCTCGGCGACGTCCAGCAGCAGGGCATTCGAAGCCGCGACCAGCGTCTCGGCCGCGCGGCGGAAGTCCGGATCGTGAGGACGTTCGGGATAATCGAGGCGCGCTTCGAACAGAAGACCTCGCAGGCGATCCCAGATCGCGTCCTTGCCATAGTTGCGTCCGGCGAAGGCAACCAGAGAAAAATCCCACAGGGCGTCGAGACGTCGGTCGAGAAAGCGGTAGTCGGCTTCCAGGGCCGGTCCTGTGAGACGGCCTTCCTGCCTCATCTGTCGCTCCATCGGGGTTCCGACGTAGGGAAGCGTGCGGCAGAAACCGGCAACCGCGTAACCTTCGGAGCAAAACTCCCGAAGGAAATGAAGGTTGTTTCTTACTGTCGAAACGGTGCTCCAGGGCTCGAGCAGCATGAAGCCGAAATCGAAGGTCAAATCCAGGCGTCGCAGAATTTTTCCAGCATGCAGGTGAACTTCCGGTGTGATGTGCTTATTCAGGGTCTTCAGGGCTTCCGGGTCACCAGCTTCAACACCAAGGTAGACATGAGATAGACCTGCCTCCACCAGCGGCCCAAGAACGTCTTCGCGGACCTCGTCCGAGCGGCACGAAAACTTGAATCGCATCCGTTCATGGAGACCGCGCGCCTTCACTTCCCTGGCGATAATCACCGCCCACTCTCTTGCTGCCCGCCCGCCTGCGAGGAAGTCATCGTCCTGGAACAGGATCAGGCGCACCCCGCGGTCGCGAACCAGGTACTCCAGTTCGTCCACGACGAGAACAGGATTTCGCCTGCGGCGGCCGCTTGTGCCGTTGCCGTCGTAAAAGGTGATGATCGAACAGAAGGAGCATTTGTGAGGACAGCCGCGGGAGGCCAGCACCGAAGCCGTGGGCAACGAATGCCGGTGGTATGCGACGTGGGTCCGCTCGGGCCAGGGCAAAGAATCGAGGTCGACGGCGTCCTCTCGCGTGGAGTTGATTTGCACGCCGCCGTCATCCTGCCAGGCGATGCCCCGGATGTCGTGCCACGGCATGCCCGCAAACAGGGAAGCTGCTAACTCGACCAGAGTGCGTTCGCCTTCGAAGCGGACAACACTGTCCAATTCCGGAATCAGTTGGAGCAGCGTCTCCGGCGCAAAGGATGCGTAGTGTCCGCCCATCGTGAAGTGCGCAGACACTCCGCCGTCCCGAAGCGCGCGGATGAGTTGAGCGAAGTCCGGAGCCATGAACTGGAAGATCATTGAAAAGCCGATGATGTCCGGTTGCCATTCACGCGCAAGACGCAGCATGGGAAAAGGGTCGGCCCCGAAGCTCTCGATACGAGCTTCGTGGCCGGCCGCTTTCAAGCTGCTCGCGAGGTATCCCAGGCCGAGGTTATCCTGGTCCTGGAACCCGATCAGCAAGACGCGAGCGCCTCGCGAGATCACTTTCTTTCCTTGTTCAGAAGCGCTTGAATCGTAGACAGCGCCGCCTTTCCAAGGTCGAGAGTCGTCTGGACCGACTGAACCGTCATCTTCAGTTGTTCGGCGCTCATGCGCGGAGCAGCCTCGATGATTCGCTGGAACTCGGATCCGGCAGGGTCTCCAGCCGAAGGCGTCGACAACAACAGAAGCTGCTCGAGAGTGATTAATCGGCGGATGTCGTCCGGGCCGGGATCTCCCGGACCCGTCGGCAGACCTTTACCGATTGCAGCCACAATTTCCGGGATGTTGAGGGTTATTTTGATGTGGTGGGTGTTGCCGTACGTCGCGAGCAGGTCGGCTGCGCCACCCGCGCTAACGTGGAATGGTCCGCTGCCGACAGGGAAGAATCCCGATGAGCCCGGGCTCGCACCCGTGTCCGTCTCAACGAACTCGCCCGAGTCATCTCCACCCCATATCAGTTGAAGCCAGCCGGCAAAGTCGAGCGAAGTGAAAGGATCCTTCGCGACGACATTCACCGCACCGCCCGCTGTACCGATCTCATAATCGTTTCCCATAAACGGATAGGCCCCGGCAGCATAGGTGCTGGCCGAGGAGTTGATTGCGGTGCCACCGCTGGTAATGACGGCATTATCGCCAAGGGCGAATGGATCCACGCGCACACGCTGCGCACCCGGCCCGCCGCCCGGCGTGCCGTACCATCGCGTGGCGGTCCAAAGCCCCCAGCCGCCAATGCTGAAATTCCAGCGTACATGCCGTTTGTTGGTGACATGCCTGCCGGTGTTCCAAAAAAGGAACTGATAGTTGTGAGTTCCATCCATCGAAGTCACGAAATTCGCCGCGTGGCGCGTGAAAGTGGATGGAACGGTGACGATGTTGCTGTCGGTGCCCAGATCCAGATCGGCGCCGCTCGGCCACAATTTGGTTTTGACATTGAATTCGTCCATAGGGGCTCCTTCTTTACTCGGTTTTGAATGCAGCGTTGGTGGCAAAATCCTTCTGCCCGAGCAGGATAGGTCAAGCTGACGAAACGAATCCCAAGGGGGTCGCCAATACACCCCTTTCCTGGAGAATGGCGCGAGGAAACCGTCTAATCGCTACTGATATCCCCAATCCTTGTTTCTATGATCCGCTGTTATCCTAATCACGGTTGCGTGGAGGGTCAAACAAAACACAACGGATGAGCCACCGCATCCCCCAATGACAAATGATCTGCCAAGCTTGGATGTTCTCGCGCGCAGTTGTTCTGATTGCGCTTGAGTCGGCCCTGAGAGTTCGTGGCACCGTCCCCCGAATTCAAACCTTGCGCCGTCCCGTCGTCGTAAGGAGACTTTCTTTGAGGAGCAGAAAATGGAGTTCGCGCCGCAGTTTGCGCCGGGTTTCCTCATCGATCGCGGCATCGAGGAGTTGGCGGACGTTGTAGATTTCCTTCCGCATTTCCATTTCAATCGGGATGCAACCCGCGTTGCGCAAGATCTTGAACATCAGCCGAAGATCCTCCGGGACGTAGCTGTCCTCTTCGAGGTTCAAAGGTTTGCCTTTGCCGCGCAGGTTATCGAATTGTCCCTCTTCCTGTGCAGCGCGTATGCGCTTTTCCGCGATCAAGTGAACGTCGTCCATGAATGAATTCTATCAGCCTTGCACGAAGTCTTGGATAGACGGAGAAATCGGGGACTCCACTCCATCCCGCAACCCTGTACTGCGAGTTGATCTTTCGGTGTCGTGTTCGAACGCCTATGCGTCCCCCGGCTTCTTCTTGCGGTGATACTCCTGTTCGTCCTGAAGATCGCTGGCATCGAGGAGCTTCCCTGAAAAAAACGAGGTACGCTCTCGAAGGTTCTGCGAGCCCTGAGTCCCAATAGGAAGTAAGCCGTCTTGAGACAGCCCGACGAATCGTTCCGTCACACTCGTCAGCCTAATCCCTTCAAGCATGCTCGCGGTGTAGAGCGGTTGTGTCGCGTGAATGTTTTCAGCCTGGATTTCGTTGGTGGGCTTGTCGCTCAGGTCTGGCAGGGCGAGGTTTCGGGCTGTGGCTTTTTCGCTATAGGCTTCACCGGCCTTCGGAAACGCCCTGCGAGATCGGTCAAACGTCATCGCGGCGTTTGCGATCAAGAATCGGGAGGGCGACGGGGCATCTCGCTGGAACGCCGCCGGGGCAGCTTTCGAGGGAATTTCAGCCCGCCATGCCTGAAGTGAAGCTCTGACTCCGCGGAATTCCATGACACAACCTCCTGAGGGACGAATCTCAATACGAGTTATCGTTCGACCCAGGGGAAAGTTGCCCGAACCGAAACGCTCAGCCAACTTGGTCATCAAAGGCTGAGAGGTTGTACCGGTCCCCCATCTGAGATCTGCGATTTGAATCCAGAGGCTGTCCCCGAATTCCCGTCCCCGAATTCCGGGTGCACAAACCAACGTTTAGACAAGTACAAAGGTATTAGCTGTTATGCCGGGCGTAACGAGAATTTGTTCCCGCCAGGCATAACGGGGCAGGCGCCGAAGGCGCCCTGGAGTTTAGACATTTTGCACGCCGGAGGCGTGAAAGGAAGGTAGTTCCGGGTGGAGCCGAGCGACACCCGGGGTTCATCTCACGAGCGGCGTTTGCACCCCTACCGGGGTGCAACATTCCCGTTACGGTAACCCCGGGTTGCGCTCGCTTCGCTCGCTTAACCCGGGGCTAAATTCTCAGCACGCCTCCGGCGTGCTTGGCGCCGAAGGCGCCGCCGCGAGGGCAGCCGCGCGCGGCTGTCGCGCCGCGCAAGCGCCCGAGCCGGGGTCCGGGGCAGAGCCCCGTCTGGTAGGAAGAGAACGCTTGCGTCGGAGGCTAGTCTGCGAATGGCACTATTGTCACGTCTAAAACCGATCCTCTTCTTAGTTGTCGTGGCTGTCGCCGCCTTGATTATTCTCGTGACAGCACCGACCTCCACACTGGTCAACGTCGGGGATCAAGCGCCGGAGCTTTCGGTGAAGGGGAGTGATGGGAAGGAGGTATTTGTCGTAAAGGACCTGGAGGGGAAGCCGCTCAAGCTCAGCGACTATCGCGGCAATGTCGTGTTCCTGAATTTTTGGTCTATTACCTGCCTCCCCTGTCGAACGGAAATGCCCGACATGGAGCTGATAAATCGGGTCTTCAAAAACCGCAGATTCAAGATGATTCCGATCAGTGTCGACACCGAATTCGATGGCGTTAATCAGTTCTATGCGGAATTCGGGCTCACGACCATGCCGAGTTACCTTGATCCAGGAAGGCGGGCAGCCAGCCGCTACAACGTCTTCGAATTTCCAGAGACCTATGTGATCGACGGGGACGGTGTTGTGCTCAAACACTATGTAGGTGGCAGGGCCTGGTCGACGATGACCTACATGAACGAAATCGACGGGTGGGTCAGGAAGCAGGAGACGGATCCACACAGCACCTCACGGTGAACGTCGGATTGCGATTGTTCGTTATCGTCGCTATCGTCTTGACGGCCGCTACGCAAGTCGACATTTAGCCGCGTCACCCAAGATTTCTCAGCGCCATAGAGAGAAGAAATGTTGAATCTCGAACACAATCGGGAAACCTTCAGCGTACCCGATATCGAGGCCGCGTTTTCCGGTCCGATCTTCGGGCATTCCAAAGACTCGGGAATCGCGACCCGGAGCGCCGCCGCCAAACCTGAAACCCTATCCGTGATTTGAAATCGGGGCTTCGCTCCCCGGTCCTTTGCTTCAGACTTTGGGTATCGTAGAATGCTGTGTTTGCGTTTGCATGCCGGGCCGAGGTAGCTCAGTTGGTAGAGCATTGGATTGTGGATCCAAGGGTCAAGGGTTCGAGCCCCTTCCTCGGTATATTCCCCGCGGTGGTTCTTAACCGCGGGTTCCGCATTTTTGGGAGAAATATCCATGCCGCTTGTTCAACCGCGCCTGTCACGCGGGCTCCGTGACCTTTTGCCGGAAGACACGATGGCCCGCCAGGCCATGATCGATGTTGTTCGAGGCGTCTACGAACTCTACGGATTTGTGCCGTTGACCACCCCGGCCGTCGAGTATCTCGACGTCCTGTCCGGTTCCGGTGGTAAAGAAATCCAGGAGTCCATTTTCGTCGTCCGGAACCCGGAAGACGAAGAGCTTGGCTTGAGATTCGATCACACCGTGCCGCTGGCCCGGGTTATCGCGCAATACAAGGACCTGCCCAAGCCGTTTCGGCGTTACACCATTGGTCCAGTGTGGCGCGCAGACAAGCCGGGGCCCGGCCGCTTTCGTGAATTTCTGCAATTCGATATCGATGCGGTCGGCGTCCAGTCGGAGATGGCCGATACGGAAATCATCGGCGGCATCTGCGACAGCCTGGAAGCCCTGGGTGTTTCAAACTACCAGGTGCGATTCTCCAGCCGCCGTGTGCTGAACCTTCTGCTGACCTACGCTTCCATTACGCCCGAACGCGCCACGGATGTATTTCGCGTTATCGACAAGCTGGAAAAGATCGGGATTGCGAAAGTTCGTCTTGAGTTGACGACCGGCTATGTGGACGAGTCCGGTGACAAAATCCCGGGGCTTGGCCTGACCGTGCCGCAGGTGGACCAGATCGAGCAATTCCTGGCGATCCAGTCTGCCGTCAGGTCCGAAGTGGTGGGGAAACTTCACGCCACGTTCGGGAGCATACCCGGCGCGAACGAAGAGATCGCGGTTCTCGAGAAGATGTCGCACTACCTGGATGTGGCCGGGTACCACGACAATCGCGTGATCATCGATCTGAGTATTGCCCGGGGGCTGGCCTATTACAGCGGTCCGGTTTTTGAGACGATTCTGCTCGATGCCCCGCAGTTTGGCTCTGTGTTCAGTGGCGGCCGCTATGACGATCTTGTGATGCGGTTCCTCGGTGAACGCGTTCCCGCGACTGGCGCATCGATGGGTGTCGATCGCCTGCTCGCGGCTCTGCGGGCTCTCGACAAGGTGAAGCTGCGCAAGTCCACGGCGGATGTGCTTGTCACCACTTTCGATCCCCAGATGAACGACGATTACGTTGCGATGACGTTTGAGCTCCGGCGCGCCGGGATCCGGACCGAGATGTATTTTGGTACGGATCGGGCCGGCAAGCAGATCAAGTTTGCGGACAAGCTCGAAATCCCCGTTGTCCTGCTTTACGGCCCCGATGAGAAGGCAAAAAACGTCGTCACGATCAAGGATATGTCGATCGGCCGGGCGCGTGCTCAGGCCCTGACCGGCAGCCGCGATAAATGGCTGCAGGAACGGCCAGGGCAGTTCGAAGTGCCGCGCGGGAATCTGGCTGCAAGTGTCAGGGAGTTGTTGTCGAAGATCGCCGGCTTGTAGTCGCGGCGAGGATAATCGAACCTAGCGCGCCGCCGATCACCATTGATGCGCAAATCCAGATTGCTGCCGTCACCAGGGGCACGGCAACGAAACCCTGGATCGGGCCCACGTCCGGCCCCCACAGGCCGTCGAATCGGCTTTGAGTCCATTCGAAGATGCGCCCGGCCCAGTACGTCGGCAGGATCATGAGCCGCGTCAGCACGACGTAGAGCAAGATCAGCTTAAATAACGTCGCGTAGGGCCGGTCGCTCTTCCGTCGCGAAAGTTGAACTGCAACCCAAACCGGCACGATCAGTGTGTGGAGGACGACGACGCTCAGCACGTTGTTGATGGTTTCCGGCGCCCCGGCTCGCTCGAGTACGACTCTCAGAACGACAACAACCGCGGCGATGATCAACGGCCATTTCAGGATTCCAGTATTGGAGTTCATCGTTTAGTAAGTCCCGATCGCATGGTTACCCCCAGGGCGTTAGCCTTTATAGCGCAAATCCCTGCCGCTGCGAAACAAGGAGCGTCACTTTATGGGTGACGTTCTGAAGCCGGGCTCGGGCCAGGCATGGCCTGCTGCAAGTTATGAGGCTGTGGTTGCGCTGCCGGAGTGAGAAGAATTTCTTGGCGGTAACTGAACCCCACAGGGGAGAGGTTCCGCTGCATTGCGTGCGCTACAATTGCAGGTTATGGATTTCAAGCTGGTGTCCTCCTACGAGCCCCGGGGCGATCAGGCGACGGCGATCGAACAACTGGTTGGGGGACTCCGGCAGGGAGAGAAACACCAGGTTCTGCTCGGCGTAACCGGTTCGGGAAAGACCTTCACGATGGCAAAGATCGTCGAGAGGCTGAACCGCCCGACGCTGGTGATGGCGCACAACAAAACCCTGGCGGCGCAGCTGTATCAGGAGTTCCGCGGGTTCTTCCCGGAAAACGCCGTCGAGTACTTCGTCAGCTACTACGATTACTACCAGCCGGAAGCCTATATCGCCTCCACCGATACCTACATCGAGAAGGAATCGACGATCAATGACGAGATCGACCGGATGCGCCTGTCTGCCACGCGGTCCCTGTTCGAACGGCGCGATGTGCTGATCGTGTCGTCGGTGTCCTGCATCTACGGTTTGGGATCGCCGGAAGCCTACTTCGGGATGCTGGTCATGCTGGAACCGCGCCAGCAGATCTCGAGGCGCGAGATCCTTTCCAAGCTCGTGGAGATCCTCTACGAACGCAATGACCTCGACTTCAAACGAGGAAGTTTCCGTGTTCATGGCGACACCATCGAGGTGCATCCCACGTACGAAAACATCGGGTATCGCATTGAGTTGTGGGGTGACGAGGTCGAAAAGCTCAGCACGTTCGACCCGCTGACTGGAGACGAAATCAACCTGCTGGAACGTCTCACCATCTATCCGAAGACTCATTTCGTCATGCCCCGACCGCGTATCGAACACGCGGTGGAGACGGTCAAGGAGGAACTCAAGGGCTGGGAAGCCCTGCTAGAAGGCAACGGCAGACTTCTGGAAGCGCAACGCATCCATCAGCGGACGCTGTTTGACATGGAGATGATCAAGGAGATCGGCTACTGTCACGGCATTGAAAACTACAGCCGGCACCTGACGGGCAGGCTGCCCGGCCAGCCCCCGCCGACGCTGCTCGATTATCTGCCGCAAGACTCCCTGATGTTCATCGATGAGAGTCACCAGACGATGCCCCAGGTGCGGGGTATGTACCACGGTGATCGGGCGCGCAAGGAAAACCTCGTGGAGTACGGGTTCCGCCTGCCTTCGGCAATGGACAATCGCCCCCTCACCTTCGAGGAGTTCGAAAAGCGTGCCAACCAGGTGATCTATGTTTCGGCGACGCCCGGGCCTTACGAGTTGACCAGGACCGGCGGTGTCGTCGTCGAACAGGTGATCCGACCCACGGGTTTAACCGACCCGGAAGTGCAGATCCGTCCCGTCCGAGGCCAGATTGACGATCTTCTCCACGAGATTCGCGAGCGGGCGGCAAGAAATCAGCGGGTCCTCGTCACGACGCTGACCAAACGGATGGCGGAGGACCTTGCCGAGTACTACACGGAAGTCGGCGTTCGCTGCCGGTACCTGCACTCGGAAGTCGAGACCCTGGAACGCATCAAGATCCTGCGCGCCCTGCGCAAAGGAGAATTCGACGTGCTGATAGGAATCAATCTGCTGCGCGAGGGGCTGGACCTTCCGGAAGTCTCGCTTGTCGCCATTCTCGACGCCGACAAGGAGGGGTTCCTGCGGTCGGGCGACTCCCTGATCCAGACGATTGGACGCGCCGCGCGCCACCTGGAGGGAAAGGCCATCCTGTATGCGGATCGCGAGACGGATTCCATGAAGCGGGCGATCGGCGAGACCAACCGTCGCCGTGAGATACAGTCGCGTTATAACCTGGAGAACAACATCACCCCCGAGAGCATCATCAAGCCGATCGACATGACTCTGGTTTCGATCGCGGAGGCCGATTACATGCGCCTGCCGTCCGTGGAGGAAGAACCCCAGGCCACCGACGATCCGGAGAAGCTGGCCGAAACCATTGAAAAGCTGGAGACCGAAATGCGCGAGGCCGCCCGGAAGTTCGAATTCGAACGGGCGGCCAGGCTTCGGGATCAGGCGCGGGCTCTGCGCGCGAAACTCGTGTAACGTTTTTGACGACACGTACGCTACTCTTTAGGGGAATGACCACGGTCGAAAACCTCGCCAGGCTGAAGCTGCAACTCTTCTATCATGGGATTCGGGCAGGCAAGGATCTGCCCTCACCTCTGGCAAATCCCTTCGGGCTGGTGCACCTGGTTCTGCCGGAAAAGGTTTCTGTCAGCGTCCATCTCAATACGAATGGAGGCGAATCCCCATTTACTCTTCGCCGCTCCGGCGACGAGTTCTACCTGGATACCCAGGGCAGGGAGTCCGTGCCCGTGCACTGGAGCCCGCCCCTGTCCAGCTATCAGAAGCGAACCTCGTCGGGCGTAATGGTCTCCGACATTCTGACAGTCCACGGCGACTACATTGCGGTGCATCCTTCGCATCGCTGCCGTTTCGGAGCGAGCGGCCTCTCCTGCCGCTATTGCGGATCCTCCCGGGAGCTTTCGGATCATCCTCCATTCACGCCGCGCGACCTGGTGGAGGCCATACAGATCGTCATGCAGGAAAAGCTCTGCGATGTCGTGACGCTGTCCTCCGGGCATGTGAGCACCGGAGACGGCGGAGTGGAATGGCTGGAGAAGTGGGTTGCCGAAATTCGCAAGCACATCACCGTGCTGATCGCTCTCGACCTGGCGCCGCCGGATTCGAACGAATGGATCGATAAGACCTATGCCATGGGCGTGGATGCCCTCTACTACGATTCGGGATTTTTTAATCCCGATGACACCGCCCACAGGGATGTCGAGAAGCACAAGGCGCGTCAACTCGAGGCGCTGGAATATGCTGCCATGATCTTTCAGAATGGCGCCGTGATGTCGCATCTTGTCGTCGGATTCGAGTCGATCAAGGAAACGATGGCGAGCATTGACCTGCTGGTCGATCACGGGGTGATGCCCGTGCTGGCATACTTCCCGCCGTACGGCGGATCCGAGCTTAGAGACCGCTGGACGGCCACGCCCGACCAGGTCTCCCAGGTTTACGCCCACCTCTATGAACGCCTGGTACGTTCGCGGATCAACCCGCATTGGGTGCAGCAATACGACGTCGTGCTGACGTCTCTCGAGGGACGGTTCCTGTCTTCGGCATCGCCGCGCTATCCGCGCTATCACCTGAGGCTGAAGGATTTCTATCAGACCCGTATGGGCAGGTCGGTGCGGTTCGCCATGGCCGGGCTTCGCCGGCACTTGCGCGTGGTTCCCGCCTGATGCAGGTAAAGATCGACACCCGGCCGCTGTCGGTGGTGATTCTTGCACGATGGTGGCGATTTCCCGTATTTCTCCTTCTGGCGTTCCTGATCCGTTTCTTCTATGTGCAGGAACCTCCAACCGGTCTCACCGTGGAGGGATTTCGGGCCCTGATTGTTTTCATGACCTGCCTCGTGCTCTGGGTGACGCAGTTGTTGCCGCTGCCGGTCACGGGGTTGTTTGCACTCGTGCTGCCCGTGCTGCTGGGCATCATGAAAGCAAAGGACGTGTTTCCTTTTTTTGGCTCGGATTCGGTGTTCTTCATCATGGGAGTCTTCATCCTGGCAACTGCGCTGCTGCAGTCCGGACTCTCGACGAGGATGGCCCTGTACCTTCTGCGGAGTGGGTCGAAAACGCCGAAGCGCTTGATCTTTCAAGTCATGCTGACGGCGGCCCTGCTCTCTTTCATCATGAGCGAGCATGCCGTCGCCGCCATGATGTTCCCTGTCCTCGCGGTTATCGTCAAGCGCCTGGGGCTGTCCCACAAGAGTTCGTCCTATGCGAGAACGTTGTTTCTCGCCATGGCGTGGGGCTGTGTGATCGGCGGCATTGCAACCATGCTGGGCGGCGCCAGGGTTCCGCTGGCGGTCGGGCTTCTTCAACAGGCCACAGGTGCGACGATCTCGTTCATGCAATGGACGAAAGCCATGATTCCGCTGGTCTTCGTCCTCTTCACATTCTGTTTCGTCCTGCTGACGCGCTACTACAAGATCGATATCGAGACGGTCGCGGATGCAGAGTCGGCGATTGAAGAACAGATCCGCGACTGCGGGCGGCTGCTCATGGAGGAAAAGTTTCTGGCTTTGCTGATCGCCGGAGCCGTTGCCGGATGGATTTTTCTGGGTCCCATACTCGGAATGGCAACGATCTCGATTCTCGCCGTCGTTTTTCTTTTCATGTTCCGTGTCGTCGAATGGCGCGACCTGCAGGAAAAGATGGAGTGGGGCGTCATCCTCATGTATGGCGGCGCGATCGCCCTCAGCAATATCCTGAACCAGACGCGCGCGGGGGACTGGGTTGCGCAGACCTACATTCTGCCGCATCTCGCCACTCCCTGGATGCTGGTCATGGTGTTGACGGCGGTGACCATCCTGCTCACTGAAGCCATCAGCAACGCGGCAGTCGTCGCAGTACTGTTGCCGATCGGCATGACCATTGCAAAGCAGTTTGGTCTGGAGCCCAGCGTGGCAGTCTACGCCGTGGCGTCGGCATCCGGACTGGCTTTCGGCTTACCGATGAGTACTCCGTCTGTGGCCCTTGCGTATTCGTCCGGTTATCTGAAACTGAAGGACGTTATCCTCCCTGCGATGATGATGGCCTCGGTGTCCTGGACCAGCCTGATGCTGACGGCGAAATACTGGTGGCCGATTCTAGGCATACACATCGTCAAATAGGTTCTACAATGGACCCAATGAAACGCATATTGCTTGTGTTTCTACTGGCTGCTGCGCCGGCTTTCGCGCAGAGCGGCGATGATTTTTTCCTGAAGGGGCAGTATGCCCAGGCGGCTGCGGCATTTGAGCAACTGCCTGAACCTGAAAAGACTCCGGCAGTGCTGAACCGCCTTGGAATTTCCTATCATCTACTGGGCCGTGCCAGAGATGCCGAGCTGGCTTACGGGAAAGCGATCAAGGCGGATTCGGATCTGCCGGCTCCCCGGAATAATCTTGGTGCGCTCTTTTACTCCCAACGCGAGTTCAGCGATGCGGACCGCGAGTTCCGGCGAGCTGCCGACAGGAACGCCGACAACGACATCCTGACGCAGAATCTTCATTTTTCGCGGTACGCCCGGGACAACCGGCGGGAGGCCCGGGAATCTGCAGACGGAATCGCCGCAGTGCACCCCCTGCTGCTGGCCACCTTTGCGGAAGAAAACCAGGATTTTCTTGCCGTCGTGTCCGTTATGCCGGCGGGGATGCAGCTCGATGCGGCTCAGCATGCCACTCGGGCCGACGTTTTCGTTGCCCGGAAGCTTTTCGACGATGCCGTCATCGAGTACAAGAGGTCTATTGCGATCGACCGTTATAACGCTGCCGTGATTAATCGCCTCGGCGTTGCGTACCACAACCTGCGGAAGTTGCGGGATGCCGAGCAGCAGTATCGAGAGGCGCTCCGGCTGCGGCCCAATCTGCTGGACGCGCTGAACAATCTGGCGGTGATCGACTATGTCCGCGAAGATTACGAAGGCGCCCTGTCCCGTTACAGGAAGGCTCTGAAGCTGCAACCGAATTCCGCAACCATCCTGCGGAATATGGGAGCCTGCCTGTTCTCCCTGCAACGGTGGGATGAAGGGGTGCAGGCTTTCCAGCTGGCCCTCAACATTAATCCCAGACTCTTCGATCCCCAGCCGTCGGGCGTCGGGATGTCTGTTCAAATGAGTCAGAAGAATTCCGCAGAGCTGAACTTCTACCTTGCCAAGATCTTCGCGCTCAGAGGCGAATGGGATGTGGCCGTTTCCTATTTGTTCAAGGCGGTCGAGTCCGGCTTTGACGACGCAAAAATGATCCGCGAAGAGCAGGCTTTCACACCGCTTCGCGCGGATGAGCGTTTCGCCCAGGTGTTGGAAGCCATTGACTCCCGGAAGTCCTGAGCTGGAAGTGCAATACCTGGAAACGGCGATCGATCTGGCCCGCGCCGCGGGAGACGTGCTGAACCACTACTCCTCGCGCGAAAAGCTCGTGGAGTTCAAGGGCCAGGCGAACCTTGTCACCGTTGCGGACAAGAAAAGCGAAGAGCTGATTATCGGCGGTATTCTGAGCCGTTATCCCTCCCATTCCATTCTTGCTGAAGAGTCCGGCTCGACACAGCCCGGCGCCGCCGTGCAGTGGATTATCGATCCGCTCGACGGTACGACAAATTTCGCGCACGGCTACCCGTTTTATTGCGTGTCCATTGGCGTTGAAGAAGAAGGGGAAATGGTTTGCGGCGTCGTCTACGACCCTGTGCGCGATGAATTGTTCAGCGCGGGGCGCGGCGCCGGTGCGTACTGCAATGGCGAACGTCTTCGCACTTCCGATGTAAAGCCGCTCTCGCACGCCCTCCTGGTCACCGGCTTTCCCTACAACTTCCGCGAACGCGTGGATACGGTCATGCACCAGTTCCGCCAGTTCATGGTGGCCAGCCAGGCCGTCCGCCGCGGTGGCGCAGCGGCTCTGGACCTTTGTTATGTGGCAGCCGGAAGACTGGACGGATTCTGGGAACTCTTCCTTCAGCCATGGGACACCGCGGCCGGTCGTCTTATCCTCGAAGAAGCCGGCGGTCGCGTCACCAACTTCAAAGGCAGTCCATACTCGATATACATGAAAGAAATTCTCGCCTCGAATGGCCGGATCCATGAGGAGATGATCGCCGTGCTGGGGCAGGACGCATGCCCGAGTTCATGAGAAACAGGGCCGCGAATTTGGAGAACGTCCCCGATTTCCTGTGAGCCGCGAGACGTCAGGCCAGCGCGCGGCGCTGTCTACGATTCAGGCTAAAAACAGCCATTCCGCCTAAAGCGAATCCTGCGACCGCTCCGAGTCCGGCAAACCCCAGCCGGTTCGGAATAACAGGCGTTCCGAGGTCCGCGGGAACCTGGATCAGGAACTGCTCGCCTTTTCGGTCAAGTTCCACCTCAAATGCCATTTGGACGTCCTCGAGTTTGGCAAATGTTGCCTTATAGGTGGAGACCAGCTGTTCGTAGTCAATCGCGAGGATTCGACCGGATTGTAGCCCGTGTGCGGCCCGCTCGTGCGCGAGCTTGTCGCCTGTTTCGGTCAGCCGTGTCGCGAGGTCGTCTAGCCTGTGGCGCAAGAAATCGCGAGTGCCTTCCAGCTGTAACTCGCGGTGACTGTTGTCTATTTGGAGTAAGGCAAGGGTTAGTCTAGCCGCCACCTTGCGGGCGAGTTCCGCATTGCGCCCGACGTAACGGACCCTGAAATATTTGGGATTCGCTTCTTCAGGTGTTGGCGGGAATTGGATAGTGATGTCTTTCCGCAATTCTGCGATCGTGCGATCCAGTGGCTCCGCTTTCGGTGCGAGCTCGGACGAAAACTCGCCCACAAGTGCGCTGAGTATGGAGCGACTCAAAATTATCTGTTCGATGGATTTCAGCCGGTCTTCTCTGGAATCGGAGAGCAGATCGACGACAAAACTGGAAGGAATCTGACGGGGCTGTACCAGAATCAGCGATTCGGATGCATACCGCACAGGCAAGAGGAATGAGGCTCCGTACGCTGCGGTCGCTAAAATCAAAGTCGGAAGGATCAGCAGTGTTTTGCGGCCGTTAAACGCCGCAAGCCCGACAGCCGGGCGATCGTGAGGTTCGGTCATGGAATCCTCTCCAGGCCCGGCAAAGGCTTGCCGTCGCGTCAAGGTCAGTGCGATCGCGAACGCCAGCTTGCCGGGCCGGCTCGCAATGGCGTTCAATTCTGCCAGCCATTCTTCTTCCATGCGGCCCGCGATCCGCGTCGGGAGATGCCGGGCCCGCGCTCTCACCAGCGCCTCCGACACCCGTGTCGCTATCGCGAAAAGCAGGGCACCGAGAGCTGCAAGAAGTGTGAGGATGATCGTGGGATCGCTCATCTCAGGCCTGCCGGAGCAGCGGCGAGACGTGTCGTGAAGACAGATCCTCCAGAGCCTTGTGCGCCACCTGGGCTCCTGCCTCCGTCATCCGATAAAAACGCCGCCTTGGACGCCCGAGTTTTTCCGGACGCTCCTTCTCCCACCGGCTTTCCAGCAGCCCCTGCCTCTCGAATCGCAGCAGGATGGGATAAAGCGTGCCTGAGGAAAGCCGGGCGGCGCTCATAAGGTCGGCGCCGGCCAGTTCGGCGTGAAGATCCTCAGACAACGCGTCGAGGAACACCCGCAACACCCGCAGACTTTGGTGGGAGAGCCGAAGGTTGTCTAGCATACTTGGGACTCTACATAGGGGTAGGAGTTCTGTCAATCGCCATCATTCCCCTCTTGCAAGCTAGTCCGCAACCGAACGGTGAAGGACCGGCAGCTCGATGAGAAAAGTAGTTCCCTGTCCAGGGGTGGACTCCGTTCGGATACGCCCCTGGTATTGCTGGACAATCAGGTTCGCGACTGCGAATCCCCGGCTAGTCCCGGCTTCAGGAGCGGGGCCGCCATGGTGTATGGAGACATGAACGCTCTTGCCCGTGAACCACGAGTGGATCCGAATTCGCCGTTCTGAGTTGGCCCGAAGCACTCCCGCCTGCGCATTCCTGATCAGGAACGCAAGAACCAGCCGCATCTCATACTCGTGCCCATAAATCGGCGGCGCAGCCTCTGAGATCAGCGTGGCTTCAATGTGGTTGCGTTCCCACTCCTCGGCTTGCTGCTCGCTGAGTGCACGCAGGGCCTCTCCCAGATGAACCGGCCCGGGCGCCTGTCTCTGCTGCTCGAGGGCTTCCCTGAACCGGACGGCGGCGGCGGCCGTTGCTTCGATCCCGCGACGGATGTCCTCCAGGGGGTCCCAGAGCAGAGCCGGCAGATCGCGGGGATCGGGGGCGAGACCGATGTAGCCCAGGGCAAACGCCAGAGGATCGCGGACGTCCGGCCCACTCTCGGGTCTGCGGCGGGCACTTTCATGCTGTTCATTCGCAGAGAGCTGAGCGTGCAACAGTGCGTTCTCGAGAGCCAGCCCGATGTACACCGAAATGCCCATGAGAAATTCGCGATCCGACGGCGTGATCGGACGCAAACGGTTCAACAGCTCCAAAACACCAACGACTTCTCCTTCCCGATTGCACACCGGTAGAGCCAACAGGTCGTTGGTATAGAAGCCGGACTTGCGATCGAATTCGCGGGCAAATCGGGAGTCGGCGTAGGCATCCGGTATGTCCAGGATCTCACCCGTTGCGGCGACTGTGCCCGCGACTCCGATGCCAACGGGCGGCGAGATTTCTTCGTTTGGCATTTCCTGAGCGACGAGCGGCCGAAGCGTGTTCTGAGAACGATCCACCACGAACACCGAAATCCGCTCGACGTCGATTTCCGCCCGTACCACCTCCAGAATAATCTCCAGAAGGGACTTAAGATCGAGAGTCGAATTCAGCAGCCGGACGGTTTCGATGAGCGTCTGCAGGCGATGGATTTCTTCTTTCGGGGTGTTCGTCATCGCCGCCAATTCTACGACGTGGTGATGCGATTACCCAACACCTCAAATCGCAGCGCTGCCAGCATTACAGGGCATTAGCTTCCACCACCTCGGGAAGGCCGTCCTAACGCATCTTGACGACAATCAGGGTGCGATCGTCATGGAAGGGAATGCGGCCGACGAATTCCTCGACGGAAGCGTTCACGGCGGAAACAATGTCCTGCGCGGCTCTGCCACTGTTTGCACGAATCACCTCGGCAAACCTCTTCAATCCGAAATCCTCGTTGCCCGCATCGCGCGCCTCGACGAGGCCGTCGGAGTAAAACGCCAGGATATCGCCGGACTCCAGTTGCACCTCCTGCTCAACATACTGGGACTCGGGAAAAAGACCGACAGGAATTCCCGCCAGCTCCAGAAACTTCGGGGCGCCGTTTTGAACGAGCAACGGATAGGGGAGACCGGAATTCGCAAGAGTAATTCTGCGGGATTGCGGGTCGTAGATCGCATACATCAGGCAGCAGTACTGGCTTTCAATCGGGCGCGAGTACAACGTCTTGTTCACCAGTTCGAGCATCTGCCCCGGCGGATACTTGCGCGTCGCCCGGGTACGGATGATGCCGCTGGACAGCGCCGCGTAGAGCGCAGCGGGCGCGCCTTTCCCGGCGACATCTCCGACCACGATCGCCAACCGGCCATCATCGAACCGGATGAAGTCATAGAGATCGCCTCCGAGGTGGGCGACGGGACGAAACGTCACGGCGATGTCCAGGGGGGCGATCGCCGGAACCTCTTCGGGCATGAGCTGGATCTGAATTTCGCGGGCAATCTTCATCTCGCGGTCCATACGACGCTCGTTATCGGAGACCCTGGCATAGAGCTGCGCATTCACCAGTGCCGCCGCAATACGCGATCCGAGAGTTGCCAGCAGGCGCTCGTGGTACTCGGTGAAGTAATCCAGTTCCGTGCTCTCGAGATCCAACACCCCGACCACCTTGCCCTTGTGTTTGAACGGGACGGCGAGTTCTGAGCGCGTTTCGGGATGAACACTGATGTATCGCGGGTCTTTGGAGACGTCGCCTACCCGGACGGGAATGTCCCGCAGGGCTGCCGCCCCGACAATGCCGTCACCCAGAGGCATTGTCAGTTTCTTGTTTTCCCGCTCGTTCGAGCGGACAACGGTTTTGAGCTGCAGCACTCCGGTGCGGTCATCCAGTTGAAAGATCGAGAAGATGTGGTAGTTGACCGTGGATTTGACTGCCGCCGCGATTCGGTGGAAGACTTCATCGATCTCGAGCGTCGATGTCATATCCAGACTGACCTCGTACAGCATCGATAACATCTTGCGGCTGCGGCGTTCGCTTTCGTAAATACTCGCGTTGTCGATGGCTATCGCGATCTGGCTTGCGAGGAGGTTGAGAAAACGGACCTGCTGGTCGCGGAAATAGCCGATTTCGGGACTTTCGATATCGAGGACGCCGACGACGCGATTTTTTGCGATGAGGGGAATCGCCAGCTCGGAGCGCGCGGCCTTTACGACTTCGATATAGCGGGAATCGGTGCGGACGTCGTCTACCACCACAAATCGCTGCTCAAGTGCCGAGGTTCCGATCAGGCCCTCTCCGAAGGCAATGCGCAGCTTCTGGACAACCTCTTTTTCGTGGCCGATTCCGAACCGGTAGTAGAGGTCGTGTTTCGTCTCGTCTACAAGGAAGATCGCAAAGATCTGGTAGGGAATGATCCTGTTGGTGAGTTCGGCGATTTTCCCCAGCAGCTTGTCGAGATTGAGTATCGACGTGATGTCGTGGCTGATTTCGAGAAGCGTCGTAAGAACGTTTGGATCGGTCTGCAACTCCGGCGTCATGACTTTGGATTTTCCTCCCGCAGCGCTCCTTTGATGATGGAAATTCCTGAACTTGTGCCTAGCCGCAACGCCCCCGCATCCAGCAAAGCACGCGCCTCTTCGTAAGTTCGAATGCCGCCGGCAGCCTTGATTTGAATTTCCGGAACAAGATTGGCGCGCATCAACCGGACGTCTTCAACCGTGGCTCCGGCAGGACCGTACCCCGTCGAGGTCTTCATGAAGTCGGGGCGGACGCGATTGGCGATTCTGCAAACCAGAAGTTTCTCCTCGTGAGTCAGATATGCGGTTTCGATGATGAACTTCGTGAGAACCCCCAGGCCGCGGGACTTTTCCGTGAGGTGCTGCATTTCCTTCTCCACAAAGGATACGTCTCCGGATTTCAGTGCGGCGATATTGATCACGAAATCCGCTTCCGCGGCGCCTACCGCAGCAGCCGCGCGCAACTCTCCTTCTTTGACCTCTGTAAAGGTAACACCGAATGGAAACGCAATGACGGTCGCGATTCGCACCTGTGAATCCCGGAGCGCGTTTCGCGCCAGGGCCACGTACGACGGGAAAACGCAGACGGCCGACATGCCGTGCTCCATCGCTTCCGCGCAGAGATGCTGGACGTCGGTTGCGGTTGCCGTTGGGCGGAGCAGAGTGTGATCGATGTGTCGTCCGAAATCAGGGGGCATCGAAGACGCGGATCTCCTTTAGATTGCGATAGCGCTGCGCGAAATCCAGACCGTATCCCACCACGAATCGATCGGGAATCCTGAATCCGACGTAATCCAGAGTGAGCGAGTGTCCTCGGGACGTCTCCTTTTCCAGCAGCGTCGCGATCCGGATCGACGCGGTTCCCCGCGAAACCAGCACGTCGCGGATCCGGGCAATGGTGAACCCGCTGTCGACGATGTCTTCGACGATCAACAGGTCCTTTCCATCGATCGGCGATTCGATGTCCTGGGTAATGCGAACATCACCGGAAGTCGTCGTTCCGCCGCCATAACTGGAGACCGTCATGAATTCCACGTCGATGGGGATGGCGGGATCGATTTGGCGGATCAGGTCGGCGATGAAGACAAAACTTCCTTTGAGAATCCCCACGACAGTGAGCGCCCGGCCCCGGTAGTCTTCTGAAATCCGGGCGCCCATTTCCGCGACCCGGCGCTGAATTTCAAGGTCGGAGAGCAGCAGGGGGCCGACGACAGCATCCATACGCGTTTAGTGTACTAAATGACGATTTGAAAGGGACGACACAACGATGTGGCCGGCCCCGTAGGTGGTTTCGTAAGTACGTGATCGTAATTATGAAACGGCGTACCTGCTTCTCGGGTCCATCTATGCAACGCCTGTGGCGCGAAGGAGCCATACGGCGAAACGGTGCCACGTTTCCGTGCTGCCGATCATCGCCCGCAGCGGGATGGATACAACGACCAGAGGCACGCCCCATTTGTAAACGATGTGGATGCGCCCTCGACTGAGCCGATCGTAGATCGCGCCGGCCAGCAGGAAGCAAAGAGTCAACACCAGGGCAACAGCCAGGGGAAGGCGAAAGAACGCTGCGGGCATGATGGCCCCACACATTGCCAGAATCATCAGCCTTTTGTGGACCTCCGGCTTACGTCTGTACACGACAGCGCCTGCAAAGAACAGGCTGAACATCACCATATCTCCAATCGGGGTGACCAGAAAGGTCAGACCTCCGATGGGATCGCGCGGTTGCAGCGGTCCGGTCCAGCCATCCCGCGCCCCGATGACCGCCGCCGTCAGGCCCACCGCAACCAGGGCGACGGCAAAGCCGATGCTGGCCAGCCCCAGTGTCCTGTGTAGCGACACGCGCCTCACGGCGACAAGCGAAGTCTGAACCGCGAACAGCACCATCCATAGAGTGAAGACGAAGGCGTGAAGATGTATCAGCCCCGGAAGGGGTGGCAGGTCCGTATACGGGCGCAGATAATAGGTTTTCGCAAACCCTGTGAACACCGCGGCAATTCCAACCCACGCATACGTCGTGAAAAATCTCCGATCGAGGGTCTGCAAGGAGACATGCACAGACTGGACTGTCGACATGGAAGCCTCCGGATTCGTTCGCGCAGCTTAGCACAACGAACCCGGAAGAGTGACGGGCTGGCGGGGGCGAAAATTGCTGGTGCTCCGGCAGCTGTCCCGGCTTAGAATCTGGGCACTGGTTACCGGCGCTGAAAGCGCCCCAACAGGAGACAACAACATGCGACGGTTCGTGCGGCTCGTGAGCCTGTTCCTGGGTCTCAACTGTGTTCGTGGGTTTTGCTCACGCGCATCACAGTCAAGCCGGTATCTTCGATTCGAGCAAGACCATCGAAGTCAGCGGCCTCGTCAAGTCCGTGTCGTGGCGCAATCCGCATGGACAGATCCTCCTGTCCGTGAAGGACGACGAAGGGCCGGGAGACCGTTTGGGATGCCGAAACGGCGTCGATCAGCATTCTGCGGAATCGCGGCGTCGACGGAAGCTCGATCCATGTCGGCGATCGCGTGACCATCGCGGGATCCCCATCGATGCGCAACCGACCGGAGATTCTTGCACGCAGCGTGCTGCTGCCGAACGGCTACGAGTTCACGTTCGGATCGGCCAACCCATACTTCCCGGCAGGGAAAGCGGGGCGTCTGACTCGGCGGGGCGAAGACCGATGGTCGATGTCGCTGCCGCGAAAACCAAGGCTGACGGCCTGTTCCGGGTCTGGTCCACGATCATGAGCGACCCCGCCGCGTTTCCGATGTTCAAGGGGGGCTACCCGCTGACCGCCGCCGGCAAGGCCGGGCTTGCGAAGTGGAATCCGCGCAACAACATTCTCCTGAAGTGCGGGACGAAGGGCACGCCGCTGATCATGATTTCTCCGCTGCCGATGGAGTTCGTCAGGCAGGGCGATAACATCATCATGCGGCTTGAAGAGTACGACACAGTGCGTACGATCCACATGAATCCGAAGGACGTGGCGCCTCCGGCGCATACGTTGTACGGTTATTCGCTCGGTCGGTGGGAAGGCACGACGCTGGTGGTCGAGACCGATCACATTGCGGCCGGGTACTTCGATCACGAAGGAACGCCGCAGAGCGACCAGATCAAGACGGTCGAGCGCTTCATCCCGAACGCGGACTATAGCCGCCTCGACTACACCCTGACGACGACGGATCCTGTGAACTTCACGCGGCCTTTCGACCTCAAGCGGTACTTCGTGTGGAAGCCCGAAAACACCGTCCATCCCTACGAGTGCCTCGATCGCTTCGAGCCCGGCAAATAGCCGGCCACCCGGCTGCTTTCGTAAGTCGAAGACAGATCGGTAATGTTGCGGATCAGCCCGTCCGCCGCATGCTGCAATACCTCTTCCCGGCCCCGGGATATCGTGTTTCATCAATCCTGAAACAGCTCGAAGTCGTCCATCATGGAATCGACCAGCTGTTTGCTCGCGACGATGCCTTTGACGGAACTGCCTTTGCACTCACCGGCTCTCTCCACCACCAACGCATACGTCGCGCCGGCGGATCGCATCGCGGAGAGCACCGAATGGAACGAAGCATCCTCTTTCACCGTGACATATCTACCCGCGACCAGGGCGCCGACGTTGGACTCCCCTGTTTCTTCCGGAAACACACGTAGTGCCGCCCCCTTCTCCAGCACTCCGAGGACATCGCCGGCGGCGGAAGTAGCCAGAAAAAAAGCGGGAGCATCAGCCCTGAATGCCATTTGCGCGAACTCCGTAGCGGAAGTGGAAGCCGGGACCACACCCACGTGGGGATCCATGATCGCCTTGACCGATTTCAGGTGATGGAAGTTTGTTTGAAAGGACAGGGGAACCCGATGACCACGACGAGCGAGCTTTAGGGTGTAGATGCTCTCTTCTGATAACAGCTGCCGTATCCCATAGCTGATCGCAACAACAATAGTCGTGGGAATAATGACGTTATAGTCCAGCGTCATTTCGAAAGTCATGACAATTCCCGCCATTGCGGCGCCCGTGGTGCTGCCGATCATCCCTGCCATGCCGGCGACAGCGAATGCCTGCGGGCTGATCGCAATGCCCGGGAACGTCCTGTTCAAGACGATGGCGTACGCCGCGGCCAGGGTCGCGCCGATGAACATCGACGGCGAGAAGATCCCTCCGGATGCTCCTGAACCAAGAGTCAGGCAGGTGGCGAACAGCTTGGCGGCAAACAGCCCCGCGAGCAGGCTGCCGGATACCAGCGCCCCATCCAGGATGTCCTGAATCGTGGCGTAGCCCACACCCTCCACATAGTAGTGGCCCGTCGCTCGCATCAGCGCGTACATCAGCAGGCCGACAAGAAACATACCGAACATGTGACGCACGACGTATCTTCCCGGCACGTGCTGATCAAAAAAGTCTTCGAACGCGTAAATGGCCTTGATGAAGACAGTGGCTGTCAATCCCAGGATTACTCCCAACGCCGCGTAGGATAAGAGCTCGGGCGGAGCGGTCACGCGAAAGTGCGGAATCTCCAGGCTGGGAATATAGAAAGAGGGGTGGTCGCCGAAAAAGATGCGGCCCACATAGGCCGCGGTAGCTGTGGAAATGGCGACAGGCACAAGAGTCCGCGCGCTGATTTCATGCAGAATCATTTCCAGCGCAAAGAGCACGCCTCCGATCGGCGTGTTAAAAGTAGCCGCGATACCTCCCGCCGCGCCGGCCGCTATCAGGGTTATCCGTTGCCAGACCGGCATCCTGAGAACCTGCCCGACAGTGGAACCGAATGCTGCCCCTATCTGGATGATGGGGCCTTCCCTCCCCACGGCTCCTCCGCTGCCAATCGACAAAGCCGACGCAAGGGCTTTGATCACCGCAACAACGGGACGGATCACACCCTTGTGGTAGTAGATCGCCTCCATGACTTCAGGAACGCCGTGACCTTTTGCTTCCGGGGCGAAAGTTTGTACCAGGTAAGCGACGCCGACTGCACCGGCCACTGGGACCAGCACCACAAGAAATCCCCACGGAAAGGGGCCTGTATGCGCGTTCGAATCGTAGTTCGTGGAGAGAATTCCGAGAAACAGGAGATTGTGGAAAACGCCGATCAATCCGCGAAAGAGAACCGCGCCAATGCCGGCAACAACGCCAACAGGGACAGCAAGCAACGATAGACTTGGAGGAGGAAGCGAACGCGATTGCTTCAAATCGATCTCCAGTTCGTTCATCAGCCGGGGTTCTGCCGCACAACAACGCGAGTAAAAGCGCTACCGACAAAAGATCGACGTTCAGGCCCTTTGAGGGCCACAGGTTAATAGTGCATGAGCTGAGGCCGGACGGCTACTCGCAAGATTACCGGTCGGGTTTTCGTCGTTTGACAACGTCTTCAGACAGACGGTATAACCCCACAGTCCGGTTCGCGACACCACCGCCACCAGGGAATTGGAAGCTGCCAGTCGATGATCGTTTCTCAGCTACGGCAATCTGCCCGTGACATTTGGGAATCCGCGCTATATGCGGCAAATCCATCAACCTGCATTCACGACACCGTCCGGGTTTCCGGCAACAGGTTTCTTGTCGGAGGCAAAGAATTCAGTATGGACGGCAAGGTCATCGTCATTGGCGCCGGAAAAGCAACGGCGCGCATGGCGCAGGTGATCGAAGAGTCGCTTGGCGACCGGATCACCGGCGGCATGATCGTGACGAAGTACGGCCACGGATTACCGTTGTCACGAGTGGAGCAGGTCGAAGCAGGGCATCCGATCCCGGATGAGAGGGGGGTGCGCGCCGTGGACCGGACGCGCGAACTGTTGCAAGGGTTGAATCCGCAGGACATCGTGCTGTGCCTGATGTCGGGCGGCGGGTCGGCATTGTGGCCCGCACCGGCACAAGGCATCACGCTTGAAGAAAAGCAGGAAGTGACTTCCGTTCTCCTGCGGGCAGGTGCGACGATTCGCGAACTCAACGCCGTCCGCAAACATCTGTCCCGCGTGAAAGGAGGCCAGCTTGCACAGTGGGCGGCGCCGGCCCGCGTCATCTCGTTGATCATGTCGGACGTTATCGGCGATCCGCTGGACTTCATCGCGTCGGGTCCGACAGCGCCGGATACGACATCCTTTGCCGATGCGCTGGAAATTGTCCGAAAATATGGCGTCGAGGTGTCCGCCGCCGTGATGCAGCGCTTTCAGGCAGGGGCCCTCGGGCACATTGCCGAAACCCCAAAGCCGGGCGACACTCTGTTCCGCAACGTCGATAACATCATCATGGCGAACAACCGCCTGCTTGTGGATGCCGCGGCAAAAAAGGCGGAGGCGCTCGGCTTCAAGACCCTGATTCTGGGGACCGAAGTCGAAGGCGAAGCCAAAGACATTGCCCGGATGTTCGCCGCCATTGCGCTCGAAATCAGCCGTAGCGGAAACCCCATCAAGGCCCCTGCCTGCGTGCTGGCGGCCGGGGAAACGACGGTTACCGTACGGGGCCAGGGGCTGGGAGGCCGGAATCAGGAGATGGCGCTGGCCTGGGCGATCTCTATGGCGAACCGGAATGCTTCGCCGTGTTGCTTCGCAAGCGTCGCGACCGATGGTACCGATGGGCCCACGAACGCGGCCGGCGGCCTCGTGGATCCCTTGACGTGTTCCCGTGCCGTGGAACTGGGATTGAATCCGCTGACGTACCTGGTTGCGAACGATTCGTCAAATTTTCTGAAGGCAACCCGCGACTTGATCGTGACCGGCCCGACGCAGACGAATCTGATGGATCTTCAAATACTCCTGGTAGGCTAAGGCGCCGGCCCGCGAAACTTGACCAGGGAACACACACCGCCCCGCGGGACCTGGAGTTTAGACATTTTGCACGCCGGAGGAGTGAAAGGAATTTACACATTCTTGAGTCCGAGCGGGAGCGGAAACACGAGGTTACGTCTCCGGTTTTCAGGTTCGTCCGCAAGGCGTTGGCGACGTTGAAGTGTGAGTCCGAGCACGCCGGAGGCGTGCTGAGAATTTAGCCCCGGGTTAAGCGAGCGAAGCGAGCGCAACCCGGGGTTACCGTAACGATAAAGTTGCACCCCGGCAGGGGTGCAGGGATACCCCGGGTGTCGCTGCGCTCCACCCGGGGCTACCTTCCGGTGTGAAATGTCTAAACTCCAGCGCACGCCGGCGGCGTGAAAGGAACGATAGATCTATTTGTTGCCGCGTTGTTGAAAGGCGTCTGCGGGAGTTTGCGCGTCCCTCCGCCTGGCCGGATTTCCATTCGGCCGGCCGGGAGTTTTGCCTCTGGCTGCAGCTTGAGCACGAGCTCTCTCGATCAGTCTCGGCAACCTTTCTTCAAAGAAAGTCGCGTTAAAAGGCCTGACAAGAAGAAGCTGCCGGGGGGTCAGTTCGGCTTGAATTTTCGCGATGAACTGATTCTCCTGGTTGCCAACCGTGCGGTCGAATTGCGCCATTTCTTCGCTGAGCTGCCGCACATCCGCCTCTGAAGGATCCGTCTGTTCGAGCAAACGCGCCCGTCTTTGATTCAGAGCATCACGCTGATTGGCGATGCGAAACCGCAGAAAGATGAAATTCCGTATGTAGGTTCCGACCTTCAGAAACTGATCCTCGCTCAGTCCAACGGTGCTCTGGAACTGGTTCACATAGACGTCGGCGATCAGTTGCTGGATTTGATTCTGTTGTTGATTCTGTTGCGCAGGGGGGTCGGCTCGTTGTGACGCCTTTGCTTCCGCCACACCAACGGCTATCGCGAGCACTCCCACCAGAACAAGGGCAGGCCTCCGGGTCATTGCGGTTGCCCCCCTTCCCGGGTCAGATCTTCGAGGATCAGCTTCAGGTTTTCGGTCTCATTTTCGTCGAGGTTAATAAGATCATCGAAAACGTCGGGCTGCACCAGGCCGGCGATAGCGTTGATCGCCGCGCTGGAGTCCGCAAATTCTGCGGGAGCGACCTGCGCGACAGGTGTTCGGTCCACTCCTGCGATAGCCGTGCTGTTGCTGTCTCTAAGCACAACGCGCGTGACCAACCCGAACAGCAGCAGTATGGAGAAACCAAATGCCGCCACCGGCTTCCAGCCCACACCGCCCAGCCAAGTTCTATGGGTGCTTTCTCGACGGACCGAACGGGAGAGCAGGGCATCGCGGATATCCATTCGGAACTCGGTCCAGTCCGGCTCAGGGATGTGCTCATCGGCAGCCGCCTGCATTTCCGTAACCTGGGTCCGGACGATCGCGAGGGACTTCAGGGTGTTGGCGCACCGCGCGCAGGATTCCAGATGCCGGCGCTGCTTGTCCGTTACGAGATCAGACACGAAATCGGCAGCGCGGCCAGGCAGTGGAGCGCCTTCGATCAGGTTCATGAAATCTTCGGCTTTGAGGTGTCCAAACATCGCTTTATCCGCGAATCTTCAAAGGTTCTTTTACCAGCTTTCGTAGCTTTTCCAGAGCGAAAAACACGCTCGCTTTGATAGTGGAAACCGAGCGATTCGACATTGTCGCGATCTCTTCGTAGCTGAGCTGTTCATGAATTCTCAGCTCCAGAATGGCGCGCTGTTTGGGCGGCAGTTTCGTGACCAGGTGACGGAAATGATCGCGCTGTTCCTTCTCCTCGAGAGCGACCTGCGCGGTCGCTCGCGTCAGTTTCACCGAATCCGTAATTTCGACGAACTGTTTTGTATTCGCGCTTGCCTTCACATGATTAATGCAGTGATTCGTCGCAATGCGGTAGAGCCATGTCTTCAAACTCGATTCCCTGCGAAAACTGACGAGGTTTTCGAAGGCTTTGATGAAGACTTCCTGAGCCAGGTCGCGCGCGTCCTCTGCATTGGAAGTGAAGCGGTAGCACAGGCGATAAATCTGCCGCTCATAGCGAATCATGATCTCGTCAAAAGCGCTCAAGTCGCCTTTGAGGTATCGCTCAACCAGATTGTAGTCCGCGTCCCTGTCGTTGGAGGTCATGACCGCCGGTGCTGTTAAAATCCTGTCCATAGGTGCCGCTCGGGTTCCAAATTACCCCCTCTTCATCCTTGGACAGGACCGAGTTGCCAATGGTTTAAGGCGATTTTTAGTCTACTATACGGTCATGGCGGTTCCGGTTTCCTCCAGGTGGCATGGGTTGTCTCGCCTGTTTCCTTACCTTTATGTGCATCGCGGTCGCTTGGTGCTTGGCTTTTTCGCCATCGTCCTTTCCAACGCGTTCCAGATGCTCGGCCCCCGCGTCATGGGAAACGCTGTCGACAGCCTCTCAACCTCTGTAACTGAAAGGCAGTTAATGATTTACGCGGCAATCCTGGTGGGGTTGACGCTCCTGGAGGGGGTCTTTCGGTTCGCATCCCGATGGTTGCTGATCGGGGCGTCGCGCGACATGGAATACAGTCTGCGGAGGGACGTTTTTGCCCATTTGGAATCCCTTTCGATGGCTTTCTACCAGCGCAACAAGACCGGAGAACTGATGTCGCGGGCCACCAACGACCTCAGCAACGTCCGCATGCTGCTCGGTCCGGGCATCATGTATTCCACCAACACCGTCGTAACGGCTGTTGTCGCCATCGGATTCATGTTGTCGATCGACTGGCGATTGACCCTTGTCTGCCTGATTCCCATGCCGGTGGTCTCCATCGGCGTTCGGCAGGTAGGTCGCCGCATCAACGCGCTGACGGAGGAATCACAGGCAAAACTTGCGGATCTTAGCGCCCGGGTGCAGGAGAGCATGGCCGGAGCGCGTGTCGTGAAGGCTTTCGTTCAGGAAGAGAATGAGATCCAGGACTTCCGCCAGATCAATCGCCAGCTTGTGGAGAAAAACGACCAGCTGATCCGCGTTACAAGTCTGTTTTATCCCATGATGCAGTTCGTCATCGGTCTTGCCATCGTCCTGATCCTCTGGTTTGGCGGCCGCGAGGTCGTGCGGGGAGTGATCACCCGGGGCCAATTTGTCCAGTTCATCTTTTATCTCGGCACGCTGGCGTGGCCCATGATTGCGCTGGGCTGGGTGGTGAATCTTTTCGAGCGCGGGCGCGCATCGTTGCAGCGGTTGAATCATATTCTGGATACGCAGCCGGAAGTTCGAGACAGTGCGAACATCCCCGGCTGGGTCGAGGTTCAGGGTGCAATCGAGTTTCGCAACCTGGACTTTTCTTACAATGGCACTCCGGTCCTGAAAGACATTTCGCTGAAGATACCGAAAGGGAAGACCCTGGCGATCGTGGGCGCGACCGGATCGGGAAAATCCTCGCTCGTTCAGTTGATCCCGAGACTGTACAACGCGCCTCCGCGAAACGTTGTTTGTGGATGATATTCCGATCGAACAGATTCCGCTGGAGTCGCTTCGACGCTCGATTGGATTCATTCCGCAGGACACGTTTCTGTTCGGGGAGACGGTTCGGGAAAACATTGCTTTCGGTGTGGACAGCGCTTCTGATGCACAGGTCGAGCAGGCGGCCCGAGGTTTCCAACATCCTTCCGGATATGCAGCATTTCCCCGCGCAGTTCCAGACGATGGTCGGGGAGCGCGGAATAACCCTGTCCGGCGGCCAGAAGCAGCGCACCGCGATTTCACGCGCCGTCATTCGCGATCCGAAAATTCTCGTGCTGGACGACTGCGCTTTCGAGCGTGGATACCTTCACGGAGGAACAGATCCTTCATGAATTGAGGACGGTGATGAAAGGCCGTACCTCGATTCTGATCAGTCATCGCGTCTCCACGGTAAAGGAAGCCGATGAGATCGTCGTGCTGGACCATGGAGAAATTGTCGAGCGCGGCACGCACGAGGAACTGTTGGCGTCCGGCGGCTATTATGCCGACCTGCATCGCCGGCAGTTGTTGGAAGAGGAAATTGAAGTCAGCGAGTGAAATGAAGTTCGACGCGGGCGAAATGCCAGGCGAACTCAAGATGCAGGACGAAGAAGTACTCGGCAAAGCTTACGACGCGCGTTTGATGCGCCGGTTGATCCGCTACTTGCGGCCGTACCGGAAGTATGTCTTCTTTGCCTTTGTGCTGCTCCTGTTCGAGTCTGGCCATCGAGGCACTGTTCCCCGTGGCTGACCATGGTGGCCATCGATCGTTACATCGCCGCAGGAAATTTCGGAGGTCTGACACTGGTGGCCGGCCGCTTACGTCACGGGCCTCGGCGTGAAGTTTGCAGCGGAGTACGTGCAGGGGCTGACCCTTCAAAGGACGGGACAACACATCATGTTCGACATGCGGATGCAGATCTTCACGTCATCTGCAGGGGATGTCGCCCGGCCTTCTATGACCGCAATCCGGTGGGCCGCCTGATTACGCGGGTGATTACCGATGTTGACGTGTTGAATGAACTGTTTTCAGTCCGGCATCGTTTCGATTTTCGGCGATATCTTTACGCTGCTGGGCATCGTCGATCGCGATGTTGCTTCTCAACTGGAGGATGGCGCTGGTCACCATGACGGTGATCCCGCTGATCGGCATCACGACCGCGATTTTTCGGTCGAAAGCCCGCGATTCCTATCGCCGGGTCCGCATCGCCATAGCAAAAATCAATGCGTTCCTGAACGAGCACATTACCGGCATGGCCGTCGTTCAGCTCTATAACCGGGAACGCAAAAGCGCCGCCAGATTCGACGGCGATCAACGAAGAACATCGCCGCGCGAACATGGACTCGGTGCTGGCCTATTCGTGGTTCTATCCGGTTATCGAATTGCTGAGTGCCGTGGCCATGGGACTGATCATCTGGTATGGCGGTGGGCAGATGATTCAGGGGGCGATGGCTCTTGGCGCGCTGGTCGCGTTCATCCAGTATTCCGAACGGTTCTTTCGACCGATCGCGGACATGAGCGAAAAGTACAACATCCTGCAATCGGCGATGGCGAGTTCCGAGCGTGTGTTCACCCTGCTGGATACCCCGACGGTGGTTGCCAACCCGCCGGATGCGATACGTCCCGCCGGAAAGCCGCAGGGAGAGATTGAATTTCGCAACGTATGGTTTGCGTATGAAAAGGAGGACTGGGTTCTTCGAGACGTTTCGTTTCAGGTGAGCCGGGAGAGTCTGTGGCCATTGTCGGCCACACCGGGGCGGGGAAGACCACCATTACGAGCCTGCTGACACGTTTTTACGATGTGCAGCAGGGTGCGATCTTGCTCGATGGACGGAACGTTGCGTCTCTCGACCTTTCCTATCTGCGGGGAGCCTTCGCCGTCGTTCTTCAGGATGTCTTCCTGTTTTCCGGGACGCTCGAATCGAATATTCGCCTGGGCTCGACAATTTCGCGCGATCGGATTCTCGCGGCTGCGCGGGACGTGAACCTGATGCCGTTTCATCAATTCCCTGGGGACGGCCTCGATCACGAGGTCAATGAACGGGGAACCATGCTGTCTGTCGGGCAGCGGCAGTTGCTGGCTTTTGCGCGGGCGCTTGCGCACGATCCGCAGGTTCTTATCCTGGACGAAGCGACCTCGAGTGTGGACACTGAAACGGAGATGCAGATCCGGGAAGCGATCGACCGGCTCATGCAGGGCCGAACCTCGATCGTCATCGCTCACCGCCTCTCGACGATTCAAAAGTGCGACAAGATTATCGTGATGCACAAAGGGAGAGTGCGCGAGATGGGAACCCACCAGGAATTGCTGGCGCAGCGGGGCCTCTACTACAAACTGTATCAACTCCAGTACAAGGATCAGGAGATCGGGGAGCAGGTTTATGACCACAATTGAAGGCAAGGTTGCTGTCGTGACAGGCGCAGGCCGCGGGATTGGCCGGGCTATCGCCATCGAATTGGCCGGCATGGGCGCGAAGGTGGCATTGGCGGCACGGAGTGTTTCGGAGCTGGAAGAGACGGCTCGTCGGATCGGGGACAGAGCCAGCGTTGTTGCCGCGGATGTTCGTCTCCGTGACGACGTGCACAAACTTCTGGATGGAGCCGCTTCCACTCTTGGGCCGATAGACATTGTCGTGAATGCGGCGGGTATCGGAATCTTCAGGCAGGTTACGGAGTTCTCCGACGCCGATTACGATTCGATCCTCGATACAAATCTTCGCAGCATTTTCCTCGTTTCGCGTCACGTCCTGCCGGGAATGATTTCCCGCCGCAGCGGTCACATCATTAACATCGCGTCCATTGCCGGGAAGGTTGGATCCCCGACGCGCGCCGTCTACTGCGCCTCAAAGTTCGGCGTCGTCGGATTTACCGAGTCCCTTGCGGAAGAAGTTCGCCAGCACGGGATTCGTGTGAGTTTGATCTGCCCCGGCTCGACCGACACGGGCTTTTCTTCCGATCCCCATCGCGAAGGCAAGAAGCGGGACCGAATGCTCTCGCCCGCGGACATCGCTCACGCCGTGCGCATGATCGTCACGCAGGAACCCAACAGCTTCATCAGCGAAGTGATCCTGCGGCCAACGATGAAACCCTAGAAAAGCAGAGTTTGGCTCCCCTTCGAGGTGAAGGAGTTTAGCCGTTTGGCACGCCGAAGGCGTGCTGAGAATTTAGCCCCGGGTTAAGCCACTCCCCATAAGGGATGCCGGGATCTTGCTACTGGCACCCACAATCGCCCTTCCATTGCCAGGACCCTCAACTGGCGGTATATTGCCCACAACGATGCGACACAGATCCATTCTCCTGCTCGGCCTCTTTCTTTGCGTGGCCGCCATGCCGGGATTTGCCCAGCAGGGGCACCCGTTGACGGGAACGTGGATCGGCGACTGGGGGCCGAGCGCAACCGAGCGCACACATCTGACCTTGGTGCTGGCCTGGGACGGGGACAAGGTTTCGGGAACGATCAACCCCGGCCCGGATGCCATCGTTCTTTCGAATGTCGGCGTCGACGTGACGAACTGGACGATCCGGTTCGAAGCCGATACGAAGGACAAGTCCGGAAGTCCCGTTCACATCTCCGCGGAAGGCCGCATCGAGAATCTTGGATCCACGCACCGTACGATTACCGGATCCTGGCGTCAGGGAACCGCGATGGGAGATTTCAAAATTACTCGTGACTAGAGCGGCATACATTCTGGCACTCGGTCTGGTGGTTGCAACGCTGCATGCGCAAGGGCCCTTTTCGTCCACCTATGACCACGAAAGAAAACTGAGGCTCGAAGGTGCTGTCACGCGAGTGGAATGGGTGAACCCCCACGCCTTTCTCTTTATCGATGTCCGCGATCCGGCAGGAACCGTCACGAATTGGGCGGTCGAGATCGGCAATCCTCTGGACCTCGAAAAAGACGGCTGGAAGGCGGGTACCGTACAGACCGGGGACCTGGTCACTATCGAAGGGATGCCTGCAAGAGGGCAGCGGCGGCAGGCGGCTGCCACTTCCGTCGTCATGAAAACAACCGGACGTCGCGTTTTCGCGCCGCCTGCGAAAAAGGCGGCCGTGCCGGTGGCCGCCTCGGCCCCGCGCTGGCCCAACAGCCACGTCCGGTTGGGTCCGGCTCCAGGCAGGAAGGGGTACTGGGGAAGCGGGGGCGCCGTGTCGCTTGTCGAAGACAGCCCTGCAGGGATTGCGATGAATGACGAAGGTCTTCTCGAAAATCTCGCCGATGTGGATCGCGTGGCGCCGTTCAAACCCTGGGCGAAAGCCGTTTACGAGTTTCGCCAGCGCAGCCTTCTGGTCGATGATCCGATTCGCGCCTGTGTGCCGCCGGGCGGACCGCGGCAATTTCTCACGCCTCACGGGTTTCAGTTCATCGAGCAGCCGGAGCTGGGCCGCATCCTGGTGCTGCTGGGCGGTGGAGACCGCAATTGGCGCGTGATCCACACGGACGGACGCCCGCAGGGGCAGGCGGCGGAAGTCGTGCTCAGCTACTTTGGAAATTCGGTCGGGAAATGGGAAGGCGATACGCTGGTGGTGGACTCCATTGGCTTCAACGAAAGGTTCTGGTTTTCCAACGGCGGGCTTCCTCATACCGAGGCTCTGCATCTGGTGGAACGCTTCACACGAACCGATATGAACACTTTGAAGTATGAGGTTACGGTTGACGACCCGAGAACCTACACACGCCCCTGGAAAGCAAGCTGGACTATCCCCTGGGTTGCGGACGAAGAGATTCAGGAATATTTCTGCGAGGAGAATGCGGAGTCCACGTTCATCCGCTAAGGAGAGACAACGATGAAAATCAATAGAATCGCTTCAGGCCTTGCGCTCGTTTTGATGATCGCGACGGCGGCGCCGGTGGTCGCACACCATTCCTTCGATGCGGAATACGATGCGAAGAAGCTGATGACGGTCACGGGATACGTCACGAAGCTCGACTGGGTGAATCCACATGCGTACGTCTACCTTGACGTGAAAGACGAAAGTGGCAACGTCGAAAGCTACAAGGTGGAGATGGGCCCGCCGTATGCACTCGTGCGAGGCGGATGGTCCAAGGATACCGTCAAAGTGGGAGACAAGATCACCATCGAAGGCGCCGCGCAGGCGAAGGATGGCTCGAAGTCCGGCGGCTCGTTGCAGACCACGTCCATGGTGCTGTCGACCGGACGCAAGCTGGTCATGAGGTAAGAATGAGGTTTGGATTTCTATTCGCCCCCGCGGCCCTCGTCTTACTCCTGACTCAGCCGGCCGGTGCTCAGGGGCGTGGACAACGCGGGCAGCCTTCCGCCGGGCCCGCCGCACCGGTCGTGCCTGCACCGCGTTGGCCGGATGGCCGCGTGAACCTCGGTTCGACGGCAGAGGACAAGGGCTACTGGGAAGTTCGTCCGGGGCTCGGCGGTTATCCGCGCCCCGCCGAGGTGCCGTTTCAACCTTGGGCAAAAGCGGTGTACGACTACCGGACCGCGAGCAACGGCAAGGATTCTCCGTTGGTCGCCTGCAAGGCGGCGGGTGGCCCTTCGTTCTTCAATGCGCCCGGTTTTGAGATCGTTGACGTGCCGGAGCTCAAGAGCTTGTTCATCTTGAACATCGCCGGCCCGCATTCCTGGCGCGTCATCTACATGGATGGCCGCGCTCATCCTCCGGCCGCCGACCTGCGGCCGACTTTCCTCGGCCATTCCATTGGACGTTGGGAAGGGGACACGCTCGTCGTCGATACCGTCGGGTTCAACGAAAAAGGCTGGGTTGCCGGTTCGTTTCCCACGACCGACAAACTGCATCTCACCGAACGCATCTCCCGGCCGAACCTCAAGACACTTACCTATGAAATGACGATCGATGATGCCGGCGCTTACACGGCGCCGTGGACCGGACGATGGACGATCAGTGAGGCGTCGGCTTCGAAGTGGATACCCGACGGCGAAATGTTCGAGTTTATCTGTCAGGACTCCGAAAGGTAGCGGCTCTGCTGTCAGGTTTTGATATCAACGTCCTCGGGGCACTCCTGTGGACCAATCACGAGCAGCATCAGGCTGCAATCGGCTGGTTCGGCCGGAATCAACAAAATGGCTGGGCCACATGCCCGCTTACACAGGCCGGGTTCGTCCGCGTCAGCAGCAACCCGCGCGTTTTTTCCGCCGCGCCTTCGCCCGTCAAGGCGGTCGAGACGCTGACGGTGAATCTGAAGCATCCTACCCATCGCTTTCTCAAGGACGATATGCCTTTCTCGGAGGCGGTTAAGCCTTTTGCGGAACGATTCTCCGGACATCAGCAAACCACGGACGCTTACCTGTTCGGCCTTGCGGTTCATAAACGGTTGGTGCTGGCGACCTTCGACAAAAGCCTCGCAGCCCTTGCGGGAGAAAATTCCATCCTCCTGGAGTCGATCGAAATTCTCAGTGCCTGACCGCGAGGGCAGTTCCGAATTCCCGAGAATCCCTTGCCGGGCCCCGTCCCTTTCTGTCTAACTCACTAAAGGGGGTCTGCCCCTGACCCCGGCTCGGGCGCTTGCGCGGCGCGACAGCCGCGCCGCTGCCCTCGCGGCGGCGCCTTCGGCGCCCTGGAGTTTAGACATTTTGCACGCCGGAGGCGTGAAAGGAAGGTAGCCCCGGGTGGAGCGCAGCGACACCCGGGGTTATCTCACGAAGGCGTTCGCCCGGCAGGGGTGCGAGGAATCCCTGCATCCCTGCGGGTGCAACATTCCCGTTACGGTAACCCCGGGTTGCACTCGCTTCGCTCGCTTAACCCGGGGCTAAATTCTCAGCACGCCTCCGGCGTGCTCAGACTCACGTTTCAACGTCGCCATCGCCTTGCGGACGAATCTGAAAACCGGAGACGTAACCTCGTGTTTCCGCTCCCGCTCAGACTCAAGAATGTCTAAACTCCAGGGCGCCTTCGGCGCCTGGCCCGTTATGCCTTGCGGGAACAAAATTCTCGTTACGCCCGGCATAACGAGCTAGGCGCCACTCGCCTGCCTCCAAAAGTCTTTTAAAAAGAGCGGCTTATTCCAAATCTGGAGAGGGATTTCGAACCCGGGCATGAAGCTGCTATGTTACAAATTTCCCTTCAAATAAACCCCTTTCCTGGATTCGTGTCCCTGTAGTCGAATGACTTTTGTGAGGGGCACATGAAAACGAAACACACTTTTGCGTTCACCCTGGTTCTGGGACTGGTTTGGGCCGGAATTCTGTTTGCGCATGCCACAGGCCCGGATCCGGGTGTAAATGGCGTCGTAGTGGGCACGACTTGCAATCAGTCCGGTTGCCACAATACGTTTGCCCTGAATTCGGGGACCGGCAGCGTCGTCATCGGCGGGCTTCCAGCGACATGGACTCCGGGACAGACCTACCCCCTGACCGTGACAGTGACGGGAGGCGTGCGGTATGGATTCCAATTCTCGGCCGTTGGCAATACCTCCGGCACCCAGGCCGGAACATTGCTTGCGGCGTCGCCGAATGATTTCAGGGTATCGATTTGTCCTGGTGGTTCCGGATGTTCTAATAGCGCGCTCCAGTTCGCCCAGCACAACTCCGCCGGCAATACGAGTGGAACGTTCAATTTCAGATGGACGGCTCCCGCAAGTGCCAGTTTTGGAGCGGTCCGGTTCAATGTCGCAGGCAACGCCTCGAACAACGACAACACCCCCACGGACGACCGCATCTACACGGCATCCGCGATAGTCAATGCCGCGGCTGGGGATACCACGCCGCCGGTCATTTCGGCTGTGACACCCTCCGCCATTACCACCAGCGCCGCGACAATCAGCTGGACGACGGATGAGCTTTCGGACTCGCAGGTCGAGTTCGGAACGACGACGGCGTATGGGCAGTCGACAACATTGAATGCAACCCTGACGACCGCGCATGGCGTAAATCTCGCCGGCCTCGCGTCAAATACGACCTATCACTATCGTGTGAAATCCAAAGACGCAGCGCTCAATCTGGCAACAGGCGGCGACAATACTTTCATCACCGCTTTCGGCATCACGGATCTGGGTGGAGTCTCGCGCATTACGGACGGGGCGGGGCAGCTGGCGACCGGGTACGGACGAATTCTGGCGAATTCCGGTACGACGCCTTCGGGGATCGGCATCTTTGGATTGCGGCAAAACGGCATCCTGGTGACGGAAGCGGGTGTGCCCGATTCTCCCTTGATCTCCTCCGGAATGACGTATGCAGAGATCAGCGCAAACCTGCTGGTCAACACCGGCCTCGCCATCGCGAACCCGAACTCCACGGCTGCGACGATCAACTATGTCATTCGCGACACGACTGGCGCGACGATCAAGACCGGTTCCACGAATATTCCACCGAATCAGCAGATCGCAGGCTTTCTCGATCAGGCGCCCTACTCGGTCCCCCCAGGGAAGCAGGGAACGTTCAGCTTTACCTCCTCTGTTCCGGTCTCGGTGATCGCGCTTCGCGGCTTTTACAACGAAAGAACGCCGAGCGAGTTTCTGATCACAACGCTGCCTGTCATCGACCTGGCGGCGGGATCGAACTCTGGCACGCAGGTCATTCCTCACTTTGCGGCCGGTGGGGGATGGACTACCCAGATCGTGCTGATCAACCCCACAGCAAGCCCACAGACGGGAACGATTAATTTTCTCGACGGAGGAAAAGTGACACCTCCCACGCCCGGTGCGCCGGCGACCGTCGTCATCGACGGGGCTTCCGGAACCAGCGCGCCGTACACCGTTGCGGCGAACAGTTCGAAGAAGTTCCTCATCACGGGCGCTTCGCCGGGAACGGCTTCCGGTTCCGTGCGGATTGTTCCGGCCGCAAACGGGCCGGTACCCACTCCGCTTGTGATTTTCAGCTACAAGCCGGCTTCAATCACGGTCTCCGAAGCCGGTGTTCCGGTGACGATGGGTACAGCTTTCCGCATGTTCGCCCAGCTGTCTTCTGTCCCGCCGATTTTCACGGGTGTCGCCATCGCCAACCCGACTGCCGTCGCCGGCACGGTGACGCTGACCCTCTACGATCTCAACGGCGCGCAGATTGCGACGACAAACCCGCCTGTGCCGCTTCCGGCCTCCGGGCAGATTGTAGGATTTCTGGACGACTTGATTCCGCAGCTGAAGGGCCAGACCGTGCAGGGTGTTCTGAGAATTACGACAGCGGATCTCTCCAGCATTTCCGTTGTCGGCCTGAGGGCCCGCACGAACGAACGGCTGCCTGACGCGGATTTTCTTATTACGACGACGCCTCCCACGCTGGAAAACGGCGCGCCGAGTGCTGACGAGCGGCTGTTCCCGCACCTGGCGAATGGCGATGGCTACACGACGCAGTTCATCCTGTTCAGCGGTACGTCTGGACAGACATCCGATGGGACGCTGAGTTTTGTTGCCCCTGGCGGGACAGCCCTGGGCTTGAACATCAACTAGCGGGCGTTCCGGAGGCAAACTTCAAACCGTCGAGGTAGGACCGGAGCACACTCTCCTCGGCTCTCTTGCGCATCACCCTGGAGAGTTCAGTGCCGGGATCGTCGATCATTGCGGCAATTTCACCGGTAATCGACTCGAGGAGGGTCGTAACGCGCTGAATCTCCGCCTCGGCCTCGGCAAGCCTTGTGATCAGTCGTTCGCGTGTCGCGCGCATTTCCTGATCGAGACGGGCTTTGAATTCGACTTCCATGGAGCGCTGCACTTCGGCGAGGGCCTGAAGGACCTGCTCCTGAAATCCGTCATTGACGGATTGAATTTCCGCGGAGAGACGCGTCAGCTCCAGCGCCAGGTTGGCAAGTGGCTCACGCAGGGGTTCCGGCTCCACTCGGACCGGCTCTGAAGCTTGCGAAAGATTCGATGGTGTTTCTAACATCAGTCTCAATCCGGCGAAAAACTTGCGGGACGGGAGCAGGCACGAATCCTTCCATCCAGGCCTTATCTTCGGTTTGCCTAGAAAACGGGGAGTGTTCAGTCCCGAAGTGACATTTTTGTTGGGAAGTCGCCTTCTGTTGAATGGGTGAAAAACACCCGGGAAGTTGAGAGAAAACCGCTTCAGAGCGGTGGTACCATGTCGGGCCATGGATGTGCAGACGGCGCGAAGCGAACTGAAGGCTTTCATGGAGAGCGAGAAATCGAGCTTTCTTGAGAAGCCCGGTTTCGCCCCGCTGGAAGAAACGATCTGCCGGAAGGTGGATGAGATCGTCCTCCAGATCTGGGGCGAGACGAACAGGCTCGCTGCCAGGGGATTCACCCTGATGGCGATCGGGGGATATGGCCGCGGAACCCTTCATCCGCAATCGGATCTCGACCTTCTGCTTTTCTTCAAAGACAAGGTTGATGAGAGCATCGTCAAGACCGTTCTGGATCCCTTGTGGGATTTGCCGTTCCGCGTGGGGCACCAGATCCGTCTGGCTTCGGATTTCAAGGCGTTTGACTCCACGCATATCGAGTCCTACACCGCCTTTCTCGACAATCGTTATCTTGGGGGCAACGAAGCCACGTGTTCCGAGTTCCAGAAGGAAGTCCTTCCCGGGTTCCTGCGGCGGCATCGTGACGCGCTTCTGCGCGGGATGCTCGAAGCGAAGCACGTACGGTACGAACGGTTCGGACATACCGTGTTTCAACTGGAGCCCGATATGAAGGACGCTCCCGGCGGTGTTCGGGACTTCCACTGGGCGGACTGGGTCCGAAAATCCCTCGAAGTTCCCGCAGACAGGGAATCGCGCTCCCTGGCGTTCCATCATTGCATGCGCACGTTTCTCCATTTTCAGACAGGGCGTAATTTCAACGTGCTTTCTTACGAATTCCAGGAGCAGATTGCGCCCCTTCTCGGCTATAGCGAATCGCCTCACGGAGAAGCCGCGGAAACGATGATGCGCGACTATTTCCTGCGCGCCAGCGAGGTTGCCCAGCGCGCTTCGATGTGGGAAGAAGAGATTGGCGGAAGCCGGAACCGCATTGCCTTCCCGTCGGATTTCAGCGATCCATTCCAGATGATCGAAGCCTTTGCGGAAGCTCATCGCAGGAAGGCCAGTCTCCATGCCGTGACGCTCTCCGCCATCCGGCAAGGCCTGGTCCGGGGTGGCGGGATTCTTGCCAACAATCCCAGGGCGGGCCGCGCGATTCTCGAGATGATGAAGGATCGCGTCGGGATCTACGACACGCTTCTTTCCATGCACGAAGTCGGTCTGCTCGGGAAAATCTTTCCCGACTTTGAGGAAATCCGCTGCCGCGTGATTCGCGATTTCTTTCACAAATACACGGTGGATGAGCATTCGCTGATCGCCATTCGCAATATCGAAGAGTTGCCGGCCAGGCACCGGTTCGCAATGATTCTTAACGAAGTGGAATATCCTGAGCTGCTCCTCCTTTCGTTGCTGTTCCACGACATCGGAAAAGCCAGCCGTCACGACCAGGGGAATCATGTCCACCCCAGCACCGAAGGCGTGAAGGTCATTCTCGATCAATTGGCGCTGCCGCGGGAACAGACCGAGAAGGTCACCGCTGCGATCAAGAATCACCTGGAGATGTCGAAGATCATCCTTCGACGCGACTTCAGCGACGAGTCCGTGGTCCAGCAGTTCGCCGACTTGATCGGAAATGTCGACAACCTGCGGATGCTGGTCCTGGTGACCTATGCCGACATCAAGGCAGTGAATAATGAAGTGCTGACACCCTGGAAGGAAGATCTTCTCTGGCAGCTCTATGTCGAGACCTATAACCATTTGACGCTCGGTCTCGCCGATGACCGCTACAGTCAGCAACCGCAGCTGGAAGCCGATATCCAGGCTGTTCTCGATCTGCTGCCGCGCAAGATCTCGGCGCAGGACGTTCGCGATTTTCTGGACGGGTTTCCACGGCAGTACCTGAAGATCACCCCAAAGAAGGACATAGCCGAGCATTTCAGTTTGTCGCGCAAACTGGAATCCGTTCCTATGGTGACACACCTTGCGCGCAGAGATGGACGGGTATACGAGGTCCTTGTCATGGCTGCGGACCGCCTGTTTCTATTCTCGAAGATCACGGGAGTCCTGTCGTACTTTGGCATGAACATTCTCCGCGGTCAGGCCTTCTCCAACCGCCATGGCACGATCTTCGACCTGATCACGTTCGAAGACGTGGACAACTACTTCGCGAAGAATCCGTCGGAGGTCGAACGATTTTCGAAAGTGCTCAAGGACGTCATCGACGGAAAAACCGACCTCGACAAGTTGTTACAGGGAAAGATGACCAGCATCCTGTTCCGCCAGAAGCGCAAGGCCGTCGTCCCGTCACGCATTCACTTCGACGACGATTTTTCAAGTCGTTGCACGATTCTGGAAATTCTCACTCAGGACGCCTTCGGGTTGTTGTACCAGATCGGGACCGTGCTCTCTTCCCACGGCTGCAATATCGAGGTTGCCTTGATAACGACGGAAGGGCACCGCGCGATCGACGTGTTTTATATGACGCGCGAGGGGAAGAAATTGGCCGCGGATGTCGAGAAGGAGATCGAAGCGGATCTGATGCAGGCGTTACCGGAAGTTCAGCCGACATGAGGAAGAGAGGGGAATTCGGGGCCGTGCACCTCGAACCCCGAATTCCCAAGATCGAAAAACGAATTCGGGGTTCGAGGTGCACGGCCCCGAATTCCCCTCTCTGTCAGTTCGTGTCGCGTTCGCCGGTGCGGATGTTGTACCCGTGATCGACAGGGACAATGAAGACGCGGCCGTCTCCGATTTCGCCGGTTCGCGCGGTAGAAATAATGGCTTTCAGCGTATCTTCGACGCGATCGTCGGTGAGCACAAGCTCGATCATGATCTTGGGCAGCAGCGTGACGCTGTATTCTGTGCCGCGATAGACGGCCTTATGGCCCTTCTGGCGTCCGTGACCCCGAACTTCGGTGACGGTCATGCCCGTCACGTTTAGTGCAGTCAAAGCGTCTTTGACTTCTTCAAGCTTGTTTGGCCGGATGATAGCCTTCAGCAGTTTCATAATAGTTTCCTGCAGTAATCAGTGAAAAGCTTCTGGCCCAGCCACCATGACCGGGTTCACAAGCTCTTCGGTTGTAAATGATTTCAGGGTGTTAGCCAGATCGTCGTTGATCGCAGAACGTAGCTCATTCTGCCACCTTTTGGCTTGCGCGTCGATACATTATTTCGCCTTTTTGCGCATCGTTTCGACAAGTCTCTCTGCGCGGTCGAGGTTTTTCCAGATCCTTGCCGAGATGTTCATTCGTGCCGCCGGCCGAAATCTCGTCGCTCATTTTCCGGGATAGGTCCGCACGTTCGGTCGCCGCGTCTTTGAGTTCGTGACGTCTAACTCCTAGAGTCTTTTGGATGGTGGATCTATTCTATGATGAAAGGGCTATGCTAAACTCGACCGTTTTGATATGTCGTTCCTAAGCTCTCTCTCACACTGGCTGGTGGTGACCCTGGAGCCGTATGGCGCCGCGGGGCTGATGCTGATTGCGGTTGGCGATTCCTCGTTCCTGTCTTTGCCGGAAGTTAACGATGCGGCGCTGATGGCTCTGTCGATCTCCAAACCCGCCAGCATGTGGGGCTTAGCGGCGATGACCGTTCTCGGGTCTATTATTGGATGTTCGCTGCTTTATGCCGTCGGTCGAAAGGGAGGGGAAGCCCTTCTCAAGAAAAGGTTTGCGGAGCACACAGTCGCCAGGGTTCGAGCCTGGTACGACAAATATGGCATGCTGGCCGTGATCGTGCCGTCGCTGATGCCTCCACCCTTGCCATTCAAGATCTTCGTTCTCTCCGCTGGCGCGTTCAGAATCTCGTGGCCGCGATTCGTGCTGTCGGTCGCCATCGGCCGAAGTGTCCGGTATTTTGCCGAAGGGTTGCTGGCGATCTGGTATGGCAAGCAGGCCCTCCAAATGGTTGCCGATAACTCCGCGCGAGTCGGGTTGATTCTCGCTGGACTTATCGTGGTGGGGGCACTCGTTATCGTCTATGGCCGACGTCGGAGGGTGGGATCTGCCGCACTTCTTTGCCTGTTGTTCATGGGGCTCGGGTCCGGTTGCGTGCACACCACGACGACGCCAGAGAACCAGCGCCTGAAGCCGTCCACGCCTTTCACCCGCGCCCAGGCGCTGGAACGGTTAACACAGTTGAGCCAGTCGATACAAAGCCTGGAGGCCCCCATCGTCCTCGAAGGCTCCATTCCGGAACCGGACGAGAAGAACCAGTTCAGGAGAAAAGGAATCAGCAGTCTGCCGGGAACACTTCATATCGAACGGCCGGGCCGCATCTATTTGCAATCTGGTGTTATCGGGCAGGGGTTCGAAATGCGTTCCAACGGGGACCAATACGAGGTTTACATTACAACGTCGAAGCAGGTTCATGTCGGCTTCGAAGAGGCCCCGACTGCAAAATCGTCCTGTAAGGTCGGCCCCCGGGCAATTCAGTTTGCCAGCATCAAGCCGCGGCAGATCATGGAAGCTCTTGTTCCGGATTTTCGTCCGTTGCTGGACAGTACGGCTGTTCGAACCGCCACTTACGTCGAACCGGTCATCAAGGATCAGCGGCGTTATTACATCGTGGAGTTCCTGAATATTTCCTCACCGCCCGAAGCCCGGCTTCTTCAGAGGGTTTGGTTCGATCTCTCGACTCCTGACGTGGATATCGTCCGGCGTCAAATTTTCAATGAAGATGGCGAGTTGGAAAGAGATACGCAATACGAGAACCCCGCGACGGTGGGCAGGGGCTCGCTTCGATATCCGACTCGTTTTACCGTGCACTTTGTCGCCAGCGACACTCGCCTGACGATCACCATGGACCCATCAAATATGACGCTTAATAACCCTGTTGATCCCGACGCTTTTGTTCTCGGCACCCATCGTAACGCCGAGGTTTGCAAGTTTGAGCTCCCCGCAGCGGTAGCCGGGAAATGAACACCCAAATCATTGTCGCAGGTCTTCGGGCCCGTCCCGTACGCACCGCCGTCGGGGTTCTTGCGGTGACGCTCGAGGTCGTCCTGATCCTGCTGCTCGTCGGCGTCACGAATGGTGCGATTTCCGAGACGGGCGGACGTGTTGCGGGTGTCGGCGCGGAAATCCTGTTGAAAGACAGGAACTCCTCCTATTTCGTGGGCATGAATGCTGCCAGTCTGGCGGTCGCTCCCCTGGAAGAACTCGTTAAGCCCGTGCCGGGAGTGAAGGCGATCGCCCCCATTTACACCGCGACGGATTCGGAAGGGCTGACGGTCGTCTATGGCATTGAGCCGGTTAGCTTTAATGCCGTCAGTGGGGGATTTACCTATCTCGCTGGGGGGCCGTTCTCCGCCCCCCACGAGGCCCTGATCGATGACTGGCAGGCGAGCAAGAATAACCTGAAAGTCGGAGACACCTTCAGCACCCTGAAGACGGAGTTCAAGGTCGCGGGCATCGTGCAGCACGGCAAGGGGGCTCGTATCTTCGTGCCCATCCAGACGATGCAGGACCGGGACAATCGTCCCGGATTTGCCACCATGTTCTACATCAAGCTGGACGACAATGTGCCGGTCAAGGAAGGTATCGCTCGAATCAACGCGGCCCTGGGGGATGAGAAGCGCGATGTGCTGGATGTGAGCGAATTCGTCGGAATGATGTTCGAGGCGAATGCCGGGATCATCAATGCCGTATTCGACGTGGTGGTTTTCCTCGGAGTCGTCATCGGCGTGCTGGTGATCTTCCTGTCCATGTACACGACAGTTACCGAACGTACCCGTGAGATCGGCATCCTGCGCTCCATGGGGGCTTCCAAGGGCTTTATCGTCGCGCTGGTGCTGCAGGAGTCCCTGGCGCTTTGTGCGGTGGGCGCTGTCGTTGGTGTGGGTTCCAGCTTTGTCCTCGCGGTGTTGCTCAAGAAACTCATGCCCACTCTGGTCGTGCAGATCAGCACCTGGTGGATCTTCAAAGCTTCCCTGTTTTCTCTGCTGAGCGGTATTATCGGCTCCCTGTACCCCGCGTACAAGGCGGCCTCCCAGGACCCTATCGAGGCGCTCGCCTACGAATAATGGATGTGATATGAGTGTGCTTCTTGAAACGATCGACCTGAAAAAAAATTACAAGATCGGCAAGATCGAAGTAGAGGCGCTTCGCGGCGTCAGCCTGCGCGTGCAGGCAGGGGAGTTGGCGGCGATCATGGGGCCGTCAGGTTGCGGAAAATCGACGTTGATGCATTTGCTGGGTGCAATGACGCATGCCACCAGCGGCAAGATCTTCATCGAGGGCCAGGACACGGCGAACATGAACGACAGAGAGCGGACAGAGTTCCGAAGAAAGAAGGTCGGGTTTGTCTTCCAGAAGTTCAATTTGCTGCCCGCGCTGACAGGACGCCAGAACATCCAGGTTGCACAGAAAATCTACGGCCAGCCTGCAACGCCCGAGTCCGAGGCTCATCTGAAAGAAATCGTCAGTCTGCTCCAGATTGAAGACAAACTCGATCGCAGGCCCTCGGAGCTCTCCGGCGGGGAGCAACAACGTGTGGCGATCGCGCGGGCCGTGACGAACCGTCCTTCGATTCTTCTGGCCGACGAGCCGACAGGAGCCCTGGATTCCAGGAACTCTGAGATTGTCCTGCGCATGTTTCAGGAGCTGAATAAGCGCCTTCAACAAACCATTCTTCTGGTGACGCACAACCCGGAACTCGCCGCCTTTACAAATCGCCTCATTGAGATGCGCGACGGACTTCTCGTTAAGGACCCGCCTGTCGCATGAAACGCCACCTCCTCTGGACCTTCGACCGCGGCTCCTTCCAGTGGGACATCATGTGTTTGCTGATCCTGGCGTTTCTTTTCCTTATTCCCCGCGACACCTTTCGCGACGTCCCCGAGTACATGAAAATGCCGAGCACTGGTTTTATGCGGACTACCCTGAAGGACGGAAATACGATTTTCACGTCTAAATTGGAAACGCCGAGGTTTCTGGATACGGATCAGACCCGGAAACTGGCCGTGGGAATGCTCGAACGTTCGGTGGGCGCCCCGTTTCAAGTGTCTCGCATCTGGCCGATCCGGGATTGGACCGGGCGCGTGGTGGGCTACGCGATCTGGAAGGAGAAATAGTGGTGAGAAAAATTGCCGGCCTGGTGCTGGTCTTCTGGTTGGCCGTACCTAGCGCATTTGCGCAGGGATTTACAGTAGACGAGGTATTGAAACGGCTGGATGAGAAAGCCGGCGTGTTTACCTCCCTGCAGGCGTCCGTCAAGAAGCAGCACACCAGCCTCGGGATCAAGACCCCGGAGGAGTCCGGCACTCTGGCAATGACCTTGTCGAAAGGTGTCCCGAAAGTCCTGCTCGACATCAAGCAGCCCACAGCGATGCGGTATCGTCTGGATAACGGGAACGCGATCCGCTACGACGTGGCTGACAATACCTACAAGGAATACAAGTACGACCCGAAGAGCGAAGTTCTGCAGTTTGTCGTGCTGGGCTTTGGGACACGGGCAGAGGTCATTACCAAGGGCTACAAGGCGCAGATCATGGGCACCGAAATGACCGCCGGCGTGAACGCCGTTATTCTGCGCTTGACCTCTATCAGCGAATCGACCGACGCTTTTCCCCTCGTGACTCTCTGGCTCGATCCCCAGATGTGGGTGCCGGTTCAAACGCGATTTGGAGCGTCGGAGAAGTCGTACGACGAATTCCGCTACTCGGATATTCGCTTGAATCGTAACCTTCCGAACTCCGTGTTCGACCTTAAGATGAAATCGGGCGCGAAGAAGCAGTAGGCCTATCCGGCCTGTTCGAGCCTTTTGGTCTCCTGCCAGGTGTACCAGATACGTTGCGAAACGGTCCAGTTGGAGAGCACGGCCATGACCCACATGGCCGCTCCCATCCTGTTCGCAAGGCAGCCGATGATCAGAAGCACGATACGTTCGGGCCTTTCAAGAAAACCTACTTTGCAAACAGGGATCAGCGACTCTGCCCGGGCCCGCGTGTAGCTCGTCATGATCGATCCGATCAGGGACATGACCACCAGGCCGGCGTAGAAAATCAGATCGTGCTTCGCATACCAGACCACCAGACCCAGCAGCAGCACCATGTCGGAGTAGCGATCGATGACGGAATCGAAGAAGGCGCCGAACCGCGTCACCCGCCCTGTTCTGCGGGCGACTTCGCCGTCCACCATGTCGAAGATGCCGGCGAACAGAACGACCAGGCCGGCCCACGTGAACATCCCTTTCGCAAACAGGACCGATGCGAAAATGTTGATCACCAGTCCGATCAGGGTGAGGATGTTCGGGCTGACACGCAGCGCCGAAAGCGGATAGACGATAGCGTTGAGGATGACCTTGCCTACCGTGCCCAGGATCCCGCTGATGGAGGTAGAGGCCACCCTTACCCTTTCTGGTCGTGAAGCGTTGTAAACCGGAGCACTTCAAAAGTCCGGCTGCCTGCTGGAATCTTGACCTCCACTTCGTCGCCTTCCTTCTTGTTGAGCAGGCTTTTGCCGATGGGAGACGTCGTCGAGATGAGACCTTGAGGCGCATTGGCGTCTTCACTGGTCACGAGGCGGTAGGTGATTTCCTCGTTCTTGTCGACGTCGAGCAGGACAACGGTGGAACCCAGGGAAATGCGGTCGCGGGGTATCTTGTCAAAATTCACCAGCGATAAGTCCGCAAGCCGCTGTTTGAGCTGGCTTAGCCGTACTCTGACGAAATCCTGTCGTTCGCGCGCTGCGGAGTAATCGGCATTTTCGCTGAGATCGCCAAGTGCTGCGGCGGTTTTCAACGCTTTCGGCAGTTCGTCGCGGAGTTCTCGTTCCAAGCCCTGGATTTCTTCTTCAAGCTTCTTTCGTGGGTCTGCTACGCTCATTGAAGGCTCCCCTATGGTTTGAATGTTTCTAGAAAAACCTGAAATTGATGGTCAGGTACTTCTTGGGATCCTGTTTGATATCGTACATCAGCTTCTGAATCTCGGACGCCGCCTGGTTGAGAGTGTTGAACAGCGTCGGATCTTTCATGAGCTTGCCGGCAGTGCCGTCGCCGCTCTGAATCGTATCGACGAGGCTGTTCACCTTGGCCATGCTCGCCCGCATATCATTATAAAGTCCGTCGTCATTGATCAGCCTGCCTAAACTTCCCTGACCACGATCCACTTGATTCATGATCGAATCGGCCCGCGCAAGGAGCTGGTCCATCTTGTTATAGATCGAGGGGTCGTTGAGCATTTTGGCGGCCGTGCCGTTCCCGCTGTCGATCTTGGCGATCAGACTGTCCATCCTGTCGACCGTACTGCTCAGACGCTGGTACAGGGTATCGTCGGTGATCAGCCTGCCGGCTGTCCCGGGCCCCGATCGGACATCCGTGATCAGCTGCTTCAGTTCCCGCACCGCGGCGTTCATGTTGTCATGGATCTCGGAGTCATTCAGGAGTTTCCCCAGCGTTCCCTTGCCCTGGTTTACGTTTTCGGAGATGTCGACGGCCGTCTGGCTCAGCAGATTGAGGTTTTCGATCAGATCGTCCGTGCCGGTAATGATGCGATTGATGTTTCCGACTTCCTCTCCATAGATGACGCCACCGTCGCCGATGGGTTTGCCGTTCTCGTTCCGCTGGAGATCTGCACGTTCTTGTCGCCCAGTAAACCGATCGACCCAATGCCGGGTACAGAATCGTCCCTGATGACATCGCTGTAGGCGGCATCGACTTTCAGGACGACAGCGACTCTCTTCTTGGGGTCGGGATCCTTGGTGAGAGTGATATCGTCGACGTTGCCGACGAGTATACCGTTCACCCAGACCTCCCCTCCCGGGCGGAGTCCATTGGCGTCAGGGAAATACACGGTGAACGTCATCGTTTTGCCGAAGAAACTGGTCGTGCCGCCCACCTTGAGCGCCGCGATGCCCAGGAGCACGAAGGCGATGATGACCATCAATCCGACCTTCAGTTCTTTCCATGCGAGCGATTTTCTTTGAGCCATGGGGATCGTCCTCCATCTGGGAATTATGCGAGAAACCGTTGAATATAAGGATCCTTTGATCTCCGGAGTAACTCGTCCGGGCCTTCGAACATGATCTTTCCTTCGCGCAGCAGCAGGAACCGTGTGTTGGCGATGCACAAGTCCCGCCCTTCCCGGTGAAAGGTTACGTTGCCGTCTCCATCGGTCGCGTATTCCGAGGCCAGCGTAAAGGCGTCGCGCATGCGATGCGTGACGAAGATTCCCGTCACATCGCTGGTATCGCGCAAGGCGATAATCAACTGGTTTATCTTTCGGGACGTTATCGGATCCAGCCCGGCCGTCGGCTCGTCGTACAGCATGAACTCCGGTTCACCGATCAATGCGCGCGCGAGTGCGACGCGCCGCTTCATTCCGCCGGAGAGTTCCGAAGGCATTTTGTCGATGGCGTCCTCCAGGCCGACAAAACCCAGACTCTTGCGGACTCGCGCGTCGATTTCCTCTTCATCGGTTCCGAGTTCGTACAACCTGTAGGCGACATTTTCCCGGACGCTCAGTGAATCAAAGAGCGCGGACTCCTGGAAGACCATGCCAATGCGCTGCCGAATACGCACCAATTCGCGTTCCCCCATTTTCGTCGTCTCTTCGCCATCGATGAAAATCTGTCCTGTATCGGGTTTCTCGAGTCCCATCAGCAGTTTAAGGATTGTCGATTTCCCGGAGCCGCTCGCGCCAATGATGATTTTGGTCTCTGCATGGCGCAATTGGAACGAGACGCCAGCGAGAACCTGATGGTCGCCATACGACTTCACCACATCCTTCATCTCGATGGCAAAAGTGTTCATGTCGTGACCCGCCGCGCCGTTTGTTTGAGGTTTCGCGCTGTGGCGCTCACGCGGTGCGGTTTGAGGGTTCGCGCTGTGGTGCTCACGCGGTGCGCGGGCTTGCATTCGCAGCCACTCATGTGTAAATGAGGATAACTTTCGTCAGCAGAAAGTCGAAGAGAAGAATCAGGACAGACGCGGCCACCACCGCCTGCGTTGTGGCCCGTCCCACGCCCTGGGTGCCGCCCTGAGTCTGAAGTCCGCAGTGGCAGCCAACCAGGGAAAGAATCAGGCCGAATACGACAGGCTTGAGGAGTCCGCCGACGATGTCCCCGGGATTCAGGCCATTCCATGCCGAACTGAAGTACTGCGCCGAGCTGATACGGATGGAATACTTCGCGATTGCCAGCCCGCCGAGGATGCCGAATGTGTCGGCGATGATGGTGAGAATCGGCATCATGAGCGTGCTTGCCAGCACGCGGGGTACGACGAGCTTCTTGACCGGGTCGGTGCCCAGGGCGCGCATCGCGTTGATCTGCTCGGTGACGATCATCGAGCCGAGTTCCGACGCCATGCCGGAGCCCGCACGTCCGGTGACCATCAGCGAGCCAATGACGGGCCCGAGTTCCTTGACGAGCGAGATTCCGACAGCCGTTCCGGTTTCACCGACCGCGCCGAACGTGGACAGGGTTTTCGCCGATTGGAGCGCAAGCACTGCTCCGGTGAAGAAGCCGGTAAGCGTCACGACAGGTATCGATCCGACCCCGATTGAATCCATTTGACTGAGGATATCGCGGATGTACCAGGGCCGACGGAAAGCACCTATGAAGGCTCGTGCCGTCAGATAGGAGATGTCCTGGACTTCCTTTACAGCGGCTAACAGGCTGAACGGCATTGTCTGCATCCTACGGAAACGTTTTTTGGGGTCAAGTCGTTACGGGCATTAGGGTTTTCCCGTATACTCCGATCAATGCTGATTTATCGTACGGCCGGCGAGTCTCATGGCCAGGCTTTGATCGCTTTGGTGGAGGGACTTCCGGCAAGTCTCCGCGTCGATTTCGACTTCATTGACAATGAGCTGAAGCGCCGCCAGGGCGGTTATGGCAGGGGCGGGCGCATGAAGATTGAAAAGGATCAGGTGCGGTTTCTGTCCGGAGTTCGCCACGGCAAAACCATCGGCAGTCCCATTGCCATGATGGTGGAAAATCGCGACTGGCCGAACTGGGAAGAAACCATGTCCGTCCGCGAAGTTTCTGCCGAAGCCGCCCAGAAGCGCACCGTCACCCGCCCCCGGCCCGGGCATACCGATCTGGCCGGATCGCTGAAGTTCAATCACGTCGACGCGCGAAACATCCTGGAACGCTCCAGCGCGCGCGAAACAACGATGCGCGTCGCCGCGGGCGGGTTGGCGAAGGTTTTTCTGCGGTCTTTCGGGATAGAAATTCTCAGTTACACCACGGCCATTGGAACCGTCAGCGTGCCGCCGGACTTTGCCGTTACCTGGGAGCAGCTGGAGTCCATTCGCAACGACGAGGTCGTGCGCTGTCCGATCGCCGACTTCTCCGATCTTATGGTGAAGGAAATCGAAAAGGCTCAAAAGGAAGGAGACACGATCGGCGGAACATTCGAAGTGATCGCACGGGGAGTCCCCACCGGTCCTCGGATCGCACACGGCATGGGATACGCGCATCGATGGGCAGCTGGGCCAGGCGATGATGTCGATTAACGCCGTGAAGGCGGTCGAGATCGGTGCCGGTGTTCGCGCCGCCTTCAGCAAAGGTTCCGACATTCATGACGAGATCGCCTATAACGCCGCCGAGAAGCGATTCCATCGCCTGACGAATCGAGCCGGCGGTATCGAAGGCGGCATCACAAATGGCGAGGAAGTCCGCGTTACCGGCTATCTCAAACCCATTCCAACTCTGAAGAAGGCCCTGAATTCCGTGGACATGATCACGAAGGAACCTTTCGTGGCACAACACGAACGTTCAGATACCTGCACGGTGCCGGCGGCCGGCGTCATCGGCGAAACCATGGTGGCACTGGTCCTGGCCCGCGCGTTTCTTGAAAAATTCGGCGGCGACTCGATGGACGAGACTTCGCGCAACTATGCCGGATACATGGAGCAACTGCGTGCATACTGAGGCACAATTAATGTCATGCTGCGTCCTATAGTTCTCCTCGGGGACGAGGTTCTCGAGAAACCCGCGGAGATCGTCACCAACATCACGGATGCAGAGATCCAGCTGGTGAAAGACATGGTCGAGACCATGTACCAGGCGCCGGGAGTGGGCCTGGCTGCAAACCAGGTCGGGGTCTCCCAGAGAATTCTCGTGGCGGATCCCTCCGCCGGGGAGAAGCAGAACCAGCTCCTGACCATTGTGAATCCCACCATTGTTTCCGCCGAAGGCGAGCAGTTCGAAGACGAAGGTTGTTTGAGCGTCCCCGGTTTCAGCGCCACTGTCCTCCGACCCAGGACCGTGGTGTTGAAAGGTGTCGATCTGAATGGCAAGGACATCGAGATCGAAGCCAAAGGCCTGCTTGCCCGCGCCTTCTGCCACGAAATGGACCACCTTAACGGGAAGTTCTTTCTCGATCACTTGAGTTTTCTCAAGCGCGACATGATCAAGCGCAAGATTCGCAAGCTGATCAAACAAGGCGAATGGGAGCGGGATTGGGATAAAGAACAGGAGCGTTAGTACGACCGCAACCGCGAGGCTTGTGTTTGCCGGCACCGCATCTTTCGCCGTTCCCATATTGCAGGGTCTGGTCGATGAGGGATACGCGGTAATCTCCGTGGTGACGCAGCCCGACCGGCCCGTCGGCCGGGGACAGGTTCTTCACGCTCCTCCTGTAAAGACCAGGGCCCTCGAACTGAACCTTGTCGTTCATCAGCCGCCAACTCTCAAGAGCGACGATGCCCGCCGGCTCTTCACGGAGATGGCCCCGGACCTGCTCGTGGTTGTCGCCTACGGCAAGTTGTTGCCCGCTTGGCTTCTGGCGTTGCCGCGTTTCGGTGCGATTAATCTCCATGGATCTCTGCTGCCGCGCTACCGCGGCGCCGCGCCGATTCAATGGGCGATGGCGAATGGAGAGCATGAGACCGGCGTGTGCGTCATGAGGCTCGATGAAGGGCTCGACACGGGGCCTGTCTACGCCTGCGAGAAAACGCCGATCGATCCGGATGAGACCGTTCAGCAGTTGTCCGAACGGCTCGCCGTACTGGGAAACAGCCTCATGAAGCGAACGGTGGCCCGCATCCTGGCAGGCGCCATCGAACCCAGGGCGCAAGACCCCTCGCGAGCGACGGTGGCGCCGATTCTCTCCAAGCAGGACGGCGTGATCGACTGGAACCTGGCGGCGCGGGCGATCTACAACCGCACGCGGGCATTCTATCCGTGGCCGGGTAGCCGGACCGAATTTCGCGGAGTGCCCTGCAAGATCCTGAAAGCCCGCGTGGCGGGCCCGGCGCCGAAAGACAGCCAGCCGGGAACGATCGTGCCGGGACATCGAACTCTGTCGGTGGCTTGCGGCGATGGTATTTTGCTGGAACTGCTCGAGGTCCAGCTCCCGAACAAGAAAGCTCAGACAGGTTGGGACTTCGCCAATGGGTTTCGGGTCGTCTCCGGTGAGCGATTCCTCGCCCCGTCCTCCTGAGGGAACCTGGTGCTTCTACCGTTATCTCTGTACTCGGCACTAACAAAATTTCCCGCCACCCGCTCCATGCCTGACAGATAATCAATGATGTGACCGAACGCGTTCGCGATAAGTTCTCTCGACTGACGAGCCTCGCTCTCATGATTGCCATCCTGATCGTTGCCGGCGGTATCAGTGCGATTACGGCGATGAGACTTGCGATTCGGGGCACCGAAGTGGAAGTGCCGCCCTTGATGGGAAAGACCGAAGATGAGGCTCGAAGGATTCTGGAGGATAACAAGTTGCTGCTCCGGGTTTCGAGCAAGAGCTTCAGCCCGAACGTTCCTGCCGGCCGTGTCGTGGAGCAGGATCCACCCGCGGGCACGCACCTGAAAACGTCCCGAAGCGTGAAGGTTCAGCTTTCCGCTGGAGAACGCAAGTACGCCGTCCCCAGCCTGGTGGGATCCAGCCTTCGGGCAGCGAACCTCACGCTGGCCCAACGCAACTTCACGCTCGGAAACACCTCGGTGACGCGTATGGCTAAAGGGGAGCCCCTGACGATCCAGCAACAGTATCCGCTCCCGGGTTCTCAGGAAGGAGCAGACCCCGCGGTCAACGTCCTGTTATCGGCGGGTCCCCTGGAAGAGTATTTTGTTATGCCCGATCTGGTCGGGAAGTCCCTCGACCTGGTTGCATCAAGGGCACGAGTGGAAGGGTTTCAACTGGGTAATCCGACTTACCGCAGGTATCCCGGGGTGGCACCGGGAGTCGTGACGCAGCAAAGGCCCCAGGCTGGCCACCGCTTGTCCAGGAATGACACGATCCTTCTGGAAGTGAGTCAGTAGCGGCGGCCAATGAATATGAACGTACGCATCGCTCCATCGATTCTCGCGGCCAACTTCGCGGCCCTCGGGGAAGACATAAGGAAAGTGGAAGACGCGGGAGCCCAACTCCTCCACGTGGATGTTATGGACGGGCATTTCGTGCCTAACATTTCGATTGGTCCGCCCGTGGTTCGCTCCATCAGAAAAATTGCGAAAATTCCCTTGGATGTTCACCTGATGATCTCGGATCCGGACAAATTCATCCCGGCATTCGCGGATGCCGGGGCATCGATTCTGACCGTGCACGCCGAGGCCACCGTCCATCTGGATCGGACCCTGAACTTTATTCGTTCTCACAATGTGCTCGCCGGAGTGTCTATTAATCCTGCGACACCGCTGACGCTGATCGAACATGCTCTGGACCTTGCGGATCTTGTGCTGATCATGAGTGTGAATCCCGGATTTGGCGGCCAGAAATACATTCCTTACGTTACTGAAAAGATCCGTCGGGCCCGGGAGATTATTGAGAAGCGAAAGCTGGCGTGCGTGATTGAGGTTGACGGGGGAATCGATATTTCCAATATGACCGAGGTCATTCGCGCCGGGGCGCGGGTTCTGGTGGCAGGTTCGGCCATCTTTAACGATCCCGATCCGGTTCGTAAACTCAAGGAGATGTTGGCAATAGCCTCCCGCGTCGGCTATGATTCAAACGTTATTTAGAGAGGTTTCTCCATGCGCAGATGGTTTGCGATAGCCTTGCTGGTGACCCTGTCGGGTTGCGGCAAGAAGGTTCCGGTTGCGAATTCGACTCTTACAGAAAGGGATCGGGATTTGTACCAGGACGCTATGAAATCATTGGAAAAAAGCCGGTTTACGACCGGCCGGCTGCTGCTCCAGAATTTGATGCAGTCCTATCCGGACAGTGAATATGCGCCGCAGGCGAAGTATGCCGTTGCCGAATCCTTCTACTATGAGGCTGGCCATTCCAACCTGGTCTCGGCCGAATCCGAATACCGGAACTTCATTACATTTTTCCCGACGAACGATCTGGCCGACGACGCCCAGCTCAAGATTGCGATGACCCATATCAAGCAGCTTCAGAAACCGGATCGAGACGACACGCAGGCGCGGCTGGCCGAATACGAATTAACGGCCATGATCAACAATTACCCCAACAGTCCTCTGTTGAACGAAGCGAAAGAAAAACTGCGGGATGTTCAGGAGATTCTGGCGGAAAGCATTTTCGGGCCTGCCCGGCAATATTATCTTCGCCATGCCTATATCGCCGTTATCGATCGCTGCGAGGAAATCACCAAGAAGTATCCGGACTTTACGGGAATGGATCGCGTGTTGTATCTCCTTGCGGAATCCAAACGCAAGATCAACCTCCCCGAGGAGAGCGTGACCTATTACGCGCAGGTCGTACGGGACTATCCGCTATCGGATCTCGCCAAGGATTCCCGGGAAAAACTGATGGAATTGAACGCTACAGTCCCGGATCCCAATCCGATTGCCTTGAACCGGGCGCGCCAGCTGGAACCCGAGAGCAAGGGTGTTCTGGGATGGCTGAGTCTGGGCATGTTCAAGAGCACCAATGGTGTCTCGACCGATACGGCGGCGGCTTCGGTCAAGGACAAAGGCGGTGAATTGTCCCTTGACCCGGGCAAGCCGTGAAAGACCTGATTCTCGTCGCCGACGACAGCGCGACCATTCAACGGCTTGTTGCGCAGACGTTCGCCGATTCGGATGTCAAAATCGTTGCGGTCAGCAATGGCGACGCCGCAATCCGCAAGTTCGACGAGATTCGTCCTCAACTCGTTCTTACCGATATCTACATGCCGGGCAAGAACGGGTACGAAGTCTGCGCTTATATCAAGCGGCATGCGGAGCTTGCCGAAACCCCCGTGGTTCTGCTTGCGGGCGCTTTCGATGCGTTCGATGAAGCCACGGCCCTGCGGGCCGGAGCCTCGGCCCACATTACCAAACCCTTCGAGCCCCAGGCCCTGGTGGATCTCGTGATGGGGTTGCTGGCGACGGAGCCCGGGACGGCGGCCGCTGCAGCCGCGTCTGTTCCAGCTTCCGCGCTGACATCCTCTGCAGCACCAAGCGCTCCAGCACCCAGCTCTCCAGCAAGCCGTGATGACGAACTGCCCGACGCCGCTCTAAGCATACCTCCGGTCCAGGAATTGGACCTCAGCGAGGACCTGCTGGGGCTTGGCGACCTCTTCCAGCCTGCTGCCCCCGAAGCCGTCTCGCTTTCCGCCAGCGACGAGGACATCGAACGCATTGCCGACCGCGTGATTCAAAAAATTTCCACGCAGGTTATCGAGAGTGTCGCCTGGGATGTCGTTCCCGATATCACCGAAAAGTTCGTGCGCGAAGAACTCAAGAGACAATCATGAAGTCGGAGCTCCCGAAGAACCTATAACCCACAGGAAGTGGAAAGCCGCTGGTATGGCTGGTGGGAATCGCAAGGATATTTCCGCGCCGACGCGACATCCGACAAGCCGCCGTTTGTCATCGTCATGCCGCCGCCCAACGTGACCGGATCGCTTCACATGGGACACATGCTCAACAACACCGTTCACGATGTGATTGTCCGCCGCAAACGCATGCAGGGCTTCAATACGCTGTGGCTGCCTGGAATGGATCATGCCGGCATCGCGACTCAGAACGTTGTCGAAAAGGAACTCCGCAAGGAAGGGACTGACGCGGCACGATCTCGGCCGCGAAAAATTCGTCGAACGCGTCTGGTAGCTGGAAGAAGCAATACGGCGGCATCATTCTGAACCAGATCCGGCGGATCGGTTCGTCCTGCGACTGGTCGCGCGAACGATTCACCCTCGATGAAGGCTTGTCGCGCGCGGTTCGCGAAGTGTTCGTGCGCCTGTACGAAGAGGGCCTGATCTATCGCGGCAAACGCCTGATCAACTGGTGCCCGCGCTGTCATACCGCGCTTTCGGATCTCGAAGTGAAATACGAGACGGTCGGATTCGAAGCTGTATCACATCGCTATCCCCTGAAGGGAGCAGGCCGCGAGGCCGCCTTTGTCGAGGTTGCCACCACGCGGCCGGAAACCATGCTCGGCGACACGGCCGTGGCGGTTCATCCCGACGACGAGCGCTATACGCAATACAAAGGCGAGGCGGTCATTCTGCCGCTGGTCGGCGCGAGACTCCCGTTCATTCAGGATGACGCCGTCGATCCGAAGTTCGGAACCGGCGTCGTGAAAGTGACGCCTGCTCATGATCTCGGCGGACTTCGATATGGGCCAACGGCACAATCTGCGCAGATCAGCGTCATCGACGAAGACGCGAAAATCACGGCAGCAGGCGGCGCCTATCAGGGACTGGACCGCTTCGAAGCGCGCAAGCGCATCGTCGCAGATCTCGAGGCTCAGGGCCTGCTCGTCAAGGTCGAATCGCTCATGCACAACGTCGGCCATTGCCAGCGCTGCGAGACGGTCGTCGAACCGCTGCTTTCGACTGCAATGGTTTGTGCAGCATCAAGCCCCTGGCGGAACCCGCAATCGCCGCGGTCGAGTCGGGACGAACGGAGTTCGTTCCGGCCAACTGGGCCAATACCTACTTCGAGTGGATGCGCAACATCCGCGACTGGTGCATCTCCCGCCAGTTGTGGTGGGGACACCGCATTCCGGCATGGTATTGCGACGACTGCGGCGACATCATTGTGTCGCGACAGCCGATCGTGAACAGCTGTCCGAAGTGCGGATCGTCCGGAACTGCGGCAGGATTCCGATGTTCTCGATACCTGGTTCAGTTCGCGGTCTCTGGCCGTTCTCGACTCTGGGCTGGCCGGATCAGACGCACGACCTCGAAAGCTTTCTATCCCGGCACCCTGCTCGTCACCGGCTACGACATCATCTTTTTCTGGGTCGCTCGGATGATGATGTTCGGCCTCAAGTTCATGGGTGACGTTCCGTTCCGCGACGTCTACATCACCGGCATCATTCGTGACGCCGAACGCCAGAAGATGTCGAAATCCAAGGGCAATGTCGTCGACCCGCTGGAGATCTGCGACCAGTACGGGACCGATGCCGTCCGCTTCGCCCTCGCCCGCATGGGCGCGCCGGGCACGGATATCGCGCTTTCGGAAGACCAGCTCGAGAGCTATCGAGCTTCTCGACCAAGATCTGGAATGCGGCGCGCTTCATCTTTCGCTATATCGACGAAGCGGATCGTTTGCCGTCCCTTGACGAACTGAAGCAGTCAGATCTGTCGCTCGTGGATCGCTGGATCCTGGCGCGGTTGTCGCGCGCTGACCGAGGAGTCGAATCGTCTCCCTCGAGCAATACAACCTTCATGAGGCAGCGCGAACCACTTTATCGATTCTTCTGGCACGAGTTCTGCGACTGGTACCTGGAAATGATCAAGCTTCATCCGGAGCAGTTCGAAGCCGTACGCTGCTCTACGTGTTCGAGAGCGCGCTGCGGCTTCTGCATCCGTTCATGCCGTTTATCACCGAAGAGCTCTGGCAGAATCCCGCACAAGGGGGAATCCATTGTCATCGCGGCCTATCCGGAATTCGATGCGGCGCTGGCCGACCCGGGGGCCGAGTCCCAGATGGAGATGATTCAGGACATCATTGTGAAGGTCCGCAATATCCGGTCCGAGATGAACGTCGAGACGAAAAAGCCACTGACGCTGCGCATCGCCACGCCAGGATCCGGTGACGTCGTCTCTCTTGAACAGCGCCCGCGAATACATTTTCAAGCTCGCCAATGTGAATCAACTTGACGTTGTGTCGCATCTGTCGGGCGACAAGCTTGCCGCCCAGGCTGTGGCGTCCGGCTGCTCTCTGGAGGTTCCGCTTGCCGATCTGATCGACCGCGATGCGGAACGCGTGCGGCTGGGCCGGGACCTGGAGAAGGTCCAGAAGGAAATCGACGGTCTGGAGCGAAAACTTTCCAACGCAAGTTTCATAGAGCGCGCTCCCAGGGAAGTTGTGGAAGAGAATCGCCACAGGCTTGCGGACTATCAGGACCAGGCTGCCCAGCTGAAAGCTGCGATGGAGCGACTGGGATGATTCGGAGATAAGGGGACAGACCCCGACGGGGTCTGTCCCCTTATCTCCGCTGGATCAGCAACCCTGCTTTGGAGGGGAATGTTAAGACCGCCCATAGACCTTCAATCGATCGAAGACGTTCTCATTGCCGCCGTGCGTGAAGACCTGGGTGCCGGCGACATCACCTCCGCATCGACTGTTCCCGAAAATGCCATTGCCACCGGCCGTTACATCGCGAAGGAATCCCTGGTCGTTTCCGGTCTGTCGGTGGCCGGGAAATTGATCGCCCTGATCGACCCCGACCTTCAGTACAACGCACGGCGTGCCGACGGCGACGCCGTGGGGGAGGGAACCGTACTCGCGGAGGTCCACGGCTCGGCCCGTTCCATTCTCGCCGCTGAGCGTGTAACACTGAACGTGGTGCAGCGGATGTGTGGAATTGCCACCCTCACCGCCCAGTACGTGGACCGGGTGAAGGGGACCAAAGCGCACGTGGCCGATACACGAAAAACCGTTCCCGGGCTGAGGCTGCTCGACAAATACGCCGTGGCATGCGGCGGCGGGGTGAACCATCGCATGGGACTGTTCGATGCGGTGCTGATCAAGAATAACCATCTCGAATTCCACGCTGGCATCGGAGCGGCAATCCGGGCCGCGCGAGCGCATGTGGGGCCTGAAATCGAAATCGAGGTGGAAGTGCCGGCCCCCGGGAATGTCCCCGAGGCGATCGAGGCCGGCGCCGACATGATCCTCCTGGATAACCTCACGCCGGCGCAGACCCGGGAAGCTGTCTTACTCTGCGCCGGACGCGTTCCCCTGGAGTCTTCCGGAGGGATTACACTCGACACGATCCGGGACTTCGCGGATGCTGGCGTGGACAGGATTTCCGTTGGAGCACTGACGCACTCTCCTCCAGCCGTGGACATCCATTTGCAGGTGACGCATTGGATCGGAAACTCGACGAACTCCTTTTTGCCCTGATGCAGAACATGACGATCGCGGTGTCCGGCGAAAAACTGGCGCGCGACCTCGGGGTTTCGCACTCGACGCTCGTGCGCTGGATGGACAAGCTTCGCAGCGCAGGCGCGGAAGTCCGCGGCGAGCTTTTTACCGGGTACCGGCTCACCCGCCTTCCCGATATCCTGCTGCCGCAGATCCTGCGACCGCGGCTTCGCACGCAAAATATGGGCCGGAGTTTCTTCCATTTTTATTCGGTGGACTCCACAAACGCATTCGCTGCGCGGATGCTGGCGCATGGCCGCCCTGTCCCGGACGGTGCTCTTATTCTCGCCGAGACACAGACAGCCGGGCGCGGACGTCTCGGACGCCCCTGGCATTCCGAACCGGAGAACGGACTATACTTTTCGCTCGTGTTAAGGCCGCAGGTGCCGCCGAGCCTGGCTCCATTGTTCACGCTGGGCTGTGCCGTGGCGATGCACCACGCCGTGGAACGCCACTCAGGGCTGGATGTCGATATCAAGTGGCCTAACGACCTCCTTGTCGACGGCAGGAAAGTCGCTGGTATTCTGGCGGAGATCCAAGCAGAGACGGATCGGATTCACTCGCTTATCGTAGGGGTGGGTGTGAATGTGAATCATCAGTCGTTGCCCGAAGAGATTTCGGATCGCGCGACGTCATTACGCCTTGCCTCAGGCCGGAGCCAATCGAGGCTGGATATCCTGGTCGACTTTCTGGAACACTTCGAGGGGATTGTGGATCGCCTGCGGGAGTCGGGGCCTGCATCCCTGGTTGCCGAATGGACGCGTCATTCGAGTTTTGCCGCAGGGCGCCGGGTTGAAATGTCGGACGGGTACCGGACCATCCGCGGCGTTACCCGCGGCTTGAATCCGGCCGGAGCGCTTCGCGTTGAAACGCCCGCCGGAATTATCGAAGATGTGTATAGCGGCGATCTGATCCGATGGGATAATTAGCGGTTTTTATGGCGAAGATGAAGACTTTCTATGACGAGCTTGGTGTGGGACGCGACGCCTCGGTGTCCGACATCAAACGGGCGTTCAAGGAAGTTGCCAAGATTTATCATCCCGACAAGAACCCGCCGGACAAGCAGGCCTGGGCTCACGAGCAGATGAGCCGGTTCAATTTCATTTTCGAGACTTTGACGCATTCGTCAAGCCGGCAGGAGTACGACAAACTTGTCGAAAAATACGAGTCGATGCCGGAGAAGCCTGTCGTACGGCGTGCGGCGCGCGAACGCAATGCCATCGCGCAGGAACTCGCCGCCGTTTCCGTCGAGATCATGAATCTCTCGGGAAAGTATACAAACTGCCGGCTTCGCATGGTCATCGGGGCGACTGTGGGCAGCGTGGCGTCGGTTCTCCACCTGCTCGGCATTTTCACGAAGATGCTGGACTCTGTCCCCGTCGTCTTCGCCTTCAGCTATTTTTTCACCCTCATTGGAGGCGGCATGACGGTTTTCGCCATTTTCGACTATTTCAGCCGGGGAGAAACCCGTCGCCGTATTGGCGAACTCGAAGAACGCCGGGCTGTGCTTCGCCAGCGGATGTACGAAGCCTACGTGAACTAAAGATATGTGGACTTTAAGGGGACCTTTCTGTAAATTCGCCGCGCTCACTCGAGCGACGCCCACGGACTGGAGATTGTATGACTGACGAGAGACGCCGTTCTCAGCGATACGCCTTGTTGCGGGAGGAGATCGCCATCGTTCATGATTTGCAGCACGATCGTCCCGCCAGTCTGGTTGATTTCAGCTCAACCGGGGCTCTTGTCTCGCTTGTCGAACTCGCCGGTTTTCCGTCGTGCAATTCGTCCATCGATGATCAACTGGAACTTTCGTTGCAATGCGACGGATCGTCTTTTTACGTGAAAGCGAGAATTGTCCGGCGCGGCCCGCGCTTTCTGGCCCTGGAGTTCGTCGAAACCCGTCCGGAGTCCATCGACGCCATCGGGGCGAAGATTCAGAGGCTTGCGGAGCTGCAAGGTGAACTCGATGGACGCCAGACACGTGCCGCTCGGGCGTAGGCGCGGAACTGTCGGGATTCAGTTCGGCGAATCCTACGTCTGTACATACTGCCTGCGAATCATCAAATGGGACCACCACCGGAGTCGCCCGACCCAGGACCACTTTATCCCCAGGAGCAGGCTGCCCAAAGGCTGCAAAACGGAGTTCGTGTTGTGCTGCCAGTGGTGCAACTCCCGTAAAAGCGATAAGGTCTTTTCTTCAATCGAAGAAGCCCGAAAGTACATCGCGTCTCGCAGGCCGCCGAAAACGGCCTGATCCACCTCAGGGCCGTTGGATCAGCTCCAGGCGGTTGCCTGCCGGATCGATCGCGATGCCGATGACGATGCCGGTGTTTCCGTAGGGGCGCGGCTCGCCGTCCATGGACCCGCCGGCGGCCTTGATGGCTGCGACAGTCCCGGTCATGTCTTTCACGTTCAAGATCACGTGGGGGATAGAGTCCTTCAAGTCGTCGGAGTCCCGGTGCATGATCACGATCGGCTCGCTCTTGTTGGCCTTCGCCGCGTCGACTGTCGCGCCGAAATTCACGAAGATCTCCGGCCCTCCTGCTGCATTGATCCGGTTGGTTTCTTGCATGCCGAATGCGGTTTGATAGAACTTCGCCAACGCCACGGTATCCTTCGCGCCGATGCGCACCGAGTTCAGGGTCACCTGAGCGTCAGCGGCGCACGCCAGCAGCAGCGCGGCGCCGAAAACCATCGCAGTCCTGCAAATTCTCTTCATTGACATCTCCAGTTCGTGTCGGATTCACAATGGGTGATATACCGCAATGGCGGCTGTCGGGCGACTATAAAACAGGGTGTGCCCGGGTACATAGCTTTTCAGGTTGTCTGACCCGCTCCTATTGCCAGCAGCCCGTCGCTAAGACCAGGCTCCAATAATCGAGATTTTGGACGACGGCTCCCAGGTCGTCGACGGAACTATTTGGATTCATCCTGATCGAATGTCCGGGGCACCCTGCTTCGCGAAAACCCGAGTGCCTATTCAAAACCTCTTCGATTATTTGGAGAGCGGTGCGTCGCTGGAAGAATTCTTGATAGGGTTTCCACCGATCGGTCGCGATCAAGCCATCAAGGTCTTAGAGTCGGCGCGAACCGGTTTGTTCAATTCGCTCTCGAGAAGTTGAAAATCCTATTCGACCACAACCTCGATTGGCGGATCCCCGATCATCTGCCTGGCCACGAAGGCCGCACAGCCCTTGAAATGGCATGGGACACATTGAAGAATGGCGCATTTTTGACGGAAGCTGAGAAGTCCGGATTCTCCGTCTTGATCACCTCCGACAAAGGAATCAAGGCTCAACAAACGATGAAGGGACGGTCGATTGCGTAAACCCTTCGGCGTCAATCGCGAGTTAGTGCTCGTCACCGCGAGTTCCGAACGTCCGAATCCGGGATCAACGGCACAAGCCGGTTCAGGCGCGACGCCGGAGGCGACTGAGATTGCGAAGATTTGACACGTTCGGAATGACGATCGATCTGCCCCGCAGAGCGCGGATAGCAACGCCCCGGCGTCAGAGTGAAGGGCCCCACTTGCCGGGGCGTCTGTTATGGATCCTTCGCTTCAGTGCGATGTCTGCTCCCGCCGTCGTTGCGCGTCGCCCAGCCACTGCGCCAACTTCTTGTCGTTTGCAGCGACAGCTGCCCAGCCCTCGGCGGTACCGCCCCAGCGGTAATCGCGGATCGTCATGTCGATGCCGCGGTCGATGAGGAATTGCATGGCTTCGTAGTTCTTGTGCCAAACCAGCTCATGCAAGATGCTGGCGGGCTCGTGAGAGCTCCAGTTCGTGTTGATATCGGCTCCGTGTGCGAGAAGGAAGTCGGCGACCTCGAAGTGGTTGTTGAGAACTGCCCAGGCGAGCGCGGTGTCGAGAACGTCCTGCACAGTGGGCTGGCGGCCGAACCAGACGTGCAGATCGCCGCGATAGTGAGCATCATTAGCGGGAGTATGATTCCCCAGATCGCCCATAGCAGGATTGCCCGACGCGTCGAACCAATGTTTCACGCGTGGGAGGTCCCCAGTTCCGGCCGCGTGGGGGAGATCGTCGGGCATTGGCCAAATGCGTAACAGCATCGGAAGCAGATGCGTCTTCGCATACGTAAACGCCCAATCAATGGCAGAGGACGGCGCAGGACTGCGCAGCACGGCGGGATGGAGATCAAGAAAAGCGTTAAGGAGAGCTTCGCGATCGTTTAACACCGCCACTTCGATCAACCGTGCCTGGAATTTCACGCACGCGTCCGACAGCAGCCATGGTTCGCGTCGCAATCCGTCGACAAAGGAAGCCAGGTCGCCGTCGCGCATCGCGTGGTCGACCTGCTGCTTTACATAAGTCTGCCAGAGTCCGTCCGGATCGGGGTTGAGGACATCGGGCTTGTGGTCGATGAAGTACTGGACAAATGCGGAACGTCCCTGCCCGGTATCGATCCGCCTGTCGAGCTCGGCGTCCAGCGTGATGGCCCGATCCAACAGCAGAGCCGCTGCGGTCGGGTGCTGGAGATGGCACGCGTACATGAACGCTTCGGTAACGGCAGCAAGATCGTCTACGTTCGTATCAAGGCGCGCGCGAATGCCATCGACGTCACCGAGCGCGGCAAAGAACTTGAGCGTTCGGGGAAAAAGGCCTCTGTTCTGGAAGAGATCGATGAGCCCTTTTGCACGGGATTGGATGAGGCCATCGCATACCGATGGCGCAACAAGTGCGCCGGCATCGATCAGGAGCTCGGCGCATGCTAGACGCGTGAAGTGCTTCTCTCGGAACGCGTCGCCGCTGTCGCCATAGGAACCGGTGGCCATACCGAGCAGCCCGCGGTCGTCTCCCTCCGCCGTCCACGACAATAGGGCCGGATACTCCGCCAACAGCTGGCGTAAACCTTCGACGTCATTGTCATGGATGACGCGGCGGGCTTCGGATACCGCCCACTCGACTCCTCTGCCGAGCCGTTGTTTTACTTCTTTCAGCAAGTCCTTCCAGCCTGAAAACCCATATTCGCGGGCCAGCAGTAACTGTGCATCACGCTGCGACAACGGAAGTTTGGCTTGAGGCAACTGAGCACGCGCCCGGGCAATAGCAGCTGCATCGCCGGCAGCAATGTCGCGGGCAAGTTTTTTGGCTTGCTTGCGCAGGGAATCCAGGGAGGGACGAGCAGGAAGGTTTGATGTGGTCATGGCAATCTCCTTTCATGAGCGCCTGCAACCCGCTGATACAGGCTGAAAGAAGATTCGAAGCAGTTCATCTGAATCGAAGCAGGTGGGATTTGTTCCCTTGCCGCGGGCCGGTGGTGCCCTGTCGCACGCTGTCGCCAGTATCCGCGACATGCAACGGCACTGTCAAACCCTTGTGCGCACCGAGTTCAGGGTCACCTGAGCGTCAGCGGCGCACGCTAGAATGGGTGATATACCGCAATGGCGGCTGTCGGGCGACTATAGAACAGCGTGTGCCCGGGTACATAGCTTTTCAGGTTTGTCTGACCCGTCCTATTGCCAGCAGCCCGTCGCTAAAGTGAAATCGGGGGATTTCTGTTCGCTGATTTCTTGCCTCAATCTACTATAATATAGTAGGTTACGACAATCCGTAGGAGGAAACTGTGAAGCAGCCAAAGCTGGGCAGGCTCGAGCTTCAAATTCTGGAGGCCCTTTGGGCCAACGGGAAGGCTTCGATTCGGGAAATTCAGGAAACTTTTCCTGCTCCCCGACCGGCGTATACCACGATCCAAACCACCGTGTACCGCCTGGAAGGAAAAGGCGCCGTACGCCGCGTGCGAAAGATCAGCAACGCCCATATCTTCGAGCCTGTCATCGCCCGCGATGTGACGCGGCGCCGACTGCTCGACGAGGTTCTCGGTCTCTTTGGAGGACGGGCTCAACCGATGATGGCGCAACTGGCGGAAGCCGGGAAACTGACGATCGAAGACGTTCGGGACCTGGAGAAGACAATCAAGAAGCTGGCGCGACGACCCAATGAGAAAGAGACCGAGGGATCGAAATGATTGCAGAACTGATTAACCATCTGTGGCAATCGACACTGTTCGTCGCCGGTGCAGGACTTCTGGCGGTCATCTTGCGCAGGAACGGCGCACAGGTTCGTTATGGGTTATGGCTGATCGCATCCTTGAAATTCCTGGTGCCGTTTTCGTTGTTGATAGGCGTTGGGAGTCAGTTCGCCTGGCAACCGGCAGCCAACAGCTTTGCGGCGCAGATTGCGACGCCAACCGTGTCTCATACGGTCGAGCAAATCACGCAACCCTTTTCCCTCGTCCTCACATCGTCGTCAGCCATTCCAGCCACAGGCATTGGGCCGACAGCGCAGGTGTGGTTCTTCGCAGGTTCGTTCAGCATCTGGATGTGTGGGCTTGCGGCAATCACCTTCGCCCGGTTGCAGATGTGGCGCCGTATTCGGGCAGCCGTGCGGGCGAGCACTCCGCTGGAAATTCCGACGATTGCAACGTGGATGCAGATTCGCTCGTGTCCCGGCTTGCTGGAGCCCGCCGTCGTCGGCCTGGTCCACCAGAGGCTGCTTTTGCCTGCGGGCATTCTGGGCCGGCTGACGAAGGATCAACTGAAAGCCGTCATCGGGCACGAACTGTGCCACGGCCGGCGCCGCGACAACCTGACTGCAGGCCTGCACATGATTGTCGAAGCAGCCTTCTGGTTTCATCCGCTGGTGTGGTGGATCGGGGCTCGGCTCGTGGAAGAGCGCGAGCGTGCGTGCGATGAAGAAGTCTTGCGGCTCGGGAGCGAACCCCGGGTCTACGCCGAAGGAATACTTAACGTCTGCAAGTTTTACCGCGAGTCCCCGCTGGTTTGTATGTCAGGCGTGACAGGTTCCAATCTCAAAAAACGCGTGGAGGACATCATGAGAAATCGGGTCGTGTCCAACCTGAGTTTCAGCAGAATGGTGTTACTGGTAGTTGCCGCAGTCATAGCCGTGTCCGCTCCAGTCGCTGTTGGCGCCGTCCACGCGATGCGCGTGGAGGCGCTTCCCGTCTTGCAGGTGGCATTGTTGCAGTCGCGCGCCTCACAAGCGCCAAAGGAAAAACGCTTGGAATTCGAAGTGACCTCGATCCGGCCCACGAGCTCACAAATAGATCCTAAGCTAGACATCGGGCTGCAGGTGGGCGGCACCCAGGTTCGCGCCACGTATCTTTCGATAAAGGACCTCGTCGGAATCGCGTACCCGGTGAGATTCGATCAGATTTTCGGTCCCGATTGGATCGCTTCGGACAGATTCGATATCGCGGCAAAGCTTCCGGCCGGGTCCACGCGGGACCAGGTTCCGCAAATGCTGCAACGTTTACTCGAAGACCGATTTCAGATGAAGCTGCATCGCGAGAAAAAGGAATCTGCCGTCTATTCGCTTCGCGTTGACAAGAGCGGCCTGAAGGTTAAGGAACTACCCCCGGATCCGGACGCTGAACTCAAGCCCAACGGCGCGCTGAGTGTCATGCCTGGTGGGGCATCGATAAACTACGGCAGAGGTTCGGTCTTCCTGTTCTCCGACAACAAGCTCGAAAGCAGGCAGTTGACCATGCCTCTTCTCACTGAAACGCTCTCGCACTTCATAGACCATCCGGTTGTGGATCTTACGAACCTGAAAGGGCGCTATGACTTCGTGCTCAATCTTTCACCCGAAGACTTCCGCGCCATGATGATCCAGTCGTCGCTCTCTGCCGGTGTTCCCCTTCAGGATCAAGTCCTGCGCCTGCTCGAGGGCGCTTCCTACAGATCGCTTTTCGATGCATTTCAGAAATCCGGCCTGAGGCTGCAGTCGGAAAAACTGCCTCTCGATGTGCTGGTCATCGATAGTATCCAAAGGAAGCCAACGGACAATTAGGCCGGGAAATTTGAGGCCGTAACGGATTTCTTATGCGGGCATCGGACCGGAATTTTCGGAAGGGTTTCCTTCTCCTGCCTACATCTTCAGCGACGAGATCGAGCCGTTATAAGCTACGTGTCCAAACTCGGCACGTCGATGCTCGCTCTGCAGTTCGGGCAGCGTGCGGTCTCGCCGAACACAAACTCGAACGCCCCGAGCTTATCCAGCACATCAGCCAGTATGCTGTCGAGCAGATGATTGGAACACGATCTGGAGCTTGAGCTGCCATTTACTGACGCACTTCAAGGCAAGGTAACAAAGTTTAGATTAATGTTCACCTCCTCTGATTCGGACAACCGGACTGCTTTACCCATAGCGTCATACTTCGCAACTACGCTTGGATCGAAGTAGCTAAATGGTTCCAACCCCTCCCAAACAAACACCTTGTACTCACCTGGAGTGACCCCCCGAATGCTGTACTGCCCATTCGTATCGGTCGTGGCCGTCTTGTAGAGATCAATGCGACCTTCAGCGCGGGGAACGAGCACTACTTGACAACCCACTGCAGGTTGCTGCTTGTCATCGAGGACAAGGCCGTCTATACGAGCGCCCTTAGGGCTAAGTGTAATGTTGAGGCCTGAAGGCACTGGCGTTATGAATTGGAGCGGTCGACTGAGTGCATCCAGCGAATCGAAGGTTACAGACTTCACGTAGTAGTCCAAGGGTAGCGGAAAGACTCTAACGCGATACGACCCCGGAAACAGGCTGGTTTGTGTGAATGTGCCGTCAGGGTTTAGCCCACCGAAAAGAGGCACGCTTTGTGATGGCATGCTTTCTTCTGACTGCTGCAGAGCAATTATCATTCTTTCAAAACCAGGTACCGACGCCGGAGCTGACCCTTCAACCGTGAGGCGCCCGTTGAGAGTGACGCCTTCAAACAGGTTCACCACCACATCAACATTGGAGTTCGAAACTACCGTTGACTGAAGACCTCTAGGGAGGCCACGCACTGAATTGTTGACGGATTCAAGTATGTACGAACCTGGTGGTACATCTACGATTTCAAATGTCCCGTCTGTTACGTTGAAAGTTATCCGCCTTTGGTTTAGACCGATAGGATGAACAGCTCCCAAGACAATTGTCATGTAAGACCCAGCTCCAGGAGATTGCTGTGTCTTTGCGTTTACCACTTTCCCTTTGATCGTGAATAGCGTCCGATACCTGGGGACAACAATGTCTATCCCTCCCACGTCGTTCCCCGATGCGACATCGATCGAGACTGCGTTCGATGAGTCTGCAGCGCTGGGATAGAATGCGACTCCGTACTCCTCAAGTATCGAATTCAAATTCCCCGCGATCGTGATGGGAATGTTAAGCAGCTGGGCTCTGTCCGCGAGTTGAAGAGCGGCACTGCCTGACGGTGGGCCTGCGACTGCGAAGTACCGGCCAGGGGTGAGCCAAAACAGTCGATAGTTTCCGTGATCGTCCGTGGTAGTACTCTCAAAAACCTGAACTGTCCGCCGACCGGTGGGTTCATATGCAATCCGGCTGGCCTGCACCATAATACCAACCGCGGGTTGCCCCCGATCATCCTTCACTCGACCGTTTATGCTACCGGTTGGAATCATTGAAACCACGATTCCAGTCATACTCTGGCCGGCAGCAAGATTGACTGGACTGCCCGGAGGCGTTAGGGAGCGCTGACCGTACTCCTTTCGTGCGTACCCATTAGCCGTAACCACCAAGCGGTAAGCATCTGCGGCAATTCCACGAAAAGAAAATCCCCCCTTCACATCAGTCGTAACCATCACGGGAGTTGACGGAGGGGCTGCGAGATTCGCCCACCGAGAAAGACTGACTCGAGCACCCTCGATAGGCTGCTGTGTGGTCGTATCGACAATCGTACCCTGGATCTGTCCCAGGTCTGCAACTTGAGGCGACCGGCTCAAAACCGCGAGGCAGAAAGCCAGAACATGGACCATAACCTGTTCACCTCCCGCCTAAGACCGCTCCCGGCAGTGCCCAAGCTAGGGAGCTAGGGCTAGCATAGTCGCGCCCTGCGCTGAATGCATCAGGTGTGGTGATTCCTATTCAGGATCCGCACTCGGATTGTACGTTACTTTTAGCTCGCGCGTAATGCTCCGCCAACCGCCGAACTCCTTTCACGCGGCGGATGCCCGCTGCCAACTCCGGGCTCAGCAGGCCTGAATCTGCAGCTTCATAGCAATTCTGCGCACAGCAGCCAGTCGCAGGTTGATAGTCGCGGGAGCATATTGTTTCTGCTCAAGGCTAATCCTGTAGCGCAGCACGACCGTTCGATTGAATGCTAAGCGCGGTTCTGAACAATACCACTCAACGAATTCCGTGATCGCATGGTCGTATGTGCGTTGGCCGCTCTTTGATGTAAGAGTGTTGAGCACCGCAGATTTTGCCTGCTCAAGGTCCGGCAAAGCCAGAACACGTTTCGGCGATTTCATTTTGCTTCTGGATTTCGACATTTGAGACGGCCTCCTCAACCGTCACCATCAACGATCTCGCCCGCCGGCGGTGCTTGGCTCCAACGAATCCCGAGGAAGTGGGGCCAGCCCCCATTGGGTCCCCGATGGTAGAATGGCGAAATGGCAATCAACCAGGCTCCAATAATCGAGATTTTGGACGACGGCTCCCAGGTCGTCGACGGAATTATTTGGATTCATCCTGATCGAATGTCCGGGGCACCCTGCTTCGCGAAAACCCGAGTGCCTATTCAAAACCTCTTCGATTATTTGGAGAGCGGTGCGTCGCTGGAAGAATTCTTGATAGGGTTTCCACCGATCGGTCGCGATCAAGCCATCAAGGTCTTAGAATTGGCGCGAACCGGTTTGTTCAATTCGCTCTCGAGAAGTTGAAAATCCTATTCGGCCACAACCTCGATTGGCGGATCTCCGATCATCTGCCTGGCCACGAAAACCGCACAGGCCTTGAAATGGCATGGGACACATTGAAGAATGGCGCATTGTTGACGAAAGCTGAGAAGTCCGGATTCTCCGTCTTGATCACCTCCGACAAAGGAATCAAGGCTCAACAAACGATGAAGGGACGGTCGATTGCGGTCGTCATCATCCGGGCGCCGAACAACCGGCTCGATACCCACGTCGCAATGATTCCTGAGATCACTCAAGTTCTGGCCGCCATCCAGCCTGGTCAAATCATCGAAGTATTTCACCCAGACATGAAGCCTTAACACTCAGTCACAGGCCGATCTGTGGACATCGTGTCCGATTACTCCCCAATAGCCTTGTGTTTATCAATCCTCGGAAATCGATGCGTAAACCCTTCGGCGTTAACAAGGACCTAAAGGCATTTATAAGGATAATGCGATGCCACTGTCGTCGTTACATTCCCGGCACAAACCTGCAGCGTATTCCAATAACATGCTTACCTTTGTTCTTCGCGTAGCCTGCCTTCACAAGCGCGCCGAGAGTCTTGTGGTTGGGAGCCTCAACGCCGAAAGTGAGCGTCAGCCGGAGCGCGTATTTTTCCGCCCAGTGCTTCAGCAGCATAAGGCCGATGCCTTTGCGCTGGTACTCCTTTGCGATGTACCACTGCCTGAGTATGGGAAAGTTCCTCCCTTCCCTTACCGACCAGCGCAGATATCCGATGTATTCCTTGTCGTCCATGCAGAGAATCGTGCGGCCTTCGCCGTACGTTCCGTACATGAAGCTTGATTCCTCTTCCCTTGCCTTTGCCAGGAGCCTCCATGACAAGGTGTTCGCTTTTGGTTCGGACTTCGGCGACGCGGTAGGGTGAGTCGCCCAAGCGTTCGGCTCGCTTCTGGATGTCCGGGGCCCACTTGAATCCGAGGACGTCCGGCGGCGACAGTATCCTCCCGCCGAAGTAGACGGCGACGAAATTCGAGCAGTGGTTGCAGATGTAGAACGGGCCGCCCCCTATTGAAATGTTGTCGCCGGTCAGCGGGAGGTCGCTTCTGCAGACGCCGCAAACAGCTACATACCTGAGCGCCTTTCCCTTTCCCCATTGCTTGAAGGGGAATTTGCCGCCGCATCGGTAGCATTCGGCTTTGCCGTCGACGCCGCCGAAGAGGGACTCGCGGAGCTTTCCGCATCCGGGACATTTTCGAAAATCGAGAAACCGCTTCCTGCGGGACTTCCAGCCCAGGAGTTGTACGGGATGATTCGTCACGGCCATATCAGCTTCTTCGCTGCCTCGCTCACGATGTCGACCATGATGCTCTTCAACCCCTCGGCTCCGGTCCGGCCGGCTTTCGACACCAGCTTCTTGAAGCGCGTCGCGGCGACTGCTGTCTGAGGAGTGTCACGCAGGAGATCGTCGAGGCTCTTCGTGAGGAGTGCCTTCTCGTGAGAATCGAGGCCATCGAGGTCAGCCGTGAGATCTTTGGCGGCCTGCAATTTCCTTTCGGTCCACGGATACGGCTTGCCGCAGTCGGCGCAGAACGCGGGCACCTGGTAAGAGTCGACGAGGCTGATTACCCCAGGGACGTGATAGTAGCCGCGGATGTTGGCCGAGCAAGGAGGACATTTCATCGTAGTCGGCTCGCCGCATTTCGCGCAGAACTTTCTCTGGCCGTCCGGAAAACTCTGCGCATGCGATGTGATGAGGTGGCCGTTCAGGCATATCTGTGCGACATCGTAATAGGACTTGTCCCCCGGTTCGTAATCATCAAACCCAAAGGCCATCCTAACTTCCCTCCTTGCTTTCAACTTTTGGTTCTTTCTGCTTCTGTTCCTCGATCCATTCCTCGATCGCACGGCTTAGCGCGCGATCATGCTTTGTGTCGAAAAGCACGTCCTGCCAGAATGTCGCGTTCTTGTCGGGAACACGTTGGGCCCAGCGAGTCGTCCCGAGGAGCTTATCGATCGCGGCAAGCATCCCGTCGTCGTCATCGGCAAGCGTGTAGTACCCCTCAGAGGCGAGCAGGAGCTTCACAAGTAGCGGGAAAACGAATGCAGCCATAACGACATGCTCGATGGGAGCCCAGCCCCATGTTCGCGCGGCGTAGTCGAGACCGTGGGCGTATGTGCTCCGGAGGTCGTAGAGTTCCTGCGCCCACTTGCGATGCAGGGGCCATGCCCTCTGCGCGGCCGCATATTCTGGCTCGACGACAATGCCGGGACGCACGCCCAGTGCCTGCTCGACTGTCGTGCCGGCGTATGGCTGAAGGAGGTTGCCAACAGCCCTGTTCAGGTTCGTTCTGTTATAAGCGTTCAGTAACTGCTCGAATGCTGATCCAAACAAGATGACTTCCGCGTCCTGGTCCATCACATCACTGTCGGTGCTGGCGAGACTGACGAACGAGAGTGCGGGAATGAGACGCCTTGCAGTCGGCGCGTTTGCCGCAACGGCCCGCTCGATGGCGATCGAAAATTCCGCATCCAGACAGCTCTCGCGAAGCGACTTTGATTGCGGCGGGACTGAGAACTTGATTTCGCCATGGCGATAACCGGCGTCCGTGGTCGAGCCATCTCGGCGACGCACGCCGAAAGCGATGTACTCCACAGGCTCTGTGAACCTCTGCCTGAAGAATTGGAACGTGGTCGAGTTCGCGTAGCACCCCATGTTGGTGTTGTAAGCGTTCTTCGATATCGCCGAGAGTGCCAGGATCAGGGCGCAGCGTTGTACCAGATTGTGGTCGTAGTCTTCCAGGTTCCACACGGGACCGCGGCCCGAATGCGTGACGACGACGCAGTTGTCGATCGGCTCCCCGTGCATATCGACGTAACCGCGAAGAATGATAGTGAGGGAGTCGGCGAGATCCGTGAGGGGAGCCGGGACATTCCCGCGTTCGTCCCTGAACGGCAGGAACGTCAACGCTCCGAGCGTGATGGGCTCCTTCAAATAGAGCCATGGGAAAAAGGCGATTTGCATACCGGCGCGAAAAGTTTTCCTTATGCCGACAAAATGTATTCGGCGTCGAGGACAAAATAGGTCCCGATGTTTCGTGGGCCTACCTGTGGCTTCTAGTTGATTTTGATAAGGATGCCGTTTCGCGAGTCAGGTAACGGTTGGAGAGCAGAGGAGAAACGAACGCGGTTTTCCATCCCTGGCCGATCTAGGAATTATGGGAAGGGAGTAACGAACTAGCCGATTCCGGGCGTCAGGATACCATCTTCCGGTGCGCACGGGACGTTTTCTGGCGCACAGCAAATTGAACAGTGTTCGTCGATATCGGAACTAAAAATAGAAGAGTTATTGACCCCGACAACTCGCGTTTTTGTGACGTTCCCGCCTGATCGCGCTGACCGCCACGAGGCGGGAAGAGGATTCGCTGGAATGTTAACCGTCACCTAATCGTGCTAGGAACATCGTCGCTTCGGCGTCAATCGCGGGTACCATGCGCTCGTTCGGTATTAAATCGGACCAGTTTTGACACGCTCTGAAATAAGGTGAAAGTAAATGAGCGGAGTTCCCTTCATCGACGGCACCAAAATAGTCAGCTTTCTTACTAGATCGCTGGTAACGATCGAAACAACCCTGCGCAGCCTGGACGAAACGGAAAGCCGTGAATTCTCCCGGCACATGGAGACCCTGATCGACACTGTTCGCGCCGTGGGGATGACCGATGAGAAGTGGGCAGAACTCGTCAACGAAGCTCGTGGATTGATCAGAAACCAGCTAAGAAACAATCGCATGATTACGCTCAACTGGGGACTCGTAACCCTCTGGTCCACGTTCGAGGCGTTGTTCGAAGATATCCTGTTAACGATGTTCCAAACCGACAACCGCGCCTTCATGTCATGGAGCGGTAAGGTTTCCCTACCGTTCGACGAAATCGTTGAGGCCGCCTCCATCGAAACAATCAAAACAAAATACTTCAGAAAGGCGATAACGGATTTCAGCGGAGAGGGAATTTCCAAGCGAATAGAAATCCTCTTGAAGAAACTGAATATCCGCCAGGAGATTCTCTTTTCACTGAAAAACACGAATGACGCCATGAAAGCTCAGTTGAAGAATTGGAGTCCAGAAACACTGAACGACATTTCGACCAACCGAAACAGAATCGTCCACGAACTTGCACTTCCCCTTAAAACCATCGAAGAGCTACAGACTATAGAACTCGTGCTTGAACGGTTTCTTCTGAACCTCACCTCGATCGTGGGCCAAAAGCTGGATCAAACCATGGCCGTCTATGGGGTCCCGTTCCCACCGTTGGTATAGCTATGCCGATCACTCACAACCCTTACTTCGACTTCAACGAACCCGCTGATGACGCGGTCATTTGGCGCTACCTTTCGATGCCTAAGTTTCAGGACATGATGGCGAACGATGAATTCTACTTTTGTCGGCCTGACAAATTCGGAGACAAGACGGAAGGCGTTCCCACCGAAAAAGCTACCGCTGAACTCCTCGGATTGAATCGACTGGCTCTGGACGATCGGCAAGAGGTAAACAACCATCGAGGTTTCGCCGCTCAAATCCGGGAGAACTATTTCATCATGTGCTGGACCCTTAGAAAAGAGACAGTCCGGATGTGGGGTGAATATGCGCCCCATGGAGTCGCCATTTGTTCGCGGTATCGGAAATTGAAGGCTGTTCTTCATGCGGGGCTGGACAAAGCTAATCTTGGAAAGGTGAAGTATGGGAAAAGTAAGCTCCCGCGACCGGGCAATCTACTGTGTGAAATCTCAACCAAAGATGACGACTTTGAGTGGGAGACAGAGGTCCGAGCTTTCATAGAATGCCGCGCTTTCCTCGGTGGCGGTAATCTCCACATCAACAAAGACAATTTGTGCCGGCCTGAAGTGTTGGAGGAAAACCCCAGACATCCCTGGGTGCATGACCACAAGAGACGGCGCGTTAACCTTGAGGATTTAATTGACGGCATAATTCTTTCCCCGTGGATCACGGTGGAGCTGGCGAGAGAAGTGAGACAGGATTGGGTAAAGCTAAAGGGGCATACCTACGAAGTCAAAGATTCAGAATTGAAGAGTGCGTTTATGCCCACTTTTGAGCAGTATGAGGAGAAAAAACACCTGTAACGCTGAGCAGCAATAGGAAAACAAGAGATTTTGAACGATTCGCGGCTCTGTCCGCGATCGCAGTGGGAGTCTTACGTCACATCGCGGGGGGCAGCCGCGCGCACGACGGATTTCAGATGAGATGTTCGGGGGGCGGGTTAGGCTTCATAAAAAGCGAGACCGGTCCACACGTACGTGCCCCAACTCGGAACTCGTATTGTCCTATGGCATCGCCATCGATGTGAATGTGGACCTCGCCCGGCATGTCCGTGCATAAATCTTATTCCATTCATTTCCCGTCCAGAACAGAGACTTCGCAGATCCCTTTCGGATTACTAACGAGTAGTCGCGCAGCGTTTACCCATCGGCGCTTCAGTGCCTGGTAAACCGCCAAAGTGGAGACTGTCCCCGCATTTCAAAGTGGAGACTGTCCCCGCATTTCTCAGGTCGCGATTGTGTTCGTGACCGAGGGAATGGGAACGGTCATAACCGGGATTCCTGATCGTTAAGAGGGCGGTTCCAGATTGAAGCCGTCGCGGACGATACGGAACACGTAACAGAGCGGGAGCTGAAACTGATGCTCCAGACCTTATTAGAGGATCGCTTTAAAGCTCGGGTTCACCTGGAAATGAGGGAAGTCGACGGTTACGTCCTGACGATCGCCAAATCCGGCATCAAATTCAAGGAAACTTCAGTCGACGAAAAAGCGTCGGCGACGACACTGACACCTGTTCAAGCGCTTGAACAGTCCCGCGAGCGATGCCAATACAACGGGCGATTGGCGAGGCCCGTCGAAATTTTCGTGCGCGGAAAGTGCGGAATGAAGGAACTGAGCACGTATGTGGGCAAACAGCTGCTACCGCTTAATATCGCTGACAAAACAGGCCTTATGGGTATCTACAACATCGACTTCGTTCTTGAACCAATTTACCTTTTAGCTCCTCGCGAGGGAAACGGGGTGAGGGGGGCGGTGCCGGCGGAGGGAGACAATTCACCACGCCAATACCGAAGGCTTTGGAAGAACAGCTTGGTCTCCATCTGGAGCGCACCAAGATTCCAACGGAATTCGTCGTGATCGATCACATCGAGGAGCCGACACCAAACTAACTTCGGAAGCGTGGCCACGGTTCTTGCCTGAAGGCCATCTCGTCTTCAACGTAGTCGGTTCCGATATCCGACATCATTACCAGTCCGCGCGACGGGATTCGACTACCTGCGCACCACTTGTCCGGACTATCGGCAGTAATCGGAAGTAGCTTCTTCCAAAACCGCGATCGGCTGACTTGCGGTCACACCATAAGGATGGTGTGACCACCCGGCGCCGGGCTAAGCCAAGAGGGACCAATTTGACGGTAAGCCGGACGATGACGTGGGCCTCACAGCGCGGAGGAACGTGCGTCGCGAAGTCTCCTCAGTGGACCTGTAGTCGGCATTCCGTAGAAGTGCCCAGCGACAACCGCGCGCAGGATTCAAACGGCCGTTAGCCTGTTACACGAGCACTTGACCAAAAATCTCAGCTTCCCAGAAGCCAACTTCCCGGGAGTTACGCCCCACCTTCACGGGATCGGCCATTGTGGAATTCAGTGATACTCAGTTAGCCTGCTTTGCGGAAATCTCCCTCTGTCGGAATGCTCGCCGATCGACTCTGGTGGGCCGCGTAAACATCGGAGGCTCGGACTGGTCAGATTCAAGTAGAATGTGGCGAAGGTTGGAGGAAATACTTGAGTCGGCAAACCGCAAAAATTAGCGTGAACCTGACTTCGGACCTAGCGGGATTTGTTCAAGAGCAGACGAGGTCGGGCAAGTACACATCTGCCAGCGAAGTTGTGCAGGAGGCGCTTCGGTTACTGGAAGCGGCAGAGGGCATTAGGGCGGACCGCCTTCGGGACGTGAAGGCAAAGATCGCCGAAGGACTTGCATCCCTAGACAGTGGTGAAGGGCTCGATGGAGAAGGCGTTCTTGAAGAGCTAGAAGCTGCACTCTCACATTCGGGAGGAAAAAAGAGCCGGCGATGAGCCGGTATCGAATCTCCCCGCCTGCCCGCCAGGACCTGATCGATGTTCTGGACTTCATCGCGAAAGACAACCGGACTGTAGCCAAGAAGGTGCTCGCCAGAATTCGAGCCGCATGCCGTATGTTGGCAAAACGCCCGCAAGTTGGACATTTGCGTGCCGATCTGGCTCCAGAGCCTCTTCGATTCTGGCCGGTATATTCCTACCTAATCATCTACCGCCCTAATTCCAAACCCATTGAAATCGTCCGGTTCTTCACGGAGCTCGGGACATTTCAGCGGTTCTATAAACTGTTGCGCAATCGACACTATGGAAGAAGCATTCCAGTGGCCGGATAGTCGGTGTCGGACAAGTGCCTCAAAGGTCCCAGAAGTCGGCATGTGGGAAGTCGAACAGAAACCAGAACCTTGGGTCAGGGGTTTACCGTCGGCCCCGGTCACGAAATCTGGATTAGCCCCCAAAAGTCGCCTTGTGGTCATCTATGTTTCGGCGAGCATTCCCCGACCGAAATTCACGAAGATCTCCGGCCCTCCTGCTGCATTGATCCGGTTGGTCTCTTGCATGCCGAATGCGGTTTGATAGAACTTCGCTAACGCCACGGTATCCTTCGCGCCGATGAGCACCGAGTTCAGGGTCACCTGAGCGTCAGCGGCGCACGCCAGCAGCAGCGTGGCGCCGAAAATCATCGCAGTCCTGCAAATTCTCTTCATTGACATCTCCAGTTCGTGTCGCATTTACAATGGGTGATATACCGCAATGGCGGCTGTCGGGCGACTATAAAACAGGGTGTGCCCGGGTACATGGCTTTTCAGGTTGTCTGACCCGCTGGTTGTCATCAACGAGCAAATAATTAAGCATCTCGGCGATCTGCGGAGGTCGGTGGACCCAGCTTGCCCATATTAGATGATATGGGTATGCTGTATTACGATGAAAACGACTATTGAAATCTCGGATGCGCTATTGACTCGTGTTAAACGGCACGCAAAAAGAACAGGCAAGCCGATGCGTGTCATCGTTGAAGAAGGAATTCGCCGCGTCCTCGATTCTGAGCCCGCTCACACGCGCTACAACCTTCCCGACCGGAGCGTAGGGTCTTCCCGGTCGAAGAACCCATTGGAAGACCTGACGTGGCAGGACCTTCGCGATGAGATTTATGGTGGTCACTGAACGTGATCGCGGTTGATGCCAACATTCTGGTTTACGCCCATCGCCGCGAGGTTGTCGAGCACGGCGCGGCTCTCGCACTTCTTCGCAACTTGGCCGCCTCGCCTCATCCATGGGCAATTCCGTGGCCCTGCATCTACGAGTTCTACAGTGTGGTGACGAATCGGAAGATCTGGAAGGACAGGGCCAGCACTTCTGAAGAAGCCTGGTCCCAACTCGACGCCTGGTTTGCGGCGCCCACCTTAAGAATGATTGGCGAACCTGACGGCTTTACCGTAATGCTGAAGAACTTCCTGGCAAACCGCCGAGTGCGTGGGCCTATTGTTCACGACGCGCGTGTTGCGGCGATCTGCGTGGCGCATGGCGTCGAGAAACTGCTGACCCGGGATCGTGACTTCAGTCTCTTCCCGGACTTACGCACGGAGAATCCCTTCGCCTGAAATGAAGGTTGGGGACGAACTCGCTCCGTGCCGCACAAGGGCATTTTATTCGTCGTCGAATGCGCTACTGACCCTGCGTGTCTGTTTTTCCGATCGAAATGTCCAACGGTCGAAGCAGCCCTATCAGCGTCATAGCTTCAAGGGAAGAAGGTTTGGACTTCACAGCAAAGCCTTCTGGTAATCCATCCACCAGTACGCCGTATGTGGCTCCGCCGGGCGCTACTGCCAGGTACGTGCCGTCGGCACGATCGTCATGGTGGCATCAGGGCGTGTCGAAACGCCTGAGCCGAGCCCGCCACGGATCGTCTTCTCTCAGCCGCCTGACAGTATGCGCGAGGTTTCCGCACAGGTAGAGATCGATTCCTCCGGAGGCCGACGGCGCTGGCCACAGCAGGATCGGATCCCCGAGATTGTGCGGAACAACGCGCGTAGGGCGAATAGGGCGGGATTCGTCGCCGAAGTCGAGGTCATAGACGGGAAATTTCGCAAAACTGTTTGTGTAGAAGAGCGTCGGTTTCGTGCCGAGCATCCGGGAGAGGCGCAGCGGACCGTACGAAAGACGATGTCCCGCGACCTCTTCCGCGAGCCGGGTCGTCGATGCCAGTTCGGAACCCGAGTCGGCAGACGCATTCGCCAGGCGTTCGTGAAGCCGGGCGGCGATTTCCGGAGGTGCGGCGCGGCAGGGAATCTCCGGTGTTCCAATCAGCGCCACCGCGTTTCCCGCGAAGGCTTCGGCGACGCCACGCACGCGTCCCCGCATGTCCACGGCGGACGAAACGATGAAACTGGACCTGGGACTCAGATCCAGCAGAGCCGCCAGGCAATGAACGATGTGCGCGAGCAGTGCGGAATTCGTGCTGAGATGCGGAGTTCCTGAAGTCCGCGCGAGTTCGTCCTTGCAGCGGGCCAGCGCTGCTGGTGAGAAATGCGCAACGAACGATCTGTCGAGCCGCCCGCGGCTGAGCCCAAATCGCAGCAAATCGAGAACCGTCATGCGTTGCCATCCCTGGCGCCGGGCATCCCGCGCAAGCTCGGATCGGCGCCGCGCTCTTCCGGGCGTCGCCTGACGTTCGAATAGCGGTGCGGGGAAGACCTTGCCTGTTGTCGCCAGGCTCAGACTGCGCGCAAGCGAGTAGAAGCCGTTGCCGTCGACACAGGCATGGGCGGCGCAGAGCGTAAGCACCGAACCGTCACGAAGCCGGGTGAGCTTCAAGGTGAGAAGCGGCGCTTTTCCGGATTGCACCTGTGCCGGGGTGGGACGTTCGGCGAACTTCGCGGTGTTGACGGCCGCCGCATCGAAATCGCGGAACCCGATTTCCGGCTCGACCTCTTCACTGAACGGCACGCCTCCCTCTCGCCATTCGATGCGGCTGCCGTGCACCACGCGTCCGCACAGGATCGGATAGGCGTCCAGAATGCGGGCGAGTCCGCGTTTCAAGGCGGTGGAATCCAGGAATGCGTCGAACACCCAGGTTCCCTGAATCACCCATTGAAACGCGTAGCGGTCGATCGCGGTGAGCGGCCAGGTGCGTGGGCCGGCCGGAGGGGAGAGCGGCCGAATCCATTCCCGTCCGGACCCGGGCAGGACGGCTTTCACCTGTTGAATGGCGTCTCGCTGACCCAGTGAAACCCCCGATCGAGGAGCAGAAAGCTTTCGACTTCCTGCCCTTGGCGCACCAGGTGCATCCGCGCCGGATCTCCACCAAGGTCTCCCTCCAGCAGGACGTCGCCGCCTGAGACGCGAAAGGCGAATGAGCCCCCCGGGTTGTTCGGATCGCCGAGCTGGAAACGAGACTGATAATCGTTGAGTGGCGGACGGAGCAGCACCCTCGGAATTAATTCCTTGCGATGTGCCAGCACGTTTCGAAGTGCCAGTCGAGATTGACGAGCGTTCTTTTTGCGTCAAATTGCGACATTGGAGTTCCTGGCAGAATTAAGCATAGATCCGTCCCTAACAAGTAGCAAAACATCTCGCTACATTTCACTCCCGAGCGGTTTCCCGAATAATTCCCAGTTGGGCGTTAACCACCGTCAGCCGTCCCGGCGAGTTTGGCGACATTATCCTGTGAAAGGGTGGCCTGCAACCAGCCGGAAATGACAGCCAATTTGTTCATTTAGCAGTCGTGGCATGAGTTCCGGTCAAATGGCCGTACCGGCAAGCCGGAGAAGGGATGTTTGCATGTTTGGTCTTGCGAATGTTCGATCCGTTCCGAGAACACACTCCGCATCGATCTTTTCCGGAAGCTGGGCATCGCGATTCCGTTTTCCGTTTTTCGCTTTCAGAACTCGCCAACCCGCACGCCCATGTTCACGAAGCTGTATGCTCTGACACGTCCATGACAGTCGATAAACCGTCACACCTCGGGCCGGATACCCTGCATGGGATGGGGTAGGCTGCCCGGAGAAAAGGAGACGTTATGCCGACACCTGACGACAAGTACGCACAACTTCTTGACCTTATCGGAGCGCTGACCAAAAGAGTTTACAGACTCGAACAGCAAGCGGGATTGCCGTACGCGGATTCTCACCAGCCTTCCATCGAAGCGCCCGCGCAACCGATTCTTGAGTCAGATCTCATGCCCGCCGCGCCCCCGACAGCGCCGCCCCACACTCAGGACGAACTCGAATCCCGGATCGGAGGCTATTGGCTGAATCGTGCGGGAGTGGTCGCCGTGCTTATCGGCGTATCGTACTTTCTCAAATACGCCTTCGATAGCGCGTGGGTGGGCCCGGCGACACGGGTGGTGATTGGACTGCTGGGCGGCATGGGGATTGTCTTTTGGAGCGAGCACGTTCGAAAGCGCGGTTATGCGGTTTATTCTTTCTCGCTGAAGGGTCTGGGCATCGGAATCCTCTATTTGTCTCTCTGGGCTTCCTCTCAGGTTTACGGGCTGGCGCCGGCTGGCGTGGTGTTTCTTGCGACAGTTGTGGTGACCGCTGCCACTGCTGGGATGGCCCTGATCCAGAATTCCCAGATCATTGCCGGCTTCGCCGCGGTGGGTGCGTTTCTCACGCCGATCGTCCTGTCGTCCGGTGACAACAGGCCCTGGAGTCTGTTTGCATACATGATGCTGCTCGACGCGGGTGTCCTGCTGCTGGTGCACTACAGGGCCTGGTTCAGACTACTCGTCGGTTCTGCGCTGGGATCTTTGGTGCTTTTCTCTCTGTGGTACGCCGAGAACTATGACCCCAGCCAGTTCTGGGTTGCCACATTGGGAATCTCGGTTTTCTTCATTCTGTTCGCCTCTATTCCCGCTCTCCTGAGAGAAGGGCATGACTCGGTCGCCGTAGCCGCAGTCAGTGTGGCCAATGTCGGGATCTACTTTCTGTGGATCCATGCTCTGATGGACGGAATCGGAATGCCACGCTGGGCCGCAGCCGTTGCCGTTGTTCTGGGCGTCGCTTATTTTTGCTTCGCCGGTATTCTGATGACGCGTAGCCCGGGCCTCGGAGCAAATATCCATAAGGCGATCGGCGTTTCGCTCTGGGTTGTTGCGGTTCCCATTGGACTTGAAGCCCGTTGGATCACCATAGGTTGGCTCCTTGAAGGCGGAGCCCTCCTGTGGGCAAGCCTGCGAAGCGAAAACCGTCCGATCCAGTATCTGGGAGGCGTCACGCTGGCCCTGGGTGTCAGTCGACTGGTCCTCCACGACCGTTTCGACGTCCACCGGCTCATCTTCAATGAGCGGATGCTGACGTTCGGAATAGCCATTGCTGTGCTGGCGCTTGTTGCGCGACAGGTGCACTCTCGTCGCGGCGAAACAGGTTCACTTGCCCTTCCAATACTGATCATCTCAATCAACGCCCTGGCGCTTATTGTTCTGGACTATGAAATCGCGGATGCCTGGCGCCGACAACTCGAGGGCGCAAGCCCAGCGGCTATTGGCGCGCTGCGTGTGGTCAGGGACTTTGCATACTCCGCCCTGTGGATGGTCTATGGAGCCGCGCTGATGTTTCTGGGATTCTGGAAGACTTCCCGATTTCTTCGCTGGCAGGCGCTACTTCTGATCGCAGTCACCATTGGGAAAGTGTTTCTGTACGACACGCTCTCGCTGGACCGAGGATATCGTATCCTCAGTCTGATTGCGCTTGGTTGTATCCTGCTGGCAACTTCGTTTGTCTACCAGAGAGATTGGTTCAAGCTCAGGCAAAGGCAGCCTTTGGCCTGAGTGGCGCTCAATCGGCAATCAGGGCAAGGCACGGCTGGATGGGGAATAAAGTCGCGTTTCAGAGTCCTCAGAAAGAGGAGAGGAAATGGGACCTCAGTGGTCCACTGCAAAACCTGCCTGGTCACCTCAAAACCGGCTGCAGGACAAGTGTCCGGGAGAAGAAATGTCTACTCCTACTCCTGTCCCTCCCAATCGGACCGCACCTTGCGAATCCAAATGCTTCCCCCAACACCCTTCAGAAAAAGCGGGAACTCGGCTTCAATCCGCTTTCGAAAGTTGTGAATAATGCATGTATTGAAGAATTCAATTCTATAGTTGGGATTGTGAGCCAGAAAAGCGTGGAGCAGGTAGATCTCGTTCCAGGCTCTGCCCTCGAAGGCAAACGATTCGGGATATTCGAAGGGGAAAAAAATATCGTGGATGTGAATCAGCACGCCTTCCTTCAGAAGAGGAAAGACTTTGAAGAACAAATAATTGACGTCGCTACCGGTTTTCGACACGTGCGAGGAATCGATGAAGAGAACGTCATTGGAGCCAAGCTCTTCGAATATCCGAAGATCGACATCCTGAACCATCTCTCGAAGGAGGGAGACGCGAGGCAGATCCTCGTCATGCATCAGGCTAAGCAAAAGGTCCGGATAGGGTTCGATGAATGTGAGGTCGATGTTTCCATCAAACAAGAGATCGTTGACATCCAACATGGCGCAAGAGGAAAAGCCGGAGCCGACTTCGATAATGCGGTGCGGACATAGATGCCGCATCATGAAGTACAGAACGATGCCGTCCGTGTATGCAAAATTCTGGTTCTCGAAATAATAACGACGGCCGGGATTCTTCGTCGCTGTAAATGGTTGCTCGGAGTACCACGATTGGAATTGGTCCAGAAGGAGAAGTTGTCCTTCAGTGTTGATATTGAGGTCGGGAATACGCTCGGGAAACCGAAAAACCTTCTCGAAATTGGATTTGAGGTACTTAACGTCGGGAATCGGCGAATAGAAATGTCCCGGCGGTTGCCACAGTGCCGCTGTAAGTTCGTCGATGCGTGCATGCGTCGACGCCAATTCGCTTTCAAGGCGGTTGAGGTCTTCTCGCAGGTCGTGGGTTTCGTTTCTCAGCGAATCGCGTTCGGAAAGCCAATTGTGCAAGTATGGAATGTGAAAGGCAACGCGTTCGAGGAGTCTTTCAAGATTAACCATCGTGTGATTATTATAGAGAGGCCAATTCCAGATCGGGTGATATGGACAAAATTGGACCGAGCGCGGACGAGAATTCTTTCAGGTAGTCCAGCGCTATAGAGACCACTCAGCATTTTCATCGCAGTTATTCACAAGAATCCGGTGGAACGACACAAACGTTAGGCACTTTGCAGTAAGGACAACATGTACATGGCGTTCGAATGGTATGCCATTGACGCACCGGTATATAAGCGAATCGCGCCCCTGAGCAGTCAAGTTGTCAGAGCCGCGTCGTTCCCAGAGTGCGCTTCACGTGGACTTTCTCTCTATCGATGTCGTTGCGGCCCTGACGTTCCCGATCTATGCCTTCGCGTATCTACGCGCAACGATGGGAAATGAGGATACTCAGCGGACTGTATTTGCCGAGAGGAAAGTGCCCAGGGACGGAATTGAACCGCCGACGCCGGCCTTTTCAGGGCCGCGCTCTACCGACTGAGCTACCTGGGCCCAGCCAAACCTTTCAAAGATAACGAAAGCCGGCGGCGGCGTAAAGAGCGGATTTTGCTGGCGACCGGGTCAGTAATAGGCGAGCGTTTCGATACCTGTGCCCGCCTTGAACGTCTGGACCACCTGGTTCTTCACCAGGTCGATTACGGAAATCGTTCCATCGCCGTGGTTCGACACGAGAGCCGTCTTTCCGTCGGACGAGTACGCAATGCCGAAGGCCTGTGCGCCGACGGTCAGCGTCTTTTGCGGCGCGTGAAGATTCTTCGCGTCGAAGATGTTCGCGACCGGCGTCGAGGCGTTGACCGTGATCAGCATCGAGCCGTCCGGCGAGTAGCGAGCGCGGAACGGACCGTTGTTGTTTCTGTCCACGGTGACCGTGTCAACGATCTTGTCGGTGGCTGTATCAATGAGGTAAAACTTCGGGTCGGCGTAGTCGATTGCCAGCACGTGTTTGCCATCCGGCGATGCGGTGATCCCTTGTGTTCCCTTGGGCATCGGCACTTGCCCGACCATCTTTCGAGCCTTTAGATCGATGACGCTGACGAACATCCGATCGTTCTTGTTTGCCACATATGCCTTGCTGCCGTCGGGCAGGACTGCGGCCCAATGTCCGGTGCCGTCGGTGTCGATGGCGGCCTGAACCTTACCCGTCTTCGGATCGATGATCAGCAGCTTGCGGCTCAGATCGCACGACGCGTAGAGCGTGCCGTTGTTGTCGACCTGGAGGCCATGCGGGGCGATATACGGCGACAGGTCGATCGTGGCGCTTACTTTGTGCGTCTTCAGGTCGATCGCCACAATCCGGTGGTCCGGGTTCGGATTGTTGCCGTACACGCCATCGCCGTAGAGCGGAACATAAGCCGTCTTGTGATCCGGCGAAATCGCGAGTTCGTGAGGTGGAGCCTCGAGCTTGAGTGTATCAATCTCTTTAAGCGTTGTCGGGTCGAAGAAACGAACAAGGCCGCCGCGCTTGTCGATCATGATCAGCCCGGCGGTACCCGTCGGATTGTTTGGATCCAGGAGTGCCGCAATTGCCGGGATGGCGGCAATGGCGAATACGACCAGAAGGACACAGGTTCTCATTCGCATGCTCTTCATGACGGGCTACGCTCCTTTTGTTAGCTGGCTGACGCGAAGTATACCACTCACTTTCCAAAGCGAAAGACGACTCCGATTCCAATCCTTACCCCGTTGTTGTTCGAACCATTCAGGCGAACGAAGCTGTATTCGGCCTCTACCGCTCGAAAGGCGATCCACGGGCGAATCCCGATGTCCACCCCTCCGCCTGCGCCAAAGGCAGACCCATTCACTGAAGTGGTGGTCGTCGTCGTCGATGGGCCGAGGGAGAAGAGTGTCACCTTATTCGTCGCTCGGGCTCCGCCTGCGAGCACTTCTGCGAACATCGTGAGGCGCTTGCCGTGGCGGCGGGAGTAGCGGGGGCCGAATCGGTAGGTCGTCAGTTCCAGGTTCGGGCCGAAGTCGGCGAGTTCATGGACGCCAACCTCCGCCACAATGCCCAGGCGTTCGGTTGCGTGGAGAGTGAGTCCCAGAGTCCCCCCGCCAAAATCCGTGTCGCCGAGCCGGCTGTAGGAGAGCACGTTCCAGTTGATTTCGAATCTGCGCTGGGCATTTGCCTGGGCGAAAGAAGGGAGGGAAAAGACAACGTAAAGAACCAACGCCATCAGGAGTCGTTTCATAAATTTAGCGGCCTCCGCCGCTGTGTCCTGGCGCATTGTACATGGGGAGCCGGCCCTCTCCTGTCCCCTTTCTGCATAAGCTAAGAGGCATGGACGTCCGCGCGCTGCTCCGGGAACGATTCGGATTTGACGACTTTCGGCCTGCGCAGCGGCAAATTGTGGACCTGCTTCTGGCGGGAAAGAATGTCGTGGCGGTGATGCCGACAGGCAGCGGAAAGTCGCTGTGTTTTCAGCTCCCGGCTTTGGCTCTTCCTGGACTCACCCTGGTGGTCTCTCCCCTGATCGCGCTCATGAAGGACCAGGTGGATCACCTGCACCAATCCGGTATTCCCGCAAACGTTATCAACAGCACTGTGCCGCGGGATGTGCAGCGGGCGCGCATGGATCAGGCTGCACACGGCGAGATCAAGCTCCTCTATGTGGCGCCCGAGCGGTTTCAGAACGAGGAATTCCGATCGGCGATCAAGCGGCTGCAGGTCAGTCTGTTTGCGGTGGACGAAGCACACTGCGTGTCGATGTGGGGGCATGACTTCAGGCCGGACTACCTTCGTTTGCAGCGGGTGATAACCGAACTTGGACGCCCTCCCGTCGTTGCGCTGACTGCCACCGCAACTCCGGCGGTTCGCGCCGATATCGTCAAACAACTCGATATTCCGGACGCCCAACAGATCGTCAGCGGGTTCGATCGGCCCAACCTCTATCTCGAAGTGCGCGAGGTTTCGACGGTTTCCGAAAAGGTTCGAGCCATCGTCGATCTGGCCGCCTGGGGCAAGACGGGCATTGTTTACGCCGGCACGCGCAAGAATGTCGAAGACATTCATCGATCCCTGAAGCGAAACAACGTGGATGCGGTGGCTTATCACGCCGGCCTTTCCATCAACGAGCGGAAGTCCGTTCAGGAAAGCTTCATGTCCGGCGATGCGGGAATTATCGTCGCGACGAACGCTTTCGGAATGGGTATCGATCGCTCGGATGTGCGCTTTGTCGTTCACGCGGATATTCCCGATTCCCTTGAAGCCTACTACCAGGAGATCGGGCGTGCCGGGCGCGACGGCCAGCCAGCCCGCGGACTGCTGCTCTTCAGCTATGCCGACAAGTGGATACCCGAGCTCTTCATCGATGCCAGCCATCCTTCGCCGGATTTCCTGAAGCAGGTCTATGGAAAGCTACTCGCGGCGGGGCAAGTGGTGCTCGTCGGAGACGTCTGGCGCAAGGTGACGTCCCGCATGGATCAGAAATTTCACTCTGCCGTCACGATTCTTCATCGCGCAGGTTACGTCGAACGCCTTCACACGTCGGCGGGTTCCGGCGTGCGTATCCTCCGGCCGAAGGATAGGAACCTCACCGATTTCAATTTCCAGGACCTCGAGAAGCGGCGCGCCTTCGAGCTCCGCAAGCTCGCGTTGATGCTTCAATACGCCAGCCGCTTCAGGAAGCACTGTTACCGATCGTTCGTCTTGCGCTACTTCGGCGAATGGACGAACGTCCGCGATTGCCATAATTGCAGCCGGTGTGCGCCGGAGAATCGGTTGGCCGGCTCAGCCGCTTCAAGGGAAGTCACGGTTGCCCCGGCCCTTCCCCAGCCGCGGCCAAAGGCGACAGGTGGTAAAACCAGCAACCAGCCCGCGACAGGGGACTCCACGATCGTTGCCCTGAAGATCCTCTCGTGCATTCTGCGGGCCAGCGAACAGCTCGGCCGCGAAAAGATCGCCAAGATTCTGGCAGGTTCCAGCGAGACGTCCGTTCAATCCTTCCGCAGTCTGACGACGTATGGGATTCTTTCCGAGTATCCGATTCGGTCCATCGTGGGGTTGATCGACTTTCTTATCGGCGAAGGCTACATCGATGGCGGCGAAGGCTTCCGTCCGATCATTCGTGTCACCTCCAAAGGACGGCAGTTTCTCAAAGATCGTGTTCCCATTATCATTCCCGGGGCCTGAGGTATGATCTGACCTGTGATCATTACCCGCTCGCCATTGCGAATTTCTTTGGGTGGCGGAGGCACCGACCTGCCCTCGTATTACCGGGAACATGGCGGCTTCATTATTGCGGGCGCAATCGACAAGTACGTTTACATCAACATCCATTCGCGATTCTCCGAGGGGTTTCTGCTCAAGTATTCGCAAATGGAGGAAGTCTCCTCGATCGGCGAAATACGCCATCCCATTATCCGCGAGTCGCTGCGAACGGTGGGCATTCAGGCACGGAATCTTGAAATCACAAGCATGGCCGATATCCCGTCGGGCACCGGCCTCGGCTCGTCCGGCAGCTTCACCACGGCGCTGCTCAAAGGTCTGCACACCTACCGCAAAAATCTGATCCATCCTTCTCAGCTTGCGGAGCAGGCTTGTCATGTGGAAATGGACCTTCTGGGAGAACCGATCGGCAAACAGGATCAGTACATTGCGGCCTACGGAGGCGTGACGTGTTTTGAGTTTGCCGCGGATGGCTCGGTGACCTCGACGCCACTCGGCATTTCCGAGGAAACCCTGTTCAACCTTGAAGACAACCTGCTTTTGTTCTTTACGGGATACTCACGATCGGCGGCGTCCATTCTGAAGGAGCAGGATGACAAGAGCCGTCAGTCGGATGGCGGCATGACGAAGAATTTGCATCTCATCAAGGAAATTGCCTTCAGCAGCAAGCAGGCGCTGGAAAAGGGCGATCTTGAAGAGTTCGGCCGTCTGATGAATGCCCACTGGGAACACAAAAAGCGACGAAGCTCCGGCATGAGCAACGGCAATATCGACAAGTGGTACGACTGCGCCATGGCCAGCGGTGCGCTGGGCGGGAAACTGATCGGAGCCGGTGGCGGCGGATTTCTGATGTTCTATGCCGGGGACAAAGTGCGTCTACGGCACGCGATGAGGGAGCAGGGTCTCAAGGAAGTTCGCTTTCGGTTCGATTTCGAAGGGACGAGGATCATTTCGCATGATTGAGCGGCGGTTGTGCTTGAGCTTTCCCCTCCTTGCCAGGGGGAGCAAGTCCCGGGGATCCAGATGAGCCTGATGCCTGCAGTCATTCTCGCCGGAGGGCTGGCGACTCGCCTGAAAGGTCTCACAGCGAAAACCCCGAAATCGCTTCTCGATGTTGCCGGCCAGCCTTTCCTCTGGCATCAGCTTCAACTCCTGAAGCGTAACGGCATAGGCCACATTATTCTCCTCGTCGGACATCTTGGCGAAGCCATTCAAGACCGGTTCGGCGACGGTTCTGACCTTGGAATATCGATCGAGTACTCCTTCGATGGCCCCGCGCTGCTCGGAACCGGCGGCGCCATTCGTAACGCCCTGGCGTTGCTGCCCGAGCGGTTCTTCGTACTCTACGGCGACTCCTACCTTCCCTGCGACTATGGCGCCGTTCAGCAAGCGTTCTTCCGGAGCAATCTCATGGGTCTGATGACGGTTTACCGTAACGAGAGCCGGTTCGACCGCAGCAATGTGGAGTTCGACGGCACGAACATTCTCCGTTACGACAAGGGAGTCCGAACTCCAGCGATGTTGTACATCGACTATGGCCTGGAGGCATTTCACCGCCGTGTCTTCGCTGATGTCCCCGCGGCGCAGCGGATCGATCTGGCGGCCATCTGCCAGGGTTTGCTGCGTCAGGGGCAGTTGGCCGCCTTCGAGGTTCGCGAGCGGTTCTACGAAATTGGATCTCCTGCGGGGATTCAGGATACCGCGGACTTCCTTCTGCGATAGACTCCGCCTGTTTCTGGCGGCTTCCTTCTGCGTTAGACTCTACCCGTGTCGGCCAACGCTCAAATGGCCCGTCGGGCCGTGTTTCTGGACCGCGACGGTGTGCTTAACGAAGCGGTTGTCCGTAATGGGAAACCCTATCCCCCGTCTTCTCCCGCCGAGCTCCGGATCATTCCTGGAACGGCTGAAGCTTTGGCGCGCCTGAAGGAGCGCGGGTTCCTTCTGCTGGTGGTGACGAATCAACCCGACGTTGCCCGCGGCAGCCAGTCTCGAGGCGCCGTTGACGAGATGAACCGGAGCCTAAGCAGCATGCTCCCGGTGGACGCTGTTTTTACGTGCTTTCACGACGACACGGATTCCTGCGATTGCCGCAAGCCGCGGCCGGGTCTGATGACCCGCGCGGCGAAGGAATATGGCATCGATCTCGCGCAGAGTTACCTTGCGGGAGATCGGTGGCGCGATATTGAGGCCGGCGCCACCGCCGGCTGTAAGACCGTCTGGATCGACCGCGGTTATCAGGAACGGCGGCCTTCTTCCCCGCCTGACATGCGCGTTCGTTCGCTGAGCGAAGCGGTCGATTGGATATTGGAAACTGAAGACAATTCGCCCCGGCTGCTGACACCTGCAAATGACGTTGTGTCTCCGGAGCTCTCCATCGTAATCCCCGCCCTTAACGAACAGGTCACCATTGGCCGGTTTGTCGACTGGTGCCAGGAAGGGCTGAAAGCTGCAGGGGTGCAGGGGGAGATTGTCATCATCGATAGCTCTACGGACAAGACCCCGGAGATTGCGATCGCTCATGGCGCGCGGGTCCTGAAAACGCCGAAGCGTGGGCTGGGACGCGCCTATATCGACGCCGTCCCGTTCATTCGAGGCAAATATGTGTTAATGGGTGACGCGGACTGCACTTATGATTTCCGCATCCTTCAGCCTTTCATGGAACGCTTTCGGGCGGGCTACGAATACGTCATGGGATCGCGTTTCCGCGGCTATATCGAACCCGGTTCCATGCCTCTGTTGCATCGGTATTTCGGAACCCCGCTCACGACATGGATCCTGAACTTCCTGTACGGAAGCGACTTCTCCGATATTCACTGTGGCATGCGCGGGATCACGCGAAGTGGTCTCGTCCGCATGGACCTGCAGTCGCAGTCCTGGGAGTACGCATCGGAGATGGTGCTGAAGTCCGTTCGCATGCCGCTGCGAACCGCTGAGGTTCCTGTCCGATTCCTGAAGGATCAGGAGGGCCGCTTCAGTCATCACAAGCGGGCGGGCTGGTTCTCTCCCTGGCAAGCCGCATGGATCAACCTGAAGGCGATGTTTATTCATGGCGCCGACTTCTTTCTCTTCCGGCCCGGTCTCGCCTTGCTTTTCCTGGGGTTGCTGCTGACGTTGCCGATGACCTTCGGTCCCGTGCAGGTTGGTCCCATTACCTTCTCGCTGTATTGGATGCTGTTTGGATTGAGCCTTTCGGTTCTCGGTCTGCATGGTTTCTATGTTGGCGCTCTCGCCCGGGTTTTTTTCGACTACAGCGGGGAAGTCCGGAAGAAATGGCTCCGAAGGTTTTCTTACACGAGGTCGGCGGTGCTGAGTGCCGTAGCGATCCTGGCAGGAGGCGGCATGGCAGTACCGCTGGTTGTACAGTATGTTCGGCAGGGCTTCCGGCTTTCAGACAGCGGGGTTTTCCCATTGAATCATCTGGCGGTTGCAGGACTGCTCTTTGTGATCGGCGGCTTTATGAACTTCACTTTTACTCTGGCGCTACACGCCGCAGCTGCAAATGTCCGACGGTATGAGACACCACACTAGGGCCTTGCGCGAAGGTGATCGGCCGCGCGCCTTCGGTCAGAACTATAAAGTGACGGCCGTGGACCGTTTCGGTGTCTGGTTATCCATGCGGCAGATTCGGCGCTACGCCGGCCCGCTGGCGGGGAAGAGTATTGGCGATTTCGGCTGCGGGTACCACGCCACGTTCGTTCGAACGGTTCTCGGTGAAATCGATCGCGCCGTTGCTGTGGACTCTGCCATCGCGCCGGACCTGAAGGAGCAGTCGAAGGTCCGTGTAATAGAGGGAGTTTTGCCCGAGGTCCTGGGCTCGCTGCCTGCAGCGAGCCTGGACGTCGTATTGTGCGTCTCGGTTCTGGAACATCTTTGGGAGCCCGCCCGTCTCCTGGAAGAGAGTTTTCGAATCGTTCGCCCTGGAGGAGTCTGTTTGTTCAACGTCCCTTCCTGGCGCGGAAAATGGTTTCTCGAGTACTCGGCATTTCGGCTCGGATGGAGTCCGAAGGATGAAATGGACGATCACAAGTGTTATTACGACGTCAAGGATCTGTGGCCGCTGCTGGTCCGGGCCGGCTTCCTCCCCAGCAACATCCGCTGCTTTTCCCACAAGTTCGGTCTGAACACATTTGCGGTCTGTGTGAGGTGACATGAGCGGAGCGAATGCAAGCCCGCCAGGGCGCAGCCAGTAAGAGATGCCCGGAGCGAATGCAAGCCCGAGCCCAAAGCCTCAAGGGGCTGCCCTTGCCCCATAAGTTGTTTGGGACAAATTGCACGCCGGAGGCGTGCGAGGAAGGTAGCCCCGGGTGGAGCGCAGCGACACCCGGGGTTCATGCCACGAGAGGCGTTTGCACCCCGGCAGGGGTGCGAGGAATCCATGCACCCCTGCCGGGGTGCAACATTCCCGTTACGGTAACCCCGGGTTGCGCTCGCTTCGCTCGCTTAACCCGGGGCTAAATTCTCAGCACGCCTCCGGCGTGCTGGGAACGCAGCCATTGACAAGATGATGAAATTCGAACGCTACTTTATAGTTGGTGGAGCCGGTTTTATCGGCAGTCACTTCACGGACCGGCTCCTTGGAGATGAATTCGTCAAAGCCGTCACGCTTTTCGATAACTTTTCTTCGGGCCGTGAGTGGCATTTCGAGCACCATCTTCAGGATTCACGGTTCTCTGTTGTCCGCGGCGACGTCAAGGATCTCGCCGTTCTGACAAAAGCGATGGCCGGGCACGACACCGTGATTCACCTTGCCTCGAATCCCGACATCGCGCGCGCTGCGACCGAGCCCGACATCGACTTCCGCGAAGGAACCTGCCTGTCCAACAATGTTGTCGAGGCGATGCGCCTGTCGGGAACCCTGAATATTCTGTACGCGTCCGGCAGCGGGGTTTACGGCGATCTCGGCGAGTTCGAAATCGATGAGGACCACGGGCCCGTTATCCCGGTCTCCACCTATGGAGCCAGCAAGCTTGCCGGTGAGGCGCTGATCAGTTCTTATTGCCACATGTTCGAATTCACCGGTCGCGTGTTCCGCTTTGGCAACGTTGTCGGCCCGCGGCAGACCCACGGTGTAGGGTTTGATTTTCTGCGGCAGCTGTTAAAAAATCCGCGTTCCCTTCGAATCCTCGGAGACGGCACGCAAAGCAAGTCCTACATTCATGTCGGCGACGTCGTTTCGGCAGTTCTCATGGCCGCAGAGAGAACGGGACAACGATTTGCCGCGTACAATGTTGCGACAGGGGACTACATCACGGTGACCGAGATTGCGCGCCTTGCTGCGGAATGTGCCGGACTGGATCCGGATCGAGTCGCGTTGGACTACACGGGCGGCCATCGCGGTTGGAAGGGGGACGTGCCGATCGTGCGGTTGAATACGGATCGCATTAGAGGTCTGGGATGGACATGTGGTCTGCGCACACGGGAAGCGTTGCGAGAATCGATGCTGGCGATGCTCCCGGACCTTAAGGCAGGACGGTTGTGACATCCGGACCGGACAACTGGGATCGGCACTGGGAGGAATACCACCACAGCGCTGAGGAGAACCCGGCCCAGAGCTACCGTCGTGAATTGATTTTTTCCCTGTTGGGCATCTCAGGGAAGGGAAGAGGCGCCCGGATTCTGGATATCGGAAGCGGGCAGGGCGATATGCTTGCGGCCGTTCGCCAACAGTATCCTGAGGCCGAGTTGCTCGGCTTGGAACTGAGCCAGTCCGGCGTCGCGATCTCCGGCCGGAAGGTTTCAGCGGCGCGTTTCGTGCAGCGTGACCTGCTGCAGCCGATGGAGCCGGCGGACGAGCAGAAAGGGTGGGCGACCCACGCGATCTGCTCGGAAGTCATCGAACACGTCGATGACGCGGCATTGTTGCTGCGGAACGCCAGGGAATACATGGCTCCGGGCTGCTGTCTTGCGCTTACCGCGCCAGGCGGGCCGATGTCGGCTTTCGACAAGCACATCGGTCATCGCAAACACTGGCGACCTCAAGACGTTGGACGCGTTCTTCGTGATGCGGGCTACCATCCTCAGCGGGTCACTGGCATGGGGTTTCCTTTCTTCAATCTGTATCGATGTGTCGTGATCCTGCGAGGCCGGAAGCTGATTCAGGATGTCGGCGCGTCGCCTTCGGGAACCGCGTCGCCCGCAGCCCGTGTGGCAATGAATGTGTTTCAACGATTGATCCGTTTGAATCTGAATTCCTCTCGGCATGGCTGGCAGATGGTTGCACTCGCGAGGGTTCCGTAATGGGCGTGGCCGCAGCGGAAACCCGTTCCCTTCGCATATCCACGCTCGGCATGTTTCTCGCCCTGGCCTTGTGCTATCTGGCGATGTCTCCGGGAAGCATTGCGGGCAACGGATACATCAGCGAAGAAATGGATTCGGGCCTGCGGATGATGGCCAGGTTCACGGCGTTCTTTAAAGGACGTCCAATGCCCCCGATGTTGTGGTCGCGCCATGGCCCCACTCCCGTGCTCTTCGATATTCCATTTCTAAAGTTGGGAAAGTTTTTCTTCACGCCGGACTGGGCCCTGTCCCTGGAGCAGCCGCTACTCACAGCGGCTTTAATGGCGCTCGTCTATCTTTGGTTGCGCAAGATCTGTTCCAGGGCAACGAGCACTTTCCTGACTGTCGCCGGGGCATTCGGCACAATGCTTTGGCCCTACGCCTATCTCGGACTGGAGGCGAAGCAATCCTTCTTTGTACTGTTGGCGGGATATACAGGGTTGGCTCGGGGCAAGATTGTCGGTTGGCCCCGGGTGCTTTTGTACGCGATCCTCTGTGGGTTTGCACTCAATATTAAATCAACCGGGGTTGTGTTGTGGCCCGCGATTGCCTATCTGATGTATGTCCAGTTTCGGGACGATTGGCGAGAACGATACGGGCAGCTGTTCGCTTCTGGCGCGATTGTGGCCGCTATCTGCGCGGGCAACGTGGTCCTGCGGAATTTCTACTGGACGCCGCTGGGTGGAAGCGAAGCAAACCTCAAAATGTGGTTGATCCAGTCCTGGTTTCAGTTCTTTACCAACGTGTATGGCCTGCTGGGATCTCCTGCGAAGGGTCTGTTTATTTTTGCCCCGATTCTTGTCGCGGCGCTTTGGGCGGTGCCGCGAGCTTTTCGCACGCACCGGGATCTCGCCATCTTTGCGGCGTTGGTTTTTGTCTGCATGATGGCGTTCCTGTCCATTCTGGTTTCACCCTATGACGAAACCTGGGGACCGCGGTTTCTTCACGTTGTGATCGCGCCTCTACTGCTTTGCATTGGCGCAGCATGGCCCACGCTGAAGTGGCATGTTTATCTACCTTTGGGATTGCTTGCCATACTCGGTGTGGCCATTTCCTTCCTGGGGTCGTTCTTCTGGTACGGGGGCCGTAAAATGGCCAGCGAACATGCGGACCAGAACACCATGGAGTGGCTCACATCGGACAATGTCTGGAATGAAGTGACCTTCGACGCCCGCCTGCTTCGCGTCTGGTGGCATGAGGGCAAGGACCCGGTGATGTGGACACCTTCGCACATCTGGGTCTGGGAACGCCCGCCGGAAGCGCCGGCGTGGAAGGAGATCGATCTTCGGAAGTACAGTGATCCGCAGATTTTCGTATTCTATTACTGGAACCGTGACCGAAATGCCAGTGAAGAGTCGCTCATGAGGTTCTACCTGTTCTGCCTTGCCGCGGGCATACTCTTGATGGGGAGAAGCATCTGGCGCTCCATGGAAGGGCCCCGGATTGCCGGTTCCAGGCCAGAGGCATCGTCCAAGTTCCGGATCGCCGCCGGTGTCGTTTTCGCGGCCGTTGTGGTGACGGCCGGGGTTTGGATTGCGGCCCCGTCGAATGTCCATGCAAAACTGATGGTGGACAAGACGGAGGTTGTCGCGGGGCAGGGCGACTACACGCTAACGATTGCGGAGATGCCGAGCGAAAACATTACAGTCCGGTATTCGCTTGATGGTGCGGCGCCCGAAGAGATGAACGCGCTGCTCGATTCCAACGGGGCCGTTCATTTCAATGTTGGCGCGGAGACCCCCAGGGGTGTTTATCGCATGCTGGCTTTCAAACGAAGACAGGACGTTTTCTGGTTGAACACAGACGTTGCTGTTACGGTGAAGTAGTGGAATTGAATGACGCAGTAACTCAAAACAATCCCAAGCTCTACTTCTTCGAGAAGTCCTTCAACGGCGACGTGAGCAACTGGTGGATGGCCACAAGAAGCTGTCTCAAAGCAATGCTGCGGGTATCGGGGTTCAGTAGCGTTCAGGACACCAGCAACTCGGAAGTTTTCGTCTGTAAGAAGTAGGTTACATTATCCTGATGTTCACTAAGGTCGAACCGAAACCGGTATTCCCTGAACTCGAAGGCGCCATTCTTGAACGCTGGCACGCGGAGGGGACCTTCGAAAAGTCGCTGGAGCGTACCCGCAAGCGGCCCGAATTCGTTTTTTACGACGGTCCCCCGTTTCCGACGGGCAGCCCTCATTACGGAACGATCTTCGTCAGTATTCTTAAAGACGTCATTCCCCGATACAAGACGATGCGCGGCTTCTATGTCCCGCGAGCGTGGGGGTGGGACTGCCACGGCCTGCCGGTGGAGACCCAGGCGGAGAAGAATCTCGGCATCAGGGAAAAACGGGAAATCGAGCAGACGATCGGGGTGAAGGCATTCAACGACGAGTGCCGGAAGATCGTGTCAACCTTCAATTCCGCATGGAAGGTCTATATCGACCGCATCGGTCGCTGGGTGGATTTTGACCACCCCTACCAGACGCTCGACGCGTCTTTCATGGAGTCGGTGCTCTGGGCCTTCGCCGAGATCTACAAGAAAGACCTTATCTACAAGGATTTTCGGGTTAGTCCCTACTGCTATCGATGTCAAACCGCGTTATCCGTTTCCGACACCCGCATGGATGACGCCACGCGAATGAAGCAGGACCGGACGATCACGGTAAAATTTCGCGTCGTGGGAAAGGGCAACACGTTCGTCCTCGCATGGACGACGACACCCTGGACCCTGCCCTCAAACCTCGCGCTCGCCGTGGGTTCGGAAATCTCCTACGTGTATACACAGAAAGGAGATGAGACTTACATCCTGGCCAGGAGCGCGCTCAGCCGGTACAAGAAGGAACTGGAAGGGGTCACTATCGTCCGGGAGTTGAAAGGCAGCGAACTGGTTGCCGAGAAACTCCGGTATGAACCCCTGTTCCCGTACTTCAGCGGCCAATCTCCCAATTTTTTTCAGATCCTGGCAGCGGATTTTGTCGGTACCGAAGACGGCACCGGGATTGTTCATCTCGCTCCGGCTTTCGGCGAAGACGACTACTGGGCGTGCCGCCGCGCCGACATCGCGCCGATTTGTCCGGTAGACGAGCGCGGTTGCTTTACTTCCGAGGTCGCGGACTTTTCCGGACGCAACGTCCACGAAGCGAATGCGGACGTGATTCGTCATCTCAAGAGCCTCGGCCTGGTCGTCCGGGATGAAACCATCGAGCATAACTATCCGCATTGCTGGCGCTGCCGGACGGCCCTCATCTACAAGGCGCTCGATGCATGGTACCTGAACGTCGAGAAGCTGAAAGAACAACTTATCGAATGCAACCGGGAAATCGAGTGGTATCCCGAAACGATCAAAGACGGCCGCTTTGGCAAATGGCTGGAGAACGCCCGCGACTGGAATATTTCACGCAATCGATATTGGGCGACGCCGATTCCCGTCTGGGAATGCGGATCATGCAAAGCCAGGGAAGTGCTGGGTTCGATCAGGGAAATAGAAGAGCGCGCCAAACACTCCGTAGAAGACCTGCACAAGGAATACCTTGATGCGATCACCTATGCGTGCTCATGCGGCGGGACGATGAAGCGAACCGCCGAAGTGCTCGATGGATGGTTCGAATCCGGATCAATGCCCTACGGCCAGTTTCACTATCCCTTTGAGCGCGCGGAACACTTTCGCTCCCATTTTCCTGCGGACTTCATCGTCGAGTACACCGGACAGATTCGGGGCTGGTTTTACGTGCTCCATGTCCTGTCCACGGCGCTTTTCGGACGTCCGGCATTTCGCAATTGCCTGGTGCACGGTACGCTTCTGGCCGCTGACGGCAAGAAAATGTCGAAATCGCTCAAGAACTACACGGATCCTCTGGTGCTCATGGATCGCCACGGAGCGGACTCGCTTCGTATGTATCTGTTGTCCTCGGCTGCCGTGCAGACGGACGATCTCAGCTTCAGGGACGAAGGGGTGGAAGCGATCACGCGGTCGATCCTGCTTCCGCTGTGGAATGCCCTGTCGTTCTTCGCTTCCTATGCGGCAATCGACAAGATCTCGCCTTCCGACCTGAAATGGAACGATTCGTATGCATTCGACGAACTCGATCGCTTTATTCTTTCGGAGACCGAAATCGTCGTTCAGCGCGCAACCGGATTCATGGACCGCTACGCTATTCACGAGGCTGCGCAGCTGTTTTCGCCGTTCCTCGATACGCTGAACAACTGGTATATCCGGCGAAGCCGATCCCGAGTCTGGAGCGCGGATCCGCGCGAGCCCCGCAAGATGGCTTTCTACGCCACGCTTTATCGCGTCCTTTGCCGCGTCACGACTCTTCTTGCACCTTTCTGTCCTTTCGTGGCAGAGAGCGTCTGGGAACGGCTGGGTCACTCGCAGAGTGTGCACCTGGAAGACTGGCCGGCCACCGAGGTCGGCTACATCGACGAACAGCTCTCTGAACAGGTGGCGGCCGCCAGGACGATTATTACGGCAGGCCTGGCGATTCGCGCGCGCGAAAAGATTCGCGTCCGGCAGCCGCTGCCGCGTGCTCGTGTCGCGCTGTCGAGCAGCATCGATGTCAGGAATCAGCTCGAAGCCGTTGCGCAGGAACTCAATGTGAAAGCGATGGAGATCGTTGCCAATGCATCGGAAATCGCGGACCGTGTTGCAAAGGCACAGGCGAAAAAGCTCGGGCCAAAGTATGGAAGTGCGGTTCAGGGAATCATCAGGGATCTCAAGGAAGGCCGCTTTTCCCAAAACGGGAATGGCACCGTGTCGGTCGGGCAATACACGCTGCTTGCCGACGAGGTTGAGATCTCTTTTGTCGGAAAACAGGGACTGGCGGTGGAATCGGAGAAGGGCATCGTCGTTGCGCTATCCACGGAGATCACTCCGGAACTCGAACTCGAAGGCGATGCGCGCGATCTGGTGCGCACCATTCAGGATCTCCGCAAGGAAGCCGATTTCGAGTTCTCGGATCGGATTGTTCTGGGAATCGTCGGTGCGGACGACATCCTGGAAGTCCACGGGGATTATGTGTGCGCCGAGACGCTTACGACATCCGTGGTTCGGGAAATCAAAGACGCCCGTGCTTCCAAAACCGTCGAGATCGGGAGGCGAACGGTGCTGATTTCCGTTGCGAAAGATGGTTCGGCACCGCGGAGCGGTGCAGGGGAGTCTCGCCATTCTTGAGTCTGAGCAGGAGCGGAGACACGAGGTTACGTCTCCGGTTTGCAGGTTCGTCCGCAAGGCGATGGCGACGTTGAAACGTGAGTCTGAGCACGCCGGAGGCGTGCTGAGAATTTAGCCCCGGGTTAAGCGAGCGAAGCGAGCGCAACCCGGGGTTACCGTAACGGGAATGTTGCACCCCGGCAGGGGTGCAGGGATTCCTCGCACCTTTTCAGGGTGCGATTGGACCCTCTACCCATACCGGTGGTTACGCTCGCTGCGCTCGCTAACCACCGGCTAAATTCCCTGCGCGCCTTCGGCGCGCCCTGGAGTTTAGACACTCTTGAGTCTGAGCGGGAGCGGAAACACGAGGTTACGTCTCCGGTTTGCAGGTTCGTCCGCAAGGTGATGGCGACGTTGAAACGTGAGTCTGAGCACGCCGGAGGCGTGCTGGGAATTTAGCCCCGGGTTAAGCGAGCGAAGCGAGCGCAACCCGGGGTTACCGTAACGGGAATGTTGCACCCCGGCAGGGGTGCAGGGATTCCTCGCACCTTTTCAGGGTGCGATTGGACCCTCTACCCATACCGGTGGTTACGCTCGCTGCGCTCGCTAACCACCGGCTAAATTCCCTGCGCGCCTTCGGCGCGCCCTGGAGTTTAGACACTCTTGAGTCTGAGCGGGAGCGGAAACACGAGGTTACGTCTCCGGTTTGCAGGTTCGTCCGCAAGGTGATGGCGACGTTGAAACGTGAGTCTGAGCACGCCGGAGGCGTGCTGGGAATTTAGCCCCGGGTTAAGCGAGCGAAGCGAGCGCAACCCGGGGTTACCGTAACGGGAATGTTGCACCCCGGCAGGGGTGCAGGGATTCCTCGCACCTTTCACGCCTCCGGCGTGCAAATTGTCTAAACTCCAGTCCTCGCACCCTTTCAGGGTGCGATTGGACCCTCTACCCATACCGGTGGTTACGCTCGCTGCGCTCGCTAACCACCGGCTAAATTCCCTGCGCGCCTTCGGCGCGCCCTGGAGTTTAGACACTCTTGAGTCTGAGCGGGAGCGGAAACACGAGGTTACGTCTCCGGTTTGCAGGTTCGTCCGCAAGGTGATGGCGACGTTGAAACGTGAGTCTGAGCACGCCGGAGGCGTGCTGGGAATTTAGCCCCGGGTTAAGCGAGCGAAGCGAGCGCAACCCGGGGTTACCGTAACGGGAATGTTGCACCCCGGCAGGGGTGCAGGGATTCCTCGCACCTTTCACGCCTCCGGCGTGCAAATTGTCTAAACTCCAGTCCTCGCACCCTTTCAGGGTGCGATTGGACCCTCTACCCATACCGGTGGTTACGCTCGCTGCGCTCGCTAACCACCGGCTAAATTCCCTGCGCGCCTTCGGCGCGCCCTGGAGTTTAGACACTCTTGAGTCTGAGCGGGAGCGGAAACACGAGGTTACGTCTCCGGTTTGCAGGTTCGTCCGCAAGGTGATGGCGACGTTGAAACGTGAGTCTGAGCACGCCGGAGGCGTGCTGGGAATTTAGCCCCGGGTTAAGCGAGCGAAGCGAGCGCAACCCGGGGTTACCGTAACGACAACGTTGCACCCCGGCAGGGGTGCAGGGATTTCTCGCACCCCTGCCGCGAGGTGTACGCCAAACGCACGTTTCTCCATCGGCACCATCCGGGGACCGAACTGCAGAATTCGAGATGTAGCCTCGACCGGGGGTATCGCTCCGCGGTGCCACCGATTTGAATCTGCGCACCAGCCGCTCTGTCTCCTCTATAATTTGTCGGAATGAAAGCGAATTCACGCAGTCGTGCCCTCGCTGTCGCCGTTCTGGGTTTGACAGCCGTATTGAGTATCACCTCCATGGCCGCCCAGGATCGCATCAGCAAGATGCCGGGCTACGAGCGATTCACAAAGATGCAGCCGTTGATCAGCAACGCTTTCGTTTCGGGCGCAGCCCGGGGAGTTCGGTGGTCTGACGACGGGAGATCTTTTGCGTACACGGTTGCGGGCAAGAACTACCGATTCGATTTGGATACGAAGACCGCAGCGGAAGTGGTCCCGGCGGTGAATGCTGCGGGCGGACGCGGTGCGAGAGGTGGCGGTCTGGGCGTGGGTGGTGTGAGTGTGGGAGGTGGGGGCGCAAGAGGTGGTCTGGAGCAGGAACAATCGGAAATGCCGGTGGCGCCCATGGCCGGTTGCCCGCCGTTGCGGACGCAGACGGCGCGGGGGAGGCAAGCCTACTGCATCGTGTCTCCCGATGGCGGTCTGAAGGCCTTTTATCGTGCGCGCAACCTGTGGGTTGCTGCGATCGATGGCACGGCGGAGCGGCAGGTTACGCGCGACGGCAGTGTTGCATCCCGCGTCAAGTACGCCACAGGAAGCTGGGTCTACGGCGAAGAACTGGGCCAGACGACATCGATCTGGTGGTCTCCCGACAGCCGCAAAGTCGGCTACTACCGGTTCGACGAAGGCCCGGTCAAGGACTTCTACGTGCAGATGCAGCAGACATCCGTGCAGGATGCTGTCGATATCGAGGCCTATCCGAAGGCCGGGGCGGATAACCCGATCGTCGATGTATTCGTTTACGACGTCCCCCGCGCTGTCAGCACGCACATTGACGCACGAGACGGCAAGCCGTTCGATAACGACGTGGTGGGCCATTACGTGTACGGCGTGGAGTGGACGCAGGACGGCGGTGAACTGCTTCTCGAGCGCGCAAACCGGAGACAGCAGATCGTCGAACTCGTTGCCTGTTCTCCGGACTCCGGCGCCTGCCGGGTCGTCGTTCACGAAGAGTGGACGACGGGCTGGCTGGAGGCCGGCATCGATGCAAGGATCAGCCCGCTGCTCGCTCCGCAGTGGCTCGACGACGGGAAACGCTTTATCTGGGAATCCGAACGTAACGGATGGCTCAACTACTATCTCTATGATCTGAGCGGGAAGCTTCTTCATCCGATCACCCGGAACAGTGACTTCGAAGCCGCGGAGATCGTCAAGATCGATGAAGAAAACAACGTGATGTTCTATACCGCGCGTGACGGCGACAACTACATGAAGTTGCAGCTTCATCGCGTAGGATTGGATGGCACCGGCGATGTGAGGCTGACGTCGCCTTCGTTCACCCATGACGTCCCGGACACCGCCATATCCCCCGACAATAGTTATTTCATCGATGTCTATCAGACGCACGATACGCCGCCGGCTACACAGGTCGTGGACGCCGGCAACGGCGCAGTTGTGGCCCAACTCGCTGCCAGCGACATGAGCCAATACAGGAAGAACGGATTTCGCAAGACGGAGCAGTATTCCTATCTGGCGGCTGATGGAAAGACGAAGTTGTACGGTCAGATCAGCTTTCCGTCAAATTTTGACCGATCCAGGAAGTATCCGACGCTGGTTTCGGTCTATGGCGGCCCGGTTTTGCAGAATTCCATTCCCACCGAATCTTTCGTTGGTCCGAATGCGAGAGCCGAATACGGATTCCTCATGGTATTGGTCGGCTATCGCGGAGTGCCGGGCACGGGCAAGCGGGCCGCAGATTCGATGTACATGAAGCTGGGGGTCGCCGACATCGACGATATGGTGCTGGGTATCAAGGCGCTGTGGAATCGCCCGTATTTTGACAAGACCCGCGTTGGCATGTATGGCACGTCCTATGGCGGATTTACATCTGTGATGGCCATGCTGCGTTATCCGGACGTTGTCACGGTTGCTTCGTCGTCGTCTCCTGTGACGGATTGGCGTCACTACGACACGATTTACACCGAGCGGTACATGTGGCTTCCCCAGGAAAATGAAACAGGTTACGACGAGGGAAGCGCCGTAAAGCTTGCGGCCAACCTGCGGGGCCGTCTCCTGCTCTACTACGGTACGGCCGATAACAACGTGCATCAGAACAACTCGATGCAGTTGATTCAGGCTCTGCAGCGAGCGGGCAAGAGCTTTGAGGTTCAGGTGGGACCGGACCAGCCGCATAGCGGCGTCAACCCCCAGCGCATGATGGAGTTCTTTATCGAAAACCTGATCGTTCATCCGGAAAGAATTCTGGCGCCGGTGAGATAGCGAGGGAAGCGTGAGGCGATTCAGCGTTCTGCTCGGGCTGCTGTTTCTTATGCCATCTTACGGCTTTGCCACCTGGTCTGTCGTGGCGGTAGACCAGGATACCGGCCGTATCGTGATCGCCTCGGCAACCTGCCTCGCCCTGGAAGAGCCCACCAGCCTGAAAGGTCTGCAAGCCGTCATTGTTCCCGGCGTGGGCATTGCAGCCTGTCAGGCGCTGATCGATTTTGCCGGAACCAACCAGGCCCTTGTTTTCGCGGAGTTGAAAAAGGGGACAGACCCGAAGGAAATCATTCGACTGCTGCATTCGGATCGGAGCATTGAGCAGCGGCAGTTCGGCATCGTTGATCTCATGGGCCGCACCGCAGGTTTCTCCGGGGCCGACAACGGGAAGACCTCGATTGACCGGCAGGGCCGGGTCCCCGGGACGGGAATCTTCTATTCCATTCAGGGCAATATCCTGAGGTCCGAAGGCGTTGTCATCGAGGCAGCGAAGGCTTTTGTGGAAACCAGAGGCGCCTTGACCGATCGTGTCATGGCGGCGATGGAAGCAGGGGACCGGCAGGGAGGTGACAGCCGCTGCAGCTGCAGCACGCCGCCGACGGCCAACGCGCCCTGTGAGGGTAAGACGTCGCATGTGGCCTATATTCTGATGGCCGAGAAAAGCGACACGAGTGGCAGCTCTTTTAACAATGGGAAGTACTCGATGTACATCACGGTAACGCAAGGCACGATCCGTCCGGAAGAGAATGCCAATCCCGTAAAGAGTCTTCGCCTGCGCTACGACGCCTGGCGCAGGACCCAGCCGGCCTCGTTCCGCTAGTGTAGTGTCCAGGAATTAGCTGGGCAGTTCTCCCGGCGGAACAGCGCCGGCTTCGTTGTCGCTCCTCAGTCACAATGAATGAGCATTGCTCCTTCGTCGCTCCTAGAATCCGACGCCGTTGCGCTCGGAATAACTGCCCAGCTAATTCCTGGACACTACACTAGTGTGACACCACACTAGCCCAGCCCGTTATTTCTCGCCTATACTCCTCGCATGCCACAGTACGATGCCGCCTTTCAGGGAAGCCGCGGCGCGTTCAGCGAGATCGCGTCGTGGGAAATGCTGGGAACGTCCGCGAAGCTACTTCCGTGCCCGCGCATGGAAGAGGTTTTTTCGGCCGTGCGCAGCGGAGTCGCTCGCTACGGGGTGGTTCCGGTGGAAAACACTCTCGCCGGATCTGTCATGCTTCACATCGATCTGCTGATCCAGCACGAGTTGTTTGTTATCGGCGAGACCGTATGCCGGATTGAACACTCGGTCATCGGTGCGCCCGGCCTCGAGTTGAAGGATGTGCGCCATGTGATGTCCCATCCTGTTGCGCTCGAGCAATGCGAGCTTTTCTTCCGCCAGCATCCCGAAATCCAGGCTGTTCCGGAGTACGACACGGCGGGAGCCGTAGAGAAGGTGATCAAGGAGAACCGGCGCGATACGGCCGCGATCGCCGGCAGCCGCACCGCCGAGATTTTTGGCGGCGTCATACTGGCCGACAAGATCCAGGACCACGCCGAGAATTACACGCGTTTTCTTCTCGTGTCCCCTGAAAAGCGTGAGATCGACGATTCAGTCCGGAACAAGACGACGATCGTATTGAAGCTTGCCAACACGCCAGGATCGCTGTTCCATTCGTTGCGTCCCTTCGCAGAGAGAGGGATCGACCTGACGAAGATCGAGAGCCGGCCTATTAAAGGATCGCCGTTCGAATACCTGTTCTACATCGACCTGGTCTCAGAACCCGGGAAGGTTTCGGTGGTTTCGGAAGCTGTGACCGAGCTGAGAAACATCAGTGCGTCCCTGAGGGTTCTCGGTACCTACCCAAAGACCGACGCCCGGCCCTAGTGCTCGTGTTCGCGTTGCTTCGTGTCATTTATCCAGGTTTGTTTGCGACAAGAACGATATTCTTGCCAACCGGTGGCGGGATCAGTCCCTCAAGAGTTCGAGACGCCGGAACAACCCAGCGGTCGTAAAGGCGGACCGCACCGGGCTCCATGACCCTGGATTTGAAAAGGCAGTACTTCAGCCACCAGGGCGCAATTCCCAGAAAATCAAAATAGGAGGCCATGCGGACCGTGAAACCCGCCGCCTCGCATTTTCCCCTCAGTTCCTTCATCGTGTAGCGGCGGAAATGGCCGAGCTCACGGTCCATGCTTCCCATCAGCCAGGGATTCGCCGGAACGAATATCAGGGCGCACCCCTGCGGCCGAAGCAGAGAATGCATCGCTGCGAGTTCGGCCGCGTCGTCTTCAACGTGTTCAAGCACATTGACGTAGATGATGGAGTCCGGAGGTCCGCTCTTGCGGATGGAGTCGAGCTCGCCGATCAGCGTTCCGTGACGGGCGCGGCCGATGTTGCCCGAGTCGAGGTGTTGCAGGTGTGCCGCAAGCAGCGGGTACATGTTGGCGGACGGCTCGATGGCATCGAGCCGATCCGGGCGAGTCTCAAGGATAAGCTCTGAAAACGAGCCGGACCCTGCGCCGACCTCGACAATACGTTTACCGATATACGGACGAAAGATCTCCAGGATCCAGCGATGGTAATTCAGGGCGAAAGCCATGGATTCGAGCTCCCGGCCGGGGTAACTCCACTGGTCTTGCATGAGCGTCGGGGTCAGGGCTGGCCGGCCGGGCGGCCGGGGTAGGCGTGTTGTTCCCGGGGCGTCGTTTCCGGCATCTGTTTGAAAGACTGGTGCAGGCTGCAAAACAGATTGAAGCGGACGATGTACCAGAAAGCCAGGAGACCATCCGTCAACCCGATTTTTTTCCCCTCGTTGTAGGTACGCCCGTAGTAGCTGATCGGCACTTCATAGATGGCGGCTTTCAGCTTTGCGATTTTCGCCGTGACTTCGATTTCCACGCCGAATCCCGAAGAAACGATGTTCATATTGCGAATGATGTCACCGCGGAATGCTTTGTATCCGGTTTCCACGTCGGTCATGTTGAGATTCGTGAGCAGATTCGAGAAGACGGTGAGGAAGCGGTTTGCGACATAGTGGTAGAAGTAGAGGACGCGGGCTTCGCGGCGGACCAGGAACCTCGATCCGTACACCACGTCGGCTTGGCCGCCGAAAATGGGCCGGACGACATGGATTATTTCGGCCGGATCGTATTCCAGGTCCGCGTCCTGCACGATAACGATGTCCCCGGTCGTCAGCGCGAAACCTTTTCGCAGCGCGGCGGTTTTGCCGCTGTTTTCCTGGTGAACGACACGGATTCGGGAGTCCCTTCCAGCCATGTCTTCGACGATTTGGCGTGTGCCGTCGGTGGAGCCGTCATTGACAATCACGATCTCGAGATTGAAAGGGATTTCGAGCACGCGTCGGACGACTGTAGCCACGGTGTTCTCTTCGTTGTAGGCAGGAATCACGACGGAGAGAGTCAGGGAGTCGGGCGGGTTGGAAGATCGGGTCGCCATGGAGAACACCAGTCTACATCAGGCAGGCAAGAAACGACCCCGCCCCTCCCGTCCTCTTGATGGCTCTGAGGGCTCTGAGGGTGAGCGGGGCCGTTTCCGATTACTTCTTTTTCCCGTGTCCGTTTTCCGAGCCGGCGGCAGCGGCTAATGCCGGGGCGGGAACAGTTGGAATTCCGAGACCCATGATTTCGCGGACCGCGAGTTCGATGCGGCCGCGGTAATCGGGATTGTCCTTCAGGAACTGTCCGGGCGTTGTCGCGGCCCTGTCCCAGTCGTTCGCCCTGGAACGAGAACCACGCGCCGCTCTTGTCGACGACATTTTTGTCGACGCCGAGATCCAGCAGATCGCCTTCGCGCGAGATCCCTTCGCCGTACATGATGTCGAATTCGGCTTCGCGGAACGGAGGCGCCACCTTGTTTTTCACGATTTTCGCTTTGGTCCGGTTGCCGGTCACTTCGTCGCCGTCCTTGATGGAAGCGATTCGGCGGACATCCACGCGCACCGAAGAGTAGAACTTCAAGGCGCGGCCGCCGGTCGTGGTTTCGGGATTGCCGAACATGACGCCGATTTTTTCGCGGATCTGGTTGATGAAGATCAGGCAGGTTTTGGATTTCGAAACGATGCCGGTAAGCTTTCGCAAGCGCCTGCGACATCAGCCGCGCCTGCAATCCCATTTGCGCTTCGCCCATTTCGCCTTCGAGTTCGGCGCGGGGAACGAGCGCGGCGACGGAGTCGACGACAACGATATCGATGGCGCCGCTGCGAATCAGAACTTCGGCGATTTCCAGCGCCTGCTCGCCGCTGTCGGGCTGCGAGACCAGCAGATTGTCGACATCGACGCCCAGTTTGCGCGCATAATTCGCGTCGAGTGCATGTTCCGCGTCGATGAAGGCTGCCGTGCCGCCGAGCTTCTGCGCTTCGGCGATGGCGTGCAGAGTGAGAGTGGTTTTGCCGCTGGATTCCGGCCCGAAAACCTCGATGACCCGGCCGCGAGGATAGCCGCCGACTCCGAGTGCGACATCCAGGGAAAGGGAGCCCGATGGAGATAGCGTCCAGCGCGGCGCTGCTGTCGATACCGCCGCAGCCGCATGATCGAGCCCTTGCCGAACTGTTTTTCGATTTGCGACACAGCCAGATCGAGAGCCCGTGTTTTTTCCGTCTTTTCTTCTGCCATTCAATACTTCCTTTTCTTCCTGATGGCCGCGCCCTGCGCCTGGCGCTGTTGCGCTCACGCTTCGCGCGGGTTTAGGCATTCGCGGCCGTTGAGGTTCTCTGTCATTTATCGCTTGCGTTGTCCGCTCTGTCGTTTCGACTGCACGAGACGCAGTTCTTCACGGATAAGCCGCGTTGAGTTGATCAGGGCCAGTCGCTCCCTGGAAAAGCTGCGCACGCCGTTTGCGGTAGCGCGTTCTCGCGAGGATTGAGAGCTTGCGCCGTTTTGAAACATTCCTGGGCTTTGCGGAGCCAGTTCATTTCCAGGCACAGCAGTCCCGAGCTGGTAGTACGCTTCACCGAACTGCGGATCCAGTTCGGTCGCCTGTTTCAAATGTTGGATGGCGCGCTTGTGCTGTCCCGGGCCGTAATAAACGGCGCTCATCAGAAAGTGAACGGGCGCGCTGGGCTTCAGCTTCAGGGCCGTGGACAGATGTTTCAGCGCCTGCTGTCTTGTTGCCGACGTCGGCCAGCAATGAACCAGAGCGGCGTGAGCGGCCGAGGAGTCTTTTTTCAGGCCGACCGCGCGTTTCGAAACCTTCCTGCGCATCGCGCAGTTCGCCTTTCCGCTGCTGAATGAGACCCATCAGGAAAGTTGCTTCGAAGTTATCGGGCTTCGCCTGTCGAGAACGCGATTCAGACACTCTCTGGCCTTTTCGTATTCTCTTCGCCTGAAAATAAACTTCCGCCAGCAGGAGTCCAAGTTCGAAGTTTGCCGGGTTCGTGTTCGAACGCCAACTTTAGAAAATGAGGCTCTCTTTCGCCGTTTCGTCGAGCAGCAGGTCGTAGGATTTTTCGATCCAGAGGCCGAACTGTTGCCGGTCCGAGCCGCGATATGGCTCCAGAATGCGCTTCACCCGCGGTTCCCAGGCGATCGACTTCTTCGGTTTCGAGAATGCTTGCGAGTCGATTCGCCGTCGCCATTCGTCTTCCAGATTTCGCAGATTGATGCCCGCGATTCCGAGAGTATCCGTCAGTGTTTCGATCATCGTGTGATCGATGAAATTGCTGGCCGCGACGCGCTCGATCGTATCCATGAGGGAATCGATACGCTTGTTCACCATGTTGAGCGGAGTATTCGATGGCGCTGATCCGCTCCAGGACGTGCTCGTCCATGAAGGGAATCCCTGACTTCGGACGCGAGCGGCCCGGAAGCCACAAGCAGCTTCGCTCCGCATTTCCAGCAGAACTCACGATTCAATGGATTTCGTATCGTGCAGTTCTGGCAAAGGATCATATACGATAGCTTCCTACTTTAACGGACAAAACAGGTCCAAATTCGAGCGCTTATCTCAATATTTGTAAAACCCCTGTCCGGATTTACGGCCAAGCTGCCCGGCGTCCACCATCTTGCGCAGACAGCGGGCAAGGCCGGTATTTAGAGTCTCCAAGACCCGACTGGAGTACCTCCATGATGCTCAGACACACATCCAGGCCGATCAAATCCGCCAGACGCCAACGGACCCATCGGATGATTCATCCCCAGCTTCATGATCGAATCCACTGCTTCAGCGGTGCCGACGCCTTCCATCACGCAGTAGATGGCTTCGTTGATCATCGGCATCAACACTCTGTTCGATACAAACCCGGGATAATCGTTGACCTCCACCGGCGTCTTGCCCAGCGATTTCGCCAGCTGCCTGGTTTTTTGCGCAAGTTTCGGCGGACGTTGCGAGGCCGCGAACTACTTCAACCAGCGCCATGACCGGAACCGGATTCATGAAATGCATGCCGATCACCCGTCGGGTCTTTGTGTACCGGATGCCATCTCGCGTGATCGAGATGGAGGATGTATTTGATCGCCAGTATTGCACCCGGTCGCGATTTTATCGATCGATCTATTATTCAAAATCTGAGTCTTAGACTCGATAATTCTCGACTATAGCTTCAATAACGAAATCGGCTTCTCGCCAAGAGACGGATCTCCGTTGTGGCCAGATCCGCGGCAAACGACGCCGATTTGTCGGCCATTGAAATCTTTTCTTTCGCGACTTCCCGATCCAGATTCGTCGAGATTGCCGCGAGACCCCGGTCGAGAGCCTCCTGGCTCGACATCGTAACAAAACCACTCTGCAGCCGGACCGTGCAGCACACGTGCGCGATGCCATTTCCCATGGTGCCGCTGCCGGCGATACCGATGGTTTGATCGACTGTCATTGTCCTCATCTCCGACCGCGAGCGCGACGGCATTGCCGCCGCCAAGGCACAGGGTGGCGATTCCGCGCCGGGCATTCCGCCGCGTCATTTCATGAAGCAGGGTCACCAGAATCCGCGCGCCGCTGGCTCCGATCGGGTGTCCAATGGCAACTGCGCCTCCATTCACGTTCACTCTGGCCGGATTCGATTCCAGTTGCTCCATGACCGCGATGGCCTGGACGGAGAACGCTTCGTTGAGTTCGATCAGATCGACGTCTATCCAGGCTCCAGCCGACCTTGGCCAGCAGCTTTCGCACGGCCTTCACCGGCGCCATCATGAAGATCGCCGGTTCGATTCCGCTCACCGATTGGCCGACGATGCGCGCGATCGGTTTTTGCCAAGCTGCGGCCGCGCGTTCTGCGGAGGTGACGACGAGTGCCGCCGCGCCGTCGTTGACTCCGGGAGCATTGCCGGCGGTGACGGTCCCGTCTTTTTTGAATGCGGGTTTCAGAGCGCGTAACGCTTCAATGGTCGCGTCGCCGCGAGGAGATTCGTCAGTGTCGAACGAGCACCGGATCTCCCTTTCGCTGGGGAACCGGCACGGGCACGATCTCGTCCCTGAACCTGCCGGCGCGGATGGCCGCGACGGCTTTGCGATGGCTGTTGAGCGCGAACTCATCCTGGCGCTCGCGCGACACGTGATATTTTTCCGCCACGATTTCGCCAGTGTTGCCCATGTGATAATTCTCATAGGCTTCCCACAGGCCGTCATGGATCATGGAGTCGACGAGCGTTCCGTTCCCCAGTCGATAACCCTCGCGGGCATTCAGACAATAAATAAGGGGCGTTGCTCATGCTTTCCATTCCGCCGGCGACGACGATTTCCGAATCTCCTGTACTGGATGCCCTGGGCGGCCAGTCCGACAGCTTTCAGTCCTGAGCCGCAGACCTTGTTGATTGTCATCGCCGCGACGTCTGGCGACAGTCCTCCGCGAAGTGCGGCCTGGCGGGCGGGATTTTGACCCAGACCGGCAGAAACGACATTGCCCATGATGACTTCGTCGATCTGCTCGGGCGATAACCCGGCGCGCTCCACCGCGGCACGCACGGCCAGGCTTCCCAGTTGTGTGGCCGAAATAGATTTCAGGGCGCCCTGAAATTTCCCGATCGGCGTGCGAACCGCGCTGATAATGACGGGATCCCGCATCGTACTCTCCAAAATGAAAAAGGCCGCCGAGGTTCCCGGCGGCCTTCCTTATTACTCGATCTTAGCGAAGACTGAAGTTGACCGAGACGCTCACCAGTGTAGCGACGGGTGTGCCGTCCTTTTTTCCGGGAAGGAATTTCCATTTTCTTACGGCTTCGATGGCCTTCTGATCGAGGCCGTAGCCGAGGCTCTTTCGGACGTTCTGAAAATCCACGGTTCCGTCAGCCTTCACGACGATGAGCAATTCCACGGTTCCCTGAATTCTGCCCTTGCGGCCGTCATCCGAGTACTCGGGCAGAATCGTATAGGTGGGTTTGGGTTCGGAAACGCCGCCACCGACACTGAAGACTCCTCCACCCACACCGCCGCCTTCACCGGGGCCCAGACCTGCCCCTTTTCCGGAGCCCACGCCGGTTCCTTTACCAGTGCCGATCCCGCCACCGGATCCAGGGCCTGCGGAGGGTGGTCCGACGACACCGTTGGGGTCGCCGAACTGCATGATGGGCAGTTGCACCTGTGCCAGTTGGGGCGCCACGATCGTGGGCTCGACGACAAGTTCCGGCGCCAGATTCTTGATTTCGACCGCGGGCGGAAGGATCTGTTTGTCGGCTCCGCGAGGAGGTTGTCCTTTGGAAGGAGGTGTCGGGGTCTTCAGCCCGCCGCCACCACCTCCGCCCGACTTGCCGACATTCGGCGGCAGGTTCAGAATCAATGGGGGCGGCGCGGTGAGCGTGACATAAGTCGGCGTCGGCGCAGGATGAAGCATGGAGGCTACGGGAAAGGCCACGATCGTAATCACAATGGCGGCATGGAAGGCCACCGAGAGCAACCCTGCGTAGCCGGACTTATCCTCGCTCCAGAGTTCCTGCACTTCGACCGGAGCCGCGGTCACGTCATAGTGGCGGTTCTTGTCCGAGCGCATGTCCCGGATGGTCCACAGGATGGAAGCCAGAGGAGATCGAGACTTCACAAACTTATCCAGCGCCTGGGGGTCCGGGGCCGCGGTAACCGACGCCGGAGGCAACTCGCGGTCCTCCCGCCGTTCCCGCAGCTGACGCACGATGGATTGCAGCCAGGATACAGGCTCGGAAATACTGCTCCCGGTCTTAAAGATCTCCTCTTCGTTGGAGTCGTAAAGGTTCATGGCTTTAGTTGTAAATCCAAGGCAATCGCATCCTGAGAATATCATAGGTTACGGCTATAATTTCGCAGTCATGCGAGTGAAATTTTCTCCGCGCTTGCCGCTTCTTCTCGGGACCCTTCTTATCCTCCTGCTGGACCGGTGGACGAAATGGCTCATTCATTCGCGGCTTCTCCTGAATCAAACCGTCCTCGTAATAGACGGCTTTTTTAACATAACGTATGTGCGAAATACAGGTGTCGCGTTCGGAATCCTGGACCCGGTTCACTCGCCGATGAAGTCCACGATTCTGGCAATCCTGACAATCGGGGCCATTATCGGAGTCCTCATCTACTCCTGGCGCACACCCGTCAGCGAAAAAATGCTGCAGGTTGCACTTAGCCTGATACTTGCCGGCGCTCTGGGCAACCTCTACGATCGTCTCCGCTACGGCTACGTGATCGACTTTATCGAAGTTTATTTTCGTCACTACCGCTGGCCTTCGTTCAATGTTGCCGATTCCGCTATCTCCACCGGAGTCGCTCTGCTCGCGGTTCAGATGCTTCGGCAGGAGAGCCATTGACGCCGATCAGGTTGACGGCCGGGCCTGAAGATCGGGGCACGCGACTGGATATCTTCCTCACCAGCCACTGCCGCCAGTTCACTCGATCTCATATTCAAACACTCAACAGGTCAGGTTCGGTCCTTGTCGACGGCCGTCCGGAGAAGTCCGGATACCGCCTGAAAGGGAATGAAAGGGTTGAGGTGGTACCCCCTTCCCCCGTGGGTGTTTCTCTCGAGCCGCAGCCCATCCCCCTGAAAGTCCTCTTCGAGGACCAGGACCTCGCCGTGATTGAAAAGCCTGCGGGTCTTTCCGTCCACCCGGGTGCAGGAACCGGCACCCAGACCCTGGTTCACGCCTTGCTTTTTCGGTTTAAGCAACTCTCAAGCGCAGGAGGCGGGACCAGACCCGGGATCGTTCATCGGCTCGACAAGTGGACCTCGGGCTTGCTGATCGTGGCAAAAAACGATGGCGCCCATGTCCACCTGAGCCGGGCGTTTCAAGAGCGCAGGGTGGAGAAACACTACCTCGCGCTCGTGCACGGGAAAATGTCAAAGTCTTCCGGAGAGATCGCCTTGAACATCGGACGTCATGCGAATATCCGTACCCGCATGAGTGTCCAGAAGCAACGGGGACGTTCGGCATTGAGTACTTACAAGGTTATTGAAGAAGTTGGAGGATTTTCCCTGTTGGAGGTGGGGATCCAGACCGGGCGCACCCACCAGATCCGGGTCCACTTCAGCGCGATCGGGCACCCGGTTGTCGGGGACGATGTGTATGGAGAGCCCCGATACACAGACTTTGTTAAGAAATATGGGGAGCCGGGCCGATACTTTCTCCATGCGGCCGCGCTGAAGTTCGCGCATCCCAGGACCGGTGAGACCCTGCAGTTCCGATCTCCTCTCCCGGAAGACTTGGGGAATTTATTAGAGCGCATCCGGAAATAGGCTTGGTATTCTCTTGTTTCTGCAGGCAGACGGGTGATCGCTTTGGGCTGTGCCCAAAGAGGAAAGTCCGAGCTCCACAGGGCAGTGTGCCTCGTAACTCGAGGGCTCGTAAGGGACGGAAAGTGCAACAGAGAATATACCGCCGATGGACCGAAAGGTCACAGGTAAGGGTGAAAAGGTGCGGTAAGAGCGCACCGGCGGTCCGGTAACGGATCGGCCTGGCAAACCCCACACGGAGCAAGGCCAAATAGGGAAACATGGCGCCGCAAGGCGCCGGGGACGGCCCGTCCTCAAGGTTTCCGGGTAGGCTGCTGGAGTTCCGGGGAGACCCGGGACCTAGAGGAATGATCGCCGCTCTCGACGCGCAAGCGTCGGAGTACAGAACTCGGCTTATAGTCTGCCTGCAAGAATATTTCGGAGGTTCAATGGCCACCTATATCGTGACCGGTGGAGCGGGATTTATCGGCTCCCATATCGCTGAAGAGCTCGTCCGGCTCAAACACACGGTACGGATCGTCGACAATTTTTACAGCGGGAAAAAGAAAACATTGCGCACTTCCGGCCCAGTGTCGATGTCGTTCGCCGGATATCGCCGAAACCGGCAAGCTCCACGAGATCTTTCAAGGGCGCGGATTACGTCATTCACCAGGCGGCAATTCCCTCCGTTCCGCACTCGATCCTTGATCCGGTTTCTTCCAACCGCGCTAATGTCGATGGCACGCTGAACGTCCTCGTCGCCGCAAAGGATACCGGCGTCAAGCGCGTGGTTTACGCCTCGTCCTCGTCGGTTTACGGAGAAAGCCCGACGCTTCCCAAGCAGCGAAGACATGCCTCCGAGCGCCGCTGTCTCCCTACGGCGCACAGAAGCTTTTCGCCGAGACCGTATTGCCGTTTGTTCACCCGAGTCTACGGGCTGGAGACGGTGTCGCTGCGCTACTTCAACGTGTTCGGCCCGCGGCAGGATGCGACATCCCAATACAGTGGCGTGTTTGCGAAATTCATTCCCGCCGTGCTGCAGGATCGCGTCCCCTCGATTTATGGGGACGGGCTGCAATCGCGCGACTTCACCTATGTCGCCAACGTCGTCGCGGCCAATCTCCTGGCGTGCACGGCGCCTGGGATTGGCGGAGAAGTCTTCAATGTCGCGTGTGGAGACCGGATCACCTCAATTCCATGCTTGAAGAGATCAACGAATCACCGGCAAGAACATCGCTCCGCTTTATGCGGACCCGCGAGAGGGCGACATCAAGCATTCGCAGGCGGACATTGACAAAGCGTCCACTCGTATGGGCTACCGGCCTCGGGTGAGTTTCGAAGAGGGGCTGATACATACCGTCGAGTGGTACCGCGCCAATCTGGCCCAAACGGTCGGCGGACGCTGAGCTGGTTTCCGTCCTGAGACTCGACTCCTTTGCTCGGGCGTTGCACCGCGGAGCGGTGCTCTGGAGCTTGAACGTTTTGAACGCCGGTGGCGTGGAAGGACAGCAGCCCCGGGTGGAGCCGAGCGACACCCGGGGTCATCTCGCGAGGGGCTTCGCACCCCTTCCGGGGTGCACCATCATCGCCGTTACGGCAACCCGGGTTGCGCTCGCTTAACCCCGGGGCTAAATTCCCAGCACGCCTCCGGCGTGCTGCCCCGCGGAGCGGTGCTGGGACGATAGACAGGGGTACTGATCCTGCGCGTACCCCTGGACAATGCACCGGCGAAACCCGCGCCGTGAAAGGGCTCGAGGATTCCTCGCGCTTTCAGCGTACGATCGTGCGCGGCATAGGACCAGGGGTTGCGCTTCACTTACCTCCTGGTTCGCATCACTCCTTCGGGCTGAAGCACGCCGGAGGCGTGCTGAGAATTTAGCCCCGGGTTAAGCGAGCGAAGCGAGCGCAACCCGGGGTTGCCATAACGGAAATGTTCGCACCCCGGCAGGGGTGCGAGGAATCCCTGCAGCCGTGCCGGGGTGCGAACGCCCCTCGTGAGATGAACCCCGGGTGTCGCTCGGCTCCACCCGGGGCTACCTTCCTTTCACGCCTCCGGCGTGCAAATTGTCTAAACTCCCTTCACCCCTTCGGGGTGAGTTTCGAGACAGCAGAGGCCCTTGCCGCGCGGCATAAAATCGTTTCATGTAGAATTTCCGCATGCTTCGGACGGTTACGGTCCTGATGATAGCGGCCGCTCTTGGCGGTTGGGGAGGAGTTCAATCGCCCCCGGGGGCGGAGACGGTGTTGGCGCAGTTGGCGAAAATCCGTCTGGACAAGCAGCAGATTTACAGCGTTCGAGACATCACTCTGGACCGCGATGTACTGTCGATTTCGCTCAATCGTGGCGTGCTGGCGTTCACGGAAGCCGTCGACGGCAAAGTGACCGGGGCTGTTTTCCTGGGAAACGGCGACATCCTCGCGATTCCATCCGACGCGGTTGAGAAGCAACAGCTTTTCCGGTACACAAAATCAGCCTTGCTCAACGAACATTTCGAAACGGCGGTCTTTCGATTTACCGACGGCACCTTCGACGAAATAATCAAACAGCTCCGCCAACATGCGGAGGAAACAGTGGACGCCGACAGCGTGAACAGCGTCCTGAGGTGGGAGGCCGAGATTCAGCGGCGAGCCACCTATTTGAACACCCGTCTGCTGGCAGATCTTCTTGGGAATCCCGGGCGACCCTTTTTTTCTGGCCCAGATCGAGGCGGCGCATCTTGGCTGGTTCGATGCCATCTATGACGAACGGCGCACCGAAGAAGTTTTCGTGCAGCAGAACACCAGTCTTTCGGATCAGCCCGTGGTCTGGGCGAGTTTCAATAAGAGAAGTGAAGCCCGCGATCCTGAAGCTTTCGCACACGAGGATAAGTCGACTTCCGAGATGATTTCCGCCAGCGGCGACCGAACCTCTTTGCGTCTGAAAATCAAGACAGACGGGGATCGCGTTCTGGAACTCCCGCCGTCCGCTGCCCGTGTCACTGATATCGCATTGGCAGAAGGGCCGTCGCTGCTCTTCACTCAGGAAACAGGGAGGATTGATGCTGTTCTTCCGGAGGCCTCGCGATCCGGTGCGGAGGTGAACCTGCGTGTCTCTTATGCATCCGACGACCCCGCCGAACGGATTCGAGTGGCGACGCGGTCGACCGGAATTGCGCCCGCCAGTTATCGGGATCAGTGGATCGTTGACGGATTGCCCGCTTACGCCTCAGTTGGTTTAAACCATGCCGTGCTGAATCAGGCTCGAGCCCAACTCCTGGAAGACTCTCCCGAAGGCGGTTCCTATGAAAGCCTTGGTCCGGTGTCCATTGGGTTTCGAATGACCCAGCCCGGAACGACACCCGGTTACGTGGCAGCTCTCCGCAACAAGAGCGTCTGGGTCATCTACATGCTCTCGCGTCTGATGCAGGCGAATCGTCCCGACGACCCCTTCACGGCGCTTATCGAGGACATGGGTGCACAGTTTCTGGGGAGATCGATTTCGACCTACGATTTCAAGGCGTTGGCAGAAAAGCATTTCGGAAAGCCGCTGGACTGGTTCTTTAATGACTGGGTGTTCGGTACAGGGATTCCCGCTTATAAGCTCGACTACAAGGTGGAACCCGGCCCCGCAGGTTTCGTCGTGTCCGGCAGCATTTCGCAATCCGACGTTCCCCATACCTTTGAGATGCCTGTTCCGCTCTACGCGGATGAGACACTGCTCGGCAGCGTCAACGTTTCGGTCGATGGCGGAGACTTTCGCTTCACGACTCGCACCCGGCCGCAGGAGGTTGCAGTGGACCCGAAAGGAACGATCCTCAGGCGGTAGGGAGTTTACTTTCCGAACTCGGGATCCGCGAGCCCGATCAGGGTGCGGATCGAACGACGAGTGGGGACAGCTGGAACTCGTTGGCAATTTCGGTGGCACGCTGGTTTGCCGTCGCCCTGTCCTCAAATGAACCCACATTCACGGAGTACAGATTGTCTGACAAGGGGACCATGCGCGTCTGCTCATGAGTTTCGCTCAGACTCCGGGTCAGGCGTTCAGCATTTTCCATGCTGCGAAAGACTCCAACCCGAAGAGTGTACCGATGGTCATCCTGAGCCGAGGACGGTGTCGGGTTGTTGTCTGCAGCCGGAGTCGAGGGCGGTGCCGGGTTGCGGTCCGCAGCCTGGGTCGAGGGCGGTGCCGGGTTGCGGTCTGCGGCCGGAGTCGAGGACGGTGCCGGGTTGCGGTCTGCGGCCGGAGTCGAGGACGGTGTCGGGTTGCGGTCTGCGGCCGGAGTCGAGGACGGTGCCGGGTTGCGGTCTGCGGCCGGAGTCGAGGACGGTGTCGGGTTGCGGTCTGCGGCCGGAGACGAGGACGGTGTCGGGTTGCGGTCTGCAGCCTGAGCCGAGGACGTCGGAGAGTTTCGCTCCGGAGCTGACAGAGAGCGGTGGCCTCCACTTGCCGAAACCCGACCCGTTGACGAAGGCGGCGAAGCCCGGACCGCCGGAGGTGCAGTGACGTAGGCGCTCTTGGGGACTGGCGGCAAGGCTTCGATCGGCTTTGTGCCCGGAGTCGGTTCAGATACGGCGGTCTCAATCGCGGGGGGATTGGCTGCCTTCGAAGCATGGCGGCTCTGGTACAGCAAGAACCCTGAAGCCCAGCCGCCGACCAGCGCGATAGCGAAAGTTGCGATGACGGAGGCGCGGTAACCGGGATTGGACTGGTGCTCGGCGCTTTCAGGAATCGGGGAACAGACAAACGGAGTCTTCGCCGATGTTTTGGCGGCAGGTTCACCCCAGGCGGCAGGTTCCCCGTAGTATCTCTTGATTCCCGCCAGCACGTCGGTTCGGAAGCTGAATCGAGGGGAGATTTTCATGCCCGAGCAGAATTCCAGTTCGCTGATGTGGGCCACGTTCTGCGGTTCGGCCATGACCACGATCAGCGTCCTGGGATTTTCTTCAACACTCAAGGGCAGAACGCAGCGCTTGGACGCGATGGCGGCCGGAACCAGCTGGAGGACTTTCGGGTCGATTTCCGCCGGAGGACACTCGACGTAGGGAACCCCCATGATGGACTGCAGGGCGGCGCCGATATCTTCCTTGGATACCAGGCCCTTCTCGACCAGGTTCTCGCCAATACGGGCAGTCTTCGTTTCGAGCGTCTTCGACAGGGCTTCCTCGGTCAGCAGACCTCGTTCGACTAACAACTCCCCAATTCGCTTCTTACCGTTCATATCTCACCTCTTAGCCCTCCCTTCCCGTCAACCGTTATCGTTCGGCCTGGCACAGGGAGAGCCCGTAAGGATGTACCTGTTCCGTTATCGGTTGGGGCTATTGCAGACTTTAGGACCGGTCTCTGTCTCAAGGAAAAGGTTCGCCCGGCTCCCCTGCTTGTGATGTTGAGGGCCGAGTGGGGCGGCCGCCGTGGTTTTCCGGGGAGGGCCTGTCACTTCGCTCTTGCCGCAGTCTTGTCAGCCCCACGAGAATGCCCTCATGCGCGAGCGGACGTGGATCAATTCCCCGGCACTGGACCTGATCGTCGGGTGTGGCGCGTGGTCGCTGCCGTTGTTGCTTCTTGCGTATCCGTTCGCCGGTGGGGGACTGCCCGCGTGGACATCTGCCTTTTACGCCCTGTCCCTCGTCTTTAACTATCCGCACTACATGGCAACCGTGTACCGCGCCTATCACACGAAAGGCGACTTTCACCGATATCGCATCTACACGAAGACGATCACCGCCATCCTTTTGCTGGCGCTCATCGCCGCGCACTGGTCGTATCGCCTGGTTCCGCTGTTGTTTACCCTCTACGTCACCTGGAGCCCGTGGCACTACATGGGGCAGAATTTCGGTCTCCTGATGATGTTCGTTCGCCGCAATGGCGTTGCCGTGGATGCGAAGGATCGCAACGCGCTCCGAACGGCGTTCGTGGCGTCTTATCTGATGATTTTCCTGAGTTTCCATACGAACCCGTCTTCAGACCCTTATGTCCTGTCACTCGGCTTGCCCACACTAATCGACGTGTTCCGTTTACCTCTGCTTTCCATTTTTCTGGTTCTGGGAATCTATCCGCTCGCCAGATTGCTCAGAAAAGCCGGGTGGCGTGCGATGCTGGCCCCGATTGTGTTGTACACCACCGAGTTCCTGTGGTTTGTGCTTCCAACGGTGGTCGAGCTCATTTCCAATGTCCGGGTGCCACAGACGCGCTACAGCGCGGGCATCCTTGCCGTGATGCATTCCGCGCAATATATCTGGATTACGAGCTATTTTGCCCGGCAGGAGGCACAGGCAGGCCGGAAGACTGCGTGGAAGCCGGCAGCTTATTTTGCTTTACTGGCTGTGGGTGGAATCGCCCTTTTCGTTCCAGTGCCGTGGATTGCAAGCTGGGCCTTCGGGCGTGATTTTACAGTGAGCTTTTTCGCGGTTACAGCTCTCGTCAACATCCACCACTTCATACTCGATGGCGCGGTCTGGAAGCTGCATGAACCTCGTGTCGCATCCGTGCTGATTCCTGAAACTGAGAAGCGGGGCGGCCTTCCCGTGGAGGCCTGGAACTGGCCTGCGTGGGTATCGGTCCGCCGTATGAAATGGGCTGTCGCCGGCGTTCTGGTGATGCTTGCCGGCCTCGATCAGACGCGTTATTTTTTGAGTGTACCCGGCCGCAGCCGTTCGAGCCTGGCGCTGGCTGCTGCTTTGACTCCTCATGACGCGCCACTGCAATCGAGGCTCGGCCGCGCCTTTGTGTTGGCCGGAGATTTCACGGGCGCGGAGCATGCGTTTCAAAATGCCGTTCGGGTAAATCCCGAATATCCACTCGGGCACCTCTATCTGGGGAGCCTCGTCCAGATGCAGGGCGACAACGGAAACGCACGACTACAGTATGCGGAATGCGAGAGTGCAGCGCGGGATTCCGGCCAGGCAGATGTTGAAAAAATCTGCAGCACTCTGAGAATTCGCGAGCCCCAGCAGTGATGTGGATTCGGGGTTCGAAGTGGGGCGTGCCCCGAATCTCTATGGCAACATCGCCGTGATATTTCGCTTCGGCACCTGCCCGACAGGAATGCGCGCTATCTCTTTCATCGACTTGATGTCGATAACCGACACGCTGTTCAGATTGAGCGTTGGCAACGTAAGCGGACTTGTCGTCGGGTGTCAGGGTAACCCAGTCCGGAGCCCTGCCGACCTCAACCGATCCCAGCAGCTTCAGGTCTGGAAGCGCATACATATAAACCGAGCTGTTGAGCCGGCTGTTGACCACCAGCACCTTTCCGTCTGAAGTGACCGCCAGGCCATGCGACGCGTTGCCCCCTTCCGAAATCTCGGTCTTTCCGGGGGGAAGTTTCGGAAGCGTGACCCGGGTGACTTCCCTGTGGGTCGCGAAATCGACAACCGCGAACCCGTTCAAGTCGGAAAGCTGGACGTACATGCGTTTTGTCGAACCGTCCGGGTTCGTGTCGAAGGCGATGGGACGAACGCCCAGATCGAAGTCGATGACCCAGACCGGCTGTTCGGTCTTCGAATCGATAACCGTGATGTTTTTCCCGGCGATCGACCCCGCAATGACAAAGCGGCCGTCCGGGGTGACGTAGGTGTTGTGCACCGCACCGTTTACCGGGATGCTTTTGACTCTTTGCAGCGACGCGGTATCGACGACATCGACAGCGCCCGCCGTTTCCCGAATCGCAACATAGACGTGCCTTCCATCATGTCCGATCGAGATGTTGTTCGGATGGCCGCTGAGAGCGATTCTTGTCGTGACCCTCAGCGTCTTGCCGTCGACAACGTCCAGTGTGCTGTCGGATTCATTGCTGATGTAGATGCGGCTTCCGTCGGGAGCGGCTGCGGCGCCATGGCCCACTTCAATTCCCGTGATTTCTCCGACGACTTTATTCGTGATGGGGTCGATGATGTGCACGCTGTCACCCGCGGAGTTGGTCTGGATGATTCGTACCTTGCCGGGCGCCGCGGGGCCAGCGGCGGTGTCCCCACGAACCCACGCGGCCAGAGTCTGCCATTCCGGATCGTCCTGAGATTTCCAGTGTTTGCCACCGTCGTGACTTGCGTCGCCACCCACGGCCTCGGCGAGCGGATGCAGCAGAAGCTTGCTCTTCAGAGGACTGCCGGGAACGACTCTGGCGCGCACGATGTCGAAGTTTTTACGCGAATCTTCATCGTTCCACGTTGAACTTCCTGGCGCCAGCGGTTGCAGCCGCATGGGAGTCCCGGTTGTGTGGCAGGACACACATCGCGCATTCCCCGGACGCTTTGTCGTGAAGATAGGCTGTACTTTAGCTTTGAAGTATTGAAAGTCGAGGGATGGGGAGGACGCCGGTTGCTGGACCAGCAAAACCGTGATGATCTGAATCGTGGCGATAATCATGAACGTGTCTCCTTTGTCCTATTTCCCCATGGCGTCGATGCCCGCCTGACAGAACTTCTCATCATTGGCGGGAAGCGATCCGCCGCAGCCCATCGCCGCGACAACCTTTCCATCCTTGAGGATCGGCAGGCCACCCTGCCCGATTGTAATTTCCCACGCTCCGGCTGGAGGGCTTGTCAGGGTTACGGGGAGCGGTTTGCCTGCGGCGATCGCGTCCTGCGCTTCTTTGGTGGGGACTCCCAGCAGGAGCGCTGCGCGGGCTTTGCCCTGGGAACTGGTCACCGCCCTGGCCGACGCTCCGTCCATGCGCTCGAAATAAACCAGATCGCCATTGCCATCGACCACGGCGATTGCCACCTGCGCATTGGCCGAAATGGCAGCGGCTTCGGCTGCGGCAACCATCTTCTTCGCCGTCGCGGCGTCAACACCCACAGGCCTGGCCGCCGCCGCCTGGCCGCGACCCCGGCCGCCCCCTTCAGGCGCCTGTGCGTCGGCACCCGATGAAAGCGCAACCAGTAAGGAAAGGCCCAGGACAAGTTTCTTCATCGCGCACTCCTTTGTGAAGTTTTCTGGAAATGTGGGCACCAGCCTAGCTTGGGCTGCCGCTCTCGTCAAATTCCAACGCGTCGCATTCCGTTCTATACTGCTCCGAACCAACCGGGAGAAACCGCATGAAGAATCTGTGGCTGTTCGCGATAGGTACGTGTCTGGTCGCCGGGCTCGCTTCCAGCCAAACGACGCAGGATCTGATCAACGACGGCAAGAACACCGAGAATGTCACAACCCATAGCATGGGCTATGACAGAAAAAGCTACAGCCCACTCCGGCAAATCAACAAGTCCAACGTGAAGCACCTGAAGGCGCTCTGGAGCGCCAGCGTCATGAACGATTCCGGCGAACTCGCCTCCCCGACAATTTATGAAGGGGTGATGTATGTCATCAACGGCAAATATACCTTCGCCATCGACGTTGACACCGGACGGCAGATCTGGCGCACGCCTGTACAAATCGAGCCGGCGGCGACGCGGGCTCCGATCAACCGCGGTGGCGCAACGATTTACAACGGCAAGATCTTTCGCGTCACGATCGACAATCATCTCCTCGCGCTGGATATGAAGACCGGCAAGGAACTGTGGAACCAGAAATTTGCTGAAGCGAAAGACGGGTACTACTCCACGAGCGCACCGATCGTCGCCAATGGCGTGGTGATTTCCGGAATGGCTGGCGGAGAGTCCACCACGCGCGGCTTTCTGGACGGCTGGGATCCCGACACCGGGAAAAAGTTGTGGCGGCGATATACGATTCCTGCTCCAGGCGAACCCGGATCCGAAACCTGGCCCAGCAACACCGACGCCTGGAAGTATGGCGGAGGCCCCACATGGCGTTCCGGCTCGTACGATCCTCAACTCGATCTTGTCTACTGGGGCACCGGAAATGCAGAACCTTACGACCCGCGTCCTCGCGAAGCCAGGGACAGCCTGTTCACTGCCAGCGTTCTCGCGCTCCGTCCCAGGACAGGTGAAATGGTCTGCTATTTCCAATACACCCCGAATGACGTGTGGGACGTGGATGCCACCGATGAAAACGTCCTCGCCGACATTCAGGTCGGCGGCCAGACCCGCAAGGTCATGATCCAGGCGAACAAGAACGGCTTCCTCTATGTGTTGGATCGCACAAACTGCAAACTGATTGCGGCTCATCCTTACGTGAAGGTCAATTGGGCTACCGGTGTCGATCTCAGCACCGGCCGCCCGGTGCTGACGGAACTGTACGAACGATTTCTCGCGGGCGAGGAAGTCGAGATCTTCCCCTCCCGCGGCACGAACGCTGTCCCCATCGCGTTTAATCCGTCTACCGGGCTCATCTACGCGTCCACATGGGAGGTGGCCCGGATACAAAAGCTCGCACCGACAGAAAATCAGGTACTCGGGCAGACGTCCACCGGCGTCAGCGCCAAAAACCCGCCGGTTAAACCCGGTGATGTCGTCGGCCACTTCCTCGCGATGAATCCCCTGACGGGGGAAAAGAAGTGGGAGATTCCGGTGACAGACCTTCCGATCTCCGCGGGCATGCTCGCCACCGGCGGCGGTCTCCTCTTTACCGGCAGGTTGACCGGAGAATTCCTCGCTCTGGATCAGGACACAGGCAAGATACTCTGGCAGATGAAGACCGGATCGAGCATCAATGCGACGGCAATCACGTATACCCACAAGGGGCATCAGTACGTCACGATCGCTTCGGGCCTCGGCGGTATTCTCGCCAATCGTTATGCGTTGGACAAAGTTCCCACCGGTGGCTCGATCTGGACATTTGCCCTGGATGAACAGTGAACTGCGCCTGATCCTGTGATCCAAAGCATTAAAATTCCGGATAGCGCCGGAGACGCTGATCTTTTCCGCAGGAATTTGGGTTCGGCGCCTGGCGCGCCGGAATATACTGCATTCTCGATTGTCACCATGGAGGCCACAGAATGAGACTCAGAGTATCCGCTGCTGCCGTCGTGCTGCTGCTTGCCGGCGCCGCCTTTGCCCAAAGCCCGGACCCAGCCATCGACAAAGCTCTGCTCGCTGCCCCGCAACAAATGAAAGCCGGGGCCACCGTGATCAAGTGGAAAAGCGATTTCACATACGACACGCTGCGTAAAGGAACGAACCGTCTGGTCTGCTATGAGCGGCCTGTACAACCGGGCCAGCAGCCGTTTTCCGTGGAATGCACGAGCATTGCGAATCTGGAGCGCGTCTCGCAGAGTTTGAAGACCGAGACCATCACCAACCCGCAGGAACGTCAGGCGGCTTTCGAGGCCATGGAGAGAGCGGGGAAGTGGACGAAGCCGGAATTCGGCTCCATCTTCTATAACCTGACCGGCGCGGATCAGGCCACGGCTCGCTCGCACGCGACGATCTGCGTGCCTGGCGCCACCGGGCAGTCTCTCGGCCTGCCGGAGAATGCCAACCAGGGCGGTGCGTGGATCATGAATGCCGGTACGTCCGCGGCCCATTTGATGATGCCGGGTCACTAGAAGCGCGTGAGGGTTCTCCTGGTTGGCCTCATCATTTTTGCCGGATTCGAACCCGCGCAGGCCAGGCGTACATTCGTCGGTACGATTACCGACAGTATGTGCGCCGCGGCAGACCATTCCCGCATGAAGATGGGACCGACAGATGCCGAGTGCACACTCGCCTGTATCGACGCGCATGGAGCCCTCTTTGTGCTCTACGACGGCACCAATGCCTATACGCTGAGCGATCAGAAAGCTCCGGAAAAACTGGCGGGGAGAAGAGTGACCGTGACCGGCACGCTCAACCCCAGTACCCGGACAATTCAGGTGGATTCGATCGCCGCGGCGAAATGACGCTGTTCTCAGGCGACATGCCGCCGGCGCGCGCGTACCGTGCGGGGAATGCCTTGAAGGTCTTTTCGAGTGGGCAGCTTTTCCCAGGCGCTCCCGAAAAGACCCAGAACCCGGTCTTCCATTCCATATCCGATTTCCGCGACAAGGTATCCGCCTGGAGGGAGCAGGCGTTCTGCGGAGGGAACCAGCCGCCGGAACGCGGCGAGCCCCTCGTCATCGCCGTAGAGAGCGACTTCCGGCTCGTGCTCCCGCACTTCAAGTTGCAGGCGGGACGATTCCTTGCGGCTGACGTAGGGCGGATTGCTGACGATGAAGTCGAACGGCCCGGCTGCCGCCTCCAGCAGATCCATGCACGCGATCGAAACCGATGCTCCAAGATGGCCGGCATTGAGCCTGGCGACCAGAAGCGCGTCGATGGAAACATCGGTCAGCGTGACCTGAGTTTGCGGCAGCTCCAGCGCGAGCGTGACGCCGATGCAGCCGGACCCCGTTCCTACATCGATGATTCGCGAGCCGGGCGGCGGCCGGAGTTCCAGAATCGCTTCCACAATAAACTCCGTTTCGGGGCGGGGAATCAGCACGGCGGGATTTACCGTGAAGTAGCGCCCGAAAAATTCCTGCCGGCCCACGATATATTGAACCGGCACGCCGGAGATTCTTTCGTACACGAAGTCTTCGAGCTTTTGCGTTTCCGCCGGAGTCAACTCGCGCTCGTCGTGAGTGTAGAGATAGGCCTTGTCGACGGAAAGACAGTGGGCAAGCAGAACCTCTGCGTTGAGGCGGGCGCTCGAGAGCCGATGGCGTTGGAATCGTTCAGCAACCTGGCGGAGAGCGTCGCGTAGAGTCAATTTACGTTTTTCTTGTCGTCCTTGAGTCTCTCGGCCTGGAAATGGCTGGTGAGTGTGTCGATGACCTCCGCGAGATCGCCGTCCATGATGAAGTCCAGACGATGCAGGGTGAGACCGACGCGATGGTCGGTAAACCTGTTCTGCGGGTAGTTGTAGGTCCGAATCTTTTCGCTGCGGTCGCCCGTTCCCACCATGGAACGTCTTTCATCTGCCAGCGCCTTTTGCTGCTTCTCCTGCTCCATCTCATAGAGTCGCGACCGCAGAACCCGCAGCCCCTTGGCCCGGTTCTTGATCTGCGACTTTTCGTCCTGGCAGGACACCACGAGCCCCGTGGGAATGTGGGTTATGCGCACCGCCGAGTAGGTGGTGTTCACGGATTGTCCGCCGGGACCTGAGGAGCAGAACGTGTCGATGCGCAGATCCTTTTCATGAATCGCCACTTCAACTTCTTCTGCTTCAGGCAGGACCGCTACGGTGATTGCTGAAGTATGGATTCGTCCGCTGGCTTCGGTGGCCGGTACGCGTTGCACCCGGTGAACTCCGCTTTCATACTTCAGGCGGCTGAAAGCACCTTTGCCTTCGATCAGAGCGATGATTTCCTTGAAGCCCCCAACTCCCGTGGGATTGGAAGAAAGGATTTCCACCCTCCATCCCTGTCGTTCGGCATAACGGGAGTACATCCGGAAAACGTCCGAGACGAAAAGTGTCGCTTCGTCACCGCCGGTTCCCGCGCGAATTTCGAGAATGACGTTTCTTTCGTCGTTGGGGTCCTTGGGGAGGAGGAGAAGCTTGAGGCTGTTGCCGCAATCGGTGAGGCGTGTCTCAAGACTTAACAGTTCCTCTTCGGCCATCGCTTTCATTTCGGGGTCCATGCCGGCTTCCCGTAGCATGGCGCGGGTGTCGGCCAGGTTCTTTTCGATTTCCTTGTACTCCTGGTAGCGGGACACGATCTCGCCGAGATCGCTGTGAGCTTTAGCGGTCTTCTGGTAGCGCTTGTTGTCGCCGATGACTTCGGGATTGGCGAGCTCCTCGTTGAGGTCTTCATAGCGCGTCTCGGCGTCATGAAGCTTGCCGATCAGGAGACTGTCAAGGCTCATACCGACAGAGCTTCTTCGAGGGCTCTTATTGCGGTAGACAGTTGGTCGTCGTCAGGCGGCTTGGTCGTGATCTTCTGCAACAACAGTCCCGGGTAGGTCACGATGCGCAGCAGGCTGCCCGGATGTTTCGCCGAGTAGCGGATCACTTCGTAAGAAATGCCTGCAATCAGGGGAAGCAGAACGATGCGAGACAGAAGCTTGGCCAGAATCGCATCGAAGTGGAAGAGCGAGAACACGACAATGCTCACAATCATCAGAACCAGCAGGAAACTTGTTCCACAACGGGGATGAAGCGTGGAGTACTTTCTGGCATTCTCGACTGCGAGAGTTTCGTGGGCTTCGAAGTTGTAGACGGTCTTGTGCTCAGCGCCATGAAACTCGAATACCCGGCGCATATCTTTCATCAAAGAGATCATCAGAAGGAACGTGACGAACGTTGCCACGCGAAAGACTCCGTCGATGGCATTGAACAGGAGGTGACTCTGAAAACCCAGTTGCCTTTGAAGAAACCCAGTCGCGAACAGCGGCAGGGCAATAAAGAGAGCGATGTTGACACCCAGGGCCACGACCAGACTCCCGCCGATCACCCAGGGAGGGAGCGAATCAGGTGCTCCCGCCGGTTTTGCCGCCGCGTCGGCCGGAGAAGGGGCGGGGGAGACAGGGCGGGATGCCTGCGCCCCCTCTTCATCGAGCACCGCCTCATCGGCCGAAAACCGGAGGGCCTTGATTCCCAGAACCAGGGCCTGACCCAGCACTCCGACGCCGCGGATAATGGGTAATTTAAAGATTTTCCACTTCTCACCCGTAGTCTGCAAAACCTCCTTGACGACCCGGAAGCTGCCGTCTTTTCGACGGACAGCCACGGAATAACCCTTGGGGGAGCGCATCATCACGCCTTCGATGACGGCCTGTCCGCCCACCAGGACATCGTCGCTGGAGCTGAGAGCCCAGGACGTTGAAGTGAAAAGGAGATGTTTGAGATACCGGAACATCGGGCCCCCTTACGCCTTCTTGGCGTATTTCCGGTTGAACCTTTCAACGCGGCCGGCAGTGTCGATAAGCTTCTGCTTGCCAGTGAAGAAGGGGTGACATTTCGAACAGATTTCCAAGTGAATCTCGGGCTTTGTAGAACGGGTCCGGAATGTTTCTCCGCACGCGCACTTCACCACCGTGTCGATGTAGTTGGGGTGAATGTTAGCTTTCATGAAGTCCTCCAGGTCAATCCTCAACAATTATATGGATAAAGCGGAATCTGACAAGCTCAACTGCTTGCCCTCAAGTGGTTGCAATGAATAGCGAAATCCCATACAGTACCAGTTTCGCACTAAGCAGGAGGAAAGAACATAATGGTTAACCAACCCGGAAAACCGGCCGGGAGCGGTCGGTTTGCTGCCCCAGAAGGAGGGGAGGAGGTCGCCAATTACGAGCAATTGCTAGACGCATACGGAACTCAGAAATTCGCCGAAGGCGAAGTCATGCAGGGAACCGTTTTGAAAATCACGGACACGGATGTCGTCGTCGACGTCGGATACAAATCCGAGGGCGTCATCCCCAAGCACCAGTTTATGGACCCCGGTGGTCATCTGACGGTCGCCGTAGGGGACGTCATCGACGTTCTCCTGGAGGACACCGAAGATCACGATGGGCACCTCGTCCTGTCGAAGGAAAAAGCCGAGAAAATCAAGATCTGGGAAGACGTGGAGCGGGCGTACAACGAAAATCTCGTCATACGGGGCCGCGTGATTGAGCGGATCAAAGGCGGGTTGTCGGTCGACATTGGGGTGAGGGCCTTTCTGCCGGGCTCCCAGATCGACGTTCGCCCCATCAAGAATCTCGATTCGATGAAGGGCAAGGAAATCGAGTGCCGCGTCATCAAGATGAATCGCAAGCGGGGTAACATCGTGCTGTCGCGCAAGATCGTGCTCGAGACCGAGCAGGCGCGCAAGAAGGCCTTTACCCTCGAAGTTCTGCGAGAAGAAGCGGAGGTCCGAGGCACGGTGAAGAACATTACCGATTACGGTGTCTTTATCGACCTGGGCGGTATCGATGGTCTTCTTCACGTGACGGACCTGTCGTGGGGCCGTGTCAATCATCCTTCCGAGATGTTCAACGTTGGCGACGAGATCACGGTCAAGGTGCTCAAATACGACCGGGAGAAGGAGCGCGTTTCCCTCGGCTATAAACAGCTTCAGCCCGATCCCTGGAGTCTGGTGCCCGACCAGTATGTTCCGGGTTTGCGCGTGTCCGGCAAGGTCGTGAATCTTACCGACTACGGCGCTTTTGTGGAACTCGCCCCGGGGGTCGAAGGGCTGGTTCACGTCTCCGAGATGTCGTGGAGCAAGCGCGTGAAGCACCCCTCGAAGGTGCTCCAGCTTGGCCAGGACGTTGAAGCTGTCGTGCTCGATGTGGATGTCGAGAACCGCCGCATTTCTTTGGGAATCAAGCAGATAGAGCCTGATCCATGGACGACCCTCGCGGAGCGGTACGCCGTGAATTCCGTGATTTCCGGGCGTGTACGGAACCTGACGGATTTCGGGGCGTTCATTGAAGTCGAAGAGGGAATCGACGGTCTGGTTCACGTTTCCGATATTTCGCCGCGCCGCATCAAGCATCCTTCGGAAGTTCTGAAGAAGGGCGAGAAAGTCGATGCGGTAATCCTCAATATCGATACCGAAAACCATCGTCTTTCGCTCGGAATCAAGCAACTTCAGCCCGATGCCTGGGAGCAGTTCTTTGCCAGTCATCAGGTGGGAAGCGTCGTCAAGGGGCGCGTGGTCCGGCATGCGCCATTCGGCATCTTCGTCGAGATCGAAGAAGGTATCGAAGGGCTCTGCCACGTCTCCGAGTTCGAAGACTCGGGCAAGGTCAAGGCCGAGGACTTCACGATTGGCGATACTTTCGATTTCAAGATCATCAAGCTGAGTCCTTCCGATCACAAGATCGGGCTCAGCCAGCGTGCCAACAGCGAGGACGCGGATCGTAGGGAATACGACAATTACCGTGACGCGGCAGACGGGAGCGCGACACTCGCCGATCTCTTTCAGGCCAAGCACAACAGTTAGGCCCCGGCGAATGATGCCAGGTTATGCGTAATCGGATGCTTTTCTGGCTCCTCCTTGGCGGGGGAGCTTTTGTTCTGCTTGCCGTCGTCGCCCTGTCCCTTCTCATTGCGTACGGCGGCGAGGGCGGCGGCGACTTCGCATTCGGCGATCGTATTCAGGTTGTGGATATCGAAGGGGAACTTGTCGATTCGCGCCCGATCATCGAACAGTTGAAGCGTTATGAAGACAATAAGTCGGTACGCGCGATCCTCCTGAATGTGGATTCTCCGGGAGGCGGCGTCGCGGTATCGCAGGAGCTTTACAAGGAGATCAAGAGGCTTCGCGAAGAAAAGGGCAAGATCATCGTCGCCTATATGGCCTCGGTCGGCGCGTCGGGCGCTTATTACCTTTCATGTTCGGCGACCAAAATCATCGCCAATCCCGGCACCGTCGTCGGCAGCATCGGGGTGATCGCCGAATGGGTGAATTACGGCGATCTGATGGAATGGGCAAAGCTGAAAGACGTGATTTTCAAGTCCGGGGAATTCAAGGACACCGGGACGCCGTCGCGGCCGCTGACCGATCGCGAGAAGGTTTATTTTCAGGGATTGATTGACGACATGTACGTCCAGTTTGTCGAAGCCGTTGCCGACGGACGCAAGATGGACGTGGAGCAGGTGCGAAGCCTCGCCGATGGCCGGGTCTACACCGGGCGGGACGCGCAGACGAAGAAACTCGTGGATGAAATCGGAAATTTCCAGGATGCCGTGGACCTGGCGGCGTCACTGGCCGGGATCACCGGGAAACCGAATCTTCTTCGTGCGGCGCGACAACGGGTTACACTGCTGGATGTATTGACTGGCGACGTTTCCCGCCTGTACCCGTTTGGAGCGCAAACATTGAAGTCGCAGATTCGATTCCAGTACCTGTGGAAGTAGCCTGCAACACGTTTTTGAAAGGGAGTGACGGTCATGACCAAAGCAGATCTTGTTGAAGAAGTGGCCAAAGTTACGGAGTTGACGCGAAAAGATTCGGAAGTCATCGTCGACACGCTGTTCGAGAGCGTCATTAAAGCGCTGCGAGTGGGCGACAAGCTGGAAGTTCGCGGCTTCGGAAGCTTCAGGGTCCGGCAACGCAACGCGCGTGTGGGCCGCAATCCGAAGACCGGCGAAAAGGTGGAAGTTCCGGCGAAACGGGTCCCTTATTTCAAACCGAGCAAGGAACTCAAGGACCTGATCAATGGGGATGAACGGTCTCCAGCGGGTGTAGTCCCACCCGCTGACGGCGCCTCCGCTGCTTCGATGCCCGAGTAGCATGGAGTTTGTCTGGAGCCCCTGGCGTTATGACTACATGGCGTCGGTCGGCAAAGAGGCAGGCTCCTGTGTCTTTTGCATCGGCGGGGATACCGCTCTGGACGAAGATCGGCTCATCGTCCATCGGGGGGCTCACAATTTCGTGATCCTCAATCTGTTTCCCTACACGTCCGGTCATTTCATGGTCGCGCCCTACGCCCATACTGCACGATTCGAGGAAGCGCTTCCCGAGCAGGTTTCCGAGATGATGGCTTTGGCTCAGCGAGGGATCCGGGCCCTTCAGGAGCTGTACCATCCTGAAGGGTTCAACGTCGGCTTGAATCTCGGCCATTGCGCAGGCGCCGGGATTCGCGAACACTACCATCTGCACGTGGTGCCGCGATGGATTGGCGACGCGAATTTCATGACCGTTACGGGCGAGACGCGCGTCCTGCCCGAAGAGCTTGCCGTCACTCGCCGGCGGATTTTACAAGTCTTTTGACCATCTGCCAGGCATCGTGGCCGCCCGGATAATATTTCTCGAGCCGGCGTTCGACATCGAACCCATGCTTCCGATAGAACAAGACTGCTCCATCATTCCGCGTATCCACCTGAAGGTAGTAGGCGGTCACTCCATAGTCCGCAAGGATGGCTTCGGAACGGCGAAGCAGGTCCGTCGCATACCCCTTGCGCCGCTTCTCGCTGAGAACATCAAGAGTTACCAGCGTCGCGCGTTTCGGGCGGCGATGGACCTCCATGAGCAGAAACGCCACAATCCGGCCGTCTTCTTCCAGCACGAGCGTTTCGGCTCCTTGCCGTTTCATCAGGAAGGAAAGCTCCACGGAGTCATAGGCGATCTCGGGGGGAAAACTGGCTTCATCGATGCGGAGCAGGGTCGGAAAGTCGGCGCCAGTGGCGTGCCGGATAAGCGTTTTCATTGATGGAACCGGGCTGCGTGGCTATGATACCAGCAACTGATGAGCGGCCGCGAATGCAAGCCCGCGCGAAGCGGGAGCGCGACAGCGCGAAACCGTAGCATAGGGTGCAGCCATCAATGAATGGAGGTTTGGTGAAACGCCCTGCCGCAGTGGCCCTCCTTTGCATGATCCTCACCGCTAGTCTTCTCCTGGCGCAGCGGGAGCTGAATCCGCCCGCAGATCAGGATCGACCGATATCTCAAGCCAGACTGGCGGAAATCCTCGGAAGCGACGACGGCGCCAACCCCGACTTTATCGGCAGCTACGACGACGCAAAGTCCATCGAACAGGACAAGCAACTCACCAATCAGTTCGTGTTCACCCGGCTTATCTACAACGGACGCATCCAGGATTCCTTCCCGCGGCATTACGCCAAGAACTGGTACACCGACTACCCCAAGGGAGATAGACAGTTGATCTGGGCGCTCCGGCGGCTCACTCAACTCGATATTGCCGAAAACGAACGGGCAATTGCCATTACCAATCCCGACTTGTTCAGATATCCCTTCATCTATACGAGCGAGCCTGGACAGATGGTCCTGACTTCCAAAGATGCCGAAATCATGCGCGAGTATCTTGGTCGCGGCGGCTTCTGGATGCTCGACGATTTCTGGGGCAGCTTTGAATGGGGAAATCTGGCAGCCGAGATGAAGAAGGTGCTGCCCGAAGGAGAAATCAAAGACATCCCTCTTGATCATCCGATATTCAATGAGATGTTCAAGGTCGAGCGATTGAAGCAAGTGCCCAGTATTGCCTATCTGATCAACCCCGGACATATCACCTGGGAGCAGGACGGCTTTGTTCCCGAGTGCAAAGGGATCTGGGATAAAAAAGGACGACTCGTCGTTGTTATCAATCACAATACCGATCTGGGCGATGCTTATCAGTGGATGGATATCCCCGAGTATCCCTACGAGTTCTCCAGCTACGCCTACCGCATTGCCGTGAATACTATCGTCTATGCCCTGTCGCACTAGACCGATTGCCGCCATTGTCCTGACCGGCGGTAAGTCCGAACGGATGGGGAGCCCCAAGGCTTTGCTGAGTTATCGAGGACAAACGTTTCTGGAAAGGATTCTGCAGGCAGTCCATGACGCAGGCATCGAAGAAACCAGGATCGTTGTGGGGCATCATCGCGACGAAATCCAACGGGCTTTTCCCAACCTGCCCCTGGTGTTCAATCCCGATTACAACCGGGGTATGAGTACCTCCGTCAAGGCCGGCGTGAGATCTCTGCCTCAGGGTATCGACGGCGCCGGCATATTTCTGGTGGACCATCCCATGGTCGACGCGTCCACGATCGCCCTTCTTGCCGGGAATCTGAGACCAGGGCACATCGTTTTGCCTCTTTACCAAGGACGGCGGGGACATCCCGCATGGTTTGCCGCAGATTTGTTTGCGGAAATCCTCGCGCTGGCCCCGGATGAGGGACTGAATGCGGTGGTTCGGCTTGATCCGGAACGGGTCATCGCGGTTCCCGTATCGAATTCCGGAGTCCTTCTGGACATTGACACTCCCGAGCAGTTCGAGAATCTGCTGCGCGAAACCCTGTAGGTTTTTGCTATCATCTTTTTTCTCGATTCGTTTTGGAGGTCAGGTATGGCATCTGGTGGAAAGCTCAGTAAGACAGCGAGAGCTAGTCTTGGTAAGGACAAGGACTCGATTCAGCAGGGAAAATCGTGCCCGCAGTGCACGACCCCGATGATTGCGACCAGGGTGATCAAGTCTGCGGGTATGCCCGGCGGGATGTACTGGGTTTGCCCAAAAGACGAATATCGGATGAAAACGTAGACCTGCCGCGATTTGGATTCGGCCCCTTCCCAAGTCCGTGTCGACGGCGCCGCATCGTATTGATAACAGAGATCTTATTGACGGAACAGGCGAGCCGTTCCAGGTGATCGTTCCAGTTGATGATGCACCCCGGTAGCGGTAACAGGCTCCACAATCATGCCCGCGAAGTCGCGACCGTTCAGGTTTCACCCTCCTTCAAGCATGAAGAAGTTTCTTGCTTTCATTCAGTCCTTCAAGCGAAAAGTAAGTGAATGAAGAGCGACGCGAATCCATACGCAAAGCGGTTGGTCCTGCTTGTCTGGGTTCTCGTCCTCTTTTTCTACATTTATCTCAGCTACGATTACCTCCGCGTCGAGATGAATGACAATAAATTCGCGGACGCCCTCCAGCACATCGCTCAAGTTGGCGGCAGCGAGAACCGGACGCCCAAGGAGATCCGCACGCTGGTGCTGGTCCGGGCCGATGAACTGGGTCTCCCGATAAGAGCAGACCAGATCTCGATCATGGGCACCGGACGCAGCCTGAACATCAGTGTGGACTATGACATACCAATCGACATCCCGATCTTCAGGCGGGATTTTTACTCCAAGCACTACGATCACAAGGTCGCCTACCGGCAGAATTACTAATGTAGTGTCCAGCAGTTGTTCCGCCGGAAGAACTGCCCAGCCAATTCCTGGACACTGCACCCCTGCCGGGCCCTGCCGGGGTGCAAACATCTCCGTTACGGCAACCCCGGGTTGGGCTCGCTTCGCTCGCTTAACCCGGGGCTAAATTCTCAGCACGCCTCCGGCGTGCTTTCCCCGGCTTTACATCCAGGCCGGCGAGGATCCCGGCATAGCGCTCAGGCCTTTCAGAAACCCGGCAGCAGACTGAATTCCCAGGACCACTTTCGGGCATTCGGTCGGTCATTCGGGTGGACCAGGCTGATCTGCCCAATCGCAAAGCCCAGGAGATTCACCCGGAGGCTGGTGCCGTAGCTTGTAACCGGATGACGCGAGCCGCCAAGAAAGCTCGCTTTGTCTGCCGAGGTCCAGGCGACACCAGCGTCATAGAAAAGCGCGGTTTCCACCGGCGGTATGCCTGGAGTTCGGATCACACCGAGAGCTCCAAGGACGGGCATCCGCACTTCCGCATTAGCGACAGCCATTTGGCTTCCGAGCAGTTGATCGAATACCGGACAAGTACCCGTTTGCTGGACGGACGGACCGCACTCGCTGGCAGAGAATGACCCGGGGTTGTAGCCGCGAACCAGAGAGTCGTATCCCACGAACAGATCCTGCAGCCTCGAATCCCTCGCATCTCCACCGAAGCGCCCGGTGTAGATCATGCGCCCTGCGAGCGAGAGCGGCCGAGCCAGCTGGTAGTACTGTCGATAGTCTCCCAGAAAATTTCCGTAGCCAAGATCGCCGCCCGTCCCTCCGAGTTCGAGGCGATACCGTCGCCCTCTCACCGGACTCGTACCCCCGAAGATAGAAGAGTCGTAGACCAGCGCTGCGGCCCCGGTGCCGAGATTGAGAGCCGCGGGCGTATCGATATTGGTTGTCTGGTTGGCGACCTGCGCGCCCGTCGCCAGGTCGAAGACCTGGGTTCTCTGCTCCGCATCGAAACTGATGTGCCGGTAGCCTGTCGAGAATTCGAGGCGCTGTGCACGATTGAAGGGATACGCCAGGTATCCCAGGAGTTCCCGGTTGATCTGCCAATACTGAACAGACTGATCCACCAGGACGGGCGTCCCTCCGGAAGTTGCAAGGGTTTCGCTGAAAGCTCCCGTGGCAAATGGAACCTGGCCGCCGGAGACCCCCCAGGTCCAGCGGCTCTTCTGGTTCTGGTAGCCCCCAATAGTCGCCAGGTTGTTGAGAAAGCCTCCGCCTCCGCTGCTGTACGCCGACTGGAATGTCGTGAACACATTGTGATGGCCCAGCAGATCGCTGAAGGAGAGCGTTGTTCCACCTCCGATCAGGGAGCCGAAGTTGCTGACGCCAATGGCCACCGACGGCGGAGCGATGTAATCCAGCGACAGGTGAGGGGAGTATTTTTTCGTTGTGAAGCCGTCAGATGAACGCAGTCCCTGGCGGGAATTTCCGATCAGCGAGGCCACCTCGCCGGTTGCGGCCGAACGCGGCGGCAGGATCGCAGCACTCACCTGTCCGGGGGTGGAGGGCACAGGCTTGCCGGCAAGCTGGGCAGCATCGTCAAGCCGGCGCAAGGAATACATCCCGTTCGCGAAGGAGCTGAAGACCATCCCGCTGCCGGCAGACGCCACCGCCAGCGCGGGACTCAGGGGCGTAATACCGCTCACACCAGTTTGCAGATTGGTCACCTGGAAGAGCGCCCCGTTGGTTCGCTGCAACCGGTAAACATTTGAAATTCCGTCTCTGTCAGAGATGAAATAGATGCTGCGGCCATCTGAAGACCACTGCGGGTTCAGATGTTTGCCTTGGTCGAAAGCGGCAACGCTTTCGATTTTCCCTGTCGCCGGATCGATCAAGGCAAGACGATATTGACCGTAGGCCAGCGTCGCCAGATCCGTGGTGAAACGATCCGTCACGAACACGATCCGGGTTCCGTCCGGCGACCATGCAGGTTGAAGATCAGCGAAGGCATCATTGGTGAGGCGGCGCAGGTTCCTCGTGCCGAGGTCGATCACGAAGAGATCGGTGACTGCCCCAGCCATCGCGGAGAATGCTATCGACCTGCCGTCAGGCGACCATGTCAGACTGTAGATTTCGCCCAGAAAGGGAAGAGGAATCTGCTGTTCAACCTTCTTCCTGTCCACATCGTAGATCGACAGCTCCGGCCGGCCGCCGCGAATGGAACCAAAGGCAAACTTGTGCCCGTCCTGGCTCCAATGCCCGGCGGAGTTGACGAACTGCAGGCTGTCGATGTGAGGATCGATGTCGCTCTGGGTGATCTTGTCCAGAATTTCGCCGGTGTTGGCGTCCGCGAGATAGAGATCGATCGAGAACAGATCGCGCTGGGAGAAAAACACCATACGCGATCCATCAGGACTCAGCGCCGGCGCGACGTTGATTTCCCCCTGGTTCTTCCTGGCTGCAACCAGGAGCTTTCCGAACTCGACAGGAGGTGTAGCGGCCCGAAGCTCAGGTTCATAGTCGCGTTGGAGCGCTTCCTGCCATTCCTTCGACAGCGTCTTTGTGTCTATCCCGAGCACCTTTTTAATAGCGGACTTTACGTCGCCGCCCGTTCCCGCTTGCCGAAGAATGCGGCCGATCGCTTCATCACCGTAGCGGCCACCGATATAGGCCCACAGGGCCTGCCCGTACCGGTAGGGAAAGTAGTCGGGGTTGTCGAGTTTGTCGATCTCGGGAAGCTCCTTGCGCCGCACCGCATCGCGCATCCACATGGACGTCTGCGGATCCACCGGGCCAATCGACAGGTATTCGGCCATTCCCTCGACAAACCAGAGCGGTAGAGTGGCCGCGCCAGGAGTATCGCCTCTTCGGGTGATGTCGTATTGGAAGGCATGCACCATTTCATGTCCCAACACGTGATCCGTATCCTTGAGTGGGCCGGCAAACGGCAGGATGATGCGATTCCTCAGGCCTTCGGTTACGCCCCCTGTCGATTCCGAGATCTCATCGGGAATGACCGTGGTGCCGGTGAACGCTGGATGGTTCGCGTAAACAATAATCGGTTGGCTTCTCGGCAATTTATAATCGAGAATCGCGGAAAGCCTTGAATACCAGCGTTCAGCCATGCGGCCGAAATCCTGAACCTCACCCTTTTCTTCATCGTAGTAATAGATGTCGAAGTGTTCGGTCTTGAGTATTTTGAAATCCAGTGTTTCGTAGCGGACTTTATTCTGGCCAAAGTACTGCGCTGAAAGAGTAGACGGAACCAGGAAAAGCGCAAGCAGGCACATCACAATCAGCGCGGTGCGACTCTGGCCAAGTTTTCTGGCCATAAATCCTCCCCTTTTTAAGGCCTCGCGAGTGAGGCGCCACCACAGCAACTGTGTCCCTGTCAGTAGCTCGTTATGCCGGGCAACGAGAATTTTGTTCCCGCAAGGCATAATGGGCCAGGCGCCGAAGGCGCCAAGCACGCCGGAGGCGTGCTGAGAATTTAGCCCCGGGTTAAGCGAGCGAAGCGAGCGCAACCCGGGGTTGCCGTAACGGAGATGTTCGCACCCCGGCAGGGGTGCAGGGATTCCTCGCACCCCTGCCGGGGTGCGAACCCCATGTTGAGATGAACCCCGGGTGGAGCTGCGCTCCACCCGGGGCTACCTTCCTTTCATGCCTCCGGCGTGCAAAATGTCTAAATCCGGACGCCGAAGGCGCCGCCGCAAGGGCGCGGCGCGCAGCTGTGGCACCGCGCAAGCGCCCGAGCCCCGTCTAGTTATAGTTAGACGCGCCACTTGCTGTGACGTTTAAGGGTTATCCACTCAGCGGATTCACGACTTCCAGGAAATTGAACTTTAGAAAATCGGCGTCCGTGGTGTAGAGCCTCTTCACCCCGTGTTCCCGAAGGATAACCGCAAGGTGAGCGTCGGGAACCAGATTCCCACGGACTGGAAAAGCCTTTGTTGCGGAAACGTAGTCCACGTCAAACGATGACTCTTCGCCGATAACGTGAACGCGCGGCAGAGAGAGTAATTCTTGGATGTTCGCCCATGCTTTCTGAGGAGAGAGGGGGAAGCGAAAATACCTGCGTGCGTCGCCATGCGCTGGTAGCCCATCAGAGTCAACCACGAGACGCAGAACAGGTCAGGGTCCTCGGCGCGTTCCAGTAGAAACGACTTGGCAGCCTCATGCTCTGGAGACTGCATGTCGGAAGCGTAAAGAAGCAAATTCACGTCAACCGAATAGCTCATCGCGAACGTTCGTTCAAGATCTTGTACACCGATTCCTTGTCCTGGAGATCCACACGGGCGCGCATCGCCGAAGAATTCCAGGAGAACGAGGCGTGCATCGCTCGTCCGGCCTTGCGCTTTGCGCTCAGCGCTTCGGCAAGAAGTTCGGAAGCGATTCGGCTCAACGAACGCTTTTCCTTTCTCTGCAGGGCTTTAAGGCCTTCGAGAACCGGTTTGTCCAGATCGAGAGTTGTTCTCATGCATCTGATGTAATCAGGAGGCGCATCAGATGTCAAGGGATGTCAGCCTCGATTATTCCTGTAGGTGTTGACCGCCAGCCGGGACAGTGCCTGATCCTCCTGCCCGAGTACGCTCCACATCGTTGGACTGATATCGGAGGGATGGATTATTTGTAGGCCGGGAAGCCCGTAATATGTTCGCCGAGAATCAGGGTGTGAATATTGTGCGTGCCTTCGTAGGTGTACACCGATTCCAGATTGCACATGTGCCGGAACACAGGGTACTCCAGCGTGATGCCATTGGCCCCCATCAAGTCCCTGGCCATGCGGGAGGCTTCGAGCGCAATCGAGACGTTGTTGCGTTTAGCCAGCGAGACCTGGGCGAAGTGCAGCTTCCCTTCGTCTTTAAGCCGGCCCAGTCGCCATGCCAGCAACTGCGCCTTGGTGATCTCGGTCAGGATGTGCGCGAGTTTTTCCTGAACGAGTTGAAACGCGGCGATCGGGCGTCCGAATTGTGTGCGTCCTTTGGTGTAGTCCACGGCGCACTCGTAGACGGCGCTGGCGGCGCCGACGGCACCCCAGGCTATGCCGAATCGTGCCTGGTTCAGGCAGCTAAGCGGCGCGCGCAGCCCGGTTGCCCCGGGCAGCAGGTTTTCCTGCGGCACAAAGACGTCGTCCAGGATCAGGTCGGAAGTGACCGACGCGCGAAGGGAAAGCTTCTTCCTGATCTCCGGCGCTTGAAAGCCGGGATGATCTGTTTCCACGATGAATCCGCGGATTTCTCCGTCGGCTTTCGCCCAGACGATGGCGAGGTCCGCGATCGTTCCATTCGTGATCCAGCGCTTCGTGCCGTTCAAAACCCAGCCGCCGGGCGCCGGCCTGGCCCGGGTCTCCATACCTCCGGGATCTGAGCCGTGGTCCGGTTCGGTGAGCCCGAAGCAGCCGACTGTTTCTCCCTTCGCCAGCAGCGGCAGCCAACGCCGCTTCTGCTCCTCGGACCCGAATTCGTGAATCGGATACATCACCAGCGCCCCCTGAACGCTGGCGAAGCTTCTCAGTCCGCTGTCGCCGCGCTCGAGTTCCTGCATCACCAGTCCATAGGCGACGTTGTTCATGCCGGCACAGCCGTATTCTTCGGGAAGGTTCGCTCCGAACAGACCCAGCGCCGCCATTTGCGGAATCAAATTGGAAGGAAAGGTGCCGTCTTCGAAATGCTGATCGATAACCGGGACGACCTGCTCGTCGACGAAGCGCCGTACCGTGTCGCGAACCAGGATTTCTTCCGGCGACAGCAAGTCGTCGATTCGGTAGAAATCCACTCCCCTAAACGCCATAGCATCCCTCTGTGCGACTGGTTGACGATTGAAACGTGCCCGCTTCGCTCATGCCTCACCCCACGTCCCGTCGAAGAAGGTATCATAGCGAGGTGAAACCGGATTCGGCGATCGACATCATCCGCCGCTTGCGCAAAGAAGGTCATGAGGCCTACCTTGTCGGGGGTTGCGTCCGCGATATGGTGATGAACATCGAGCCCTCCGATTACGATATCGCAACGAGCGCTCCACCGGCAGAAATCATCAGAATTTTCCCCCATACCGAGCCGATCGGGGTGCAGTTCGGGGTCGTTCTGGTGATCCAGGGTGGACGTCCCTTCGAAGTAGCGACGTTCCGTTCCGATGAAGCCTACGTGGATGGAAGACGTCCCACCGGAGTTGTGTTTACCGATGCTCAGTCCGACGTTCTGCGCAGGGACTTCACGATCAACGGATTGCTTTACGATCCCATCGAAAAACGTGTGATCGACTACGTTTCCGGACAGGCCGACATTCGCGACCGGATCGTTCGAGCGATCGGAAACCCGCAAAAGCGATTCGAGGAAGACAAATTGCGGCTCCTCCGCGCCATCCGGTTCGGCGCCCGTCTCGGATACTCGATCGAACCGGAAACCTGGGCAGCGGTTTGCCGCATGGCCCCGGAGATCAAGCGTGTCAGCGCCGAGCGCATTCGTGACGAACTCCGCAGGATTCTGACCGAGGGGAGAGCGGCGTCCGGCTTTCGCATGCTTCAGGAATCCGGGTTGCTTGCCTCGATCCTTCCGGTTGTGCCATGGAGCGACCATCTGCAACGATCCCTGGAATTGATTCCAGAGAAGGCCGCCGTCGATTTCGCCTTTGCGGTCCTGCTGCACGAGGTTCCACTCGATACCGTTAGACGGATAACGAAGGATCTCAGATTGTCGACATCCGAAGCAGGTCACGTGGTGTCTCTGGTCCAGTGCCTTTCCAGGTTTCAGCGCTTGCCGGACCTCTCCATCAGTGAATTGAAGCGGTATTTGCGTGTGCCTCGATTTAAAGACCACATGGAACTGGCTCGTATCTGCGGGATGGCGGCGGGTCGTAGTCTCGAAGCCTGGAACTTTGCGGCCACGATGCTGAGAAAATGGTCGCCCGAGGACCTCGCGCCGGCGCCGCTGGTGTCCGGTGACGACCTGATCGTCCTGGGATTCGCTCCAGGGCCCTTATTCCGGGAGATTCTTACGCGGGTCGAAGATGAACAGCTGGAAGGGCGCTTGCAGACCGGCGAGCAGGCGCTGAACTATGTCCGGGAGAACTACGCCCGATGATGATTCTCGCGATGCTGCTTCTGGCTCTGAATCTCAATACGGCAACTGCGAAACAGCTGGAATCGCTTCCAGGTATCGGGCCGGCTCTGGCGCGGAGGATTGTCGACTTCCGGGAGAAGAAGGGCAAATTCAAACGGGTCGAAGAATTGCTGGCTATTCCCGGCATCAGTGAGAAGAAGTGGAAGGCGTTACGGGACTATTTGACGGTGGAGTAGTCTCGCGCTTGTTGCCGCCGCCGAACAGGCCGCCAAGAAATTTCCCAAACTTTTGGATGATACCCGTCTCGGAGTCCTCGGGAACTTCTTCGGAATGGAGGTCCTTGCAGACGACCGGCGACGGTACGGTTCCGGCGAGGAAGGTCTCCCAGCGATCTTCGGTGCAGCCAAAGGCGGGAGGTTCGTGGTTGTCGTGGGAAACGTAGGCTTCCACGATCCCGTCGGGCGGCAGGAAGTCCATGTCATCGATATCGCGTGGCGGATAAAGTTCCTGTGCCTTCAGCATGAAGTCTGTCCAGATGGGCAACGCCGAATGGGCGCCTTCGATGTTCAAATCCGAGTTGTCGTCGAATCCCACCCAGGCAACGACAACGTAGTCCTTGGTGTAGCCGGCGAACCATCCGTCGCGTGAGGTCCCTGTCTTGCCCGCTGCCGGGAGATTAAAGCCTCGCGCCCTGACTCCAACACCTGTCCCGCGCTGGATAACACCTTCCAGGATGTGGGTCATCAGGTAGGTTACCTGCGGCGAAAGCACCGGAGTCTCTTTGTACTGATATGTCTTCAGCGTGGAACCGTCAGCGCCGATCACCCTGGTCAGTGCATGGGGTTCCAGCCGCTTGCCTTCGTTGGCAAACACGGTGTAGGCACCCGCCATTTCGATCGGAGTGACCTCAAAAGCGCCCAGGGCAACAGAAGGGTAGGCTTTGATCTTGCCATTCAGCCCGGCCCTCTTGGCGAGGTCGGCGACATGATCGAATCCGATGGCCTCCGCAATCTTGACGGTGGGGATATTCAGCGAGTGCTCGAGAGCATAACGTACGGTGACCCGCTGTTTGTATTCTTCGTGATAGTTATTGGGCTCGTAGGTCTTGTCGCCATCATAGACGAACGTTGTGGGAACGTCTTCGATAACTGTGGTTGGCGTGATGCAGTCCTTCGGGTCGCCTGGCGGCGGCAGCGGTTCGTGGTCCACGTTCTCTTCGGCTCCGGCCTCGAAGTCCGCCTTCGGCGGCGTGATGAGTCTTTCGCATTCTTCAAACGCTGCGGCGTAGACCCACGGTTTAAAGATGGAGCCCGGTTGACGAAATGCCTGCGTGATGCGGTTTAACTGGCTCTCTCCATAGTTTCCGCCGCCGGCCATGCCCCGTATTCCTGCTGTTGTTCTGTCGAGGACGATGATCGCCGCCTGAGCCTGGGGTACTTTGTCTGCAGGTTTTCGGTTCTTGTTTCGCTTTTCGATCTCGTCGTTGACTTCTTTCAGGCCATTAACCACGGCGTCTACCGCCACCTTCTGCAACGCGGGATCCAGTGTGGTCTCAACCCGCAGACCATCGTTGTTCAGGACATCTTCAGAGAAATCCTTCAACAGGCTGTCGCGGATGTAATCCACCAGATAAGGCGCGTCGCTGGCATCGTTCTTGAAAGGCGCCAGCGTCAGTTCGGTTGCCTTGGCGGCTTCCGCCTTTGCCGCATCGATGAAACCCAGTTCGACCATGTTGTCCAGCACCATGTTGCGCCGTTCTTTGGCATGGTCCGGATGTCTGACCGGAGAATACATTCCGCTCGGTGCCGGAATAATGGCCGCGAGTGTTGCAGCTTCCGGCAGAGTCAGGGCAGTCAGGTCCTTGCCGAAGTATGCCGCCGCCGCTTCGCCAAAACCCTTAATGGAAAAGGATCCCCGCGCGCCCAGGTAAACGTCGTTGGAATACAGGGTAAGGATTTGTTCCTTGGTGAGCCTTTGTTCGAGAAGCAGAGAGAGAAAAATCTCATTTGCTTTCCGGGTGAACGTGCGTTCAGTGGTCAGGAAAAAGTTTCTGGAAAATTGTTGTGTGATCGTGCTCGTGCCGCGGACGCTTTTGGAGTTGCGAAGGCTTTGAAACACGGCGCCGACCAGCCGGATCGGGTCGATACCATAATGGCTATAGAAGCGATTGTCTTCTGCCGCGATGAGGGCGTTCACGAGATTGGGAGGCAGTTCCTTGAATTCCACGATACGGCGCTTCTGGCGGTTCGTATCTGAAAAACTGGTCACCAACTCGGCCGGTAGCTCCGCTTGCGCAACCTCGCCCCCGCCCTTCTTCACGATTCCGGTCACGTAACCGTCCTTGAAAGAGAGGCGCATCGGTGCACCGACTGTCGGGGTGAACGTAACCCTCGCCGGCGAAAGAGCGTATGTTCCTGCACCAGGGTGATTGGAACCTTCAGGTTCGTATCCGGCTCTCTGCAGGCGGGCGACCACTGCGTCCGGTGCGAGTTTCTGGCCCGTATAGATCTGAAAGGGACTGGCATAAAGCCGCGCCGTGCGCTGAAAGATCTCGCCGCTGAGACGGCGGTCGATCATACGCGAATAATACTGGTAGTAATGAAGCGTAACGCCGGAGAATATGATTAGGATGACGATGAAAAGCGATAGCAGGATCTTGGCGACGGGCTTACGTAACCAGGCGAGAGGTGAGAAGCGCCGCCTTCTGGATTTTTTGCCGTCCATAAAAGCGCAGTATACCATCGGGGCCAGCGGCTTCCTGACAACCAAGTTCTTAACCGATACGGTCCGCTCCAAAGGCGCCGTGGGAGGAATTATTCGCCGATTTCCGCTTTTGCTCCTGTTCCTGATTACCAGTGGCGCATCCTTTGCCGCCCTGGCTCTCCCCGCCGCACAGGTCATCCAGGGGCCGGAGGTTGAACAGTTCCTCAAGAAGGCCCGTTTTGTCGCAAAGGAACCCCTGGGCGCCGGTGTGACCGATTCCCTGAAGGTCACTCTCCAACAGGGCGACAAGAAACAGTTTGCAGTACTGAAGACTGTGGATCAAAAACGTCCCGGGCTTCAGCCCAATGCGTCCGGCCAGTTGGAACTGGATTTTCAGGACAGCTGGCGTACGGAAATTGCTGCCTATGAATTGGACAAACTCATTGGACTGGGCATGGTTCCTGCGACGATCCAGACGACGTCCCCCTACAACAATAAGCCGGCGTCGCTCCAGCTGTGGGTCGAGGCATCCTTGTCTGAAGAAAAGCGTCGACAACAAGCTATTATCCCGCCCGACGCCCAGAAATGGGCCGATCAGCTTTCAAAAATGACACTTTTCGATGCGCTGATTTACAACGTGGACCGCAATCCCGGCAATCTCCTGATTACCGACGACTTTGACGTCCGCCTGATCGATCACTCGAGATCGTTCCGGCCCAATGCTGAACTTCGCAACAAGGAGGACCTGACAAGGTTTTCCCGTTCGGTTCTGGAGAAGATCAAGGCGCTCAACGAGTCTGTACTCGAAAAGAAGCTGGGGGACTATCTGTCGTTAAGCCAGATCCGGGGCCTGATGAAGCGGCGGCAGATGATTCTCGACCGGGCGGACGAACTGGCAAAGCAGCTCGGAGAAAATGCCGTTTTCTTTCCTTGATGGCCGTAATGGCCCTGACGGCGTCGGCCCAAAGTCATGCTTGTTGAACGGCTCCTGAATCTACGCGCCGGCGATTTTCGTCGCGGCTTCCCGTTATTTCTCTACTACCTGCTGATCATCGGGAGTTCTCAGGTCGGACAGGTGGCTCGCGACTCGCTGGTGCTCGATCGGTTCAGCGCGTTGCAGCTGCCCTATATGGACATTGCGGTATCCGTGCTGATCGGATTTGCCGTGGCGGTCTACATCCGGCTCGCGCGCTCGACGGACCTGGGGCGCCTGCTGATCGGCTGTCTCTCCTTTTATGCGTTGTCTGCCGGCGTCTTATGGTGGGGCGTTCACTATTACCAGCGCCCCTGGGTTTACGTCGTGCTGTACCTCTGGGTGGGCATCTTCGGCGCCCTTGCGCCCGCCCAGGTGTGGACGCTGGCGAACTTTGTGTGGACCACTCGGGAAGCCAAGCGCCTGTTCGGCATGTTGGGAAGCGGCGGAATCGTCGGCGGCATCTTTGCGGGATTCCTTTCAGCGAGGCTGACTCGGAGCTTCGGCGCCGAAAGCCTGCTCCTGCTGATGGCTCTTCCCCTGGCTGTTGCGATCGGCGTTGTGGCTGCAGTCTGGAGAGTCCGGTCGCCGGACCAGCATGACAGTACAGTACTCGGAGGTGGTCCGCGGAATTTGAGGGACAGCCTTCGCCTGATCGCAGAGTCTTCTCACCTGCGTATCATCGCCTCTCTGATTTTCCTTTCGTCTGCGGTGGCAACCCTCGCGGCCTGGCAGATGAAATTTGTCGCCCAGCAGACCTATGTTTCCAAGGATGCGCTGGCTGTGTTCTTCGGACACTTCGATGGCTACGTTTGCATTATCGCGTTGGGCGCCCAGCTCTTTCTCACCGGAAAAGTGTTGCAGCGATTCGGAATCGGAATCGCACTGGCAGCGCTGCCCGTTTCGCTGTTTGCCGGGTCCTCGGCGATGGTCGTTTGGGGTTCTCTCTGGGCGGTATGCCTGGTAAAGGGCGCCGATCGAGTTTTCCGATACTCGATCGACACCTCCGCTCAGCAGCTGCTTTATCTTCCGGTTTCCGCCAGGGTCAAACTTCAGGTCAAGTCGTTCATCGATACCGTCGTCTGGCGTTTTGGCGGAGGTTTTGCCGGCCTTCTTCTTCTTGTGTTCGCTACCAGACTGGGGTTTTCCCCGGCGCAGGTCGGCTGGCTCTGTCTGGTCTTTGTCGCGATCTGGATGGCCACCGCTGCAGCCGCTCGCCGTCAGTATGTCGCGACGCTTGGCAAGAACATCCAGCAGTTCGTCGATGACGACGATGGCCCCATTCCTGTGCTCGACGGCACGGCGTCCAACGTCATCATGGGAAAACTCAGGTCAGGGGATCCGGACGAGATTCTGGGCGCGCTGAATCTTTATGAGATGGGACAACAGCAACACGTGCTTGCTGCCGTCCGCGGTCTGCTGGATCATCCTGTTCCGGCCATTCGCGCCCGCGCGATTGCAGTACTGCGCGAAGCAGCGGACCTTTCTGTGCATTCGAGCGTGACCGAGTTGTTGCATGACGAGGACCTCGGCGTTCGGACCGAAGCACTCAGTTACCTGAGCATTCTTGATCATATCGATCCTCTCGTGCATGTTGCCGAACTGGGGAAATTTTCGGACTTTTCGATTTTGTCGGCGACCATCGCATTTCTTGCGCGCCCGGGTCAGGCTCAGAACATCGAGGCGGCGCAGGTGATGCTGGGAGTGATGGTGGGTGAAGATGGGGAAGCCGGCCTACCGGCGCGGCGTGCGGCGGCGCATCTTATCGGAGCCCTTCCGGATCATTTTGAAGCCCAACTGGCGAAGCTCCTTGCGGACTCCGACACGGGAGTGGTTCGAAACGCTCTTCGCTCGATGAGCACACTGGGCAAGGTGAGCCTGGCGCCGCTCGCCGTTGAACGCCTTGCAGCCCCCGGACTCGCGGAAGACGCGATCGAAGCGCTGGCTGGATTCGAGAACACCGTGCTGGACATTCTTTGCGGCTATCTGAACGATGGAGACCTGCGAATCGAAGTCCGGCGAATGATCCCCGAAGTTCTCCTGCGTATCGGTACACCCCAGAGCGCACGGGCTCTCGCGGACGACATCCTTCAGGCAGACAGCGTCTTGCGATACCGGATTATCGCCGCCTTGAACAAGCTGCAGGAACTTCACAAGCATCCCCCGATGGACAGGGAGCTGGTCGAAACCGTCATGTTTGCCGAAATCATGGGACATTATCGCTCCTACCAGATTCTCGGCACGCTGAAGATTCACGGAGATCGATTGCTCAGGGATTCCATCGCGCGTGAAGTCGAACGAATTTTCCGCCTGATGAAGCTGTTGTATCCGACCATCGACCTTGAGAATGCGTATCGCGGTATTCAATCCCGCGATCACACTGCTCATGCGAACGCGCTGGAGTTCCTCGAAAACACGCTAAGCCCGACCCTGCGGGGCCTGCTCTTGCCGCTCATCGACGGCGAAGTCAGTGTGGCCGAGCGTATTCGCCTGGCCGACAAATTCCTCAATACGAAGCTGGAAAGCGATGAAGAAGCCGTCGCTGCACTTGTTCACAGCGAAGACCCATGGCAGAAGTCCTGTGCGGTATATGCCATCGGCAAACTGGGGTTGAAATCCTTTGCCGAAGATATCGAACGACTGATGCAGGATCCCGATCCGTTCCTGCAGCGCCGGATCGCGGCGGCCCAGGGGTTGCTCGACGGATAAGGATTGACGCTTGTCCGGCCCGGGACCATGATGCGTGGGTCGATTCCGCCTGAAGGAGAAACGATGGCTTCGATCCGCGGCTGCTCTGCCCGTAATTGGACTCCAAATATTGCGCGCTCACTTCTCGCGACACTGCTGTTTTCCGGCATCTGTTGCGCGCAACAGCCCTTCGGAGCGCCGGCTGCTTCAGACGGCGTAGTGAAGCAGTTTGTCCGCGACGAGCTGAACCTATGGTCGGCACCCGCTCATCTTCACCGCAGTGACGCCGCCTGGCTGGTGAAGTTTGCGGTGACCAGCGCAATTCTCTTTAAGGGAGATCGAAACATCAGTGAGGAGGTTTCCGAGACTGACGATCTAAACCACCCCAGCCACTTCGTTTCCTCATTGGGCAGCGGAATTCCGCTGTTTGCCGCGCCTGCAGCTCTGCTGGCCGTGGGCAGGATATCGCAGCGCAGCGGGATTTCAGAAACCGGAAGTCTGGGGCTTCGGGCTGTGGCGCACGCGGTTCTGGTTTCTCAAACACTAAAACAGATTGCCGGCCGGGAGCGGCCGACGTCAGGAAACGGTCTTGGCCGGTTCCGCAGTGGCGGAAGTTCCTTTCCCTCCGGACACGCGATGTCGTCCTGGGCATTTGCCACTGTCATCGCAATCCGCTCTCATAACAAATGGATCAAGGTCGGAAGCTATGCGTTTGCCGCAGCCGTCGGAGCTTCACGAATTGGCGGCCTCAATCACTTCCCCTCCGACGTGCTGGTGGGATCTGCAGGGGGATATCTGATCGGACGTTATATAGCGCACCACTGACTCGCGCTCGGTTTGTAATGAGCCTGATGCTCCACTATAGTGCTGAGGATTGGATGAGGAGGCAATGAATGGCCAGGTTTCTGATTCAGCCACACTTTCGTCTGCAGGAGTGGGTGGCAGAGGAAAAAGGATACTTTACCCAGGAAGGTCTGGAATATGAGTTCCGCGAGCAAGTGCGATCCTCGGGCGGAAAGGCCCACGAAGGAAATCGGCGAGGCGCCTATCAGATTTTGGAAGAAGGAGTTTCTTCCAACATCAGCTGCGCCTGTCACTGGACCGTCGATGTTGCCGCTTCTCAAGGCCACGGAAAGCTCTACAGTGACGTGTACTCGGTCTCCCCGGCCGGAATCTTTGTCCCTCCCGACTCTCCGATTCGCAGTCCCGAACAGTTGGCGGGTGTCCCCGTTTCCGTGGGTTTCCAGTCGGGAAGCCACTACTCCACGATCCAGGGCCTCGAACAATTCATGCCGCTTGCGGATATTCGCCTTTCGTTCGCGGAAGGGATGCTTTTCCACCGCATGGAATTGCTGATCGACAACCGCATTCCCGCCGCGGCGCTCTTCAGCGGGCCGTACTACTTTGCCGAGCAGTTGGGGTATAGAAAGGTCATCGATACCACATTCATGATCGCGACGATGCTCACGGGCGATCCGGACATGTCCGATGTGGGGAAATTCTTTCGTGCTCTCAAGCGAGCGCAACGCGATATCGACCTGCGTCCCGATCTCTACACGCACTACTACCTCAACGAGTTCCCCGAGCGCTTCCATTCCCTGATGGACACCCGCCGCTGGGGACCAGGGGAGAGAATCGTCTTTGAGCCGTACACCAAGGAGCTGTTCGATGAGACCTCCAAATGGATTGCCGACCGCGAGATCTTCGGGCAGAACGTCATGGGGGCGTGCGATTTCGGAAACGCTGCCGTGACCTGTTCGAACGAAACGTAGCCGGCTGGCGTCTGAAGGGAAAGGGCTCCCGGTGAAAGTGCCGGGAGCCCGTCTTGAAGTTAAAGACTGACCGGCGCTGCCTCGTTAGAGTCCGCGCGGGGAAGGGAACCGGCTGCAATCATTCACTTCTTCTGCATCAGCGCGTAGTACTTCTCCGGGATGGAGCACGTCTTGCCGTCCTTGTTGACGGTGATGTGGAGGGTCCTGCCCTGGGCCAGCAATTCTCCGGTTTCCCCGTTGGAGATCGCATAAGCGAACGAAACCAGCCGTCTCTTTAACCGGTCGACGCTCGTGCACACCAGGATTTCGTCGTCGTAGCGGGCGGGCGCAAGATAACGGCACGACGCATCGGCAACAACAAGGTTCGCGTCTTCCCGTTCCATGTCACGGTAATTGAAGCCCACCGTCTTGCAGTAGTCCGTGCGTCCGATTTCCATCCACACGAAGTAGTTGGCGTAGTACACCACGCCCATCTTGTCGGTTTCGGCATAGCGCACGCGGAAGCGTGTTTCCGAGGTGTGTCCCATTCAGGCGGCTCTCAGTTCATTGCGGATATATTGAGCGGCTTCCCGCAAACGGTCGATGGAAACGCCGGAGTGGATTCCCAGGCGATCGAACAGATAGACGAGCTTTTCTGTGGACACGTTTCCCGCCGCGCCGGGCGCATAGGGACATCCCCCGATTCCGCCGGCGGAGCTGTCGAAGACGGATATCCCCAGTCGCAAGGACGCGAAAACATTCGCGATGGCCATGCCGTAGGTGTCGTGAAAATGCATCGCGAGCTTCGAAGCAGAGAAGCGACTCAGGAGATGACCTACCGTGTTTTCGACGGCCACCGGCGTCGCCGCCCCAAGGGTGTCTCCGATCGAGACTTCATCCACGCCCAGGTCCAGCAAGCTCTCGGTCACGTCGGTAACTCTCTCCTTCGCGATCTCGCCCTCATAGGGACAGACAAAGCACGTCGAGATGTAGCCCCGCACGGACAGTCCCTCGCCGAGGGCACGTTGAACGACGGACCGAAAGACATTCAATGATTCGGCGATGCTCATATTGATGTTCTTCCGATTGAATGTTTCCGATGCCGCTGTGAAAACCGCGATTCGTCCGATGCCTGTGGCCAGGGCGCGTTCAAGGCCTTTCATGTTGGGCACCAGGGCTGAATATCGCAGTCCAGGCATTTTGGGCAGCCGCGCGATCAGTTCCCCGGAGTCTGCCAGTTGGGGAATCCATTTCGGATGAACGAACGATCCCACCTCAATGTCTTTCAGCCCGGTGTCCGCCAGCAGCCGGATGAACTCGAGTCTCGTTCCCACCGGAAGAACAGCCTGCTCGTTTTGAAGTCCGTCTCGCGGACCCACTTCGACGAGGCGAACCGTCGGTGGCAATCCACTCATTGCGGAGTCCATGGCGGTTTCTTCCGAGACAGAAACGCCTCGACTCCGGCGCGGCCGTCGGGGCTGACCCGGACGTCGGCAATGGATTTGGCCGCGACGTCGAGAACGGATTCGATCGGCCGGTTCGCAATATTGAAGATGAGCTCCTTCGCTGCGGCGATGGCTGCAGGTGACGCTGTCAGAGCTTCCGCGATTTTGGCGTCGATCAGCCGGTCCATCGCGTCTTCGTCCGCTACGACATACTGGACAAGCCCGATCTCCCTGGCGCGTGCCGCAGAAAATCGTTCACCGGTCAAAAAGTACTCGCGCGCGTTTGCGATGCCGATGCGTGCGATCAGGAATGGCCCGATAATGCCGGGCAACAGACCGATCTTGGATTCCGGAAAGCCAAATTCCGCCGATTCCACAGTCACAGCAATGTCGCAGGCCGCGACAAGCCCCGATCCACCGCCAAGAGCGCGAGCGTGAACCCTGGCGATGACGAGCTTCGGGCAGCGGGCAAGGGTGAGAAACATTTCGGCGCCTGCTCGCAGGTCGCGCAGGTTTTCCTCTTCCGTAAACGTCGCCGCCCGCTTCATCCAGTTCAGGTCTCCGCCGGCGCTGAAGGACCTGCCTGTCGATTGCAGCACGATCACGCGAACCGCGGGATCTCTGCCGAGTTCCTGAATCGTATGCGTAATCCGGGCAATCAACTCCTCGTTGAAGGCATTGTGAACCTCCGGACGATTGAGCGTAACCGTGGCGATCGCGCCATGAATTTCAACATTCAGCATGCCGGTAATAATACATGTAGACTGTTGCGGCATGGACCGTGAGTATTGGCTCGATCGCTGGGTAGAGAATCGTACCGGGTTCCACCGTGCCGGCGTTAACCCGCTTCTCGAACAGTTTTGGCCTCAGGTTGCGCCCTCGCCAGCCGGGAGAGTGCTGGTGCCTCTTTGCGGTAAGAGCGTCGATCTGCGATGGCTTGCGGACCGCGGTCACGAGGTCGTGGGCGTCGATCTTTCTCCCCTGGCCGCGCGCGCGTTTTCATCGGAACAGGACACTGTCTTTGCCGAATCGCCGGAGCCCCCCTTTACGGTATACCGCGGGAACCGGATTACGTTCTATGTCGGAGATTTGTTGGACTTCACTCCTGGAACCGGCGGCCGCTTCGGCCTCTTCTATGACCGTGCAGCACTGATTGCCCTGCCGCCGGCGATGCGGCCGGGCTATGCTCGCCAGTTGCTGTCTCTCATGGAGGCGGGGGCACGGGGTCTTCTGATCTCGCTCGAATACGACACCTCGAGCATGGACGGGCCTCCGTTCAGTGTTTCCGAAGACGAAGTGAGAACACTGTTCGCGAAATTCCAGGTTGATAGATTGCTGCAGTACGACTGCCTCGACGACGAACCGCGGTTCAAAGACCGTGGAGTGCGCTGGATGAAGGAGGCTGTCTACCGGTTGAGTCTGCTGGCGTGACACAGCGTTACCTTCACTATCTGCCCGGGGTTTGCATCGCGCTGCTTCTGATCTTTACTTTCAGGCTCTATACCTACGCGTACTTCTGGCTCGACGACTTCAACAACCTGTACTGGGTCCAGCAACAGACGCTGGGAGAAGCATGGAGTCATCTGGTCAGCCTGTCTGCCCGGTACTTCCGGCCTGTCGGCATGCTCGTCTACTGGATGGCGCTTCGCGCGTTCGACCGCGACCCCTTGCCCTACCACCTGCTGCTGTGGTCCTTACACGCGCTGAACGTCGCCCTGGTGTATACCGTGCTGAAGCGTTTCACGGGGTCGCGCGCCGGTGCCTGGATCGGCGCGATGCTCTATGCGTATCCGCCTGTCTTCAACGATGTGTTCTGGAGCTTTGGTACGATTTTCGAACTGACGGGCGCTGCGCTGTTTTTTGCCGGAATGCTGGTTTGGCAGCGGAAGGAACGGACGGCGGGCGTGGTTCTCGGCGCACTGGTTGTTTTTTTCTTCGCGCTCAAAGCGAAAGAAATGGCGATCACCTTGCCTGCGATCTGGCTGGCTCAGGACCTGCTCTTGAGACGACCGCTGAAGTGGAAGCAACTGAGCGTCATCGTGCTGCCCTCCCTTCTCGGCGTCTGGTATGGTTTGCGGAAGGTTGCCGAGATGCGCGCTCCGGATCCGTCTCAGCCCTACTACATGGACCTTCGCGGAATGGTCATGGGCAACGGGTTCGGATTCTACTTCAATACGCTTTTTACCACCCATATCCGGTGGGAACTGTGGTCTGTCTGTTTCGCTGCCCTGTTGCTGTTGTTTCTGGTGTTGCGTTGGCGGCTGGCCGCATTCTTCCAGATCTATGTGTTCATCACGTTCCTGCCGCTGATCTTTCTGGTCAACCATCGAGACCCTTTTTACTGGTACTTCCCCATGCTGGGTGTGTGTGGCCTGGCGGCGCTGATAACGCGGGAGATTGCGGCATGGTTGATGCCGAGGATTCCCGATCAGAGGCTGGCGGCTTACGCCATCATCGTTTTCGCCGCGCTTTGCCTGAAGATGTACGACTTTTCCCGCGAGGCGACGGAGCCGCGCCGTTTATGGCAGCACGGCATTGCCAGGGAGTATCGCGCTTTTGTGGAAAAGGTGCAGGCTTTGCCACGCCCCCAACCCGGCGAGACCCTTTTCTTCTCGTCCATGCCGGAGTATTTCGACGTCAACGTTCTGAAATTTGCCTGCCAGATCGCATTGCGGCGCACGGATATCGACGCGAAGCTGATCCCTTCGAAACAGTGAACATCAACGTGCCCATGCCGGCGGGTTCCTGAGCCGGTGCAGAATCTCTCCGGCGCGCGGAACCAGCAGCACACCTTCGTCTTCTCGATCCGCATAATCGTCGGGGTGAATCGTCGCGGGATCGCGATAGCCGAGATTGATCTGCCGGCAGACATCCGGTGGAATCGCCGTCGCCAGCGTCACTCGCGCCCTCGGTGTCTCGATGCCATTCTCAAAATCACCGAGGCCGTGGACATGAGAGCAGTGCGCCAGCACTCCCCAGGGATAGTGCTGAAACCGATCCCACTGTTTCAGAAAATAGTCGCGGCAGTGATATCCGACTGCCCGAATGGTTTCGCCGTGCGTTGCCGATATCTCGCGCACGTGGGGCGCATAGAGGATGAGTTCGCCGGCATCGGCGAGCACCGGCTCGAGCTTGTACATGGCTTTTCCCGCCGTCCAGATCTCGGCATACATCGGGGGCGCGCAGGAGAGGATGGTGTGAAAGGGGCGGTCCTTGCAGGTGACGTGAATCTGTCCTGATAGTTCGCTGGCCCGATCCCAGGCTTCTTCGGGTGTTCCAATGAACAGACCTGCGAGCGATTTGTCGGGTCGTACCACCATGGCGAGGCAGGTCTTGTCGATCTGCAGCATGGCGCCCGCGCGATCGACGACTTTGCGAACGGCAGTCCATTTCGAGCCGATGACCTTCGGCGTGGTGATGACCGCGCCCAGCCAGTGGAAAAAGTTCAGCAGGTCGGGACCGGAGATTCCAGGGAACAGATACTTGTTGCCGCCAGAGAATCCCACGACTTCGTGTGGAAAGACAGGACCGGCAATCACGATGTGGTCGTAGTCGAAGACGCGCGCATTGACTTCGACAGGCACGTCCATCGCGAAGAGTTTCTCCGACAGTTCGTAGATCTCGTCCGCAGGAATGACGCCGATGCGCCGCAGCGCAGCAGGATTGTGCCACTCGTGATTGAAGAATCGAACCCGCCGGTATGTCGTGGTGCGCTCGGTCTCGGAGATCTCCAGCCGTTCGCGAATGGCCGTATCGCTCATCGGCGGATGCGTTCCGAGTGCGATGATGACGTCGAAGGCCCTGGTGACATGCCCGATTTGGTCGTGGAGCGTCTGGAAGACCATACCCACCGGAGCGGTCCGGGTCCCGTCGGGGACGATTAACAGAACACGTTTGTCTCGATAGCTGGCTTGCGGAAATGCCAGAGCGATCTGTTCTGTGGTTTCGGAGTTGGCTGTTGGAACGTCCTGCATTCGATCTACCCGTTCTTGAGCTTCATGAAAAGGATCGTGCCCGAGAGGATCAGGGTGACAATGTTGGCAAGGATGATCGGCAACGCGTGGAGCACGAGGCCGTAGACGAGCCATAACGTCACACCGGAGCAGAACAGGACGTACATTCCAAGGCTGATGTGCCGGGTTTCGCCGGTCCGGATGGTTTTGATGACCTGGGGAAAAAACGCCGCGGTCGTGAGCACCGCAGCGGCATAGCCAACCCAATCACTCATGGTTGGTATTGTGCCGGAAACGGTGAGTCGTTACTACGGTCAACCGGGGAGGTGGAGGGATACCCCGACCGATGTTAAGGACGCTTCGCACGCCGGAGGCGTGGCGGGAAAGTAGCCCCGGGTGGAGCCGAGCGACACTCCGGGTTCATCTCGCGAGGGGCGTCTGCACCCCGGCAGCGGTGCGAGGAATCCTTGCACCCCTGCCGGGGTGGAACATTCCGCTACGGTAACCCCGGGTTGCGCTCGCGTCGCTCGCTTAACCCGGGGCTAAATTCTCAGCACGCCTCCGGCGTGCTAAGAATCACGTTTCAACGTCGCCATCGCCTTGCGCACGAACCTGCAAACCGGAGACGTAACCTCGTGTCTCCGCTCCCGCTCAGACTCAAGAATGTCTAAACTCCAGGGCGCGCCGAAGGCGCGCAGGGAATTTAGCCGGTGGTTAGCGAGCGCAGCGAGCGTAACCACCGGTATGGGTAGAGCGTCCAATCGCACCCTGAAAGGGTGCGAGGAATCCTCGCACCCCTGCCGTGCGGGAACTGCCTCGCGAGATGAGCCCCCCGAGTGTCGCTCGGCTCCACCCGGGCTACTGTCCCGCCACGCCTCCGGCGTGCGAAACGTCCAGACTCCAGTGCACCGCTCCGCTGTGCCACCGCACATTAAGCGCTGTACTTGGCCAGACTCTCGTCCCAGAATTGCTTCGTCCCGTGATGCAGCCGTGCACCGACCTGGGTGATGACTTTGTGGCAGAGAAACGCCGCTGCGCGCGCGGCCTTTTCCGGCGCAACGTCGTGAGTAATGCCATAAAGGAACGCGCCTGCGAACATGTCGCCGGCGCCGGTCAGATCCTTCGGTTCGGAAAGGACGGCGGGAACGTGCGTGTCGGTGCCGGCATGCTTCACATAAGCGCCGTGCGGACCACTGGTCACGACGACCGACGGAATCTCGCTCTTCAGTTTGTTGAAGGCGTCTTCCGCGGTTGATGCGCCCGTTATGGCGCACGCTTCAGTCTCGTTACAAAACAGGAGATCCGTCTGTCTTACCGCCTCGCGCAGGGCGTCGCCGAAAACGTTGATGATGAAGGCGTCCGAGCAGGTCACGGCGACTTTCGTGCCGTTCTGTTTGGCGATGCCGATGGCTTCCTTGATTGCCTTTTGGCCGGTGTCGGGATTTGCGAAGACGTAGCCCTCGATGAACAACCAGTCGGACTTCCTGATCCGTTCCGCATCGACATGGCGTGCAGCCAGATGGCTCGATATCGCCAGGCACGTGCGCATCGTACGTTCGGCATCGGGCGTGATCAGGCAAACGCAGGTTCCGGTGGCTTCGTTAACGATAATGGGGTTGCCGATATCAATTCCAAGCTCCTCGAATTCGCTGGTATAGAAAAGTCCGTACCGGTCGTCGCCAACACAGCCAATGAAGGCGGCCTGGCCGCCGAGTTGAGAGAAGGCGATGATGGAGTTCGCAACCGATCCGCCGCTCACGAGCTTTGGCTCGTGCGACTGATAGCGTTCAAGCAGGGTTTTTTGTTCGCCATGGTCGACAAGCCGCATGCCACCGCGCTCGAATCCAAGCGAAGCAAATTCGTCTTCGGAGACTTCGAGGAAAATATCAACGACGGCATTTCCGAGACCGCAAATCTGGAATTCTTTCATGAGTGAGTAGGTTCTCCTTAAAGGGCTGAGCCGCGCTACGCGGCGTTCGGATGATACCCGGAATCCGCTTGCCGGGAGAAGAAACCTAACTCCATAATGTGAGGCCTCATGCGCAAACGGCTGGCTCGATTAGTGGTGGCGGCCCTTGTGGTGTCGTCCCTCTGTTCCGCGCAAACGCCCAACGACGCGATGCGCGGCGTGGATTACCTCAGCAACCGCAAAGACATCGATGCTTCGCGCAGCGGGGCGTTCGGTTGCTCCGGCGGCGGAACCATGACAATCTCCGAACAGGATTTCCGCACGCTTCTATCGTTGGTTTTTCAGTCCGAGCAAAGACTCGGTTCGAAGGATCGCATCAACTTCGCCACAGAGCGGCCCGACGGCGCCCTGCCATTGGATTAACCATGTTGCAGAAATTGTCCCGCGATACCTTGTGTCTGATTCTGCTGGGCGCCCTGTCGATTCCCTCCACTGTTCGCGCCCAGTCGGGCGCGAGGAACGGGGAATGGAGAACCTATGGCGGCGATCTCGGTCACACGCGCTATGCGCCGCTCGATCAAATCAATGCCGCGAACTTCAGCAAGCTGGAAGTTGCGTGGCGCTTCAAGACCGACAATCTCGGACCCCGGCCCGAAACCCAACTCGAGTCCACGCCTCTGATGGTGAACGGCGTGCTGTATTCGACTGGAGGAACGCGGCGTGCTGTGTTCGCCCTCGATGCGGCAACCGGTGAGCTGCTCTGGACACATAGTGAAAAGGAAGGCCCGAGGGGCTCGGTTGCCCCGCGTCAATTGTCGGGCCGCGGACTCGCGTACTGGGCAAACGGCAACGACACACGCATCCTTTATGTCACGCCCGGTTATCAACTCGTTGCTCTCGATGCGAAGACCGGGCAACTCGTGCGCACCTTCGGGAAGAACGGCCTCGTCGATCTCAAGCTCGAGGACGATCAAAGCATCGATCCGCTCAACGGCGAGATCGGCCTTCATGCCACGCCGATAGTGGCTCGCGATGTTGTGATCGTCGGCGCGGCCCATAAGACCGGCGCGAATCCTCCCAGCAGGAAGAACGTGAAGGGCTACGTTCGCGGCTTCGACGTGAGAACGGGAAAGCGTTTGTGGATCTTTCACACTATTCCGACCGGAAACGAATTCGGAAACGATTCGTGGGAGGGCGGATCCAACGACTACACGGGCAACGCGGGAGTCTGGGGCCAGATCTCCGTGGACGAAGAACTCGGGTTGGTCTATCTGCCGGTGGAGTTGCCGACCGGCGACTATTACGGCGGCGATCGTCCCGGAAACGGTTTGTTCGGCGAGAGCCTTGTCGCGGTGGATCTCCAGACAGGTCAGCGGAAGTGGCACTATCAACTGGTGCACCACGGTATCTGGGACATGGACATTCCGTGCGCGCCAATCCTCGCGGACATCGTTGTGAATGGCCGCACGATCAAGGCCGTGGCCCAGCCCACAAAGCAGGCCATCCTTTACGTTTTCAATCGCGCGACCGGAGAACCGGTGTGGCCGATCGAGGAGCGTCCCGTTGCAAAGGGCGATGTCCCCGGCGAATGGTATTCTCCAACCCAGCCGATGCCGACCAAACCGCCGGCCTACGACAGGAACGGCGTTTCCATCGACGATCTCATCGACTTTACGCCGGCGCTTCGCGAAGAAGCGCTGAAGGTCGCCGCGAGATACAAGTTGGGGCCGATCTTCACTCCGCCGGTGGTGAGCAAACTGGAAGGACCGCTGGCGACACTTACATTGGGAACTTCCGCGGGCGGCACGAATTGGCCGGGCGGCTCTTACGATCCCGAAACCCACATCCTTTATGTTTCCTCGACCCGGCAAATGACCGCGCTGGGCCTGGTCCCCTCGCCGCCGGGTCTCTCCGATATGCCTTACGTGCAAGGCTCGGCCCTGACTGGGGCGCGAACCACCGGCGGCTCGGGCTCCACCGCGGCACCCACGATATCGGCGTCGGCCGCCAATACGGCCTCGCTGGTGGTGCAGGGATTGCCCCTGGCGAAGCCCCCGTACGGCCGGATCTCGGCGATCGACTTGAACAAGGGAGAGATTGTCTGGCAGATCGCGCACGGCGAAACGCCGGATGAGGTTCGCAATAATCCCGCGCTCAAAGGCCTGAGCATTCCGCGCACCGGTCGGAACGGCAGCGTGGGCACGCTGGTGACGAAAACGCTGGTGATTGCCGGAGAAAGCGGCTTCTTCACCACGCCCTCCGGCCAGCGCGGCGCCATGCTGCGTGCCTACAACAAGGCGACAGGCAGCGAAGTGGGAGCAGTCTTCATGCCCGCCCCCCAGAGCGGTTCGCCCATGACTTACATGCTGAACGGTCAGCAATACGTCGTGGTCGCCATCAGCGGCGGGACCTATACCGGCGAACTGCTGGCGCTGCGTCTACCGCGCGGGTGAGCCAATGGCTGCGTCAAAGCGGGGGCTGCACCTGTCCTCCAAAGTTTCCGGGTGGTGATCGGGGGGTGGTAAACTCCGCCTCAATTCGACCGAGTTTCCGCGGGGAGGTTCGTGATGGGTCTTAAATCTGTTTGGGCAGCGGCAATCGGGACATTGCTGGCTGCGATGACCGTCCAGGCACAGGTTCAGCCGCCGCCGGCGCCGTGGCGCGGCGCGGGACCGACGCCCTGTGTGGGATCCGACGGCGGTGTGTTTCAGTGCCCGCCACCGGCTCGCGTTGTCGCAGTTCGTGCCGGCAGGCTATTCGACAGCAAGACCGGGCAGATGCTGACCAGGCAAGTCGTGGTCCTCCAGGGGGAGCGAATCACGGACGTGGGGCCTGAGGCGCAGATCAAGATTCCCGCCGGAGCTCAGGTGATCGATCTCAGCCAGGCAACGGTTCTTCCCGGGTTGATCGATGCCCATACCCACATGTTCAATACGCCCAAACCCGGCATGACGCGGGAAACCTCCACACTCATCGCTGTTCACAACCTCCAGGCGGATCTCCGGGCGGGCTTCACGACGGCGCGGGACATGAGTTCACACGGCAATGGCTACGCCGACGTCGATGTTCGCAATGCGATCAACGAAGGCCGTATCGATGGCCCACGGTATCAGGTGTCGGGGCGGGGAATCGTCTGGAGCGGGTCTCCGACCGCCGCCCCTGACAATCCGCTGGCCAGCACGGTCATCCATTCGGTGGAAGAAGCACGCGCGGCCGTCCGCGATCATATCGACCACGGCGTGGACTGGATCAAGCTCTTCCCGACGGGAGCGTACTCGTTCACGGCGACAGGCGAAGCCCAATATCTGCTGACCTATCCGATGCCGGTCCTGCAGGCGTTGATTGATGAAACCCATCGTCTCGGCCACAAGGCGGCCTGCCACGTTCTGGGAGGAGAGGGCCAGAAAAACGCGATCGTCGCCGGGTGTGACACCATCGAGCACGCCTACGGCCTGGACCAGGAGCAGGCGAACATGATGGTGCAAAAAGGCCTGTATTACGATCCGACATTCGTTCGTTACATTGAACCCTATATGGACGACAACGACGCGAAGTCCACGGGCGGCAAATATCGAATGATTCCCATCTTCGAGAAGGCGGTGACCATGGCGGCTGCAACCCGGGGTATGAAGATCATGCTCGGCAGCGGCGCCGACGGTTCCACTTACGCTCACGGTACGCAGGCCCTCGACTTCGAGGCCCTGGTGAAGCGTGCCGGCATGACTCCTGCCAGGGCCATACAGTCCGGGACGCTCATCAACGCCGAGGCGATCGGCTGGTCCGATCGCGTCGGGTCGATCGACAAAGGCAAATACGCCGACCTGATCGCGGTCACCGGAAACCCGCTGACCGATATCACCGAACTTCAGCGGGTCCGATTCGTCATGAAGGGCGGAAAAATCATCAGAAACGACCTCGTGTTGGGCGCCGCGAAGTGACGCTGCCGGCAATAGGGTGCAAGACCTTGAAGCTTATTGGCGCGGGCTACGGACGCACCGGAACGTTGTCTCTCAAACTGGCGCTCGAAGAACTGGGCCTGACGCCCTGTCACCACATGGCCGAAGTCATTCTTCATCCGGAGTCGTCAGCCGACTGGAGCCGCGCAGCGGACGGTAACGGGGACTGGGACAAGATCTACCGCAACTACGCGGCCACCGTCGATTTCCCGGGTTGCACGTTCTGGCGTGAGTTGGCGGCGTTCTATCCGGACGCCAAAGTCTTGCTCTCCGTCCGGGACCCCGAGAAGTGGTTCGAGTCGACGCAGGCAACGATCTTTTCCAGGGAATCGATTCAGCGCCTGGAATCTACTCCGATGAAGGAATTTTTCGACAAGGTGGTCTGGAAAGTTTTCGACGGCCGCCTCCGCGACCGCAACTTCATGATCGAAGCTTTCAATCGTCACAACGCAGAAGTCCAACGCTCGATTCCAAAGGATCGTTTGCTTGTGTATGAAGTTTCTCAGGGCTGGGAACCGCTGTGTGCGTTTCTCGGCGTCCCCGTACCGAGGACCCCGTTCCCGAAGGTGAATTCCCGAGAAGAGATGGCGGCCCTGATGGCCGATTCCGGTTCCGCTGGCCCCCAGGGACCGCCGGATCTGGCGCGCATGCAGGAGGCAGTTCGGGCGCGACTGAAGCGTCCCCAATCGTGACAGGATCGTGACGAGCTGAAATGCAGTTCGAGTTGAGAGATGATGTTTGGCCCGGCTTCCAGAATGCTGCGTTCGATTTTTGAAATCGTTCATTCATGCGCTGCCGTGGCTTCGCTTGAGGAGGAAAGATGAAAGCTTTGTATCAGTTTGCAGTTGCCTGTCTGGCAATAAGTCTGGGATTGGTTGTGCAGGCCGCGCAGGGTCCCGCCCCGGCGGCAGGTGCGCGAGGTCAGCGCGGAGGGAGGGGCGGTGGTGCGGCGAATGCCGCGGCCATTGCCTCGGCAACCCCTAACAGCGCGAACGGTACGCTGATCGGCGGGTCGACTCTGCCGGACAAACCCGATGCCCGCGGCTGGGGCTGGCAGGTGAAGGCCTTGATGAATCCGGACACGCCACGACCGCTCTACAACAAAGCCAAGGAACTTCTGCTCCAGGACAAAGTCATCACAAGCTACACGATCTCGACATACAACCCGGATCTCTATTGCGAGATCCGCAAGCACTTTGACTTCGTCTGGTTTGAAATGCAGCACAGCACGATGTCGTGGGACGAGGTGCGCCGGATGATTCTGGCATGTCCAGGCGTTGACGGTGCTGCCCCAATGATCCGCATGCCTGACGCGTTGGAGGCGAACGTCCAGAAGGCTACCGACATGGGTGCCGTCGGCATCATTGTGCCGACGGTCGACGATGCGCTCGAAGCGCGGGATGCTGCACGGTTCTCGCGTTACCCTCCGACCGGCCGCCGGAGTTCAGGCGGCGGATCCTTCGGGCAGGCCTGGCCCGGGATCAACTACCGCGCGACAATCAACGACAACATGCTCGTGACGGTGATGATTGAAACCCTCGAAGGTGTGGCTAATGCCGAGGAAATCGCGGCGACGGCCGGCGTGGATGTGGTGATTCTGGGCAACAACGATCTTTCGAGTTTCTCGGGTTGGTCGCAGAACGATCCGCGCTACCAGGATGCCATCATCAAGGTACACAACGCCGCACTGAAGTACGGAAAATACTATGGCAATGCCGGCTCACAGTATCTGAACGGCTACACCGTCTCTGAGGGAACACACATGGTGCAGAACGGGCCGGCGCGCGATGGATGGGCGCCTCCGCGCGGGGGGCGGGGAGCCCCAGGCGCCGCGCCAGGTGCCGGCAGGGGCCGCGGCAACAACGTGCCTGAACCCGATGAAGAACCTGTGATTGGTCTCCCGGGTGGACAGCAGCCAGGGGCGGCAGCTCCACGGGGCCGGGGAGGCCAGCAGTAACCTCGCGTGGTCGGCGCGGTTGTCGGAAACCAGAGACAAGCAACTCGCTACAACGTTGCGACGCTGTAACAGAAGTGGTTATGGCTCGCCTCTGATCCGGGCGGCAGTTACCGCCCGGATCACTCTGGATCCGTCCATTGAACACATCGAGCGCGCGGCGTATTGACGTTTTCAAGGGGGTCGTTCTCTAACTTACGGCACGGAGGCCATCTCCTGACATCCATATTCCGCGGGCAACGCAATCCTTTTCATCCTCAGGAACTTCTGCGAAGGCAGGAACTTTGGTTCGCTGAAAGTTACCGCCCACGTGCGATGACTCCGCCGAATTCCAGGCGCATCAACTGGTCAAACTCAGCACTCGATCGGAGCCAGTGTCCGTCGAGACCCGGTCTCATGATCAGTCCTGGGTTCATCGGCCTCTCTTTGCCATCGGGCAAGTAGATGTGGCCCGGATTTCCCGGAACGTAGCGGAATGCAAACCCCGTGTGAAACAGTCCCTTCGTCTTCCACTGAAACTCCACTTCGTAGGCGCCATCTGTTCTCGATGGCTCCTCCAGAGTGTGTCGTTGCTCAAACGTCGCTGAGGGGGCCAGCTTTTCTGGAATAGCAAAGAATTTCTCGCCATAGGGGCTGAAGAGCGCGAGCGTCTTGGCGTCAGTGATTTCCAGCGGTGCTTTCAAGCCAGGTCCAGTGACGATGATCCTTTCCGCACTACCTTTAGCGTCGGCCGAAGGGACCAGCAGCAAAACGAATACCAACCCAACCGTTATTTTCATAACACCGATCATATGACCCCGCCCCCCTGCGTGTCACGACAAACGACCCTCGCCTCGAAAGTCAAGCGGCGTTCACCGATTCTCGCGGTATCGTTCTCAGTGACGTATAAACAGCTACTGACGGCGAGGATTAGTAAATGCTGGTTCGTTACTGATGCGAGCGTCAGTTCCCGTGCAGTCACGGACGTGCACGGCCCATTTTTTCGCTGGTACTTGGACTCGAAGTAACCTGGCAAACACTGTACAGCTTGGGGCAGAATGTAGGGCAAGAGGTTTCGCCAATGCGTTCTGCCCGTTTTGTAATGGATTCTGCCCGTTTTCTTTTGATCGCTGCGTTCGCGACGGGCATCGCGTCCGCACAGACGTGCGACCGCGCGTGTCTGAAGACGACGCTCGACCAGTATCTGAACGCCGTGGTGAAGCATGACACCAGTGCGGCTCCGTTGTTCGTCGGCTTCCGGCAGACCGATAACGGCGTGGTGGTGCGCCAGGGAACGGGCACCTGGCAGTCGATCACGGCGCTGGGTGATATTCAGCGGAAGTTTTTCGATCCGGTCAGCGGGCAGGCCGCGTATCTCGGGTTGATCAAGGAAGGTCAGGCGACCGACATCGCGACGCTGCGGCTGCGGGTAGAGAATCGTCAGATTACGGAAGCCGAGTGGGTGATTGCTCGCCAGGGCGCCATCGGCCCCAGCGGCACTGCGGGCGGGAATCTCTACAACCTCGCGGGGTTCATCGCCGAGCCTCCGCCGGACCGCACTGTGCCGCAGAATCAGCGGGCATCGCGCGAGGTGCTGATGGCGATCGCCAACAGTTACTTCGACGGGCTGACGACGCACGACGGCTCGATCATCATGGCCCATGAAGGCTGCACGCGTAATGAAAACGGCACCCACACCGCGGGACCGAATCCCAACGCGGGCGCCGGCGGCAGGGGCGGCCCGGGCGGTGGAGGCGATTGCACGTCCAACCTGACGAACTTCAACGTCTCGCTGATTTCGGCGCGGCGCTATCCGGTGGTCGACGTCGAGCAGCAGGCCGTGGTGGGCTTCGGCATCTTCCTGCGCAAGCCCGGCACCACGCTCATGCGGAATCTGCTGGCCGAATGGTTCTTCGTCGATAACAACAAGATTCGCAATATCTGGGCGTCCATGTTCTATCCGACCAACGATCAGCCGGTGCCGAACTGGCCTCCATATGAGGGCAACTTTCCGGTGGCGGCGGAGTTTGCGGCCCCCGCGGCTCCCGCGGCCGCCGGTCCTGGCCGCGGCGCAGGCAGACAATAAGAAGACATGGCCTGCGTTCGCGCTTTTCCTCTTCCTCACGGCGCTCACCGTTATTGGCGCAGACTTGCGATCGAGCGTGTTTAAAAACGACGCTCGACCAATATCTGAATGCCGTTAGGTCAGCCTTCCTCGGCAGCCCGGTCAACTCCATCGTTAGCTCGTTATGCCGGGCGTAACGAGAATCTTGTTCCCGCAAGGCATAACGGGCCAGGCGCCGAAGGCGCCCTGGAGTTTAGACATTTTGCACGCCGGAGGCGTGAAAGGAATTTAGCCCCGGGTGGAGCGCAGCGACACCCGGGGTTCATCTCACGAGCGGCCTTCGCACCCCGGCAGGGGTGCGAACATCTCCGTTACGGCAACCCCGGGTTGCGCTCGCTTCGCTCGCTTAACCCGGGGCTAAATTCTCAGCAAGCCTCCGGCGTGCTTGAGGCTCACGTTTCAACGTCGCCATCGCCTTGCGGACGAACCTGCAAACCGGAGACGTAACCTCGTGTCTCCGCGCCCGCTCAGACTCAAAAATGTCTAAACTCCAGGCGCCGAAGGCGCCGCCGCGAGGGCAGAGGCGCGCGGCTGGCGCCGCCGCGCAAGCGCCCGAGCCGGGGTCCGGGGCAGAGCCCCGTCTAGTTAGAGTTGCTGTCGGATTCGATTCCACCGGCCGTGGTGTCGGCTTGTCGGACTTTGTGGACGGTTGTATCGGTCTCGCGGGCCAGATGAAGAGTAACCGGTATTACGGCCATTGAGGGAAGGCACAGCGAGCCCTTAGGAAAAGCAAAACGAAGCCCTTGACTCGCATTGCAGCGTTAGGCATAGTACTGCAATGCTTTCTAAGGAACTCGTTGCGGCCTCCACAGTTCCCCTCGTTCTCTCTATCCTCTCCAACGGTGAGAGCTACGGTTATCAACTGATTCAAACGATACGCGAAGCGTCCGGAGGTGAGATCGGCTGGAGCGAAGGCATGCTCTACCCGGTACTGCATTGGATGGAGCGCGAGAAAATGATCGAGTCCGAATGGCGGATCGGCGGCGACGGCGGGCGGCGGCGACGCTACTACCGCATTCGCAGAGAAGGACGGAAGGCCCTGCGAGCGGAACAACAACAATGGATGGCGGTCCACACAACGTTGGTGAAACTATGGAAAACCAAATTACGTTCGATTTGAAGGCAGCTCTTCAGTGCTGGCGCGCAGAACTGGAAAAATCGTCGAGCTTCCGAAAGGACGATCTTGACGAACTCGAATCGCACGTTTGCGACTCGGCGGAGGCGCTGAAAGCCCAGGGCCTGACAGACGAAGAGGCGTTCCTGATTGCGATTCGAAGAACAGGACAACAGGAACAGCTTGCTGCAGAGTTCGCGACGATTAACGGATCATCAGTCTGGCTGGAACGTCTAGTCTGGATGGCCATCGGTATCTTTGGGTTGCCTGCCCTCCTTACCCCGGCGCGTCTGCTCCTGGACACCGAGTCGTCTGCTGGACTACTCGTCTTCATCGATTGGGTTTCGGGATTGGTACCACTGCTGATGTTGCCGCTACTGCTGGTGATGGGATTGCGCCCCGCTTTGCTGAGAAAGCGGCTTAACGCGCTCCTGGCTTTAGCGGCCGCGCTCCTCCTCTTGTCGCTAACTGTCAGTAGAGCCACTCCCGCGACCGCTCCCGCAATGCTTCCGCTGGCCCTGGGGTCAGCGATGATCATAGGATTGCGATTCACGCCAATGAGGAAACCGCTGAAGGCGGTGTTTGCGCTAACAGGCGTTCTTCTGCTCCTCGTCGTATTCGGAGTGTTATTGTGGATTGGACCCGCTTTTGAAGTCGTTTTCTTTCCTGTGACTTTCCGGAACGGCAACGTTATCCATGCGGTGTCCCCGCACAACCCCATGGGGAACTTTTTTCTCGAAAGCGTCGCATGCGAAACCCTCATCATCCTGGTTGCATTGAAACGGCTGCGACAGATCAAACCGGCTTGACGTAGACTTTGATATCGACCGTCGAGACGCCCTTCACCCCGTGATGTAGCCGTCGCGGTGCCACGTGAGCCCAGGCAGCTGGACCTGTTGTCGGCATCTCGGACTGATGCCCGCCGCGGGCGCGCTGGGCTCGCTCGTGATTGTTAGACCGATGCGTGTATGGGCTACACAGCGCCAACTCGGACCTACGGCGAAGGTGAATTCAGCTGATTCAAGAGAGTCGCGGATTCTCGTGCAAGCACCGGGACATCGGTTTCCGAAATTGCCCAGACTACGGCATCGTCAACGGTGGCATATTCATGAGTGAGCTGGTTGCGAAAGTCCACGATTCGTCGAGCCTTCGTGATCGATTCGAAGGCGGCTGGTGCAACGCGAGCAAGGGCCGCCATCGCCTCGCCGATGAGAATGAATTCTCGCTCCACGGATGACCGCACCAGCCGATTCGTTCGATACTTCTCAAGCGTCAAATTTTGGGTCGCAGCCTGAATTGCCGCGCAAGAGTCCACGATGTCTGCGAGGTAGGCACGCGCGTCACGCGGCATAGAGCAGTTGCTTGGTGCGTTCGATTTCCTGAGATATGTAGCGGTTCTTGACTGCGTCAGTCATCACAAGGTCTATTTCATTCCCGAGGAGCGCTCTCAATTCATCGCGAAGATTGAAGTAGGCGTCAACTCGGGCATACCCACTGACGGGCTTAAACTTTACCAGAAGGTCGATATCGCTCAACTCCGGGTCGAAATCTGAACGCAATACCGAACCAAAGGCATCCAGACGTTCAACCTGGAATCGCTCGCAAAGAGCGGCGATTGCGTCCAGCTTTTGCTCCAATAATTGGCTTCGATGTCGCACGAAGCCATTCTATACCGGCTGCTAATCTGAGGCGGACGTATTGTCGGTAAACCGGACTGATGGAATTTGCAAGCGCCACGCCAGCCCAAATGAAGGGTAGCCGGTAGTACGCCGACTTAACCGTCTTTCGGAAAAGCGCAGGAGTTTCAAGCGAGGGTTGTGGGGGAGTTGTGTTGCGACGCTGATGCGGCATGAGGGCGATTTCTGTTATCGAGGCGCGATGCAGCCCCTCCAGCCTCAGTCGATGTCAACGTCGCGAAAGATCGATTTTGAACGGACTATCGTGCCGCACAAAAAAGCCCCCGGCTCGCGCCGGGGGCTTTTTTCAGTTCGCGAATAAGGTGCTTATCGCCTTACCGTAATGCTGGTTTGAGTATCCGACGGGCCAAACTGATCCATGCCAATGCCCTTGGGGGCGGTCGGGATTACCAGTTTCACCCAGACGGCATCCGGACCCTTGAAATACGAAGTCTCGGTCGCCTTGCGCAGGGCGTCGAGGCTGTCCTGCTGCTTCCCGGAGGTCGCGTTGGCGAAACCCGGCAGCTCGAACACGACCCATGAGTCTTTGGCCATTTCAGTCAAGCTCATCGAAACTTCCGGTCTTTCGGTCTTCACACGGATCTCGGTACCGGCGCGCACCGTGGTCGCATTGACCGTGATGTTGAAGTCCTTGCCATTGCGGCTGAGAACGATTGGCGACTGAGCACCCGCCGCCCCCGCAGGACCAGCACCCCGCGCAGGACCAGCGCCCCGCGCAGGCCCAGCACCCCGCGCAGGACCAGCACCCCGCGCAGGACCAGCACCCCGCAAAGCAACATCTTTCAGCGCAAGACCAAGACCGCTTGTGGCTCCGCCTCTCCTGCCGGCGGTGAACTGAAGGCGTCCGATATCCCCCGCGCACACCGAGGCGTTCCAGGTCGGCTGGATCTTGCAGGTGTCGTCCGTAGCAACGCTGTCGTTCTCGCCGTCGTTGATCAGAACATAGGAATCCGGGATGCCGGTCGTCGAGCCGTCCAGATCGTGGATCGCCGCGGTCCGGTAGGCCGAACCACTCCGGTTGTCACTGTCGAACCTGGTGTCGATCTTCGGGAAATACACGGGCTTGGCATTGATGTATTTCGCACCCGTGACTGTGTTTTCGGTGGTAACCCCGGCGCCCGTATACAACAGCCAGGAAAGCGCGCCTGATCCGCGCTGTTTGTTGTCCTGGAAATTCACGAATGTCGTGTTGACCACGTCATGGCGATAGTCGTAGTACTCGTAGGCGCGGATCGGGAAATCCGGAATCATCGGTTTCGGCAGGCTGCGGCCGTAGGCCTTTTCTTCCGGCGTTACGGGGTTGCCGATGTTGTCGGTTTCGCCCACGAACAGCGAATCAACCACCTTTGAGGTGAATGTGTCCGCGCCGAAGGAACCCGTTGAACTCGTGAACCCGATGGCATTGTCCGCCGCCTTGAAGTTCTTGTAGACGTGCAGCTCGCCGCGGCTCCAGGAGCCGCCATTGCGGTTCTTGTAAGCGGTGAGATCCTGGAGGAGTGATTCCACGCTCTTGCTGTTGTCGTCAGCGGGGTTTTCCTTGGCAACGTGCGAGGGGCCGGCCAACCCGAAGACGCCTTCCAGATTGATGTTCCGGTCCAGCATGAATCCGTCGAAGTTGGAGTGGGCAACGTTGCCCCTGAATTCCGCCATCCTGGTTCGACGCGGCCAGGTGGTTTTGCTGATCTCCGTACCTTCGAACTTCCCTTGCGGGTGTTCCGGCAACGACCACCAGAAGCCATTCTCATCGGAACCCGCTGCGACGTTGTCGATGAAGACATTGTCCGGATTGGTGATCCAGTAAGCCGTCACCGTGTTGTCCGAAGGCAGCAGGGTGTCCTTGCCGGACATGCTGTCCGCCCTGTAGGTCGCGCGATTCAGCGAATTACTTCCCCTGTTCTCTCCGTTTGCGGCGAGATTGGTCGGCGCGCAGGCCTTGGAGGTATGGCACTTGACCTGGATGGCGAGGTTGTGCACGAACTGGTTGCCGTGCTCCGCGCCGTCTTCGAGGAAGAAGCAGTGACCGACGGTGTTGTAGGTCACGTTGTTTTCGACGCGCAGGAAGTTCGTGCCGTGTACGGTCACGCAGCGGTTGTAGGTGTCATGGAGCGACGCGTTCTTGATGTACTGCCCCTGTGCGTCGCCGATCAGATGCCAGTGGATCGGATATCGGGCGAGAGTCAGGTTCTGACCCATTCGATTGAATTCGACGCCCTCGACAAACATCTTGCTTCCGACCATCGCCATGACGTGCCCACCGTAGAAAGACTGTTCCGCGTCGGCCGATGCCTGGAGTTTGATATTTCGGGTCAGCAAGCCGACTTCGCCGCGTTCATCCACGTCGAAGGTGATCTTGCCGAAGTGCATGTAGTCGAGCTTCTTGTCGAGAGTGATCGTGTTTCCGCTGACGGCGGAAATGGTTCGCCGCTCGGCCTGCCGCGGATCGAAATCCGTGGACGCGAGGACAATCTCGTCGCCGACGCGCCAGCCAGCGGCGTTCAGCACCTGAATCGAGGTGGCGCCTGCGCTGGCCGTGCTGGACAGCTTCGTCCAGGCATTGGTTTGGTTACCGTGCAGGTTCAGCGTTCCGCCCATGAGCAAGATCCCGCGGTCAACTCTGTCCGTCGTTCCACCTACTCCACTTATATCTTCGTCTTTGACGTTGTTCGTAAAGGTGATGGTTGCTTTGCGCGTGTGGGGGGACTTTTCGGTACCAATCTCCAACTCCCCGTGCAACATGATCCACTCGGTGGTGAGTTCAACGTCGGCAGTATTTGCGAAGCTGAGCTTACCGTTAACGGTTACACCACCCAGCGCCGGCGTGTTGACGTCGAGGACCACTTCCTTGCCTGCGTCAATGGTGACCTTGTCGCCTGCGACGGGTACCTTGCGACTGGGCCAGGTGGCCGGATCAGACCACTTCGTCGCCTTCGCTGCCGTCGCTGCAGGACTCTGGGCCTGCACGATAGTGAACACGCTGACGAGCAACGATACTGAAATTAACGACATCAGAAGGAACGAGCGATTCTTCTTCCTCATGACATGAGCCTCCGATACCTGAAAAATGACCACGATCTACGCGACACAGGATAGCGTGAAACGGATAGGAGTGCCACGAGTCGACGTAATCTATCGGGAAAAAGGGATCACTTCCGCAACGAAAACGGCCGGATTGTTCCAACGTCCCCAGTCGGCCGGGTTACCACTTTCGCTCCTGAAGCTCAGCACTGCTGAACGCATCGCAGAGCGATTGCAGCTTCTTCGATTGGGACGGTATTCGGCGTCGGGATAACTCCCACCTTCAGGCCAATTGACATCTGGGATTTGCGCGACAAGCCGGTTACCAGGCATTGCACGGTCGGATATCAGATCAGCCCGATCGAATCTGCCTCTGCCCAGCACAGAGACACGCTGCCACGCTCAGTTGTTAACGAAGACCGCTTCCCGCACACAACGAAACCCGATATCGACGACGCGATCGCCTGGCCAGGCGTCAGTGTCGCGGTCCGATGCTCGCGCGCCGCGGCCGCTGGATACCCAGCCCCCGCCGCGCACCACTCTGGTAGGGCCGAAGAACCAGCGCTGATCGCCGGAGCTAGGCCCCCTGGGATCTGCCTGAGGAGTCTTTGGATAGTCTCTGGCATACCAGTCGTTGGTCCATTCCCACACGTTGCCGAGCATGTCGTAGAGGCCCCATGCGTTGGGACGCAGTTGCTTCACCTCGTGGGAGGTCTGGGTGCGATTGCCGGAATCGACCCAGGCGATTTCGGCGAGAGGGCCGTAGCGGGGCAAGGCTTTGGCTGTCGAGCGCGCGGCGTACTCCCACTGCGCTTCCGTCGGCAGCCCCCCTTGCGACCCCAACGACCAACTGCAATAGTCGACTGCGTCCTGCCAGGTCACAGCGAACACGGGGTATTGGGGGCCGACCTTTGCGCGACCGGAATACTCGTCCCGAGTACGAGGCGGGGAGGTTTTCTTACCGTAGGCCGCGAAGGTTACCTCGGTTTGCCCCATCCAAAAACCATGGCTGAGTGTCACGTCGTGGTCGTTTTTCTCGTTGTCGTCACACTCGCTATCGCCTTTGCTGCAGCCCATGCGGAACGAGCCGGCGGGAATACCCACGTAGGTCAGTCCATCCTTTGGATTCACCCACAAATCTCCGGCCCTGGGTGCTCCTGACAGAGGAACGGCGGTGGCTGGGCCACTTGAACGAACGGCGTTCGAGCCCGACTGAGCGAGAAGTTCCGGAGGTTCCGAGACCGGCAGCGCAATCGTGAACACGACTAGCAGCACAGATAGCGACAGCACGGTAGTCAGTTTGGGGTTGCCGGAGATGGTTTGTCTCCATTCGACGAGACCGCCCATCAACGCACCGAGTACTTGAAGGAGGGTGTTCATCCAGAAATACGCTTCCCAGCAGGGAGAAGCCCCAATGTCATCCGGGCTCGCTGTCCACGCGTAGCAAATCCACGAGACGAACATAGTTGTATCGGGATAATGTGGTCCCTTCGTGGATGGCCTTTAAGGGCGGCGGCGAGTTCCATTCGCGTCCATACCTTGGCGGCGTAGTGTCCGGGCACGAAGACAATACACAACTTCGATCGTTTTGAAAAGATCGTGTCTAACTCTTGATCAAGCTCGCGTCCCGCTCTCCAATCTGCTCCCCCGTTCTGGGAAATTCAATCCTGAACTTTGACGTTAGCCCTCAGAACTGGCGCTCCTGATCCGTCTGAGATCTTCAAGTTCACTTTGAATTCTTGGCGCCTGCCATCGCATTCGGACGTACGCGACAAGGGCGACCAGAATCATCAGGAGTCCGAGAGGAACGACGGTCGAGCGATGTACCGGCGCAAAGGTCGCGAGGGCTAATCCGGAAACACTGACGATAGTCATTAGCCAGGGAATCGGTCGTAAGGTATCCCTGTACCGTTCGAGTTCCAGCCGATAGAAGTCCAGGCACGGCACCGGTTTTGCTGCCAATCCCAGGGACAGGATATGTCGTCGTTCTTCATAAAGCCGCGGTCCAATCCCCAATAGCACAACCCATGTCAGGACTTGGATTGCTCTGAGCCAGATGATGGCCGCCGTGTCCAGCAAGAGAACGCTTGCAATCGCCGTGAGCAGCGCGATCACACCAGTGACGCCGCCGATTGTTCGCCGGCGCCGAATCCTTAGCCTGGACCGAGCCACTCGCCTTCGGATTTCGTCTGGAGACAATACGATTCCCCCGGTTGTCTGTTTCTGCCAAATATCCAGGGCTCTGTCGAAATTGTCGTTCATTTACCCTCTCCGTGAAACTGCCGGGTCAGGATGGTCCTGATGCGATGCATCTGCACTCGGACATTTCCTGTCGAGAGTCCGGTGACCTCGGCAATGGATTTCGCGTCCATGCCTTCCAGGTACAAGAGCATGAGCTGCCGCGCAAAAGGATTTAGCTGGTGTATCAATTCCATCAACCGGTCGAGGTCCAACTTGCGCTCCGGGACTCCAGGGGCGGCGTCTGGGGGCGCGGAATCCACTGCCCCAAGGCCGACCCATTGTCTGAGGCTGACGCGCTGTTCCCGAAGCACGTGAGAGGCCGCGGTGTTGTGAGCGACACGGTAGACCCATGTGCGTAGTGAGCACCTTTCTTCGTAGTTCTGGAAGCTTTGCCACAACGCAAGATGAACGTCCTGAAGCAGGTCGCCCTGTTTATCCGGATTCGCCTCGTATGCCCGGACCAGACGTTCCAGCGCCGTTCTATAGGCCGCGACCGCTTGTTCGTAGAGTTTGTCCTGGCTGGCAGGCTGGTCGTCTTTGAGCATCGTTAGAGGTAGTACCCCGCCCGGCAAATACGTTACAGGGAAAACCGCGAAGGATGGTTATGGTCGCTCCTGGCTGCCGCACCTCGCCTATCCGGCTAATCCGTGGTCTTGTGGCTTTCCCGGTCACCGATAGTCGAACAGGGGAGGCAGGTCATCCTTCTTCTTTGCGAAGAAGGGAACGTCATCCGGAGGCCGGGCCGAGCTGGTTTGCAGGGACGTGTAAACCCTGGGGCCATCAGAGCGGAAATTTCGGCACTAGAACAGTGGACAAGGCTATGATCGTCACCTCTTTTGAAAGGAGAAATCCATGTTTGTTATCAGAAATACGTTCGTTGCAAAACCGGGATGCGCCGGCAAACTCGCAGCCCAGCTCAAGGTCGCCGTTGCGGCGTTTCAAATGCCCGGGGCTCGAATCTTGACCGACCTTACCGGCGACTTTAACCGGGTGATCATGGAACACTCGGCCGAAAGCCTCGCCGAGTTCGAGAAGAGATTCCAGGAGGTGATGGCCAGTCCGGAGTATCGCGAGAAAATGGCCGGCTACACCGACCTCTGGATCACGGGCGGCCGCGAGATCTTGCGCGTCTCCTGAAAATCGGCGGGCGACCGCTTCTCGACGCGGAATGGGGAAAAGCGAGATGGACCACCTGCGAGTGTTCCTCAGCCATACCAGTGACCTGGATACGCCCTCGGATCCATCGAGGAATTTCGTCGGTGCCGCGATTCGTACGATTGCCGCGTTGCCAGGTTTTTCGGTAGAGGAGCAGACGACCACATTTGCCGCGGAAGACGGGACTCCGGCAGAAGTTTGTCGGCGGAGGCTTGCGGCGTGCAACATCTATGTCGGAATCATCGGGTATGCACCGGGCACGCCCGTAGGTGGCGACTCTGCCAACCGTTCGTTCGTGGAGTTTGAATTCGATGTAGCCCGTGAGTTTTGCCTGCCACGAATCCTGCTGGTGTGGAATGCGCCGGGAAAGGCCCGCGATAACGTTGCGCAATCGCAGTCCTCATTTCGCGCGCGCCTGGGCGAGACACAGGAGATCGTCTTCGCGCCCTTCACCAATGTGGGCGATCTTCGACTCGCTCTGGAAAATGCGCTGGCCGCATTCCAGCCGCGCGAGTCGGAACATGTGTCTTGTCATGTCGAGTGGGCGGCGCCGGCCGAACTCGCCTCCATCGGAGTTCCGCCCTATGAACGTCGGTGGGGAGTCTACGCCCGCAATGGAAGCCCGTATCCAGCCTACAATCTGATGGTCCGCGTCCACTCCAATAACGGCGGCAAAGATTACGAGATCGACATGGGGACCCTTCCGGCACGCGACGTGACGAGCACACCATATATCCTGAACGAGGAGCGAGACTCCTTCGATCCTGAAGGAGACCGGCCGGTGACGGAGATGTCTTTCACGGTTGCAGGCATCCGGTGGCGTCGTCGCGCCGACGGAAGCCTTGTTCGTGTGCCTCGAGCTTCTTCGAAGGACCTGAAGGGCCGTTAAGCGCTGGTTTTTGGTGAGCTTTCGTCGGAATTTATTTCTCGGCCGCGTCCGGCTGGAGCCAGGGCAGATGAGATCTCAGCGGGGCTGGAGTCTGCGGATATATTCCTCGACGTTCTTGCTAAGAACGTCGAGCGGCACATTCCCGCCGAGCACCATGGTGTCATTGAAAGCCTTGACGTCGAATGCCGGGCCTAACGCCTTTTGACTTTTCTCGCGCTGCCGGTTGATCTCGCTGTGTCCAACCTTATAGCCGCAGGCCTGACCGGGCCAGGAGCAGTAACGATCGACTTCGCTGGCGACTTCCAGCGGATTCGATCCGTTCACATCGACAAAAAACTGGACGGCCTGTTCACGAGTCCAGCGCTTCGCGTGGATTCCCGTGTCCACGACCAAACGGCAGGCGCGGAAAGCAATCGACTGCAAGTAGCCGACCCGGCCTACAGGGTCATCGATGTAAGCGCCGAGTTCGTCAGCGAGTTGTTCCGCGTACAATGCCCAGCCTTCGGAAAAGGCGTTGAACGTGAGCAACTGACGGATAAGCGGCATGTCGTGCGTGTATTCCCCCTGCCATATGTGTCCAGGAATGGATTCGTGAAACGCCAGATCGGCCAAGCTGTACTTGCTGTGCAGGCTTGTGGTTCGAAGGTTGATCCAGAACTTTCCCGGGATCTTGCCGTCGATGGATCCCGCGCCTCCGTACGCGGCGGGTGCGCCGGGTTCTTCTTCGGGCGGGAGCCGCTTCACTTCCATGTTTGGATTCACGATCGTGTTGAAAGCTCGCGGCATCTGCGAACGAATCCACGCCAGCCGATTCTGGATGAAGTCGATGATCTCGGCGCGGCCCTTGTCGCCTTTGCTGAACTGATATCGTGGATCCTTTGCGAGTGCTTTCATGCGGTCGCCGACGCTTCCCTGCGAGTAACCGATCTGCTTGAGCACGTCGTCCATCTGCGCCTGCAGGCGCTGCAGTTCGTCCTGGCCCATTTGGTGGACTTCGTCGGGCGACATGGCCGTGGTGGTCGATGCCTGGAGCGCCCATCGGTAGTAGTCTTCGCCGTGAGGGCGCGCCCACATCCCGGCGTCTTCTGTTGCGACGGCACGCTGTGCCATCAGTTCCTGCAGTTGACGATCCAGCGCGGGAGCAACGTTCTGTCTGGTGATCATGAGGGCGCGCCCGGACCAATTCCCGGGAATGTTTTTCGTCCGCCGTTCGATCGATTCAACGAGCGAGCCGCCGTTTCGGGCGGTCTCCACGGACAGGGCCATCTGTGCGATGGCCTTGTCGATCAGGAAAGACGGAGCGATGAGTCCCGTACTGCGCGCAGCCTGGATACGTTCGAGTTCTCCATCGAGCTGCCTCGGATACGACTCCAGCCGCGCGAGATACGCTTCGGCATCGGTGCCGTTTTCGATGGGATGGTCGCTGTCGAGAAAACGCGGGATGTCGAGGTAGGCGCCGACGTTTTGGATCACAACATAGGGCGTGTTCCGCCAGCCACCGACAGCAACGTCGCCGTAAGGCAGCGAGAATCCCTCGATGGCCCTCGCATAAGCACTTCGTACGACCTCGACAGTCGTTTGTGCGGCATGTGGGAGATCCAACGCCTCGAGAGTATCGAGCCGCTGCAGGTCGCTGCGAAGCTGGGCGGCAATTTGGCGCTGCCCTGGAATCGATCGGTCGCCAAGTTGAGAGCGAAGGGGCGCTCTTGCACCCGTGTCGATGCCCAACGACGTTGCGCTCTCCGGCGAAAGCCGCAGCAGATTGTTGGCAACATCGTCCAGCAGCGCGTTCGCGTCGGCCGTGGTCGTGATCGCGGCCGGCTGGGTGTCCCGGGTGCAGGCAGACATCAAGGGGATCGTGGTGATCGAAGACAGTGCCGCCAGGGCTTCACGACGATTGATCGAACGTGCCACGTGGCTGAGCATATGTTTCCCGCGGGTTGCGGGCAAGCGAGGATTTGAGCAAAACGCTGGCCCAAGCGAAACGTTTTCTAGATCCGGAGTGTTACCGCATTCATGAGGCTATTGACGGCATCCCCCAGAGAAACATTTGAGGTGTCCAGTACAAGATGGGCATCGGGCGGGGTTTCGTATTGCAGGTCAACGCCGGGGAAATTCGAGAGTTCGCCGCGGCGCGCCTTCGCGAAAAGTCCCCGCGTTTCACGCAGTTCGCAGACCTCGACCGGAGTTGAAAGGTGGACAAGAATAAAGTTGCGGCACAGGCTCCGCACAAAAGCGCGCGATTCGTGATAAGGAGAGATGAACGAAGCCACCACAAACACGCCGTGCTGTTCCAGCTTGCTCGCCAGATAGCCCACGCGACGAATGTGTTCTTCGACGTCGTGCCTGGTGAAACCTGTATCTGGGAAAAGTTGACGGACGGTATCGCCGTCGAGATGTTCGACGTGGTAGTGCATGCTCTGCAGCCGTCGCGTGACTTCCGCCGCAAGGGACGTCTTGCCGGAGCCCGAAAGTCCCGTGATCCAGATCACCACGGGCTTCACCTCGTGCTTGCCAAAGCGGATTCTGTCCCAGACCCGTTCGTGAAGGAAATAGACCGTTAACTTGAAAGCCACGTCCAGTGCGCCAATCGTGAATGCAATTCCCGCGCGGCCTATGAAGAGGTAGGCAATCAGAACCGTGGTAAGGCTGCCGGACAAACGATAAGAAAGAGCCTTGGCTATGGAACGTCCCGCCGTTTCTTTATACATGTTTCCCCGGCACCATTTTAGGCGGCAGATAACCGGTTCAGGTCCGGAACGTCCTGGAAGTCGCCGGGATTAACCACGTTGTCGCCCCTTCAAGGCTTGGCAAGCGCCCAGGCTAAAGGTTCGCCGCCGCGAAGAAGTCCGGCGCACCTCAACCAAATAGCACATAATGACGGCTCTTAGGAGAGTGCTGTGTCATTGACGCCCGGAACCCGCTTAGGTCACTACGAAATCATCGAACTGATTGGCTCAGGCGGGATGGGAGAAGTGTACAAAGCCAGGGATCCGCGGCTGAACCGCACCGTTGCCGTGAAGGTGCTGCGGGAGGACGTATCGGGAAGACCGGATGCACGCGCGCGGTTTGAACGCGAAACGCAGACTATCGCCTCCCTCAACCATCCGAACATTTGCGTGGTCTATGACGTCGGTTGCAGCGGCCAGATCGACTTCCTCGTGATGGAGCTCATCGAAGGCGAGACGGTGGCGCGACAGCTTGAACGGGGGCCGCTGCCGCTGGATCGGGCGCTGAAATATGCGATGGCGATTGCGGACGCGCTCGACAAGGCTCATCGAAGCGGCGTGACCCATCGGGATCTGAAGCCGGGAAACATCATGATTACCGGCAACGGAGTGAAGCTGCTTGATTTCGGTCTGGCCAAGCTGCGGGGGAACAAGGATCCTTCCACGCTTTCTCAAGCACCGACGCGGCACGATGTGACGGCGGAGGGAGTGATCATCGGCAGTCTGCAGTATATGGCGCCCGAACAGCTGGAAGGCCGAGAAGCAGACGCGCGCACAGATCTGTTCGCATTCGGCGCGACGCTGTACGAAATGGTAACCGGAAAGAAGGCGTTTGAGGGGAAGAGTTCCGTCAGCCTGATGAGCGCGATTTTGAAGGACACGCCCAGGCCCATCAGAGAAGTCCTGCCGGTGGCGCCACAATCGCTCGATCGTATCATCGCAACGTGTCTGGCCAAGGACCCGGAAGAACGCTGGCAATCGTCGCGGGATTTGTATCGCGAGCTCAAGTGGGTGGCGGACGCTGAACCAGGCGCCTCGAACGACCCTCATGAGGCCAGGCTCGTCACACAGAGACGGCGGCAAGGGATATCCCTCGAACTTGCGGCGACGATCGCATTACTCGCGATCCTCATCGGTGCGGCCGCGGTGTGGACACTCAAGCCCAACGCGTCAGCACCGCAAGCCGAGCTGGTTCAGTTGAGTGTCACCCTGCCGCCCGGAGACGAGCTGGACAGTTTCCCGGGTCCTCCGGCCGCGCTGTCTCCGGATGGCAGACTCCTGGCGTATGTGAGCGCACGCCCGGGAAGTTCTGCCCAGCTGTATCTCCGGGCAATGGACAACCCGGAGCCGAAGCTGGTCACGGGATCCGAAGGCGCCTCCCTTCCTTTTTTTTCCCCCAGCGGGCAGTGGGTTGCGTTCTTTGCTCAGGGGAAGTTGAAGAAATCCCCTGTAACCGGCGGAGCGGTGGAGACGGTGTGTGATGCTGCGCGTGGAACGGGTGGGAGCTGGTCTGCGGACGACGTTATTTATTTTGCGCCCCTCAACACTTCCGGCTTGTCGAAAGTTTCTGCTGCGGGAGGAACGCCGCAGCAAATTACAACCCTGGACCGTGATAAAGGCGAAGTGAGCCACCGCTGGCCGCAGGTTTTGCCTGGAGCCAGGGCTGTACTGTTCACGGTTTGGACAGGTCCGGGTTGGGAAGAAACAGAACTGCAAGTGGTGAATCTGGTGACGGGCGAGCGGCGGTCCGTCGTTCACGGGTCGCGCAACGGGCGGTACGACCAGGAAAGCGGTCACCTGGTCTATTACCGTCAGGGCACCGATTCTTTGTTGGCGGCGCCTTTTGACCTGGATCGCCTGCAACTTGCCGGAGGCCCGCCAGTGGCACTCACTCCACGGGTTCGGGACACGAGCGAGGGCGGGGAATTCGCGCTTTCAGATTCCGGCGCGCTCATCTACACCCCGAGCAGCCCCGAATGGTACGAGTCCCGTCTGGTTTGGGTGGACCGGCACGGCGTCATCGAGCCATTGTCGGCACCCCTTCGGGACTACCAGGAGCCGGTACTATCTCCGGATGGCCGGCGTTTCGCCATCAGCATCGCGGGCCCTTCGTTCAGCGCGTGGATTTTCGATCTGGCGCGGCCGACGTTGACTCCCCTGACCTCGAGCGGCAGCAGCCAGGCGCCCATGTGGACGCCCGATGGAACACGCGTTGTGTATCGCGGGACGCGCAAGGGCTTTCGCAACATCTTTCAGAGGATGGCCGATGGCAGCAGGGACGAAGAGCGATTAAGCATGGGCGACGGCCTGCAGACGCCCGGCGCCTTCTCGCCCGACGGAAGGCTGTTCGCCTTTACGGCTTCGGACTCCAAGACCAGTACGGATATCCTGCTGCTGTCCATGGAAGGCGTACACAATATCGAGCCGCTCCTGAACACGGTTTATCGAGAATGGAATCCTCACATCTCGCGTGACGGCCGATGGCTTGCGTACGTTTCCACGGAGTCGGGCAGCGAAGAAGTCTACGTCCGGCCGTTTCCGAAGCTCGATGGCAAGTGGAAGATTTCCACCGACGGCGGGACCGAGCCCGTATGGTCTCGCGACGAATTGTTCTACAGGAACAACGACAGGATGATGGCGGTGGGAATTTCCGCCACCGCCGACTTTTCGGCGACCCTGCCGCGATTGCTCTTCGAAGGAAAGTACAAGTTCAGCGGCACCACGGTGTCCGGCTACGACGTTACTGCAGACGGCAAACGTTTTCTGATGGTCCAGCCCGCTGAATCCGCTCGACCCGCCAACGAGATCGACATCGTGCTCAACTGGTCCGCCGAACTGAAGAAGGCCGGACCAAAAGGGGATTAAAGGCCCGGGTGAGGATCGGGGGAGGGGATTCGCCACCAGCGCCAATCGATCGGATCGCACGCCGGAGCGTGCTGAGAATTTAGCCCCGGGTTAAGCGAGCGAAGCGGGCGCAACCCGGGGTTACCGTAACGGGAATGTTGCACCCCGGCAGGGGTCCCCTCCGGGGTGCAGGGATTCCTCGCACCCCTGCCGGGGTGCAAGCCGCTGGTGAGATGAACCCCGGGTGTCGCTGCGCTCCACCCGGGGCTAAATTCCTTTCACGCCTCCGGCGTGGAAAATGTCTAAACTTCGGTTACCGTAACGGGAATGTTGCACCCCGGCAGGGGTCCCCTCCGGGGTGCAAGCCGCTGGTGAGATGAACCCCGGGTGTCGCTGCGCTCCACCGGGGCTAAATTCCTTTCACGCCTCCGGCGTGGAAAATGTCTAAACTTCGGTCCAAACTCCAGAGCACGCCGGAGGCGTGCTGAGAATTTAGCCCCGGGTTAAGCGAGCGAAGCGAGCGCAACCCGGGGTTACCGTAACGGAGAGGTTTGCACCCCGGCAGGGGTGCAGGGATTCCTCGCACCCCCATTCGCTTCTAAAAATGACTTTAACATTTTAATAATCAATAATTTATGAATACAAAGGTCAGGAAACACTTGCAGTACAGGCGGTCTTCATGGTGTCGCACTGCCGTCGTCGCCGGAGGACCCTGCGAAAACGCGTTTCCCATTGGCCAGCGTCACGGTACTGGCGTTGGCAAGTCTGGAGCCGTCCTTGGCGAGGGAGGCATTGACGGTCACCACCTCTCCAACCTTTACGGCACTTTTCGACCAGCCGCGCCGGATCAGCATCGCCGGCGCGGCCAGTTCGATTTCCCAGTTGGCGGTGTTGCCGCTGGCGTCTTTCGCATCCATGAAGATTCGGGCGTGTGGATTGATCCAGTCGACTTTTGTCACCGGTCCAACGAGGGTGATCGGCTTGTTGCGGTCGTACTGAGCGGCGAAAGAATGGTGTGCCATGACCGGCACAGCGCACCAAGCTATGGCCATTCCCGCTGCGATAAGAACGACGGCTCTTGCTCTCATAACTGCTCCTTTCATCCCGTTACTGGGCTGCGCCGACGTAGTGCGTGGCGTCTCGGTCTTCACAGATGAATTCGATGAGTTCGGTGTCGAGCATGATGCGCTGGGTCACCTTGACGGTCCATGGTTTGGTGTAGGCCTTGGGGTCGTCCACCGTGACTTCGATTTCTAGCGTACCGAAGTTGGGCCGCCGGAACTTTTCCGTCACTTTCGCTTCCTCGGTGAAGGGACTGCCCTGAACGTCGAGCCAGCCGGGTTCTCTGTCGAGGAAACCGGTGGTTTCGACGACCAGGGTATCGCCCTCCCACTTTCCGACCGAGTAGCCATACCACCACGGATCGGCATCCTTGCCTGGGAGGGAGCGCCCGTCGGTGAATATTTGCCGGAGCCCGTTGTTCGCTTCATAGATGATGACAATCTCGCCGGGCAATTGGAGGATTTTCCGCGGTTCCGGATGCGTATGGAACTGCATGAAGCCCATGGGAAGGCAATGCGCGTCCGGATTGTCTTTGCTGTTATCCGCCTTGCGTTTCGCCACCAGCTCCGCGGCCCAGGGTTGATAGGGAAGCTGGCCACCTGGAAATCCCTGACCGACATTTGGGAAACTTGCCGCGGGAGGGCCGCTCTCGGCCGGCGCTGCGGCCGGTCCGGTACCGCGCTGCGCGTTGGGCCCGGCCGGTCCGGCACCGCGCTGCCCGCGTTGCCCATTGGGGCCGCCAGCGCCACGTTGCCCGCGGGGGCCATTGGGAGCCGCGGCGTTTCCTCCCCGCGGAGCTCCTCCTCCACCACGCCCGTTCTGCCAGATTCCGGAAAAATCCGGTTTACCGTCGGCAGTTCGCGGAGCAGGCGCGTTCAGGTCCGGTTCTCCATTCGCCAATTTGGGAACACCTGGCGTGGGGAAAGGCGCCCATTGCGCCAATAGTACCGGTGACAATGCGGTGAGGACGGCAATCCTGCCGACCACGTTGAGCAACATCTTCATTTTCGCCTCCGAAGTCTGCGGGGAATCTATTCAAGAATCCGCCAAGATGCAAGAGTAGCTGTTTTTCTGATCTACTTTCGAGTGAACTCCGCTTTGAGGGCCTGGCGGTCCACTTCCTTGCCGCGGATATAAACGCGTGAGATTTTCCGTGTATTCAAAATGTTCTCCAGGGGATTTGCATCGAGGACGATGAAGTCCGCGCTGCGTCCGGCGGCGACCATTCCCAGTGCAGGCTGCTTCAGGATATCCGCGGAAGTCCTTGTGGCGGCCGTGATCACCTGATCCGGACTCATGCCGGCGGCGACCATGTCGGCCATCTCCACGTGAACGGTCCAGCCAATCGAAACTCCCGAATCCGTGCCGAAACCGATCTGTGCCACGCGGGCGTCGCTGATCTTCTTCAAATTGCGCGCCTGAATCGCGAACAGGTCGGCATTGGCGTTGGGGTTGCCGGTTGCGATTTCGGTGCGCACCCGCTGCATCTGATCGGGAGGCAGGCTTTCGGCAAGCAGGGGCAGATCGGCAGAGGTCAGCGGTCGATCCGGAAGGTTCGGTGTGAAAAAGACCCTCCTCTGGCGCAGCATTTCCATGAATTCGTCATCGACATCCTTGTCCCGTACGCCGTGAGCGAAACCATCGACTCCGGCGCGCATCAATTCCTTTGCATCTTCGAGGTAATAGATGTGAGCGACAGCGCGCAGGTTGTTCTTATGCGCTTCATCGATCAAGGCGCGATAGAGATGGGGTGGCAGCTTCTGCACTGTTCCATTCCGGTCATCCACCCAGAACTTCACGATATCGACTTTCTTCGCGGCGAGTTCCTGAACAGCCTTTCGTGCTTCCGCTTCCGTTGTCACTCCCAGCGCCGCATCCTTGCGATAGTCGGCCCCGGGCCCCATGGCGGGCAGCGCGATCCCCTGGCCGGCGGTAAAAAAAAGGGCGGCGCCGGGAAGTGGGTTGGCGCGCACTTGAAAGGGAATATCTCCGCGATCAACACCCATGCTCAGTGTCGCGGCGACGCCGTAATAGGCAAGCCGCTTCAGGTGGTCTTCGAGGTTATTCCGCGTGTAGGTTTCCTTCTCCGTGCGGTTCGTGCGAACGACCGTGTATCCAAGGTGGGTGTGTAGATCGACGATGGCGGGCATGACCGTCTTGCCGCTGAGGTTCACTCGAACAACTCCGGCCGTCGCGCGAATTCCTCCTTTCCTGTCGACAAGGCGAAAGCGATCGCCTTCGACAAGGAACGCGGAGTTCTCCACGGGGGGGCTGCCGTCGCCGGGAATCAGGCGGGCGCCCTCGAACAAGAGTGCCGGCGGGACTGGAGCAGGGCCTTGTGGGATCCCCAGCAATGCCGACACTGCACCCACCAGGACTGTGCCGATCACCAGAGTTTTTGCAATCTTCACTGGAACTCCTTGAGCATCCATGACGAAGCGTCATCCGAATCGTGACGACACCGTCCTCCCAGTCTCCAGAGGAGGGGACTGCCGAAGCCGACCGGTTTCACTTCGTGATCGTCTCGTTGCGGACGATGCCATTCACCGAGACGTTGGTCAGCACGACATCCTTGACGTTTTCCAGCACATCCGGCTGAGCGACGTTTTCGAACCTGCAGTCGCGCAGCCGTACGTTCGTCACCGGAGTGTGCGCGTAGCCGCGGAGCGAAACTGCGTTGCGGCTTCTCTGGCTCGTGACGTTGCGCACTTCAATGTCGCGGACCACCGGCGGAAATTTTCCGGCGTCTCCCTCCTCGTAGAGGAAGTCCACGGTCACCACGGCCTGGCTGACCTGTCCGATGGTAACGTCTCGCATAAACACATGTTCGATTACGCCGCCGCGCACCGAGTTGGTCTTCAGGCGCAGCGCGATGTTCAAGTTGGGGCTGTCCATCCGGCAGCGCTCCGCGAAGATATTCCGTGCGCCACCGGAGATTTCGCTCCCAATCGTTAAGCCGCCGTGGCCGTCCTTCATGGTGCAATCGCGGACAATGACATTTTCGATGGGGACACCAACACGGCGGCCGTCGTTGTTGCGGCCTGATTTCAGCGCAATGCAGTCATCGCCGGTATCGAAGGTGCAGCGTTCGATCAACACATCGCGGCAGGATTCCGGGTCGCAGCCATCGTTGTTGGGGCCGTGGCTGTCGATCGTGACGCCGCGGACGATGACGTTGGTGCACAGAACCGGATGGATCTCCCACATCGGAGAATTCCTGACCGTGATCCCTTCGATGTAGACGTTCCGGCAGCGGTAGGGCTGAATAAAATTGGGCCGCATGAAGGCGCCATCGCCAAAAACACGCCGGGCGACCGGCGTCCCGTCCGCTCCAAAATCCACCAGCCGCCGCCGCGATGCGCCCATATTCCGTGTCCAGTCCCACCAATGGGCGTCGTCGGCCTGACCGTCGAGCGTTCCAGGCCCGGTGATGGCGATGTCCTGTTCGTCGAGCGCGTAGACGAACGGGGAGTAGTTCATCAGATCGGTGCCTTCATAGCGGGTGAAAACCACGGGCAGGTAGGCTTTGGGATCCGTCGAAAACTTCAGGACCGCGCCTTCGGACAGATGCAGATTGACCCTGCTTCGGAGGCGTATCGGACCAGTCGGGAAATTTCCCTCAGGGACGACCACGCGTCCGCCACCGGCTGCGTTGCATGCTGCAATGGCCTCGTTAAGCGAGGCGTGACGTTTGGCGTCGAAGTCGCGGTCGGGAAACGAAGGTTCCTGAATCCGGCCCAGAATCGTGCGCGTCTCATCCCAGGGGTCCGCAGCCGCAAGGCGTTTCTGAACGAGCCGCTGTTGGAGCAACGGCAGCGCGGCAGCCGTTTTCAGAAAGGCGCGGCGTGTTAAATCGACGTTTGACATCGCTTCACGTGCGGACTTTATATAAGACCGAAATCCCTCTCGCAAGTGGAATACACGTGCCAACTGGGGTAGGATTTCTGTTCCGTGGATCAACCTCATCTGTGGGAGATGGAATGAAGATGGCATTTTCGCGACGGTCCATAGCCTGTCTGGCGCTGATTGTGGGAATTCTGACAGTGATCGGGGCGCAATCCCTGAAGCTCGCGGCCCAGTCGTCGCCGGCATCCACCGCCGTTGAACCTGCCACGGGTGTGCGCTATTCCGAGGTGAAGGAATCGGATCTGATGGAATGGCTCACCTATCTGTCGTCGGACCAGATGCAGGGACGGCAGGTCTTCACGGAGGGATACGGCCGGGCAACGCAATACGTCGCGGGCCTTCTGAAGGACTTTGGTGTGAAACCCCTCGGTGCTGAAGGAACCTATTTTCAGCCTGTACAGGTGAAGACTTACCGTTCGACAATCAATTCCTCCGTCACGGTTGAAACCAACGGGCAAACGAAGACTTTCAAGCATGGGGATCACGTTACCTTTGCCTCGAATGCTGGCGCCCGGCAGACATTGACGTTCGACAGCGTTGAATTTTTGGGATACGCGCTGGATTCCGATATTCAGGGGCGCGATCTGAAGGGCAAGCTGGTACTTACCGTTCCACCCCGGGCGCCCGCGCGCGGGGGAGGCGGCGGGCGGGGAGCGCCTGCAGCGGAGGCAGCGCCTGCGCCGGCGCGAGGGACTCCGGCGTCCATTCTTTCGGCGGGAGCCCAGACCATCATTGCCTTCGTTGCGGCACCGGCGCCTCCGACAACGGCGGAACGGGCATTGGCTCAGGCGCAAACCGCTTTGACTGAGGCGACGCAGGCGGTCACACAGGCGCAGGCTGCTCTGCGGGGAAACAACGGGAACAATGCCCGCGGCGGGAACAACCGTGGCAGAGGGGGCGCCCCGGCAGCAGGACGTGGCGGTCCCCAACTCCCCACTTTCACCACCGTTCAGAACATCGGGGCGAAGGTCAGCCCGCAGTTTTCCGGAGACGAAACCTTCTATGAGGCCTTGTTTGCCGGAAGCGGCACCACTTTTGAGGCGATTCGCGACAAGGTCGACAGAGGAGAGGCGGTGCCGCCGATGTCGATTCCCGCGAAGGTCACGGTCAACATCGATAACACATATGAAGTCGCTTCAGAACAGATCACGCACAACGTGGTCGGAATGATCGAGGGCAGCGATCCGATGCTGAAAGATACCTATGTGCTGTTGGGCGCCCACCTCGATCATGTGGGGTACAGCACGACCGGAACCGGACGCGGAGGATCCACGGATGCATGCCGGCGGCGCAGCCCTGCAGCGCAAGCCGCAATCGTCGCTGCAGGCAAAGTGGTTCAGCGACCCACGCGCGGAACACCGCCTGGTGGGCGGGGAGCCGTCCCGACCGGGCCGATCGACGAACGCGACCTCATCAGCAACGGCGCAGATGACGATGGTTCCGGAAGCACAGCGCTGCTTGGGGTCGCCAAGGCTTTCGCGTTGGGGCCGAAACCCAGGAGATCGGTCGTGTTTGTGTGGCACGCGGGCGAAGAGGCCGGTCTCTACGGCTCGCGCTACAATGCCGATTTCCCGATTGTGCCGCTCGACAAAGTTCAGGTGCAACTCAACATGGACATGGTCGGCCGCGATGACTGCGACGATATCGAAGGCGACTTCAGTAATACGCTCTTTCTCGTCGGCGCCGACAGAATCAGCACGGATCTTCACAACCTCATCATCGAGCAAAATGCCATGCTTGCGGAACCGCTGACCCTGGACTATGAATTGAACGACGTCAATGACCCGGAAGGCGTCTACACGCGCAGCGATCATTACAGCTATGCGTCGAAAGGCATTCCCATTGCGTTCTTCACCACCGGCTTGCATCCGGACTATCACCGCATCACCGACACGGTGGACAAGATCAAGTTCCCGAAGATGACCCGGATCGCCCAGCTTGTCTATGAAACAGGTTTCTCCATCGCGAGCACGGATCGCGTCCTGGAGCGCGATAACAAGGGAGCGCGCACAGGCTTTGGCTCGAAGCCGGAACTTCTCGGCAAATGAAGTCTTCGACGCCCCCTGGCGTGAGCGATCCTCCCCAGGCGCCGCTGGCGTGGCCGCGCAAGCGCCCGAGCCGGGGACCGGGGCAGAGCCCCGTCTAACTAAGTTGCTCTCAAATCTCCAACCTGGACCTTCCGGGTTTCTTCTCGCGCTGTGGATGGTGTTTGCCTTTGTTCCCGAGGCAGGTGCGCAACAGAGCGCAGCAGCGCTGAACGGCGTATTCAATGGCACGTACAACTGCGGACAAGGGAGCACAGATCTGAAGCTCTCGCTCGTGGTGACCGGTACCCAGATTTCCGCGCTCTTCACTTTTTATCTTCCGGCGGGCACCGGGAAGCAGGGATACACCTACAGCCTTCACGGCCAGTTCGTTCCTCAGACGGAGAAATTCTCTCTGGTGCCCGTGCGATGGGAGACCGAACATCCCGCGAATTTCAGCATGGTGGGGTTGGATGGAGTGTTTGATTCCAACACCCTGACCGGCACAGTCCTTGGCTCTGGTTGCAGCACTTTCCGCGTGGAGAGGAACCAGGTCGAATCTGCAAACATGACCGCCGTCATCGCGGCGCAGAAAAAGGTGGCAGCGCCCCCAAAGTGACTGCCCGCTTTAATCAAGATGCGGCACGCAGGCGTACGGGGGCGAGGCGCGGTGCAAGTATGTGAATCGCTGCCAGGGCCACCAGGTAGGCCGCTCCGGCGATCGCAAACATGGTGACGTAACTTCCCTGATTCTCTCGAAACCAGCCGGCGCCCAGATTCATGAGGAATCCTCCGATCGCGCCTGCGAAACCGCCAAAGCCGACCACGGACCCGATGGCATTTTTCGGGAACATGTCGGAGGTGATCGTGAAGATGTTGGCGGAGAAACCCTGGTGGGCTGCCGCTGCGATTCCCACAAGCCAGACCGCAATCCATGGATTCAGGACTCGAGGCGCCATCGCGACCGGGAGGATCAATACCGCACATACGAGCATCGCGGTCTTGCGTGCGGCGTTGGGCGTCCAGCCTCGCTTCAGGAGATTTGAACTCAGCCACCCCCCGGCAACCGAGCCCACATCGGCGAGCAGGTAGACGGTGATCAGCGGCAAGCCGATGTTCCTCAAATCGAATCCGAAGGTGTCGGCCATGAACAGGGGAAACCAGAACAGGTAGAACCACCACACCGAGTCGGTCAGGAACTTGCCCACGGCGAAGGCCCAGGCCTGGCGGTGCTGCAGCAATTCAAGCCAGGAAACCACGATGGCCGGTTCAGGCGGGTCGCTCTCAATGTACTTCAGTTCCTCACGGCTGAGGTTCGGATGTTCTGCGGGTTTGCGGTAAAGGGGCCACCAGAACAGCACCCACACGAGTCCGATCAGGCCGGTGATCGCGAAGGAAGCCCGCCAGCTCCAATAGAGGGTCAGCCAGGGCACGACCAGTGGGGCTACGACGGCCCCGACGTTCGATCCGGCATTGAAGATACCGGTTGCAAAGGCCCTCTCCCGGCGCGGGAACCATTCTGCGACGGTCTTGATTGCGGCAGGGAAGTTGCCCGACTCGCCGAGACCCAGGGCGAACCGCGCAGCGCCGAAACCGAATGCCGTTGCGACCAGGGCATGACCTGCGGCTGCCAGCGACCAAACGATCAGGTACAAGGCGTAGCCGATACGGGTTCCGAACCGATCAATGAACCAGCCTGCAAACAGGAAACCGATGGCATAGGCGAGCGTGAACGCCGCACTGATCTCGCCGTACTGCCCATCGGTCCATCCAATCTCCGTCCGCAGGGTTGGCGCAAGAATGCCGAGGACCGAGCGATCCACATAGTTAATCGTCGTGGCGAAGAACAGCAGAGCGCAGATGCCCCACCGGACACGACCGATTTTCCCGATCATTTTTTCCGTCATCTCGAGTGTCGCTCCGGCTGTCGCCAGAATCCGCCGCCCGGGAACTCAAACTCTGCGATCGACTCCGGCTTGATGTCGATACTGTAGCCCGGACGGAGCGGCGTCACGTAGCGAGCGTTCCTCGTGATGCAGGGATCGACGAAGTGCTCGTGAAGGTGATCGACGTACTCGCACAGCCGGTTTTCCAGCGACCCGCTGACCGCAATGTAGTCGAAGATTGCGAGGTGCTGGACGTACTCGCACAGACCGACGCCGCCGGCGTGCGGACACACCGCCTTCCTGAACTTGTTGGCCATCAGGATCACGGCGACCGCTTCGTTCACGCCGCCCATGCGGCACGAGTCGACTTGAACGTAGCGAAGCGCGTCGGCCTGCAGGAATTGTTTGAACATCACGCGGTTCTGGCAGACTTCGCCGGTGGCGACCGCGATGGGGGAGATTTCCCGGGCAATCCGCGCGTGGCCCAGCACGTCATCAGGGCTCGTCGGCTCTTCGATCCACCAGGGATCGAAGCGGGCCAGAACCTTCATCTGTGTGATGGACTCGTCCACGTCCCAGCATTGATTGGCATCCATCATCAGCTTGCGTTCCGGGCCGATTTCCTCGCGCATAATTGCGGCGCGGCGGATGTTGTCTTCGAGATTCGGTCCGACCTTCATCTTGAAGGCGGTCCAGCCTTCGGCGATCGCTTCTCTGCACAGGCGCCGCACTTTTTCGTCGGGATAGCCCAGCCAGCCGGTGGAGGTCGTGTAGGCGGGGTAACCTTCCGCGCGGATTTCCGCCTCGCGCACATCCCTGCCCGCGCGGCATGCCCGCAGCATTTCGATCGCTTCCTCAGGCTTGAGGGCGTCCGTGATGTAAGAGAAGTCGATCGTGGAGACGAGGTCTTCGGGCGAAAGGTCCACCAGATGCTTCCACATCGGTTTGCTCTTGCGCTTGGCCCATAGGTCCCAGACCGCGTTCAGGAGCGCGCCGGTCGCCATATGAAGAACCCCTTTCTCCGGCCCGAGCCAGCGCAGTTGTTTGTCGACCGCAAGGTCGCGATAGAACGACCGCATGTCTGCCACGATGTCGTCGAGTCTTCTATCGAGGACCAGATGCTTCAAGGCGTGAACGGCGGCCACGACGATTTCGTTGCCGCGGCCGTTGGTGAACGTCAGACCGTGCCCCTCGAGGCCCGTTCCCGTTTCGAGCACGACGTAGGTGGCGGAGTAGTCGCCGAGGTTGAGGGCGTCGGACCCGTCCTGCCGCAGAGATGTCGGAAACCGGATGTCGCGTACGACAACATTGGTGATCTTCATGGCTTGACCCGCCTGCGGGCGGCGGTCCCGCAGCTTATCACCATCGTTGCAGCATTGCTGCCGCGGTTTCCGGGTCGCTGAAGGTTCTGCATATAGAACAAGGTCGACTTCGCGGACCTTTATTCGTCGCAGGCATACCGCAGTCAGCGGGATTAGAAGGATGTCGTAGAAAACGCGACAAACATTTCCGTGTTTTGCTGGACCTTTTGCGCAGTTCCGGAAAGCCGCCGCCGTAAGTGTTTTCGTTTCCCTTGGAGCGTCTTTGGCGGCGCGTTTGCGCACGACCACGTGTGCGGCATGACGGTCATGGACGAACTCCGTGTTGAACCACGCCGGATGTGGTGCGAGAAACAATCCGGCCGGAGAGTATCGCCCGCGTGATCCCGGGCAATCGCTCGTCTACCGCCTGCTTCAGGAGAATCTCGAAACGTTTCTGGCTCGGCAGAAAGAGAAGGGGAGAGATGTGCCCAGATTCGTGGAACTCGAACTTCGCGGGGTCCTCGAATGCGGCATATTGGCGTGCGGCATCCATCAAACGCAATGCGGCGCGGTCTCGTTCGTACAGCGCTATGGAGGGAGCCTCAATCTTAATGTTCATATCCACATGGTTTGCATCGATGGGGTATATGCTCCGGATGTGGACGGCCGTCCGCGTTTTTATCCGTTGAGGCGCATTGAGGACAGCGAAATTCGGCAACTGACCGAGACGCTGGCTTCTCGAATCACGACCCTGGTCCAGCGCCGGTTCGGAGAATCTTGTGGTGAAGAAGACCCGCTGTCGCGGGAGCAACCCTGGCTGGCGGGACTTTATGCGGCTTCCGTCTCGAACCGGATCGCTGACGGCCCGAACGCCGGCCGGCGCGTCACGCTGGCTGGAGGCGCAATTGAACCGGAGGCGATCGAAGAGAGATCCTCTCCGCTGTGCGCCGCCGTCGACGGTTTCAACCTCCATGCCGCCGTTGTTGTCCCGCAAAACAATCGGATTCGTTTGGAGCGATTGCTCCGTTACGCGGCCCGTCCTCCCTTTGCCACCGACCGGCTCGAACGATTGCCGGACGGACGCCTCTGCTACCGCCTGAAGACGCCGTGGCGTGACGGCACGACGCACGCCGTATTTACCCCGCTGGAATTTATTGAACGTCTTGCGGCGCTGATCCCCACGCCCCGCGCTCATTTGATTCGGTTCTCCGGCGTGCTTGGCCCCGCCGCGAAATGGCGGGCCCAGATCGTGCCTGCCGCCGAATCCAGTTCGGAGACGACCGCGGCCACACTTTCTTTTGAGGAGGCCAAATCCGCTCCTTCGGAAGCGAGGTCCCCCGACAAGGAAACACCTGGCGCCCCGGAGTCCGGGAAAGAAGCAAGAAAACGGAAGAATCATACTTGGGCCGAATTGATCCAACGCGTGTTCGCAGCGGATGCGACCGTCTGCGGAAAATGCGGCGGCAAGCTGCGCCTGATTTCCCCGATCCATCCGCCGGCCGCCACCCGGAAGATTCTTGACCACCTCGGCTTGCCCTGCCGACCGCCGCCGCTCGCTCCCGCGGCGCGCAGCGCCGACCTCGCCAGCACTTTCGACTGGGCCTGACTTGGCCGCTTCTGCGCGACCGAAGGATTCGTCTGCACGCCAGAGCGAAAAAACAAACACCACGGCTCTTGTTTTCGCCGCCAGCCCGGAAAATAGTGGCCTGCCCGGCCCGCTTCGGAGACCATCCTTCCGGGTGAAGCACCCCAACTTAACGTAATCGCTCTTATACGACACTGAAAACCCGGGATCGCGCATCGGAGCATACGCCCGACCGGTCTCTTAAAACTCCTATGTTCAGGTCGAGATGCCTCCAACAAAGGCCGATCAATTCTCCGCGGCGAAGGCCGACCGTGATCGCCATCGCGACCATCACCCTAACCTTCATGACGCGGATTTTTCCGATCAAATCCCCCGTTTGTTCAGCCATGGGATTCCGCTTCGGCTTCGGGCCGCGTCTCCGGGGCTCGAGGCCTTGTCGAGTGCTGGCGTCCCGTTGTCGACGCCACGCTACCAGGTGCGAGGAGTAGAGTCTCTCGCGCCGCAACAGCGCTCCGATGGCGCCAGGGTCAGACGCCGCCGCGTCGGCCTTTGCCAAAACCTGCTGCTTGTACTTGGCGGTGAATCGCCGCCGCTTTGCTTTCGCGACGACCTCCGGATCGGGCCGGGCCACGCCGGCCGCGTCGGCGCCGGCTTTGGTTGAGGCGGCACTCCGCTCGGTCTCGCTATGCTCGCCCTCACTCCGTCCCGCCTCAACCAAGGCCGAAAGAGGGGTCGGGGACAGTGGTTGAACTTCGTTCTGCATTTTGTTTTTTTCCTTCCGCCCTGCTCAGTAATTATCAGGGGTAAGGTGTCTCAGCTACATTGGCACAGAGGGTGGTCAGGATCTCCGGGTAACACCGGAAGACGCGGGTTCGAATCCTGTAAGGGGATGTTGCAGTTCATGTCTTAGACAAAGCTGTGTCCAACACCTCAGTTACATGGGGGATAGCTACGAAAGTGATTGCAGGCGGTCGCTCTCGGTTCCGCCTTCAACGACGATTAACTGTGAGAAGTCTGTAGTCACGACCAGTCAGGCCAGTTTCTCTGACAGGCTCGCGTGAGATCAGATCCTCCCGAACGGCGGCAACGAAATCGCCCAGCGCACGCTCCTTAGCGCCATCATCGTTTATACCTGCGTCAGTGTGCACCGTATCGAGGAATGAGTAGGCTTTACGAATGACATCATCAGGGCAGTAAAGCCAGCCAAGGTTTAGCTGCTCCAGAAATGCCGCCTTGTCCTCCTCACTTCCACCAACGTAGAAGCCCTTGAGCGCAAGTACGAGTGCTCTGTAGTTTGCTTCTCTGCGTAGATATTCTTCCGAACGTCGTTTGCTGAATTCGTTGGCCGCCCACGCGATCACAACCGGTACGACAGCTACCGCGATTTTAATCACAGTTTCCCAGTCCATATCCTTGCTCCGCGTCGTGGTGAAGACTCTGACCTGCGTCCGGCATCGTAACTCTGGATTCCCACAACGCCCATTGGAATCGTTATATCGATTACTCCTCCCGCCACAAACTCCAATGCAACACACACCAGATGACCAAGAAGAACGGCTTCAGCAAGGTCAGCGGGGGATTACATCCGGGATACACCAAGAGTTTCAAGAAAAACTTCGGGGGCGGGTCTCTTCAGTTTTCATTCAGCGCAGATGGCAAGCGAGTCGATGTCGATATCGACCCTCATCGCGGTCTAGGCCATATCATTGACGTTGTAAGAGGAGGCAGTAATCCCTACCAAGTACGACAAATGATGGATAAGGCTAAAATGGGTGCGGCTCTACTCATGCGGCTACTAAAGGAAGGGGATCTCATGGTGAGGCTATTCGGAGTGCTCTTTGCAATTACTGCTCTATCACTTTGCCCAAGGCACAGGAGGGAGTGATTTGAAACTAATACCAAAGCGCACGCTTTCAGTCTCCAGCGATGCGATTCCACAGTTCATCTTTTCCGGGAGAGCTGTAGCGGTTACAGATGAAAAAAACAACGCAATTGGCATGTACGACGTTGAGTCAGGCCGGGATCGCGCATCGGAGTACACTCCCGACCGGCCTCTTAAAACTCCTATGTTCTCGCGTCTCGTCACAAACTGTCGTGCCGCGAGCATAAGGGCCATGTAGAAATAGATAGATGACACCAGCAGCATTTAACTTCGGCACGTGCTCTCGAAGCTTCGGGGTAATCCGGCCCCGATCTACATGCACAATGTGACATATGCCAGACCTCCCGCAACCGGGAGAGATCCGCTTTCTTTCCCGGCGCCCGGAGAGTCCAACGCTCACCCTGGTCTTGTGGATTTCATCACGTCTTCCAGCGCGACCGATCCCGCATGAAAAACAGCAAACTGAATCGTTTGACGGCCTCTCCCTATTGATGCAAGACTCCGAGAACATGACGGATCGTCACCGATTCTCGTTACGTGGCGCTGTAAAACTCTGCGAACTTCAACGGGTCTCGTATTCGCGGGGATGCGGTCCGCAAGCGTGCGACACAACCGAGCGAATCGATTGGACGACGGTGGAGTTCCGTCCGGATGGTCTGCTCTACCGGCGGTATCACAAAGACCCGCCTCCGCACCCTGAATGGACCTGCTTCTACGAATACGACAACGACAGCGATCGTTTGATTGCGGAACGCATCGAACAGGACGGAAAGTCGACAGTCGTGAGAAAACTTGAATACGACTCTACGGGTAGACTCGTTCGTGTCAACGTGCCGGACAAAGACGGCTTTTCGCGCGTCGCGGAGGCCTACAGTTACAATCCTGACGGCAAGAAACACAAAGTAGTTCACCTCGAACCAATTCCGGCACGCGAAAACTGCGGCGTCTTTATCGGAGTCGAAGGATCGGAGATGGGTTTCGGGATGCCCGGCGTCGTGAGCATCACTTGCAATTACGACGAACTTGGCCGGCCGGCCGAACATCTCGCCTACGACAGCAGCGGCGAGCGGATCTCGCGGATTGATCTTCTCTATGACGATCGGGGCAATCTCATCGAAGAAACTTCGATTCCGCAGAGACTCCCTCCAGAGATCGTGGCGCAGTGTAATGCGGAGCAGGTGGCTGCATTGACCCAGTTTTTTATCTTCGGCCGACGCCATCGATACGACGATCATAACCGCCGCATCGAAACGTCCGGACGCCGGGTTGCGAACGATCACGACAACACCACCTTCGCATACAACGATCATGGCGACGTCGTTCTGGAGATCTCCGAAGCCTTAAACAGCGAATACACTTTGGCCGAAGACGGCTCTCTTGTAACCGCGCCTGAGAGTGCGCGCGGCCGTCATTCGGAAACTCTGACCCGCTATAAATACGACAACCACGGCAACTGGATCGAAAAGATCGTTACAGCGCCCGATGGCCAGATCTGGTGCACCGAGCATCGAACGATCCATTACTTCGACACACCGGTCGCTTCTGTTTAAGAATTCCGCATGGAGTCCGTCTCATCTTCATCTCATCATCGCTCGAACTTATAAATGTAATACAATATTCTGCGTGCGATTTGTCTGGAGCGAAAGAAAAGCCAAATCGAATCTCAGGAAACATGGAGTGTCGTTTGACGAGGCTTCATCCGCATTCGGCGATCCCTTAGGCGCCTACTATCCCGATACGCTGCACAAGGATCGCTTCATCCTGATCGGATACTCAGAGCAAGGCCGGCTTCTCTATGTCGTCCATGCCGAAGTTTTGCAGAATGAAATTCGGATAATCAGCGCGAGACGGGCAACGAAACATGAAAAAAGCCACTACGAAAACGACTGATCCTCTGGATCGACAAATCGATTTCACTCGCTTCGGACCGGTACGCCGCAATGCGTTCGCCGGATCTGGAGAAGAAGGCGGTCCAGGACTGCTAGCCCTTTGGGAAATGCCTGAGCTCACCACGGATGCGGTACTACTCCGCCGCGGACGACCCCGCAAAGGCAGGAAGCAAACTTCAACGGTGCGATCGGTCCGATTGCCTGAGGCCCTTTGGAAAGACCTGGAAAACATCGCTCGCAAGAAGTCTCTCAACGTTCACCAAGCGATGCGTGCCGCCCTACTAGGCTGGATTCGGCAATCCTCAGGGGTTTCCGGCAGAGACGCCAAATAAGTTCCCAGTTCAAGTTGGAGTTCTGGGGACAGCCTGTGCGCCGGGATAAACCGGCATCTTGTAGGGAATGAAAGAGTCCTACAGGAAAGGAGTAGCAAACCATCCTGACCTTGAGTCTTGCAGCGCTGGCCGCGAGGCCAGAACTGAAGCGTAGACAGAGGCATTTGCGGGCCGGGTATTGAGCTTCGAAAACCCAATTGGGGACGCCGATCTTTTAGGCTGAGGGAGAAGGCACCATTGGCTGGCGCGCTAAGCGAGCGTCGGTCGAGTCCTCCGTAGTCGTAGACCCCGCGCACGCAAAGAAACAACATGCACGAGAACCGGGAGGCCTCGTCGCCGCCTGAGAGATCAGGCCGGTCCGTGAAGGCCAAGGCCGCACGACGGACATGAACGGAGGCGAGGAGTCGGACAGCGGCGTAGTACCGATGAAGGATTCGAACGAACGTGGCATGAAGCACGGGAGGAGAAGTCCGGAGGGAAGGCCGCCGAACAAGGAGAACATGATGGAGCAACACACGTCCACGACGCCGAGCGGGGACAAAGACGTGTCAACGGGGCTTCAACGTGTGCGCCGTACTGCAAAGGAAAAGAAGCAGGAACGGTTCACGAGCCTACTCCACCACCTGACGGTCGATTTGCTGCGGAGCAGTTTTCTGCATCTGAAGAAGACAGCAGCCGCGGGAGTCGATGAGATGACGTGGAGGGAGTACGAAAAAGGAGTGGAAGATCGCTTGAAGGATCTACACGGCCGAGTGCATCGCGGAGCCTAGCGGGCACAATCCTCACTGAGAATTTACATCCCAAAGCCGGACGGACGGAAACGTCCGATTGGCATTGCTGCACTGGCGGACAAATTTTGTTCAACAGGCAGTGGCGTCAATCCTCAACGAAATCTACGAGGCCGAGTTTCCGGGATTCTCCTATGGGTTTCGTCCCGGAAGAAATTTCCATCGAGCGCTGGATGCGTTAAGCGTGGGAATCGCGAGCAAGCGAGTGAACTGGATACTGGAGCGGGAAAGTTCTTCATCAATTTCACGCCGGCGGTTTCAAACAAAGCCGCGAAAGCCATACGGTCGGAGATTCGGAGCTGGCACCTGGCCAGATGCAGTGATAAGTCCATCGAAGATCTCTCCCGGATGTTTAACCCGATCGTTCGAGGTTGGCTCCAGTACTACGGGCGGTACTACCGCTCGGCAATGTATCCGTCCATGCGCACGCTGGACCGCGCGTTGACGCGCTGGGCGTCACGGAAATACAAGAAACTGCGCCGTCACAAGCGGCGCGCCGCACATTGGATCGCCCGAATTTCACGGCGCGCTCCGCAGGTGTTTGCCCATTGGACTATGGGCGTGCGGAGAGGTTCCATGGCGGGAGCCGTATGAGCGGAGACGTTCAAGTACGGTTCTGCGAGAGGCTCGGGGTGAAACTCCCCGGGCCTTACTCACCTTGTCGTGGGATTTCAGCACAAGCAGGAAGCCGAGCAGTTCCTGACGGAGTTCAAGGAACGGCTGGCGAAGTTTGGACTGGAGCTTCATGGCGAGAAAACCCGGCTCATCGAGTTTGGTCGGTTCGCCGAAGCGAACCGCGCCAAACGTGGAGAAGGAAAACCGGAATCGTTCACCTTTCTCGGCTTCACGCATATCTGTGGGAAGAACGCGAAAACGGGGGCGTTCACGATACTACGTCGGACGGATAGGAAGCGGATACAGAGGACGCTGCTACGGATCAAGCAAGACCTTCGCAAACGGATGCATGGGGCGCTGCAACCATGTCTGAGGATTCCCCCGCAGCCGGCGCGCGCCGTCCCACCACCAGCCGCGCAATCCCGATCGCAACTCCATGAGCGAGCGTCATCACGAAAGGAAGCCAGCTCCACCACTGGCTGACGTCGTCCTCCATGAGGATGAACGCTACCAGTGTTCCGGAAAGCGGTATCGCAGCCAGACTGACGAGTGTCCCCGGAGGGATTGCAGGCGGGTTACCAGGTGTCTTGCCGTTTCGCAAGACGCCCCAGAGTGTCACGAGCCCCGCAAATCCGAGGTAGATCAAGGCGGGCGTGCGGCCAAGCAGCAAACTGTAGTGACACATGAGCGGGATCAGGAGGCCAGGCAGCACGGCCAGCACAACAGCCACCAGCCAGGTCTCCTGCGACCGGGCGAAGAAGCGCTGAGCGATTATGAAAAAAAAGGTCGCCGCGCCCGCGAACCAGAGGAACGCCAAAACGTGAAGGTTATCCACAGGATTCATGGACGGCCCAATATAGGTGCGTACGCGCGAGCCGTGCAAGGCAAAAGGCCTCCGCCAACGTCGTCCCGCAACCCGCTGATGTCAACGTCACCAGAAGCCCAGCCCGGAAAATAGCGGCCTGCCCGGCCCGCTTCGGAGACCATCCTTCAAGGGTGAAGCACCCCAACTTAACGTAATCGCTCTTGGACTAAACCGCTGCTGCGGTAGGTTGCTGGCCGATGGGTTGTCGATGGGCCTGCCAGTTTCCCGCGTCATGAGAATCTAACGGAGTTCTTCCTCGTACAAGTTCCTTGCGAAACCATGGAGGCTGCTGATCGCAGCAAATTCCAATTCGCAAAGGAGCTTTCCATGCTGATCTTGACTCGCCGCGTCGCTACGCTAAAAACGTTCTGCTTTATGCGACACTTACTCCCGAGGCTCAGGATGTTCGGAGGGTGCCATCGCGGCGCCGGATCTGGGGGATTGCGGGCGGTGAAAGGTAAACCGAGTTAAGCAGCGGCGTGACAACACATCCGTTATAAAAATAACATTGCAGGATCCCGGCTGGCGGTTATAGTGTTTGAAAACCGTGAACGCCCGATGTCTATTGGCCCTGAGTTTCCTGACCACCTGGACCGGAGTCGCGCGCGCTGAAGTGCTTCGCGGCACAGTTCTCGAAGACCACTCGGACGCCGCGGTGCTCGCAGCGTCCGTGCGATTGAAGACCGCCGCCGGAGTCACCGTGAAGGAAACGCAAACCGGCCGAAGCGGCGGTTTCGAATTCCTGGACGTCGCTGCCGGCGTCTATCGGGTCAGCATCACCAAGGCAAACTACGCGAGCCTGGACGCGGCTATGACGGCGACCCAGGCTTCAACGGCAATTCCCGTTTTGCGTCTCGTCAAATACGGCGTTATCGCCGGACACATCACCCCTCCCCGAAACGGCGGCGCCGTGCTCGTCATTGAACAGGTGCCGCTGCATCGGATCCCGCGCACCTATTCGGGAATGATCGACGCGGCCGGCGACTTCCGTGTCTACGGCATTCCTCCCGGCCGTTACGTGCTGTCCGCGCCGTTCATCAGTGCGAATACACTTCCGGGCGTGGCCCGCGGATTCGCGCTCTATCCGGCCAACGCACGGCCTCGCGAGTTTGAAATCGCCGGGGGTGAGCAATACGACGTTCCTGACTTTGTCGTGCAGCCTCAAGGAACGTCCACGATCAGCGGCAGGATCTCTTCGCCGGCGGGCCAGCAGACTTACACCCTGACGATCACGCCCTCGGACTATCCGTCAGTCCGGGCGCAACTCACGCTGACGGCTGCAGACGGCGCCTTCAAGCTGGATAACTTCCAACCCGGCGCCTACGAGTTGTACGCATCAGGGCCGGTCATGCCGCCGTCGTTCTTTGAACACGTGCACCTGGATCTGCATGGCCAGAACGTCGAGAACCTGGATATTCGACTGCAACCGGGGCGTACCGTGGAGTTCGTGGTGGCACCAGACAGCCCCCATGCCGGCTGCTCCCCGGACGGGACCCTGACGCTTCAGTCTCTCGGATTCTGGCCGCTCGTCCGCGATCAGAAGATCATCGCGCACATTGCTACGCAGCAGGCTCCCACGCGCATCGAGAACGTCGGACCGACGTTGTTCGCCGTCAGCGCGCAAAGCACGAGCGGCGGATGCACGGGCGTGACCGAGCCCCTGTTCGATATGCGGGGCAACGTTCCTCCGCAGCGCGTGATCCTGGGATTTCAGCCGCCCGGCATGATTCATGGCGACGCTCGAGGCGCGAACGTGATCCTGCTGCGTGACGTGACTCCGGGTCGTGAAGCGCCGGTGCAGGCCGTGTTTCCAGGCTCGCCGGAGTTTCGCTTCGAGGGCCTCACGCCCGGCCGGTATTGCTTCACGAAAAAATCCGCAACGGATCTTAGTCCACGCTGGCTCTCCGCGGCCGATTGTGAGCAAACCGCGATCGAACTCGCACCCGGCGAGTCGAAAGGATTTTAGAAGGATGAGACTCTCATTGGCGTCCTTAGTGGCTCTCGCTGCGATCGCGGTCACGTCCGTTGCACAGACCCCGGTATCGTTCCACGGCCGAATCGTCGATGCGGACACGGGACAGACGGCCACCGAGGAAGTCACGATCGTCGTCACGAAGGAAGGGGCGTCCGCCGCAACACGCCGGGTGATCGACGTTAAAGGAGAATTCGTTGTCTCGGATCTGACGCCGGGACGATATCAGATCCAGTTTCGGTACAAGGGGATAGAAACCGGGACTCTCCGCTTCGTCCAGATTACCGATCCGCCGCCGGCAACTCCCGCTGACATTTTTCTACGGATCCCGGGTGAGATCACGGGCGCCGTTCTCGACGAGGCCGGCGAACCCGTACAAGGCGCCGATGTGTTGCTGGTCACCATGGAGTATCTCCCGGGACAGAAACCGTACAGGGTCTTCACCGCCGCAAGACCGACCGATGACCGCGGCCGTTACAACCTTTCGGCCAGAGTGGAAACCGGGCTGCCGTATTACGTGCTGGTTTTACCTCCCGCGACGCCCCGGCCGACCTTATCCGGCACGCCGACGTTGGAGGCGATTTGGTATCCCGGCCGTCCCGGCCTCGCGCAACCCTTCGTGATCCGCTCCGCCGAAAAGAAGCATCTCGACTTCATGATGGAAAGAAAGCCGAGCTACTGCGTCGACGGAATGCTGACCGCCGGCGGCGAACTGGCCGTTCGCGGCTTTGAGATCGCGATTCCTGAAGTCGCGGGATACCGGGGAACCACGGGAGGCACCCAGGGAGTGATTGCCCGCGGAGAATCCGATGCGTCGGGTCATTTTCAAGCATGCGGGCTTTGGCCGGGCGAGTTCCTGCTTGCTGCGGGGATGAACAATCCGGGCCCCGAGCCCCGGACAACTCAGTTCCTGTTTACTGCGGATTCGTATGGACGCACGACCCTTTCCGTTCTCGATCGCGACGTGCATGACTTGAAGTTGAGTGTGCACTCCCCCGTGAGTCTGGCTGCGGAGATTCGCTACGACGGCGGAGAAACACCGCCGCAAAACACCTATCGCTTGTCGTTCACTCCGTTGAACCGGGTCGCTTTCGAAAGCCAGCCGTTCCTGCTGAACGCGATGGATGTGGCCGTGCCTTCGCGGTTTTCGGTTTCCCTGCTGCCCTCCACAGACTACAGGATCAACCTGGGCAGGTTCAGCGGCCCTTCGGATGGGTATCTCAAGGATGTTTCCTGTGGCGGCACGGTCTCCCGCAACACCCTGAAACTGGACAACAGCGATTGCGGGCTTCGCATCACTGTGGGTACCGACATGGGAAAACTGACCGCTACCGTTCTCGACAAGGACAACAGGAACGAAGTGAACGCCTCGGTGTGTGTGGCTTCCAGTTCTTCGGTAACTCGTGAAGAGATCGCTTTGACAGGAACGTGTTCACCCATCGAGCCCGGAACAACGTCCGCTTCGATCCTGCTGCGGCCGGACCGATACTTTGCTGTGGCGATGCCTGCCGGAACGGCGGACTGGGTGGAGTTCTTCCTGGCCAATCGCGGCCAGGGCACGCCGATCGAGATCAAACCCCGGGCGGCGGCAACGGTGTCGCTGAAGAGCAGCAACGCGCGTTAGCGGGCATAGGGAAGCGCGGGCCCCCTTTCCTGCGTCGCAGCTTCTCCAACGTCCATCACGAGGCCGGCGACCAATCCGCCAGCCAGAATGCGCTGGTGAAGTTCTTCGAGACAGGCGTGCCCCAGTCCGTGCAGTAACGATTCAGCTCCAACGTTCCGAGACTACGAATGTCCGGCAACGGCGCGCGGCGCCTACAGCGATTCAAGTTGTTTGGAAAAAATCGGTCAAGGTCCCTCAATTCCCGTAACATCTCCCTATGTCCAAGGGAAATGGACAACCGCGATGTCTTGTCATTGCGGGTCCAAATGGAGCGGGCAAGACAACCTTTGCCCGCGAGTACCTCACGCGGGAATCAAATATCGTTCACTTTGTTAACGCCGATCTGATTGCAGGGGGGCTTTCCCCCCTGCGCCCTGAACTGGCGGCCGTCGCGGCGGGCCGGTTATTCCTTCGAGAGATGGATCGCCTGGCGACGAGTGGCGCCAGCTTCGCCTTCGAAAGCACGTTGAGCGGACGGACCTATGCGTTTCGTCTGCAGCGCTGGAAGGCTCAAGGATATCGCGTCGAAATCATCTACCTGACGATTCCCTCACCTCAAGTAGCACTCCGGCGCATTGCTGCACGGGTTCAACAGGGAGGCCACAATGTCGCTGCAGAAGATGTCGTTCGCAGATTTCAGCGAAGCTGGGACAACTTTGTAGACGTTTATCGCCCCCTGGCCGATGCCTGGATGGTTTACGATAATGCCGGAGCACCGAAGCTGATCGATCAAGGCCGCACATGAAAAAGAAGATGTCTGCTGAAGACAAACGGTTCTTCGAATCCGTTGCCAGGGCAATGAAACGCGTCCCTCGCGCTGCCAGAAAAGCAGCCCGCATGCACGGCACGCGGCTCATCGTCTGGGAAAACGGGAAGGTTGTCGCGAAGAAACCGTAAAAAAGCCCCCATCCAGTGTCCCTATTGAGATCTCCGGTCTGTATCCTTCAGCCAAAGAGCGCTCTTCCTGCCTGTGCGGGCTACAAACGTTGTGGGCTGCAACTACTGCGTCAGCGGTTTACTACGAATGTCCGGCAACGGCGCGCGGCGCGTACAGCGATTCAAGTTGTTTAACGTCGTCTGCGGAGAGTTCCAGATCGACGGCGGCGATCGCGTCATCCAGATGCGGGAGCTTGGAAGCGCCGACAATCGGGGCGACCACACCGGGTTTGGCGAGCAGCCAGGCGAGCGCCGTCTGCGCCGGCTTGACGCCCAGCCGCGCCGCCGTTTCGGCATTGCGCTGGATGAGGGCGCCATCGAACTCCGGGTCATACAGGACCTTCGTGAACTCATCGGAGTTCGCACGCGTGGTCGCCTTCAGCGTCCCGCGATCACGTGCCAGGTATCCGCGGGCAAGAGGACTCCACGGGATCAGCCCCACCTTCTGATCGGCGCACAGCGGAATCATTTCCCGCTCCTCTTCGCGGTACAGCAGGTTGTAGTGGTTCTGCACCGAAGTTGCATTTCGTCGCGATGACGACGTCGTTACGGTCCACGCCGATCTCCCGCAGTGCGCGGCCCAATACTTCCTCCGACGCGCCGTTGGAATAGACGTCCGCCGTGTCAAAGAAATTGACGCCGGCTTCGAGCGCGCGTGTGACGAACGGTTTCGCCTCCGGGTACTCCAGAACCCAGTCGCGCCATTGCCTGGAACCATACGTCATCATGCCGAGGCAGATGCGCGACACGCTGATACCGGTGCCACCGAGGTTGGCGTATTTCATCGGAATCCCTCCCACGAAGCCTGCCAAAGAGAATAACTGACGCTCGGAAGCGAGGTCCCCCGACAAGGAAACACCTGGCGCCCCGGAGTCCGGGAAAGAAGCAAGAAAACGGAAGAATCATACTTGGGCCGAATTGATCCAACGGATCGCTGCTCGGACATCGACATCGGGATTCTAGGTCCTGAACCCGTCTCAAGCGCGGTGATGCAGCGACCTTCCCCATCTCCAACAGCTTTTTCAGGCTCTGGTCACGCGTGTGAGGGAATCGAACTCCAAAACCTTCAGCAGCCGCCTTCAAAGCAATAGTCGTTCTCAGCTTGAGATCAGGCTTTTGATTCTTCGCTCGAGGTCGCGACGGGGGATCAGAGCCAGGAGTTCGATCGCTTGGGGGTGAAGGCGGAACAGGAGGCGATGGTCCGCTATCCGCTGCCGGACGATATCACGACTTCTCGTCAATCGTTTGATTCCCACGAACGCGCCGCTTTCCCCGGCCGCCATCCGTCCGATCGATAACATGGCCTGGCGAACGATCCGTGCGGGCAACTCCTCGAGCGATGACCTGAACTTCGAGGAAAACTCGGGGATGCGAACGGGTTGTGTTCCCGATGGTTCCGCCTCGTCGCTCCAGTCCGTCTCCGAGTCCTCGATTTCGTCCACGGCCACGGGAACCGGTTCTTTTCGGCTCAGTTCTTCAAGCCGGTCAAGGGCCAGATTCAAGTCGCCTCTCAGTTGATTCCGTTCCCTGTGCCTCTCCTGCAGTTCGTCGCGCAGGAAAGCGACGCGGCGTCTTAACTCCTGAAGGGCCGATTCGTCGATGAGGGGCTGGACCGGAGCGGAATTGACCGAGGATAGCGGGACGGTCTGCTGCTCTCGATCCTTCTTCTCGCGTTCGGCCTTATCCAGTTCGGCCTGCAGGCGCGCCAGCTTCGATCGAGCAGCGTTCAGTTCCTCGCCGCTGGCAAGGAGTTTTTCGTGCGCGTCCTGAAGCTCAGTGGAATCGCGATGGGCTTCGAGCGAGGTTTCGAGCCGCGCGTCGAATACCGCCTGAATCGGATCGCCCGGAGGCACATGCAGCTTATCCCGTGTTTCCAGTATCGCGTCCAGCAGGGTCTCGGCGTCAAACAATCCGCAGTGGGCGATCAATCCTCGCGCCACCAGGATCCCCAACGCGCGCCATGGGCTGTCCAGGAGTGCATACGCCAGATCGATGGCGTCGCTTTGATCCGCACGCTCCAGCCGCGTCCGGGCAGCCTTTTCGATCAGGTGAAGGACGTCGGCCGGATCTGCCGTGAGAAGTTTCGCAGCCAAGGGGAAGTCCTCGGATTGGAGTTCGGAGGGGTCACGAAGCGGCTGGAGGCGTGCCAGCAGATCTTTCCGGCCTGCGGCGACCACGGTGTCGATGCAATCCAGCCAATGACCGCGTAGTTCCTCCGGTACGCCAGTCTTCTCGAATAACTCCACTGCGGCTTCGCGCTCGCCGAAGAGCAACAGGCGGTTGATCAGAAGCGGCCGGAGAGATGCCGCCACCTTCGCCGGATCGAGACGGGCCAGTTCATGGGAACGCATCTGAAGCAGTTCGTCACTGGTCAGAAAACGCTCTCGTTGCTCGCGAAGTTCGCCGACGGTCATACCCGCGATTGACGAAGATGCCTGTAGCCGTTCCTCGTCCCTTTCCATGCAGCACTTCTTGTATTTCTTGCCGCTTCCACACGGGCAGGGTTCGTTCCGTCCAACTCGCGCGACCGCCCGCCGCAAAGTGAATCCGGAATGGATAATCGGGCCCGGCCGCTCAGGAACAACGGCCAGAGGCGATGCCCTCATGGCGTCGACGAAGCCATCGAGGAAGCTCTTTGCCAGGGCGGCTGGAGGCGGGGCAACACCCAGCGACTGGAGCAGCGTGGTGAGTCCTTCGTCGTGAAGCAAGTCGGACAGCAGCGCGATCTGAAGATCCACCAAAAGGCTTCGCCCAAATCGGCGCGCCCGGATCCGAGCCTGCGCGATCAATTCGGATGGAACCGGTTCAACACCATGGTCCTTGCACCACACACCCGCCAGGAGCAGGGCTCCCGCGGCCCGCTCATCGCCCAAACCCTCGCGTTGGACGGCCGCGATCAGGGATCCCGCAACATCTCCCGACGCATGCAGAGCGGCGGCCGACAACTGGTCGGGACCATCAAAAAGAAGAGCACCCTGCTCGAGGTGGCGGGCATCGACGCGCCGTCCTGCGCCCAGAGCCGCGAAAACGATCCGGACAAAAGCGTCATTGTCCCGCTCGGCAACCGCCGCAGCAATCAGTTCGTCGAGCGCCTCGTCGTCAGCCGGCAGTTCTTCCGCAAGCCGGGAAAGGCTGGCGCGAAAAAACCGGCATTCACGGGCTGATTTCAGCAGCGCCTGTTGCATGGAGTGGACATCATAGCCAATTTGCGGGACGTTGATAAACGCAGGATGATGGATTTCACACACGTGTGGGTTGCGGCGAGCCTCATTACTAAATTTCTTCGAACTTCCATTTAGTCCGCCTGAATTGATAGTTTGAAGGCTTCAAATCTGCGCGGATGAGTTCTTAGGGTGATAGTTACGCTTCGAGGTTTTCAGCAAACCGGTATCCGGACGTATTTTCTGATCTGAACGAAGGTATCTGACCATGTCTTCGGAAGATTCCCGCAGCAGGATGACCCGCAAATACTGGGCGTTCATCAGCTACAGCAGCCGGGACCAGAAGCACGCGAAATGGTTGATCGGGGCGCTGGAGACCTACCGCATTCCCTCGAACCTCGTGGGCCGGCAAACCGGTCGGGGCCCCGTGCCGAAGCGCCTGGAACCTGTATTCCGCGATCGCGACGAATTACGTTCGGACCCCAATCTGGAAGCAGCGCTGGGCCATGCACTGGACCAGGCGCGCAACCTGATCGTCCTCTGTTCGCCGAACTCCGCGCGGCCTGACTCGTGGGTCAACAAGGAGGTCGTGAAGTTCAAGGCATCCGGCCGGGAAACGGATATCCTGGCACTGATCGTCGGCGGGGCGCCTCACGCCTCGGATCATCCGGGCGACGAAGCGCAGGAATGTTTCCCCAAAGCGCTCCGCTATGAAGTCGATGCGGCAGGCCAGATCACGGACAAGCGCGTCGAGCCCGTTGCGGCCGACCTCCTGCGCGAGGACAGCCGGCCGCGCGTTGCGCGCCGCAAGGCGCTGCTGAAGCTCATCGCGCGAATTATCGATGTCGAATTCGACGAACTCTGGCAGCGGGATAGACAAAGACGCCGCCGGCAACGGCTTGCGGTGGGCACGGCCGCTCTGGTAGCCGCGATGGTTCTCTTCAGCCTCATCAGGACCGGCATCAATGCCACTCGCATCGAGTTGTCGGCGCGCCTGGCCCAACAAGCCACGGTCGCGTTGCGCAGTGCGCCCGACACGGCGCTGCTGTTGAGCGTTGCAGCCTATAACACCTCGCCGACTGCGGCGGCTTACGGCAGTCTGCTGGCCGCAGTCAACGCCACGGAACATCTTGCGACCAGCTTTCATGACCTGTCCGAAGTCCGCGCCCTGACGCTTAGGGGCGACGGAAAGAAACTAGGAGCCTGTAGGGGATAAGGCAGGTCGCCGTTCCCAAAATTCGAAATTTTCCGTGTCGAAAAATTCCGCAGGTCGCCGTTCGGGAACCGTCGACATTGCGTTTGAGGCTTGACGCACGAGAACACGGGGAGACTGGCGAGAGAAGTTCGGTCTCATCATGTTTTCTGAGGTTCCTGCATCCTCTTCATGCCGCCGCAGCCTGAAATCCGCGTCCCGATCGAAATAACTTCAGAAGGTTGTGTGTCGCGCAGACAAGTTTCCACTCCGCTCTGACGTTTTCCAAGCCTCGAAGACTGAAGCGTCGAAAATGACGGCATTCCTTGATCTGGCCAAACACTGGTTCGACGATCGCCTTGCGCATTTTGTAAATGGCGCGCCCCGCCTCCGTTTGCAGTTTCTGCTTCATCTGCTCCAGAGCTGTCGCCGCTTTTGCGGACTCCGCTGACGGCGCGGTTTGCTCCGATGCTCCATGCTTATCCCGCCCGGTGGCTATGTGGAGATCGATGCCTTCGACGTGCTTGTCGGCAATTTGTTCTGGAGCCCAATAACCATTATCGGCGCTGCCCGCCACTGGTTTGGCTCCTGTATTCTTTTCGACCTGCTCGAACATCGGCGCCAATTGCTGCTTGTCGTTGACTTCCTGCGTGACGTCGGCGGCAACGATGATTTGCGCTTCGGCATCCACCGCGATCTGCGCGTTGTAGGCTTGTACGAAGCTGCCTTTGTTCGCTCCGTCGACCATAATCCGGCTGTCAGGATCGGTGAAATTGCGTTGCGCGCAATCCTCTGGCTTGGCCTGCTCCGGATCGGGAATCTGCGGCGCCCGCCCGCCGATCTTCTTTCCCGTCTCCTGCTCCTGCTGCTGCCGCTCGGCAATTCGCGCCTCGGCTTGAGCTTTCTTCTCTTCCGCTTTCCGCCGCGCTTCCGCTTCCAGCGCCGCCTTCGCCTCGGCGATTTTTTTCAACCGGCTCTCCCGCCGCGCCAATTCCGCAGGCAACTTGTCGCTGTAACCTTGCCGCTCCATTTCATCTTCGGCCGCGTCGACGGCTTCAGCGCGATCGAGCAGTTCCTTCACCTGCGCTCTGAGCCTTTCTTCCGCTTCTCCCATCCGCCCATAGCTCATCGCCTTGTGCTTGCTGGCGTTCGCCTGCTTCTTCGTCCCGTCCAGGGCCACATGCCCCATCTTCACCAGACCCGCTGCCTGACATAGCTCCAGCACCTGCAGGAACAATCCCTCCAATGCTTTCAAATGCCGTTTCCGAAATTCGTTGATCGTCGTGTAGTGCGGATGTTCATCCGCGCTCAAATACCGGAACGCCACATCCTCGTATGTCCGTTTCTCGATCTGCCGCGAACTCACGACTCCGATGCAGTAGCCATAGACCAGCAACCGCACCATCATCACCGGATGATAGGCAGCATTGCCTCGTCCATCTTTCTCTTCATAGGAAGCGTAGAACGCCGACAGATCTAGGCTCGGCACCAAATCCGCCACGAATCGCGCCAAATGGTCTTCCGGGAGCCAATCGTGCAGCGACGGCGGCATCATCAATATCTGATCGATTTCGTCATCAACAAAGCATTTGGTCATGCCTTCGTCTTTTACCTGCCCGCCCGTCAACACTGGTCCCGTTTTTGATCGAAATCTAGAAATCTATCCCCTACAGGCTCCTAGCCGTCGCGGGCTGCAGGCCTGCAGGATGCGCGGAACCGTCGATCCTGGTCTACGACCTCGAAGCGAATCGTTTGAGCCGCGCCCCGATCGCGCTCCATTCGGGACAAGTCACCGACCTCCACTTCTATCCCGCAACGGAACGCCTTTTAGCCGTTCTTTCGACCGAACGCGAGCACAAGCTGGTTTCGCTCGATCTCGCCCAGGCCTCCCCCGAGCCCGAGCAACTCTATAGTGGCAACCAAACCATCACCGGTGTCGCGGTAAGCCGCCATGGAGGGCTCTATGTTGTCGCACTACGTGACGGTGACCGGCCCAGTAGCGAGTTCAAGCTGTTCGCCAGGGGCGCGGGACGCCGCTGCGGCGATATCTGGAATTCCCCGATCCTGGCGATACGCTTCTCGGCGGACGGACGACGCCTTGCGCTGGCCACGGGATCCGGCCGGATCTACGTCGTCGATACGGCCGACTGCAATACCCGGCAGTTCTACTACCAGGAAAGCCAGGACGTCGCTTTCGACGCCTCCGGGCAGTTCCTGATTGCGATCATGGCGGACAGCACGACATCGGAATGGGACTTGTCCCTGGGCGTCCCGGAGCGCCGGCCGCTCCAGGTCCTGACAGCACCGGTCAACGGTTACCTGCACAAGCTGAGTTTTGACGCGGCGTATCTCGCATCGCAGGATGGAACGGATGTTCTCCTGACCAATGTCTCGGAGCGCCGGAATCTCTTCCAACTGATTCGCGAAGGAGACAACCTCATCGAGGAAGAGGACCTCCGTTTCCAACTTGGCCTGCTCAAGCCTCTGCGCCTCACGGGCCATGCCGGAGCGCCGCAGTTTCTGCAATTCAGTGCGGACAACAGCATGCTTGCAACTGCGGACGCCCAGGGCAAGGTCATGGTGTGGGACGTTAAGGGCGCGCCGCTGGTTGAGCGGGCCGCGTCTGACGAAAAGGCCGAAGCCGTTGTCGCCTCGGAAGCTGCCGAAAAGGAAGCTGTCAGCCCGAATGGGCAGATTACCGCCACGGTGTCGGAGCAATCATCCGGGTGTGAAGACGCAGTTCTCGCGCCCGGCTGCGAACTGAAAACCACGCTCACGCTCCAGAGTCGTGCAACCCACGAAGTCATCGGCTCGCTGGAAGATGTCACCCAGCGGGCAATCCCGAGAGAAACGCTTGCCAACCGGTTCACTCCCGACGGCGACCTCGTCACGCTGGCATCCGACTCTAACGAGCCTCTCGCGCGATACTACACGTGGCACATTGAACCGGCGGCCCTCCGCGATCGCGCCTGTCGTCGTGCCAATCGCCCTCTGGGCCCCGGCGACTCCGAAATCCAGGGCCTTGTTCAGGGTTGGCGAACCTGGCTGGTCGGTGAGGCGTGCGCCGCGCGCGCCAGGTAGGAGTATCAGGCCGGAATTCGGCACGCCGGAGAAAGATGGCCTGAACCACGTCCTCCGCATCTTCGGCGTTCCCATGATGCCCTAGGCGGTCCGGTACACCATGTGATGGTGTTCCCGGAAGACGTGCTCGAATTCAGGGGCTCGCACGATAGCGGTGCGTCAGCCCTCCTTCAATAGTCGCTGCAGGACTTGAAATAAGAGCAGACGGGGCACTTGAGCTCGCACTTGCGCTCTTCGAGACGTGCCCCGCAATTCGGGCAGGTTCTTTCGATTTTTTCGAAGTCAGGCTCTGCGGTCGTCGTGGGGTTTGTCATCCTGCGTCTCTTTCCCGAAGTACTCGGCGAGGTGGCCGAGGATTGTCGCGGCGTCCCCGGGTCTTCATTGAGGAGAGAAGGGCTGAGTGAGTGTCGATGCGGAGACCCGCGGCGTAGGACGAATTCAGCGCCAGTGTCATTTGTGCCAGGGTGTGGATTTCACGCGCTCCACCAGCAGCAGAGCGAGCGCCAGGAAGCAGACGTACAACCCGAACGGAATATGGACTTTCGGCAACAGGGGAGCCGTGAAGTACAGCACGATCCACATGGCGATGAACGTGACAGGAACCTTGGGGCGAACCGAAACCACACTCGGACGAGAATCAGAAAGAAGACCAGGGTCGCGAGATTGCCGAAGGGGACGCTCATGTTTGTCTCCTTGAAAGACCTTCCATGCCGGCCGGAGGTTCAACCGGAATTGGCACGACACGCCGAAATTGCGGCGCGCTGTCGAGACGCCCAATCCCCGAATATCGCGCCAGGCGGATCGTGGTGTCTGCATCCACTTTCAAAATGAATCCTGCCTTGAGGTTCTCGGTCGTGACCCGTTCGACGGTGGTCGTCAACTTTGCCGATTCGAGTGTGCCCTGCTCCTGGCACCACCTCTTTATATATTTCATTTCGAGATCGTCCCCCTGGACCGCAGGACATCGCAGGCGTCTTCGAGGTCTTTGGGGCGTCCCCATCGAATTCACCCGACTGCGATTTTCCCAAAATAGTCATTGTATGTACGATTTAAATATGTTTAAATGCAATGACTTAAATGATGGAGTCGCACAGGGACCGCTTTCTTTCACTGTTTCAAGCCTTGGATGCTCGAATCGAGGCGATGAACCACAAACTGCGGATGGACGGATTGGTTCCTTTGCCGAAGTCAAGGATTCGGCTTCTCGGGCAAATTAGTTTGCTGGTTCAGGAGTCGGTTTCTCTCGCCTTGACGCAAACCGTAGACGTTGATGCAGAGCTCGTCATGGATTACCTGGTCAAAGAAGAATTGAAGGTGCTCTTGAGAAACGACGGGCTTGTCTATGACGAGGACAGTCATCTCATCTGGATTCCGGATGGCGCCAAGTTTTTGTTATTGATGGACCTTCCACACCTGACAGTCGAAGTTCTAGATCCCGAGTCGGCGCTGGTCAGCAAGGCTGTGAAGGCGCCACAGAAGAATCGTCAACTGCTGCGTCAGGCAATTGCTTCGAATCAATTCCCTTCGCTGGTGGATCGGATCGTCAAACATGGAGGCACGTTGGAGGAGTTCGCATGAATCGAGCGGCGCTTCTGGCCCAGATTCGAAAGCGGGCCAAAACGGACGAGAACAATCGGAAAGATCCGCGTTATCTGGACACGATGGGGTTCCTTGTTGCCAAGGGTCTTCTCAAGACGAACCTGCCTCTGCGCCCGGAACCGAACAAGCGACTGAGGCTCGATGATGCGTTGTGGGCGGGGGAGCATGTGGAGCCTCGAATTCTGGAAGTCCTGCCCGCTGCGGTTCTTCGCCTGGGCCGCCACTTCGATCTGGACCCCGAACGACACAAGGATCTGGCGCATGTTGTCGCCAATCTCCGGGCTTCCAAAGCCGACGGAAACGAATTCAGGGGAGTTCCTTACGCAAAGATCAGGCTTTGGGCGGACATTCCGTTGAGTGATCGCCGTGTGAAACCGGTGGGCGAAAAAAAAGTACCCAAGACATTCCGCTTGACGCCACGCTCGATTGAGCGGCTGCGAGCACTGGCACGTAAAGAGGGAATCAGTGAAACCGCCGTGCTCGAGAACCTGCTCGCTGCTGAGGTTATTCCCTAGCCTGAAGCCAGGCATCCCCTGTCGAAGCATGAATGCGAGAAGGCCGATGTCTAAGCGGTTTAACCGCGGTGTCGAGAGTATGACCGATGGGGCGGTATAACGGGTGTTCCGTTATAGAGTGGCCCAGACGGAACCGTCGATCTTTGGGGGACGGCGTATTCTTTTCGGTGAGGCGGAACCCTTTCAGCAATTAGAGCCGGAGTTGGAGTTCAGGGAGATCCCTCCTTCGTGGGGGACATCGTGCGACATTGTGTCTGGATCCGCCAATTCTCGCGGAACACCGACATGAGGCCGCCGCGGCCTCGGGACGGAACTGGAAGGTTATTTCGGCGCGCTCTCAAACGGAGTCTATCCGGCCTTCGTTACTCAAACGGTGACGGTCCATCCGCGGCCGCCGGCCGCCGATGTCTCCCTGTCGTGGGTTCGTGGCGGGGCGATTTCAGGCCGCGTGCGTGATGCGGACGGAAATTGCTGGCCAATGCGAGCGTGTGGGCCATTGTTCAGCCTTCTGGCAGTGTCGGCCGCGACAGCCTTTGTCGTTCCGGCTCCCAGACTTCCAAGTCACATGATTCCCGCTTCCTTCATTGTTCTGAACGAGATCCCCCGAGGTTTTAATGGCAAGGTGAATACAGCGGCCTTGCCTGCCGAGAGTCGGAGTCGCCCCAATTTGGATGCGGCCTACAAACCTTGTAGTACGCCTGAAGAGTTCAAGCTTGCGCGAATCTGGGAAGAAATACTGAAGAAGGATCAACTGGGGGGCGACGACGGGTTCTGGGAACTTGAGGGCGACTCTTTGCTTCTCACGCAACTTCTTCACCTCGTGGAAGAACACTTTGCCGTGAGTGTGAGCCCGGCGCAATTCTCAAAAACGCCAACTATCAAGACACTTGCCGCGAGAATCGTTGAGTTACGATCGCTCCAAAATCCTGATCCCATTGTATCGATTCCGGAAGTGGCCCGAAGCGGTATATTGTTTCCTTCAATCAGCCAAGAGGCGCTACCTCTAGCCCAGCTGCGAAACGAAATCAGGCGATCACCGACCATAGTAGGGGCGACCGGATTCGGTCTTTCTATTCAAGACCAGCAGACCGAAATGGGAGTGGGAGAGTCATACGGAAAGCACTTTCAAGCTTCGACTGCGAGAATCTTCGCAACGCCATTGCAGGCAACAAGTCGACTTTGTATACCGTGCTCGCCACCGCTACGGTCTGTCTATTTCATCTTTGGTCGGCAATTCCACGAGTCCACGTTTGGCGTCTATTTTGCAAATCGCGATCAGAGGCATACTGAATTGTTGATTGGCGATTTTTCGACTTTCCGCGTCCTGGGAGTCGATATTTCATCGCGTGAAACCTTAGGAGACATTACCGTGCGAGTTAAGGATGCCATATCCGAGGCAAGTATTTTTCAAGAGATGCCATGGAGTATGCTAAGCGACCTCATAATACGGCAGTCGACCCGGCGAAAACAGACGTTATCCAAGAGTTCTCAACCCCGGTCGTAACATGTGAATTGATGACGAACGAGAATCCCGATGTAGTTAATGATCTAACCATTAGCCGCATGGGGTTGCTTGATCACCTTCCTGAGTTTCCGCGCCCCTTAAGGATCTTGTGTCTTGATTTCAGGGACGGCTCAATAAATGTTGGAGGAGCATTCCATACCAATAAATTCACGGATAGTGTGATCCATGAGATGTTAGACAAGTTGATCTCTATGATGAAGTTAGTTGCGACCGCGCCAAACTCACGCCTGTCCGGTTTGGAAAGTACATTTAAGATTTTATCGTGTTGATTTAGACGCTCAAGTTGGCGGCACCAACGTGAATTGTAGCCCATGTGACCAGGAGGAAGTTTGCGGTTAGTTATTTTCATAGTTACGTTGACGACTGCGATTTTCATGCTGCCGCGATCCAACTTCGCGCAAACCATCCGTTCAGTTCAAGGAGTCGTTGTCGAGGCCGACAAAGGTCTGCCGCTCGAAGGCGTGTCTGTCTCCGCTGTTTCATCGGGGTACAGTTACCAGGCTCTGACGGATTCCGCTGGACACTTTACGGTTGACGTTCCTCCCGGTCGGTACTTCTTCAGGCCCGCCCGTAACGGTATGGTTTATTCGAGGCCCGCGGCCCTAAAGTTCCCTAGTGAACCGGGGGTGTGGGTGGAACTTTCTTCTGAACCTGTTCAGGATGTGGAACTTCGGATGAGCCGAGAGGCCGTCATTACCGGACAGGTCATGGATTCCAATGGCAAAGTGTTTCCAGGCACGCAAGCGAAGGTCGACTTGTTTCGTTCCGGCTATGACGAACACGGCAAACGAAAGCTTATTAGCGTGCCGGTGGTGACCGACACTCCGGAGTGTTTGGGCGCATGGATGATCGCGGAACCTATCGCCTTTATGGATTACAGCCAGGAGACTACTACGTTTCTGGGCGCGTCGGTCGGGTGCGCCTGTTTTATCCGGGAACAGAGGACGAAAGTCTGGCGCAGCCCATCCATGTAAATGCCGGCGAGGAGATGCGCCTCTCAACTATCACGCTGCCTGCGCCGGTGCAGAATCCAGTGAAGGTTAGTTTTCGTTTTCTCGACACGGATGGAAAAGATCTGGGAGAAACTATCGCTCGCTCGTTTTTGGTCGCTTTGCCCAACCTGGACCTGACCCTGGGGCCAGGTCGCACCTCAGTGGAACTGACTCTTGGGCGGTATGATCAGGTTTTCGCCGTGGCGGGCAGCGCCGAGCTATATTACGGTCATGCCACGTTCGATGTGGGAAACGCTGACGTCAAGGTAGATATACCTGTGTCACCCGGGTTACGCATAACAGGGGGCCTTGAATTAGAGGATGCGTCCGGCAACCATTCCGACCCTCCTGACCTGCTGTGCAAGCTCTACACGGACGCCCCACATGCCGAAAGAGTCGGAGCTTTCACGAATTATAGTTGCTTTGGCGGGCTATTCTCGCCGGCGCTCTATGAACTGGAGATTGTCGGTATGCCGCCGGATGCCTATGTCGAATCTGCGCAGGCTGACAGACAAGATGTGCGTGCGGCTGGTCTGCAGTTGACGACGGATACCGAACTCAAGATCGTGCTTCGCACGCCGGGCAGTGTCATCGAGGGGCTGGTACGCAACTCGAGCGGTGAGAAACTATCAAACGCTGTTGTTGCCCTAGTGCCTGATGCTCCGCTTCGATCGGCAGGGGTTTTGTATCGGTCAATTGTCAGCGATATCAACGGGCGGTATCAGCTTCGCGGTATAGCGCCCGGTTCCTATCACTTGTTCGCATGGAGTGAACTTGCAGGAGCCGCTTACCGCAATGAGCTGTTTCTTAGAGACTTCGAAGATAAAGGTCAGGCTGTGAGAATTGAGGAACTCGGTCGACGGTCGATTGACGTTACGGCCTTCTAGTCTAGGAGCCTGTAGGACGGATAAGCGGTTTAACCGCGGTGTCGAGAGAGTATGACCGATGGGGCGGTATAACGGGTGTTCCGTTATAGAGTGGCCCAGACGGAACCGTCGATCTTTGGGGGACGGCGTATTCTTTTCGGTGAGGCGGAACCCTTTCAGCAATTAGAGCCGGAGTTGGAGTTCAGGGAGATCCCTCCTTCGTGGGGGACATCGTGCCACATTGTGTCTGGATCCGCCAATTCTCGCGGAACACCGACATGAGGCCGCCGCGGCCTCGGGACGGAGCTGGAAGGTTATTTCGGCGCGCTCTCAAACGGAGTCTATCCGGCCTTCGTTACTCAAACGGTGACGGTCGATCCGCGGCCGCCGGCCGCCGATGTCTCCCTGTCGTGGGTTCGTGGCGGGGCGATTTCAGGCCGCGTGCGTGATGCGGACGGAAATTTGCTGGCCAATGCGAGCGTGTGGGCCATTGTTCAGCCTTCTGGCAGTGTCGGCCGCGACAGCCTTTGTCGTTCCGGCTCCCAGGATCACGGATGATCGCGGGGAGTATCGGTTGTTCGGCCGCCAGCCCGGAAAATAGCGGCCTGCCCGGCCCGCCTCGGAGACCATCCTTCAGGGTGATGCACCCCAACTTAACGTAATCGCTCTTATACGACACCGAAATCCCGGTTTCTACAAGCCGATACTCTCGACCGGCCTCTTAACTGGCTATGTTCCGACCATGGACGCATCAGCGTCGTCGGGCGTCTGGCCGGTGAAGCCCCGCAATTCAACACCGCGACGCTGTTCTTCCGCCGCCTGCGCATCGGCGGTGTCGCCGTCGGCGCCTACACGAATTCGGAGAGCCGTCAGGCCTGGAACGCATCGCTGGGTCTTCTCAACAAGACCGGAGCGAGGCCGCTCATTGACCATGTGTTTTCCTTCGATCAGCTTCCGGCCGCCTTCGCCCGGCTCGCCGAAGGGCCGATGGGAAAAGTGCTGATACGGTACGCACAATAGTTACCAAAGACGCGGTGGCACAGCCCGAAGATCCTGTTTGAGTAATTCGAAATTCTTTCGCGCCTGTTCTTGGATGTGTTGAGGTAATGCGGAGAAACAAGCCCAGAAGTCGGGCGAGGCGCGATGCTTCAAAGTTCGGTCGACTTGCTGCTCAAAGATGCGTTCTGGTATATATTTGTGGTATATATCGACCATAGGAGTGCCTGTGTCGAAAACTGCAAAACTGTTTCGAAACGGTCGTAGCCAAGCTGTTCGGCTCCCTCGTGAGTTTCGGTTTGAAGGGGATGAGGTTCTCATCCGCCAAGTGGGTAATGGAGTACTTCTTGAGCCGAAGCTGACAGATGTCCGTCAATGGTTCGGCAAACTTGATCAATTCAAGGGCGAGTTCATGAAGAAAGGGAACCGCAAGCAACCAGCGCCGCCACGTCGTGAGATATTCGATTGAGGTATCTCCTCGATACGAATGCGTGTATCGCTTTAATTAACGGTAAGCCTGCCAACGTACGCAGCCGGTTTCAAAAGGCAATTAATACGGGAGATATTGTGCACGTATCCTCGATCGCTGCTTTCGAACTCTGGTACGGAGCCGAAAAGAGCACTCAAAAGGAACAAAACCGTGACCGACTGCGAACGTTTTTTTCAGGGCCGATGGTTTTGATGAACTTCGAGGAAGAAGACGCTAAGACGGCTGGGGCAGTGCGTGCGTCTTTGGAATCAGCAGGCCGCCCCATCGGTGCTTACGATTTGTTGATGGCAGGGCAGGCGCTACGCCACAGGGTGACGCTCGTAACCGCAAACGCGAGAGAGTTCAGCCGCGTGAAGGGGCTCGATTGGGAAGACTGGGGAAAGGTTTAAAGGCGGAAGGTCTGCGACCGAAAAACTCCTCGGGACGGATATGAGTTTCTGCCGATCCTGGTTCCCGTCATGCCGCCAAACAAATCCATCGAGATTTATGAAGTCGGTGCCTACGGAGAGTTGACGGCGAGGCCGAACCCTGAAGGGCTTGAGATCGTTACAGTGCCGGACTTCGACGAGATGATTCCTACTATTGAAAAGAGGCTTGGCCGCCAACTCACGGTTGTTCAAGTTGAGCAGGAACGACAGAGTGCTCCGGCCATAGCGCTTACGAAAGAAGAGGCTGAAAAGATGCGACGCGGCCGTTCGAACACGTAACTTCTGAGTTCATTCCCTAGCGCATAAGCCAGAAAAAACCTGGAGTTTTTTTCTACCTGCGTTCTTTGGGCTGTAGGCGAATTTGTAGATGCTGACGAAGTCGGACTGTAGATAAATTTGTAGATGCGAAAGCACCATGTTTCAACATGTTTCCACAAGGTGAAGGGCGGAGGCCGCAAACGGTTCAATCCAAAGCATCAGAAATCCGCCCGTTTCCTCATGTCTCAATAATCCGCCCTCCCTGTTTGCGAGAGCTTATGGGGAGCGCGGGAAGGACAACGGGGTAACGGTGGGTTTCGCCGATAAATTGCGCGATCGAGCTGGAGAAGTTGTTCGCGGACCGCTCGCTTTCGCTAACGATTGTTTCACGGCCACAATGAAGGTTTGGATTCAAAGAGACAACATTAAGAACAAAGAGACGGTAGCGCATGAAGGAAGTCATGCCGCGGATCGTCAGGATTTCGTCGCAACGATTAAGGCCGATGGCCGCATGACTGACGTGCTGAACAATTGTTGAATGATCCCCGGAATCCATAGGTGCGTATGAAGGAGTTGCTGAGAATCACGAAGGCGCGGAACGCTCTGGTCACGCTGGAAGGCACCATCTACGGCCCGGAGCCAGTTTCGATTGATCCGAATCGTGCGAACCCCGGAATCAAGTTCAGCTTTTGCTGCTGTAATGGTAATGTAGTGACGTAGTGAGGTTGAAAACATGAGAATGGGGCTACGGGAAGCCAATCAGAGTTTTTCCAAGGCCATTAAAGCGGTCAAAGCGGGGAAAATTGTTGTTTTAACGGAGAGAGGCAATCCTATCGCGACAATTCAACCATATTCGAAAGCGGCTTCGGAGGAAGAAACTCTGCTGGAGCTTGAGCAGGAAGGCCTATTAAGACCGAACATGAAGGCTGGGCTCATCCGTGACTCATGGAAGCCCCTGAGTTTGAAGGGCGTGTTGCTGTCAAAAACCTTGAGGGAACTGCGTGATCAATGAGAAAGCCCCATCGGCCGCCTACTTTGACAGCAGCGTTCTTGCAAAGAACTATGTCCGTGAAGCTGGATCCGATAAAGCCCGGCGACTTGTTCGCACGCACCTGGTAATGACGTCGTCGATAGCGGGCGTGGAATTGACGTCCGCGTTCCGCCGCAATCTGACATCCGGCGCCATTGATGAAAGATCGCATGCGGCGTTGGCGAAGCGATTCTCTCAGCATCGTTTGAAGTTCCGCCTGGTAGAGCTGGCCGAATCTGTTCTGGAGAAAGCCGAACGCTACGTGGCGGATTTTGACGTCCGCGCTCTCGACGCAATACATCTCGCGAGCGCCACCGTCTTGCTCGATCGATTTCCCAGAGGTCTGCCATTCATCACCTCCGATTCCCGCCAGAGAGATGTCGCTCAACTACTCGGGCTGGAAGTCCTCTGGGTTGAGTGACACACACCTTCCAGCAAATGTTTACGTTGCAGTACGCATCGCAAGGCCGTCGGTTCTCCATCAAAGAGGGTGAGGTTGTCCAGTTTGACGATCTGCCGCTGATTGGCGATCCTGAACTTGCAGGAGCGGCGCTTCCTTCGTGGCGCTTCGCCACAGATTTCGAATCGAGTGATTCGAAATGCCGATGCGCCAGTCCGGAAAAATAGCGGCCTGCCCGGCCCGCTTCGGAGCCCATCCTTCAGGGTAAAGCACCCCAACTTAACCATCAGGCGGCGCGCCGGTAGCCTCCAAGAGAACCGGTAAGACGTCGATTGAATATCGAGTTCTGGATGGCATAACCAAGGAGTCCGCCGACAACCCAGATGAAAAAGCCGAGGACCGCGTTATTGCCGGTCGTGAGACGGGCTGCGCCCGGCATTGTCATCTGTGCGCCATAGAGAATTGCGGCGGCGCCGGAGAGCGCGGTTGCCAGCATGATGACCTGGTCTTTGAGGAAATATGCGAGAACAATGCCGGCAATCGCACCGGCGATCACAAACACGGTCATCGTCTGGGTGCTTTCCGGCGCGTTCGAGAGCCTGGCGGCCCACACGCCGAGGCCGACGCCCAGGAACATTCCATAGATCAGGGCTGCCACGCTCCAGAGAAAATACGCAAGCAGCGCCAGAAGGATGGCTCCAGCGATTCCAAAGACAACAGATGGCAGTCCTTGTACAGGCTCGACAAGCGTGGTTCCAATCACGAACCCGTAAACCGCCCCCGTCAAAGCCAGCAGAATGCGCCATATGCCGTAGCCGAACAGCCAAACGACAAGCCCGGCAAGGATGAAGAACACACCGGAAGCAAAGATTTGAGTCGTCATCGTGCCCTCTCCATACTTGTTGCACATCGAGTGCCTTTTCGTCGGAACGTAGAAGCTTTCGGGCGGGCGCGCCCGGCCGACAGGGAGAAGGACGGTGCCACCGGCGGCGGCGCGACTCCAGTAAATCTGGTTCGGAGGCATAGCAGGCCTTCCTCAAGACCGATATGGAGTGCGCGGCGAAGCTGTGCCGGCCACGTTCTCCGCTCCGCGGTGCCGGCAGAACCCCAAATGCCGCGTTATTTTTGCGCGGTCCGTAAGCTCTCATCCATCAGCGGGATTCGGACCTGCACGCACGATGCGGCCGGATTGCCCACATACCGGGCGGGAGAAAAAAGTCAGTGGCCGCTCTTTCCATTGTGGCGCCGTCCGTTATTCAGACTCTTGATGAACGCCTTCAAAGTTCGGTCTGTATCCTTCTGCGCCTCGGCCAATTCCTTCTGCGCCTGCGCCAGCTCCTTCTGGGCCTCGGCCAACTCCGCCAGAGATTTCATACCCTGGTGGAGAAGTTTGCGTATGGCCGTCATCTCTCGTTCGGCCTTTTTCTCCATCCTGTCCATACGGGCATCTGCTCTGTCCGCACGGGCTTCCGCTCGCGCCTGGCTTTCGAGGATGAACCGCATTGTTTCCTCTATATTCACGATGCGAAGAATAGCATAGGCACCCTTTTTCTTGCCGCAGACCGCCGCGCCGGCGGCAGGAATGAGAATCGTGAGGGGCTCCTTCGGAAGCGAGGTCCCCCGACAAGGAAACACCTGACGCCCCGGAGTCCGGGAAAGAAGCAAAAAAACGGAAGAATCATACCTGGGCCGAATTGTAGAGTGCCGCGGCGGTGAGCTAAAAATCGATTGGACTAAGCGCGGAGGGAAACTTGGAGTGCCAGTTTGTCCCTATGTGATTTGGAACGAATGTCCGGGAAGCAGGCGTTTGCGTGACAAACTTTTGCGCGCCGGCACTAACGGCTCGACGCGAACGCTTCTACGATCTTCAGGGCGAAGGGGTCAATCGTACTGAGGTCCGAACCGTTGGATTCCGCGGCGAACACCAGATTGCGCTGTGGAATTATTGTCAGGGTGACGGCGCCGCCAAACGGAGTCGCTCTATGGCGAAGGGCACGTACCTGCGCGCCGGCAAGCGGAATCGTGTCAACCTTCCAGCCCAGGGCGAATTCTGTGTCGCGCCGGATTTCAGCGTGAGCGGGCGCTGGAACAAGGCGATAGTTCACGAATGGATTGACTGCGCCTGTTGTCGCGTCCGGCACTGCGAGTGGATTGGTGGCCGTACCGCTGATTTTGAACGTGGGGATCGAGGCAATCGGCTGGATCGAAAAATCGATTCCAGGGACTTCCGCTCCGTCGCTCACGACAAGGGCCGCCGCTGCCAAAGGGTCCGTCACACCAGGGAAGAAAGTCTTTACCCAGTTATTCGTAGGGCCGGGAAGCACAGCTGTCGCGGCGGGCGTCACACCGACGTAGTACTCTCCGGGTGGGAGAGGGAAGATCCGAAACTCCCCTCGATCATCCGTCGTCTTTGAAAGAGCCTCAGCAAACTGTGGACGCCCGTAGGAGTAGCTCAGACGCATGGCGGCGACGTTGATACCTGGCACGGCGCGGCCCTCGAGATCACGAACGCTGCCGTATGCCTGCGAGGAAAGCACGATGGAATGCTTTCGCTCCGCGCCGGTCAGGAACAGGGAGGCGCGTCGAGAAACGATCACAGGGAGCGGAACACCCGCCGCCCCGCTCCCAATCGATGTCTCCAGAATGGACGCCGTCAGCGAGCCGTCAGCGCCGATCGACGCATGAACAGTGCGTTCGAGCCGATTGGCTTCAGGAAGTGTGAACGGTCACATCAGGTCAGCGGGGCATTACTCCTTACGATCGAAGGAACGCGAGGATTGTCTCCTCAAGGTCCGTCGTCGGCTCCCCTCGGCCGCAAGCTTCTTCACCTGCAGTAGCCGAAGGCTGACGCGTCCAACAGTGATCCAGACCGCGAAGTTCGACGAATTCCGCAGACCCGCCCGGGGACGCATTGACCGTTCTCGCGATGGCTTCCTGGTCCGCCCGGTTTGCGACTGCATCGTACTCGCCGCGCAGTACAAGAACTCGCGTACTCACCCTCCTCCACGCCGCAGCAACATCAACCGTTGAAAACTCCTCGAAGAACCTGTCGCTGCGCCCAGCGTAGGGAGGGGGTGCGGAATCCAAGGTTCCATAGACGATGATGCCGGCGACTCTGGTCTCAGCCGCAAGGAGTGGCGCAAAAACGCCTCCCAACGATATTCCGAGAAGGTAGATACGGTCTTTCTCCACGGCCGGATGAGATCGAAGAGCCTGGAACGCGGCTTTGTACCCCTCGAATTCTTCTTTGAAGCCAATCGATGCGCACGGAGGCCCCTCACTGTCACCCACACCGGACTTCTCGACGCGCATGGTAACGAAGCCCTGGGATCCGGTTGCATGCATGAGTTCAGGCTGAGCCACCTGAGGCCCGATCGGCGTATCGATTCTGCCGCAACCACCACCTTGAATCAGAAGCACTGCCGGAAACCGCTTGTCTGCTGCAGCCGCCGGTACCGAAAGAATGGTCCCAGGCGAACGCCAGGCGGGGCTTCAACTGAGGAGTAGTACACCGTCGCATTCGACATGTGCTCGCGGGGATATTCCTTCAGAGTGGCTCTGATTGTTTGCGACTCCCCGTTCCGAATCACGCCGATGGAGGCCGTGTCACCGGCTCGGTGGAGACCAATGGCAGCGATAACGGAATTGGGCGTCTCCGTTGCGCGACCATCGACGCTGATGATCGCATCGCCAATCAGGATTCCTGCCGCGGCAGCCGTGGAATCCGGAGCGACGCTGAAGATCCGGGCGCGTGCTCGCCTTGCTCCAGTCCAACGCCGAAGTAACCTCTCCGCGGAAGCGAATTCGGATCCTCCTGGGCCGACAGGATCAACGGCAGAAGGATCGAAATCATCACGATGAAATTCACTGGTTTCCACTTCATGAGTTAAGTCAGGGTGGCTGCGGCGTACTTATCCCCGCCGCTCTGGGTTTCACCCTCCACTTCGATCGTCTTGCCGACCATGTTGGTAAGGAAGGTCGCTCCAAACACACCCGAATCTGGTCTGTCTTGGTTTCAGTAGTATACGCGAACCCCTCTGAGCATTCGACTAACGTCACAGCGTCTATCGAAACCGCAATTCGGCCAACGAATTACGCGCTCCCCGATCTTGAGCACTTCTGCCGGTGTGGTTTGCCTTGACGCATGCTTGTAGAATCGTCGAGTGCGACACGTTGGAGCCGTCCCGTTTCCGGGCTGGGCCGGCGCGTCACGCTGGCTGGAGGCGCAATTGAACCGGAGGCGATCGAAGAGAGATCCTCTCGTTGTGCGCCGCCGCCGCCGGTTTCAACCCTCCATGCCGCCATTGTTATCCCGCAAAACGATCGGATTCGTTTGGAACGATTGCTCTGTTACGCGGCCCGTCCTCCCTTTGCCACCGACCGGCTCGAACGATTGCCGGGCGGACGCCTGTCCGACTATGAAAAAGACCCGAACCTTCAAGACCGCCGGATCGGAGAACTGCTCGGGGGCTACGATCCGAAAACGCGATCATTCGTCAATCGCAGCGAGGACTTGGTTGTGGAGACTGTCGAGGCAGAGATACGTTGTATCTACAATATGCCAGCTCCGGTTCGCCGTCAATAATCCAAACTTCCGTGCGATTTGCCGTTGATGGTTGGGCGCTACAATGTCGCTGGGCAGGTTTTTGAATGCCCCAAAAGATACCTGTCTGATACCTGGCAGATACCTGTCCGAACGCGCAGCAGTTCAGCGCCGGCAAGCGCCTCGAGTGCTTCACGCAACAGCAGACGGTGCTGCTCAGACTTATTCGTCCCGGGGATCCTTGCAGTCCATTTCGATGGCGGGGAACGTCCGCTCCCGCCGCTGCCGGAGGCGTCCGATGTCGCGGCATACATTGACGGTCATCTGCATGAACCACGGAGCGGCCGGCTTTCGCTTCGTGTGTCGAGGCGGTGACCGCTTACAACCAAGTGGCTGAAGCACTGTCCGATCGACCATTGTCCTGTACGGGGCTGCCGGTTGACTTGGTCATCCGTCATTTCGGACAGCAAGTCATCGGCGTCGCGCTTGATGTCGTCCAACTGCTGAATATAGCGTTCGATGCTCAATGCAACTCCGATCTCCGATCTTATTCTGGAACACCAGTGTTCTTTGCCAGAATGCCGCCGAGTCCACCGCAGGCGGCACCGATCAGGCCGAAAACAGGCAACCCAAAGACCGCGCCCCCCAGCATGCCCCAATTGATATAGGCGCGCATCGATGAATACTGGCTATGGTGCAATTGAAACCCGCGAATCTTATCCACTTGCTGGGACACGGTCTCCAGAAAGATGTTGTTCATCAGCGCAAAGACCGCCAAGATGAGGCCCATGCCGATCACCGCCGTGATGGCGCCGACCCGCACACCGTCGCGTATGCGATTGCTTTTTCGGACGGAAAAGACACCGGCTGCTGCGTAATACACAAACGTCGCGAGATACACAGCGAGGATCAGCCCGCCGAATTCGTCATCAGAGCGGTTGGCGGGGAAGACGAACGTCACAAAGACAACACATGGCGCGAAGAAAGCGCCCATCCACAAACCATAGCGGCAGTCCTTCAGCATCAGTCCTCCCGAACCAGGAAAGAATCTTCCCGGAAGACTTCCGGTTCCCGCGACGAGGGCTACGATGATCTCTTTCCAATACCAGAGATGAGACCTGCCTTGGCCGAAACGTTCGTTTATGTCTCCCAGGATTGCGTCGCGGTGAGGGCTGCCATTGAAAAGCCGCCATAACCATTCGCCCATCTTCGACGGGCGCCTCCTCGCGCTCATGCCTTCTTCCCCTGAAGGCGAGGCAAACGGCTCCATAGCTCGACCAACGTGCGTCGCGTTTCCTGAACTTCGCTCAGCCCTTTACTCGTAATCCGGAAATATCGCTTGGCCCGGCCACCACGTTCCGCCGTCGATTCTCCCAACTCGGAGTTCACAAAGGCTTTGGCTTCCAGTCGCTCCAGCGCGGCGTAAACGCTACCGATCGACACGGCCTTTCCTCTATGGCTTTCGATTTCCTCGGCGATCGGAACGCCGTAGGCGCTGCTTTCAAGGCGAATCACAGCCAGCATTACCATCAGTTCGAAATTACTTAATGCGTCGTTTGGTCGCGGCATTTATTCTATAGTAAGGAATTAATCGTCGCTGTCAAGACATCTAGTTCTCCGGCGCCGCCGCAGCATAGTAACGGCCAGGCGTCAAACCAAAGAAAAGAGTCGATACTCTCCGAGATACTCCCGCACTTGTTCTTCGGTTAGTTGGCCCGGGGTGCAGTTCAACAAGCGGCTGGAACGGGCCGCTGAAAAGCGCGGCTGCTCAAACGCAGCCCGTTTTAGAACGCCTTGAGTCCGACAAGGATCCAAGCGGCTAGACGGTTGCGGCGATCCACTTCTGAACGAACGGTTGTGGGGGCAGGGAAGAGCGGAGAATTGCCGGCGCGTTTCGGCGTCGGCAATCCCCGCGTTTTAGGCGGTACACCCTCGAAATTGACCGCGGTTTCGCAGATCGTGATTAGGATGCACAACCAAAAGCCCCGACGTGCAATTGCTGCTTGAGAGCTCTGCCGTCGATCCAGGACCGCGAAGGAGCCTCATTGACTTTTGGCTAACGAAGGGGTATTCGGATACGCGGGAGGAGGGCAAGATATGTCCGGACGGAAAGCGATCGAGGAAATGAAGCGCTTCATGACACGGAAGCGCGCTGGGCGGCAGGCTGTGGTTTCCGCGCTGCTCGGCCTACTGTGCGCCAGCCTCGCGAATGCGGCCATCACGATTGAAACGGGTCAGTTGGAAGGAACGGCGCGCGACGGCATGACCGTTTACCTCGGGATCCCGTTCGCTGCTCCCCCGGTTGGGGATCTGCGCTGGCGGGCTCCCCAGGCCGCTGCCAAGTGGACCGGCGTAAAGTCGGCGAGCGCCTTTGCGCCCGCCTGCACCGGGGGCGGATCGCCTTCCGGCATTCGGACGCAGGCCACTGGGAGGGGGAGGGGGAGAGGCGCCGCGCCGACACCGGCTCCCGCCCAAGCGAGGGGAAGGCAAGGCGGCCCCCAGGGCGGAGGTAGCAGCGAAGACTGCCTGTACCTCAACGTTTGGACTCCCGCCAAGGCGGCCAACGAGCGGCTGCCGGTGATGGTGTGGATCTATGGAGGAGGCTTTGTTGGCGGCTCCACAGCGGGTGCTCTCACCACGGGAGAACGGTTGGCCAGCAAGGGCGTCATTGTGGTGAGCGTGGCCTATCGCGTGGGCCCCTTGGGCTACCTGGCCCACCCTGGATTGTCGGCGGAATCGAAGGATCGCGTTTCCGGGAACTACGGTGTGCTGGACTTGATCGCCGGCCTGCAATGGGTGAAGAAAAACATCGCTGCTTTTGGAGGCGATCCGGGAAAGGTGACCATCTTCGGTGAATCCGCTGGAGGCATCGCGGTCAGCATGCTGTCGGCGTCTCCTCTGGCCAAGGGATTGTTTCACGGTGCGATCTCGGAAAGCGGCGGATCGTTCGGCCCGCCGAGCCTGCCCGCGTTGCCTGGTGAGAACATGCTCTTGATGAAAGACGCCGAGCGGCTGGGCCAGGAGTTTGCAGCCAAGGCGGGCGCGGCATCCGTCGCGGATCTGCGCAAGCTCTCCGCCGCGGAAGTCGTGGCCGCTGCCGCGGGCAGCGAAGGTATCACCTGGCCCGTTATCGATGGACATGTGCTCCCCGATGACCAGTACAAGATGTATGAGACCAAGCGCTTCAACGACACGCCCATCCTGGTGGGTTACAACTCCGACGAGGGTCTCAGCTTCGGCGTACCCCCCACGCCGGACGCGTATCGTCAGGCCACGCGGCAGCGCTACGGCCCGTACGCGGACCGGCTGCTGACTGCCTATCCCACGGATCCCGACAAAGTCTCCAAGACGGCGCGCGATCTCACGCGTGACGCCGCCTTCGGATGGGCGACCTGGAGCTGGGCGCGTCTGCAAGCCAGTCACGGCAAGGGCAAGGCGTACCTCTACTACTTCGATCAGCATCCGGACTACCCGGCGGACTCCCCGAACGCCGGCCGCGGTTCCCCACACGGTTCCGAGATTGCGTATGTTTTCCAGCATCTGCCTGCCAGCGCGACAGAGTCCGACAAGGCGATCTCCGAGGCGATGGCGGTCTACTGGACAAACTTCGCGAAGAACGGCGACCCCAACGGACCGGGTATGCCTGCATGGCCGGCGTATGACGACCGCGATCCACGGTCCATGTATTTCTCACAGACCGCGCACGTCGGATCGGTGCCCAGCTTGCCGTCGATGAAAGTTCTCGACGAATACTTCACGTGGCGGCGGACGGCGGAGGGCGCGAAGTTCGGTACCTCGGGCCAACGTTAAGCAGCCACGGAGGGCATGCCCAGCGCGGCCAAGATCGGGACTGCGCCGGTGCTGATTGCTGGCGGCCCAGAGGAGGATCGATGAGACGTATCCATTTTGGCGTCGGGCCCACCGTCCCCATCAGTTCGGTACACCGCCTTCGGCGGCCTTTTCACACGTGTCGGGTCCTCCCACGATGGGCTGCCAGTTTGCTTGGTGCGTTGATTTTCACTGCCACCGCTTCCGCGCAGACCGCACCGACGTCACCATTTGTCGTCAGCGGCGAAGCAGCGAAGCGCATTCATGATTTCTCGATGATCAATCTTGCGACTGCCGAGCGCATTGTGGAAGCATGCGAGAATTTTGCGCGAAAAGAGAATGTCGGGATCAGCATTTACATCCTCGATAACGAGGGCAATCACGTATACATGCATCGCATGGATGGTCAGGGTTACATCAGCATCGTGACTGCCGAAATGAAGGCGCGCACGGCGGTGCTGACACACCAGCCGAGCAAGGCACGCATGAATCGCGTCGTTCAGAATCCGGATACCGAGCTGCAGCAAATACAAATCGGGTTGTACCCGAACGCGGGGGGATTGCCGATTATTGTCAACGATCAGATGATCGGCGCGATCGGCGTGGGTGGCTCGCCGCCACGTCTGGAGGGAGGATGGAGCGACGAGATTTGCGCTCACAAAGCGCTCACCGAAGTGGTAGGCCCTCAGCCGCCGTTGATTCAAGATTTGCCGCCTCGCGCGCCAGTCAACCGCGGAAACGCCCCGGTTCCGACCTTCAATCTGCCGCAAGATGCGACGCCAAAATCTTCTCTTCCTCCGGAATTTGTCGTATCCGGCCGCGCTGCAGCCGCGATCTTTGACGGCAATCAGATTTCAGGCGAAGCGGCCAGGAAGATCGCGCGAACCTGTCGCGATTGGGGCGCAGGAAGAGGCGGCGCCGTTTCGATTTATATCTTTGATACTCACGGCACGCTCGTCCACCAGGAACGCGGCGACGGCATGCTCTATAACAACATGCACACGAGCATGCTCAAAGCCCAGACCGCGCTGCAAACCCGGCAACCTACTTCGATTCGCGACGCCCAACTGAGCAATGATCCGAGCGGACTGCCGCGGCAGCTGGTCCAATTCGGTTTCTTCACCAACTCCGGCGGGCTTCCGATTGTCGTCGATGGCGAAATGATCGGAGCCATTGGTGTGGGCGGCCTACCCGGCGCCGGTGCTGACGAGAATTGCGCAATCGAAGGTTTGAAGGCCGTGTTTGGTAATCGCGTGCTTTTGCCGACTTATCCAAAAAACTAATGTAATATCCAGGAATTCGTCGTGGACACAACTACACGATTAGGCGGCTTCGGTGGACCGTAGATAGGAATCTTCTTTGCTTTGCGGCGTCCCTCATTCTGGCGTTGGTATTGTTCAACGCCTGTTATGTTCAGTCCGGGGGGCGTTCCGTGAAGGATGTCTCCGAAATGACGCCGGGGGACGCTATTTTCCGGGCTGGCCGGCCTATCTGGATTTCTTGTCTTTTTCCGCGTAGTAGCCGGACCGCGTTTGCACAGCAAGTTTTCCGAGTTCCTCCGGGACGCCGGTTAACTGAACCTTGATGCTTCGCCACTTTCCGTCCTTCTCCGGATTCGTGGTGCGATAGGCGATGAAATACTGCACTCCGAGTCCCGCAGCAATTTCTTCCGCGATGGTTTCGAGTGCGCCGGAAGAAGCGTACGTTGTGTAGGAACGCCCTCCGGTAAGCGGCGCGATATCGGACGTTCCGCCGTCGTCGAACGTGGTCCCCCCGTCGTTGTTCGTGAGAATCGAGTACACCTGAACGCCTTCCCTGGTGGCCATCCGGACAACGTAATTAGGGTCCAGACCGTTTCGCGGAGAGCCGTCCGTATTCAACGATCCACCGAACAGGAGCAAAACCTTGCGGCGATTTGCCGCCTCCTTCATGTAGTCGATGCCGACGTAGATGGAATCCGGCGTGACGCCCCCAACAAAAAAATTACGGGGAATCCTCTGCGCATCCGTCGTGAAGTTCTGAATCACCGTTCCCCCTGGCGGCCTCCCAGTGTCCACCAGCACGAAATACTCGTCTTCCCAGGGCGTTGCTTTCAGGAAAGCGGGAGCGATGCCGCGAAATTCACTCGGATCGCCGCCGACAATGAATCCAGCTGTTATGGTGCCGGCTTCCACGGAAAACGCCTCGATTTTCTGTTCGACGCCATCTTCAAGAACCTGGAAATTCGACCGCCCCAGCCCTGGGGTTGCGCGATGATCCTTGCCGGTCACCGTGACGTACATCGTCACCAGTCCGTCGTCCGGCCGAAGCTCCTGAGGCCTCGGCCCACGCCTTTCTCCGCGAGCCGGTCCGCCTCGGTTTCCAGCCGCGCCCCGGGCGGCCCCGCGCGCCGTCCCCGCGCCGCGCGCCGGCGCTTGCCCCCGCGCGCCGCCCCCGCCTCCGCCTCCGCCTCCGCGTCCCTGAGATAGCACAACGCATGTGAGGTCGACGCTGATAAGGACAATGATTGCCAGCCGTAGTGCGGATGTGGTCTTCAAGGTGGCGGTATTCTATCCCGAATCGTTGCTTCGAGACGTCTTGGCGTCGTCATTCGGGAGCATGTATGATCGCTCGCAATGAAATCGACGGCGTTTACCCTCATGTTCGCGGCGACCCTGGCGCAGGCTGCAAGACCGGCGCCGACGCCGCAGGGCGTCCCGCAAAGTCTGATCGTCACCGTCACCAACCCCGCAGGACAGTACGTGGCGAACCTGACGCAAACCGATTTCGCGATCGAAGAAAACGGCGTTGCGCAGCAGGTGACGAACTTCAGCGCGGATCCGGACATTCCGATCAGCCTGGGGATTCTTCTCGATAAGAGCACGAGCATGAGGCTGCCCGTCGCCGTTCAAGGCAGAGAAAGGGTTCCAGCAGCTTTGCTTGCCGCTGACGGCGCGGCGCGGGTCGTCGTGACGTTGACGAAACCCGGGGACGAATACCTCTTCATGACGTTCGACGATAAGATGACCGTCAAACAGGGATTCACGTCCGACAAGAAGAAAGTGACCGACCTGCTGAACAGGAATAACGTCGTTGGCGGCGCCACACATCTCTACAAGGCCGTCGGCGATGCGCTGAAAGAAATCCGCAGGAAGGCCAGGAATCGAAACCGCGCTCTCGTCGTCATTACGGACGTCCACGACACGAGCGGCGACAAGATCGAAGACTTGCAGGCGATAGTGCGCGAACAGGAAACCCCGGTATATACCTTTGGGATGCGATGGGACGCGTGGGGCGTTCCGGGTGAAGACGCCGAGCCCGGCAAGAGCACCTACGAGGAGTCCGTTCTTCGGATGATTGCGGCAGACAGCGGAGGGTATTCGATCGTGGTCGATATTCCCGATTTGCTGAGCGATTACACCATTGAACGCATGATCGATTTCGTGCAGCAGATCGCCGTCGAACTTCGCGGCCAATATGTCCTGACCTATAACTCCACAACGCCGGGCGATCCCGGGACCAAGGTGATCAGCGTGCGAGCCGGTCCGCCGGATTATCGCGTTCAAATTCGCCGCTGAAAACGCAGGAGGGTTGGGAATCGGTCGATATCAGGCGCAACACGCGGAGCCGTTTATAATCAACAGCGTGTTGCCGAAATTTCGCTCGGGTTCTGCCTGCCCCCCGTGGCTCACCTACATCGCGAGTAGCGAAGCGTCTTCGGGATAACGAAATCCCGATCGCCGGCCATGTCCAATCGGCCATTCTCGATGCCCATCTCAAGGCCAATGCTGTGCCGGCCGGACTTCGGAGTTATTCGGAATTCGTCACCTCCGCAGTTGTCAGCCAGCCGCGGTGGCAGGATTTCCGCTAGCGGCGAGGGCAATGCCACAAGGTTTTTCCCGTGGCACCGCTCCGCGGTGGGCTGAAAACCTTACGGGATTCAACGTAACAGCCGATAACCGCACCAAAAACCCGGTTCTCCGTTCACGCGATTCGTTTGATTCGGGCGGCGTTGATTCGGGTGACATTGGATTCATTTCGGGTGAGGTAGCGTTATCTCCCTGATGACCCAGATGAACCCGGGCCCGAATTCACCAGTCCGCTCCGGGCTCAGCGCGCCAGTCTTTCGATCTCGGCAGCGGGAATCTCGGTGCCGAGGATCTCGCGCAGTGCGCGCTCGAGGACTTCGTCCCGGCCGGCTCCCAGACCTGCCGCGGTCGGACGGACTTCAATGTCCGGGATGATGCCGACACGCTGTGTCGGTTTCAAATCCGGGTAGAACACGCCCAGGCCGCTGATCATCGTGGTCAGCCCTCCGGGAAGCGGGATTTGCGAAACATCGCCATCGGCTCCTGCCGTGGTGCTGCCCACGACGATGGCATTGCGCGCGGACCGAAGGGCCATCGCGGTGTATTCGGCCTGACTCTGGGAAACTTCGTCGGTGAGGATGACGATCTTGCCCGGGTAATGGGGCTGTTGCGGCAGGAGCTGAATAGGCGCGCCCCACCCGAAAGCACCGGGATTTTCCAGGTCCGCGGATGAGAAACGAACGAACGGCGTGGGCCGGTCGACCAGAAGGCTTCCGAGGGCAAAGACGACAAACTCGGCGGGATAGTTGCGTATGTCGACGATCAGACCCTTGGTTCCCAACGCCTGCTGAACGTACGATCTTGCTTGCTGGGCCTGGACGGAAGACAGTTTCAGGTAGGCGACGTCGTTCGAGAATAACCTGAATGTGGCGCCGGGAAGATCGTGCGTCAGCCCTGCCATGGCGTCGAGACCGGCGACCGGCACCCTCGATGTCTCTAGCATCGTGCCTTCACTTTCGCGTCGGATGCCGACATGTACCGTGCCGCAGCTCCCGCGTGTCAGCGCCCGCCCGATATCGCGCAACTGCGTCGGGCGGTTCGAGGCGGGATAGTAGGGGATCCACCTTTCGACGAGGTCCTTGACGGACGCGCCGTCGAGACTCTCAATGATGTCGCCGCGTTTCAGCCCAGTGGCCGGACCCAGGACGGATTCCGAAAATCCTGTGACGACGGCCGTGTCTTCGACGAACCGCGTCACCACCGGGAGTTGACAAGGGCCCGCGGGCGGGCGTCGTGCCGCAGGCAAGCTCCAGAGGTTGGCGTGGGTATCCGTGATGCGGCCAATAAGCTGCAGGGTTTCCATTTCATAGGCCTCGCGCGTCTTCGCAAGCGCCATCCTGGGAATGAACTCGCTCAGCACGTCATCCCATTTCTCGCCCAGAATGTCGCGGTTCGGATACCAATACTCCACGATATTCCAGAGGCGGTAGAGAGAAAGAATCTGGTATCCGGCCTCCGGGAAGTGCAACGCGAGGTATCCCAATTCGTGATCGAAAACCGGATTCCCGACGTTCGGCGCCAGAGAGACGTAGAACTGTTCCGTGCGCGTGCGGCCCCTGTAGATCCGGTACAACAATGCCGCGAGATCGCGCCCGACGAGCGATTCCTGGCGGATCCAGTCGAGCGAGGGAACCTTTTGGAGGTTGACCGCGGGCAGGGCAAGGCACGCGCTGCACGCGGGGATGTCCCCAAGACTGCGAATCCAGTCGACCAGTACGCGCTGGGCGGCCGGCCGGTCGCTTGCCGCGACCACCTTCGGCAAGATGCGAAACAAATCGTAATCCCAGTGACGCTCCCCTGCGACGACCGCGGGATGGTGATATTTCAAGAAACCCCACACCTTGCCCAACAGGCTGAGGTTCTCGATCTGACTCTTCGACAGGTCTGTGACCACGATCCGGGAGCCCGAATCGAACTCGTGGTCTTTCTCGATCGATGTGAGCGGGCGAACGGCTCTGGGCGCGTCCCATACGGGTTTCCCATCGACAAGCAGTTGCAGATCGTCCGCCCAGGCCTTTCCGGTGCCTGAAAGCAGAACGCCAAAGTAGAGTTGGCGGGCGTTGCGGTGGATGGGCAGCGTGATGGAATACTCTTTCCAGTCGCGGGTGCCACTCACCTGGCGCTGCTGCATGTTGTCGAATGCAAGATTCGGCGTTTCGCCATCCTCGCGCATCCACAGTCCCACGTATCCGGTCACACCCTCTGTTCGCAGAAAACCCCGCCACTCGAGTCGCGTTCCACTGAAGTCCAGCGGAATCATTCGCGTCAGCGTGCTGAACCCGTTCGCGCTGGAAGGAGTTCGCTCGATCCGGACCGCCGATTTCCCTTCGTGAACGATTTGTTGATCCAGGTGGATCGTGTCCGCCGGGCCGCCGCTCCATCCGTTCGGATACACGCCGGGCGGAGTGCTTTCGAAACTCAGCGTTGCCGCGAAGTTCGATTCGGGCGACGTATTTTGCGCAGCGCCTGCCAGGGCGAGTGCAAGTCCAAAAAGCGTCGTGATCACGGGTTTCATGCGGTCCATTCTAGCCGAGATCCGGCTCGGAGCCGGGACTACTCGCCTGAACCGAACAGAACTCGGGGATCCGAATTCAAGGGATGACGAATTCTCCGGAGGACTTGATGGGAAGACGGAGTATTCTTCCGCGCATGAAATCCACTTCCATGTTTGCCGTCGTTCTGCTTGTGGGCGCCGTAGCCGGCCTCACCGCGCAATCGAAGACGATGATGCCCTACGACCACATCCATCTGATCGAGCCGGCAGCCGAGGCCAGCGCCTGGTGGGAGAAGAACATCCCGGGCGGCCGGCGCCATCCTGAAGGTCCGGATCGCCTCATCTATGGCGCCGTGCGTCTTTTGTTTCAGGGCGGGCGTGCCACCGGCGGCAGTCAGGGCACCGTGACCGAACATCTCGGCTTTTCTGTTGCGGACCTCGACGCAAAGATGCGGGAGCTTGCGGCGATCGACACGAAGGTCGTCGAGCCGGTAAGGAATGTGCCGGGTCTCTACAAAACCGCTCTCATCGAGGATCCGTGGGGTACCCAGATCCAGCTCGTGCAGGACCCGGACTTGCTCGGCTTTCACCATGTGCAGTTGCGCATGCCGGACCCGGAGACCGGTTACGCATGGCTTCTCGACAAGTTCGGTGGCGAGCGCACGAAGCTGAAAGGCCAGATGGACGCTGTGAAGTATGGTGGCGGCGGCTTCTCGACGGTCTACGTTCTGATTGCGCCCGGAGAATCCGTGGCGAGCCAGGGACGGACGATCGATCACCTCGGCTGGCGCTCAACAGCGCCGATCAACGACACGAAAACGATGCTCGAGGGAAAGCAGGTTCAAATCACGAGCCAGCCGCGTCCGCTCACTCTGCCGAATGGCCCCGGCGCCAATTTCTTCTTTATCCTCGGGCCCGGCGGAACTCGCATCGAGATTGTGGAGCGGCCAGGGCTGAAGCCCGGGGAGTAATAGGTCGAGAGTGTCCGATTGTCGAATCAACTACCTCCAAACGGTTACATTCCGCCGTACAATGTCAAAAACCTGATTGAACCCGGCATTGCCCAGAGGAAGTTCCAGTGAAACGTTCAGCTCTTGTAATCGTTTTGGCTCTATCGCTTCAACCGACCCGGTTTCGCGCTCAAACCCCGGAATCCACTTCAGCGATTGAGGGAATCGTCCGGGAGAAAGGGACCGCCCGGCCCGTCGGGGGAGCGAAGGTGACGCTGTATGCAGAGTCGATGCCGACGTTTCAATTTGGTGCCTTGCCAACGTCCGGTGAAGGTGTAGCGGATGCGGAGGGGCGCTTCACCGTTGCGGCAAAACCCGGGCGCTATCGCGTTGTCCCTTCAAAGGACGGCTTCGTTTTTGCGCCTCCTGTGCCCCTGCAATACCCGCGCGAGCCGGGCACCTGGGTGGACTTGACAGCGCAGCAGACAATTCGAGATCTGCAACTTCAGGTAGAGCGCGAAGCCGTTATCAGCGGGCGGGTGATTGACAGCAAAGGCAACGCGTTTCCGGGAACCTCCGGGAGCGTCAGCCTCCAGATCTACAGGTATGACGACTACGGCAAGCGCAGCCTGGCCGGCGTCCCCGGCCTCTCCTATCCCGGAACTGCCTGGTCTTTCACGCGCGGCAACGACCTCGGCGAGTTCCGGCTCTATGGGTTATCGCCCGGCGACTACTACGTGAGCGTCACCGGCGGAGGCTCCACTACCTTCGTGCCCGGGAACACGGACGAGGCGCACGCGACTCCGATCCATGTCGAATCGGGCGAAGAAATGCGGCTGGGCACCATCGCGTTGCCGCCACCGCCGCTGACAACGAAAGTGACGCTGCACTATGTGCGCGACGGCGCTCCGTTCGTCATGGGCATCTCTCAGGTCACCGTATTGCCGTCCCGATTACTCCTCGGCACCTCCGAGAGGAGTGAGTTCTCCTTTACGCTTGCTCCCGGGACCTACGACGTCGTCGTGAGCTCGGGGCTGGGTAGTACCGCCGGAGACTGGGGCCGCACCCAGGTTGTGGTGGGAACTGAGGAAGTAACACAGGATGTCGAAATGAGACCTGGGGTGAGGCTCAAGGGAAATTTCAGCATGGATGAAGTTCCGTTGGTGCAACCTCGCCCGCTGGCGTGCCGGCTCGTTGGCAGCGAGCCTTTTAGTCTGGCGGCATGCAACAATAACGCGGTTGCCCCGGGCCATTTCAGCTTCGGACTGCAGGGGATGCAGCCGGATGCGTACGTCAAATCCGCAACGGTTGCAGGCCGTGACATCCTCGCCAATGGCATCCAGATCTCGAGCGACACCGAGTTCGATATCCGACTCGGAAGCCATGGCGCCGAACTTCGCGGCACCGCGACCAACTCGAAAGGCGAGGCAGTGGCGCACGGTGTCGTCGCTCTTGTTCCGGATGCGCCCCTGCGCGGTGCAGCACCGCTCTACAAAGCCGGGCCGACAGACATCAATGGCCTCTTCGAGCTGCGCGGCATCGCTCCAGGCACCTATCACTTATTCGCGTGGACCGAGCTGCCTGGCTCCGCCTATCTGAATGCGGAGTTCATGAAGAAGTACGAAGCATCGGGTAAGCCTGTCCGCATTGAGAAGACGGAGCCGCTCGTTGTGGATGTCCGTGTGGCCGACGACCAGGCGAGTGGGGCCCGATGAACCGAATCGAGCGGGCGGTGCTTGAATACATCGAACTTGAATATGCCGTGCGCGGAGACGGGGAGCCGGTCGTGCTGGTGCATGCCGGCATCTTTTGTCACTCCAATAGCGGGAACCTGGCGCTGCAGTTCGCCCTCGATGCTCCGGAATCGGTGCAACCGCTGAGGAGACGAGGGGCGACGGGGGCGCACACGTCAGGGCTCCGAGCCTGGAGCCAGAACAGTCAATTTGGAAGCTGACGCGGCAGCCGATAAGCGAACGTCATAGGTGACAACGCCACCCAGTTCATGGCGCAATGAGATTGCGGTTGCCAGATGAATCGCGTCGAGTGACCGCAGTGTCGCGGGTTTGAGCAGGGCGGCGTCATTTAAAACGCGGCTGTCGATAGGAACCAGGCCGATCCGTTCCAGTGTTTTGTGTCCGCGCCGGCACTGTGTCCCCGTAACGTTCGCGCGGCGTAAGGCCCTGAGGACTTCAGTCCGGGAGAGCTCGCTCGAAATTCGAATCGGCCAGTCACCCAGAAGCCTTAGAAGGGCTTTGCTCTCCGGTTCCGAAACGACGATCTTGAGGATTGCTGAGGAATCCAGATAGAGAAGCTTTTGATTCACAGCCGTTCTTGTCGAAGCTCTTCAAGTGCGTCTGAAACTCGTCTCGACGCCCGGCCTTGTGGCGGGCCCAGTTCCAGAAGATCACCTTTGGCCTGTATCAGCCGCCCCTGCCTGACCAGACGTTCGACTACCGAATCGTCATCGCGGAGTGGAACCAGGGCAGCCACAGTCCGTCCACGCTCCGTAACACGCAGCTTTTCACCTGAGGCAACACGCCTCAAATAGACGCTCAGATTCTGCCGCAGCTCCCGGACTCCGACAAAATCTTGATGTTTGTTCACGTAGCACAGTGTAGCACATCAGTAAACTTAACCGCGGCGGGGCCGCCGCCAGCCCGGAAAACAGCGGCCTGACCGGCCCGCTTCGGAGCCCATCCTTCAGGCTGACCCCAACTTAGCGTAATCGCCTTATACGAGACCATCCGGCATTTGGCTCGGCGCCGCCGCCTGGGCGATTTCTATCCGGCGAGTCGCGAGATTAAGCAGGAACGTAGGTCAACCTGATCACATCCTCGCCAATCCGGTCATTAGTCATCAGGCGGAGCGGCGGCCGGGGTCCGGCGAAATATGGTTTGCCGTGACCAAGCACGACCGGGTGCAGGTAGATTCGATACTCATCGATGAGGCCGAAATGCGTGGCGTGAGCGAGCCGACATCGATATCGACGGACTGCGAATTCCCGTGATCGGAAAGACTCACCTTATCGCCAACAAGCGAACCGTCCGGCGTCCGCAAGACCTCCTGGACGACGATCTACTTGAATCCTCATCCGAGTAACTCCGTGTCGCGACGCTGGAATCGGAACACTATTCCTTTGCGCGACGCTCTCTTAGAATAAGGCGCGCGGTCTCTTCGTAGATTTTTTCGCGAGGCCCTATCGTCACGATCGCAGGCATGGCCTTGTCACGACGGTAAATCACACGATAGGAACCCAGCTGCAGGGTCCACAGGCCGCTAAGTTCGGACTCAAGGGGCTTTCCGCATGCGGGATCCTTTGCGATGTCATCCAGCGCTCTGCGCACCCTGGATTTGAGCTGAGGGTGCAACGTTCGAATCTGATCGCGCACGGAGTCCGGAATTCTGAGAGCAGGTGCGCCTGACTTACTCTTCAAACAGTTCGTCTACCGTGTAGCGCTTTCCGGAGCGTTTGAGGTCCCGAATTCCGTTGCGGATTTCTTTCATGAGCGCCGGATCCTGCAATATCTCAATAGTTTCACGCAGGCCCTCGTATTCGTCCTTGCTGACGATCATTGCGATGGCTTTCCCGTTCCGCGTGATCGTGACCGGTTCGTTACGCCGATCCACACGGTCCACTATCTCGCTAAGCTTTGCCTTTGCGTCCGACAAGGCCAACACTTTCACGGCAATCCCCTCCGCTGGTCTGAATTTTGACCAACTATAGCTCGTAGGTTCATGGCGTGCAACAGGATTGTGATACGACTGTCGGCTCGCTGGCAGATGAAATGAATCGGCTGGGTATCGTTTCCAGACCAGCCTCCCGTAATGTCGAAGGGACGTAGCGGCAGGGACTGCCAGGTCGCTTAATAATTTCGATCTCTTTCTCGTGTGACCCGCTTTCCGGGCGAGCACTGGTGCCGGGACTGCCTTCGTCCGTCTCATGATCCAGTCTCGCCGGGATATGGTCAGCGGCGCATCTTCAGCCGCGCCCCGCCGAAGAAACCATCGACGCTGTCGAGGTCGATGAGCACCGCAACGCCCCTGCGTTCCTTGTCCTGATTGCGCTCAAACTCGTGGGCGTGATCGTACACGTGGTTGCGGACAGCGTCGCTTTTGTCGGCGTGCGCGCGTCCGCGAAAAATCATGAATCCTCGATTATTTGGATCGCCGAAGCTGCCATAGACCAGGGCGACCGCCGGGTTTCTGTCGATCGATTCGAGGATTCTGCCTTGGGGATTGCGTACCCAAATCGCCAGTTGGGTGTCACTGTATGCCTGCGTGGTGCCGCGATAGGAAATCTGAGGCTTGTTGTCGGCATCGACGTAAGAGATCGCGATCGGCTTGCCGCTTCCAAACGCGGAATCCACCGCATCTTTCATTTCATTGGACAGTTTCAGTTCGGTCAGAACAGTTGGCGGCGTGCTCATCGAAGATCTCCCCGGTGTTTGAATTTAGGTCGTTGATCGGCGACCTTAGAAGAATATCAGACACCGTCGTTTCGCAACCTAAACTCGACGTTTGACGATTTCGTGCGGCTGGTTTTCTTCTTCTCGTGTCACGCCCGCTGCTACCCCCAGCGATAACAAGAGCAGCCATGCCGGCATCGACGGATTAGCGTCCTTCCGACATGGAGAATCCGACCATTGATCCATGACAAAGCCTCCCTTTTCGTTTCCCGCACGACGGCTTCCCGCATGTGACGGATTTGAGCTGCTTCAACATAGTTGCTTTACGGGAGCCCGTTGAAAAAGGCCTAAGTTCCACAAAATCAAGCAGCAACCTCTTTGGGAAGCAGCGTTGCATAAGACCCCACGATCAAAACAGTTCGTCAGGTCCCGAGAAGGAGAGAAGTGATGACAACCCAAGCCAAGTTCAAGAACGTTTGCCGCAAGAGCTTTCACTGGATCTTGCTTGCGGTCTTTGCCTTGGCGCCCACGTCTGTTCTCGCGCAGCAAGGCAACAGTTCGCAGGGTCTTGACGAGCAGGTTCAGGAGATCAAATCCGACGTCCTCAGCATTGCGGCGGAGTTGAACCAGCTGGAGGAGAAGCTGCTGTACCCGTCAGGGACGCAGGTCACGATCTTCGTGGCACTGGCCAAAGACGACCAGTTGCGCCTCGACGCCGTGCGGCTCCAGATCGACGGCCAGCTCGTCGCGCACTACATCTACAGCTTCAAAGAACTCGAGGCTCTGCGCAAGGGCGGCGTGCAACGGATCTACGTCGGCAATGTCGCGACCGGGGATCACCAGCTCGATGTGCTTGTCGACGGCAAGCTCGAGGGCGGAGGGGACTACAGCCGCACGGAACACTTCACCTTCCGCAAGGAAGTGAAGCCAAAGCTGGTGGAACTGACGCTGGCCGGCCCGGGCAGCGGCACCACCCCGATCGCGCTTGGGGAACGGTAGTCGATGCGAGCACGTGAGACTGATCGGACTTGCTCTGGCCCTTGGGCTTGCTGCCCGTCCAGCGTTCGGCAGCGACCTGAGGGACCTGTTTTTCGGCGAGGCGCTGTATCACGCCTACCAGGGACAGTATTTCGAAGCCATCCAGCGGCTCGACACCGAACTCGCACAGTACCACGCGTCTCGACGAGCCCCAACTCGACACGCTTCACTACCACATCAACGACGCCGAATTCTCCGTCGGCGATTTCGAGCTCAACTACCGCATGCACCAGCGCGCGGGACGCGCGATCAAGGCGGTGCTCGAAGGCGCCGTCGACGAGGCCGTGCGAAACGAGGCTGCCTTCAGGCTCGCGCGCATCCACTTTCCAGAAGGGCCAGCTCGACGATGCGCTGCAGGCGCTGGGGCGGATCGAAGGCACGGTGCCCGGGACGATCAGGGACGACGTCGAGTTCCTGCGCGCGAACGTCTACATGGCGACGGGCCGCCCGGGCGAGGCGGTCAAGGTGCTCGCGCAGCTGCAGGAGCGATGCCGGCCTCGCCGGGTTTGCGGCCTACAACCTCGGCATCGCGCTGTTGCAGGCAGATCGACCACCAGGAAGCGATCGAGCAACTGAGACAAGGCCGGACAGCTGCCGGCCGGCGATCCCGCCAGCCTTGCGATCCGCGACAAGTCCAACCTGGTGCTGGGCACCATGCTGTTCGAATCCGAGCGACTTTGAGCGGGCAAAGGCAATCACTGGATCGGGTCCGCCTTGAGGGACCGTTCTCGAACCAGGCGCTGCTTCGAGCAGGCGCGGCCGAAGCCTCGGCCGACCACTATGACCGGGCGCTCGTTCCCTGGAACCTCCTGGTGGAGCGTCGAGCCGACGGATGCCGCAGTCCAGGAAGCCATGCTTGCCGTGCCGCACGCCTACGCCAGCTTGAAGGTCTACGGCCGCGCCGCGGTCCTGTACGGGCGTGCGCTGGAGTTGTTCAGCAACCAGATTGAGAAAGTTGACGCATCGATCAGCAGTATCAGAGAAGGCCGGTTCCTCAATGCGCTGATTCGCGAGGAGAGCCGGGAGGACGAAACCTGGGTCATCCGCCTGCGCAGCCTGCCGGATGCGCCCGAGACTTACTACCTGATGGAGTTGATGGCATCGCACGACTTCCAGACCGCGCTGCACAACTACCTCGACCTCGAGGACTTGCAGTCGAAGCTCACGCCTGGAAAACCAGCCTTAACGCGTTCGAGGACATGATCCGCCTGCGCGGAGAGAACTACGAGCCGCTTCTGCCGGAGGTCGACGCGCAGTTCCGGGAGCTGGATTCGCGAATGCGTCTGCGACTCGAGCAGCGCAAGCACCTCGGCGAGCGCCTGCAGACCATGCTGACTTCGCCCGAGACCGGAATACCTGGCGACCGCTGAGGAGCGGGTCGCCCTCGAACGCGTCGCCGAGATCGAGAAGCAGCTCGGAGACTCGGATAGCCCGGAATCGGTCGCGCTTCGGCAACGGGCGGCCCGGCTGGGAGGCGTGCTCAAGTGGCGGCTGGAGACTGAGTATCCCGAACGGCTGACCGCGGCCTATGAGCACCTGAACGAATCGAATGCGCAGGTCGACGCTCTTACCAGGCAGTATGACGCCTTCGTCAGGGCGCGTCAGGCGGCGACGCACAGCTATGTCGGATACGACGTCCAGATTGCAGCCCTCCGCGAGCGGGTTGACGACGCATTACAGCGCGTCGACGTCTTGATGGAGCAGCAGGGACGCATGATCGAGACCGCAGCCATCAGCCAGCTCGAGGCCCGGCGCGACCGCCTGGTGGCCGAGCAGAATCAGGCGCGCTACGGCGTTGCCGATAGCTACGACAGGGCCGCGCGGCAGCCTGCAGGAGAGGAACACTGATGAATCGCCGTACCGCTCCAGCATTGCTTGGGCTGGCCCTCATGGCCGGTTGCGCCGCCCGTCCCCCCAAGCCGATGGCGACGGCGGGGACGCTGGCCGCTTTGCGCAACGTGCGGCCGGACGTCCAGGAGGTGAAGGTCGAGCAAGGCCTCGATCAGGCCATGCTCCAGTACCGGCGCTTCCTCGAGGACGCACCGGAAAACACGATGACTCCGGAGGCGATGCGTCGTCTCGCGGACCTGGAGATCGAGAAACAGTTTGGCCTGCGCGCGGGCGACGGAAAGCCGCGGGAAATGGCTGCCCCGGAACCCGCCGTGCCGCCTGCGGGCGGACAGGCAGACAGCGCGAATCCCGCCGCGTTGCCCCCCGCCGCCGGCCTGCAGGAATCCGATCAGGATTTTGAGCGGCGTACAACCGAAGAGAGCGCGAACCCGGCTGTCGGCAACGCCGTCGCCGATCCCACCGGCCCACTCGAGGCAATCGCTCTCTATGATCGGCTGCTGACCGAGTATCCGGATTACGAGCAGAGAGACAAGGTCCTCTACCAGGAGGCGCGGGCGTATGACGAACTCGGCCGCACCGAAGAGGCCATCGCGACGATGGAACGCCTGATCCGCGAAAATCCAAACTCCGAACACTCCGACGAAGTGCAATTCAGGCGGGGCGAGTACTTCTTCACGCGCCGGCGCTATCGCGACGCCGAGACCGCGTATTCGGGAATCATCAGCCTGGGCACCGCATCCTCGTACTACGAACTCGCTCTCTACAAGCTCGGCTGGACGCTCTACAAGCAGGAGTTCTACGAGGAGGCCCTGCAAAAGTACGTCGGCCTGCTCGACTACAAGCTGTCCGCCGGTTACGACTTCGACCAGACGCACGATGAGGACGACGATCGCCGCGTCGCGGATACTTTTCGAGTCATCAGCCTGAGCTTCAGCAATCTCGGCGGGCCGGAGACCGATCGAGGAGTACTTCTCCAAGTTCGGGAATCGCTCCTATGAGGACCGCGTCTACAGCAACCTCGGCGAGTACTACCTCAGCAAGCTGCGCTACGACGACGCGGCCGAAAACGTACAAGGCTTTCGTGGCGCTTTATCCGTTCCACCGTGCGGCTCCGCGGTTCAGCATGCGGGTGGTGGACACCTTCACCCAGGGCGGGTTTCCCAAGCTCGTGCTGGAGTCGAAGCGGGAGTTCGCCTCCACGTATGGCCTGAAAGCCGAATACTGGCAACATTTCAAGCCGGAAGAGTCGCCGGAAGTTCTGTCCTACCTGAAGACGAATCTGAAGGACCTCGCCACGCATTATCACGCCGAATATCAGAACACAACCGAAGCGGGCGAGAAGCTGGCGAACTATCACGAGGCGCGCCAATGGTACGGCGCCTACCTCGAGTCCTTTCCGACGGAGGCTGATTCGCCGCCCGTCAACTACCAGTTTGCGGACCTGCTCCTGGAGAACAAGGATTTCGGCGAAGCGGCCCAGCAGTATGAGCGCACGGCTTATGCGTACGAGCCGCATCCGCAGGCGGCAGCCGCGGGCTACGCCGCGATCTACGCCTATCGCGAGCAGCTTAAAGTCACCGATCCTGCCGGCAAGGATGAGCAGGAACGGATCAAACGCAATACGATCGCCAGCTCGGTCAAATTTGCCGACACATTCCCGCAGGATGAGCGTGCCGCTGCAATCCTCGGAACTGCCGCCGATGACATGTATGAGATGAAGGACTACCGCGCTGCCATCGATGCCGACATGCGAGTCATCGATAAGTATCCTGACGCGGACGCTGCGGTCCGGCGTTCCGCATGGATTGTGATTGCGCACGGTTCGTTCGAACTCGCCGAATACCCGCAGGCCGAAGGCGCCTATGCACAGGTGCTGCTGGCCACACCGGAGGGTGACGCGTCGCGCGCAGGTTTCGTCGATAACCTTGCCGCTTCGATCTACAAGCAAGGTGAGCAGGCCAACGAGGCGCAGGACTATCGCGCGGCCGTCGACCACTTCCTCAGGATTCGGACGTTGGCACCTACCTCTTCCATCCGGGCGACGGCGGAGTACGACGCAGGCGCCGCGCTGATCCGGCTGGAGGACTGGCAGGCCGCGATCGATGTGCTCGAAGCGTTTCGGAGTACTTTCCCGCAGAACAAACTGCAACTCGAGGCGACCAAACAAATCGCCTACGCCTACCGCCAGAGCGGGCAGTTGTTACGCGCCGCCGGCGAATACGATCGCATTGCATCCGAGTCCGACGATCCGGCGTTGCGCAGCGAGGCGTTGCTGGGTGCGGGAGACCTCTACGCGCAATCCAATGCCAACGATAGCGCCCTGAATGCGTACATCCGTTACGTCAAAGAGTTTCCCAGGCCGGTTGAGGCAGCGACCGAAACCCGGTTCAAGATCGCCGAGATGTACAAGGCGGCGCACGACGAGACGCTTTATCACCAGGAACTGGAAGAAATCGTAAGCGCGGACGCCGTCGCCGGGCCCGAAAGGACCGCCCGCACCCGGACGCTTGCCGCACGTTCGGCACTGATCCTCGCCGAACAGATCTACGGGGACTTCGCGGTCGTGAAGCTGCGCCAGCCGTTCGAGACCAGTCTGCAGGATAAGCAGCAGCGCATGGATAGCACGATCGCAGCCATGGGCCGGCTGGTGGATTACGGAATCGACGATGTGACGGCCGCGGCGACGTACTACATGGCCGAGACCTACTCCAATTTCAGTCGATCACTGCTGGAGTCGGAGCGGCCCCTCGATCTGAAGCCCGAGGACCTGGAGGAGTTTGCGAACAGCCTTGATGAGGCGGCGTTTCCGTTTGAGGAAAAGGCCATCAACGTCCACGAGAAGAACATGGAATTGCTGCACGCCGGCGTTCTCAACTCCTGGACTGAAAAGAGTCTCAGCCGGCTCACCGTGCTGATGCCGGGCCGCTACGCGAAATACGAGGCCAGCAGCGGCTTTGTCGATGTGATCAAAACAGTCAAAGCTCCCGTGGACGAAGCGGCGGAAGCGCCGGCCGCAGACCAAACGGCGGAGGCGCCGGTCGCAGACGAGACGGCAGAGCCGCCGGTCGACGGTGTGGAGTCGGCGGCCAACAACGCGGCCACGCCGGGCGAGGCCGTCCCGGATGAAGTTCTCGCCGATTTCGAGTCCGCCCTGGGTCTGCTCAGAGAGGAACGCTACGACCAGGGCATCGCCCTGCTGCTCAAGGTAACCGAACAGGCGCCCGCTCTAACCGCGGCGCATATCGATCTGGGCATGGCATATGTGCTGGCGGGCGACCTGGACCACGCCGAAGCGAGCCTGAACCAGGCGCTGGAATCGGATCCACAGCAGCCCGCGGCGTACAACGAGCTCGGCATTGTGCAGCGGCGCAAGGGAGAGTTCGCGAAAGCGGCTGCCAGTTACGAATCGGCCCTGGCACAGTCCGCCGACTTCCAATATGCGCACAGGAATCTTGCCATTCTGTGCGACCTGTATACCGGAAACAACTCCTGCGCGATGGAGCACTACGAGGCATACAGCCGGATCGTTCCGGATGATGCCGACGTCGTCAAGTGGATCGCTGACCTTCGCAACCGCGCCAGGAAATCGGAGGAGCAATGAGGAAAACGATCGTGTGTTGGGTTTCGCTTGCGGTGCTGGCTTTGCCGCCCGTTGCTGTCTTCGCGCAGAAGACAGAGCAGGTGCAGCAGAAAGAGCAAATCAAGAAAGAGGAGCCGCAGAAACAGATCGAGCCAGGGCAGCCAACGGCGGAATCGACAGAGAAACAAGCCGAGGCTGCGCAGCCCAGGACCGAAGACAACTCGAAGCTGACTCCGGTTCCCGGGGGAAAGGCGCTCGGTATGTCCATTCTGGGTAATCAGGAAGCGCCCAAAGCGCTGGTCATCGTTCCATGGAAGGCTTCGGAACTCGGGAACGGTCCGAGCGTCTCGACGTTGCTGGACGACTCGCGTCTGCCGGTAGACAAAGAAGTCTTCATGCGAATGCTCAGTTACTACGAAATCCGGTCGGAATCGGCGGGCTCCAGTGCGCCGGCCGACGCGAATGCAACAGCGCCTGCTACAGCGGCGCCAAGGAGGAAGCCATGAGTTTGACTGAACTGTTAGGACACGTCGGTTTATTCGGAGGCGCGGTGATGGTCTGTCTCGCCCTGCTCTCCGTTTTTTCTGTGGGGATGATTGTCGATAAGCATCGCCGCTTCCGCTCGGCATCAAGCGAGTCGGAGAAGTTCAAGGCCGAGTTCAAGAAGTTTCTTCACGGTGGCGAGGTCCACAAGCTGATTGAAGCCGGCCGGCTGCATCAGAATTCTTACGTGGCTCAGGTGGTTTCGGCGGGCATCGTCGAGTACGACGGCGTGCGCCAGAGCGGGCGCGACCCGGTCGCCTCTCTCGAGCTTGTCACGAGCGCGCTCCGGGATTCCATGTCCGAAACGCTGATCCAGTTGAAGAAGGGGCTCGGCGTGCTGGCCACTATCGGCTCCACTGCCCCCTTCATCGGTCTGTTCGGCACGGTTGTCGGAATCATCAACGCTTTCCGGAGCATCGCGGCCACAGGGTCCGGAGGAATGTCGGTGGTTTCAGGCGGTATCGCTGAGGCCCTGGTCTCTACAGCACTTGGTATCTTCGTCGCGATTCCCGCCGTTGTTGCCTTCAACATCTTCACGGGCAAGATCGAGACCTTCCATGTGCAGATGAACCGGGCTTCCACTCAGCTGGTGAACTGCCTGTTCAAAATACCGGAACTCAGGGTGGCGGACGTCGAGATGGCGAAAGTCAAGGCTCCGATGCTCAAAGAGGGAGGGCCGGCCTATGCGGCTCGGTGAACCGGGCAGAATTCAGGCGGCCATCAACATCACGCCGCTCGTCGACGTCGTGTTGGTGCTGCTGATCATCTTCATGGTGATGGCGCCAGAGATGCGAAAAGGCCCGGACGTCAATCTGCCGAACACGACGAAACCGAATGCGCAGGGCGACGAGCGAGGGCGGATTCTGGTGTCCATCGACGACGCCGGCGGGCTATGGATCAACGATGAGCACGTCACCGCCTCGGATTTCAGTGAAGCCCTTAACGCTGCGGCCGGTGCCGAGCAGGATCCCAGAGTCGTCATTCGGGGCGACGCAAAGCTCAACTTCCTCCAGGTCCGGCAGGCCATGCAGGCCATAGAAGATGCCGGCTTTCGCGGGGTGGGGCTGATCGCCAAGCGCTCCGGCGCGGAAGGAAAGTGAAATCATGCAGTTCAACACCGACGATTCCGACTTCGGTCTGCAGTCCGAAATCAACATCACGCCGCTCGTGGACGTGGTGCTCGTGCTGCTGATCATCTTTATGGTCGTCGTCCCCCTCCTCATGGAGGGCTACGACGTCGACATCCCCCGGGCCTCCGCCGCTACGTCAGCGCAGGTCCAGGAAAAGCAGTTGATCCTGAGCATCGGGGCCGGGGACTGCCCGATCTTCGAGCCGCCGGCAGCGGAGGGGATCCCGAAGGACTGTCGCGTGACCCTGGGGGATCAAGAGATTTCTGCAACCGAATTGCCCGGACACGTAGGAGAGATCCTGGGCGTCCGCCCCCCGGAACAGCGCGCGCTGTTCCTGGCCGTCGACGACCAACTGAACTATGAGGGGGTTCTCCGCATCATTGATCTCGCGAAGACGGGCGTTGAGGACTTAAAGATCGAATTTATCGCGGCCAATTGACGGCCGCCTGGTGACAACATGGAAGTGAAGAGCATTTTGAAACAATCCGGGGCTCCAACGGCCCACAGCATGGCGACGAGCATGGTGTTCCACGTCATCTTGATGGGCGGGCTGATGCTCATACCGGCGCAAGTGCTGCTTCGCAGCGAGCCCCCGAACAAAGAACTCGATATCGTTTTCTATCGTCCGCCGGAGATCGCGGTCAAGTTCCGCCCCGTCCCGCCGCCGATGCCGCGAGACGCGAGTGATGCGGGATCCCCACCGGGTGCGCCTGCTCCTGCGGTGAAGCCGAAACCCAACGCTGCACCCGGACCAGACAAGCCTGGTCCAGCGGAACTGCCTCCCGGTCCGGAAGTGGGTTTCCCATCGGAGCCAAAACCAGAGCCAAAGGCCGGAAAGGCCGGCATCCTGGCATTCAAGGACAAGATCGCGAGCCTGGCGCAGGATAGCGTCGTGGTGCCGCTCGGCGCCGATGCGCGCCACATCGCTGCCGATAACCTCGGGAAACCTTCGTCACGCTCGATGTTGACGAGCAAGGCGCCCGGATCGAGCGGCGGTATCAACGTCGCTTCGCTGAGCCTCAGTGTTGGAGGAGGCGGCGGAGGAGGCGGAGGCGGTGGCAACGGTGGGGGCGGAACTGGTGGCCGCGGAACCGGCGCCGGTGGTGGGGGATCAGGCGGTCAAGGCGGTGTCGGCGTTGGCCGCGCAGTTAGTGCCATCTCCCAGATCACCCCGGCCGATCGGCCCAAGGCGCGCGCCGGCGCAGGAGCTTCCCGCACCGACGAAGAAATACAAATTGTGTTTGACCGTTACAAGGCGTCGTTCTACCGCCTCTACAACCGGGAGCTGCGCAATAACCCGGCCCTGCGAGGGCAGATGGTCCTGCGCCTGACGATTGAGCCCGACGGCAGCGTGTCGATGTGTGCGCTGCACTCGACGGACATGGAGGCGCCGGATCTCGCCACTCAAGTTGTTGGCCGCGTCCGGACAATCAATTTCGGCGCGAAGGACGATGTGCCGGCGGTGACGATCCTGTATCCGATCGACTTCCTGCCGGCGGGTTGATGACGATCTGGCCGGCGGAATTCCCGCGGGGTAAAACGCTATGAAGAAGTTGTTGATGATCCTGAGCGCGCTGGTTTTTGCAGTGGTCGTCCCGGTTCCAACCGGGAGGGCCGCGGCCGCTCAGATCTCATTCATATCCGTTGCCGGAAACTGGCATGACCCGGTGGATAACGTCCCTGGTAGCCAACCCGGCGAACCCACGATCACGAACGGCGTTCCCGCGTCGAGCATCAATTGGGGCGTCACCTCAGGTTCACAAAGCGGGTATGACTTTTCCAGAAAGATCCCCGGCACTCAGACGCTGCCGCCGGCGCCAACACCGTTCTTTCCCCTGGGTACATTTACGCACCGGAATTTCCCGGTCTCCGATCCGTCCTTAACGGCAGTTCAGCTCGATGTGGTCCTCTTACTTGATGTGGACGGAGTCCAGACCGGTCCTCTGAACTTCACCTTTACGTTTAACCATGTCGAAACCCCGAACAATCCGACGCCTCCTGCTACCTGTCCCTATCCCACACCGCCCGGAGAAGGGTGCACGGATCGTGTGACCTTTGTCTCCGCTCCCCAGCCCACGACATTCAAGGTGGGCGGAGTGGATTACACATTGTCCATGAGCTTTGTCGACGGAAACGGCAATCCGGTGGCCGAATTTCTTACACGGGAAGGCCTGATAAACACGGCGGACCTGGTTGGACAATTTACGTTGCCACCGGCGGCGATCAATGCGCCGGCGCTGACGGTCGCCAAGTCGGGTCCGGCGACGATGAACGTCGGACAGTGGGGCAATTTCGATATCGATGTCCACAACACCGGATCCGGCGACGCCTGGAACACGTCCATCCGCGACCTGCTCCCCGACGGCGCAACGGGCGGCATGTGTGATCAGACGCCCGAGATTCTGAGTGCCCGGGTCTTTGCGGCCGACGGCGTCAGCCCGGTCCCGGGTAAGGGCGCCCTCAACGCGGGTACGGACTACTCCCTGGGTTACAGCCCTGCGCCCGACTGCCGGCTCGATGTCACGTTGCTGACGGCTGCCGGAATGATTGGCCCGGATGAACGGCTGATCATCCAGTACCGGACTCAACTCGACTCCAATACACAGGATGGCGTCGCCCTCACGAATGTCGCGGGTGCGATCCAGTGGTTTAATGACAACAGCAACAATCCCAGCCGTCAGGTTTACACGCGCACTCTGACGGACGGCACAGTCGGCACGCCGGACAACGAGGATGCTCACACGGTGACGGCGGCGCTTTCAGGTTACTTCTTCGAAAAGACGGTTGCGAATTTGAGGAGCGGGATGAATCCTGCTGCTACGGCCGCTCCGGGTGACACATTGCGCTACACACTGCGCTTGAGGACCACCAATCAGGCGCTCAGCGATTTCACCATCGATGACGAGTTGGATGCCCTCAACCCTTCGCCGTCCTTCGTACCCGGCACGCTGGCGCTCGTCACCTACCCGCCAGGCGCAAACATCAGCGCCACCAGCGGCACGGGCGGAGCCAAGGGCACCGGTGTCGTCGACATCCGCAATCTGAACCTGCCGGCAGGAAGTCAGGCTGAGATCCAGTTCGATATCAAACTTGGGCCGAGTCTCACCAACGGGTCCATCATTACCAACCAGTCGACGGCCCGCCTCAGCGCGGGGACGGTTTTCGCTCTGAGCGACGACCCGAACGTCAATGGCACGGCAAGTCCAGCGGTCTCGGGCGACGAAGATCCGACCAGGGTGACCATCGTGTCGTCGCCCTCATTTGTGGTGCAGAAGATCTCCACGGACCTGACGGGCGACCCGAACATCCTGCTGGCGGGCGAGACACTGCGCTACACCCTTACCGTGAAGAACGTCGGCAGCCAGGATGCCACGGGCGTCGTGATGCGAGACGCGGTGCCGGCGAATACGACCTACGTTGCGGGCAGTACCACCTTGAACGGCGCGCCGGTCGCGGATTCCGCCGGGACGTCCGCGCTCGTAAACGGCATGCTGATCCACTCGCCGGCCGATCCGGCGCCGGGTTCCATGCCCGCGGACCCGTCCAGTAACCCGACCAATGTTGCCACCATCACTTTCGATGTGATGGTGAGCCCGAGCGCCGCCAGTGGTACCGTGATCTCGAATCAGGGCTTCGTGAGCGCGCCTGCGAACGGCATCGTCGACCAGCCGTCTGATGACCCGGGCACACCGATTCCCAACGATCCGACGCTGGATACTGTCACGATCGTGTTGGCTCCCTCTTTCGTGGTGCAGAAGATCTCCACGGACATGACCGGTAACCCGAACATGCTGCTCGCGGGCGAGACACTGCGTTATACCCTCACGGTCCGGAACATCGGCAACCAGGACGCCACCGGCGTCGTGATGCGAGACTCGGTTCCGGCGAATACGACCTACGTTGCGGGCAGCACCACCTTGAACGGCGCGCCGGTCGCGGATTCCGCCGGGACGTCCGCGCTCGTAAACGGCATGCTGATCCATGCGCCGGCCGATCCGGCGCCCGGTTCCATGCCTGCCGACGCATCCAGTAACCCGGCCAACGTCGCCACTATCGAATTCGACGTGCTGGTGAGCCCGAGCGCCGCCGCCGGTACCGTGATTTCCAACCAGGGTTTCGTGAGCGCGCCTGCGAGCGGCATCGTCGACCAGCCGTCCGATGACCCGGACACGCCGATTCCCAACGATCCGACGCTGGACACCGTAACGATCGTGTTGTCTCCCGCTTTCGTGGTGCAGAAGGTCTCCACCGACCTGACGGGCGACCCGAACATCCTGCTTGCTGGAGAGAAGCTGCGCTACACCATCACGGTCAGGAACACCGGCAATCAAGACGCCTCGGGCGTGGTTCTGCGCGATGCCGTGCCGGTGAATACGACCTATGTCGCCGGCAGCACGACGCTGAACGGCGTGCCGCTCACGGATTCTGGCGGGACGTCCCCGCTCGTGAACGGCCTGCTGATTCACCCGCCCGCCAATCCAGCTCCGGGCGTAATGCCCTTTGGCGCTTCCAGCGACCCGGCTAACGTCGCGACCATCACGTTTGATGTGGTTGTGGATCCGAACGTGATCAACGGCACGATCATTTCCAACCAGGGTTTTGTCAGCGCCGTCGTGAACCGCATCGTGGACCAGCCGTCCGATGACCCGGACACGCCGATCGCCAATGATCCGACGCGCGACATCGTTGGCAACAAGCCTTTGCTCTACGCCGAGAAGAAGGTTGTGCTGTTCGGAGATCTGGGTTCGCCGGGAGTTGTCGATCCCGGAGATGTGCTTCGTTACACGATCACCGTGCAGAATTCCGCCGCGATACCTGCGACGGGCGTTCTCTTGAGGGACTCGGTTCCGGCGAATACGACCTACCTTGCGAATTCAACGCTGTTGAATGGATTGCCGGTTGGCCAGCCGGATGGTGGAGTCTCCCCGCTCGCCTCGGGCATCAACATCAGCTCATCCAACCTGACGCCGCCGCTGCCGGGTTCGGGTGCAGGCACGATCTCGTCCGGGGCCACGGCCGTCCTTCAGTTCGACTTGCAGGTTAATGCCGGCACGCCGGCGGGAACAGTGATCAGCAACCAGGCCGTGGTCGAAAGCGTCGAGTTGCCGGATCTCCTGACGGATGGGGACGGCAATCCGTTGACGGGCCCGGAGCCGACGGTCATCGTGGTGGGTGCCAGCCAGCAGTTGTCCATTACCAATCAGGTTACGGTGGTCGGTGGCGGCGCTGCCTTACCTGGCGCCCAGATCGAGTACGTTGTGCGCGTGGTGAACGTCGCGCCGGTGCCCGCTCTCTATGCCGTCATGACCGACAATCTGGCTGCATCGCAACCCGGCCAGCTTATTTACGTGAACGGGTCGGCGACTCTGAACGGCTCGGCGGCGGGCGTCACTTTCGCCGGCTCGACGATCACGGCCGATTACGGCGCGAACTACGGTCCGCTGGATCCCGGCGAGGCCATCGTCTTAAGGTTCCGGGCCACGCTAGGCCCCAATCTTGCCGGTGGTACGGTCGTCACGAACACCGGAGTGGTTGCGTGGAACACGCCGGTGCAAAAGGCGAGCGCCAGCGTCTCGATTGTGGTTGGCGGAATTCCCTATGTCTCCGTCCTGACGGGGTCGGCCTGGCACGACGCCGACTTCGACGCTGTCCGGGATTCGTTGGAACGGGCATTGGACGGCTGGACGGTGGAGTTGTACGAAAATGGCAAGCTGGTGCATTCCGCGACCACGGACGCCGCCGGCGTTTACCGTATCGTCGGAGTGGCGCCGAACGAGACGACAGGCGCTCGTTACGAGTTGCGGTTTCGGGCGCCGGGTGCGAGCGCGACTACCGCGACGCTGGGTCTGGCGGCCTCGCCGTTCACGAACGGGCTTCAGCGGATCAGTAACATCATCGTGTCGTCCGGCGCAAATCTTCAGGAGCTGAACCTGCCGATCCAGCCAAACGGCGTCATCTACAATTCGGTCTCGCGCACGCCCGTTGCCGGGGAGACCCTCAGCTTGCTGAATGCCGGCAGCGGCACGCCATTGCCGTCGAACTGTTTTGACGATGCGGCCCAGCAGGGGCAGGTCACACTCGCGAACGGCTATTACAAGTTCGATATCAACTTCAGCGACCCGGCTTGCCCGAGCGGCGGTGACTACCTCATCGCGGTCGCGGAGCCCGCAGGCACGAGCTACACTGGGGGATACTCGCAGATCATCCCGCCCCTGTCCGTCGCTTCGACTGCGGCGTTCCCGGTACCGGCCTGTCCGGGCAGCGCGTCCGATGCGGTTTTGAGCACACCTCTGTATTGCGAGGTGGAGCCTTCGGAGTTCGCGCCGGGCGCCTCGGTTCCGCCACGAAGCTCAGGCACGACCTACTACGTCCACCTGATGCTGAATAGCAGCCAGCAACCGGGTTCGAGCCAGATCTTCAACAACCACATCCCGGTGGATCCGCAACTTCTCGGCCTGGTCGCGCTCTCCAAGACGACGCCGTTGCTCAACGTGACCCGCGGGCAGCTGGTTCCGTATGTGCTCACCGTGAACAACGTGGCCGGCACGATGCTCACGGACGTCAGCGTCGTGGACAGCTTCCCCGCAGGATTCAGCTACGTTGCGGGTTCTGCGCTTCTTGACGGGGTGCCGACCGAGCCTTCGGTTGCGGGCCGCGAACTCCGCTGGAGCGGGCTCGTCGTCGCCGGGACGCAGTCGCGCACGGTAAGACTGCTGCTCGCCGTGGGCGCCGGCGTCAGCGAGGGCGAATACGTGAACCGCGCGGAGGTGGTAAACGGCGTCACCGGCGGCGCAATGTCCGGTGAAGCAACCGCCACCGTCCGCGTCATGCCCGATCCTACATTCGATTGCACCGACGTGACCGGCAAGGTTTTCAACGACCTTAATCGCAACGGGGTGCAGGACGCCGGTGAAGACGGGCTGGCGGGCGTTCGCGTGGTGACGGCACGGGGTCTGCAAGCGACGACGGATCCGTACGGCAGGTACCACATCACTTGCGCGGTCACGCCAAACGAGGACCGCGGCAGCAATTTCGTGATGAAGCTTGACGATCGGACCCTTCCCAGCGGCTTCCGGTTGTCGACGGACCAGCTGCAGATCAAGCGAGTCACACGCGGCAAGGCCCTGAAATTCGATTTCGGTGCGTCGATCCACCGGGTGGTCGGCATCGACCTTTCCGATGCGGTATTCAAGCCGGGTACGACCGAAATCCGTGTCCAGTGGCAGCCCCGGCTGAACGCCCTCCTCGAGGAACTGCACAAATCGCCGGCAGTGCTGCGCCTGTCCTACGTCGCCGACACGGAGGATGCGGGGCTGGTTGCGCGGCGCATGGATTCGATCAAGCGGCAGTTGACCGAAGGGTGGGACTCGGCGGGCTATGGTTATGCGCTCACCATCGAGCCTGAAGTCTTCTGGCGCCGTGGCGCGCCGGCGAAACGACCCGACGTGCGTGTAAAAAACAGGTGAACAGTATGAGCAAGCACCAGCATCTAGCCCATCTCAGTCTGCTAGTCGGATTCCTCGTGATGTCCGCCTCTGCGGGCGCCGGCCAGGTCCAGACGGCCAGACCGGCCCAGTCGAGCGAGCGGCATCTGTCCGCTGATCAGACTCCTCGGGAATGGTCGCACAGCACGGAACAGACCGATGACATCAAGCGCATCAAAGTCTGCCGCGTGGAGACCGTCTGCAAGATGCGATACCGCGAAGGCCAGACACCGCGGACGCGCGTCAAGAACCTCGTCGCGCCGCTGCGGTATGAAGACGAGACGACTCCCATTTCCGAAGACTTCACCAGGCAAGTCCGGCAGGCGCTGAACAATCTGCGGGACAGACAGGGCGTTACGGTCCGGTTCATCGGCCACACCGACGATGGGCCGCTGACGGCCAACGACGAACTCAACTTCGGAGACCCGCTGTCGTTGTCGAAGGCCCGGGCACTCCGCGTCGCGCAAGCCATGCAGGAAACCCTGGGGGTGCCGGCCTCCGAGATCGAAAGCGACGGTCGCGGCGCCTCACAGCCTGTTGCTTCCAACGACACGGTGCAGGGACGGATGTTGAATCGTCGCATCGAAGTGGAATTCTGGTACGACGATCCTCTTCAGGAATTGCCGGAGGAGCCGCAAGTCTGTCCCGACGATGGCGTCGAGGTGGTGACCCGGGTTTACGATCCCCCCTGGGGCAGCCTCATGACGATCGCGCTGGCGAACGGCCAGCCGATCATTCCGCCCGGCTACGCGGCGGACTTGCGTCGCGCCCTGGACGACATCGCGGGCAGGACCAACGCTCGAGTGCGGTTCATTGGGTACACGAAGAACGAGCGCCTCGACCGACGCACTGCGTCCGTTTACGACGACGACATCGGTCTTTCTGCGGCGAGGGCGCGCCGCGCCATGGACATCGTCATGAAGGATCCGCAGTTGTCGGGAGCGCGGGCCGAGCATGAGGGACGTGGCTACGTCCAGTCCGACGATGTCGTGAACGCCGGCTTCATCCAGGGAGACGAGTCCTTCGTGCGCGTGCAGGTCGTCTATGACGAACCGCTGCCGCTGGACAACTACGAAGGCGTGGACATCACGCGGATGACTCAGGAGCTTCTTCCGAAGAGTCCCTTCGAGCTGAACGTCATGCATATCACCGTGGACGGAAAGCCGATCGACGACCCGGACCGCAGTTCTTCCGACACCCAGCGTTGCACGGACGTCGCGCTCGACAACGCCAACATCCAGTTCCGCTTCGACAACCTCGAGTCGCGGCCGCGCCTGGCCGTTGCGGCGCACCCGGTTGCCCTGGCCGTGAGCGAGGTGGACGGTTTTCCTGTTGCACCCGTCGTGCATTTCCGGATGTACAACAACTATTCGGCGTTTATCGCGCGCGCCGAAATCCGAATTTTCGAGCAGCAGCAATCCCTGGAGGCCACGCCTCTGAAAATCCTCGCGATCGATGACGCGGGTCTCGCGAAATGGCAGCCGGCAGTCGAAACTCTCGCCGGCCCGGCACGCGAACTCAAGTACCTGTTGCGCGCTTATGACGCGAAGGGAAACTTCGACGAAACGAGGACGCGGTCGCTGTGGCTTAACCGGGAACCCGAACGACCGATCGATGAGACCGCGGCCCCGGAAGGGCCGGAAACGCGCGATCTGCTGGCGGCATACGGCGAGAACGACCTGGCGCGCCACGGCATTCCGCTCGGCAGCGGGACCGTGAACGTGCAGGGCACCGGCATACCGGCAGACTACACAGTATGGGTGGCGGGCCACCCTGTTCCGGTTGATCCGCAAGGCAGCTTCGCCGCGGAGGAAATCCTGCCGAGCGGCACCCACACGGTCGAAGTCGGTGTTCTCGACGTTTCGGGCAACGGCTCGCTTTATCTTCGCGACCTGGAGTTCAAGCGCACAGACGTCTTCTACGTCGGCGTCGCCGACCTGACGCTATCCGACAACCGCTCGAGCGGGCCGGTAACCTGCTGCAGGGCGCAAAATCCACAGCCCTACGATTCGTCTTTGGATGGCCGTCTGGCGTTCTACGTGAACGGAAAAGTCAGCGATCACTGGCGATTGACGGCGAGCGCGGATACGCACGAGGGCCCGGTGAAGAACCTGTTCAGCAACTTCCTCGAGAAGTCTCCCGATTCGCTGTTCCGGCGCATCGATCCCGACTACTACTACCCGACATTCGGCGACGACAGTGTCGTGGAAGAAATGGCGCCGACCCTGGGCAAGTTCTACGTCAAAGCGCGTCACGGCGAGAATTACGGCATGTGGGGCAACTTCAAGATCGGCTATCTGGGAAATGAGCTGGCCCACGTCGATCGCGGTCTCTACGGCGCCAACGCGCACTACGGGGCCGGCGCCACCACCAGCTTTGGCGAGCGACGGCTTGCCCTCGACGGATTCGCTGCCGAACCAGGAACGATGCCGAGTTACGAGGAGTTCCGCGGGACGGGCGGGTCCCTCTACTACCTCCGCCACCAGGACATCCTGACGGGTTCCGAGCGCGTGCGCATCGAGTTTCGCGACAAGGATTCGGGCATCGTCACCGGCGTGGTCAACCTGCGGCCCGGCGTCGACTACGACATGGACTGGCTGCAGGGGCGGCTGATGCTGTCCGAGCCTCTGTCATCCACCGCCACCGACAACCTGCTGGTGCGCAGCAGTGGTCTGAGCGGCAATGAAGCTTATTTGGTGGCGCGCTATGAGTACACGCCGGGTTTTACTCAGCTGGACGCGGTCGCCGTCGGGGGCCAGAGTAGCTACTGGATCAACGACCACATCGGGCTCGGCCTGACCGCCAACTCCAACGCGGAAGGAGACGCCAACAGCAACCTCGGCGCCGCAGATCTGACACTGCGCATGAGCACCGATTCCTGGTTCAAAATGCAGGCGGGACGGAGCCAGGGTCTCGTTTCGAGATCGCTGCGGTCCGACGATGGCGGATTCGGCTTCCGTGGTCCAGACGATGTGTCATTCACGGATGCATGGGCGGGAGCCTATCGCACCGACATGAGCGTCGGTCTCAGCGATTTTTTCTCCGGCCGTGCCGGGCGGCTCACTTTCTATAAGCAGAACCTCGACGCCGGGTACTCGGCGCCCGGGCAGGCGACAATCAAGGACACCAGGCAATACGGCGGCACATTAAAAATGCCGGTGGCTGGGCGGCTGAGCGTGACGGCCAAAGGCGATCAAAGAATCGAAGAGCAGGGAATCGAGACCCGTGCAATCGAAGCGGACCTTGGTTATCAACTGGCTGAAACCTGGAGCGTCAGCAGCGGCCTGCGGTACGATCAGCTCAAGGACCGTTCTCCCGTTGTTCCGCTGACCCAGGAACAGGGTGAGCGCACCGATGCGGTCGCGCAGTTGATGTTTGATCCGCATGGATCCTGGCGCACCTATGGCTTCGTCCAGGGCACGGTCGCGGCAAACGGCGACCGGAAAACCAACAGGCGGACCGGCGCTGGTGGCTCCTACCGGCTGACAGAACGCTTGCGGATCGACGGGGAGGCGTCCGACGGGGATCTCGGTTTCGGGGGCAGAATCGGCACCAACTACCTGTATTCCGAACGGACCAGCCTTTACATGAACTATTCGCTGGAGAACGAGCGGACAGACAACGGCGTGGGAGTCCGCCGCGGCAGCCTGGTCTCGGGCGCCAAGACACGGCTCTCCGACAGTTCCAGCGTCTATCTCGAGGAGCGTTATCAGGACGCCGGGGCGCAAACCGGTCTAACGCACGCCACCGGCATCAATCTTGTGGCAAAGGAACGCTGGAACCTCGGCGGCAGCGCAGAACTCGGCAAGCTGCGCGACTCGCAGACCGGCGCCCAGACCGATCGCAAGGCGGCTGGAGTCCGAATGGGGTACGGCCTCGACCGGCTCCAGTTTTCGAGCGCAGTCGAGTATCGGCGCGATGATGCGGAACAATTTGATGCAACACGTACCGAAAGGACCGCATGGCTCTTCCGCAACAACTTCAAGTTCCAACTGACGCCGGAGTGGCGGGTGCTTGGCAAGCTGAACCACTCGTTCAGTGACAGCTCGCTCGGCGCGTTCTATGGCGGCGGCTACACTGAAGCCGTGGTTGGCTACGCGTACCGCCCGGTGCGGAACGACCGGCTTAACGCGCTGGCCAAGTACACGTATTTCTACAACATTCCGACCACGGATCAGGTGACAGTCCAGAACATCGCGGCCGAGTTCATTCAGAAGAGCCACATCGCGGCCCTGGATGTTACCTATGACGTCACGGCCAACTGGTCCGTCGGCAGCAAGTACGCCTACCGCCTGGGCCAGGCGAGCCTGGACCGCGAGCAGCGGACGTTTTTCGACAACGCGGCGCAACTCGCGGTGTTGCGCATGGACTGGCGGTTCCACAAGGGCTGGGAGAGCCTCGTCGAGGCGCGCATGCTCGGCCTTCCGGACGTCAATCAACGCCGCCGCGGCGCGCTGACCGCCGTCTATCGCTATATCGGGAAGAACCTGAAGGTTGGCGCCGGCTACAATTTCACCGACTTCTCCGACGACCTGACCGACCTGGGGTACGACCACAGAGGAGTATTCTTCAATATCATCGGAACCAAGTGACGCTCGCGCGGGGTTCGTATCGCTGCAATCAAATTCTGCAGTTGTGAAACGGTTTCGGGAAATCGCCACGAAGTATCGCTCTGCCGCCAGGCAGTGAACCGCGATTCGACTCCCATTTACAAGAGCGCGTTCATGCTCCGGTTGTTTTCCTGTAGAGTCGTCTTTCGTAACGGGCTGGAATCGGCAACAGTCCGTGAGCTGGTAAGGGGCATTTCGAGCGGCGGCCCTTGCCCGATACGGAGGAAGCGATTTTCATGCCCGACATACGTTATGTCTGCCTTTCGGACCTGCACCTGGGCGCACAGAACAGCCTGCTGACAAACCTTACCTCGGATGGCAGGGGCTCCGATCCAGGCGCTCCCAGCCCAGTCCTGCGAGAATTGGTCTCCTCCCTCCGCTGGATTATCGATCGCAACGAAAACAAGGACAGGAAACCTACGTTGATACTGGCCGGCGACGTATTCGAGCTTGCACTGGCAACGGACAATCAGGCCGCAATGGCTTTCGAGCGCTTTATTGAACTCCTCATGCCTGCGATGGGCGAACGCCTGTTTGAAAACCTGCTGTTCATTCCCGGGAATCACGATCACCACTTATGGGAAACCGCCCGCGAAACGCAGTATGTGAATTACATCCAGCGAGATCCGGGGCAACAGCCTGGTATGGAACTGAAGGTCCCCTGGCATGCGACGAACATGTTCCATGCTTCGCCAAATCCCCACCCCGTGGTTTCTCCCTTCGTGAATGGAATTATCGGGCGATACCCGCATCTGAAGGACGTTGTTGTCGAGACGATCTATCCGAACATGGGTCTTCGCAGCGCCGATAAGCAGCGTTGCGTGTTAATCACCCATGGGCACTTTATCGAATCGCGATATCAACTGATGAGCCGCCTGAAGAGATTCATGTTCCCCGACGCGAAGAAACCATCCTTCGTTTGGGATATCGAAGGCGAAAACTTTGCCTGGATCGATTTCTATTGGTCCAGCCTGGGCCGCTCGGGCGAAGTCGGAACCCATATCGAAATTGTCTATGACAAGTTGCAGGATCCCGCCCAGACCCGCTTGCTGGTGGAGCGTATTGCCGCGGGATTGGCGCGAAGTCCAAAGCGTCCGGCCTGGAAGAACTGGCTGCTCGAACGCGCATTGCGAAGGGTATTCAGGCTGGCGATGTCGCTGGCTTCCCATTCAGATCGCAGCGTCCCGGAAACTTTCCTTGGCGCGGACGCCTCTGAAGGATTCAAGGCGTGGATGGAAGGCCCGGTGTTGAACCAGATTCAATCCGAGCTCGGAGACGGTATACCGCCTCAGGTTGCGGTGATTTTCGGCCACACGCATAAGCCGTTTGAATCCGAGATGACTCTGAAGAATTACCCTCCGAATGTAGGTGTCTACAATTCCGGCGGCTGGGCTGTGGATACGCCGGCCGTGCAGCCTCTTCATGGAGGCTCGATTCTCCTGATGGATGAGGATCTCCATGTTGTGTCGCTGCGCATGTACAACGAATCCGACCGCAACGACGATTACCGTGTCAGAGTGCATACCATCGCCGAATCGGACGGAGCGAAAAACCGGTTTTACGAGCGAATTTCCGGATTGATTGACCCCTCCAAAGATCCGTGGAGATCGTTTTCCAGGGTTGTGTCTGCCGCACTGCCGATTCACCGGAAGAACATGAGAGAAAAGATGGAGAGATAGTTCGGGGACGACGGGGAACCGGAGGGAGAATTCGGGGCCGTGCACCTCGATCCCCGAATTCCCGCATTGGGGACAGTATTAATACCGTCCCCACCGAATTCGGGGTTCGAGGTGCACGGCCCCGAATTCTCCCCCGGGGCTCTCCCTACAGGCTGTAGTACATGTCGAACTCGATCGGGTGTGTCGTCATCCGGAAGCGGGTCACTTCTTCCATCTTGAGCGCGATGTAAGCATCGATCATGTCGTCGGTGAAGACGCCGCCTTTGGTCAGGAATGCGCGATCCTTGTCCAGGTGCTGCCAGCGCTTCGTCGAGTGAAGCGCAGGGATGCGGAATATCCTTCGCTTCTTCCGGCGACAGGTCGTACAGGTTCTTGTCCATCGGTTCACCCGGGATGGATCTTGTTCTGGACGCCGTCCAGACCGGCCATCATCATCGCGGTGAATGCGAGGTACGGGTTGGCTGTCGGATCAGGGAATCGCACTTCGATGCGGCGCGCCTTGCTGCTGGTAACCAGCGGAACGCGAACGGCGGCGGAACGGTTGCGGGCCGAGTAGGCCAGGTTGATCGGCGCTTCGAATCCGGGAACGAGGCGTTTGTAGGAATTGGTGCCCGGGTTCGTGATGGCGTTCAGCGCCTTCGCGTGCTTGATGATGCCGCCGATGTAGAAGATCGCCAATTCCGACAGGCCGGCATAGCCGTCGCCTGAGAAGAGATTCTGGTCGCCTTTCCAGATCGACTGGTGGACGTGCATACCGGAGCCGTTGTCGCCGACCAGCGGCTTCGGCATGAATGTTGCTGTTTTGCCGAATCGCGCAGCGACGTTGTGGACGGCATATTTCATCCGCATCAGCCAGTCGGCGCGCTGAACGAGAGGAGCGAACTTGGTTCCGATTTCGTTCTGCCCGGCGGTTGCGACTTCATGGTGGTGCACTTCGACGACCACGCCCATCTCTTCGAGAGCCGTACACATTGCGGAACGGATGTTCTGCAGCGAATCCACCGGCGGAACCGGGAAGTAGCCGCCCTTGACGGCGGGACGATGCCCTTTGTTGCCCGCCGTCGAACTGGCTCGCCGGTTGCCCATGCTCCTTCCTGAGAGTGAATCTTGAAGTGCGCACCCGACATTTCCGATATACCATTCCACCGCGTCGAAAATGAAAAATTCCGGCTCCGGGCCCGAAGAAGGCGGTGTCGCCCAGACCGGTGGATTTCAGATAGGCTTCGCCCCGCTTCGCGATCGAGCGCGGGTCGCGGTCGTAGCCCTTCATGTCGGATGGTTCGATGACGTCGCAAGTGATGCGCCAGTGTGGTTACGTCCAGGAACGGATCGATAAACGAAGAAGTCGGATCGGGCATCAGCACCATGTCCGAAGCCTGAATGCCTTTCCAACCGGCGATCGAGGAACCGTCGAAAAAATGGCCGGATTCGAATTTGTCCGCGCCGAAGGCTGTGACGGGCACGCTGACGTGCTGTTCCTTGCCGCGCGTATCGGTGAAGCGAAGGTCAACGAATTTGACGTCCTTATCTTTAATTGTTTGGAATATCTCTTTTGGGTGTCATGTTTTTTTCTCTCGAATCCGGGATTTGGTTTTTATTGAGTCCGTGGCAATGGTTCGGACAAAACCGGTCCATTCTGCCTGAAAAAAATAACGCCTCAAAACAAAAAAAGCCCTCGACCTACCTTGCAAGATCGAAGACTCCCGCGTCCGTCTCCCGGCACGGCGCTGTGTCAGGGAAGGCTTTATTTATAGCGAAAATTGGCGGTCCTGTCTATGCGGAATCTCCGGGGAGGAGGAGGAGCACGACGCCCGAATTTCGGTGATTTCACGCCGACCTGGCCGCAGAAGTTGCAAGGGACCGCCAGGGGCATCGTTCAAGCGACGAAACAGTGGTATACAAGGCGGATGGACCTGCCTGAGATCAGACGCCGACTCCGTCAATTGGCCAGTCCCGATGATGCCGCAGTTCTTCAGCGGTTCTTCAAGACAGGTCCGGGAGATTACGGAGAAGGAGATGTTTTCATCGGCATCAAGGTTCCGCCACTGCGAAGGCTCGCGGCGGAATTCGAAATTGCTCCGGTCACAGCCGTAAAAGCTCTGCTACGTTCGAAAATCCATGAAGAACGGTCGCTGGCCCTGATGATTCTGGTCCGCCAATTCACCCGCGGCGACCAGGCGGTCCGCACTCGCATCTATCGTCTCTACCTGAGTCATACGAAGTTCATTAACAATTGGGATCTTGTGGACGGGTCTGCACCCTATATTGTCGGGCCGTTCCTTCGGAGCACGGATCGAAAGGTGCTCTACACGCTTGCCTCCTCAAGCTCTTTGTGGGAAAGACGCATCGCCATTCTGGCGACCTATCCTTTCATCCGTGGGAATGACTTCAAGGATGCCCTGAGGATATCCCGGCTGCTGCTGCAGGATCGTCATGACCTCATTCACAAGGCTGTGGGCTGGATGCTCCGGGAAATCGGGAAACGCGATCTTTCCGCCGAAGAAGAGTTTCTGAAATCGCACTATCGCACGATGCCTCGAACCATGCTTCGTTACGCGATCGAGCGCTTTCCAGAAAGGAAGCGGCGGAAGTATTTGGAAGGATAGTACAGCATGAGAATTCCTATGGATGTCAGAACAGTCACGGCTGTCGGCTGCGTTGTTCTCGGGATCGGCGTGGCGTGGAGCACGGCATCCGCGCCCGGGAAGATGGCGCCGCAAGTCTCGCCACGTCCTTTCACCGTGGAACAGATTCTCGGCTTTCCTTCGCCGGACAATCTTGTCGCGTCTCCTGCAGGATCGTCGATCGCATGGACGTCTAACGACCGGGGAGTTCGAAACATTTTCGTTGCGAGTGCTCCGGCATTTGAAGCTCGAAAAGTAACTTCCTATGCAGCAGACGACGGACAGGAACTGACTCAGCTGTCGTTCTCTGCTGACGGCAAAGCCATCGCGTATGTCCGCGGTGGAGATCATGGCGGCCGCCCGGGCGAGGGTCCGCCAAATCCGGCTGAAGATCCGATCCAGCCCAGGATTCAGGTCTGGTCGGTCGCGCTGGCAGGCGGAGCGCCGAAGCTGGTTGGCGATGGGGACACCCCCGCGATTGCGCCGGATAGCTCGCGTGTCGCTTTCACCAGAGATCGCCGAATCTGGATCGCACCCCTGGACGGGTCAAGGCCGGCCCAGCCGGCTTTCTACGCACGGGGAACCAGCGATGCACCGGCCTGGTCGCCGGACGGGCAGAAACTGGCGTTCGTTTCGGATCGCACGGACCACAGCTTTATCGGGGTGTTCACTCCGGGACAACCCCTTCGCTTCGTTGCGCCTTCCACGTCCCGTGACTCGTCCCCGGTATGGTCACCTGATGGAAAAAAGATTGTGTTTCTGCGCCAACCGGGCGTGGGCGGCACGCCTCGGTCGCCCCTGGCGCGCGTCGAGGCACCGTGGGAACTTCTTGTTGCCGATCTCGTCACCGGCGGCAGTTCCTCCGGCGGCGTGCCAGCAGTGACCGTGGTCACGAGCGGGAAGTCTCCCGTCGATCCGATCGTCCAGAATCCGGGCGGCATCGGCGTTCGGTGGGCAGGCAACGATAGGCTCGTGTTCCTGTTGTATCGCGATGGTTTTCCTCACGCCTATTCTCTGGACCTGCGGAGTTCCGGGGCGCGCCCGAAGCTGCTGACGCCGGGACCGTTCATGGTGGAACAATCGGCATTATCCCGGGATGGCCGCTTCGTGATCTACACTGCCAATGCGGGCGCAAACAAGGACGACAACGATCGACGCCATCTGTTCAAGGTTCCCGTGGACGGCGCCACTCCGCCGGTGGCGCTGACGTCGGGAGTCGGAATCGAATGGAGTCCGGTCGTCACCGCGGACAATCAATCGGTGGCCTTCCTGTCGTCGACGGCGCAACTGCCCCCGGCGCCATTCGTCGTTGCGGTCGCCGGAGGTACACCACGCGCCATAGGTCAGAGCCCGCTGCCGGCAGATTTTCCCTCGAAGCAACTTGTTACCCCGGAACTCGTTTCCTTCCGCGCCGGCGATGGCGTTGAAGCCCACGGGCAACTTTTCCTTCCCACTGGCGGGCCGACTCGAAAGCCCGCTGTTGTTTACATTCATGGCGGCGGGCCGCGGCAGATGTTGCTGGGTTGGCATAACCGCTGGGAATACGCGAACGACTATGGCGCGAATCAATACCTCGTCAGTCGCGGCTTCATCGTTCTCTCGGTGGACTACCGATTGAGTGTCGGTTATGGCCAGGCGTTCCAGTTTGCCGACAATACCGGGCCACGAGGTGCATCGGAGTACCGCGATATCCTTGCTGCAGGACGGTACCTGCAGTCGCGTCCGGACGTCGACCGAACCAGGATCGGCGTTTGGGGCGCCTCGCTGGGAGGTTACCTGACGGCTCTGGCCCTGGGCCGCAATTCCGACGTCTTTGCTGCGGGTGTCGACGTCCACGGCGTCCATGATCGCCTGCCGGCAATAAACACCACGCAAATGGCGCACGCCCTTGCCGGCGATGGAATCACCGAAGCAGACTTGCGACAGTCCCTGAAAGTCCAGTTCGAATCGTCCCCGATTGCAGCAGTACCGACATGGAGGTCTCCCGTCCTGCTGATTCATGGCGATGACGACAGGGTGGTCGAATTCCGTCAATCGATCGACTTGAAACGCCGCCTTGAAGAGAAAGGAGTCCATGTCGAAGAACTGGTTCTGGTCGACGACGTCCACGATTCTCTGCTTTGGCGTAACTGGATCACCTCGATGAAGGCGATGTCGGAATTCTTTCAGAAGACGCTCCGGTGATCCTCTCGGGCGGCTTCCCGACTCCTGAGAAAGGCCAGTTGGTTAGCGGGAGCTTTTCTCGCGGCAGGGAGCTTTTCTCGCGATTGACATCGTTTCAAATTCGAGTGTACCGTGCGGCGACCCCATGACGGACTCACGGGAAGTATGAGGAGGAATGCATGTCGCGATCGCTTCGATATCTCTCTCTGGGTTTGCTGATTCCCACGCTATTGCTGGTCCTGCCGCTGGCGGCCCAGAAGGGTTCCAGCGAAGGCCAGTGGTTGTCTTATTCCGCGGAGAACGGAAGTACCGGGTATTCAGCGGCCGATCTTGTCAACCGCGACAACGTCCGGAACCTCCAGGTGGCGTGGAGCTGGAAATTCGACAACTTCGGGGCCACCAGCACGGAAGTCACCCCCCTCATGATCGACGGCATCCTCTATTTTCCATTGAGTCCGCGCCGCACGATTGTTGCCGCGGATGCGGGAACCGGCGAAACCCTCTGGACCTGGAGGCCGCCTCAGGACGATCGCGAAACACGCGCCGCACGCACCTATGCGCGCGGCGTCGGCTACTGGAAGGATGGCGGCGAGGAACGCATCATCACGATCACGCCGGGATTCCGGCTGGTGGCATTGGATCTGAAGACGGGTCTGCCCGTCCCGAGTTTCGGACAACAGGGCACGGTGGATCTCTTCGAAGCGTTGGATCTCGATTTCGGCGGCGACCTTATCGGAAGGATCGGCAACAGTTCGCCGCCGGTCGTTTCCAATGGCGTCATCATGGTTGGCCCTGCATTGACGCCGAACACACCTTCCTACAAGAACGTCAAGGGCGACGTGATGGGTTTTGACGCCCGCACCGGAAAAAAGCTCTGGATGTTCCACACGATTCCGCGAAAGGGTGAATTCGGATACGAGACGTGGCTGAACGGCTCCGCGGATTACTCCGGGAATGCCGGAGTCTGGGGACCATTCTCCACCGACGACGAGCTTGGCTACGCCTACCTCAACGTCGAAGACGCCACCAACGACTTCTACGGCGGCCACCGGCCCGGCTGCGAATCTGTTCTCGAATTCGCTGGTGTGTATTGATATCAAGACCGGCAAGAGAATCTGGCACCAGCAATTGGTTCATCACGACATCTGGGACTATCGACATGCCGCCGGCCCCATCCTCCTCGATATCAATGTCGATGGACGGCCGGTAAAGCTGTGGTGCAAACCGGGAAGCAGGCGTTTGCTTATGTTTTCGATCGAACCAACGGACAGCCGGTCTGGCCGATGCCGGAAACGCCGGTGAAGCAGACGGATGTTCCCGGAGAATGGACCTCGCCGACCCAGCCGATCCCTTCGAAGCCTCCGGCTTTTGGCCAGCAGTCCCTGAAGGAGAGTGACCTGATCGACTTCACGCCGGCATTGCGGCAGGAAGCGGTTGCGGCGCTGAAAGCTTCCAATCTGCGGTACGGCGATATCTTCATGCCCGGGTCGTTGGCGAATGCGCCCGACGGAACCCGCGGAACCGTGATGTTTTTCGGCGGTTCGAATTGGTGGGGCGCGCCGGGCCGACCCGGAGACAGGCTTTGTTTACGTCAGTTCGTCGACCTCTCCCTATGTGATCGCGCTGCGTCCGAACACGCCGGCGCCGAACGCCCCGCCGCCGAATCCCGCGCTTCCGCCGTTCGATTACGTTACCGGCGGGGGCGCGGCATTTCCGAACGGTGCAGGGATTGAGTCTGCTCAAGCCGCCCTACGGACGAATCACGGCGTACGACATGAACAAAGGCACGATCGCGTGGCAGATCGCGAATGGGGACACGCCGGCGAACGTCAAGAATCATCCGGCGCTTCAGGGGCTGAATATTCCCAAGACGGGCAGCGCGAGACTGGTCGGAATGCTGGTGACGAAGACCTTGCTCTTTGCCGGTGACGGCACGAATCCCGTGCTTCACGCCTACGACAAGAAGACCGGCGAAGATATCGCGCAGATCCCGATGCCCGGAATGCAGACGGGTGTTCCGATGACGTATGTCCATCAGGGACGCCAGTTCATCCTTGTACCGGTGGCCGCCAACGCGCAAGCTGGAACAACCGCACAGCTGGTGGCCTATGCGTTGCCCGCACCGGGCGGTCGCGGGGGTGGCGGTCGAGGTGGACGTGGCGGGGCTCGCGGTGCTCCACCGGCGGCCGAAGAACCCGGCGCGCCTGCCGCTGGCGGTCGAGGTCAACGAGGACAACAATAGTCTGGCTTCCGTCGCAAGGCAATTTGGGGCTCGGAGATGCGGGCCCCAAATCGCCCTTCGAGAGGTTAACGCGCGGAGTCCTAATCCACTGTGAAGCGCGCTCCAGTAATCCGGCCAACGACATGGACAATGGTGTTTCCCGAGGTATCGAAGAGGTCGATGGTAAATGTTCCCGAGAAGGAATTGCCACCGCGATCGAGGACAACCTCTTCGCGGATCGTGCCCGGACCGATTAGCACGCCGCTGGGGTCAAAATTCAGCAATTGATGGTTCAGTTTGTATGTGAATCGTCCTGTTTTCTTCCAGACGCCCAGACAGAAGTTGCCCGTGGCCGGCGCGCGTGCGGAATTCATGATTTCCGTGCCATCGCTGTGCCACTGGCTGAACCCTTCATCGACCGGCGTGCCATCGGGTGGTCCGGCCGGGTTGTTCATCGCCACAAGTTTTACGGTCCACATGCCGACGATGTCGGAGCCTCCAGGTTGCGTCGTATCCTCGCTTTTTGATATCAAAGGCGGGGACTCCCTGGCCTGCGTGGCAGACAGCAACTTCGCATTAAACGCGCCGATGCTGCCCGGGCCGTTCCCGCACCCTGCACTTGCATCGGGCGTGAAGACGGCGCAGATTGCGAATAGTCCCAGAGTCGCTGTGGCCATGCGCACTGACTTTTTCATGTTCCTATCCATATAGAGCCTCCTTGTTGGGTCCACAGATTCAAAGGTTTTCTCGTATGAGCCGGCCGTGAAACCTGGTGAACTCTGCGGTCGCGTCCGCTGGCAAGTAATGACAACGCAGATTTCGTTGCAGCTCCGGAAAATCCTCTTTGTAGGGAATGCGTGAAAAATCGAGCCCGGAGATCAGGGGTGGTATGATCGGCTCGAAATTCGATGATGGAACCGAAGTCGAGCGTTGAGGTGACCCAACTCCTTCAGGCATGGAACGAGGGCGATCCAGACGCGGAATCCGCGCTGTGGCCAATCGTTTATGCCGAGCTCAAGCGTATGGCTCGGCGAAAGATGCGGCAAGAGCGCGAGTCGCACACCTTGCAGACGAATGCCCTCGTTCACGAAGTCTACCTGCGCCTTGTGGATTGGAAAGATGCGGAATGGAAGAACAGGGCTCACTTTTTTGGTATGTGCGCCCGCATGATGCGTCAGATTCTCGTCGATCATGCACGCGCTCGCCATTACCAAAAACGGGGTGGCGACGCTCAGCAGATTTCCCTCGATGATGTCGCAACGATGTCGGAATCCAGAAGCGGCGAAGTGCTTGCTCTCGACGACGCTTTAACGCATCTTGCCGTGCATTATCCGCGGCAGAGCCGGGTGGTGGAGTTGCGGTTTTTTGGCGGCATGTCGGTTGAAGAGACGGCGCTTGCGCTCCAACTCTCCGCCCCAACGGTTGTGCGGGATTGGGGCTTCGCACGAGTCTGGCTGTCATCCTACATGAAGGGCAAGCTTCGCGCATGAAGGGCAAGCTTCGCGCCGATTGAGCCGATGTGGATCGTGGCTTCTTTCAGATCTTCAAGTGGGGCATTCGGACTGCCACTCTAAATCAATCTGCCCGTGACCGCCTGGGACTATAATTCCCGCGATGGACGAGGATCGCTGGCAGCGAGTGGAACGAGTGTATCAGGCGGCGCTCGAGTTCGAGGGTGATCAGCGGACAGCCTTCATCGAGGAGAGTTGCCGCAACGATCCCGCCTTGAGGCGAGAGGTGGAGGCCCTTTTCGCCGCGGACCCCTTATCATTGTTGGACGCCTCCGCCCTGTCGGCAGTCGTCACGCACTCCGGTTCTCTGCCGGCTGAGCCTGGCACGCAGGGTTTCCCCGGGCCAGGGTCTCAATTTGGTCCCTACCGCCTGGAAGCCCTGCTCGGCGAAGGTGGTATGGGCGTGGTGTACCGCGGATCCGATACCAATCTCAACCGGGCTGTAGCGATCAAGTTTCTTTCCGGAGAGCTGAACGCAGATGCCCGCCGTCGCTTCCAGCGTGAAGCGCAAACTGCATCGTCGCTGAACCACCCTCACATTGTTACTGTCTACGCCGCCGGTGTGCTTGACGGGCGGCAGTATCTGGTCACCGAATTTGTCGATGGAGGGACCCTTAAGACGTGGGTCCGTTCCGGGAACCGGAGCTGGCGCGAAACGATCGAGTTGCTTATCGGAGTTGCCGACGGCCTGGCCGTGGCGCATGAAGCCGGCATTCTGCACCGCGACATCAAGCCCGACAATATTCTGGTAAACAAACGAGGATACGCCAAGCTCGCGGACTTTGGTTTGGCCAAGCTGGCCGAAGGCTCCCAGCTTGATCTGACCCATACCCTCACGGAGGGCGGCACCCGGTCCGGGGTTATCATTGGGACCATTCCCTACATGTCGCCGGAGCAGGCGGCAGGTAAGCCCACGGACGCGCGCAGCGATATTTTTTCCTTCGGTGTCGTTCTGTACGAGATGCTGGGCGGGCAACGGCCATTCCCAGGAAAGAGCGATTTTCAGGTGTTGCAGGCGATCCTCCACGTCCCTCCAGCGCCCCTGTCCGACGACATTCCCCTGACACTACGCCTGGCTGTAGAGAAAGCTCTGGAGAAGGACCCCGCGGACCGCTATCAATCGATGCGCGATCTGGTTGTGGACTTGAAGCGTGTCGTGCGCCCCGCAGGTCCGGATCTCCCGACCTCCGGAGCCCACGCTACGCCAGCGTCCTCTCGTCACCGGAAATGGCTCGCCGCAGCGGCGGCCGCCATGATTCTGGCCGGTGGAACTGCCTGGCTCTTGCTCCGGCCAGGCGCGGATTCCAGCCTGCCGCAGCTTGCATACACACAACTCACAAATTTTGCAGATTCGGCTGTGGCGCCGATGCTGTCTCCAGACGGCCGGATGCTGGCGTTCATTCGAGGTGAAAACACCTTTGAAGGCCCCGGCGAAGTGTACGTTAAGCAATTGCCCGATGGCGATCCGATCCAGCTGACCCACACGGGCATGCCTAAAGAAGGGCCCGTGGTTTTTTCTCCCGATAGCAGACTGATCGCTTTTGCTTCTCCCAATTCCGCCGGTGGCACGTGGACGGTTCCCGTGCTGGGGGTGGGCAGCGAGCCCACTCTACTGTTGGAGAGCGCTTCGGCTTTGAGCTGGATGAACACGGTTCCCGGACAGCGCCGCGTGATGTTCTCCTCCCCGGTGCCCGATGAGGGCACTCACATGGGGATCTTCGAATCTACAGAGAGCCGATCGGAATTACGCACGGTTTACATGCCGGCAAGTAAGGATGGGATGGCCCACCGATCCTTTCTTTCACCGGATGGAAAGCAGGTGCTGATCGTGGAAATGGGCCTCGGCAGCTGGTTGCCTTGCCGGCTGGCCCCGTTCGACGGCAGTTCCATGGGGGTTCGGGTCGGTCCCCAGCCATCGCAGTGCACCGACGCGGCCTGGTCGCCCAACGGCAAGTGGATGTATATGTCTGCCAACACCGGCGACGGATTTCACATTTGGCGACAGCGATTTCCCAGTGGCACCCCCGAACAAGTGACTTTCGGCGCGACGGGAGAGCAGGGGATCTCGTTCGACCCAACAGGCGACTCTTTCGTGACGTCTGTCGGCGATAGCCAAAGCACGCTGTGGGTGCATGACGCCAAGGGAGACCGGCAGATTACCTCACAAGGTTTCTCGTTTCTTCCTTCGCTTTCTTCTGACGGCGAATCGCTCTACTACCTGGAGCGATCACGCGCAAGCCGGCGTTTCGTGAGCGGGGAGTTATGGACTGTCAGTCTGGAGACGGGGCAGAGAAGAAGGCTGCTGACCGACTTCTTGATGGAACACTATAGCCTTTCCTCAGACGGAAATAGGGTGCTGTTCATCAGCGTCGAAGAAACCGGGAGCTCGCAACTCTGGATTGCGCCGCTCAACGGGAGCGCGTCGCCGCACAAGCTGGCTTCCTCCGAATACTCCGACCGGGCACTGTTCGATCCCCACGGCGGCGTCCTCTTTGTGGGAAAGGAGCAGGGAACATCGTACCTCTATCACATCAATGAAGATGGAACCGGCTTGCAAAAGCTGCTTCCGGAGGAAGTCGTGTACCTCTATGCCGTTTCTCCTTCCGGAGACGCGGTCGCGGTATGGCTGGGGAACGGGGACGTCTACATCGACGCCTACGACGGCAGCACGCGGACCTGGATCTGTCACTGCGGCACCGCCGGGGAAGAAAACCGGGGCGTCACGCCCCCGTTGTTAAGCTGGTCTCGGGATCAACAATTTCTATACGTCCATATCCCGAACGGGGACCGCCAGACTTATGCGGTTCCCCTGGGTCCTGGTGAAGCAGTACCCCTGAGTTTAGGGAATGTTGTGCCGCCCCTGCCACCGGACAAGCCTGAGCCCCGAGCCAGACTGATAAAACTTCCCGGTGTCATTCTGCTCCCTGAAAAGCGAACTTTCGGGGGCCTGGATCCGTCGCATTATGTGTTTCCCAGGGTCACCACGCACCGTAACATCTTTCGTGTTCCCGTCCCTCAATGAGGTCCGGTGCAGATAGACTGGATCTGAATCACACCCTTTCAAAGGATTAGTGCTTATGTTTTCGTCGCTCCCTGATCACATCGACGATTTTTTAGCCTGGAACTGGTCTCAAATGGAGCCGTACTACCGCGACCTCGAAGCGCGCGAATTGAGCAGCGGCACGATTGCTCAATGGCTGGCGGATTGGACCGCGCTGATGGAACGTATCCAGGAAACGGCCTCCCGTCTGCATATTCGAACGACAGTCGACACGACCAACGAAGCGGGTGTGAAGCGCTTCCAGACTTATCTGGCCGAAGTGATCGAGCCGGTTCAGAACGCCTCGCAGGTGCTCCGGCAAAAGCTGCTGGCAAGCGGCCTGAGCGTTCCGGGTTTTGAAATCGCTCTGCGGAATATGCAGGCGGAAGCCGCACTCTTTCAGGACGCCAATGTCCCGCTTTCGACCGAGGAACAAAAACTCGGGAACGAGTACGACCGCGTCATCGGCGCCCAAACCGTCGTCTGGAAGGGCGAGGAACGCACCCTGCTGCAGATGAAATCGATCCTGCATCAGGACGACCGCGCCATCCGTGAACAGGCATGGCGGTTGACGTCGCAGCGGCGGCTGAACGATCGCGAGGCGCTCAATGCGTTATGGCTGCAGTTCATGCCGCTGCGCGCGAAGGTTGCCGCCAATGCCGGATTCGAGGATTACCGCGCCTACCGCTGGAAGGAATTCAAGCGCTTCGATTACACGCCGGAAGACTGCGCCACGTTCCACGACGCGATTGAAGAAGTGGTAGTCCCGGCGGCAACCCGCATCTACGAACGCGAGAGACGGAAGTTGGGCGTAGAAACGCTGCGCCCGTGGGACCTGGATCGCGATGATGTGTATCCCCCTTCGCGTCCGCCGCTGCATCCCTATGCGACCGTCGATGAACTGGTGAACAAAGCGGAAGCGATTTTCCATCGCCTGGACCCGCAGTTGGCCGGCTACTTTACGACGATGCGCCGCGAAGGCCTGCTCGATGTGGACAATCGCAAAGGGAAGGCGCCAGGCGGCTACTGTACAGACCTGCAAGCGTCCCGGCGAGCTTTCATTTTCATGAACGCGGTGGGCGTCCACGACGACGTGCAAACTCTGCTTCACGAAGCAGGACACGCCTTTCACGCCTTCGAATCGGTCAGGCTGCCCTATGTTCAGCAGCGCGAAATCACGATGGAAATCGCGGAAGTCGCTTCCATGTCGATGGAGCTTCTGGCCGCGCCGTATCTGAAGGCCCAAATGGGCGGATACTATCAAGATGAAGCGGACTCTGTCCGGGCCCGTGTCGAACATTTGCAGCAACTGATCCTGTTTTGGCCCTACATGGCAGTGGTGGACGCCTTCCAGCACTGGGTCTACACCCATCATGACGCCGCCACGGACCCGGCCAACTGCGATGCGAAATGGGGTGAACTGTGGTCGCGTTTCATCCCTGGGGTGGATTGGAGCGGGCTGGAAGACGCCCGCGTGACAGGCTGGCATCGCAAGGCGCACATCTTCCAGTTGCCGTTTTACTACGTGGATTACGGGCTGGCGCAGGTGGGCGCGCTGCAGGTCTGGCGCAACTCCCTGCGGGATCAGGCCAGAGCGTTGCAGCAGTATCGTCAGGCGCTGGCGCTGGGGGGCACACGTCCGCTGCCGGAATTGTTTGCAGCCGCGGGAGCGAAGTTCGCCTTCGATGCCCAAACACTGGGCGAACTGGTCCGCTTGATTGAGGAGACGGTGCAGGATCTTGCAAAGGCCGTCTGAATGGGAGCATCTTCCTGCGGCACCTTGCCGAAGAACTGAAGATCGCCGCCTTTACAGGTTAGCCGCGGTGGGGTAAATTCACCCCACTTCGGAAAGGCTGGTGACCATGGCTTATTCCATCAAGGTCGTCAGATTCACGGCGGCTCTGGCGTTTGCGGTTTTCCTCTCTTATTCGCCGCCCGCGCTTGCTGCGACGTCCTGCGAAAACCTGGCGAAACTCTCGCTGGCGAATACGACGATCACGCTGGCGCAGGCAGTCGCGGCCGGTGCGTTCACACCTCCGGCACCGGCCACAGGTGCAGTCGCGCCGGGAGGCGCCAGGGGACAGCAGTTCAATGACCTTCCCGCCTTTTGCCGCATTCAGGCCACTCTGAAGCCGTCCGGCGATTCGAACATCAAGATGGAACTCTGGCTGCCAGTCGCCGGCAGCTGGAATGGAAAGCTGCGCGGCACCGGCAACGGCGGATTAGGCGGCGGTGCGACGGTGGGCGCGGGGCCCCTGGCGAATGGCGTCCGGCTGGGATATGCAACGGCGGGAAACAATACCGGACACGAAGGCGATTCCAGTTATGCCATGACCCATCCCGAACAGATCAAGGACTTCGGCTATCGCTCGGCCCATGAGATGACGGTCGCATCGAAGGCGCTGATCAAGGCCTACTACGACACGCCGCTGAAGTACTCGGTGATGGCCGAGAGCGGCGGCGGCACAATCGCCGCGCTGAGCGCCGCGCAACGCTATCCGGAAGACTACGACATTATTGCGATCACTGGCATGTCGTCGTATCTCTCCCGGCATACATTCGGTCAGATGTGGATCTGGTACGCCACACACGAGGACGAGGCGAGCTTCATTCAGCCCGAAAAGTATCCCGCGATTCATAACGCCGCGTTGAATGCCTGCGATGCCGCCGACGGCCTGAAGGACGGAATCATCGGGGACGTGGAAAAGTGCAGGTTCGATCCTGGGGTTCTCCAATGCAAGACTGCCGGCGATCCGAACTGCCTCACGCCGCCCCAGGTCGAGGCGGCGCGCAAGATTTATGCCGGCCCGATAAATCCAAGGACGAAAGAAGAAATCTATTCGCCCTTGTATCCGGGTAGCGAACTGGGATGGGCGCAGCTGGCCGGCGGGGCGCAGCCGCTCGGCATTCCCGTCGATTTCTTCAAGTATTATGTCTTTAAAGATCCCAATTGGGACTACAGGACACGTCCGCTGAATTGGGACAGCGACGTCGCTCTCGCCCAGCGCGCTGAGGTGGCGCCCGTGAATGCCGTCGATCCGGACCTGAGAAAGTTTTTTGCTCGTGGCGGAAAGCTGCTTCTGGTGGGCGGCTGGAACGATACGAGCGTTCCACCCAAGGTTGCCGTGAATTACTACAAACAGGTTGTCGCGAAGGTCGGATCGAAGGCCACCCAGGAGTCGATGCGTTTTTTCATGGTGCCGGGGATGGGACACGGAGGAGGCGCGACAGGAGTGGAGAATTTCAATTATGATCCCCTGGCGGTGATCGAGCAGTGGAAGCAGACGGGAAAGGCTCCTGACGAGCTCATCGTCAATCACTATAAGGATGGCATGCAGGTCGGAAAGCGCCTGGTATGCCAATATCCCAGGATTGCTACCTACAGGGGAAGCGGGAATGCGGAAGACCCCGCGAGTTTCGTTTGCAAATAGATCGCTCGGTTGGAGGAACGAACGTCCATGAAAATACGTCTCACGCTTATCGCTCTTGCCCTGGTTTCCGTTGTGTCTGGAGCAACTCTGCTCGCCGCACAGGATCCGGTTGTTGGCTCATCCGACCCGGAGTCCCTGTTCACAAGCAAGGACGCCAAACTCAACACAAACAAGCAAGCTGCAATGCACATCATGCGCGACCTGCTTGAAGCCGGACATTGGGATGAAGCTCCGAAATGGCTCACGGAAAAATACATTCAGCACAATCCCTGCTGTGCGAACGGGCGGCAAACGGTCATGACCTTTTTCGGCGGTCGCGGAACCCCAAGACCGATTCCCGACAAGAAAAGCTGGAACACAAAGGTGGTCTCGGTAGTGGCGGAAGGCGATTACGTGACAGTTGCTGTTGCCCGCGAATGTGCGGATCCGCGCACGCCCGGGAAGACCTACACCACGACATGGTTTGACATGTGGCGCTTTGTCGATGGCAAGGCGGATGAGCACTGGGATTACGGCACCGTTGCAGGCCAGGGCAATCCTGCCGACTGTGCGCGGCCCGGCGCTCCCGCGGGTGGCGCTCCGACAGGCGGCAGGGGACAGCGGCAATAGTACGGAGGTAAGAGGACCGTAAATTCGGGGACGTTAATCAAATTCGCCTGCGACAATTCGCTCTCCGAGAGTCCTTTCGAGCAAATTTGATCGACGTCCCCGGATTTACTTCCTCTTACCCCTCCAGCCCCGAATTCCCCTTCAGTTCTTCTTGTCCCAGCTCATCTGCTTCGAATCACCCGCGACCGAGTACAGGACCTGCTGGTTGCGTGTTTTCTGGAAATCCTCCAGGGACAAACCGCGCATCGAAGCGTAGATGTGCGGGTTTGACACGCCGACGACGGCGCCGAGTTTTTCCAGGAGGAAGAAAATCACGCCATAGTGAATCAGTTCGATCCATGCGCGCCGCCGCACCATATCGCGTTCCTGTTCGGTGAGTTGAGCGTCTTCGAAGGCCGCTTCCGGCTCTTTCAGGAATTTTTCGCGATGCGAGGGGTCGATCAGGTTATGCAGGAACTTGTTCAGGCGATAGGCTTTCACACTCAGTTCCAGAGTAAAGGGATAGGTCCCCTCCAGCTTTTCCGCACCGGCCAGCTGGTGCTGCATGTGCTTGCGGAATTCCGCGGGGTCGCCCGAATCGGCCGGGCTGTCATCTTCGTAGACTGCGGTGGCAAGAGCCGTCATCGAGGGCAGGTAGTAGGACTGGTGCAGCTTCCTGATTCTGGGAGCCATGGCTCCGCGCATGATCAGCCACATCACGACTTCCGCGCCTTCCCACCCGCCCAGCGTGGCAAATTCGGCGATGGTCATGTTCGTCAACTGCTCCGGATCTTTCTCCAGCAGGTCGAGGAACTTCATGTCCCACTCGGTATTGTTGAACCCGCATCTCTCGCCGTGAACCTGGTGCGATAACCCGCCGGTCGCGACGATCGCCACTTTGAGGTCTTCGGGAAAGCTCTCGATCGCGCGCCGCAGGGATTGCCCGAGTTTATAGCAACGCCTGGCGGATGGGGATGGAGCTTGCAGCACGCCAATCTGCATGGGAATCATGGCGGCAGGCCATGTGGGTTGATGCGGCAGCAGGATCGATAATGGCGAAAAGCATCCGTGATCGAGGCCTTTGTCCTGGAAGAACGACAGATCGAATTCGTCCGCCACAAGTCCTGCCGCGATATGCGCGGCCAGAGCAGGATGCCCTTTGATGGGGGGAAGCGGCCGAGGCCCTCCGCCTTCATCCGCCGTTCGATAGGATTCCCCGACGCCCAGCGCGAATTGTGAATAGTGATCGAAAAAAAAGGACGTGACATGATCGTTGAAGATCAGGAACAACACGTCGGGCTTCTTTTCCGCCAGCCACTTCTGAACCGGCTCATATCCTTTAAATATGGGAGCCCACACCGGATCGTTCTGCTTGTCGGTGTCGAGAGCGAACCCGATTGTGGGCGAATGAGAGCTCGCCACTGCGCCAATTATTTTTGCCATAGAGCGTTACTTTATCACTGTATGATCTTAGTTAATCCCAACAGACGAGGGGCACCACCATGTTTTGTCCGGAGTGCAGCGCAGAGTATCGAGACGGATTTACGCGTTGTTCGGATTGTAACGTTGCTTTGGTTGCCGCTCTTCCTCCCGAAGAGATGGACGCGATACGCGGATTCCAGGAAGCCACGGTGTTCGTTACCAGAGATATGGTCGAAGCGGAAACCGTGAAGGAGTTACTCGAGGCCAGCGGGATCGGGGCCTATCTGTCAGGAGAGAGTTCCCCCTTGCCGGGCGTCCCCGGGGAGGTGCGAGTCATTGTCAGTCAGGACCAGGCGGAACTGGCGCATCAGATTCTCGATGAAACCTGGGCGAATGACGAACAAGACAGAGACAACGTGGTTCGGTTTCCTCTGAGTGAAAGCGAGGAAATCCTGTGACCGCCCATGCGATGGATTCGTCGTCTTCCCGGAAGGCGTGCACGGAATCCTTGCACGCCTTCCGGCGTGCAACGCCGCCATCGCCTTGCGGACGAACCTGCAAACCGGAGACGTAACCTCGTGTTTCCGCTCCCGCTCGGACTCAAGAATGTCTAAACTCCAGTGCACGCCTTCCGGCGTGCGACATTCCTGTTACGGTAAACTCAGCTTTCTCCATCGCCACCATCCGGGAACCGAACTGCAAAATTCGAGACGTAACCTCGTACCCACGCGCGCGCACTTTTCAAAAAGCACGCCGGAGGCGTGCTGAGAATTTAGCCCCGGGTTAAGCGAGCGAAGCGAGCGCAACCCGGGGTTGCCATAACGGAGCTGTTCGCACCCCGGCAGGGGTGCAGGGATTCCTCGCACTCCTGCCGGGCTGCGAACGCCGCCCGTGAGATGAACCCCGGGTGTCGCTCGGCTCCACCCGGGGCTACCTTCCTTTCACAAACTCCAGCGGTGGGCGCCAGGTCGGATCCTATTGTCAGAAGTCGTCCTTATGGCGTGGCTTTCCAGTCCGTTCCCCGGGTGTATTTCGCGATAAACACGATCTGGCCGACGTGATAGCTGGCATGAGCGAGCAGACGGTGAAGGGCTTGATCGACGCGATGCGGTTCACCGCGAATCGTCACGACCCTGGACAGGTCGTCGTCCGTGAGCGTTCCCAGCGTCGTGAACATGACAGTCCAGCTTTCTTCCCAACGCTCCAGCAACTCGTGGAGTGAGGCACTTTGCGGTCTGAATTCTTCCGCCCTGATGCGCCAGGGTTTTTCGCCGTCCGTGGTGAGGAAATCCGTGAATCGGGACTTGAGATTCCCAGACAGATGCAGCATGAGATTCATGATCGTATTGCTGCCGGCGTTGGCGGGTTCTGCCAGTTCCTCGTTGGTCAGTTGAGCGATCGCAAACTCGGCCAGTTTCTTGTACTTTCGGAACTCGCCTTCGATGGAAGAGATGACGTTGCGCATGACAGGTCATTATCCCGGACTATGGTATATTCTGCCCGCATTTTGGAGCCGCGGGCTCTTTTGAGCTCGCGGGCTGCCAAAAATCCGAGCCGTCTGTATCCTGCTCGCAAGACTTGCGTATTTAACTTAAGGAGGCTATCGAGGAAAGGTTCGAAGTCAGGATTTAGTCTAAAGCCCGATGCGGGCGTCACGACCGGGCGCTGCCAGCAAGTCCAACATGGGAAAGAAGTAGTGGGCTTTGGCGGGGGTCGAATTTCTCGGGAGTCACGCTTGACTTTGAATCAGCTCATGATAGCCTGTGCTTACTTTGATTCACTGTTAACAGGAGGACATCTAAATGAGGTCAAAGCTTGTTTTAGTAGCTGTTTGCGCGGCGATGCTGGTGGCGACTACGCTGCCGCTTCTCGCCCATCATTCGTTTGCGTCGGAGTACGACTCCACCAAGAGACTTACCCTGAAGGGAAAGATGGTCAATTTCGAATGGCTCAATCCGCATTCGTGGATTCACGTCGAAGTCACGAACGCCGATGGTTCGAAAACGGTTTGGAAAGGCGAGACCCCGCCTGTAAACGTCCTCTACCGCAATGGTTGGACCAAGCCGATGGTCGAAGAAATGGTGAAGAAAGGCGAAATGGTCACCTTGAGCGGACAGGCCGCCAGAGATGGTTCTCACCACGTGTTCGCCATGGGTGTGACGCGCGAAGACGGCAAGACGGTTCTTGGTTTAAGCGGCGCACCGCCGGAAGAGAACTGATAGCTTCAGTCACGCGGATCGATTTCAATCTGCAATAGGAGCGTTTATTGATGAGAGTTTCGTTCGTACATCTCTCTGTGGTGACCTTGGCTGCCGCCACTATCTTTTCAGTCAGTGCCCTGACTGCCGGCGGTCAGGCAGGCGCTCGAGGCCAGGCCGCGGGGCGTGGTCAGGCTGCGGCGTCTCCAATACCGCGAACCGCAGATGGCAAGCCGGATCTGAGTGGCATCTGGCAGGTCCTTGACAATTCCATCAATGGGAATGTCGAGCCGCACGCTGCCTCGTATGGTGTGCATGGAGGGCAGGGCGCCATCGTGGATCCGCCGAACGGCATGATTCCGTACAAACCTGAGGCGCTGGCCAAGCGCCAGGAGAACTACAAGAATCGCGCCAAGGATCCCGTCGCCTACTGCTTCAAGCCTGGTGTCCCCCGCATCACCTACATCCCGTTCCCGTTCCAGATTACGCAAACTCCGAAGATGATGCAGATCACTTATGAGTTCGTGCACAACCACCGGAGTGTTTATCTCAACGATAGCGAGCATCTCCCCGGTATTGATTTCTATAATGGAGATTCACGAGCGAAGTGGGATGGCGACACGCTGGTTGTGGATGTTGCGGACCTGAACGACGACCCGGCGCATCCGACGTGGTTCGATAGCACCGGCAACTACCACAGTGATGCCCTCCACGTTGTCGAGCGCTGGACCCTCACCGGCCCGAATACCATGACCTATCGGGCGACGATGGAGGATTCAAAAGTCTTTTCACGACCCTGGACGATCGAAGTGCTGTTGTACCGGCATCTGGAAAAGAATTTTCGAATAATGGAGTACGAGTGCCAGTACTACAAAGAGACGCTCATTCGTCAGGGCAAAGGTAACATCCTTCGGGTTGTGGAAGATTGATGCGGCTCTTTACCGGGACAAGGAGATTTCCAATGAGAAATAGATTTCAGATTGTAGCCCTTACCCTGGGGTGTGCGGGAGCTTTGATGCTCTCCCAGGTTTTGGTGGGGCAGGCGCCGGCTCAGGGTCGTGGAGGAGCGCCGGGCCAGGGGGCCGGTGGCCCCGGTGGTGCTCCCGGGGGCGGCGGCGGTCGTGGCGGCGGTGGTCGAGGGGGCGGTGGCCGCGGCGGTGGCGCTCCGGCAGTTCCTGCGGGGCCTGTCGTCCGTGGGTTGGATGGCAAGCCGAGCTTTACCGGGTACTGGATGTCGGCAACCAAAACCAACATCAATAACGGCCGCGGTGGCATCATCAATCCCGATACGGGGGACGCGACAGGAAAAATTCCCTATAACGCCGAATGGGAAGCAAAGGCTGCCGACGAAGCGAAGAACCACATGTTCAACGAGCCCTATACGCATTGCCTGCCCGCCGGAGTCCCGACGAATTTCGGTATTCAGATGGGCTTTCAGGCCGTGCATGACAAAAACGCCATCGTTTTCGGATGGGACACCGCGGGAGCGACCCGTGTGATCTACCTCGATGGGCGGCAGCATATTCCGGCGAATATCAAGCTGTTCCAGGGCGATTCCATCGGCCACTGGGAGGGTGACGTACTGGTTGTCGATACGACGAACCTGGCTGCCGGCTGGTGGGACGCTTCAGGCGCCGTCCACAGCGATGCAACTCACGTCGTCGAAAAGTTTACGTTCAAGGATTCCAATAACATCGGCTATGAAGCCGTCGTTGAAGACCCTGTCGCATTAACGCGACCCATGACGGTCACGGACAACTTCCGGCGTAACCTGAATGTGCCTGCCGGGTTTGCGAAGCGTCCGACCGGATATGAGCAGACTGAAACCGCTTGTGTTGAAGGCGAACAGGATCTCGAAAAGTATCCGGTGAGTGGTGGTGGCTTTGCAATCGATTCGCCGAATGTCGGGGCAAATGCGCCTCCGGGCGCTCTTCAGCCAGCTGGCGGTGGTGGCCGCGGTGGTGGCGCCCCCGGCGGCGGTCGCGGTGGCCGAGGCGGCGGCGCTCCGGGAGGAGCTCCTCCGAATCAGCAGTAAAACGCAAATAAAAGGGGACGGCAGTTTTTCTGCTGTCCCCTTTTTTTTGGCCACGATCGACATAGCTCTCGCGAATGGCGGGGACTACTAATTCATACGCATTTTTTTTGGAGGGAAATAATATGAAGCTCTGGTCACGGCTGGTGCCTGGTGTCGCCGGGTCGGCGATTCTTTGGTTTGGATTTTCATTCGTTGCCCGGGCAGCCCAGGGGCCGTCGCTGCCACCGCCTCCAGTGGGTGCAAAGGCGGGAACCTATTTCAAGAACGTCACGACGAGCGCGCTCAAAGACCTGTCTCCCGATGATTTTCTGAGCGCCATGGGCGTCATAACCGGCGACCTCGGCTTCGATTGCGCCGATTGCCATCCCGGAGCAGGCAGCGACAAAGTCGATTTTGCCATCGACACGATCCCGCAAAAGAGAACCGCGCGCCGAATGATCGAGATGGTGACAACCATCAACAGGACGAATTTCGGTGGTGCGCAAATGGTCACCTGTTATACCTGCCACCACGGCCGCGAGAGACCCGTGACCTCTATTCCTCTGGATCGCGTCTACTCCGGCCCTCCGCCCGAGGACGACGACATCGTGGTCGCTCCCTACCCGGGAACGGTAACCGTGACAGCCGATCAGATCCTGGACAAGTACATCGCCGCTCTGGGTGGAGCTCAGCGACTGAACGCGCTCACCAGCTATGTCGCTACCGGAACTGCGCTCGGCTACGGCGGGTTCGGCGGCGACGGCGTCTTCACGATGTACGCCAAGTCTCCCAATCAGAAGACCACCGAAATTTCATTTCCCGAACATCCGGATCGCGGCGTGAGCCGTTGGGCTTTCGACGGAACGACCGGATGGATCCGTACTCCAAGAGGTTTGTTCCCCGAATACCAGTTAGTGGGTGGGGAATTGATGGGCGCCCGGCTCGAGGCCCAAATCGCATTTCCCGGACAAATTAAGACGGCGCTGGGTAACTGGCGGCTCGGACTGAGGCGGCAGATCGAAGACAAGGATTACCTGGTCGTTCAGGGGAGTCAGGGGACCGGGACGAATCAGATGCTGGGCACGTTCTATTTCGATCAGGATACCGGACTGCTCAGGCGGTTGATCCGCATGGTGCCTTCGCCTGTCGGTCGCGTCTCCGTTCAGATCGATTATTCCGACTATCGGGATATCGGCAACGGAGTGAAGCTCCCGTTCGAGTACCAGTTCTCATGGCTGGACGGCCGCTATACCGCGAAGATCCAGGAGTATAAAGTCAACGCGGCCATCGACGCGGCGATGTTCGGCAGACCGAAGTAGAGCAAATAACTCCAGAGCACGCCGGAGGCGTGCTGAGAATTTAGCCCCGGGTTAAGCGAGCGCAACCCGGGGTAACGCCCCTCGCGAGATGAACCCCCGGTGTCGCTCGGCTCCACCCGGGGCTATTGTCCCTCCACGCTCCGGCGTGCGAAACGTCCAAACTCTGTCCGCAATTTCCCTTTCTTACTTTCCCGCCAGCCCTTCAATTAACTCGACGTCGTTTCCCACAACATCGACAATCATCGCGGTTTTTAAGCCGTCCGCGTTTGTTGAGACCGGCCTGGTGATCTTTACACCGTCCGCTTCCAGTTTCTTCACGAAGGCGTCGATTCCTCTCACTTCCAGCGCGAAACGATCGAGAACCTTTCCCTTATTGGATGTGGGAGCTGCTCCGCCGCCGCGGGCGCCGGTGAAATCCAGAGAGATCCACTTGTCTGCCGGAGTGAACAGGGCGCTCGGAATAGCGCCGTTGCGGCGGCCGGCCTCCGCGGCGCCGAACTCCTTCATGTACCAGGCGCGCGCTTCGGGGCCGGTGGGCATGGGGCCGATGAAGTAGTGGATGTGCTGTGCGGCGGGGGTGTCGGGACCGTTCGGATCATCGATGAACTCGAGCTTGACGCCGTCGGGAAGATTGATGAACTGGGCTTTCGGCATCGTTGGAATTCCGGCAGCTGTCAGTTTCGCGCGGATCGGGTCCAGATCCTTCGCCCAGATGCCCAGATGATCGACCAGTCCGGGGACCATCTCGGGCGTCCCCTTGGTCAGCACGATGAACACACCGGAGAGCTTCAGCATTTCCGTCTTGCCCACCATGGTCGGCGTTGCTCCAAAGTTATCCACCCAGATCTTCTTGTGCTTCTCGACATCCGGCACGGTGAAGTAGACGGCTCCAAGCGAAACACCTGCCGCATTGGGCGCAGCGAGCTGTGCAGACAGCGGTGCTGCGGTGGCTGCCAGCAGCGTGAGGCAGCCTGCTGCAGTGAGAAGTCTTTGTATCATTGAGGATCTCCTTTTCTTCGTGTGCGTCAGTGAATCTTAACGGCCTTCCGACGGTCCTCTGCCGATGTTCTTGAACCTCAGCAAACTCTACGGCTCGACGACGAGGATGCCCCACGGGGATTCCCCGGCTTTGATTTTCTTGATCACCATGTTGGTCTCGAGATCGACCACAGAGACATCGTTGGACGGGCCGTTGGCCGTATACAAGAGCTTGCCATCGGGAGACAAACCAATGCCCCACGGCCGCTGGCCCACTTCCAGGGAACCGGTGACCTTGTCGGTTGCCGTGTCGATGGTGAAGACCTGCTTGCCGCGTCCTGTACTTACGTAGGCTGTCTTTGCATCGGAAGAGAGGATCACTTTCATCGGTTTGATGTTGTCAGGATCTCTCGGATTCCCAATCTTGATTTCACCCGTCTTCATGTGTTTGACGGTATCCAGAATGCTCAACACCCCGTCGTTTTCGCGGGAGACATAAGCCTTCATGTTGTCTGGAAAGAACGCGACGCTTCGAGGGCGGGCGCCTACCTTGAAGTTCTTGATCACTTTCCGCGCTTCCGTATCAATCACAAAGATCGCTCCCTCGTTTTCGGACGTTACATAGACGAACTTGCCGTCTGGTGAGGTGGCCACGCCCTCGGGCTCTTCGCCCACTTTGAGGGATGCGATAACCATACCGGCGGCGATGTCGACAATGCTGGCTTCCGCGTTGTCCTCGTTGGAGGTGTAGAGCAGCGCGCCGTCTTTGCTGAGATCGAATTCTTCAGGATCCGAGCCGGCGTGGATGACCTTCAGCAGTTTGCCTTCCGGGATATCGAAGACGCCGATGCCATCCGCTGTCTTGTCTGCGGGCGGCAGCTTCGATTCATCAACGCCTGGACCTGCGATCGGAGACCCGCTCAAAGCGACATAAATGGTCTTCTTGTCTGGACTCACGTGAATGCCGCGCGGCCGTTTCCCGAGCATGACCGTGGAAACCACGTCGTTGGTGACCGAGTCGATGATCGTGAGATCGCCGGAACGCTCATTCGTCACGTAAACGTGGTAGCTGCCCGCCGGACGCGGCGGTGGGGCCGCTGCGGTGTCCGACTTCGGTGTCTCGCTCCCGCAGGATGCAAGAACCAACATCAGCGATGCGAGGCATGGATAGAGAAGCATGCGTTTGGTCATAGTTTTCACTTTCGTTTTCGGATACTGAGGGGCAGTTTAGCGCCGCCGATGGCGAGAGCCATCAGTCCGCCGAGAACCGGCAACCCATCTCCTTTCGACAGAAAGGAGTACTGAAGCAGAGTGTTGTGCGCCAGATGAATATTCAAGACAAGCAGGATCAGGATTATTGCCGTGGTCCGCGTCCATAAGCCGAAAATCAGGGCAAGACCGGCAGCGACCTCTCCGAAAAAAATCAGCCGGGCGAACACGGGAACACCGGGCAAACACAGAGTGTGGACATACCACCTGCTGAGGGACGAGCCTTCGGCGGCCCAGCGGCTAAGAATCGAGGCCAACATATCCGGGTGGAGCACCCATGGCAGCTTATCCCAGCCTTCGAAAAGGAAAAATACTCCCAGGGCGAGACGGGCCGCAACGAGTCCCGCTTCGCTGCTCGTCGTGCGTGGCATCAGCAGGTTCGGCCCTTCAGAGGGGCGAGGTCCTGTGCCGCCAATAGAAACATCCAAATGGCCTTCATGATGTGCGCCTCCGCTGAAAGTCCCCGGAATCTTATCCCCCCGGTCCGTGCAGGTCAACCCTTCGGGAACCATTCTTGACAGTCCCATTCGCATGTGTCATGAATATGCCGTCTCAAAGCCAAGTCGCAGTATGCCTTTAAGAGGAAAGGGGTTCTGGATGCGGATTCAGCGTGCATCTTTGCTCGCAGCAGCAGCTCTTCTGCTTGTCGTCGCCCTTCTTGTACCGGCGGCTCGGACGGTCGCGCAGAACTCGGGAGCAACCCGCAGTGCTGTCCGTGCCTTCACCGACGCAGACTGGCCCCGCTATGGCGGCGACCTGGCCGGAACCCGTTTTTCAAAGCTGAAGCAAATCAACACGTCGAATGTGGCAACTCTGAAACAGGCCTGGACGTTTCCCGGTGCCGGTGGCGAGGAAACTCCGATCGTTGTGGATGGCGTGATGTATGTCTCCACAACGGGTGGTGCGGTCGCGCTGGACGCCGACACGGGCAAGGAAATTTGGCGCTATGGCGCAGCACCCGCTCCAGCCGGTGCGGCCGGCGGCCGCGGTGCAGGCCGTGGCGGCGGGCGCGGAGGCGCGGGCGCGGCCCCTCCGGCCGGCGGTGCGGCGCCTCCCGCACGTGGGGCTGCCGGCGCCCCTCCAGCCCGTGGCGCCGCAGCGCCTGCACGTGGGGCCAGGGGCGGACCCGCGGCTGATGGCCCTGCCGGCAACGCGCACGGCGTGGCCTACTGGCCGGGCGATGCAACGCACGCTGCGCGAATTCTCATTATGGGTGGCCGGAGACTTATCGCGTTGAATGCCGGGACCGGTCAGCCCGATCCAGGCTTCGGTACCAATGGCTCCGTGGATACGGGGGTGTCCTGGAACGGAGTCCCGATGGTTTTCAAGAATGTCGTGATTCTCGGCGCCTTCGCCGGGGAAGTGGACTTCGGAGACACGCCCGGGGACACACGAGCCTACGATGCGCGCAGCGGCGACAAGTTGTGGAGTTTCAAGTCCATCGCTCAGCCCGGCGATCCCAATTTCGCCGCAGCCTGGCTCGACGATGGATGGAAGCGCCGTCAAGGTGTCAACCACTGGGGCTGGTATTTCACCGTCGATGAGGAGCGCGAGATCGTCTACACCACTTTGGGCGCTCCATCAGGGAACTACTGGCGCGGCGATGGCCCGGGAACCAACCTCTACGCGAATTCTGTAGTGGCGTTGGATCTGAATACGGGGAAATACATCTGGCACTTCCAAAGCGTCCATCACGACCTGTGGGATTCCGATCAACCCTCTCCGCCCACTTTGCTCGACATCAGGCAGAACGGCAAGACGATTCCCGCGCTCGGCCTGGTCAGCAAGACGTCCTGGCTGTTCATCCTCGATCGCACAACCGGAAGGCCCATCTTCGGAGTCGAGGAACGTCCCGTGCCTAAGGGCGATGCTCCGGGCGAGTGGTATTCACCCACCCAGCCTTTTCCTGTGAAGCCTCCGGCACTGGCCCGGACGTCTTTCAAGAAGGAAGACATTGTCACGGCGGAAGACACGACTCCCGAACATGCCAAAGCCTGCATGGATCTCTATGAACGATCCGGCGGCTATTACAATGCGGGTCCTTTCACGCCGTTCCTGTTCCATGAGGACGAAACTCCGCCGAAGAGCACCATTCAATTTCCAGGCAATGGGGGTGTGAATTGGGGTGGCCCCGCAAGCGATCCGACAACAGGGTTTATCTATGCCTTCAGCCAGGACGCGTCCCTCGTCGGCTGGATCGAAAAGAAGAAGGACGTCGGCAATTATGGCAACGGGACCGCAGGTTCTTCGCAGCCCTATGACCGTGCAAGCGTGACGGGGCCCGGTCCCTACGCGGGCTTCACCGCTAACGGGATGCCTTGTCAAAAGCCCCCCTGGGGGCGGCTGACTGCGGTGAATGCCAACACCGGCGAGTTTGCCTGGCAGATCACGCTGGGGGTCAGTGATAACCTGCCCGCGGGAAAACAGAACACGGGTCGCGGAGGCTCGGCGGGGCCGATCGTCACTGCGGGTGGTTTGGTATTCATTGGAGCGACCAGTGACTCTCGATTCCGCGCCATCGATTCGAAGACAGGCAAAGAACTTTGGGTGACTCGCCTCAACGCAAATGGCGGCGCGAACCCGATGACCTATCAAGGCAAGAGTGGCAAGCAATACGTCGCACAGGCAGCCGGCGGAACGCTGAACGTTTTCACCTTGCCCTAGACGAAGTATCTGGAGACACAAACAATGGAGGAAGGTATGACGAGAAAATTCCTGGCCGCTGCGGCCTCGGCAGCGCTGACGCTGATGTTCGTCGGCGCAGCTTCGGCGCAGGACGCCAAGACCGTTATCGCCAACGCGACGAAGGCGATGGGCTACGAGAATCTGAATACGATTCAATATTCAGGACCGACGTCCCATGAGGGTGCCGGGCTTGGGCAGTGGATGGGGCCCACGAAGGGATGGCACCAGAATACGGTGACGGACTTTACGCGGTTTATCGACTACAGTGCCGGAACTTCTCAGCGGACCGGGCTGCAAAGCCGCCCGGGTGATCCGGCGACCGGATTATTGCCTGGCGGTGGAGGACTGGACCCCTCCAATGCCCCGCCGGCGCAAAATACGGGCAACGTGCCGGCCACCGGTGCATGGGCGGCCCGTCTTGACGTGACCCTTTCTCCTCCGGGTTTCCTCAAGCTTGCGTCAGCGGCCTCGAACCCTACCGTGAAAAGCCAGTCTATGAACGGCAAGAAATATACGGTGGTATCTTTCGACTCCGATCAGAAGGCGCCTTCCGGAGTGCCTTACAAGCTGACGGGATACATCAACAGCCAGAACAATATGCTCGAGAAGGTGGAGACCGCCTACGAAGATGCGGCCCCTTTCCTGATCGGGGACATCGTCGTGGATCAGAACTACTCCGACTACAAGGATTTTGGCGGCGTGAAATTTCCGACCAAAATGACGCAGACGCGTGCCGGCATTCTGTGGAGTGACGCGATGATCACGGATGTGAAAGCGAACGGGCCTGCTCCAGAGGCTCCGGCCGCCGGCGGCGGTCGTGGGGGTGGTGCGGGCCGAGGCGGTGGCGCTGGCGGCGGTGGGCGCGGCGGCGGAGCGCCAGGCGGCGGCCGCGGTGGAGCGCCCGGTGGTGCAGCTGGTGGCGGACGTGGGGCCGGGGCTCCCGGCGGTGGAGGGGCGCGTGGTGGTGCTGCGCCAGCGGCACCGCCGTCGCCCCGCAAGATTGCCGATGGCGTTTATGTGCTCACCAGCGGCTACCGCGCCATGGCCGTCGAATTCAAGGATCACATTGTCCTTATCGAAGCGCCGCAAAACGGTATCGAAAACATCATCGCGCAGGCCCACGAGGCAATTCCGAACAAGCCCATCACGATGGTGATCAACACGCACAATCACTGGGATCATGCCGGCGGGTTGCGGGCTGTCGCCGCGGACGGCTCCGGAGTGGTCACGATTGTCACCAGCGAATTGAACAAAGACATCTATGACAAGTGGTTCAGTAACCCTCGGACCCTGCAGGCAACGACGACGGCGTCCGGCGAAGCTCCCGCGGCGGCTGGCGGACGTGGAGGCCCCCCGCCGGCCTGGCCGGACGCCTTCCAGAAATCCGGCAAGAAGGTGAAGTTCCAGTACGTCAAGGATAAGTTGGTCCTCAAGGATGATACTCAAAGCATCGAGCTTTATGCGCTCAAGGGCGCTCTGCACAGTGACGACATGATCATTGCGTACGTTCCAAAGGCAAAGGCCGTGTTTGAGTCCGACGCCTACAACCCTGGCGCACCGGGCGCTGCCACCACCGGTTCCGGCCAGCTCGCGTTCCAGAAGCTGTTGGCGTCGGAGCTCGATCGCCTGAAGATCGACTATACGATCGTCGTTTCAGGGCATGCGCCTGGTGATGGCAGGGACGCGTCGAAACAGGATCTGATGGCCGCCATCGGCAAGCCCTAGGCCGACGCTATCGACAACAGGATCGGAGGGGACGCAACTGCCCTCCTGACTTCAGGAGGGCAGATTGGTGCTTCGCGCCGATTTTTAGGCAAAAGCGCTTAGAGGGGAGTTGTCTCATGATTCGACGAATGCTGCCGGTCGTTCTTGCACTTCTGGTCTTTAGCCCGCGCCTGTTTGCGGCCGCCCCCTGTGAGAGCCTTCTGACTCTCAAGCTTGCGAATACCACAATCACCACGGCCGAGGTCGTCGAGGCCGGCAAATTTGTCGCGCCGGTCGCGGCACGCGGGGCAGCACCACCGAGAGGTCTGGACGTTGCTGGCCGCGGCGGCAATGGCGCCAATGCCGGTGCTGCTGCCGCTGCGCGCGGTGCCACTACTGGTGCTGCTGCCCCGGCCCGTGGCGGACGAGGTGGCGCTCCGCCGGTAAACGCCTATGCGAATCTTCCCGCTTTCTGCCGTATTGCAGCGACCCTGAAGCCCACCCCCGACTCGGATATCAAGATCGAACTCTGGATGCCGGTTGCAGGGTGGAACAACAAAATGCTTGCCGTGGGGAACGGCGCATGGGCAGGCTCCATCAGCTATAACGCCATGGCGGCCCCGGTTGCAGCAGGCTACGCCGCAGCGAGCACAGACACCGGACATCCGGGCGGTCAGGCGGCAACGTTTATCGACAACAAGGAAAAGGTCATCGATTTTTCGTACCGCGCCGTCCATGAGATGACAGTGGCCGGAAAGGCCATCACTGCGGCTTTCTATGGCGGCGGACCGAGGCTCTCCTACTTCCAGGGGTGCTCGACCGGCGGACGTCAGGCGCTCACCGCAGCCCAACGCTATCCCCTCGATTTCGACGGCATCATTGCGGGCGCGAATGCGGCGAATTCGGGTGTGATGCACGCAACGCAGGTTTGGGTCGCCCAGCAGGCTAATCGGGACGAAGGCAGCCTGATTCCGGCGAACAAATACGCCGTGTTGCACGATGCGGTGCTCAAGGCGTGTGATGCACTCGACGGAGTGACCGATCGGGTGATCGAGAATCCCCGCCAGTGCAAGTTCGATCCAGCCGTATTGCTATGTAAGGAAGGGGACTCTCCCACCTGCCTGACCGCAGCCCAGGTTGAAACGGCAAAACGAGTTTATCGAGGCCCGGGAATCTATCCGGGCTATGAGTATGGAAGCGAAGGCGGCTGGAATGGAACGTTGCGCACTCCGATTGGAATCGCCTACGACGTGTATCGCTATCTCGTCTTCAACGATCCAGGCTGGGATTACAAGACGCTCGACATCAGGAGGGACCTTGCGCTGTTCGACAAGACGGCGGGGCCGGTTATGGCCTCCAGCGACACCAACCTCAAGCCCTTTTTCGATCACGGTGGCAAGCTGCTGATGTATCACGGCTGGGCGGATCCTGGTATTCCGCCGGCCAACAGCGTTCTCTACTACAACGACGTGGTCAAGAAGGTTGGCGGCGCCGCGAAAGCCTCGAATGAGATCCGATTGTTCATGCTGCCGGGCGTCGGGCACTGCGGCGGCGGGGATGGCCCAAGCACATTTGATTCACTTGGCGCGCTGGATCAGTGGAGGGAAAAGGGAACACCGCCGGCTTCAATCGTTGCGTCCCACAGTACAAACGGCGCCTTGGATAAGACCCGCCCGTTGTGCCCGTATCCGCAGACTGCGCAGTACAAGGGAACGGGAAGCACTGACGACGCGTCGAATTTCGTGTGTAAGTAGGTTCGCACGAGGGGGTAGATAGACATCCCGGATCTGGTGGACCATCAGGACGCGGAGTCCCAGGAAAGGCGGCGACCGGCATCCCGCTCGATGCGCTTCGCGGTTCGTTGACCGCGTCCGACAACGAGGCTCTCAGTTCGTTTGCACTTCAATTCCCTCGTGCGCTAATTCGAGAGTCTCGATGGCGACTTCTGAACTTTCCGCACGAAGAACCGGGCCCTCGTACTTTGCCGGCCATGCGTTCCGGACTTTCCATGTCATCAACGGTTGGTGGGCTTCATTGAGAAGGGATATCACGACGTCTCTACGTTCGACTTGACCCTGCTGAACAGTGCTGACCCAGGTGAAGAAATCGCTGTCGCCCGAAACGATTCCGCGTTTTAAGACGATGTTCGTAAATTTTCGGAGACCGGGAATCTTGATTGTGTTTTGAACTGGGGAACTGCCTTCTCGATAATCGACGACTTCGGTTTCAATCGACAATCCGGATACTTCGGTGAAACCGGTCCGCACGCCACCCCACTGAACGATGAAATGGTACGCCGGTGCTGGATACTTTCCCATAAGCCACTTCGTGATGCGTTTAATGATCTGTTTAACACGCTCGATGAGCAACGGCATTGGATCGTAACATAGCAGGTTGCGGCCTGCTCGTCGAAATCATGATGGAGCCCGGATGGTACCGATGTCGTGAGGTTAGCGTGCACCCGGGGTCTGAGTATCCGCTCCGATCCCACTCTGGCCCAGCGGCATCCCTGCACCTCTACGGGGCCCCTTTGGGGTGCAAGCACGCTGGAGGCGTGCTGAGAATTTAGCCCCGGGTTAAGCGAGCGAAGCGAGCGCAACCCGGGGTTACCGTAACGACAACGTTGCACCCCGGCAGGGGTGCAGGGATTCCTCGCACCCCTGCCGGGGTGCAAGCCGCTCGTGAGTTGAACCCCGGGTGTCGCTTCGCTCCACCCGGGGCTACCTTCCTTTCACGCCTCCGGCGTGCAAAATGTCTAAACTCCAGGGGGCCCCTTTGGGCCCTCTTGGGGTGCAAGCACGCCGGAGGCGTGCTGAGAATTTAGCCCCGGGTTAAGCGAGCGAAGCGAGCGCAACCCGGGGTTACCGTAACGACAACGTTGCACCCCGGCAGGGGTGCAGGGATTCCTCGCACCCACTGCCGGGCTGCGGACGCCCCTCGTGAGATGAACCCCGGGTGTCGCTCGGCTCCACTCCCGGGAATACCTTCCTTTCACGCCACCGGCGTGCAAAGTGTCTAAACTCCAGGCACCGCGGAGCGGTGCAAGGGGGTAGCCGGGGGTGAGCGATCGCAATCCGTGTGCCGATTCGGGGGGTGACCTGACTCCCATGCTTGACCCTCAGCTCATGCGTACATTGTCGATCGGCATTCCACTGTGTGTCATCCTCCGCAAGTTGCAGCATCAGTTGGCCGGCTGTTGGCTTGTTGCAGAAGTGAAATTCTCCTGATCCCGATGCACGACCTCTTCGATGCTCGGCGCCAGGATCCCCAGAGTGGCTACCGGTAAGGCGCTGGTGAAGCCGTAGGTCGAGGCTGTTTCCCCCTGCACATGAGCCGTGAGCACTCCGAAGTAGCGATCGTCGAGGAAGAACGCGAAGGTCCCGGTGCGGCTGATCGCTCGGGAGGACTGCAGGTGACCGTCAGAATCAAAGGTCTTGAATCGGTTGTCCCCTGAACCTGTTTTGCCCCCGACGATAATATCCTTTCCCTGCTGATTCTTGAAGACGCCGGCAAGCCTTGTTGCCGTGCCTTTCTTCACGACGTCTTCGAGAACCGCGCGCAGCACGTGAGCGACGTCGAATTCCATGACCCTCTGTCCTGCGGGTGGATTGGGCTCGACGACGGTTTCGTATGGAGTGCCGGCTGCAAAGCGCAGGCGTTGGACCTCCACGACAGGGAGCCGCACTCCGTCGTTAAGGATAATGCCCATCAATTCCGCCAGCGCGGCTGGACGATCCGCCGAACTTCCGATCGCCGTCGCCAGGGAGGGAACAAGCTCATCGAAAGGGAAGCTGAGACGCTGCCAGTATGGAGTCATGCGAAGGAAAGCGTCCTGTTCGAAACGAGACTTCAACCGAAGGTCCTGAGCACGGATGTTTCTTGTCCGGAACAGCCAGCGAGAAGCCGCCTGACGCGCTTCCTTGCTGCGGGCCAGCAGTTGTTCCCAGGACAGCGAGGGTTCGTCCAGCAACTGGGTGGCGCACCAGACTTCGAGAGGATGCCGATCCAGAAGGTACCCGTAGTCTGAAATATCCAAACGCTGCGGGTCGTAGGCTTTGAGGAGCCGGCTGGCTTCGTCCTCTGAAGCCGAGATGCCGTGACGGAGCAGCCAGGCCCTCAGACCTGCGGCATCGGCATCCGAGTGTCCTGCCAGAAAAACCATCGCCAGCCGGCTCGCCGAACCGGACTGTGTTCCGAGCAAATGGGTGAGAATCTCAGTGGCGGGCAAGTTGCGATAGGCCTTGTAAGCTCGATACAGGTTCTCCTGGGATTCCTTCGCTGCAATCTCTTCCAACAGGCGCGCCCGGTCCGGATTTGACGGGTCGCTCAGCACTGCGGCGGGGTCATAGGGAAGGCGCGCTTCATGAAATCGTACGAGATCCTGCATCAGTCGGATATAGACGAGATTGACGGAATGTATCAGACCGTCGCGTACCGTGAAACTCGCGCCATCTTCGGCCTTATCGAAGTTGGAAAATTTATGTGCTCCACCGCCGGTAAAAAACACTTCCTGGGAGTCGCCGGAGTACCGGCGCTCCAGGGACAGATCCAGGAGTGTGCGCAGATCGGTGCCGGGTCGCGCTTCGAGGATCCCGTGTACCCACTGGGTAATCGGATCGTCTTTTGCGCCGGCGCTTTCCGCGAGCGAGGCGCCATCCGAAGCGCGGAATTCGTGGTACAGGGAAGCGACGAGTTCGAGATAGTGCGCGAGGGTGCGCAGTTTAGCCGTGCTGCCCAGTTCCAGCTTCATTCCTTCGTTCAGGTCGAAAGGCTGGTCCAGCGAGTCTGCCTGGACCCTCAGGACGTTGCCCAGAGGCGTTCGTTCAAAAAGCGTGAAACTGTAAATGATCCGTGTGGGATCGCCGCGTGACAGAAGCTGTTCCCCGTTGAGTCCGTGCGAGCTGATGAATTCCGGGTCTTTGAGTTCCTCGAACAGATCCGAGACTTGCGCCTGCAGACCGGCATCCAGCGTCGAATCGGCAGCGAGCTGCAAACGGTCGAGGGAGTACAGATCGTGGACTCCGAGTTGATCCATGATGCGTCCGCGCACGGCGTTGACCGCCTTTCGTTCAAGGAATGAACCCCTGTCCGGGACGGGCGCGCGGTCGAGAAACCGCAACGGCGCCGCGCGTACCCCGCGGGCAAAATCCGCCGATATGGCGCCCTCGTTCTCCAGGGCCCGGGTGTAGAAGTCGATTCTTGCCTCCAGGGCCGGCCGATCTTCTTTCAGGTAGTACGAGGGAGCCCGGGTTGCACAGATCAGCGCCAGAATGTGCTTGAAGGTTTGCTCCTTTTCTTTGGTTACTGCCGGGCCGCGCATGGCGGACATTGCCTCATTCAGCTCCATTCCAAACCAGGCGAAAAGCCCGTTGCCCAGGCCGTACACTTCCCCATAGCCTGGCGCGGCTGAGAGCGGCACGGAATTCAAGTAGTCGAGAACAATTTGCCGCCTCTCTGCGGTTGTATCCGGGCCGAAGCGATAGGCACGCAGACTGGCACTCAGCATTTGCCGGAGCTTGTCGGAAAGGGAAGATGTTCTGCCGTTCTCCGCGTAGCGAAATTTTTCAAGTTGGGTGGCCAGAGTGCTGCCGCCTTCGATACGGACGGGGAGTCCGAGTTTGTAGACGGCGTACAGAAAACCGGCCTTGGCGGATCGCTGCCAATCGATCACCGGATTTCGAGTCGCCACGCTGGAGTCCGCCAGTTCGCGATTCTCCACCAGCAATAGAGCCTCGATCACCAGGGGAGAGATTTCCTGATAGTTGCGGGAAACGCGTTGGCGGGTCGTGGCATCGTAGAGCATCTTGCCACTTTCGTCGCGGATCAAGAGGCCGGCGACCGCAGGCTCCGAGTAGGGCGGGGTGATTCCCCAACGAATAAGGGCCGCAAGCTCCGGTGAGACGTGCGCCTGTTCTGCGATGTGGAAGCCGGCTTCTGCAAGTTGCTGCAGGAAATCGGGCAGTCTGGAATAACCGCGGATCTGATTGAACGGGCCCACCGCGGGGAAAGCGATCGCGGTGGCGGCAGTCCGGCCGGGAAGCAGACGGAACGATAGACGCGAAGCAACCGCGGCAAACAACCTCGCTTGAATCGCAGAGGTATGGGCTTCGTAGAAAGTTCCTGCCAGGCCGAGCACTGTCACGACGCCGAGGAACACACAGACGAGCTTATGGCGGCGGATTACACCGCCGATCCGCCCAAGCCACCTCGGCCGTCTTCGTTTTGGTCTCGATTTGATGCAGCTTTGGCGAAAATCCTGACCCGGGATCGTGTTTTCCAGCGACATGAGAACCGCCTTCCTTGTAGCTTCGAAAAACCTGCATCTCCCAAGAAAGCCAGCGCTGAGACACCTGCTTAAGCTCCTGCCGGACTGCTGTCATAAGCCTGCAACGACAAGAGACCAGCTCCCTGCTGCAAGGCGGACAGCCTCGCCTTCTTAACCGCCGTTCAGCCACCGCAGCATCCGATCCGAATCGAACTGTCGCCAATGACCGGCGAACCGTGGAGCATTTTTAGCGTATCACGAATGGATGCCTGCCGTTCGGCGAGCGGCCACGGCGCGGAGGGGTTTGAACCCGCCAGGATGGGCTGCGCTAAAGGCGCGCCGGATGCGCCGGTTTTTGTACGCGGGAGCGAAAGGCAACTGGTCGACGGTTTTATCAGCCGCGCAGCGACTGGCCACAAAACCACGCATGGCCATCCGGATCATCAAAAGTGAAACTGCGCTCACCCCAGGGGTGATCCTCGATATCGCGAGCAATCCCGCACAGCGTCCGGCGAGTCCCAATCGTGGTAGGCTTTTCCTCTATGCAGCCTGCCAGGTTCTTCGAGGACCAGAAGAAGACGAGTGATCCAGCCATCCTCCAGGTCGCCAGAGCCATCAGTGCGCATCTGGACTTGTCGGATGTGCTTGCCGCGCTGGTTGCCGCCCTTAAACCCATGGTTCAATTCGATTCCGTGGGTGTCGTCGTGCGCGACGGCGATTACGCCAAACTGCATTCTCTTCATATCGAGGGTTGGCCGCGCGAAGGCCAGGAATCGGTGCAGAGCATTCTGGAGCAGAAAGCTTCGGATCTTCACGTGGAGCCCCTCCGGGCACGGATACCCATTCAAGACCACCACATGAGCGCCATCATGAAATCCGGTGAACCCTATGTGTGCGCAGACGTCGAAAGCCAGCGCCGCTTTCTCAGGGACGACGATTTCTTAAAGCACGGAATCCACAGCTACGTTGCGCTGCCGCTGATGAAGCATCGGGAATTGATTGGTGTCGTTGACTTTCTTTCGCTCCAGCGCCGCAGTTTTACCGCCGAGGAAGTGCAACTTCTGCAGGACGTATCCGATATGGTCTCGATCGCGGTTTCCAACGCATTGGCTTATGAGGAGATCAACGCGCTGAAGGAACGGCTGCAGTTTGAGAATCGGATGCTTCAGGATGAAATCGTTCAACGCTCGATTTACGAGGAAATCGTCGGATCCTCTCTGTCCTTGCAGAAGGTCCTGGCGGCAATCGACAAGGTGGCCCGAACCGACTCGACGGTCCTGGTCAGCGGAGAAACGGGAACCGGAAAGGAATTGGTCGCCCATGCAATCCATAAGCGGTCTTCCCGGGCGTCGCGTGCGCTGGTGAAGGTGAATTGCGCGGCCTTGCCTGCAGAGTTGATCGCAAGCGAACTCTTTGGTCACGAAAAAGGCGCCTTCACTGGAGCGCTGCAGCAGCGCATCGGACGCTTCGAGGCGGCAAACGGGGGCACGATCTTTCTGGATGAGATCGGAGAGCTAACCCCGGAAATGCAGATCGCGCTTCTTCGGGTGCTTCAAGAGAAGGAGTTTGAGCGGGTCGGCGGTGGGAAAACAATACAAACGGATGTTCGTGTGATTACTGCGACAAACCGTAATCTTGAGCGGGAGGTGGCCGAAGGCCGGTTTCGTATGGACCTTTACTACCGGTTGAACGTTTTCCCGGTGCATGTCCCACCTTTGCGCGAGCGCAAGGACGATATCCCGATTCTGGTCGACTACTTCGCGGCTCGCCTTGCGCGCCGTATGGGAAAGCGCATCAGCCAGATCGAAAAGCGCACTCTCGACACGATGCAAAACTACTCGTGGCCGGGGAACATTCGCGAGCTTCAAAATGTCATCGAGCGCGGTGTGATTCCTGGCGGCGACCGTCGGGCCGTCGATGGGCGGCATGACGGCGCTCGCGTTCGAGATCCTGTTTCCGGGGCTGTCGGAAGGCTTTGTCAGCATGTCGTCGGGCCCGCGCTCGCTGCCGTTCTCGATTGCGTTGCGCTCGCTGCAACGCGAGATCATCCGCAGCGATCCGCACTGGCACGACGGCAATTACCCGCGCGACTCGGTGCCGCTGACCGGCATGCGGCTGGCGCGCAAGCTCGGCATGATCACCTATCGCTCGGCCGAGGAGTGGCGCTTGCGGTTCGGCCGCGAGCGAGTGTCTCTCACCGACACGAGCGGCGATCCGTTCGGCATGCTGTTCGAGGTCGAGGCCTATCTCGAGCATCACGCGAACAAGTTCACGGGCCAGTTCGACCCGAACTGCTATCTGTACCTGTCGCGCGCGAGCGATCTGTTCGACGTGTCCGAGCACGGCTCTTCCGTGGAGGCCGGCTTGAGCCAGGTCCAGGTCGAGCGCGCGATGATCATCGGCGTGACGACCGACTTCCTGTTCCCGATCTATCAGCAACGCGAGCTCGCCGAAGGGCTGAAGCACCGGGGCGCGAGTGGATTTCCACGAGCTCGACTCGCTGCAGGGTCACGACTCGTTCCTCGTCGACATGGACCGTTACCGGCCGCTGCTCGCGAGCTTCTTCGCGTAATTCTGCAGAACGCCGGGATTCACGCTTGCACCGTAGTCGAGTGTGCGTGCTAGGCTCGGACCATGAGCCGACCGCTGAAGAAAGACGCCACCTACGAGGATCTCTCCGCAGTACCGGAGAATTTCGTCGCGGAGATTCTTGGCGGCGAGCTCTATGCCTTTCCGCGGCCGGCGTCTCGCCACTCCCTTGCACTGTCGGCACTCGGCGCCGGAGCTCCTCGAGTCCATTCCACTTCGGCGAGAACGGTCCGGGCGGGTGGTGGTTGCTCGACGAGCCGGAGCTCCACTTCGATGCCGACGCGCTCGTGCCGGATATCGCGGGCTGGCGTCGTGAGCGCATGCCGGCGGTTCCAGCCGCTGCGTACCTTACACTTGTGCCTGATTGGCTCTGCGCCCCGTCGCCGTCGACGGTCTCTCATCGATCGCGGTAAGAAGCTCGCGATCTACGCGCGTGAGGGCGTACGCCACGTATGGCTCGTCAATCCTTTGCTGCAGACCCTCGAAGCATCCCGCGCTGGATCGGAGCGCTGGTCGTTGGTTGCGGTCCACGAGGGCGACAACCCGGTACGTGCCGAGCCGTTCGACGCCGTCGAGCTTCCGCTCGGAGCGCTGTGGGGCGTGCGAACGACCCGCGTCGCGTTTGACCTTGGTCACGGTAGCGCTGAGGCCGCCGCGTGCGAGGCGGACGTCGATCACGGCACCGGGTTTCGTCGCGCCGAGCAATACGTAACTGAACGAGAGCACCAAAAAAAAAAAAAAAAATGCTCGC